>NZ_JAWHPK010000008.1:386270-1053168 GCF_032587795.1 Pseudomonas syringae group sp. 247E2 | reverse complement strand
GAAGGTGCGTGCCCTCGATGTGATCCCAGACCTTCAGGGTGCTGCTGAACAGCTCGTTCACCAGCCTTTCCGATTTGGCTTGATAGATACGATTTCCATCAGAGCCGACCAGCAAAACCTGCTGCTGTTCCGAATGATCCTTACCCACGATCTGGACGATCAGTTTGTCCATTTCGCAGGATGGTCCAGCGCTAAGGCTGCCGTTGGTCATTGTGTGAATTCCCTGCTCTGGCGTTGGTGATCGATACCGTCGAGGCCCAGACAGAAACGGACAGTTGGGCTAGTTGAATGCCGTGAGAGCTAACAAGAACAGTGCCAAATATTTTTTATTCATATAAATCAAAAGGTTAACTTTAAATGTGATTCGAGAGTGATTTCTCAGTCGAAAATCCAATAAAACCTGCGCGAGATTCTGCGTGCGATTACAAGATATTGCGCAACGCCGTCAAAGCGCCGCTAAGCGAGGCTCGCAAGCGCTTAAGTGATCTAAAGCGACCGCTGATTGCGCAACCTATTGCGCACCACTCCCCAAACCGCAACGCAGCCCTATCCCCGAGCGTCTCAACCCGGAAAAACGTTCTAAGTTAATGACTAAACAGTCTTTTTTATATTACCAAATGCGCTATATCGTCATTCCCCAATAACTCAAGCTCATAAGGGAATTCACGATGCGGCGTCTGACAGCTCTGGCTATGGCAATCACAATCAGCGGTTCAGCTTGGGCTGCGACGCCCCCGGATACGCTGGTGGTGGCGCGCTCGATAGACGACATTGCTAGCCTAGACCCCGCCGAAAGTTTTGAAATTACCGCGACCAATACCCTGGCCAATATCTATCAGCGCTTGCTTGAGCCAGACCGGCAGAACCCGGCCAGCCTGGTGCCTGCCCTGGCATCCAGATGGAAGGCGGGTGACGACGACAAGAGTCTGGTTTTCGAACTGCGTGACGGTGCCAGATTTGCCTCGGGCAACAGTGTTCGCCCGGAAGACGTCATTTACTCACTGAGCCGCGTGGTCAAACTGAACAAATCTCCGGCTTTCATCCTGGGTGAGTTGGGCTGGACGGCGGAAAACGTCGACAGCTTCCTGACCCGGGTGGATGACCAGCATGTGAAGATTTCCTGGCCAGCAGCGGTAGGCAGCTCATTTGCGTTGAGCATTCTGTCTGCGACGCCAGTGGGCTTCATTGTCGACGCGGTAGAGGTCGGCAAGCATACGAAAGACGCTGATCTGGGCAACGGCTGGCTGAAAAATCATTCAGCCGGTACGGGTTCCTATGCGCTGCGCAGCTACGTGCCGCACGAGGCGCTGGTTCTTCAGGCCAATCCTAATGCCATCAAGGCCCCCAAGCTGAAAACAGTAATCCTCAAGAACGTCACTGACCCGGCGACCCGACGTCTGTTGGTGGTGCAGGGCGATGCTGACCTTGCGTTCGATCTGGGCGCAGACCAGTTCAGCGCTCTGGAAAAGCAGAAGGGCGTCAGTGTGCAGCGATTCCCGTCCTCAATGATCTATTACCTGGCCATCAACAGTGGCAGCACGCAGGCGCCTGCACTGAAGAACCCGGCGTTCTGGGAAGCTGCTCGTTGGCTGGTTGATTATCAGGGCATTTCCAAAGATCTGTTGAAAAACCAGTACAGCATCCACCAGGCATTCCTCCCTGCGGGCGTCATCGGCTCGCTGGTCGACAAACCGTTCAAACTGGACGTCGATAAAGCCAAGGCCGCCTTAAAGGCGGGTGGTATTGCCGAAGGCACGAAAATCGAACTCAATGTGTTCAATCAACCTCCCTACACGGATATTGCTCAGGCGCTGCAAGCCAGTTTTGCCAAAGCCGGCATAGAGATTTCAGTGCGTCCGCTGGTAGAAAGCGAGCTACTGGCGAAAATGCGCGCCCGGGACTTTCAGCTGATCTTCACCTACTGGGGGATGGATTATCTGGATCCTCACTCCAACGCGAGCGCCTTCACTTACAACGTCGCCAACGGTCCGAAAACCATCGCCTGGCGCACTCAGTGGGATATCCCGCAACTCAGCCAGGAAACCCGCACGGCTGCTGCCGAACGTGACCCGCAAAAACGTGTTGCGCTGTATACCGACCTGCAAAAAACTGTGCAGCAAAGCTCGCCATTTGTCGTGGCGCTGCAAGGTCAGAACCAGGTCGCGGTACATGACGGCGTGCAAGGTGTGTTACAGAACATCACCGTTTCGCTGCCGTATTTTGATCAGGTGAGCAAAAGCAAGTGAGAGCAGGGGCTTCACGCAGAGTGAAAGTGGCGGCCAGCGGACTGTTGTCGTTGTCGATAACACTGATCGGCCTGTTGTTCTTCACATTCATGCTGACCACTCTATCGCCAGTCGATCCGGCGCTAAGAATTGCTGGCGATCACGCCAGCGAATCGTCGCTGGCCCAGGTTCGAACCGATCTGGGCCTTGATCAACCTTGGCCAGCGCGGTTCGGTCGATATCTGGACAACCTGGGGCAAGGAGATCTTGGGGTTTCCATTACCTCCGGGCAGCCCGTGCTGGAAGGTTTGAGCCGTGCGCTGCCAGCCACACTTGAGCTCGCGACCCTGGCCATTCTGCTGGGCAGTACCCTCGGCCTGTCATTGGGCCTGCTGGCAGCGTGGCGGCCGGGAGGCTGGGTTGACGGGCTGGTGCGGCTGGTCTCGCTGATTGGCTATTCGGTGCCGATCTTCTGGCTCGGTCTGCTGATGCTCCTGCTGTTCTACGCCAGGCTGCAATGGACTGGCGGGCCAGGCCGTCTGGACGATTCGTACCTGTACACCCTTGAATTGAGCAGTGGATTGATGTTGTGGGACACCTGGCGCTCTGGCGAAAGCGGCGCGCTGGCCAACGCCTTCAGTCATCTGGTCTTGCCTGTTCTAGTCCTGGCGTTTTACTCGATGGCAGGCATTTGCCGCATGACACGCTCCGCGCTGCTGGGAGAAATGGGCAAGGAGTACGTCGTGACTGCGCTGGCCAAGGGGGCTGGACGTGGTCGGGTGCTGTTGCGCCATGTGTTGCCGAACGTTGCCGGGACGCTGGTGGTCGTCGTTGCCCTGTCTTACGCCAGTCTTCTCGAAGGCTCGATTCTCACCGAGACGGTCTTCGCCTGGCCGGGTATCGGCCGCTACCTCACCACGGCGTTGTTTGCCGGTGACGTACCAGCGATCCTCGGTAGCACGCTGGTTATCGGACTCTGTTTTGTGGTCGTCAACGGCATCGCCGATGTGCTGGCTGGCATGATCGATCCGCGAACACGGGGGGTGTCATGAGTGTTTCCGTAGCGTTCGACAATATAGTGGCTCGCAGCGGATGGCGTCGCTCACCCGCATTACTCATCGGCGCGTCGATTATCGGGGTGCTGGTACTTGTGGCGTTGCTGGCGCCGCTGTTGAGTGGTTTTGATCCCAATACGCAGAATATTCAGGAGCGTCTGCTGCCGCCGTCTGCCACCCACTGGCTGGGCACCGATGCGTTTGGCCGGGATCTGTTCACACGCCTGCTTTACGGCACACGCCCGACCTTGCTGCTGGTAACGCTGGTATTGCTGCTGACCTTGCCCATCGGTTTGCTGGTGGGCGTTACTGCCGGCTTTTACGGCGGCTGGGCCGAGCGAATCCTGATGCGCCTGACCGACATAATCATGGCCTTTCCGCAATTGGTGCTGGCCTTGGCGTTTGTCGCAATTCTGGGGCCGGGCCTGCTCAACGGGGCACTGGCACTGTCGCTCACCGCATGGCCCGCGTATGCCCGTCAGGCAAGGGCGGAAACCAGTGTATTGCGCAACAGCGACTATCTGGCCGCAGCTCACTTGCAGGGCATACGTGGCATGCGTCTGTTGATCGGTCACGTCCTGCCGCTGTGCCTGCCTTCGGTAATCGTGCGTGTAGCACTGAACCTGGGCGGCATCATTCTGGCCGCCGCAGGGCTGGGATTTCTTGGCCTGGGTGTCGAGCCACCGACTGCGGAATGGGGCTCGATGGTTGCCGACGGCAGCCGGGTCATCTTTGATCAGTGGTGGGTCGCCGCTGCACCGGGAATCGCGATATTGCTGACGAGCCTGTCTTTCAACCTGCTGGGCGACGGTCTGCGCGATGTACTGGATCCTCGTCATGACTCATGAACAATCGCTGTTGAACGTGCAGGGCTTGCGGATCGGTTTTCCAGGCTCGGGCCCGGAACTGATCGAGGTGGTCAAGGGGATCGATTTCACTGTGGGCACTGAAAAGGTCGCGCTGGTGGGTGAGTCCGGCTCGGGCAAGTCACTCACCGCGCGTGCGTTGCTGGGGCTTGTCGCACGCCCCGGTCAGGTGACCGCCGAACACATGAGCCTGGCAGGCGATGACCTGCGCAGCCTGACGGCAAAGCAATGGCAGGGCCTGCGCGGTACTCGTCTGTCACTGGTGTTGCAGGACCCCAGGTATTCGCTCAACCCGGTGCTCAGGGTCGGCACTCAAGTTGAAGAGGCGCTGGTGTTGCATACCCGGCTGGGACGCCGTGAGCGTCGCGAAAAAGTACTCGACATGCTGGAGGCTGTAGGCTTGCCCAACCCGCTGGCGCTGTATGACAGCTACCCCCACGAACTGTCCGGCGGCATGGGGCAGCGGGTGATGCTCGCCGCAATGCTGATCAATGATCCGCGCCTTTTGATTGCCGACGAACCCACCTCGGCACTCGACAGCGGCCTGCGCGATCAGATTCTGGAGTTGATTCTGGGCCTTGTCGAACAACGCAACATGGGGTTACTGCTGATCAGTCATGATCTGCCTCTGGTGGCGAAATATTGTGACCGGGCGCTGGTCATGTACCGCGGGCGGATTGTCGACCGATGCAACGCCGCCGAATTGGCAACTGCCAGTAACCCCTACACGCAGACGCTATGGCGCTGTCAGCCCTCTGCTCTGACCTATGGTCAGGCACTTGCGACCCTTGATCGCAAACTAATGGAGGCGCTGCCATGAGCGTGGTGGATATCAGTGAACTGACGGTAAGTTTCAAACGCGGCCTGCATGCCTTTACTGCACTGCAGATGGCAGAGTTGAGAATCGAACCGGGTGAATGCTTTGGCCTGATCGGCGCGTCGGGCTCTGGCAAATCGACTTTGTTGCGAGTGCTCGCCGGCCTCCAGCGCGACTGGCAGGGCAATGTGAACCTGTTCGGGCAGCCGCTTCACGCGCAGCAAGCCTTCACGGGAACCTTGCGTCAGCAGGTGCAGATGGTGTTTCAGGACCCTTATGCATCATTGCATCCGCTGCACCGGATCCGTCGCAGCCTGCGCGAGCCGCGGCAGATCAACGGCCTTCCTTTCGACGAGGCCAATCTGGTTGCATCGATGGAACAGGTGGGCCTGTCGGGTGACATGCTCGATCGCTACCCGCATCAACTGTCCGGCGGCCAGCGTCAGCGCGTTGCCATCGTTCGTGCGCTGCAATTGAATCCAGCACTGTTGTTGCTGGACGAACCGACCTCGGCGCTGGACATGACCGTTCAGGCGGAAATACTCAATCTTCTCCAGGCCCTGCGTCGCGACACGGGCATGACCATGATTCTGGTCAGTCACGACATGAATACCGTTGCCCATTTGTGTGACAGGGCACTGTTGATCCGCGAGGGACGTGTCGAGCGACATCTTGATCGTGCGGCACTTGGCGTATTGGCGGGGGCGAACCACTGATCGATTTCCCGGAAGAAATTTACGTCGAAAGTGGTACGAAAAAGATACACATCGCGTTTATTTGTCGCTCGAGTGAATCACTTGCATACAGCGCAGATCAACGCGTTGCGGACCAATGACCCCGATTTTACGCAGCGGCGGCGGGCTTTTTGAAAAAAAGAGCGTGGACTCGGGATATAACACTAATTAGAATCAGTCTCATTTGGCGCACCCATCGCTCAAGGCTTTTGACATGACTGAAGCAGCGACGCTATCACAGCAGACCTTGCATTCCCTTTACCGCGATCATCATGGCTGGCTGGAAAGCTGGTTGCGCAGACGCATGGGCAATGCATGGGATGCTGCGGACCTGAGTCAGGATACGTTCCTGCGTGTACTGTCCAGCTCTCAGCAGATCGCCGATATGCAGGAGCCACGCGCTTACCTGCTGACGGTGGGCAAGCGCCTGCTCAGTAACTTCTATACTCGCCGCAGCCTGGAACAGGCTTACCTCGAAGCGCTGGCGCAGTTGCCTGAAGACAGCGTGCCGTCGCCTGAGCAGCGCTGGCTTTTGCTGGAAACCCTGCAGGCGCTGGACGAGTTGCTCGACGGTCTTTCGGCAGTGGTGCGCCGGGCGTTTCTCTGGAGCCAGCTCGAGGGGCTGGGGTATCGGGAAATCGCAGAGCGCCTGGATGTTTCCGAACGCACCGTCAAACGTTATATGGCGCAAGCCTACGAACACTGCCTGCTGGTGGATTGGTGATTCGCTCGGCACCTTCTAACGAAGAACGCGAGGTAGTACGCAGGGCGGCGCAGTGGTTGGCGCTTCTGGAATCCGGCGGCGCCAGCGAAGAAGATCACGCCATGCTGCAGCACTGGCGCGACAGCTCTGCCAGTCATGAGCGCGCCTGGCAAAAAGCGCAACAGCTGCGGCAGCGTTTTTTCGGCCTGCCTGCCAATCTGGCTATGGCTACTCTGGATCGTCCCGACAAAGCAAGACGCGCGGCGCTCAAAAGGGCGTTGGGCGCTGTGGCATTGGTCCCTACCGCCTGGCTGGTGGGCCGTCAGTTGCCGCTGGATGTCTGGCGTGCCGACCTGCAAACCTCCGTCGGCGAGCACAAACGTCTGTCCCTGGCCGATGGCAGCACCTTGCAACTGAACACCGACAGCGCGGTGAATGTCGATCTGGGTGCACGTCGAGTCACCCTTGTGCGTGGCGAGATCGCACTCAAGGTGCCGGGCAGGGAAGCGCTGACCATCGAGGGCCCCTACGGGCGCGTCGTGGTCAGTCAGAGTGAAGTCTGTGTACGTCTCAACCAGAGCGACTGCCGTGTGTCGGTGGTCAGCGGCGCGGTGCAACTCTATCCGCTGCAGGGGCCGGTGCTGGTATTGCATGCACAACAGCAGGTCAGCCTCAAACAGGGCGGAGCCGGGCCTGTCAGCGCCTTCGACGCCTTGCTGCCCGGCTGGCGCGACGATGTACTGACCGCACAGAACCAGTCTCTGGGCGATTTCCTGCGCGAGCTTGGCCGCTACCGCCCTGGCTTGCTGCGCTGGGAGCCGGCACTTGAAACCCTGCGAGTGACGGGCAGTTTCAGACTCGACAATACCGACCGCGTGCTTTCGTTACTGGCTGCCAGCCTGCCGGTGGACGTGCAGATGCGGACCCGTTACTGGGTCACGCTGGTGCCTCGAAAAAACATTTCGACAAAAAATAATGCGTGAAGCTGTCCCTTTTTTTTGTCTCGCTGGTCATTTCAGGTAAGTGCACAAAAAATACGAGAGTTTCCCTCTATGTCCGCAGTGTCTTCCTACCGTTTGCGTCCGCTTTTGCATTTCAGCCTGTTGCTGACGTTGAGTTCCAGTCCGTTGTTTGTATCGACCAGTTGGGCCGAAACCTCGGGCAAACGTGCCTATGAGGTGCCGGCTGGCAGCCTGAGCGCCGCGCTCACCCGCTTTGCCGGTCAGGCCGGGGTCAACCTCTCGGTAGACCCCGCGCTGGTGAACGGTCGAAACAGTTCGGGGTTGTCCGGCGAATTCGCGGTCGAGGAAGGCTTTGCGCGCTTGCTGCAAGGTTCCGGTCTGCAACTGGTACCCGTCGGAGAGCAGGCTTACACGCTGATCCCGGCACCTGACAGCGCGAGCGCAGGCCTGCAACTCGCACCCACTTCGATTGTCGGTGATAGCGGCTTTACCGATGGCCAGGAATACGCAGGCGGCCAAGTGGCACGTAAAGGCTCGCAAGGCATGCTGGGTTCGCGGGACTTCATGGAAACGCCGTTCAGCATGACCACCTACACCAAGGACGCGGTGAAAAACCAGCAGGCCCGTACCCTTGGCGACCTGATTGCCAGCGACCCGTCGGTGCGTGCCACCAACCCGGCAGGCGGGCGTTACGAACAGTTCACCATTCGCGGCTTCAGCCTGTTCAATAGCGACGTCTCATACAACGGCTTGTACGGCATCCTGCCCACATACACCATCGACATGGAAATGGCCGAGCGGGTAGACATACTCAAGGGCCCGAGCCAGCTGATTAATGGCATTTCGCCGCGTGGCAGTGTCGGTGGTGGGATCAACGTGGTCCCCAAGCGCGCAACGGATAAACCCATCACCGAGCTGACCACCAGCTATGCGTCCAAAGGGCAGGCAGGCGCGGCGGTGGATGTGGCCCGTCGCTTTGGCGAGGACGACAAGTTCGGTATCCGTTTCAATGGCGTGAAGCAGTCTGGCGACACTGAATGGGATCATCAGAGCGTTGATCGCGAAATGGCCGTGCTGGGCCTGGATTTCCGCGGCGACCGCTTGCGCCTGTCGACGGATATCGGGCACACCGAACGCGACACCGATGCTCCGCAGGAACGCGTGCAGGTGGGTGCCAATGCAAAGGTGCCCAACGCCAACGATGTGCGTGACAACTATGCGCAGTCCTGGAGCAAGGCGCGCACCAAGGATACGTTCGGCGCAGTGAATGCCGAATATGACCTCAGCGACTCGGTGATGCTGTACGGCGGTGTCGGCGCTCGGAAAAGTAACCATGACTTCCTGCGCCATGCGGTATCGGTCACCAACGATGCAGGTGACTTCAGCGTTCAGCCGCGCGACTTCACCCGCGACGAAAATGTTCGCACAGCCACTGCCGGCGCACGCAGCTGGTTCAATACCGGACCGGTCAGCCACGAGGTCAATCTGGCTGCCAGCTATTTCTACATGGACTTTGAAAACGGTGGTGCACGCTACGCAGCCGCGCCGAGCAATCTCTACAATCCGGTCGACACGCCGACACCCTCCAACCCCACGCGGGCCGACTCCAAGGTTTACACCGAGAACCGCTTCAGCGGTGTGGCCCTGACCGACACACTGGGCTTTTTCGATGACCGCCTGCTGCTGACACTCGGTGCCCGCTGGCAGCGAGTCAAGGTTGATGACTGGACCGACAACGTCAAGGGCGACACCTCCTACGACGAGGAAAAGGTCTCACCTTCAGGCGGCATTCTGTACAAAGTGACCGACGACTTCTCGGTGTATGCCAACTACATGGAGGGCTTGAGCCAGGGCAAGATCGCGCCGTCGACGTCGGTGAACGAAGACCAGATCTTCCCGCCTTTCGTCAGCCGCCAGATCGAGGTCGGGGCCAAGTATGACCTGGGGTCATATGCCTTCACTGCCAGCGTATTCCGTATCAAGCAACCGGCCTACGAGACCAACACAACCTCGCGCGTCTTCGGCCCGAACGGCAAGCGCCGCAACGACGGTGTCGAGCTGACCATGTTCGGCGAACCGCTCAAGGGCTTCCGTCTGCTGGGCGGGGTGATGTATATCGACAGCGAGCTGACCAATACCGTCAACGGCACGTTCGATGGCAATCGCGCACCTGCCACCCCCGAGTACAACGTCAATCTGGGCGCAGAATGGGACGTGCCGAGCGTCAAGGGCCTGACCCTGACCGGGCGGGGTATCTACACCAGCTCGCAGTACCTGGACCAGGCCAACAGCAAAAGCATCGATTCTTCCGAGCGCTTCGACGTGGGCGCGCGGTATGCGTTCAAGGTCGATCAGAAGGACATCACACTGCGGGCCAATGTCGAGAACGTCATGAACAAGTATTACTGGAGTTCGGCCGGAGCGTCGGATGACAGCGAGCCGGGCCTGACCCTGTCGACACCCCGGACCTATCTGCTGTCAGCGACTATCGGGTTCTGAGTCGACCGCGACGCCCAGGGAAGGGCTCACTCGCGTAGTAAATTAACTGACAGTCCTCATCGAGGAATAACGTGTGCGGCTATTAAATAATTAACCTGAGTATGAGCGTAGAAGAGTCTGTTATATAAGACTCTCTTTAGGTGCCTTACATAAATAACAATTGTCCCACCGAGTGATGGCACTTTGAATAATTCCGACTTATAGGGCGGCGTATTCATGTGCCCGGCTATTTTTTTAAGTAAGCAATAACGTTCATTTAAATTTCATCTTGTTTTTTGAAACAACGGGTTGCACTTTCAAGGAAATGATAATAGTTTGCATCCAGCATTTAGCGAGGACTAACCGATGTTGAATAATGGCTTATTGCAGTCTACTACGTCGCAGAAAACCAATGCCAACTATCTGGACAGGCAGAGCAGATTTGAATCCAATGTAAGAAGTTACCCGCGGAAGTTGCCATTGGCCATCGCCAAGGCACATGGCGTATGGGTCACTGATGTTGAAGGCACCACGTATCTGGACTGCCTGGCCGGTGCCGGAACACTGGCTCTGGGTCACAATCACGAAGCTATCATGGCCAGTCTCGACAGCTTCCTGACGTCCGGAATGCCGATGCACACCCTCGACCTGACCACCGCGGTCAAGGATGCCTTCAGCGAGACGCTGCTGAGCCTGCTGCCGGGCCAGGGACGCGATTACTGCCTGCAGTTCTGCGGGCCGTCCGGTGCCGATGCTGTCGAAGCCGCAATCAAGCTGGCGAAGACTGCCACCGGCCGGCACAACATCATCAGCTTTTCCGGCGCTTACCACGGCATGACCCACGGGGCTCTGGCATTGACTGGCAACACCGCGCCGAAAAATGCCGTCACCAACCTGATGCCCGGCGTGCAATTCCTGCCTTACCCTCATGAGTACCGGTGCCCGCTAGGTATTGGCGGTGAAGCCGGCACCGAGGCGCTGAGTTATTACTTCACCCAGTTCATCGAAGACGTGGAAAGTGGCGTGTCGCTCCCGGCCGCCGTGATTCTGGAGGCGGTGCAGGGCGAAGGGGGTGTCAATCCAGCGCCCGCTGCATGGCTGCGGCAGATTCGCGAAGTGACCCGCAAGCACGGCATTCTGCTGATTCTGGATGAAGTACAGGCCGGCTTCGGCCGTACCGGCAAGATGTTCGCCTTCGAACACGCCGGGATCGAGCCCGACGTCATCGTCATGTCCAAAGCCGTCGGTGGCGGCCTGCCGTTGGCCGTGCTCGGCTTCAAGCGCGAGTTCGACGCCTGGGCTCCGGGCAATCACGCGGGTACTTTCCGCGGCAATCAAATGGCGATGGCCACCGGCCTTGCGACCCTTGAAGTGCTGCAACGGCAAAACCTGGCTGCCCAGGCCGCAAAACGCGGGGACTGGCTCAAGGCACAGCTTGGCCTTTTGCAGCAACGTTATCCAATGATGGGCCAGGTGCGCGGACGCGGGCTGATGCTGGGCATCGAGATTGTCGATGAGCGCAAACCGGCGGACCGCCTCGGCAGCTTGCCAATGGATCCGGAACTGGCAGTTGCCATTCAGCAGCACTGTTTCAAGCAGGGGCTGTTACTTGAGCGCGGCGGCCGAAATGGCAACGTGATCCGTTTGCTGCCGCCGTTGATCATTACCGAAGAACAATGCCAACTGGTCATCCAGCGATTCGAGGACGCCCTCAAGGCTGCACTGGCCCAACTGCGCAAGTAAGCAGCTTGTAAACAGCGCGTAAGCAGTACTAACAGTGAGGACATCACTGCGCTTGAAACAGAACACGCACACAACGTTTGACTGAGCGACCCTATCGCACGTCGTGCACAGATTATCAATTGGCTTGTTGCAGATAATAAGCCACACCGACAGTTAAGCCGTTGTGCCGCAAGCGATAAATCAACACTTGTTGCGACGTCACTTAAACAGTAAGCGTCAAGGCGACTGTGGAGCAGACATGACTAATACCGATCGCACCGTTTTATCAAACATGGTGAGCGAGTTGGCAACCACTCGTGCATTACTTAATTGCCTGATCAAGGAGTTCGCACTGCCTGAACAGTGCCTTCATTACACTTGGCCCCAGGGCATGCAAGGTATTGCGCCGGGCAGCTTCGTGGATGGCGGGCAATGGAAGGGCATTCCACTCACCATCAGCCTGCCTAATGAGCAGCAGTTTTTCGTGCTGGTGGACCGCCGCGACCATCTGGGCAGCCATCGCTACCTTTCCGATGTTTATGCGCGGCAGGGGCAGGGTACCTGGCGCTGCCTGGCTTTTGCCGAATTCGCTCGGCAATTGCTGGCCGCCTGCGAGCACATGACCCGGGCCAGCAACGACGAACTGCTCGATCAGGTCCTGCAAAGCCAGCACCTGACTGCCGCCATCGTCGCCCACAACATGACCGGTCAGCACCCGGCACCGCTGAGCGGTTATCTGGCCAGCGAACAGGGCTTGTGGTTCGGTCATCCCAATCACCCGGCACCCAAGGCGCGTCTGTGGCCTGCGCATCTGGCGCAGGAGACCTACGCTCCGGAATTTCAGGCGCAGACCGCGCTGCATCTGTTCGAAGTGCCTCTGGACGGGTTGCGAATCACCTCCAATGGCTTGAGCGAAGCCGAGGTGATGTCAGGGTTCGCGGATCAATCGCGGGCCAGGCCCGGGCATGCGCTGATCTGCATGCATCCGGTACAAGCCCAATTATTTATGCAGGACCGCCGAGTGCAGCGCCTGATCGAACTCGGGCAGATCACCGATCTGGGCACCAGCGGGCCGCTGGCCAGCCCGACGGCTTCGATGCGCACCTGGTACATCGAAGGGCATGACTACTTCATCAAGGGCTCACTGAATGTGCGCATTACCAACTGCGTCAGGAAAAACGCCTGGTACGAACTGGAAAGCACGCTGATCATCGACGAATTGTTTCAGCGCTTGCAGCAGACCCGCCCGCAAACCCTCGGCGGGCTGTCCACCGTGGCTGAACCGGGTTCGATGAGCTGGGCTCCAAAAGGCTCCAGCGAGACCGACGGCCACTGGTTTCGCGAGCAGACCGGCGCGATTCTGCGGGAAAACTTCTGTCGCCGATCCGGCGCGGACTGCAGCGTGATGGCGGGTACATTGTTCGCGCGTGATCTGCGTTCGCGGCCTTTGGTGCACGATTTCCTTGAGCGTTTCAACGGCGGTGAACTTGAGGACCCGCACCTGCTGGACTGGTTCGATGAATACCAGGCCTTGCTGCTGCGCCCGGTCATGGCGCTGTTCTTCAATCACGGCATCGTGATGGAGCCACATTTGCAGAACGCGGTATTGATTCACGATAACGGACGCCCTCAACAGCTGCTGTTACGCGACTTCGAAGGCGTCAAACTGACCGATGAACTGGGCATCAAGGCCATTCAGGTCGGGCTGCACCCGCGGATTCGACAGTCATTGCTCTACACCCGCGAACAAGGCTGGAACCGCATCACCTATTGCCTGCTGATCAACAACCTGTCCGAGGCCGTGCTGGCCTTGAGTTGGGAACGTCCGCACCTCGCGCCGCTGATGTGGCAACGGGTCGAGCGGCAGTTGCAACGCATCCGCGACGAGTTGGTGCTGCCTGCGCCAGAACTGGACGCGCTGATCGCCGGCCAGTCAATTGCCTGCAAGACCAACCTGAAGGTCCGGCTCGCCGCCAAGGCCGACCGTGAGGCCAACTATGTGCGCCTCGCTTCACCATGGGCCAAGGAGGCACGTTATGCATAAGTTGCCGGAAACCGTACTGGGCGCCATCAAAGAAGCTCAGGCACTGGAAACCGACCCGCTGGCGGCTTTCGTCTACGATCTGGATGCGTTGCAACAGCATGTCACTGACGTCATGGCCGCGCTGCCTGCGGGCGTAGAGCTGTATTACGCGATCAAAGCCAACAGCGAAGCATTGATGCTGGAAACCCTCGCGCCGCTGGTCAGTGGCTTTGAAATCTCTTCGGGGGGCGAGATCGAGCGTGTGATGGCCTGCCCGACACGCAAACCTTACGTGTTCTCCGGCCCTGGCAAGCTTGATTCCGACTTGCGCTCGGCGTTGCTGAACAAGGTTGAAGCCATCCATCTGGAAAGCCTCAACGAAATTGCGCGTCTGCAACATCTGGCAGAGGAAACCGGGCGCGTGCAGCCGGTGTTTCTGCGCATCAACCCTCAGTTGCCAGCCGCGCAGTCGAGCAAGCTGGCGATGGCTGGCACCGCCACACCGTTCGGCATTGACGAAACCGATCTGGCCGAGGCGATCAGGCGCGTAGACAGCGCCAGCCACCTGACGCTCAAGGGTTTCCATGTACACGCCATGTCCCATCAGATGTCGGTTGAGCGTCATGAGCAGTTGCTGGATTTCTACCTGCAGCGCTGGCAGGAATGGAAAGCACTGGCCAGCTACCCGGAGCAGTTGACCCATTTCAACGTTGGCGGCGGCATTGGCGTCGATTATCTGAACAGTCAGCAGTTCGACTGGCAGCGCCTGTGCCGTTATCTGGAAAAACGCCTGGGCGAGCAGCGTGATGCGCCGATCCTGCGCTTTGAGCCAGGACGTTTCATCAGCGCCTATTGCGGCTATTACGCCATCGAGGTGCTGGACAGCAAAACCAGCCACGGCGAGCATTTTCTGGTCTGCCGCGGCGGCACTCACCAGTTTCGTCTGCCGGTTGCGCAAGGCCATGACCATCCGGTTATCCATGTGCCGTGTGCGCCAGCGACGGGCGCATCTGAGGAGCAGGCCTACACCGTGGTCGGCCAGTTGTGTACGCCAAAGGACGTATTGAGTCGCCGGCAGCCGCTCAAAGGCGTGAACATCGGCGATCTGCTGGTGTTGCCGCTGGCAGGGGCTTACGGCTACAACATCTCCCATGTCGATTTTCTATGCCACCCAAGACCGGTACAGCACTTTGTGCGCAACGGCGAACGGGTTCGCACATGAGTCTGAACGTCCCACGCCGTTGGGTGGTGTTCAATGTGCTGCTCGGTACGCTGACTGTCAGCCTTAGCAATAGCTCGCTCAACCCGGCGCTGCCAACCTTCATGGAGGCGTTTCAGGTCGGTCCGTTGCTGGCCACCTGGATCGTTGCAGGGTTCATGACCAGCATGGGCATGACCATGCCGCTGACCAGCTTTCTCAGTCAGCGCATTGGCCGCAAACGCCTGTACCTGTGGGGCGTGGCGCTCTTCATCGGTGGCTCCCTGCTGGGCGCGCTGGCCAACTCCATCGCATTGGTGATCACTGCGCGAGTGGTGCAGGGCATCGCCAGCGGGTTGATGATCCCACTGTCGCTGGCGATCATTTTCTCCGTGTATGAAAAGCATGAGCGGGGCAGGGTGACCGGGCTCTGGAGCGCAGCGGTAATGCTCGCTCCGGCATTGGGGCCACTGTGCGGCAGCCTGATGCTGGAGTGGTTCAGCTGGCGCTCGCTGTTCCTGATGAATGTGCCCATCGGCCTGCTGGCCTTGCTGTTGGGCGTCGGCGTGCTGCCAGACTCCGAGCCTGTCGAGCGCAAACCGTTCGACCTGATCGGCTATTTGCTGGTTGCCTCGGGCATCGGCTTGCTGATGATCGCCATCAGCCGCATGCATCACGCCCAAGCGCTGCTCGACCCGTTCAATCAGGGCATGGTGCTGGTCGCAGTGGCCTGTCTGATTGCTTTCGTCAGGGTCGAGTTGAGTCGCAAGGCACCGCTGCTGAATCTGCGTCTGTTCAACCTGCGCGGTTACCGTCTGAGCGTGATCGTTGCCGTCGTGCAGTCGGTCGGCATGTTCGAATGCCTGGTCCTGTTGCCGCTGCTGGTGCAGACGGTACTGGGCTACAACCCGATCTGGACCGGCCTGGCCCTGCTGTGTACCGCCGCGTTCGCCAGCCTGTTCGGGCAGTGGGGTGGCAAGGCGCTGGACCGGCATGGTCCGCGCACCGTAGTCGCCATCGGCCTGCTGCTGACCGGTGCTTCAACCCTGGCGCTGGGCATGCTCAAGGCGGATACGGCGATCGGCGTGGTGTTCGTGCTGATGATGATTCGTGGCGCAGGCCTCGGGCTGTCCTACATGCCGGTGACGACGGCTGGGCTCAATGCCTTGCCCGAGCCGATGGTCACGCAGGGCGCTGCGATGAACAACATTTCCCGCCGTCTTGTGGCGTCGCTGGCAATTGTCATCGCCTCGCTGTGGCTGGAATTTCGCCTGAACACTGCGGGACCGGCCGCCACGCCTTCGGCCATCAATGAAGTCTTCATTGCCACCGGCCTGCTGATCCTGCTGGCACTGCCGTGTGCCTGGCGTTTCCCCCTTAACGACGAACGCACCGAGGCACAGCCCGGCGCGGTCGAACCCCGATAATTTTTCGTTCGAGGTATGAACATGGCGACCCCTTTACCGCTGAAACGCAACACCGTTTCACCCTCAACGGCCACCGGTGCCTGGCTGGCTGATATCAACCCCGAGCGCTACCAACAAGTACAGCGCCGGGTAATCGGTCAATTGCTGCAAACCTTGCTGTACGAGGCTGCACTGCCTTATCGATGCGAGCCGCTGGACGATCATCGGCATCGTTTCACTGTCGCTGTCAGTGATGGTGTGGAGTACCACTGCGAAGGCCTGCTGAGTACCAGCTTCGAGCTGATACGCCTGGATCACGCCACCCTTGAACGCTTGGACAGCGCCGGGGAGCGTAGCGTGCCGGATTTGCATCTGGCGTTGAGCGAGCTACTCAGCCCGTTCAAAGACAGCCCGCACCTGGCACGCTTCATCCAGGAAATCGAGCAAACCCAACTCAAGGACCTTCAAGCGCGCAGTCAGGGTTATCAGCCCGCAAAACCCGCATATGAGCTGGACGTTGACGCTTTGGAACAGCACTTCATGGACGCCCACAGCTACCACCCGTGCTACAAGTCACGGATCGGTTTTTCGTTGGCTGACAACCGTCACTACGGGCCCGAATTTGCCACGCTGTTCGGGGTGGTCTGGCTGGCAGTGGCGAAATCGAGCGCGTCGGTCGGTCATGCGCGCAACATGGATTTCCAGGCGTTTATCCGCCAGGAGCTGGGCACACAGCGCTGGCAGGAAATGTCCCGGGACCTGGCCGCGCAGGGCAAATCCATTGAGGACTATCAACTGATGCCAGTGCATCCGTGGCAATGGGACAACGTCACGGTGTCGACTTTCTACCCGGAACTGGCCAGCGGCGAGCTGATTTACCTGGGCACCTCGACCGACGTCTACAAGGCTCAGCAGTCGATTCGTACACTGGCCAATGCCAGCCAGCCCAAGCGACCTTACGTAAAACTGGCGATGAGCATGACCAACACCTCCAGCACGCGCATTCTGGCGCGGCATACGGTGCTTAATGGTCCGATCATCACCGACTGGCTGCACCAGTTAATCGCCACCGACAGCACTGCGCGTGCGCTGGATTTTGTGATTCTCGGCGAAGTTGCCGGTGTCAGTTACGACTATCGCCACCTGCCGGAAGCGCGCTCGGCGCAGACCTATGGCACGCTGGGTGCAATCTGGCGCGAAAGCCTGCATCAGTACCTCAAGGACGATGAGCAGGCGGTGCCGTTCAATGGCCTGAGCCATTTGGAAAACCGCTATGGCGATGGTGAGCAGGTACCGTTCATCGACGCGTGGATCCGCCAGTACGGCCTCAAGGAATGGACCCGGCAATTGCTGCAGGTCACGGTGCCTCCGATCATCCATATGCTCTACGCCGAAGGCATCGGCATGGAGTCTCACGGTCAAAATATCGTGCTTATCGTCAAGCAGGGCTGGCCGCAGCGTATCGCCCTCAAGGACTTCCACGACGGCGTGCGTTACTCACCCGCGCATCTGCGCCGCCCTGAACTGTGTCCGGAGCTGGTCCCGCTGCCCGACAGCCACGCGAAACTCAACCGTAACTCGTTCATCATTACCGATGACGTGAATGCGGTACGCGACTTCTCCTGCGACTGTTTCTTCTTCATCTGCCTGGCCGAAATGGCGATCTTCCTGCGCCAGCAATACCAGCTGGATGAGGCGCTGTTCTGGCAGATGACCGCCGACGTCATTCTCGACTACCAGCGTGCGCACCCGCAGCATCGCGAGCGCTTCGAGCTGTTTGATGTCTTCGCACCGTCCTATGAAGTGGAAGAACTGACCAAGCGCCGCCTGTTAGGTGACGGTGAGCGTCGCTTCCGCTCGGTGCCTAACCCGCTGCATACTTACAGGCCGCAATGATGCTGAGGACCAATACACTCAAGAGCAGACTTGGCAGCGGACAGCCTGTGTACGGGCTAATCAGTTCGATCCCGGCCCCGGCCGCCATCGAGTTGATCGCCGAGGCCGGTTTCGACTTCGTGATCATCGACATGGAACACGTGCTGATCAACCCGGAAACCGTGGAGAACATGATCCGTGTTGCAGAGAGCTACGCCCTCACGCCATTGGTGCGGGTCGCCGATCTCAATCCGAAAACCCTGCTGCGCCTGCTTGATGGCGGTGCGCAGGGCATCGTTTTGCCGATGATCGAGAGCCCCGAGCAACTGGCGGATGCCATTGCCGCCTGCAAGTACCACCCGCTGGGCCGCCGCAGCCTCAACGCCGGTCGTCCCGGCTCGTTCGGCAAGCACAGCCTGGCGCAGTACGTGGAAGCTGCCAATCAACAGATCATGGTGGTAGCGATGATCGAAAGCGCCGAAGGCGTGCGCCGCGCCGCCGAGATTGCCCGTGTGCCGGGGCTGGACATGATTCTGGAAGGGGCCGCAGACCTGTCGCAGTCACTCGGGATGCCCTGGCAGATCGATCAACCCGATGTACAACAAGCGTTGCTGGCCACCTGGCAAGCCACCAAGGCAGCAGGCGTCGCCTATTGCACCATTCCCCGTAAAGACGGCGACGCTGCCCGCTGGCAGGCTCGCGGCGTCAATGCCTTCGTCCTCGGCGATGAGCGTGGCATTGCCTTTCGCGCACTTCAGGCGCGTCTGGCCCAACATTCAGCAGAAGGAAAATAATCCGATGAACTTCACTTCACTCGCCGCTGACCTGGTCATGCAGGATCTGGTCGATTGCCTGCTGGCTGAAGATTTCTTTGGCCGCGAGCCAGTGAGCCTGCAGGACACCGCTCACTGGCAAGCGCGCCACCCGCAAGCCCCAAAACTTGAAGGGCAGAGCAGCACACAGCAAATCTGGGAATGGTGCTGCGATGACTCGGAGCAGCGCTTCATCAGCGTCGCGCTGCGCCCAGGCATTACTCAACAATGGGAGAAAGTGCCCGGCACGCCGGTGCTGGGCCGTCAGGCTGAGCGCTGGACACAGTTGTCCCCGGAAGAGTTCATGAAATGGGTATTCGCCGGTAAAACAACCCTGCTTCAGGACAGCGAGCGCCAGGACAATGAAAAGGGCATAGCGCTGTTTCTGGAGGTGTTGCGCATCAGTGTCTGGCAGACCGCGTTGTCGCTGGACCATAAAGTCGACGAGCACAACCTGATGGCACAGGACGGCGCTACGTTCTTCAGGACGATGGAACAGTGGGCTTCGCTACGTGATCGCCCATATCATCCACTGGCCAAAGCCAAGCAAGGCTTGAACGAGCAGGAATACCAACAGTATCAGGCCGAGTTTGCCCGGCCGGTGGCGCTGAACTGGGTCGCCGTCGACAAAACCTTGCTGCAATGCGGTGACGGAGTAGGGGATTTGAACGAGTCTTTCCCTGCTCGCCACCTGCTGCCAGAGAATCTGCAAGCTGTCCTTGAGCAGGAACTGCAACAGCGCGGCATTGCCGACAGTCACGTTGCGCTGCCGGTTCATCCTTGGCAATTCGAGCATGTTCTGCAGGTCCAGCTGGGCGATGCCTTCACCAGGGGCGATTGTCAACGTCTGGCCTTCAACGAGGCCGCGGTATACGCCACCTCATCGCTACGTTCGATGACACCATGCCTCGACAGCCCCGATTACCTCAAATTGCCCATGGCGATCTATTCGCTCGGCGCGTCCCGCTACCTGCCAGCGGTGAAAATGATCAACGGCGGGCTTAGTGAAAAACTGTTGCGCCAGGTTGTCGACAAGGATGAAACCCTGAGTCGCTCGCTGCACCTGTGCGACGAACGCAAATGGTGGGCGTTCATGCCACCCCAAGCCACTCTGTTCGACGAAGGCCCCCGGCATCTTTCGGCCATGGTGCGAGGCTATCCGGCAGCCTTGCTCGACGATCCGGAATGCCGCCTGCTGCCGATGGCGGCGCTGGGTACACCGTTGCCAGGCAGCAATCGGCATTTCTTCGATGAGTGGATGGACTATCGCGACCTGCCGCGCAATCAGGCTTCGGTACTGACACTGTTCCGCGAGCTGAGCCACAGTTTCTTCGACATCAACCTGCGCATGTTCCGCCTGGGCATGCTCGGCGAGGTGCATGGCCAGAACGCAGTCATGGTCTGGAAAGCCGGTCAGGCACAAGGGCTGTTGTTGCGCGACCACGACTCGTTGCGTATTTTCGTGCCCTGGCTTGAGCGTAACGGCATGCGCGACCCGGAATATCGAATCAAGAAAGGCCATGCCAATACGCTTTATCATGACCGTCCTGAAGACCTGTTGTTCTGGCTGCAGACACTGGGCATTCAGGTAAACGTGCGGGCAATCATGGATACTCTGGCCCAGGTGTATGAGGTACCGGTAACAGCGCTGTGGACGGTATTGCGCGATGTTTTGGATAATCTCATTACAACCATCGAATTTGACGACGAGGCGCGTGCCATGATCAGGCATCAACTGTTCGAAGCCCCCAACTGGCCGCAAAAACTCCTGCTTACACCCATGATCGAGCGCGCAGGCGGACCGGGCAGCATGCCGTTCGGCAAGGGCGAGGTGGTCAACCCGTTCCACAGGTTGCGCCGTGCAACCTGACCAACATTTGCATCCTTCGCGGCGCACGGTATTGCGCCTGTCATTGGGGTTACTGGCGCTGCCCGGCATTGCCTGGGCAGAGCCATTGCGCGCAACGCCACCAAGAGTCGTCACCTTGTTTCAGGGGGCATCCGACAGCGCCGTGGCCCTGGGCGTGACGCCGTGCGGCGTGGTGGATTCCTGGAGCGAAAAACCGATGTACCGCTACCTGCGCCCGGCGCTGGCGGCGGTACCGCATGTGGGCCTGGAAACCCAGCCTAGCCTTGAAGATATCGTGCTGCTCAAGCCCGATCTTATCGTCGCATCACGCTTTCGCCATCAACGCATCGCGCCGTTGCTCGAGCAGATCAGCCCCGTGCTGATGCTGGAAGAGGTGTTCGAGTTCAAGCGCACGCTGGCGATGATGGGCGCTGCCATGCTGCGTCAACAGCAAGCCATGGACCTGCTTGACCAATGGCAACAGCGTGTGACGGCGTTACGCAGTCAGTTGCAGGAAAAATTCGCCGGGCGCTGGCCGATCACCGTGTCGGTGCTCGACATTCGTGAAGATCATATCCGCAGCTATCTGCCCGCCAGCTTTGCAGGTTCGGTGCTGACCGAACTGGGCTTCGCCTGGACGCCCACTGCCCGCGAAGCAACGGGCGTTTCCCTTAAACTCAGCAGCAAAGAGAGTTTGCCTGTGGTCGATGCCGACCTGTTTTTCATTTTTCAGCGCGCGGACAGCAAAGCCGCGCAGCAAAACTACGACAAGCTGGTCCGACACCCGTTCTGGCAACAGTTGCGCGCAGCGCAGGATGGTCAGGTATGGCGCGTGGATGCCGTTGCCTGGAGCCTGTCCGGTGGCATTCTGGGTGCCAACCGCATGCTCGAAGAAATCGCTCGCGTGGCCATGGCGGATAGTCCCTCATGACCGCTGCGGTAAAACTGGGTCTGGGACTGTTGGTGTTGATAGCGTGCATGGGTTTGAGCCTGGCAACCGGAGCCACCTGGATATCGCCCTCTGCGATTGTCCGAAGTGTGTGGCAGCCCGATGCGCTTAGCGCTATCGAGCATGTGCTGCTCGATACGCGCCTGACGCGAACCCTGATGGCCGTCGCCGTGGGTTCCAGTCTGGCGGTTGCTGGCGCGCTGATGCAGGCACTGACGCGCAACCCGCTGGCCTCGCCCGGTCTGTTCGGCATCAATGCCGGGGCGACGTTTTCGATCATTGCCTGTTCGTCGTTGTTTGCGCTTTCGTCCATGAGCCAGTGGCTGTGGTGCGCGTTCATTGGCGCGGCGGTAGCAGGGACTATTGTCTGGATAATCGGCAACCGCGGGCAGGGCAGTCTCAACCCATTGCGAATTGTGTTGGCCGGTGCGGCGATCACCGCGCTGTTTACCGCGTTCAGTCAAGCATTGCTGGTGGTCAATCAGGACGGCCTGGACACCGTATTGTTCTGGCTGGCCGGTTCCTTGTCGGAACGCGATCTGACCACCGCCGCGCCATTACTGGTATGCGTGGTTGTGGCACTGGCCGGGTCACTGGTGCTGGCCGGGCAGGTCAACGTGCTCAATACCGGAGAAACCATCGCAACCGCATTGGGCCAGCGTACAGGCTTGATTCGCCTGCTGATGAGCATCGTGATCATTGCCCTGGCGGGCAGTGCTGTAGCGTTGGCCGGGAGCATTGGTTTCATCGGGCTGCTGGTGCCACACATGGTGCGCAAGACACTGTCCATCGATCATCGCTGGCTGCTGCCCGGCTGCGCGTTGCTGGGCGCAACGCTGTTGCTGCTGGCCGATACGCTGGCGCGGGTGGTGATCGTGCCTCAAGAAGTGCCGGTGGGCGTGATGACCGCACTGTTCGGCGCGCCGTTCTTTATTGCGCTGGTTCGCCGGGGGGCACGTTATGGATAGGCATCCGACCCTGCGCTACCGCGGTTTTTCCAGGCAGTTCAACCTGACTGCATTGATACGTCTGTTGATCGGCGCAACGCTGACATTGCTGATCGCTCTGGGCTCGCTGGCCGTGGGCAAAATCAACCTGTCGCCCGCGACCCTTTTGAATGTTTTTACCGGTCAGGCGGATGCAAGTCTGGTTTTCATCGTCGAACAACTGCGCATGCCCCGACTGGTGCTGGCAGCACTCGTCGGCGCGGCGCTGGCGGTGTCCGGGCTGATCCTGCAAAGCATCATCCGCAATCCGCTGGCTTCGCCGGACCTGTTGGGTATCACCAGCGGTGCCAGTGCGGCGGCAGTGTTGTATCTGTCATTTTTCTCGGCTGCATTAGGGGCACAATTTCTACCTTTGGCGGCGATTTGCGGTGCAGGCCTTGCCGCACTGGTCATCTATCTGCTGGCGTGGAATCAGGGCGCTTCACCATTGCGCATGGTGTTGATCGGGGTAGGGGTGTCAGCCCTGCTGGCAGCGGTGACGACGTTCGTTCTGGTGTTCAGCCCGCTGACCACTACCTTGTCGGCTTATGTCTGGCTGACCGGGAGCGTGTATGGTGCCAGTTGGCCGGAGCCCCGCGCCCTGGCGGGCTGGCTGGCGCTGACTTTACCGCTGCTGGTGCTGCTCGCCCGCCAGGTGCGCATGCAACAGCTCGATGATGATCTGGCTCAGGGCATCGGTGTGCGTGTGCAATGGCTGCGCGCCGGGCTGCTGCTGGTGAGTGTTGCGCTTGCAGGTCTGGCGGTTGCGTGGGGCGGGGCAATTGCCTTTGTCGGCCTTATTGCACCACACATTGCCAAACGCCTGATGCCACCGGGGTTTACCGGACAGGCGCTGATGGCGGCGCTGATCGGTGCCAACCTGGTAATGCTCGCCGATCTGGCTGGCCGCACGCTGTTCCTGCCACTGGACCTGCCTGCAGGAATTTTTGTCGCGGTGCTGGGCACACCGTTTTTTCTCTATTTATTGATCAACCAGCGGCATTAAGGAATTACGGATGGCGTCAATCGCAACCCACGACCTGACCCTGAGTTACCAACGGCAGGTGATCATCGACAGTCTTGATCTGCAGTTACCCGCAGGCCAGGTAAGCGTGCTGATCGGCAGTAACGGTTGCGGCAAAAGCACCTTGCTCAAATCCCTGGCGCGTCTGCTCAAGCCGCAGCAGGGCACTGTGGTGCTCAACGGTGCCGATATCCACCAGAAATCCACTGCTACGGTCGCGCGCGAACTGGCGATTCTGCCGCAAATGCCAAGCGCCCCGGAAGGCATAAGCGTACGTCAGCTGGTGGCACTGGGCCGTTATCCCTATCAGAACTGGATGCAGCAGTGGTCCGTTCAGGATGAAGCCATGGTCGAACGGGCGCTGGCGCAGACCGGTATGCAGGAACTGGCCGAGCGGCCCGTTGATGCGCTGTCAGGCGGCCAGCGTCAACGCGCGTGGATCGCCATGACGCTGGCCCAGGATACCGACATCGTACTGCTGGATGAGCCGACGACCTTTCTCGATCTGGCTCATCAGATCGAAGTGCTGGACTTGTTACGCGACCTCAATCGCCAGGAAGGCAAGACCATCGTCATGGTCCTGCATGATCTGAACCTGGCTTGCCGTTATGCCGATCACATGGTCGCCGTCCACGAGCGCACCGCCTTTGCCCAAGGACGTCCGGCCGACATCCTCAGTGAAGCACTGGTCAAGCAGGTCTTCGGCCTTAATTGCCGGATCATCGCCGACCCGTTCTTTGGTACGCCGCTGTGCATTCCCTTTGGCCGGGAACTGCCGCAATGAGCCTGGCACAGGCTTTCAGCGAGCCTGAATGGGCGCTGCTGTCCGGGGCGCTGCGCCTCAAACACGCAGTTGACCGCGATACCCGCTCGTTGCCAGCCCGTGCATTGCTGGACGACGAGGTGTGCGAACAATTGCTTGCAGCATTGGGGCCGGTCATCGGCTCTCCGACGCAGGCGATCACCGCGTCGCTGCTGGCCAAGCGCTTTTCCTTCCTGAGCACCGGTGCCTGCCTGTACGCCATGTCGGTCTACGACAAGGGCTTGATCCTGTCGCTGGACAATAGCGTGATTGAATACGCACACGAGGAGGGCCTGTGGACCTCTTCAATGCCCTTGGACGACGTAACACCTGTGGGTTATGAGCCGGGCACTCGCGAGGCGTGGCGGGAGGTAATTGTCGGCACCTTGTTCCGCGACCTGCTGCAGCCTCTGTGGGAAACCTTCAACCGCATCACTGGCATCTCCCGGCGCATCCTCTGGGAAAACACCGCCGTACGCGTTTATTCGCTGTACGACAAACGCATGGAGAAAGTTGAAGACCCGGCGATTCGACAGCGCTATGAAGCCGATTTCGACTGGCTGCTGAATCAGGCCGACCCGGCACTTTTCGGCCTGAGCTACAACCCGTTGAAACACTTCCGGCGCCCACCGGTTTTGCTCGAAGCCGAAGGCAAAAGCATCCGTTTTCGGCGCACCTGCTGCTTCTATTACGACGCCAGCAACCCCGTCGAGTATTGCTCGACCTGCCCGTTATTGAGGCCAAAAAAATGTCGATGAACAAGCACATTGCACACCGTCAGCAACAACTCAGTGACGCCGTGATAGAGCAATACCGGGGCATTGCCGCCTCCACCATCGGCCACCTGACTGACAGTGGTTATCTGCCAGGGATCAGACCGCTGTTCGACGGCGCGCGACTGGTCGGCAACGTGGTTACAGTCAAAGTACAGCTGCCCGACGGCAGCATCCTGCGCGATGCATTGCTTAACAGCCTGCCTGGCGACGTGCTGGTCATTGAATGCGTCGGCGACGATCATTGCGCCTGCTGGGGCGAGCTGCGCACCCTGGCCGCGCTCATCAAAGGCCTGGCCGGCGTAGTCATATCAGGTGCGGTTACCGACGTCGCCGCCTTACGCGAACATCGTCTGCCGGTATTCAGCCGAGGTATCAGTGCGGTGACCACGCGAAGTCTGGGGGAACGTGGTGAACTCAATGGGCCGATCAATATCGGTGGGGTTGTTGTTAATCCGGGAGACATTGCCATTGGCGATGACGACGGAGTGTTCATTCTGAATGCGCAGCAGGCGAACGAACTGTTACCCGAGTTGCTTGGCAAGGAGAGTGCGGACAGAAAAAGAAGGGCAGAGTTTCTGAGGCGGTTGAATGAAGGTTTGTAGGAAATTGTGAGAATTTAAACTGACTGGCACGATTGTCGCGGCCTATCAGGCGCAAGTGGCGTTTCAGCTCTGGTGGCTGGGCACCTAAAGTAGCGACGGAATGTTTAGCGCTGCTCCTGCGTCAGAAACAAACTGGCATTGATCAGAGTAGTTCTGTGTAGAGCCGGGCCGGAGCGACCATCGGGTGTGCCCCGATTCCTATGTATCGCGGAACCCCTGATGCCAACTCCTCCTTGGCACCAGTTCGGCAAGGGGTGCCAAGCAATTCAATGACCGGGAAACGTAAAAAATCGCGCGCTAAGGATTGTCTGCGTCCTTTCCCTAGTCACCAAATTGTTGTGTAGTCGGATGGGCCGTTCGGTCAATTCGTAGAGGGAGCGGCTTGTTGAGCGTTGCAACAGCAAGCAATAGAACACATGCCCACACAACGACCACTGAGCGTGCAACTGCCTTTATAACGAATTTACCAACGGGGGAAATTTTTTCCTTTTTCTTATCGTAGAAAAGTAGTGAGGCGAGGATGGCCAGGCATATCGCAGCCAGCCAAGCATTTTGGCTTGTGTCATAAAAACACAGGTCGTTCTCACCACATCTATGGACTATGAAGCCCCATATTGATGACAATGAAGACCAACCGAAACCAATCGTCGCCATTATTATTTTCCCCTTGGCATCTCCAACGAAGCATATGATCATACCTGCGAGGCCAAATACCCATAAAAGGAAAAAAAGTCCATCGCCTAAGCCGCTTGTTGCGCCATCAGAAACTGATAATTTTACGAAATTAACCGAGCCAATGGCTGTTGTTACCAGCGCAGAAAACATTAATATTCCACAAAACAAATCCCAGCGTATTAGGGAGGCGCTAAGTCTCTTATTCATGAAAGTTTTGCTACCTGTTGAGATGTTATGTTATAGCGCAGCGGGCGCTTCAGCCGTATCGTTTTTAGATCAGAAAAAATGAGCATGTCACCGCCTTTGCTGTGTTTTTTTCGATACTCATTAAAGCTCCAATTGCCGACTGGTAACTTCATATCTGGTGGGTCGCCGGAAGGTTGATAGTCACTTGGATTGAGCGTACCCATTTTTTCTTCAAGAATGTAATTGAAAACGACTTCAACACCATCTTTATTCCAGTGACCGAGATACTGACCCCCAATAAAATCATAGGTATCTCGCGCGTAGAATGCAATGTGAGTGATTTCAATTTGATACGTTTTTACAATAAGCTTGCACGCGCTTCCTGTATCGACTATTTGCGTACCTGGTGTAACAGTGCCGGCTGCAGATAGATACAAGCCGAAACTAGCTAATGCACCGAATAAATCATCAAGGCCGCTTAAAAAAACTTTGCCACGATCTATCTGAGTTGTGTCAATCTTGAATAATCTAAATTGCCAGTGCTCATGCTGCCAAATAGATGGGTTTGACAAATCTCCGAAAACTTCGACTCTGGTTGTAAATAATCCTGCTCGCTTTATCCGCCTTGCAAGCTGAACCCTTGCTTCTGGAATGTCAAAGCCATATGTGCCAAACAAGCTAGACGATAGGGCTGATTGATAAACAGCTTTTGCTCTTTCAAAGCTCAAAACCCAATCAAGTTTTACTGTTGTTGTATCCACCAAGGCAGATGGATATTTGCTTGGCGGGGTTCTACCAAGCTTTTCATCGAGTGTCATTTCGCGGGCGCTGAACGAAAACCATTTACGCATTAGTGCAGCAGAAACCCTCCAGCCAAGAGAGTCCATGTAGCCAGGCACGTCCGAAAGTTTTGGAACCTCTACGGGTATGACTTTACCTTGCTTGTTCTCTTTAAGTGACGTGGTGGATTTTCCTGTTGCAACGGGTGCTGCGTTATGTGGACGCGGCCTCTCTATTACTGTAGCATCGGCCATATCAATCTGCCTGCATTTTTGAGGCTGGGGCAACCTCAATTGTTAATGGACGGCGTTTGTCAGAAGTTATGTATTGAGTTCGCCCTTCATTATCTGTATGACCTTCGATGGTTTCGCCTGTATCGAGTGTAATACGATAAATACGATTGCGCGCAGGCGTGCCGCTCTTACCGTCAATAATAATAAAATACTCATCATAGGCTTGATCGTGCTCCTGTGCTGGCGGGTAAATACCTTTCCATCCGCCATCCTCGTCAGGCGCAAATGCTGGGTGAATTTCCTCGCCTCTATCATTATCAACGCCGTCAACATCGTTGAGCGTGGACTGCAGCGGACAGCCTTGAGTTGTCATCATTCCATGAAGCACTTGGGCGCGGCCATTGGTTAGCATGGAGCGTATAAACCCCTGGGCAATCACGCAGTTTTTAGGGCAGGCCATGCGAGCGCCTTGGAAAGCGTAGGCACGGCCATAGCTGATGCATGTCCGATCGCCTTCAGCCACCGCGCTGCCGCAAGTAGCTTTGTCGCCTTCACGAATCCATCCGATAATCTTCATGCTAGGCCCTCAAACGGTGCCAGGTAGCCCGGTTGCAGCAGGCCAGGGATACTAGCATCGTCGGCGTACTTCCGAATTTGTGCAGAGCTTTGCAAGCTGCTGGTGATGGTGTCGCCGTTCGCTGTGGCGCTGCCCACGATTGCCATCGACTTGCCCTTGTAAGCAAGCGCTGCCCCCGCACCCGAGACGATCTTGCTTTGGGTACCGTCCGGATAGCGCACCACATCGCCCACACAGGCGACACGATGGCCACTAATCTCTATCCCCATGGTGGCCGTGACAACCTTGCCGCCATGCTTGGTTTCTGCGCCCAATGTAGCAAGGTCATACGTGCCCTTGATAGGCCGTGCGGCCACTTCTGCACTGAACTCAGCGACCAGTCGCTGGGCATCTTCTTCGGTGAGTTCCATTGCTGCTCCCGTTCTGTGATTGTGAGTGAACTTCAAGCGCGGCTTCGATATTGACGAGAATGTCGAGCGAGAAGCGCTCCAAATTGCCCCGCAGTAGATCGCCGATGCGTAGCCGAGCCTGCTCGCCGAACCGCGCGGCCTCCGGCTGTTTCCAGTCGTTGCTTGTGA
This sequence comes from Pseudomonas syringae group sp. 247E2, assembly GCF_032587795.1. Taxonomy (NCBI): domain Bacteria; kingdom Pseudomonadati; phylum Pseudomonadota; class Gammaproteobacteria; order Pseudomonadales; family Pseudomonadaceae; genus Pseudomonas; species Pseudomonas syringae group sp. 247E2. Next base: position 1,024,275 of record NZ_JAWHPK010000008.1, on the reverse strand, counting down.
GCAGCGACCTGATCTTGTCGATCAAGGCCTTGAGGACTTGAAAAGGGGGGCGTATCCAACGTGCACTTGCCAGTGATGCGCTGATGGTTATTTTTAGGCTAATTATGCCGATATTGCCATTTGAATGAAATCCGCAATTGAGAATAAGTCCACTGAAGGTCAATGTCTGTCAGACCTATCTGAAAATTTATATCGCTGTGGCGCCGGAAGCGATTTGGATCGTTTGCGTGGCCTTTGAGTGGAGGAATAATAGTTCAAAAAACTTCGTATTTCCACTATGACGCTGCGCTGAGTGGAGCGGATAGGCCATAAGTGGATTTTTACTCTGCTGCCCCAAACCTCATACTCAAAGTCCGTAGAAAATTAAACGACTTCTAGCGCTTAACAACACCTGGCAGGACGTTTTTAAAAATACATATAAGTCACCGACATCAGCAAGCCTGAAAATAACACCCAGTCGATATACATACAGTCGTATCTCGTATAAACAACGGCGACATTACCCTTTTCGCTGGCCCGACGTAACCGTTGAGAATAAAAATGATTCAAAGTTTAAATGCTATCATCAAGACCGCTAAGCAATGACTGCAGTAGTCAAATAATCGAGGGATTGGAAATGAGTTGAGAAGGACGATAGGCGGAATACGCCAAAATGGAGAGGCTGGAGCAAGCCGTTTATGAGTGGATGTATACAACAATCAAATCGATGTGCTGCTCTCGGTTCATAAAATATGCGGAGAGAACGTAGTGATTGCCACCGTAGCAGACAGGTCATGTCGAAGGCTTGTCGGTCCTGAGCGTTGCTTTCGGGTCAAGCGCGCAGTAAACTCAATGTAAAGATTATAGACCCATCGAAGGCGATGAAGAGTTTCACTCAAAACATGGTGGTCAAGGAAACGCCAGTTCAGCGGGTCGAGTCGCCTTCGCCGCATCGCATCTAGGCGCCCGCACCAATGTCAAACAAGGATTAGTCAGGAATCCCTGCCTCTCGTCTGGACACTCGGTCGAGCAGGCAAGCTTTCTTGAGCAGTTCTGACAGGCCTTCACGAACCAGCGCACTCGTAAAGGTGAAGCTGGGGGCCAAATGCCATTTTGCCTTGAAACTGAGCGATCGCTTTCAAGGCTCGCCAGCTCGGATTTCTTGTAGACTGCAGCATCATCAAACGTAACATCGTAAGCTTGTAAGATCTCGTGCCCTCACTTGTCCGCATAGGTGAAAATGCTTTCTAACGTGCCGACCAATCGAAGTTGCTGATCAAGAGGCCCAGTTAGCGCTCTGCATGATAGCAGGCCGTCACAGCAGGCCTTTTGTTCAGCTATTGTTCAGTTTGGCAGCTCATTTATAGCTTTTTTCATCGCAATCTTATAACTGCTCGCCATGCAGTGAAACTCCTACGCACGAGTAAATCGGCAGCTTGGATCCTAAGTTAAACTTTATAAGTTATATTCGCCCTAACGGCGTTTACTTGACGAGCGCGCTAAAGATTTCGCTTCTACGACCGATGAAGGTGGCAAGCCCAAACTGTCCCGGATAGCCACAATGTTTAACTCTCAGTTGAAAAAAACCAATAAGGCATTGGAGCGCCGCCTCGCCATGCTTGAACAAGCAGGGCAAATTCTGAATCTGGAGACAGTTGCCGCCGTTCTGGACGGGGCGGGCAAAGTGCAGTCAGTCAATGCCTTGTTCGAGACAGAACTGAGCTATGCACAAGCCGAGATTGCCGGGCGCAGTCTCTCTGAGTTGAGCCCGCCAGAGCTGAGCGCTGATGTTCACCAGAAGCGTGCTCTGGCTGCTATTCGGGATGGCAAACATTTCAGCGGCACGTTGCGCCTGGTCAGCAAAACAGGGGCCAGGGTGTGGCTGAGAACTGTGGTCGTCCCCTTTAAAAACGAAACCGGCGGTGTGGAGCAGATCACGCTGTACTCAAGCGTTTTGACACGCACCATCGAAGCCTCTCGCGAGAACGAAGCCCTCGTGAACGCACTGCAACGGTCAACCGCCGTTATCGACTTCACCCTTGATGGAGTAGTCATCGCAGCCAATGACAACTTTCTGAAAGCAATGGGCTACGAGTTCCATCAGATCAAGGGAAAACATCACAAGATTTTTTGTTTGCCTGAAGAGTCCGCCTCGGACGCCTACACGTTGTTTTGGGAAAGGTTGCGCCAGGGTGAATTTATCGTTGACCGTTTCCGGCGCGTCGACAAGTCCGGTCGTGATGTATGGCTGGAAGCGTCCTATAACCCGATTACCGACGCCAATGGCAAGCTCTATAAGATCGCCAAGTTTGCAACGGTCATTACTGAACAGGTTGAACGTGAGAAAGCTGTCGCTGAAGCGTCGGAGATGGCCTATCAAACATCTATCGATACCGACGGCAGTGCCCAGCAAGGCCGAAAAGTCATCAAGGACACCTTGCAGATGCTGGGCCAGCTGACGATTTCGATGGAAGAGGCCACGCGGGGCATCGAGGCACTGGACTCTCAAAGTCAGGTCATTGGAACGATCATAAAAACCATCAGTGGAATCGCCGAGCAGACCAATTTGCTCGCACTGAACGCAGCTATTGAAGCCGCGAGGGCGGGCGAACAGGGCAGGGGGTTCGCGGTGGTGGCCGATGAGGTACGTCAGTTGGCCTCCCGCACGACCAAAGCGGCAGAAGAAATCGTAAACGTCGTGAAGACCAATCAGAGCCTTGCTTCAGATGCCGTGGGCGTGATTGTGCGCAGTACCGAGCAGGCTTCCGAGGCGCTGGTGCTGGCTAACGATGCAGATCGTGTCATCCAGGAAATCCAGCAAGGCGCCAACACAGTAGTTCGAGCCGTCAGTCGGTTTGTCGATCAGCGCTCGAGTTAGTTGCAAACGGCGGAACACTACCGAGCCCGGTAGTGTTCCCGGTCATCATCCTGGCAAGGGTCAATAGGGCGTAGCGAATGCCGACTAGTGTGAAGTCTGGCGACCGCTGAACTGCCTGCAGTCGTACACCTGTCGTCATTTGAGCGTAGCGTTCATGTCATTCATTCGCAGTCCGCACATGGTTCGTAAATACCTTTACACCCTGTTGTGGTTTTATCTGTTTTCTATTTTTTTGGTGGCCATCGCGTGGGAATTCAAGCTTGAGTCCTTCGCCATGTACGCCATGAACTTACCGTATGATCAAGACTTCGAAGATGCCGAGCGCTGGCGTTTTGTATTAACGTCGACCGGGTTTGCATTGCTGTCGATGGTCGTACCGTTCATTCTTTTGAAGCGCCTGATGCAACGCTTGCAAGACAGCTACAACGACTTGCTGAAGTCGCAGGCGCTCAGCGACTCTCTGGCCCGCCACGATCCCTTGTCTGGCCTGCTCAATCGGCGCGTGTTTCACGAGCAGCTGGTTACGCGCCTGGAGCAGCCATCTTCGCAAACCGCCGTTTTCCTGATAGATCTGGATAAATTCAAGCTGATCAACGACTCCCACGGCCATGCGGTGGGAGACGCGGCGATTTGCGCCGTTGCGGAAAGTCTGCGAGAGGCGACTGCCGGCTGGCAGGCTTCAGTGGCTCGACTGGGCGGGGACGAGTTCGGTCTGGCGGTCAGTGGTGACTTCACTCAGGTTGAACTGGCAACGCTGGCTGAAAGTGTGTTGGCTAAAATCGCAGCGTCCAGCGCGGATTTGCCGCGTTTAGCGCTGAGTGCGACCCTGGGCATTGCAATTTCGCCTTTGGACGGTTCGGATGCCGACATCCTGCTACAGCATGCCGACAGCGCCATGTACAGAGGCAAGAACGGCGGCCGCGCCACGTTTAACTTCTATGAAGTCAGTTTCGAGCGCGAACAACGCCAGCAGGAGCTGTTCGCGCAGGAATTGAGGCAGGCTATTGAGCACAGCCAAATCCAGCCGTTCTATCAGCCTATTGTCAATCTTCCGGAGCAACGCCTCGCGGGCTTCGAACTATTGGCGCGATGGCTGCACCCCGAGCGTGGAACTATCATGCCGCTTGACTTCATACCCGTGGCAGAACAGTTGGGGCTAATCAAGCAACTCACTGAAAGTCTCCTGCTTCAGGCCTTCGATCAGGCGCGTGACTGGCCCAGCGACTTTACGCTGTCCATAAACGTCACTTCATTGATGATCGAAAGTGTCGATTTTCCCGACTGGTTGGCCCACGTGGCCAGTGAAGGTCAATTTCCACTGAGTCGGCTGGAAGTGGAAGTGACGGAAAATGCCCTTGTGGCCAATATCGACAGTGCACGCCTGAACCTGGAGCGTTTGCGCGCTATGGGTGTGAGCGTAGCGCTGGACGATTTCGGTACGGGCTATTCGGGTCTTTACCACCTGACCAAACTGGCCATCGACAAAATCAAGATCGACCGGTCTTTCTTTGACACCTCACTGGACAACCAAAATGAGATGGTCAAAGCCATCCTCGCTCTGGGAAAAAGCCTGCGCATGAAAATCACCGCCGAGGGAGTGGAGCACGAGGAACTTGCAGACTGGTTAGCCTCCCACGAGTGCGATTTCGCTCAGGGTTACTTGTTCGGACGGCCCTTGCCTTTGGCCCAGGTGACAGCGCTGCTGGCAATGGCCGAGCCCGAAGTGCCGATAAGGGCGCGCGCCAGTGCCGGGTAGCACGAACGTCGGGCGCACAGGATGTGGCGCGCCACTAATGGCAAGCTACGGTGCCCGCCGAAGCGTAATCCGGGTCAACTCCGAAGGCTGGCCAAGACGAATGGCAAATCCGGGCCAGAGTGCGGTGCCGTTGTTGACGTACAGCTGCATCCCGCCGACATCATAAAGCCCCGACATAAATCCTCCGTTGGCCAGGGCCAGCAGGCGGTGAAGACCGAAGATCATTCCGCCATGGGTATGGCCGGAAAGTTGTAAAGTTACCCCTTTAGCCGCGGTTTCTCGCGCGTTTCTCGGTTGATGGTCGAGCAGGATGATCGGTGTGTCTTTTGCGATGCCTGCTATGGCTTTTTCAACGTCTGGCGCGGGGAAGCCGGTTTTTGGTGCGGTCACATCGGTGACGCCAGCCAGAGCGATCCGTGCGCCGTCGCGCTCGATCAGAGTGTGGCTGTTGGCGAGTGGCACCATCCCCAGCGAGACAAAGTGCTGCATCCACGTCTGGTTATCGAAAAAGTATTCATGATTCCCGGGTATGACATACACGCCGTCAGGCGCCCGTAAATCGCGCAACGCTTCAACATCCTGCTTTCGGTTGTTGAGTGAGCCATCGATCAGGTCGCCGGTGATGACGATCAGATTCACTCCCAGCGCATTCGACTGCTGCACCACCGCCTGCGTCCACGGTGCGTCAAACAGGCGACTGATGTGCATGTCGGTCAGTTGCAATACTTTGTAGCCCTCGAATTGCACAGGCAGGTTTTTGATCGCGATCTGGATGTCTTTCACAGGCGGCACGCGCACGGCCTGCTGGACGCCGATTGCCGCCAGTACCAAGGCTGCCACACCGATGACGTAGCGCAGATTTGCCGGAATGGTCAGTGTTTTCCGGCGCAGCAGCATCGTCAGCAACGTTGCGATATCGACGATGATTTGCAACACCGCAAGCAACAGGATCGCGCCAAACGCCCAATTGAACAGCATCACGACGGAGCGTGGAAATTCTGGCGAAAACACGCTCCCGGAGGAAAACCGGCAATACAGATGATATTGCGAGGCTAGAACAAGCAGCAGAGCAACGGCAATTCTGGTTGATAGCGCCCACGGCATTGGCCATAAGAACCTGGCGATAACGTACAGGCAGGGCAGGCTGAACATAACGTGAAACATCAAAGCGCTCCTTTAGTCATCCGCCGATAGTAACGGCTCGCCTCTCGAGGCGTCGACCGGTGGGCTCCGAATACTCACTTGATTCATAAGCGGATGAAGCAACACCCGATACTGGAAACGTGGTTGGTGCCTCTTTCGGCTGCGGGCCCGGCCTTGCTCGCGATCCTCCCTTCATGGAGCGGGTTTTAAGTACCTGGAGCGTTGACTGAGAATGCCGGAATGGCAGGAAATGGCATCCATAAATAAACGTATGGATGCATTAAGCATCCTAATCGCAAAAAGCCATCTCTTAATTGACGCTAAGGTCGGCACTCATGGTTAATGGCTGCAACGCTATTCAACGTAGAGTTCGCCGCCATGCTCAAATTCTCATCTCGTTTAAACGCTGTTTTCGGAGCCCTGACCGGGTTGGCTTTGCTGATCGGCGCAAACGCCGCGATGGCGGACCAGACGTTACGTTTAGCCCACGCCTCCAGCTCCAGCAGCCTTATCAATCAGGCGATGACGCGATTCGCCGCCCAGGTCAGTGCGCAAACCAACGGTGAGTTGAAAGTGCAGCTCTACCCGGACGGCCAACTGGGTGATGAAGCGCCTATTGTCGATTCGGTCGGCGCAGGAGCCATCGACATTGGCCTGGGCGGCTCGACCGACGGCATCGATCCGCGCCTGAATGCGCTGTCGCTGCCATTTCTGTTCGAAGATTCGGTCGCCGTACATGCCTACCTCGATAGCGAAGCTGGCAAGAAATTCCTCAGCATGGGCCAGGATCATGGCTTCGTCATGCTCTCGGCGCTGGACTCTGGCTTTCGTCAGTTCGCCAACAGCAAACACCCGATACTTCAGCCCGCGGACCTAAGCGGCCTAAAAATACGTACGCCGCCCAACCCCGTGATCCTGGCAACCATCAAGCAACTGGGCGGGCTGGGACAGTCGATTCCGTTCGGCGAGGTGTATACCTCGCTGCAATCGGGTGTAGTCGACGGTGTGGAGCCCGAGCTGCGCGATTTTTACGACCAGAAATGGTACGAGGTCGCCAAATATGTCTCGCTCTCGAACTACGTGTGGTCGGCTAACTTCTGGTTCATCAACAAGGACAAGTACGAAAGCCTGAGCACAACTGAACGGGCAGCTCTCGATAAGGCGGTGGTAGACACCACAGCCTGGTATCGCTCGCAGCTGGAAGCGGTGTACAGCAAGATTCAGCAGGAAATGCAGGGCAAGGGCGTGAAGTTCAATGACGTCAACCCGCGTCCATTCCGCGAGCTGAGCAACCCGGTGTATGCCCAGTTCGGCAAGGTCTGGGGCGAAGACTTCGTCAGCCAGCTGCGACACGACGCGCAAGGCGAGTGACGCCATGTCTATCAGCCCGCATCCTGACCAACCACCCAGCAGCCTGGCTGAACGCTGCCTTGCTGTATTCGGCTCGCTGATGTTCGCCGTGACCTTTCTGTCCATTCTGGCAGGCGTTTTCTCGCGTTACCTGAATCTGCATGGCTTCGAATGGTCGTTCGAGATCGCCACGATCGGGTTTATCTGGGTGACATTTATTGGCGCCGTGATCGCTGAAGTCAGGCACGAAAACGTGCGATTCCAGGGCCTGGTGGGCATGCTGCCAAGGTCTTTGCAAAAGGCCCTGGATGCCTTTGCCAGTGTGGCCCTGCTGGGTATCAGCGCCTGGCTGCTGAGCAGCGGTGTTGCGTTCATTTCACGCACCGGCTGGATGCCAACCCCAGTGCTGCGCTGGCCCGCCGGGCTGAGTTCACTGGCGTTGATCAGCGCCGCCGCGATGCTTGCGCTACTGGCTGTGGTTCGTCTGACACGCCTGATTCGCAACGGAGTACGCCCATGACCGTGCTGATCCTTTTTCTGGCGTTTTTCTGTTTGCTGATGGCTGGCCTGCCAGTTGTCTGGGCGATGGCCGGTGGCAGTATCGCGGCCCTGCTGTGGGGTGATCTGCACATGCCGCTGGCCTGGATTGCCCAGCAAACGCTGCGCGGTGCCGACTCGTCGACCCTGGCCTCGATACCGTTGTTTCTGCTGGCCGGAGAGCTGATGAACCGTGGCGGTCTGACGCTGCGCATCATGCGTGTTGCAGAGCACTGCTTCGGGCGTTTGCGCGGCGGACTGGGGCTGGTGAATGTCGCCACTGCGTTCGTCTATGGCGGTCTGACCGGATCAGCCACCGCCGATACTGGCACCGTTGCCAAGGTCATGATTCCGGTGATGGAGGCGCGTGGCTACCCACGTGCCTTCGCCGCTGCTGTTACAGCAGCCTCTGGAACGCTGGGCATTATCGTACCGCCGAGCGTCATCCTGATCATGTTCGGCGTGTTGACCAACACGTCTATCGGTGGTCTGTTCATGGCCGGCGTTATCCCTGGCCTGATGCTCGCCGCAGTCTTCATGATGACCGCTTACATAGTCGGGGTTCGCGAGGGCTTTCCAAAAGCTGAAGGCAAGATGGACTGGGGCCTGTTCCTACGGGACACCGGTGGCGCGCTGCCTGCGTTGCTGATGCCGTTCATGGTGCTCGGGTCGATAGTTACCGGCTTTGCCACGGCCACTGAAGCGGCGTCGCTGTCAGTACTCTATGCGCTGTTCGTCGGCACCATTGTCTATCGACAACTGGGCTGGCGCGATCTATTCCCGGCCGTGACCGAAGCGGTGACCACCACCGGCTCGGTAATGATCATCATGGCTGTGGCCATGCCGTTTGGCTGGATCCTGACCTTCGAACTGGTGCCCCATACAGTGGCCACCTGGATTGTCGGCCTGCATACCGGCCCGCTGGTCACCATATTGCTGGTGATTCTGGTACTCAAAGTGGTCGGTTTCTGGCTGGACCTTGGCCCGGCAATGATCATTCTGGCGCCGATTCTGGTCCCCGTGGCCAAGGCTGCGGGCTTCGAGCCCTATCAGATCGGCCTTATCTTCACCATGACTCTGGGTTGGGGACTTTTCACTCCGCCTATCGGCACCAACATCTTTGTGGTGTGCAACGTAGGACGTATTGATATCGGTGCCGTATCACGACGATTGATACCGTTCTGGATCGCCACCGCGTTTGCCATCGCCTTGCTCGTGTTTTTCCCGAATCTGACCCAATGGTTGCCCCGCGTCATGGGCTATTGATACCTCCCATTTCCTGAGAATAAAGATGAAACATTTGATCGGTGGAATTTCCAGCGGCGGCCGCGCTTTGCCCGAAATCGACGGCCAGGCTTTCAATGTCGCACGCTCCAATGGGCCATGGCTGTGGGACAGCAAGGGTGTGCGCTACGTGGATACCGCAATGGGTTTTGGTGCAACCATGCTGGGCCATGCTCAGATGGAGGTCATGGCAGCGGCCAGTGCAGCAATGCTCAACGGCCCGATGCCTTCCTTTGCCCACGGGGACGAGGAGGCCGCTGCTGCCGCATTGGCGACATTCACCGGCGATCTCAGCCAGGTGATCTTCCTCAACACCGGCAGCGAAGCCGTGCACCTGGCCTGCCGCACCGCGCGCGTGGCAACGGGTCGCCAGCGCATTGTAAAGTTCGCTGCCGGCTATGACGGCTGGTACGACTCGGTAGCCTTTGGCAATGCGGGGCAGGCCTCGGCCTTGATGAGCGGCACAACCCGGCCTGAACGTGATGGCATGCTGCTGTTGCGCTACAACGATTTTGAGGATGCCGAACAACTGTTTCGCGATTACAGCGACATCGCAGCCCTGGTGGTGGAACCCGTGTTGGCCAACGCAGGCTGCATCGAGCCTGCGCCGGGCTATTTAAAGCACCTCAGCGATCTGGCTCACCGCAATGGCGCACTGGTTATCCTGGATGAAGTGTTGATGGGGTTGCGCCTGTGTCCAGGGCTGACCGGCACGATGCTGGGTGCCGAGCCTGATCTTGCCACGGTCGGCAAGGCGATCGGCAGTGGTATTCCGGTCGCCGCTCTGGTTGGCAAACCCGAATACATGCGTCTTTTCGAGCAGGGAAAAATCGTACGCGCCGGCACCTACAGTGGAGCGCCGCCAGCGTGCGCTGCAGTACTGGCGACCCTCAAGCAACTGGCGACCGCCAACTATGCCGCACTGCTGACACGCGGTGACCAGCTGCGCGCCCAACTGGTCGCAGCCTTTGCCAGCAAAGGCATGGCCGTGAGCAGTACGGGTTACGGGTCAGTGTTCACGTTATGGCCCTCGGCGACGCCACCCAGAACCTACGCCGATGCGGCGCATGTGGCTGACAGCGCGTGGACACTCGCGCTGCACAAAGCGCTACGCCGTGAACGGGTCATGAGCATGCCGTTTGCCTTTGGCCGAACCTATCTGACCTTTGCGCATCAGGAAAAAGCGCTGCAAGCGGTGCTTGAAGGTTACAAGGCTGCCATCGCTTCGCTTTGAGACTCGCTTTCAGAACGGCTTTTGGCCTGAAAGCAATCACGGACGAAATGCGCCAGGCGGCGGGTATTCAACAGGGCATGTTCAGGCACCAGCAGCTCCAGTTCGATGCTTGGCAGCCGGGGCAACTGCTCGGATTTCAGGATGCGCCAGCCAGATGGAACAACTGAAGCGGGCAATACCGTCACCGAGGTGCCCAGTCGAACCGAATGCATGACGCCCGGCAGATGAGATGAAGAACTGACCACCCGCCAAGGCGTGCCCAATAGATCCAGCGCCTCAATGATCTGCGGACGCGCCCGGCAGCTTTCGGTAAATAACGACAACGGTAAAACTTTCTGTTGCTCGGGAAAATGCCCCGGCGCTGCGCACCACAACATCGGTTCGCACCTAAGTAACTCACCCTGCACCTTGGTGCCGGAGCGGGTGATGATCGCCAGGTCGATGCTACCTTCGGTAATCATGGACTCGAGGCGAGAAGAAAAATCACAGATGATTTCTACCTGCAGATGCGGATGGCGCAGGGTGAATGCCTGCATGAGCTCGCAGCCCAGCGACTCAAGATAGTCATCCGGCATGCCTATACGAACGCGAGTGGCTTCCTGCCCGCAATCGAGCGCGGCAAGCGCCTCGTCTTCGAGCATCTGGATACGCCTGGCGTAGCCGATCAGCCGTTCACCATGCTCCGTCAGCGTAACGCCACGGCGAGACCGCTCCAACAGCTTGCGCCCGACCCGGGATTCCAGCCGGCCCAGCATCAAGCTGACAGCTGCCTGGGTCTTGCCGATACGCTCACCGGCAGTGGTGAACCCGCCGCAATCGATGACAGCAACAAAAGCAGCAAGGCAATCGGTATCGAGATGGCGCATGGGGAGACCTCGGGTGAAACCTGATAGGCGAGGTCTATGCACGTTCCATTCCGTTACGGGAAATGAAGCAACTTGAATGTCACGACCGAAGCTTCTCATTCGCCTGGCTGTTGAGCTGACGCTGCATATCCCAGCAACGGTAATGATCTGTCAGCGTTTCCGTGATGGATCGATATTTGATGCCCAGATCATTCAGGCTGCGCTGGTTATCCACCACGAAGCGAATGCCGAGGTGCTTGCTCAGATAATCCTGAGTGAGCCCGAAGAAGGGACCAATCAACCTGACAATAGCGTCGGGAATGCGGTAACGCGGCAATAACCAGGGGCGTCGATGCAAACGGCGCACAATGCCAGCTATCTCCACGAAAGAAATCATATGTTGTTCAGCAAGGATATAGCGCCCCTGAGCGTCAACCTTGTTCGCTGCGATGATATGAGCTGCCGCTACATCCCTGACGTCCACGGTAGTCAGACTCAGGTCGGGCATGCCATAGAAGAAGTAACCGCGGAACATCTCATCCAGAAGAAACAGGCTTCCGGAGTCCGAGGCCGGCGTAAGAGAAGGGCCGAGGATCATGCCCGGATTGATAGTGACCAGGCTCCAGCGAGTCTGCTTCTCGCAGATCCGCCATGCTTCTTTTTCGGCCTCGACCTTGGCGTAGTGATAGGGGTTGGTTTCAAGCGTGCTGCTGGTATTGAAATAGTCTTCGGTAAGGGTCTTGTTCTTCATGTGCAAAACGTCAATGTAATCGCCAAAGATTGCCCCGACGGTGGAGGTCGGGACGACACGAAGGACGCTGGGCGTTTTATCGACACTGCTCAGAACGTTCCGGGTGCCCAGCAGTGCAGGCTCAAGCATTTCCCGGCGGCCGTCCTTTATTTTTTCAGGCAGCAGAAAGGGCGACGCCACATGATGGACGACCGTGCAGTCGTGCATGGACGCATCAAACGCGCCGTCTACAAGAAGATCTGCTTCGAACAGGTAAAGTTTGCCTGGATGTTGCTTTTGCAACGTCAGCAGAGGAAGCACTTTTGCCCTGTTGGTGAGGTTGCGCACGGTGGTATTGACGACATTGCCGCTGGCAAGCAGTTGCTGAATCAAGTGGCAGGCCACAAAACCGCCACCCCCGGTAACAAGCACTCGTTCTGTCATCACGGCCCATCTCTTGTTTGATTATTTATGGAGAGCAGAGAGCTACGATAAACAACCGGTCACAGAACGATCAGGGGTTGAGCGGACACAAAAGGGGGCGGCAGCGGACGTTTGATGATCACGTATGTTCTTGCGAGTACGCAAAAACTCAGGAGGTTGACAGGCCCTGGATGTCTTTTCGAAATTGTTGAATTTCGTATCTGGCTTCGCGGGGTGTTACCCCGGTCCAGCGTTTGAACGCCCGACGGAAATCACGAATATCGCTGAAGCCGGTTTCAGTCGCCACGTCGATCAATTTCGTTTCACGGTGACTCAGGAGTGACAATGCTCGGGCCCTGCGTAGCGAGTCGATGACGCCCTGATAGGACTGTCCCGCCTCGTCAAGACGACGCCTTAAGGTGCGTTCGCCGATATTGAGCTGTTGCGCAAGGTCATTGAGTGACGGCGGAGCGCAGAGACGCTTGCGTATTTCCCGTTGAACGGTTTCGACAAGATCTGACGTGCCTTTATCTTCCCAGTTTGCACTGTCCAGCAACTCTGCCACTTCTGCAGCCACGAAGTCATCGCGCGTCAACAATGGAATGTCCAGCCACCGGGCATCGAATTCGATCAGATTGTGAGCACCGGCAAACACCACCGGGCAGCGGAATATTTCGCTGTATCGTTGCCGGTGCGCAGGCTCTGGATATTCAAGCTCGATGCGGCTGGGGAGCATGTCATGATGCCCAGTCAGATGCCGCGCAATGGCCATCGCGCTGGCGAATGCCTCTTCCAGATAAAAACTGATCACGTCAGGGTCAAAGAACTGCGGCACCATGTAGGTCAGGCAGCGACCTTCATGAAGCTCCATTCGATGGCGGAGCAGGGCACCGGCATGCTTCTGGTAACGGATGGCCAGGTCCAGCGCCTCACCCAGCGTGGGACTGGCCTGCATACCCAGCCCGACAATGCCCCATGACACTGCTGTCTGGCGCTCGCCGACCGACAGACCCAAGCCGTCATCACCCAGCACCGTGATTGTTCGGCGTACCAGCAGGTTGCTTTGCCGATGCGACAGAAGATAGCCGGGCTTTTTCAGGTCATCAGGGGCAAAACCCAGGCCACGGCATAGCCACTCGGCATCGACGCCACGTTCGGTCGCGTACTGCAGGAGCATGCGCGATACCTGCGGCGGAGCCGAGGCTTCAGAGAACAGTGGGTCAGCAATGAGCTTCATGTTGATCCGGACCTTTTACAGACAGGTTTTATTGTTTTATCGAATCACAGCATGCCTGAAAAAACAGCCGAAACACCCCTCGAATCGTTAAATTAATCATTGATCCGACCCGCCAGCCGAACAAGTCCGTTACCACCCCCTTTTACGTCCATTGGCCCCCTGCATGCTCCGCGCCTCCTTGGCTAACTTAGGGTTCTCGCTGTTGAACCCGAGGAATACAAAGTGAGCCACGAGAACAACAAGATCCACGATTGCGCCGACGCGGTGTGCATTATCGGAAGCGGCCCTGGCGGGCTGTGTATGGCGAGGGCGCTCAAGCGTCAGGGCCTCGATTACGAGCAGTTCGAGCGACACGGCGAAGTGGGAGGCGTATGGGATATCAATAACCCCGGAACCCCGATGTACCAATCGGCGCACTTTATCTCCTCTCGCGATCAGTCAGGGTTTATCGACTATCCCATGCCCGCGCACTTTCCCGATTACCCGAGCAATCGACAGATTTTCGAGTACGTTCGCTCTTTTGCGATGGCGTTCGATCTGTACGACAGGATCCGTTTCAACACCGCAGTCAAAGACGTTGAAAAAGAACAGGATGGACGCTGGCTAGTCACGCTGGCCAGCGGTGAACGACGCCGCTATCGCGCGGTAGTGTGTGCCACCGGCTGTAACTGGGACCCTAACATGCCTGAAGTGAAAGGTCAGTTTGAGGGCACCGTTCGGCACTCGGTAACGTACAAGAACGCCGACGAATTCAAGGGCAAGCGGGTGATGGTCATCGGTGCGGGTAACTCCGGCGCCGATATTGCCTGCGATGCGGCCAAATATGCAGATAAAGCCTTTATCAGCATGCGTCGCGGCTACCACCTCATTCCCAAGCACCTGTTCGGGATGCCGGTTGATGAGTTCGGTGAAAAGGGACCGCAACTGCCGATGTGGCTGGCGCGCCCGGTTTTCCAGACCATTTTACGGGTCATAAATGGTGATACCCGGCGCTTTGGCTTGCCCAGGCCGGACCACAAGCTCTTTGAGAGCCACCCGTTGCTCAATACCCAGTTGCTGCACTACCTGCAGCGCGGCGATATTCAGGTAAAGCCGGACGTGTCCCACTACGAGGGTCAGCACGTGGTGTTCAAAGACGGCACGCGTGAGCCACTCGATCTGGTGCTGTATGCCACCGGGTATAAATGGAGCTGCCCCTATGCCGCGAAGTATTTCGAGTGGCAGGGCGGTCGGCCCCGGTTGTACCTGTCTATTTTCAGCCGTGAGCATCACAACTTGTTCGGCATCGGGTACGTCGAGACGAACTCGAGCGCCTATAAGCTGTTTGATAGCGAGGCGCATGCTGTCGCTTGTTACTTGCGTGACCAATTGCATCAGAAAACCCAGGCCAGTCATTTCGATCAGTTGATTGCTACGGACGACCCGGATCTTTCCGGGGGAATCAAGTTCGTCAAATCCCAACGCCACGAGGTGTACCTGGAGGCGCATGCGCTCAAGAAATACCTGCGCAAGCTGTTTCACAGCCAAGGCTGGCCTGCGGTCGAAGAGGGTTATTACAAAAGCCTGCGTAAAGGCACTGGCTATATTCCTGCGCCACTGCAACAGAAGGTCGCCATTCAGGAGACGTGCTTATGAAAACGGTGGTCCTGATTACCGGCGCGGCCGGCGGCATTGGCCAGGCGATCTGCGCCCAGCTGATCCGCAGGGGCATGCAACTGATACTGGCAGACATCGACGAAAAGCAGCTGCGCGTGTTGGCGGAAAGCCTCGGCGAAGATGCTTTTCCCTATGTAGTTGATCTGACCGACCAGGAAAGCCTGGCAGGCTTGATGACCTACATAGAGTCAGAGTTTGGCCGACTTGACGTGTTGATCAACAATGCAGCCATTGCAGTAGTCGAAGCGTTTGATACACGCTCGGTGGAAAGCATCAGTCGAGAGCTCAACATCAATCTCGTCGCACCGCTGATCCTGACTCGTCTGGCCATTCCATTGCTCAAGCGCTCGAACGACGCCCGGATCATATCCACTGTTTCATTGGGGGGCGTATTTCCCACGCCCGAATCACCGATCTACTGCGCCAGCAAGTTCGGCCTGCGCGGCGCAATGCTCTCGATCGGTATGGATCTGGCCGAGAAGGGCATCAAGGTCGGCTCCATCCTGCCAACCGCGACAGACACCCAAATGCTGCGCAAGGAAGCGATCGAAGGCGGCAACGCTTTACAGTTCATTGCACCGCCACAATCGCCGGACGACGTCGCACGTCAGGTGTTACTCATGCTCGACAAACCGTGCCTGGAACGGACACCGAAACCGAGCGAATCCTTGGCATCCAGTCTGGCTATGCTGTTCCCCAACCTGTTGCCACGCACCACCCGGTTGCTGCAAAAGCGCGGTGAGAAAGGCATGAAGAAGTACATCGAGTCGCTCGGCGAGCGCGGTCTGGCGCATCGGGTGGAGGGGATTTGGCGTTTGAAATAGCAGCCGTCTGCGCTGCGGACAACACAGAGCGTTTCAGGGCTAAGGGCTTGCGGACATCGTTCGTCCAGGGGCGATGACAGTTGATCGAGCCAGACGGACCGGGGCAAGCCATTGTGGCGCCTCGTCTGGTGAGTCTCATCAGTCGTGATGTTCAGATCCTTCATGGCGTTTACGGTGCCCGACAGGAGCCGGAGCGCGTTCCGGTTTCCGAAGGTGTGGGCGAGGTCATCGCTGTAGGCGAGGGCGTCAGCCAGGTCAAAGTGGGTGACCGGGTTATCTGCGGTCACTTCCCGGACTGGCTGGAAGGCCCATTCAGAATCGATGTGTTTGCCCATGACGTCGGCGTAACCCACGACGGCTGGCTGGCGGACAAAGATGTTGCCGCGCTCGCATCTGCGGGCCTGACAGCCTGGAACGCGCTGATGGAGGTGTGCAAAGTCAAACCGGGCGAGCTGGTCCTTTGTCTCGGAACCGGCGGGGTGGCGCTGGCCGCTTTGAAGCTTGCGAGGCTCCACGGCGCGCGCGTGGCAATTACCTCGTCAAGTGACGAAAAACTGGACATCGCCCGCCAGCTGGGCGCGGACATTACCATCAATTACCGAACACACCCTGACTGGGCTGCGCAAGTCATGGCGCTCACCAATAACACCGGTGCGGACGTCATCCTAGAAACCGGAGGCCAGGACACCCTGGGGCAATCAATCGCTGCCGCTGCCGTCAACGGACGTATCGCGGTCATTGGTGTGACCCCGGGGAAGCACTCTCCGATTCCCGATTACCTGTCCCTCATCCTGAAAAATGTAACCATCAGGGGCATTGCCAATGGTAGCCGCGCGATGTTTGTCGACCTCATACGCGCAATCGAGGCAAATGGGATTGAAACCGTTGTTGCCAGGACGTTCAAATTCGCTGATGCACCCCAAGCCTATGCTTATTTTGCTGCGGCAAAGCATATAGGAAAGGTGTTGATCGAGTTTGAGCGCGACTGAGGGCAGGGCACAGGATCATCCGGAGAATGGCGAAAGGCTTACACGAGCTGGAGTGGATCCACTCTGTACGGCGCCACGGCGAAGGAGCAATCTACACCCATCAACTGCAAGCGCAGGAAGCGCTTCACAGGTCACGGATGATCACCATTGCCGGGATGGCTACCGACAGGATGTCGGAATGGTATTGATGGAAAAAACAACCCGCTTCGGCGGGTTTTTTTATGCGCGCAAGTAATGGGCGCGCCTGCAAACGTAATCGGCGCTGGCGGCAACGGTTTTACGGATGACGTGAAGGTGAAGGGCCTATGCAGACGCATACCCAAGCCCAAAGGCGTCAAAGGGTGTCGTATCGGGCGGGGGATCGCAAGGCGGCGCTGACCGTCGATTGGCGGTGGTCGTCATTGGCGTGGTATCGGCCTCGACCGTACTAAGCCTGCTGGTAGTGCCCGTTATTTTTACTTATATCGATGATGGCCACGAGACACTAAAAAAATGGTTTCGCAGACCTCGATAAAATAGTGTAATCCGCTATCGTCGCAGGCTCGGTGACTCGGGCTAACGCCTGATAATACCTGGCACGCCGACACGTTTTCCTACCTGGGTTCTACTTGGCAAACCCTGCGTAGCGGTGCCCGTTTTCACGAGCATTCGCAAAGCTGCTCCCGCCTCACTACAATCCCGGCAGACAAAGCAATCCAAAGGTGTACATTGGAATTCACACGGGACAAATTCAACGGGATCATTGTCGAACCAGCTTCACTGCCAAATGACCCGCAAGCGTTGCGTGACGCTGTCGACGCGCTGGTTACCCTCATCGAAAACGAGCGCCTGGCGCTGGCATGGGTCACGCTGCCTATAAGCAATGCCCAGAGCATTCCGATCTTCACGGCTGCCGGGTTCTCCTTCCATAGCTGTCTGACCGATCAACTGACCCTGGTGCGCTGCCCATTTGAGCAGGCATTCGTCCCGTTCATACCTACCCATACTGTAGGGGCGGGTGCCATCGTGATTAACGACGCAGGGGAACTCCTTGTCGTGAAGGAGCGAGGCACCCAAGGGTTCAAGCTGCCGGGAGGGCATGTAGACAACGCCGAACGAATTCAGGATTCGATCGAGCGTGAGGTGCTGGAGGAAACCGGGATCGAATCGAAGTGCGAATCCATCGTGGCGTTTACCACCAGACATCCCTACCAATTTGGCAAATCGAATATTCACTTCATCTGCCGAATGACGGCCCTGACGCAGCGTATCAACATCCTGGACACTGCCGAAATCGAAGACGCTAGATGGGTAGCATTGCCAGCCTACCTGGCAGACGACAGCAATAGCCTGTCCAACCGGCAATTGCTCAAAGATGTCGCGTTCAGCCGAGGTCTTGTCGCCACCGAGTACTCCGCCAACATCGGACCGCATAAAAAACAGGAGATTTTCACGACAACTGGCTGATCAACAGGCAACGCTGTCTTTAGGTGTATGGCAAAACATTCGGATTGAATGCGTTCTGGAATGTAGCGCGGGAGTCTGAGTAGGACTTGAGCACTGAATGCAGTGCTACTGATCAGATTTGAAATATCTTGAAACATTCCTGTCACATGACGAGTCAATGGAATAACCCTCTTCAAGGTTTTCCGATGAAAACGCCTCGTCCCGACACACGCCTCAAATCCCTCATCAACCTGCGCAACCTGAAAATGGCGCGGTCTGCGCACGCGTTCGTTCGAGGCAATACCGAGCAGTTCTATGAGTGGCTTCACAGTCAGTCGGGCAGGCGTCTGCCCAGCGGTCCGCCGGTCTGGATCTGCGGAGACTGCCATGCCGGCAATCTGGGGCCCACTGGGGATTCGAACGGCCGCATCGACATGCATATCCGCGACCTCGATCAAGCCGTCATCGGTAATCCGGCCCATGACCTGGTGAGGCTGGGGCTGTCGTTGGCGACAGCTGCTCGTGGCTCGGATCTACCCGGAGTGACCACGGCAAGAATGCTGGAAGAGATGATGCAGGGCTACGAAGAGGCTTTTATTGGCAACGACGATGAAGAGCCGGATCGTCCTGCGCAAGTGAAAGCGGGGATGCGTAGCGCGGTACAACGCACATGGAAGCATCTGGCAAAGGAGCGTTTCGAAGGTACGCAACCGACCATTCCGCTGGGCAAACATTTCTGGCAGCTGTCACGTGCGGAACGCGATGCAATCAAGGCGCTTTGTGAGACGCCGGAGATTCATGCGTTGGTGACATCGCTAAAAGGCAGGTCCCAGGATGACCGAGTGCGTTTACTCGACTCCGCCTACTGGGTAAAAGGCTGCAGCTCTCTGGGGCTGCTTCGCTACGCGGTGCTGATGGGTGTTGGCGATGAAGAAGATGAAGAGTTCTGCCTGCTCGACGTCAAGGAAGCCGTCGCCGCGGCGGCCCCACGTACTGCGAGGGCGCGCATGCCCAGAGACAATGGCAAACGGGTAGTGGAGGGCGCCCGGAACCTGTCGCCCGGTCTGGGTAGCCGAATGGTTGCCGTGCGAATGCTGGATCATTCGTTCTTCATTCGTGAGCTACTTCCTCAGGACATGAAGTTGGAACTTGATGAGCTCACTGAGCAGGAGGCCATGCAGGCCGCAGCGTATCTCGCCAAAGTTGTGGGTAAAGCCCACGCCAGACAGATGGATCTGGCCACACGTGCGGCGTGGATCAGGGACCTGCAAACCAATCGATCCGATACCCTGGACGCTCCCTCCTGGCTATGGTCGAGCGTCGTTCAACTGGTCGGTAGTCACGAGCAGGGCTACCTTGAGCATTGCCGCCTTTACGCGCTGTAGCGGTTTCGCCGCAGAGCCAGTAGACGGCAAAGCCGGGACGGTTATCTGTTGTGGCGCAGAATGGAAAAGTTCAGCGCCGCTGCCACCGAGAGCCACACCAGATAGGGAAACAAAATCAGCCCAGTAATGATGTCCAGCTGCAAGGCCATTACGATCATTGTGGCGACAACAATCCACAGCAAAGCAAGAATCACCATCGCAGCGACAATGCGGTTCGCACCAAAAAATACTGGTGTCCACAACGTGTTCAGTGCAATCTGAGCAGCCCACAGGGCAAGCACGATCTGGCTGCCGGGGAGCAGCGTCAGGCGATACCCTGCCCAGGCGAGGAGCAGGTAGATCACGGTCCACGCTACCGGAAATGCCCAGTTTGGCGGGGTGAAGCTCGGTTTCTGAAGGGATTCGTACCAGGCTCCTGGCTTGAAGATGATGCCGGTTGCTGCGGCGGCGCTGCAGGCTAGAAGGAAGATCAAAAAGGTCATGGCTTTTCCTGAGTTGAAACGCTGTAGGGCGTCAGATGAGTGGCAATCTCAAGCTTGGACGCCTGTGCGCTGGAAAGGTCCGATCTTTTGAGTGGCGAGGCGAGGCCAGCGAAGCCGATTGAAACAGTCAATGCCCTGCTGCGCTGGCCGAGCCGCTACTTTTGGTCAATAAGCCGCGACAATTCCATCCTTCCTTGGATCGGTCCCGCCCACATAGCCATGCGCCGTGCGCTGGATAATCTGCGCACCGCCAAAGGCAAATACGCCGCTCGGCTCTTCGACATCGATGTCGTGACCCTTTGCACGCAGTGCGCTGACCACATCAGGGTCAAACGCACGCTCCACCGCGACTTTCAAGCCGGTTTCGATCCTCCAGCGCGGCGCATCGGCAGCGGCTTGCGGGTTTTGCTTATAGCGCAGGATGCGCATCATCATCTGCAAGTGGCCCTGCGCCTGCATCGGGCCGCCCATCAACCCGAATGCCATAAGCGGTGTGCCGTCTGAGTTCATGACAAAGCCAGGGATGATGGTGTGGAACGGGCGTTTGCGCGGCGCAACGTAATTGACGTGCTGCGGGTCCAGCGAGAAGCCTGCGCCACGGTTCTGCATGCTGATGCCGGTGCCGGGTACAACGACGCCCGAGCCGAAGCCCATGTAGTTGGACTGGATGAACGAGATCATCATGCCGCTTTCATCCGCCGCTGACAGGTACACCGTGCCACCCGGTTTTGGCGAGCCATGCCCGGGATTGGCGGCCTGATCAGTGACCAGTCCCGCGCGCTCCATCAGGTAGGCCTTACTCAGTAAATCCTCTGAAGGGACGCGCATGTGCTCGCTATCGGCCACATGTTCGTCGAGGTCGGCGAGGGCCATTTTCATCGCCTCCAGCACCGGGTGAACCGTCTCAAGGCTGTCCACCGGGTGCTCGCCGACGCCCAGCGCTTCAAGCATGGTCAGGCCGGCAAGAGTAGCAATGCCTTGGCCATTTGGTGGGAGCTCGTGAACCACAGCGCCCGCGTATGGCACCGACAGCGTATCGATCCAGTCCACGGTGTGCGTCGCCAGATCGTCGAGACTCATCACGCTGCCATTGGCGTTGGCATGGGCGATAATCGCCTGTGCCAGTTCGCCGCGATAGAATGCTTCGCCTTTGGTCCGGGCGATCAGTTCCAGCGTGCGGGCGTGGTCCTTGAGCTGGATTTTTTCTCCGGCCAAGGGGGCTTTGCCACCCGGCATGAAGCATTCGGCAAAGCCCGGTTGATCCTTGAGCAGGTGCGAGCCGCGTTTCCACAGCTCGGCGATAATCGGTGTGACCTGATAGCCATCGCGGGCGTAGCCGATCGCCGGTTCGGCCAGGGTCGCGAAGGGCAGTTTGCCGTAGCGTGCCGAAAGCTCCACCCAGGCCGACACTGCCCCCGGCACGCTGACCGCAGGCCAGCCGCGTTGCGGCATCTGGCTCTGGCCTTCGAAGTATTCCGGTGTCCAGGCCTGTGGCGCGCGGCCGGAAGCGTTCAAGCCTTGCAGCTTGCTGCCGTCCCAGACGATGGCAAAGGCATCGCTGCCGATGCCGCAGCCGGTGGGCTCTACCACAGTCAGCACCATGGCCGCTGCGATGGCGGCGTCGACCGCATTGCCGCCACGGCGCAGCATGTCCAGCCCGGCCTGAGCGGCCAATGGTTGAGAGCAGGCGACCATATTGTTGCCCATCACCGGCGAGCGGGCCGACGCGTACGGTTGGTTGTAATCCAGATCATCGAACATAAGCGTTTCTCTTGGCAGAAGACGAAAGGTTTAGCCCTTGGGGTCCAGCGCATCGCGCAGGCCGTCACCCAGCAGGTTGAAACACAGGACCGTGATGTAAATCGCCACACCTGGCGCGATCGACATCCACGGAGCCTGCTCCATGAAATTCTTCGCTGTATTGAGCATCGAGCCCCACGATGGCGAAGGCGGTTGCTGACCCAGGCCAAGGAACGACAGGCTGGCTTCGGCCAGAATTGCCGAGGCGATGGTCAGCGTTGCCTGTACCACCAGCGGCGACATCACGTTGGGCAGCACGTAACGCAGGATGATCCAGCGATCCGGCAGACCGATGGCGCGCGCACCCTCCAGATAATCCTCGTGCTTGATCGACAGCACCTGGCCGCGGGTCAGGCGGGCAAAGATCGGCATGGCGGACAGGCCGATGGCAATCATCGCGTTGGTCAGGCTTGGGCCGAGAAAGGCGCCCAAAGCGATGGCCAGCACCAGAAACGGACAGGACAACAGTGCTTCCATGACCTGTGAAATAAGCATGTCCAGCTTGCCACCAAAGTACCCGGCCAGCAGGCCCAGCGGCACGCCGATGAGCATGGCGATGGCTACCGAAACACCACCGGCCAGCAGCGAACTGCGTGCGCCATACAGCAAGCGTGAAAACAGATCGCGACCCAGTTCGTCGGTACCCAGCCAATAGATCAGCGAGGGGGCTTTGCGTACGGCGAGAAAGTTGGCCTTTAGCGGATCATGGGGCGCAATCCAGGGGGCCAGAATGGCCGCGAGGACAAACAGCAGCAACACCGCCGCGCCAATCACTGCGCCTTTGTTGGCGAGGAACTTCTTCAGAAAAGGCGAGCGACTGCGCGGCAGGATCGCGCTATGCGGCAGGCTGGCAATAGCGGTCATCAGGCACTCCTCAGGCGTGGGTTGATCAAGCGATAGAGCACGTCGGCCAGCAGGTTCAACAGCAGAAAGCCAATCGCGACACACAACACCACGCCTTGCACCACGGCGTAGTCGCGGTTGAACACAGCGTCGACGATCATCTTGCCGAAGCCCGGAATGCTGAACACTTGCTCGGTCAGCACCGCGCCGCCAAGCAATTCACCAAACAGCAGTGTCGTGAGGGTGACGATGGGCATCAGCGCGTTGCGCAACGCATGCTTGAGAATCACTGTGCGCGGGAACAGTCCTTTGGCCCGAGCGGTGCGGACGTAGTCAGTGCGCAATACTTCCAGCATGGCGCTGCGGGTGTGACGCATGAGAATCCCCGACAGCCCGGCACCCAGTACGAAGGCTGGCAGAATCAAGGTCTTCAGGTTTTGCCCGAAATCCTCGCCCATAGGCACGAAGCCGGAGGCGGGCAGCCACTGCAGTTTCACTGCAAAGATCATGATCAGCAGAATGCCCAGCCAGAAGTGCGGAATGGAAATACCCGACAGCGCCACCACGTTGGCGCCGTAATCCACGGCGGTGCCTTTGCGCACCGCCGAAATGATCCCGGTGGGAACGCCGATCAACAGCGCAATCAGCAGGGCCAGCACGGCCAGCTCGATAGTCACCGGCAGTTTCGACGCCAGCAGCGTGGTCACCGGTTGCTCGGTGCGCAGCGATGTGCCCAGGTCGCCGGTCAATACGTTGCCGACCCAGTTGAGGTACTGCAACGGGATCGGGTCATCGAGCCGGTACTTGTCGCGCAGGTATTCCATGACCGCCGGATCGCGTTCTTCCCCGGCCATGGCCAGCACCGGATCACCCGGCAGCAGCTTCTGTAGGGTGAAGACGAACAGCGAAACCAGAATCAGCGTCGGTATCGAGCTGAGCAGGCGTCGCAGGATGAACATCAGCATACCGGAACCTCGCAGGTGCGCCCGTCAGTCATGGCTTGAACGCGACATTGGCCAGACGAATCAGACCGTCCGGGTTAGGGACGAAACCGGTCACGTTGTTACGCATGGCAATGATTCGCGGGTCGAAATACAGGTAGGCGGTCGGTACTTCATCGGCCAACAAACGCAGCGCTTCGTTGTAAAGCGCCTGGCGTTGTGCAACGTCGTTGACCGTGCGCGCCTTGTTCAACAGCTCGTCGAGCTTGGCGTTGCAGTATTTGCCGTCGTTCTGGCCACCCTTGCAGGTCACGAACTGATGGATATCGCCATCCGGATCAGGGCGGCCCGACCAGGCGCTCATGCCAATCTGGAAATTGCCGCTCGCCTGTTCGCTGAGCATCGTCGCGTATTCAGTGGCAATCAGGTTGACCTTGAAGCCCGCTTCTTCAGCCATGGCCTGAATGATCTGCCCGACCTGTTGCGCGATAGGGTTGTTGGCCACTTTCAGGTCAACCGCCAACGGCAGTTTCACACCGGCCTGCGCCAGCAGCGCCTTGCTTTTCTCGACATCGCGGGCCGGGATCGGCAGGTCCTTGTCGTAATACGGGCTGTTTTTCGGAAACGGCTGAGCGCTAGGGGCGTACAGCCCCTCAAACACCACCTGGTTAATGGCATCGCGGTCGATAGACAGCTCAAATGCCTTGCGTACGCGCTTGTCCTTGCCGATCGGCGAGTTGGCTTTTTCCCCGTTGCCGATGTTGAACATCAGTTGCATGTAGCCCAGGCCGGGTGTGTTGTAGATCGCCAGCTTGCTGTCACCCTTGACCGTTTTCACATCGGTTGGTGCAACACGCTCAATGATATCCAGGTCGCCGGAGCGCAGGTTGGCCAGGCGCACCGAGGTATCCGGAATCGGCAGGAACACCACTTTGTCGAAGTGATACGCCTGTTTATTCCAGTACTTGTCAAAACGCTCCAGCACGATTCGATCCTGCTGCACGCGCTGCACGAATTTGTAAGGGCCGGAGCAGACCGGGTTGGAGGCGAATTCGCCTTGCGCAGCTTTCGGCGCGAGCATCATTCCGGCGCGGTCCGACAGCTGTGAAACCAGCGTGGCATCGGCCTGCTTGAGCTTGATGGCGACGGTTTTTGCGTCTATCACCTCGACGCTGTCCACCGAGGCCAGCTCGCTTTTGCGCAGCGAGTCGGGGAGGGTGCGGGCGCGGTCGAGGTTGAACTTCACCGAGGCGGCATCAAAAGGTTCGCCATCGTGGTACGTCACGCCTTCGCGCAACGTCATGGTCAGGGTTTTACCGTCTTCGCTCCAGTTCCAGGCGGTGGCCAGTTGCGGCGAGTAAGTCAGGTCCGGGTTGACGTCCACCAGTTTGTCGCACAGCGCGGTGTAGACCAGACGGCCGGAGTAGGTACGCGAACGATGCGGATCAAGCACATCGGGATCGTCCTGAATGCCGATGCGCAACGTCGATTCGGCAAAGGCAGCGTTGGCGGCCAGCAATAACAATGTTCCTGTCACGACGCGTGCGATTCTCATGGCTGGCTCTCCACTGCAAGGGATTGATGATGCTTGAACAGATTCAGGCGCTGGGTGTAGGCAGCGCTGGGTGTCGGAAGGATCAGCGTGGCGCTGCCTGCGTTGGCGATTTCACGCCAGAAGTGGCAAGCCACCTGACGTTCGGCCTCGACTGTTTCCATCACCGGCACAGCTTCCTTGCACAGCGCACGGGCATGCGGGCATCGGGTATGAAAACGGCAGCCCGAAGGCGGGCGGCTGGGGCTGGGCATATCGCCGCCGAGGAGCGAACGCGGCTGGCGCAGGTCAGGGTGGCTGACCGGCACAGCGGCCATCAGCGCCTGGGTATAAGGGTGCAAAGGGTTATCGAACAGCGCGTCGACCGGCGCCAGTTCGACGATTTCACCCAGGTACATCACCGCCACGCGGTCGTTCATGTGGCGGATCACGGCCAGTCCGTGGGCGACAATCACCAGGGTCAGGCCGAACTGGTGCTTGAGGTCTTCCAGCAGATTGACCACTTGCGCCTGCACTGAAACGTCCAGCGCCGAAACCGGCTCGTCACCGAGGATCAAGCGCGGTTCGGAAGCCAGTGCGCGGGCAATGCCGATGCGCTGGCGCTGCCCCCCGGAGAATTCGTGGGGATGTCGGCCACCGTGTTCCGGGGCAAGACCTACTGTGCGCAGTAACTCTGCGACCCTGGCCTGACGGTCGCTGCGGCTGGCCTGGCTGTGCAGCCAGATCGGTTCGCCAACGATGGATTCCACGGTCATGCGTGGATTCAGCGAGGCGAACGGGTCCTGAAAGATGATCTGTAAGTCACGGCGTACCTGACGCAGCTTTTCCGGTGTCAGGTTGGCCAGGTTGCGGCCCTCGTAAATCACGTCACCCGCAGTCGGTTGCAGCAGGTTGAGCAGCAAGCGGCCAAGGGTGGATTTACCCGAGCCGGACTCGCCTACCAATGCCAACGTCTCACCCTTGCGGACTGACAGGTTGACCTCATTGACAGCCTGTACCGGCGGCTTCTTCGGCTGCAAAAGGCCGCTTTGCACGGTAAAGTGCTTGCTCAGGCCGATGCCTTCCAGAATGGGTTTCTGCGCGTTGCTGTCGGGGCTGACGCGCCCGGCGATGTCTGGTCTGGAAAGGTTCACGCACTGACTCCCACATGCTGTTCCAAAGGCGCACGGATGCACGCGGCGAAGTGTCCGGGAGACAACTCAAGCAGCGGCGGGCGTTCGTCTCGGCATTGCTGGATCACAAACGGGCAGCGGCCGGCGAAACGGCAGCCGCTTGGCATTTCTGCCGGCGTCGGCACTCGGCCGTTAATCGTTGCCAGGCGACCTTCACGAGGACCAATCGATGGCATCGAGCCCATCAGGCCGATGGTGTATGGGTGCTGCGGATCGTCGAACAGGGTTTTAACCGGGCCGCTTTCAACGACGCGACCGGCGTACATCACCATGACGTCATCGGCGACTTCGGCCACAACGCCCAGGTCGTGGGTGATCAGAATCATCGCTGTGCCAGTCTCGCCCTGCAAGTTGGCGATCAGCGAGAGGATCTGCGCCTGAATGGTTACATCCAGTGCTGTGGTCGGCTCATCCGCAATGATCAGCGCCGGATCATTGGCCAGCGCCATGGCAATCATGGCCCGTTGACGCATGCCACCCGAGAGTTCATGCGGGTAGGCGTCCAGCCGCTGGCGAGCGTCCGGTACGCGGACTTTTTCCAGCATTTCCAGCGCCCGTTGCCGGGCAGCCTTGTCTGAAAGGCCCTGATGACGCATCACGCTTTCGGCGATCTGCTCACCGATGGTGAAAACCGGATTGAGGGAAGTCATCGGTTCCTGAAAAATCATCGCCATGCGGTTACCACGCACATCCAGCAGGCGTTCTTCGGACATGCCCAGCAAGGCTTCATCGATCAGCAGAGAGTCGTGTGCGCCGACCTGGGCAGTCGCAGGCAAAAGTCCCATCAGCGCCATTGAGGTCACGCTCTTGCCGCAGCCAGACTCGCCAACGATGGCCAGGGTCTTGCCGCGCTTGACGGAAAACGACAAACCGTCGACAACGTTGGCGGGCGCACCGGCGAAGCGTACGGTCAGGTCTCTGACACTGAGCACCGTGCTGTCGCCAGTTTCTGTGAGATGGGCGATGGCGCTCATAAGCTGGCCTCCAGGTCTTGATTGATGACGTTATCCAGCGCCTGTTGCAGCGCCCGTAAATGGCCGCGCATGGCCGTGGCGGCCTTGATCGGGTCGCGGCTTTCAATAGCGCTGACGATGTCGTCGTGATCATGGCTGTAAGTGTCGAGGCGGTCGGCGTTACGCGCCCGCTGGCGCAAATCTCGCCAGGTAGGGTCCAGACGGATCGCATCAAGCATTTCGAAGATATCCAGCATCAGCCGATTACCCGCAGCTTCGGCAATTGCACGGTGCAGGGCGCTGTCCCACAGCTCGATGCCTTCGGCATCAGTCTGCTCGGCGACCTGCTGGCGAGTGGTGCGCTCGGCAAGGCGGCGCAAAATCGCCATCTGCTCACCATTGGCCCGCACCGCTGCCAGTGAGGCAAGTGCCGGTTCCAGGTGCAGACGCGCTTCCATGACCTCGCTGAAATTGGTCCGGCCAGAAAGCCGGGCGAAACTCATGGCAGCGCTGGGTGGTGTAGGTCCGACAAAGGTTCCTTTACCTTGCCGCCGCCAGATCTGGCCTTCGGCTTCCAGCACCGACAGGGCCCGACGAATTGCCCGTCGGCTAACCCCGAAATCGACAGCCAGACCCCGTTCAGTAGGCAGCGCCCGCAGGGGAAATGCCGCATGCTGAGCGACGATCTGCCGCAAGGCATCCAGTGCCAGTTTCGAAGAGTTGTCGATGGGGACGTCAGGATCGAACCTTTGCATCGTGGTACTCACACCAGACCAGAAAAAGATGCCCTGAGCTGCCTACACGCAGACATTCAGGGCAAAGGGACCGGTGCAAGAGCGATGCCAATGAAAATTGGTTCGATCAACTTCCAGTTGCAGGACGTCTCACAATTGCAGGCGATCAAGCCTGGCGCGCCAATGCTCAAAGGTTCGGCTGATCGGTTCCAGGCTTGGAAGAGGATTGGTTCGCAGGTCTGTGAACCAATTTTGCGAAGGAGGCGTTTTTTTGCATCAATGCGGGCATAGTGCGCCAGTGAGGCGCGCATTCTGCGGGGAGATTCTGGCATGGCGTTAAAAAATGCATCGATCGCTGTGCTGTTACTGGTATTGGCGGCTGGCGTCGGAACTTTCCTCCTGATGAATGAAGTGCCACAAGGGGAAGCGTTATCGTTAATAGCCAATGCGCACATTGATGGTTTGATCAGAGAGCCTTTGCTGCTCAGCGTCCGCTTGCCCGATGGTTCAAGTGCGCTTCTCGATGCTTTTGTCACGCGGCCAGAGAAGCCGGGGCGCTGGCCAGTTGCTCTGATCACTCATGGCACTAACGGTGATTCGAGCGATCGCACCAAAAGCCCCAATCTTTTCTCATCTGCGGCTACCGTATTTGCCCGTCATGGTTATGCAGCGGTAGTGGTAATGCGTCAGGGATATGGACAATCGTCAGGTGTCAGCGAAAAGCGTGATGGAACATGCCTCAGTCCCCATCATGCCAGGGCCGGCAGAATTGCAGCTGATGATCTCATTGCAGCATTGCAAGCCATTCAGGGGGCGCCCTGGTCATTACCGGATGAGGCCGTATTGATTGGTGTATCGTCCGGAGGATTCTCGGTGCTGGCAGCGGGCGCGTCCAATCCACCGGGCGTACGGGCGATAATAAATTTCGACGGTGGGCGCGGGGCCAAGGGGGCTGGCAAGGTTTGTGGCAAGGAGCAACTTCTAGCGGCTATTAAAACTTACGGAAGCCTCTCACGACTGCCTACCTTATGGATGTACGCCACCAACGATAAAGTATTTCCACTGCCACTCGGCGAAGAGTTTTTTGCAAGCTACATCGATCATGGAGGACGTGGAGAGTTTTTCCAGGCTCCCGTATTTGGTGAGGATGGTCACACGTTCTTTGAATGGGCGCCTGAAGAAATATGGTGGGGCAGGGTGGCTGATTTTCTGGATAAGAACAGGCTGCCGAGTGATGAGATCATTTCTGCACCTGTCCCGGATCTGGACCCGCCCGAGGGCTTGGCCACATCAGGGAAAGCGTCTTTTCAAAAATATCTGAACAGCCAGGTGTATGAAAAAGCTTTCGCGACCAATGGAGCAGGTGTCTGGGCCTGGAGCGGGGGGCATCGCAGTCAGGATCAAGCAGGCAAAAAAGCGCTAACTCGCTGCGAGAAGATGACACTCGCAAAAAAGGGGTTGCCTTGTACGGTCTATGCAGTAGGTAACACGCTGGTTAACGCGCAGAGAAAGTAAGTTATTTTTTATGAGGACTTCGCGACATCACTTCGCCGCGAGTTGTTGGGCCTGCTGCAACTCGTCGGGTGATATCTTATTCTCGCGTGCCTGTTTTACCAGGGCGTTGTTGGCGGTCGCGAGGCCAGCGCTGAGGGTCGCGATCTCCGTTACCAATGCGCCGACTTTGGATTTTTTGATTTCGGGATCCATATTCTGATCCGCCATAAGCGCCTGTAACTCCTGCTGTTTCTCCTCAATTTGTCGCTTCAACTCGCGGATCATCTTGAGGGTTTTTTGCGTCTGGTCTGGTAAGCCGCTTGATTCGATATCGGCATTCGACTTTGCCTGTGGCTTCTTGTCGTCGGCAGATTTCTGAATACTCGCCTCAGACAATGAGACCTTTACCCCTTCGGCAGGAATTGCAGTTGTAGCTGCAGAAGACGACTCAAGCGATTCATCTGTGACGTTGGCACTGTCAGGCCTGGGCGCAGGGACGACCGTTGGCGTGTAGCTAAAATTGGAGAGCTGAGTGTTGATGTTCAACGTATATGCCTCATGAGATGTCCGCAGTACGCCATTGGTACGGAAATGTAGCAAAACGTATCATTTTTGAATCATCGGCCGATCCTAGCAAATCTTTAGGTTCCGGGAGTGCGCCAATTATGATTCAAGCGCAAACGCCAACGACGTTCGCGATGGCTCGACATTGAAGGCTGTGCTGCCCAATCGGCCGCTGCACACTCCCAGGGCGGAGAACCAGGTGTCGGCATTCAGTCGGCGCACGTCACCGATCTGCAGGCCCATCACTTCAGAACGTCGTTGACCGCCACTGTTCCAGGCAAGAGGAGGAGGGCGCGGTCGCGGATCCCGCGCACCATCCTCGCAGGTCGCGAGCATCGCAGCAGGGGCTCGAGCGCCACCGCGGTTTTCTTACGTACCGCCACGCCTTGCCGCGACTGTGATTTGCGGGCTTCACGCAGCAAGGTTTTCACCGGCGGCGCCTCGGTGGGACTGTCCCAGTCATGCAACCGGCGCCACTTGGTCAGCATCACCAGCCGTTGCCATACGCAGCGCCCCTCGTCTCTATCGGCTGTTCATCGACACTACACACATGCTGTTACTTTCTGTCATAAAAGCTTCATATATAGGATCTATTGAGAATCTTGGGCTAGTCGATAACCGATAAATCCCTCATGTAGCCCTGCTATGAATCTTCGAAGCCTGAAAATTGCCTACCGCAGCCTTGCCTGCTTTGGCGTCCTGATAGTGCTCACGCTTAGCGTTGGCCTGTTCGGATTGAATCAATTGTCACACATTCGTGCGCAGGGACTAGCGCTTGAGAACAACAGCATTCCGAGTATTGTCGAGGCCGACAACTTAGCCTTGCAACTGGCCCGCACGCGCATAGAGGCACTGCGTATGGTCGCAATGCCTGACGCTGCCAGTCGCGCCGCCATCCTGAGCAAGATAGACGGTATATCCGGTCTGGTGAACAGCAGCTTCAAACGCTATGAGCCACTTGTGAGCAGTGATGAAGAACGTAGGCAACTGGAAGCCTTGCAACAGCATTACACGAGCTATCTCAGCTTGCTTGGCAAGCTTACAAACCTGATGTCCATGGGGCAGATCGATCAGGCTCGTCTTGTCATCAGTGACGAAATGGCGTCTGTCGGTGCAAAAATGAACGAGGGCACGGAAGCACTGCGAAAGATAAATGAGACTGCAATCAAAAACGCTGCAATAGCGTCCGATTCGACTTACTCGCAGTCACAGCTGGTAACCGGCATTGCGATCACGCTGGCGGTGGCTCTTACCCTGCTCTTGGCATGGCGGCTCACCGCAAGCCTGGCGCAGCCAATCACTCAGGCGGTTCAGGTCGCCAGAACCATCGCCGATGGGGACCTCACGCAAGTACTCGATGTACGCGGTACCGACGAAGCGGCTCAGCTCCTCCAGGCGATGCAGGTAATGCAAAACAATCTGCGTGAGACGCTTACGCACATGGGTCATTCGTCAACTCAGCTGGCAGCATCGGCTGAGGAAATGTCCGCAGTCATGCATGAGAGTGCACTAGGACTGCAGCAGCAGAACACCGAGATCGAGATGGCCGCGACCGCTGTTACTGAAATGAGCCAAGCGGTAGAGGAAGTCGCTAGCAATGCAACGTCAACTTCCACAGAGTCCAGAAAAGCTGCCGAAACAGCCCGAGAAGGGCAGACTCAGTTGGGCGCAACATTAGGGGCCATCGAAACCCTAACTGAGAACGTTTTGGACGCCCGAGAGCAAGCGCAGTACTTGGCCGATAAAACCCTCAACATAAGCCAGGTACTGGACGTCATACGATCGGTGGCGGATCAGACCAATCTGCTTGCACTCAACGCCGCGATCGAAGCAGCCCGCGCGGGTGAGGCAGGGCGGGGATTTGCCGTAGTCGCTGATGAGGTACGCGCATTGGCACACCGTACGAGCGAGTCAACCCGAGAGATCGAGTCGTTGATTGGTAGCATTCAAGACGGTACCGCACGCACTGTCGATGCACTTGAGTCCAGCGCAGAGCAGGCCCGTCTTACGCGAACTCAGGCTCAGTCCGCAAACTCGGCCTTAGCAACAATCGCGCAGTCAGTCTCCGGTATCGATGATTTGAACATGGTGATCGCCAGCGCGGCTGAAGAACAGGCACAGGTCGCACGCGAGGTAGATAGGAACATTGTAAGAATCCGCGATCTTTCAGTACAGACGGCCACAGGCTCCGAGCAAACCCGGATTGCCAGTCAGGAACTGTCTCAGCTCGCTGCCGGATTAAATACGCAGGTTCGCCGTTTTCGCGTTTAACCAACAATCCTTTCAAAAGCCTTGTCAGGTTGGGGGTCTTCCCCCAACTCGCGCGTGCCTTAAATCAAGCTCGCGCGACACTCATCAATGAGCTTTGGCTATCCAGAGCTCATCAACCCGCGTGGTATAACTCTGACTCATCAAGTCGCGCCGCTTAGCACATTCCGGTGTAGTCGGCACTGTCGCTGTGCGTAACGTCCCGCGTCCCCATCGACTGTTGATCGAGTCCATGACCGACATCAGCCGAGTGTCATTGGTAGCGTAGGGCAGCTCGATCACGACACCGTTGGCATACTTCGCTTCGTCCGGATTGAACATGCCCGTACGCACGCTCAAGCGCATCTTCTTGCACACTGAGCCTTGAGCTCGCAGCTTCTCCGCAGCTCGCGCTGTGTAGGTGGCCACCGCCTCCTTGATGGGCCCAACTTCGCTATGTTTGGCGATGTTTTTTTCATAGTCGCCCGGCGCAGGGTGAATTTGCGCGGCGATCAGCTTGATTTGCCCTTTCTCTTCCAAGTGTGGGGACAGCGCTGAGGCGAATGAATCTGTGCCCGAGCACTGCCTTGGATCCAACGGACGCTACACGACCGGCAGCCTGATGAAAAATATATGCAAGGACGTGCGCATCAACACCGGAGGCCAGGAGCGGACGCAAAAATATAAGGCAAGCGTCCTCCAAACTGTGCGGTGATCGCACAGGTTCTCTGTTAACCGCTTAAGTTTTAACGCCTTGGCGTAGATAGCGTATTACAAAAATCTATTCGGAGTCGGGATATTCCCATGTTCGCACACTTGAAAGTCCGCACAGGCATGATCGGCGTGTTGGTGTTATTCGTCATCGCGCTGATGTTCTCGATCATCAACAGCTGGTCATCGGCAATGCGCAGCTATGACCAGGTCGACGAGCTCAGACATACTTCACAACAGATTGACGGCATCAATAACTCACTGCTGTTGGCCATCCGTACCAGTGCCAATGTGTCATCGGCCTTCATCGAAACCGTGGGTGGTCGATTTGAGGATGCGGAAGCCCGGCTGATGCGAAGTGAAGGCATCTGGAACGATGCGATTGCCAAGCTCAATGCATCGACGCCGATATTCGCGACTCGAAACTTCAAGCGCTCGCCGACGAATTGAAGGCCGCGTTCGCCGAGTACGGCAACGCCATCGTCGGCCAGCGCGCCGCCACCCGTGCACGCTCGGCGGACCAGTATTTCGTGGTCAACATCAGCGCTGGCAAGGGTATGACCAAACTTCAGGAAATCCGGGTGAATCTGGTCGGCGCCTTGGATGCCCGTGCCGCTGAGATTAACCGGGACGCCAGTGAACGCCTGGCCACCGCCAAGCGGCTATCCCTGGTACTGGCGTGTATCACTCTGGCGCTGGCGGTGATTTGCTGGATGTTCATCTCCAGCCGTGTACTGCGCCCGCTTCGTGAGGCCGGTGAGAACTTCAAACGCATCGCCAACGGCGACCTGACCCAAGAGGTCGTGCCCCCGGGCCGCAACGAGATCGGCGACTTGTTCGTTGAGCTTCAGCGCATGCAAGCCAGCCAGCGCAACACCTTGATCCTGATTTCCGGTTGCGCGACCCAACTGGCTTCGGCGGCCGAAGAGCTCAACGCAGTGACCGAGGAAAGCAACCGTGGCCTGCAGCAACAAGACATGCAACTTGAACAAGCCGCCACTGCAGTCAACCAGATGACCAGCGCCGTCGAAGAAGTCGCGCGCAATGCCGTCTCCACTTCGCAAGCGGCGACAGCTTCAAACACGCTGTCGGAGAAAAGCCGTCAACAGGTTCGCGAAAACATCGCGGGTACTCAGTTGATGACAACTGAAATCCAGGGCAGCGCAGAGCGTATCCAGCACCTGGCCGGCGAAGTACGCAACATCGGCAAGGTACTGGACGTGATCCGTGCGGTATCGGAGCAGACCAACCTGCTGGCCCTCAACGCCGCCATCGAGGCCGCCCGTGCCGGTGAAGCGGGGCGCGGCTTTGCCGTGGTCGCCGATGAGGTGCGAACGCTCGCCTATCGCACCCAGGAGTCCACCCGCGAGATCGAGCAGATGATTGGCAGCGTGCAGACCACCGCCGAGCAAGCTGTCGACTCGATGCGAGGTAGCACCCTGCGTGCGCAAGGGACCCTGGAAATCACTCAAGCCTCCGGCGCGGTACTTGAAGACATATTTGCTGCCATCGGCCAGATCAACGAACGCAATCTGGTCATCGCCAGTGCCGCGGAAGAGCAGGCTCAGGTCGCCCGTGAAGTGGACAGCAACCTGGTCGCCATTCGTGACCTGTCCGCGCAGTCTGCGGCTGGCGCCCTGCAGACCAATGCGGCGAGTCACGAGCTGTCGCGTCTGGCGGTCGAGTTGAACGACCTCGTGTCTCGTTTTCGTACTTGAGTGAAGCGAGATCAGATATAGGCCCCGACCACCCGCTTTAGGGTGGTCAGCGCTTCACGCAGGGTCTCCGTACTCACTGAGCCCAGGGCCAGCCGTAACGCATGAGGGACGTGAGCCGAGGTGCAAAACGGCCCGAGTGTCGCGACCATCGGTTACTGGTCCGGTCGATTCCCCTGAGGCCCCAAGTCGCCCAAGCCCGGCAGAAGCGTGATTGCTGTGCCAGAGAGGTCCTATTAAATTTCAAAGATCCTCAATGTGATCGCGCACTTTGGCATCCGCTGTCGCCGAGGTGTGTCGCAACCAGTGAAGTGACGCAGATCTCAAATGCTTCACGTCGTCATCGGGGAAGCCTTTACCTTTGACGAGGCGTAGAGCTTGGAAATGGAGACCATGGCGCGTAGATCTTAGGTTGCTGGTAGGAGTTACAAATAGATACAATTTAACATAATATACATTATGCGTACCTACACGTACATCCTTGGTGAGCCTTGGCCACCAGATTTGAAGCCCGCGAACTGCCTCCTGTGTATTTCAAGAACGTGTAAATCGAAGCCCCTCACACTTCAGTGTCCGACCCATGTGCAGCGTAAATTTCAACACATCGTGATCGACTGTTTGAGACGATCCACAATGACGGACCGAGACATTGCGCCTGGCTCACGTACCCAAGTCAGCACTCGAATTCAAAACGTTTTGCGGTAAAGTGTCCGTCCGACGGTACCAACGCCTGCTAAACCTGAAATCAAGGACTGATGATGAAACGGATAATAGCGACTCTGATTGCCTGCATAAGCTCACCAGCATGGGCTGTAGATCCCGCGACCCTGCCAATGGTCGTGCAGATGCAAAAAGCTGCAAATGCAGCGACATGCGAGTCATATAAAGGCGATACATCGCCGCTGGGCAAGGCTGTTAACAAACAGTGCCGGAACCGAGCCAAAGCTGAGTTTGAAGACATGCAAGACGAAAAGCCGCTAAGGGACTGCATCAAGCCAGGCAACGTTATAGACGATGATGTGCGCAAGTGTATGAAAGGAATGTAACAGCATGGCCAAAACCAATCCTGTAGCCTGATGACCTGATAGGTGATAAATATGACAGTTCCGAGGTTTGGAACAGCAACCCTCGCCCATTTATACTTATGCAACAAGCCATATCCTATATAACTCAACTAAACAGACATTTAGTTGAGTTATATAGGTGACCCGATAATGCCTGATCCTCCACGCCTCCGTTCGCTCCACTAACTGATCTGAGCAAACTGTCAGACGCACTGCCGACAGCCGTAAGGCAGCCTACCGCCGCATAGGCCCAATCATCCCGATCTGAGCATCCGGGCACTCAAGCTGCTGCCTGCAGCCAGCCATATAAATTCGCATTCCGGTCATGAAAGCTTCATTAAATTTCAATGGCATTGTCATACGTAACGTCACTTATAAACGTCCACAATTAGCATGACCAAGCTGAACTCAAGCTGTCTGTCTGCGATTACCTAAATGAAAGCTGAACACCACATTAATAATTCTACATATTGTCATGACGACATTGTTATCCCCATATAACTCACCCTACCCTATGGCTGACAAGCGCTGCAATGCGCTACAAAAAACCAACGGCGTCTGGACAATATTTTGATGTTTGAGCCCCTATCTTCGCGACACTTGCTTTCGTCAGCAGGCCGTTTCTGGTGTGCAGCGAGTGTGCCCATACACATAGCGCCACTTGCAGCCGCTACCGGTATTCCCGTCCTGGCAGCTCGTTATTGATGCACGCCTATGTTTGGGTACCCGTGTTATGCGTTTTTTATGTATTGGCTATGAAACGTAAAGTGGAAAAATATCTATGAGCCAGGCTTTTCTTGCTTTTTCACGGCCTTCCATAGGCGATGAAGAAGTTGCTGCGGTGACTCGTGTGCTGCGTTCCGGGTGGATCACAACCGGGCCGGAATGTCAGAAGCTTGAGGAGCAATTTGCGGCTCGGTTTGGCGCGCAACATTCGGTTGCGTTGTCGTCTGCTACCGGGGCGATGCATGTTGCGCTACTGGCACTGGGGGTCGGACCTGGCGATGAAGTGATTACGCCTTCGCAGACCTGGGTGTCGACGGCCAACATGATTTGCCTGCTGGGGGCCACTCCGGTTTTTGTCGACGTCGACCGTGGCACTCTGATGAGCAGCGCCGCGCTCATTGAGCAAGCCATCACGCCACGAACCAAAGCGATCGTGCCGGTGCATTACGCTGGCGCCGCATTCGATCTCGACCCGCTTTATGCGCTGGCAGATCGGTACGGGATTACGGTGATAGAAGACGCTGCCCATGCGACCGGAACCGCTTACAAGGGTCGTCCGATTGGCAACCAGGGCACCGCGATATTTTCATTTCACGCGATCAAGAACATGACCTGTGCCGAAGGTGCAATGTTCGTCACTGACAATGCACAACTGGCTGATCGGGTGCGCCAACTTAAATTTCATGGTCTGGGTGTCGACGCCTACGACCGGCTGACGCTGGGTCGCAAACCCCAGGCAGAAGTCATGGAGCCAGGCTTCAAATACAATCTGGCCGACCTGAATGCGAGTATCGCCCTGGTCCAGTTGCAACGCCTTGACGCAATCAATGCAAAGCGTCAGGCGCTCGCCAGCCACTATCTCGAACGGCTGGCCTCGAACCCGGTCCTGCCCCTCGCCCTGCCCCGCTACGCCCAGCATCACGCCTGGCACTTGTTCATTCTGCGCATTGATCCCGAGCGCTGCGGGCTGGATCGCGACGCGTTCATGAAGGCCTTGCAGGCTCAAAACATCGGCACCGGCATCCACTTCATAGCGACTCACCTGCACAGCTATTACCGCAAACGTTTCCCTGACGTCTGCCTGCCAGACACCGAATGGAATTCATCAAGGCTTTGCTCTATCCCCCTGTTCCCTGACATGACGCTGGATGATGTCGAGCGGGTTGTCAGTGCCATTGAATCGACCGTGGAATCCAGCCATTGAGACCCTACCCAATCAAGTTTGTGTCGATTGTCATCCCTGTCTACAACGAGCGCCAGAGCTTGCCCGAGTTGCTACGGCGTACTGAAGCGGCCTGTAAACAATTGAATCACCGCTTCGAAATCGTGCTGGTGGATGACGGCAGTCGCGACGACTCGGCAGAGATTCTTCAGCAGGCCGCCGAGCGCAGCGCCAGCCCCTTCGTTGCGGTGATTCTGAATCGTAACTACGGTCAGCACGCAGCGATTATGGCTGGGTTCGAGCAATGCAAAGGTGATGTGGTGATCACCCTCGACGCTGATCTGCAGAACCCTCCCGAGGAAATTCCCCGGCTGGTGGCGCTTGCAGAGCAGGGATATGACGTTGTCGGCACAGTGCGCAGCAATCGTCAGGACTCCGCATGGCGACGTTGGCCATCAAAGATCATCAACGTGGCAGTACAGCGTTCCACCGGCGTGGCTATGAGTGATTACGGCTGCATGCTGCGCGCGTACCGGCGCACGATTGTCGATGCAATGCTGGCCTGCCGGGAGCGCAGCACCTTCATTCCGATTTTGGCTAACAGTTTTGCGCGGCACACGACGGAGGTATTGGTCGATCACGCTGAACGTGAACATGGCGACTCGAAATACAGCCCCATGCGCCTGGTCAACCTCATGTTTGACCTGATCACCTGCATGACCACTACGCCCTTGCGCCTGCTCAGCATTATCGGCTTCAGCATGGCGCTGCTCGGTGTGCTGTTCGCTGCGTTACTGATCATTCTGCGTCTGATCTTCGGTGCGCCATGGGCCGGTGACGGCACGTTCGTGCTGTTTGCGGTGTTGTTCGTATTCACCGGAGGGCAGTTCATCGGTATGGGATTACTGGGTGAATACCTGGGCCGAATGTACAGCGATGTCCGCGCGCGCCCGCGCTTCTTCATTGAAAAAGTCGTGCGCAGCTCGTCCGAAGTTGTCAGCGAAAGCGTCGATTCCTCTGTAACTCCCTATATGAACAAGGTTGCGCCATGAGCCCTAAAGCTGTCGTTTTCGCCTATCACGATATTGGCTGTGTCGGCCTGCAAGCGCTGCTGGGCGCAGGTTATGAAATTGCTGCAGTTTTCACTCACGCCGACGACCCCAAGGAAAAAACCTTCTTCGGTTCCGTGGCTCAGCTGTGCGCGCGACATGGCATTCCCGTACATGCTCCTGAGGACCCTAATCATCCTTTGTGGGTAGAACGCATCGGTAAACTGGCCCCTGACTTCATCTTTTCCTTCTATTACCGCCAACTTCTCGGTGATCCGTTACTGGCCTGCGCGAAAAAAGGCGCATTGAATCTGCATGGCTCGCTGTTACCACGCTATCGCGGGCGAGCACCGGCGAACTGGGTGCTGGTCAACGGCGAAAGCGAAACCGGCGTGACCTTGCATCAGATGGTCAAACGCGCCGATGCAGGGCCAATAGTCGCTCAGCAACGCGTCTCGATCAGTTCCACCGATACGGCCTTGACGCTCCACGGCAAACTGCGTGAAGCCGCCGCTGACCTGCTTAGTGAAACGCTACCGCTGCTTGCCCTCGGGCAACTTTCAGGCACGCCGCAGGACGAAACCCTTGCAAGCTGTTTCGGTCGCCGCACCCCGGCCGACGGTTTGATCGACTGGTCGCTTCCGGCCATTCAACTGTACAACCTGATACGGGCAGTCACGCAGCCCTACCCTGGCGCATTTTGCGCGGTAGGCGAAAACAAGTTGATTGTCTGGGCCGCCAGTGCCGAAGCAGGCAACAACGGCGAAGCACCCGGCACGGTCATCAGTCACGACCCATTGCGTATCGCCTGCGGTGAGGGCTCGCTGGTGATCAACGCAGGGCAGCGCGGCGACAACGGCTTGTACCTCAGTGGCGCACAACTGGCTCGCGAGTTCGGGCTGGTGGAAGGCTCGCAACTGCTCGATACAGAAAAGCGCCGCCCGGCCCGCCGTACCCGCGTGCTGATCCTCGGCGTCAACGGTTTCATCGGCAATCATCTGTCAGAACGCCTGTTGCAGGACGATCGTTACGACATCTACGGCATGGACATCGGTTCAGACGCCATTGAGCGCCTGCGAACCAAGCCGAACTTTCACTTTATCGAAGGCGACATCAGCATCCACACCGAGTGGATCGAGTATCACATCAAGAAATGCGATGTGGTGCTGCCATTGGTGGCCATCGCTACACCGATTGAATACACCCGCAACCCGTTGCGAGTGTTTGAGCTGGATTTCGAAGAAAACCTGAAGATCGTCCGTTACTGCGTGAAGTACACCAAGCGGGTGATCTTCCCGTCAACGTCCGAAGTCTATGGTATGTGCCAGGACGCAAGCTTCAACGAAGACACATCGAACCTTATCGTTGGCCCGATCAACAAGCAGCGCTGGATCTACTCGGTGTCCAAGCAACTGCTGGACCGCGTGATCTGGGCCTATGGTCAGAAAGGCCTGCAATTCACCCTGTTTCGCCCGTTCAACTGGATGGGCCCACGCCTGGACCGACTGGACTCGGCGCGTATCGGCAGTTCTCGGGCCATCACCCAACTGATTTTGCACTTGGTGGAAGGTACGCCGATTCGGCTGGTGGACGGCGGGGCCCAGAAGCGCTGTTTCACCGATGTCGCCGACGGTATCGAGGCGCTGGCGCGGATTATCGAAAATCGTGATGGGCGCTGTAATGGTCAGATCATCAACATCGGTAACCCCGACAATGAAGCCAGCATTCGCCAATTGGGTGAAGAGCTGCTGCGCCAGTTCGAAGCGCACCCGTTGCGCGGCAACTTCCCGCCATTCGCAGGCTTTCGCGAAGTAGAAAGCCAGTCCTTTTATGGCAAGGGTTATCAGGATGTCAGCCATCGCAAACCGAGTATCGACAACGCCCGACAGTTGATTGGCTGGACACCAGGTATCGAGCTGAGCGAAACGATTGGCAAAACCCTGGACTTCTTCCTTCGCGAAGCCATGGCTGAAAAGGCGGATATGCGCTGATGCAGGCAGGCTTAAGAATCGATGTCGACACATATAGGGGCACCCGTGAAGGCGTGCCGAGGTTGCTGGACATACTCGATGAAGCTCAGGTCAAGGCGACGTTCTTTTTCAGCGTCGGCCCCGACAACATGGGACGTCACCTGTGGCGTCTCGCACGGCCCACGTTTTTCTGGAAGATGCTTCGCTCCAGAGCAGCAAGCCTGTATGGCTGGGATATTCTGCTGGCGGGTACGGCGTGGCCGGGCAAGCCGATAGGACGTGACCTTGGCCCGTTGATGCGTCGCGCTCTGGATGCAGGCCACGAGGTCGGCCTGCATGCATGGGATCACCATGGCTGGCAAGCCAATGCCGGACGCTGGAACGATCGCCAGTTGACCGCGCAAATACACCGTGGGGTCGACTGCCTGAGCGACATTTTAGGCAACCCGGTGATCTGCTCCGCAGCAGCGGGCTGGCGTGCCGACCAGCATGTCGTGCAGGCCAAGCAGGCGTTTGGCTTCCGCTACAACAGCGACTGTCGCGGCGCTACCCTGTTTCGCCCGTTATTGGCTGATGGCAGACTCGGCACGCCGCAGATCCCGGTGGACTTGCCGACCTTCGACGAGGTGGTCGGCCCACAGCTCCAGCCAGGGGCCTTCAACGAATACATCCTCAACCGCTTCGCTGCGCAACGGCTCAACGTCTACACCATTCATGCTGAAGTCGAAGGCATTGTCATGGCGGACGGCTTCAGGCAGC
Source organism: Pseudomonas syringae group sp. 247E2 (assembly GCF_032587795.1). Taxonomy (NCBI): domain Bacteria; kingdom Pseudomonadati; phylum Pseudomonadota; class Gammaproteobacteria; order Pseudomonadales; family Pseudomonadaceae; genus Pseudomonas; species Pseudomonas syringae group sp. 247E2. The sequence goes on along the minus strand of NZ_JAWHPK010000008.1, from coordinate 982,662 downwards.
TTTTAAGGCAGGCCGATGCACGGGAAATCGAGTTCAACCCGCTGGGCCAGCTGCTGCCGGAATCCATCGAGCAACTGCCTTGCGGACAAGTTGTTCGCGGTCACCTGCCCGGTCGCGAAGGCTGGCTGGGGGTGCAACAGTGATGCACTCCAGATACCGTGATGGCGCACTCCTGTTAGCGGCATTCTTGCTGGCCTACCTGCTACCACTGGGTTTCCATGGTTTGTGGATTCCCGATGAAACCCGTTATGCCCAGATAAGCCAGGAAATGCTTCACAGCGGCAACTGGATCGCGCCGCACTTCATGGGCTTGCGTTACTTTGAAAAACCGGCTGCCGGTTACTGGCTGATTGCCTTGGGCCAGGCGGTGTTTGGCGAGAACCTGTTCGGCGTGCGCATTGCTTCGGCGATAAGCACCGGTTTAAGTGTCTTGCTGGCCTACATGCTGGCGGGAAAGATCTGGCGCGACCCGCGCAAAAGCTTCGCCAGCGCACTGCTGTTCATGAGTTTCGGTTTCGTCGCCGGCCAAGCCGGTTACAGCAATCTCGACCCGCAATTCACCCTCTGGACCAACTTGACGCTGGTAGCGTTCTGGTACGCCGTGCACAGCATCGGTCGAGCCCGCCTGCTAGCCTGGACGTTGGTCGGCGTAGCCTGCGGCATGGGGTTCATGACCAAGGGCTTTCTCGCCTGGGCGTTGCCGGTCATCATCACCCTGCCCTACATGCTATGGCAAAGCCGCCTGACTGAACTGCTCAGGTTCGGCCCGCTTGCAGTGGTGATTGCCATTGCAGTCTGTCTGCCGTGGGCGCTGGCGGTACACCAGCAAGAGCCCGATTACTGGCGTTACTTTTTCTGGCACGAGCACATTCGCCGATTTGCCGGGGACAATGCGCAGCATGCCCAACCCTGGTGGTTCTACCTGCCTCTACTGATCGCGGCTTGCCTGCCTTGGGCGCTGCTGCTGCCCGTGACGTTGAAGCAAGCCTGGCAACAGAAAAACAGGCCCGACACCGCCTTCCTGCTGCTATGGCTGGTCCTGCCGCTGGCATTTCTGAGCCTGAGCAAAGGCAAGTTGCCGACCTACATACTGCCTTGCCTGCTGCCGCTGGCATTGCTCATGGCTGACGCTCTGGTCGAACGTCTCAATCAAGGCCGTGGCACGGCGTTGCGCGTTAACGGAATAGTTAACGCAGCATTGACCTTTCTCGGGCTTTTAGCGCTGATCTACGTGCAGTTGAAACAGCCCGTGTACGAAAACGAACCGATGCACTTGTTGCTGGCGATCATCGTACTTACCGGATGGACACTCACCAACGCCCTGCAAGGCATCCGCCCTTTGACCTTCTGGGCTCTGCCAGCGGTGGGAAGCTGGTTGCTGATCGTATTGCTGCCTGCGGCACTACCAAACGACGTGGTGTACAACAAGACTCCCGACCAGTTTGTCGCCAGGCATCAAACGGAGCTGGCAGCCTGTACACATTTGCTGAGCAATGATCTGGGCGCTGCTTCTGCCATGTCGTGGCGCCTGAAACGACCGGACATCGCGCTTTTCAATACTTGGGGCGAGCTTGAATACGGCCTGGGTTATCCGGATGTACAGGGCCGCCAAGTCCGTCTGCAGGACATCGACGCCTGGATTACAAAAGCCCGAAGCGAAGGCAGGGTCGGCGTGATCATGCGTGGCAAGAGTGATGATGAGCTGGAGGAGCTTGAAATGCTTCCCAAGGACGGCCAGCGTTACGACGAAGGCAACCTGGCCATCCTCATTTATGAGAAGTCAGCGTTATGACCTGGCTGATGCTCCTGAGCGCATGCCTGCTGACGTGCCTGGGCCAAATCGCACAAAAGTACGCAGTGGAAGGCTGGCGCGGGACATTTCCCGGCGTATTTGCTGCACTGCGTTCAATATGGCTGTGGCTGGCGATTGCCTGCCTCGGGCTGGGTCTGCTGGTCTGGCTGTTGGTGCTGCAACGCATGGATGTAGGCATCGCGTACCCCATGCTGGGCCTCAACTTCGTGCTGATCACCCTGGCGGGACGCTATGTTTTCAAAGAGCCGGTTGACCCACAGCACTGGCTTGGTATTGCGCTGATCCTTGTCGGCGTATTTCAGCTGGGACGCCAGGCATGACCCGCCGTAGCGCAACGATGTACGCCATGACCAGTGTTGTACTGGTCAGTTCGGCGCAATTGGGCATGCGCTGGGGCATGAGCCGCCTCCCCTCGCCTGGGCAATGGCTCGACCTGCAGGATATCGGGCAGGCTCAGTCCAGTGCCGTCGCCGTCATCTGCGCCTCGATCACAGCCTATGCACTCTCCATGCTTTTCTGGCTGCTGGCGCTGCGTGATTTGCCCCTCAGCCGTGCCTATTCGCTCCTCAGTATCAGCTATGCACTGGTTTATACGCTGGCTGCAACCCTGCCATTTTTCCATGAGACGTTCACGGTATCGAAAACTGTGGGTGTCACGCTGATTGTGGCAGGTGTCTTGACCATCAACCTGCGGCGCATCTCCAGCCCGTCACTTCAGGATCTTCCCCATGAGAATCAGCGTTTTCGGTAGCGGATATGTAGGTCTGGTACAAGCGACCGTACTTGCCGAAGTCGGCCATGATGTTGTCTGTATGGACATTGACCAGGCCAAAATCGATCAACTGCGTCAGGGTCAGGTACACATTTACGAGCCTGGACTGGCCAATCTCGTGCGTGACAATCTGGATCATGAACGTCTGCACTTCACCACCGACGAGCGACTGGCGGTGGAGCATGCCGAGGTGCTGTTCATCGCGGTTGGCACGCCCTCCCGAGCAGATGGCTCGGCCGATCTCGGCGGTTTTTTTGCGGTAGGCGAAGCCATTGCCCGGCATCGCTGCGAGCCGCTGATCATCGTCGAGAAGTCCACCGTGCCGGTCGGCAGTGGCGACGCCTTGCGAGGCCATATCGACAAGGTATTGCGTCAGGCCGGTCGCCTGTTGCAGTTCGATATAGTGTCCAACCCCGAGTTTCTCAAGGAAGGCTCGGCGGTCAACGATTGCCGGCGCCCGGACCGGATTGTCATCGGCTGCGAAAATGAAGCGGTGCGCAAAGTCATGCGCGAGCTGTATGCACCGTTCAACCGCAACCATGACCGCATCATGTTCATGGACCTGCGCAGCGCCGAACTGACCAAGTACGCCGCCAACTGCATGCTGGCGACCAAAATCAGTTTCATCAACCAGATCGCCGAGCTGGCAGAACATCTGGGCGCAGACGTTGAGTCCGTAAGGCTGGGCATCGGTGCCGACTCACGCATTGGTTATGACTTCATCTACCCCGGTTGCGGCTATGGCGGCTCATGCTTCGGCAAGGACATTCGCGCCTTGATTCACAGCGCCAGAGAGGCGCATTGCTCCAACGATCTGCTGTCTGTAGTCGAAGCAATTAATGAGCGGCAGAAGAACAAGCTGTTCGAGCGGGTCAATGCGTTCTACCAGGGCGACCTGCGCGGCAAGACGTTTGCCTTATGGGGGCTGGCGTTCAAACCCAATACCGACGATATGCGCGACGCTCCCAGCCGCATGCTCATGGAAGCACTGTGGGAAGCCGGGGCCAGCGTGCGGGCATTCGACCCCGAGGCCATGCAGGAAACCCAACGCATATATGGTCATCGCAAGGACCTGATTCTAATGGGAACACCTGAGTCCGTTCTCAACGATGCCGATGCGCTGATCATCTGCACCGAGTGGCAACAGTTCAAAGCCCCGGATTTCGAGCTGATACAGCAGCGGCTGAATGCACCGATCATCTTCGACGGCCGGAATCTGTATGACACCGAACGGCTGGCAACGCGCGGCTTTCACTACTTCCCCATCGGTCGTGGTGAATCCTGCGATTTGCCTATCCCGCAGAAGCGGTGGACACCCTATGACCAGTTAACCAGCAGTCAGGCCATATGAGTGGCCCTGCTCCGCCCGCCGTACAGAGGGGCTGTCAGTTACTGACAGCCCCTGCCCCTGGTGCCTGACTGACGAAATAGTAGACACGATCCCCGACCTTTACGCTGTCAACAATCTGCAGAGGCGGTTCGGGTGGCTGCATGCTTTCCATCACAGCGACATTGCCGTCAGCGCTGGTAAGAAAACCAGTCAATTCAGCGTTACTATTGAGTGTTTTCAGAAGGCTCTGACTATAGAACACGCTGGCCCCCGCCAGCCGTTCGCTGGGCTGGAACAAGGCAACCTGCCGTCCCTGCACCTGCAGGGTATGGACTTTGTCGGTCAGCGGCAGAAATGACAACTGCCTGTCGGCTTGTGGCGCGAGCCATAGGGCTGCACTTAGATAGCTCACTACAACCAGCACAACGCCTGCAGCCATGAGCGCCTTTCCATTCCTCACGATAGACGCCGCAAAAAATGAGCGTCCCGACCGAGCCTGCAATCGCTCACCCAGAACAAAAGCATATTCCGCAGCAATCACTGCCGCAGCAGGTGCCAGCGACATCAGATAAACCATGCGTTTACTGGAGGCCAGCGACAACAGCAGGAACTGCGCGCCCAACCACAGGGCGAAGAACAGCAGATAACGATTGGCCATTAACTGCTTTCGAAAATGCCACAACCCCAGATAAACCAGGATATTCCATGGCAAAAATGCTTCAAGCAGCTTTGTCAGGTAGTAATAGGCAGGTTCGTAGTGCCCCGCCTCTTCGAAGGAACCACTGAAGCGTCCAACGCTGTTGGTCCACAGCACGTCCTTCAATGACTGCGTGCCACCCTGTCCGTACAGGAAACACAGCCACACGAGCAGCGGAATCAGAGCAACAAGGGTGAACATTGCCGGGCGCAACCAGTGAGCAATAGCAATGCGTTTGTTCTGCAACGACTCGCAAACGAGCCAGGCGAAAATCACCACGCCCGGCATTGCCAGCCCCAGCACGCCCTTGCTCAGGGTCGCCAGTGTGATACCCAGCGTGAACAGCAACCAGGGCCCTGTAGAGAGTCCGTCACCACGCAGGCGATTACTGGCATGGAAGAATGCCAGCAAGGCCGTGGTTACCCCCAGCGCCAGCAAGGCGTCCTCGCCCACTTGCCGCGAATTGCTCCAAAAGCTGGCCTGGGTCGCCAGCATGAAAGCAGCTACCCAGGCCACGAATACCGGCCGGCCGAAACGCCGCAGCATGGTGTAAAGCAGCAACACGCTGAGCAGCCCGGCGCAGGCAGAAGCCAGTCTCACCGCCCATGGGGCAGGACCGAACACCCGAATAGCCGCCGCATCCAGCCACACACTCATCGGCGGTTTTTCCAGGAAAGGCTGGTTGTTCAATTTCGGCGTAATCCAGTTGCCACTCAAGTACATTTCCATGGCGATGCCAGCAACGCGCGGCTCCGTCGAATTTTGCAACTGGTGATTTCCCAGTGCGAGAAAAAACAGCAAGACACACAGCAGCAACAGCAATGGCGAACGCGCACGAGACGTCATCAAGGAAGATACCGGTTTGATGAGAAAGAGGATACCGACAGGCACAGGGCATTAAACTATAAACAGTGAGTTGTTGAATAATTGTTGAACAGCTCTTAAACACTTTTCACGCCTGCACAACCCAAGACTCACCCTTGTGTATAAATAAACAGAAATTTGACAACGCGAAAATACACCTGGGTTCAATGCCACAGCAGATGAAGCCGGGAAAGTTGCGTCCAGTCCTCCGGGTTTATAACCCCCCGGATAACCGCTTTACCCCGACTGTCGAGCGAAATGAAAAGCGCGCTGTCGTACTCGCTGGTGGCAGCATGGGGATACCCATGCAGACTTTCCAGCTGACCGATACAACCGCTGTGCGTCACCAGAATCAGATTTCGATTCAGAGACTTGTGCGCCACGACCTCATTCAGCATTGTCTCGTCACAGTTGTACAACCATTCCTGGGCCTCCACCGGATGGCCAAACATGGCTTGTGCGGTCTGGGCGGTGCGGGTCAAGGGGCTGGTTATTACATCGGTGTGTGCGAGCCCGAGTTCGCTGAACGACCGGCCGACATCTGTCGAAACGGAACTGCCGTAGCGAGTGATGCCGTCGTTTGCACCAAGGCACTCGTTGCTGGAGCGGTCGCAGCGTTCGCCGTGGCGAACCAGTACCATCACATCACCTTTCTTCCAGCTGGCATACAAACCGGACATGGCCAGATTCTCGCCCTGAACAAGCCGAACTGGCGAACGCGGCCAATAGGTGTACCCCGTCAACACGAGCAAGGAAATCACAATGGCGGCCGCCATCAGAACAGCGTTTATCCTGCCGCTCAGAAGCGAAGATGCCCTGAACGCGGATTTACCATAACTTTTCATCAAGTTGCCCCGCATGCCTGCCTGTTCAATGGACAGCCGAACACGCTGGCTCTGTCCTTATAAGGCCGCCAGCTTGATCAAGGACGCGTCATCGTCGGGTCAATAACATGTGAAAAAAATGCCAAAGCTGAATGAAACGGTTTTCATGAAACTCCCGCTAGGAATTGAACAGGCGGCTACGTATATTCTGCCTCGCAGAAGACTTGCGCACATCGATATGAACTCTCAAACCACGCAAATGACTATGGAATAAAAAAGAGTGCAAAACGAAAAATCAAGATTCTATGCGTGGAACTTCGGCGTGCCGATGGCAATAGCGCTGTTGACCTTTGTCGTTTTTGATCTTACTTCGCTCGACGAAGCGATCAGCAACTGGCTGTACTACCCGCTTCAGGTATTTCCGTTTGAGCATGACCGCCTATTTGAAAATCTGACCCATCGCTGGCCGAGGATCATCCCCGACTGGACGGGAGAAGCCGCAGTGATCGGGCTGTTGCTGTCCTTTATATGGCCACTGCTGAAACCCGGGCGCAATGACCGAATGATTGGCCTGCTGGAAACTGCTCGGGTAGCGCCATTGTTACGCTTCACTGCTCGTCACCGTCGTGACCTGCTGTTTGTCGTGGTCTCTTTCGCGGTGATCACCGGCATGATCCACTTTTTCAAAAGTCACACGAGCATTTACTGCCCTGTGGAAACCACTCTGTATGGCGGCACAATGGAGAAAAAGGAGTGGTTCGAAAACTTCAGGCTGTTCCATGAAGCGGGCGCGGGTCGTTGCTGGCCAGGAGGTCATGCTTCGGGTGGTTTTACCATGGTGGCATTGTATTTCGTTGCACGCCGTTACTGCTGGCGTCACGCCAAGGCAATCCTCTATGCATCGACCTTATTGGGCGCAATCTACGGCACCACGCGAGTGGTTCAAGGCTGGCATTTCATGTCCCACACATTATGGGCTGGCGTGATTGTCTGGCTCAGTGCACTGCTTACCGCGCTCGCTTTTTATGGCTGGCGGCAGTTGGCGCAACCGCTTGAAACCAGAACGGATAAACCACTCAGCTGAATCTGACGGACTCATTGTCCGCATCCTGCGTTGAGATTGAATATATATCCGGCAGAACGCTGTTAGAGTATTTGCTCTTTGAAAGTTGCCCTGTTACGCAGCTGTAGAGCTTCACGATGATGAGGTAAAAGATTGAGGGATGGACTTTACCAACGTGTAGCCGAGGAGGATCTTCACCAACCTGATATCGAACGGCTGAAATAAAAACGGGGAGCGATTAACGCTCCCCGTCTGGTACTTCAGTTCAGTCTTGCTGCATTAGATCAGACAGCAGCAACAACTTTGGCTGGCGGCTGAGTACGACGACCCAGTACACCGGCACCTGCTGCTACCAGACCCGAGATCACCAGAGTGATCAACAGAATCCAGGCACCTTGCGAAACGCGCTTGGCAGTCACTTCAGCTGCTTCACGGGCTTTCTGTTCTGCCTGAGCTTTCAGTTCCTGATACTTGGCATAAGCCTGACGATAGCTGGCCTGAGCCTGATCGACGATCTGATTGGCTTCGGCATCAGTCTTGTTGCCACGCGCCTTGATCAGATTAACCAGCGCCTGACGGTCAGCAGCATCCCACGCCTGGTCACCTTTGGCTTTGATGCGGTCCATCAGGCCACCCAATTGCTCATCGGCTTGCTGAGGATTTTGTGCACTTTGTTTGGCAGTGTTCTGGGCATCTTCCTGGGTTGCCTGAGCTTCCTGCTTGACGTTGTCAGGGTTCAGCTCTGCTTTACCGGTCTGGCGCATGGCTGTTTCAATTTCACCCTGGATATCGTCCAGATTGAAATCAATACCCTGAGCGCGCAACTGATCCTGAATCTTGCCGCCGACGGCCGGCGCTACCTGAGCAATACCGCTGCCCAGTGCCGACATACCGCTGCCTGCCAGATTAAGGCCACCACGCACGACACCTGTTACCGCACTGGACACCAGATAGACAGTGATCAGCGATACGCTCGCCCATACCAGAAGACCATGAAAAGCGCCTTCACGCTGAGCCAGACGGCCAGCCGCCCAACCACCGACAAACAGCGAGATGACCGAGCTGACAACAACCCAGATACCCGCACCTGTACCAATTCCGGACAACGGATTGGCTTCCTGCATTGGATCAATACTGGCACTTCCAATGGCCGTGCCCAACAGGTTCAACAACAGCGAAACAACCATGGCCAATACAACACCGGCCAGAATAGCGCTCCAGGAAATTCGTTTAAGCAGAGGAGCCATGGCATGCGTGTCTTGATACACAGGGGAGCCTGGAGCGATGCGGTCGTCGCGAATCATAATAAGAGTCCTTTGAGTCATTGGCAGTGAACGCTGAAATGTGTGGCGTACACTTTAATGACCCGGGCGACGTTCAAGAAGTTTAAAACTTTTATAGACTTTTTTTCAGGCCTGCAAAACCACATAAAAAGGCGACGAACAGTGATCTCTATCAATGGAACGGAAGGAGACGACTATGCTCCACACGCTTTACAACTTCCCGGCCTCATTATCTGCTTTATTTTATAAGTGAAGTTGTCTGATGTCTGTTAATGCTCGACAGGCATTAACAATCACCGGCACCTCATAAAGCACAGTCAATAGTGGGTATAACCACACACTCATCGGCCTGACCGAGAACAGTCAGGCCTTCAGGTCTTCGTTAGCGGAACAATCAAGCGATACCGTTAGGTCCGTCCAGCACCTGCCTGACCTTCCGGGCAAGGTCTTGAGGCATGCAGGGCTTGGATACCACATCGAACTCGGAACCACCGATATCAGTTCGTTCGATCGAGCTTTCAGCATAGCCGGTGGTCAGCAGCACCTTGATCTTCGGGTACCTGCGCCTCACTTCCCGCGCGAGCATCACGCCGTTCATGCCTCCCGGCATGATCAGGTCAGTGAACAGCAAATCATACCTGCTGCCGGATTCGAATTTCTTCAGTGCTTCACGAGCGTTGAGTACGATTTCGCAGATATAGCCATAGTCATCCAGCACCATCTTCGCCAGCTCGGCGACGTCGGGCCGGTCCTCGACAATCAGAATCCGCTCGCAGCTGCCAATGCGTCTGTCGACAGCTTTCGGTGGCTCCGCATGGGTCAGCATTGCCTCGTCTACCGGAAAATACAGACGCAGCGTTGTGCCAACACCTTCTTCGGTATAGATCCGCGCCGCGCCGCCCGACTGTTTGGCAAAGCCATAGACCATCGAAAGACCGAGCCCTGAACCCTTGCCCTCTTCCTTGGTGGTAAAAAACGGGTCCATTACGCGGTCACGAATACTCGATGGCATGCCAATGCCATTGTCCGTTATGGCAATACTGACGTAGCGGCCAGGCAGCAAGCCGTCATAGGACATGTTGGCCAACTCATCGACGACCAGATTGCGGGTTTCAATGGATATTTTCGGGTCAGGCCGGCCGATCAACGCATCCCTGGCGTTGATGAAGATATTCAGCAAGGCAACTTCTGCCTGGGTCGGGTCGATACGGCAGTTCTTCAATGCCGGATCCAGATCGGTTTCGATCGTCACGTGCGGCCCGAACGTACGCTCGATCAAGGGCTCTGTGCTGGAAACCAGGCCATTGAGGTTGAGCACCCGTCCCTGCAGTTTTTGTTTACGGGCAAATGCCAGTAATTGCTTGGTCAGCGTACTCGCGCGTTCGACAGCAGACTTGGCGTGATGAACGCTACGCTGGACACGCTGCACATCAATGGTGGGCTTCTCTGCAGCGCTACCGATCAAATCAATATAGCCCCCCATGACTTGAAGCAGGTTATTGAAGTCATGGGCGATGCCTCCGGTAAGCTGCCCCAGGGCTTCCATTTTCTGCGCCTGACGCAAGGCATCCTCAGCATCCCGACGTCGACTGATATCCAGTTGCGACGCAAAGAAATAGATCAGGTCTCCGGCATCGTTATAAACCGGAGAAATAAACAAGGCATTCCAGAACGTAGAGCCGTCCTTGCGGTAATTGAGAATTTCAGTGGAGATATCGACACGCTCGTCAATCGCTTCACGAATGGACTGCACCACGGCCCGATCCGTTTCCGGCCCCTGAAGAAACCGGCAGTTGGTACCGATGATTTCTTCTGACGAATAGCCCGTCATTTCCAGAAACGCGCGATTGGAAAAAATGATCGGGTTGTCCGCACGGTTGGGGTCCGTCACGATCATTGGCATCCGTGTCGTTTCCACCGCCGCAAAAAAGATATCTTTTCCCTGATGCTGGATATCTCCCGTTGCAGCATTGTCGACACGGGCTTTTTCTTCCGACACTCCAGAAACTCCACACATATTGGTTGGGTGTAATACACGTTCTCAAAGCTAGGACTGGCGGAGCCTTGAAAGGGTTCTCAGATTTTGGACAAAAAACGAATTATATTCATATGAGGGGCTAAACACTCAAAAAGCGTTCACGCCGAGAGCCGATTTTTCGTCCTTTTGTCGAATGAGAGCCGCAAATTCACTCGCACTCTCGCGTAACGCCACCTGCAAAGGGTGAAAGGAGGCCCGTTTGCCCTGCCCGTCTGCATAACCCAACAGGCCTGTCGGGCAGTATCGGGCGTCGTCCCAGCCCGGATAATCGAGAATGGGGTACCAGCAGATGCCTTCTACCGGTAAGCCTGCCCTGACAGCCTTGCTGACCTCGGCACAAATGTAATTGAACCAGGGCAAACGCTGAACATCTTCGGCACCGGTTTCAGAAATCAATATCGATCTTGCGTACCGTGTATGCAGCTCGCTCAACATGCCCTGAAAAGGCCTGTATTGCGGGTCGTCCTGAGTGAGCTTTCGACCCTTGAATTGCCATTGGTTATGAGGGTAGAAGTTGACGCCCAACACATCCAGATACTCGGATCGGCCGCCCAGCCCAGGCAATTGCCGCCCGGATAAAAGATCCCAGGCTTCAAACTGCGCTTGCCTATAGCACTCTGCTGCCGCTATTTGCGCACTACCGCGCGTAGCCGGTACGACATGAATCAATGGTTCGGCCTGAATAAAACGCGCGCCTGGCTCTATTGCACGTATCGCCTCTATCGCCGCAATGCTGGCCCGGACCAGTTGCTGTTTGAGTTCCATGCCGCGCTGCCGACTACCGGGGTTGAAATAAGCAACTTCACCTCCCGCCCAGCTCCAGAACGAAATTTCATTGATTGGCGAATAAAAAGGGGCGGTCTCCCCTTCGTCTTTGACTACCTGAGCCACTGCAGCGGCAAAACGCGCAAAGCGCTCGACAAACTCCGGCCGCCAGATATCCAGATCATCAGGATAACCGTAATGGCATAAGTCCCAGATAACCTGAGTGCCCTGACGCCGCGCGGCTCGTAACATGGGCAGAAAACTGCTCCAGTCGTAACAGTTCGGGCTGGTTTCAATCAGGTGCCAGCGCATACCGTCACGCACGGTACGTATTCCGTGCTCCGCCATTGCGGCAAAATCTTCCGGTGCCCATCGGTCGTGCCCAGTGGAGCCAAGCAGATCGAGTCGCACGCCGTCGCGTCGTCGATGGCTGGCACACTCGAATCCGCCTATGAAGAAGCTGTCAAACAGACCGCCCATACTCAACCTCGCGCAGGTTGTTCAATCGGTTCGGCAATCTGCTCCGGCAACTCATGAGCCAGCCGCTGGTACAGCGCCAATGCCTGACCGACAACCTGGTCCATGTTGTAATACTTGTAAGTACCGAGCCGCCCAAGAAAAGTCACCTGATTCGACTCATCGGCCAAGGCTTTGTAACGCTTGTACAACTCCGCGTTTTCCGGTCGCGGAATGGGGTAGTAAGGGTCGCCCTCGGCACTCGGGAATTCATAGCTGATACTGGTCTGGGCATGCAGTTGACCGGTGAGGTGCTTGTATTCCGTAATACGCGTATGAGCAACTGCCTCATCCGGATAGTTGACCACGGCCACGGATTGAAACTGTGCCTGATCAACGGTCTTGTGCTCGAAACGCAACGACCGATATGGAAGACGGCCATAGCAATAATCGAAGTATTCATCGATCGGCCCGCAGTAGATCAGGTGCCGATACTGCACGGCCCCGCGTATATCGGCAAAGTTGACCCCCAGTGCCACGTCGATAAGCGGGTGATCGAGCATCCGTTCAAACAGGTGCGTATAGCCATGCAGCGGCATTTTCTGGAAGGTATCCGTGAAGTAGCGATTGTCCGAAGTGGTACGGGTAGGCACTCGAGAGGTGACCGACCTGTCCAGTTGCGACGGGTCCAGCCCCCATTGTTTGCGGGTGTAGCCACGAAAAAACTTCTCGTACAACTCCCGGCCCACCTGATTGATCACAACGTCTTCGGAGGTTCTTATCATCTCCACCGGCTCGGCCCGGCTGGCAAGAAAGGCTTCGGCTTGTTGCTCATTCATCTGCAAACCGTACAAGCTGTTGAGCGTATCGAGGTTGATCGGAATAGGTAGCAATTGGCCATCCACGCTGGCAAGCACACGGTGTTCGTAGTCGCGCCATTCGGTAAATCGCGAAAGGTATTCCACAATGCGCTCGGCATTGGTGTGAAAGATATGCGGCCCGTATTGATGAACCAATACCCCGGCGCTGTCCAGGTGATCGTAAGCGTTACCCGCAATGTGTGGACGTCGGTCGATCAGCAAAACGCGTTTACCCAACCCGGCTGCCAGCCGCTCCGCCACTACACTTCCCGCAAAACCTGCACCGACGATCAGAAAATCATAATGCGTCTCTGCAAATGCGGCTGATTGAGGATTTATCCGAGGCATTGGGTTTGCTCCCCGATAGTTACCAGGCCGATTTGCGCCTTCATGGCAGCGCACGTGTTGTCCCAGGACTCACCGGCCAGCACTGCATCAACCTTACGCAGAAAATCAGCAGGATCCCTATGCGCCAGTGCCTCGCGAATCGCGCGCACAAACGCATCGGTATCATCGGCAATTGCGACGACACCGGATTCACCATAAGTTCTGACAACGTCGGCAATCCGGGTTGATACCACTGGACAACCGCCAGCCAGGTACTCTGGCGTCTTGGTCGGGCTGATAAAACGTGTGGAATTGTTCAGGGCAAACGGCATCAATGCTACATCCCAGCCAGACAGATAGGCTGGCAAATCGCGATAAGGCTTGCTGCCCAGATAATGAACATTGTCCATGTGCGGCAGGGTTGCCGGATCGATTTTCACCACGGGGCCGATCAAAATGATTTGCCATGTGGGCTGTGATTCCGCCACTTCTCGAATCAGTTCAATATCGAAACGCTCATCAATGACGCCAAAATAGCCCAGCCTTGGGTGGGGAATGCATTGTTGATCCTCCGGAACGGCAAGCACGTTGCGGGCGGCTGCAAAATGCCCGATATCGACGCTGCTGGGCATGGAGTGTGCATTTGCATGCTGTAGGCGCTTGGCCTCCCAGAGGCTGAAGCCGCCGGTAAAGACAACATCTGCGCGCTTCATCAGCGCTTGCTCCTGCTCGACAAGCTCTGGCGGCGCATCTTTGAATGCAGACAGCTCGTCCATGCAATCGAAGATCGTCACTTGCGCACGGAGGTGATCGGTAAATACCAGGCTCATCGGGGTGAAATACCACAGCAGCAGGTCGCCAAATTGTTGCGCATCCATAAAGCCATCCAGCAACGTGCGCTGTGCAGCTATGACCTGGTCAGGCTGCATCTGCAAAGGCAGGTGCGGCACCAGTACGGTGACACCGCATGCTTGCGGCAGTGACTCAAGCCAGATGCGAGGCGAGTCTGAAAGAGCAGGCTCCTCAAGAAACAACACCTGATAATCCTGCGCCATGCGCGACATGATGTGCTGCGGGCGCTGATACACAAACCCCCACCTGAGGTGGGCCAGGCACAGCAGCAGCGGTCTGACTGCTGCCTCGACCCTGGTTAAGACTGACGTTGCGGATTGAATGTCCTGGACACCGTTCATGAAGTTTCCCTTTTGCTAAAGTCCTGGATGAAACTGAAGGGCTCTGTAAAGGGCTGAACTTCGACGGCATTCATGATGAGGATGTGAGTTGGCGGCTGTTGCATGCATGGACAATCACGTGCATAGAGCAACTATAGATATTCTCATTGGTTTCGAGCACGCGCTCGGACCGCTGTTCACTGATTCCGATAAAGGGTATGCGCCGTCGGGAATGAACCGTTGAACTCGGCGGTACAAATACGCCCCTAGTCTTGAGCGAATGTTTTTTGGCACCTGCGGTACGTTTTCCCCACGCGGTGGTCTGGTCCTGATTTTCGCAAGCAAGGCTCCTCTGTCGTCCTGTTGATAAAGGTCACGACGTCGAGCCCTCAGCGCGCCTCTTACCGAGGCGGCGAACATCCAGGAAGGATAATCATGATTCTGGTTACCGGTGGTGCGGGATACATTGGCGCTCACGTTGCGCTTGAATTGCTTGAAGATGGCCACGATGTCGTGGTGCTTGATAACTTGTGCAACAGTTCGCGAGAGACGTTGAGCCGGGTGGAGACACTCAGCGGGCGACAGGTGGACTTCATCCACGGCGATGTACGCAGCAAAGCGACGTTGAACCGGCTATTCGCCCGCCACCCTGTGAACGCTGTGGTGCATTGCGCCGGGCTCAAGGCCGTGGGCGAAAGCGTCAGAGAGCCGTTGCGCTATTTCGAGACCAACGTGAGTGGCAGCGTAAACCTCTGTCAGGCGATGGCGCAGGCAGGCGTGTTCAACCTTTTGTTCAGCTCATCAGCGACTGTATACGGCGACTGTGAACAAATGCCGCTGGATGAGAACTGCCCACTGGGTTTACCGACCAATCCTTACGGGCATTCCAAACTGATGGCCGAGCATGTGATGAAAAGCGTCGCTCGCTCGGATCCACGCTGGTCCATCGGGCTGCTGCGCTACTTCAACCCCATTGGTGCCCATTCTTCCGGCTTACTGGGCGAGTCGCCCTGCAACACGCCCAATAACCTGCTGCCCTTCCTGCTGCAGGTTGCCAATCGACGACGCCCTGCCCTGCACATTTTTGGCACCGACTACCCCACGCCGGACGGCACAGGTGTGCGTGATTACCTTCACGTAGTGGATCTGGCCGAAGGCCACTTGAAGGCGCTGGACAGAATACGCAGCGAACCAGGCGTATCCGTCTGGAATCTGGGAACCGGACAGGGTTATTCAGTCCTCGAGGTGGTGCACGCTTTCGAACGTATCTCCGGCAAAACCGTGCCTTTGATCTTTGAGCCGCGCCGGGCCGGAGACATTGCGGTGTGTTGGTCGGATCCGGGGAAAGCATTGCGTGAGCTGGATTGGCGCGCCAGGTTCAACCTTGATTCGATGCTCACTGACGCCTGGCGCTGGCAGTGCATGAACCCACAGGGTTATATGCCGACAGCACTGGTCAGTTGAAGTGCGGCCAAAGGTGTAAAGTGGCGGGGAATTACCCTCGCAGCAGGCTGCTGTGCGCTAAAAATTGGCCGGTGTGTTGGAACTGATGATCTCGGCCTCGTCCTGGCCAATGTTGCGGAAGCGGTGTGGCAAGGTGGTCGGGAAGTAATAACCGTCCCCGGGACCGAGAATATTGACCTGCCCATCGATGGTCAGCTCCACGGTGCCGCGCGTCACCAGCCCGCACTCCTCGCCTTCGCTGTGGACGATGGGCTCTTCACCCGAATCTGCGCCCGGCGCGTACTGCTCGCGCAGAAAACGCATCTGGCGGCTCGGCAGGGTTGCGCCGACCAGCAGCAGGCGAACACCGTTACGCCCCAGGTCAGGCTGGTCGCCGGCGCGGAATACATACTGATCCTGCCCCGGTGGCTGGTCGAAGGTGAAGAAATCCGCAAGCGTCATGGGGATGCCCTCAAGCAGCTTCTTCAACGAGCTTATAGAGGGGCTGACACGATTTTGCTCAATCAGGGAAATCGTGGCATTGGTCACACCACTGCGTCTGGCGAGTTCGCGCTGTGACAGCTTGTAGCTTTCACGCACCAGTTTGAGTCGTGCTCCCGTATCCATAATGGCCTTGTGTGAAAGATATCCGATGAGTGAAGCAAAGCCCAGTTGGAATGGATTGTCCATCGCCCAAGGCCGCAAAGCCGGATATTAAATCACGTTTGCCAGCAACACTCAGCAGCTCATCGCACTACCTGCCCTGACGGTTCCGGGCATACGCCAGGCAGGCTTCACGGAATGCCGTGAACAGGTTCAGCGACACAGGGTTGTTCATGAACTCCCACTCCGGGTGCCACTGCACACCCAGCACAAAGCCTGGCGCACCGGGCAGGGAAACCGCTTCCACCAGACCGTCGGGTGCCAGTGCTTCCGCGCGCAGATCCGATGCCAGACGATCGATACCCTGACTGTGCAGGCTATTGACCTCGAACCCCGGCGCCAGCCCGAGCGCCTCCAGCAACCCGCCAGATTGCACCTGCACCGGGTGTTGCGGCGCGTACTGCACGGCCAGCACATCGCTTTGCGGCTCACGGTGATCCAGATAACCGGGCAATTCCTGGACCCGCTGATGCAGGCTGCCGCCCAGTGCAACATTCAGCTCCTGAAAACCACGACAGATGCATAACACCGGCACACCCTGGGCGATAGCGGCCCTGAGCAGCGGTAATGTTGTGCGATCCCGAAACACGTCGTGGGCAGTGCCTTCCACGCTTGCCGGGCCGTTGTAATGATGCGGCTCGACATTGGACGGCGAGCCGGTAAACAGCAAACCGTCCAGTGAGGCCAGCAACTGCGCAGGCTCGGTGGGCACGTCGAGCGCGGGCAGAATGACCGGGACACCCGCAAACGCAGCCGCCTCGACATATTTATCGCCTGCGGTGTGAGAGGAGTACTTGCCCAACTGCTGACGGCAGGCAGTAACGCCGATCAAGGGAGGTCGTGACATACATTGAGTCCTTGTGAATCTGGTGAGCCAGCACGTCAATATGACGCTATCCAGGCGGGATAAAACCAGTCTAGGATAGTCATCTACGCAACAAACATAGGCATTCAGGCAAAGGAACAATGCAGCGATGCAATATGAAATCACCCATGCCGATCTTGCCCTGGTATTGGCGCTGGTACGCGGCCGGACCTTGGCGCGTGCTGCAGATCTGCTGCACGTTGATATTTCGACAGTGTTCCGCTCGATCCGACGTCTGGAGTCAGCCCTCGGTGCTGCGCTGTTTGAAAAGAACCGCCGCGGCTACATTCCGACGGATGCCGCCCAGGCCATGGCCGAGCAGGCGGAACACGCCGAACAGGCACTCGCCGCTGCCCGTATTGCCTTGCAGCAAGGCGAACAGGTGGTCAGCGGTACGGTACGCCTGACGTGCACCGACGCGGTATTGCACAGCCTGCTGCTGCCAACGCTCGCGGACTTCATGCCGCAGTACCCTGCCCTCACGCTGGAACTGGCCACCTCCAATGCGTTCGCCAACCTCAGCCGTCGTGACGCCGACATTGCGTTGCGCCTGACCAATACCCCGCCCGAACACCTGATCGGACGATGCCTGGGCAGCGCGGACTACTTCATTTGTGGCCGCCCAGAATACCGCGACGCACTGACGCACAGCCCCGCCTCCATTCCCTGGATCAGCCCGGACGACTCGATGCCCGACCACACCTCGGTGATCTGGCGTAAACAGGCGTTCCCGGCGGTGAGCCCGCGCTATCGCTGCAGCAACATGTCGGCGGTCTCTCAATTGGTCGCTGCCGGCCTGGGCGTGGCGGCCTTGACCGATTTCACGATTCAGGGCCTTGGCTCAGTGGAAAGGTTGAGTGAACCACTGCAAGGGTGCAGCACCGATCTGTGGCTACTGACCCGTCCCGACTGCCGCGCATTGCGCTCCGTGCAGACCCTTCTGGAAGCACTCGCGCCCCGTCTGCGAGCAGCATTGCTGGCGTCCAGATCCGCCTGATCGCCAGCCTGTGGATCCATTAAACAATAGTTAATAAAATTAATCATTGGATTAATCTCGATCCTGTGGCATTAATAATCACGAGGAAAAGAACATGATTCATTCTGTGGATCCATAAGACCAATAATCGAACCGTGGAGAACCGTCATGCACCCGAAAAATGCGTGGTACGTCGCCTGTACAGCGGATGAAGTCGCCGACAAGCCTCTGGGCCGGCAGATCTGCAACGAAAAGATGGTCTTCTATCGCGACCAGAACCAGCAAGTTGTCGCCTTGGAAGATTTCTGCCCGCACCGCGGTGCTCCGCTGTCGCTGGGTTATGTCGAGAACGGCCAACTGGTATGCGGTTATCACGGGCTGGTGATGGGCGGCGATGGCAAGACCGCCGCGATGCCCGGCCAGCGTGTTCGAGGCTTTCCCTGCAACAAAACCTTCGCAGCGGTCGAGCGCTACGGCTTCATATGGGTCTGGCCTGGCGACCGGGAGAAGGCCGATCCGGCGCTCATCCACCATCTGGAGTGGGCGGTCAGCGACGAATGGGCCTACGGTGGCGGTCTGTTTCATATTCAGTGCGACTACCGCCTGATGATCGACAATCTGATGGACCTCACCCACGAAACCTACGTGCATGCGTCGAGCATCGGCCAGAAGGAAATCGACGAAGCAGCGCCTGTCACGACGGTCGAAGGCGAGGAAGTCATTACCGCGCGCCACATGGAAAACATCATGCCGCCGCCGTTCTGGCAGATGGCGCTGCGTGGCAACAACCTGGCCGATGACGTGCCAGTCGATCGCTGGCAGATCTGCCGCTTCACCCCGCCCAGCCATGTACTCATCGAGGTAGGCGTAGCACACGCGGGCAAAGGCGGCTATCACGCGCCTCACGAGTTCAAGGCCTCGAGCATCGTTGTCGACTTCATCACGCCAGAGACCGACACCTCGATCTGGTACTTCTGGGGCATGGCGCGCAACTTCAACCCGGCTGACGAGCAACTGACGGCCACCATCCGCGAGGGGCAGCGCAAGATCTTCAGCGAAGACCTGGAGATGCTTGAACGCCAGCAACAGAACCTGCTTCAGCACCCGCAGCGCAACCTGCTCAAGCTCAATATCGACGCCGGCGGTGTGCAGTCGCGCAAAATTCTGGAACACTTGATCGCTGCCGAACGAGCCAGCACAGCTGAACAGATTCCAGTAATGGCCACTAAATGACCGCCTGCTGCCAGCCCGAATGCGTTGAAAACAATCAGAAGTGACCCGTGCTGCGGTCACCCGAGGACATACCATGATCGACGTGACCGTGTTATCACGTAACGATGAAGCGCTGGATATCTGCAGTTTCGAGCTAGTGCGAGCCGATGGCGAGTTGCTGCCGCCTTTCACGGCAGGCGCACACATTGACGTGCACTTGCCTGACGGGCTGATCCGCCAGTATTCGCTGTGCAACGCACCGAACGAGCGTCATCGTTACCTGATTGGTGTCCTCAACGATCCGGCTTCACGCGGCGGGTCGCGCAGCCTGCATGAGCAGATTCAATCAGGCGCGCAACTACGCATCAGCGAGCCGCGCAACCTGTTTCCGCTGGCCGGGAACAGCCGTCGCACGCTTCTGTTTGGCGGCGGCATCGGCATCACCCCCATTCTGTGCATGGCTGAACAGCTTGCGCTGGAGGGTGCCGATTTCGAATTGCACTACTGTGTTCGTTCCGTCGAGCGCGGCGCGTTTATCGAGCGCCTGAAGCGTTCATCATTTGCCGACCGGGTCACGCTGCACCTTGATGAACAGCCCACTACCGCGCTGGATGCTGCCAATGTACTCGCCCAGCCGCAACCCGATACCCATCTGTATGTGTGCGGACCGGGTGGTTTCATGCAACACATCCTCGACAGCGCCCGTGCTGCCGGCTGGTCTGAAGACAATCTGCACCGGGAGTACTTTTCTGCAGAGCCGGTGGACACCAGCAATGACGGCAGCTTTTCTATCGAGATTGCCAGCACCGGCCAGGTGCTTGCCGTTCCTGCCAACAAGACGGTCGCCCAAGTGCTCGAAAGCCACGGCATCGATATTCCGCTGTCGTGCGAACAAGGTGTGTGTGGCACATGCCTGACGCGCGTCCTCAAGGGCATTCCGGATCATCGGGATCTGTTTCTGACTGAAGACGAGCAGGCGCTCAACGATCAGTTCACGCCATGCTGCTCACGCTCGAAAACCCCACTGCTGGTGCTCGACATCTGATCAGTTCGAGCGCTGGATGACCTTCATGCGCTCGTTCAAACCGGCACCGAAAATCTCCGCGTAGCGCAGGGTAGCATTGGCATGCTCACGCATGATCGCCTCGGCACGAGCGCCCTGCCCGCTCGCTAACGCATCCACCACCGCATGATGCTGCATGTGGGCGAAATTGAAGCGCCGGTATTCGCGAATCAGGTTATCGCGATCCACTGCCAGCGCCGTCACCGAAGCAAAAGGCAGGTGGTCGTTGCGTGCCAGCGCATCGGCAATGGCGCGATTACCGCTGCCCGCCACGATCACTCGATGCAGGCGCATATTCATGTCGTGATAGACCTCAAGATCATCCTCAGTGACATAACCCTTTTCGAACAGCGCATCGCCCTGCACCAGGCAGGCTTCAAGCTCGTCCCGAGCCTCCTGCGTCAAGCCACGTTCGGCCATCTGCCGCGCCGCCAGACCTTCCAGAACACCACGCACGTCGACCGCACCGGCGATTTCCATCGGCGTGATCGAGCGCACCTGAAAACCGCGCCCGCCAAAGGGCACCAGCAGGCCTTCCTGCTCCAGGGTACGAAACGCCATACGCACCGGCATGCGCGACACGCCGAACAGCTCGGCGGTCGGCACTTCCATCAAGCGCTCGCCGGCCGCCAGCTCGCCTGACGCAATCATCTTGCGCAACGCAACAAGAATGGTCTGCCCGGGTTTGCTCATTGACAGGATTCCGTGGAGATCGAAAAACGCATCTTACTCCACGTACACAGGGGAATGGTTCAAGCGCAGTCGATCAGATCCGGCACGAGGCTGCATAACCGAAGGTGCGCTCCTCATCCGGCGTTTCGATCCACACCAGGGTCTGTTCAAAACTGATCGGTGGACTGTAGAAATAACCCTGCACCATCGTGCACCCAAGGCTGGTCAGTGCATTCAGCTCATCCTGCGTCTCGACGCCTTCAATCACGCAGCCAAGAGACATGTCCAGACTCAAGGCAACCAGCGATTTCACGATCTTGTAGCTCGCCGGATTGTCATGCACACCGGTTACAAAACTGCGGTCAATCTTCAGCTTGGTCAGCGCCAGCGCATGCAACTGACTGAGGCTGGAGTACCCGGTGCCGAAATCATCCAGCGAGATACCGCAACCCAGTTGCCGGAACTGTGCAATAGCCTGCTGTACCTGGGCAATGTCCTGCATGACCGCCGTTTCGGTGATTTCCAGATCGAGCCGTGAGGCATCAAAACCGCTGTTTTCGATGATCTCGACAATGGTACTGACACTTTCCCAGGTCGCGCAGTCGTGCGCCGACAGGTTGAACGACAGTCTGATGGGCGCCGGCCATGACAAGGCCCTCTTCAATGCATGAGTCAACAAGGGTGCGGTGAGCTTGTTGATCATGCCGATTCGCTCGGCAATCGGAATGAAATGCGCAGGCGATACCGAGCCCAGTTCCGGACTTTTCCAGCGGGCCAGAGCCTCGAAAGCCACCGTTTCGCGTGTGCAGCTTTCAATGATCGGCTGAAACAGCACGTAGAACTCGGTCTCCAGATTGGCGCGCCGCAATGCCTGCTCGGTTACGCCATCGGCGTGCAACTGCTCGCGGTGGCTGGCGGAGAACAGGCAGGTAGTTCCGGGGTTATGGTCTTTGCCCTGATAAAGCGCGTAGTCGGCAAACTCGAACAGTTGGGTGGCATTGTCTGCAGTGGCCGGAAACGTAGCGAAGCCCAAAGTTGCGCCAATCTGGATGGGCATGTCCGACAGCTCGAAGCTTTCATGCATCAGTTCACACAGGTGTTTACCAAACGCCAGCAATGCATCGTTGCTGATATCACCCTTGATAACCAGAGCGAACTCGTCACCGCCCAGTCGCGACACATGCACTGTATCGCTGGAGGCACTGGTCAAACGTTCGGCTACCAGCATCAGCAGACGGTCGCCGGTACGATGCCCATAAAGGTCATTGACTGGCTTGAACCCGTCCAGATCCAGCACGCCGACCGCCAACCCGGTGCGCTGCGCCAGCGCCTCCTGCATGGCCGTGTCCAGTGTCTGAAAGAACTGTCGGCGGTTCGGCAGCCCCGTCAAACTGTCCTGATTGGCCAGCAGAAGGTTCTCATTGCTCAGTTGCTCGGTTCTTATCTGAACATTCACCAGGCTGGTGAAATCGCGGTATTGATACTGAAGAATGATCAGCATGCCAATCGACACCAGCACGATGTTCACTGCTGTGGCGATGAAAGTAATGTTGTGCGTCGACGCGAAAAAAATAACAAACGCAGTGTTGACCACAACTGCAGTGGTCAACGCCGCAGGCCGCAAGTGCATCATGCAGAAGATGCAGACAATCACGGTGATGCCCATGAAAAACGCCACGTGCGCCTGGGCATAGGCATCGCCATAGGGATAAAGCGACAGCGACCAGGCGGCGAAACCGGCAGCGATCACGCCTGCCAGTCCGTTGGTCCCGCGCAACGTCGCCAGAATGGTGGTTGGCGCGGGTGGCGGCCGGTTTACCGTGAGCAGCCACTTGCGCGCACGAATAGCGCAAACAATAGTGAGCAGCGCCGGAACCAGCAGGGTCAGCCACATCGGAGCAGTTGCCCAATGGGTGAATGCCAACGCCCAGGTGTTGACCAGCAGCACGAAATACATCAATGGCAGCTGTCGGGACAACGCAACGTATTGGGCCTGCAACAGCCTGGGATTATCAGCGGGTACAGACATCACGGTGCGCAAGGCACTCACTAGTTTTTTCAGCATCGCAAGGCTTCTCTGTCACTACAGTCAAAGCACACGTGGCTTGCTGCTCATCATGTGAGCCAATTAATGATCGGCCCACTTGTCATGCTCTCGGCAGGTGTGATTAATTCTTTACGGTAAAACCGATCCATGCGTCGGTTTAATGGAAATAAACAGGCGATACCCTTTTCGAGCAGGTGCTCGGGTATATCTAAAACGCTTGCAACCCCCCTCTTTTCAATCGTCCCCTATGGGCAGGGAGCATTACCATGAACAGGAAAGTCATTATCGATACGGACATGGGCTGGGACGACGTACTGTCCATCGCCTACCTGATGAAAAGGCCGGACATCGACATCGTCGGTATCACGGTCACTGGATGTGGCGAAACGGATCTCGGCTGGGGCGTCATCATCGCGCAGCATTTACTGGGCATTGGCAACCGTCTCAGTACTGTTGTGGCAAAAGGCACCGATAAGCCACTTGAGTACGACAACCGGTTTCCACAACCATTCAAAAACGATATGAATGACATCATGGGCCTTCTGGGAACGCTCAATCCGGCTGCCTTGCCGGCGTTATCAAACCTTCCCGCGTGGGAGTTCATGTATCAGGCCGTGAAGAACAGCCAGGATAAAATCACTGTTCTTTCGCTGGGTGGCTTTACCAACATTGCGAAGATGCTCTCACTGAGTAACCAACCCGCAGACTTCCAGATGATCGAGCAGATCGTCGCCATGGCGGGGGCTGTCTATGTTGACGGTAACGTCGCCGCCTTGAACGGCGCTCAAAAGGAATGGGATCAGGGTGAGGCCTACAGCAGTAACCACTACGCAGAATGGAATGTGTTCGTCGACCCTGTCGCGGCCGATACCGTTTTTCAGTCGAGCCTGCCATTGACCCTGGTCCCGCTGGACGTCTGCAACCAGGTCATTCTCGACGCGAGCTACTCGCAAAAGATTACGGCGAGCGACCCTGTCGCCTTGCTGGTCAAGCAAGTGCTTGAAACCAAGTCAGGCACGCACGCCGAAGGTTATCCGGTACCGATATTCGATCCGCTGGCAACGATGCTGATGGCAGGCGGTATTGAAGCGACGAAAATTGATGAGCAGTTTCTGTCCGTCAATACGAGCATTACACCGCAGGACAATCACTGCGGACAGATACAACTACAAGGCAGCGGTTCGCGAACCATCACCTCCGTGCTGGGTGTGTCGCAGTTCGCGTTCAGCGCGAATTTTGCTCAGGTCATCAACAACCGGACATGAACCAGGCGCGACCTAGACTCAGTTCGCCGCCACCTGAGCCCTATCGGCTTGCATAACCAGCGCTTTGAGCGATGCATCGAATTGTTTCAGCGCATTGACCTGCAGCTCACGCTGCTGGTCAATCTGTGCGGCAATTTCTGGAGCAGCTTTGCCCTGCACCCAGACCGAGGTCATCTCCTTGACCACCTCACCTTCTGCCTTGCCGATGTATTGCAGATTGGTGTCATAAAACCGGGCCATGAACCGCGCTTCGACCTGACTGTTGCGCTTGCTTACCAGACGGTTGTAGGTATCAAGCATCACCACCACGTCGGGGCGCGCTTTCATCAGCGCGTCGAGATTGTCGTAAACGGTCACCGAGGCGAATTCTTTCTGCAATGAGCCTACCAGCCAGTCGGTTGCCAGTTTCGGGTCCGAACTGCTGATGAATGCATTGCGGATACGCGAATCGAGCGCGCCGTTCTGTCCGCTCCTGAGCGCTACCGAGTGATAGTTGTTCAGGTACTGGAGGTTACTGACGGTGTTTTCGCTGTACAACACCCCCACTGACTGAGTGTGTTGCAGACTGGAGGCGCTGTCGGCCACCGGCATGAAGTGGCAAGACTGCTCTGAGACCGTAGAGACTGACGAGACGGCAGCATTGGCTGGCGCAGTGAGCATCATGCTGGTGCTTAGCACGGCAGCAAACGTCAACAGGTTAAACATTCTCATCGCGTCGTCTCCCTTTGGAGCAGGTGGCTATGGCGCCATCCTCCTCCTTTGCCGGAAAAACAGAACTTGCCTTGCTTGATGATGACTATCGACTGAATGAATGATAGTTGATGCCAACGCACTGCAAGGTTTTTCGCTTTAATTTTCATCCGCCCGGACAGCCGCACGAATAGCCTTGAGCAGCATCCGGCACGCTGGATTGTCATTGTCGGCACGCCAGACCAGATGCAACTCGCTTTGCACACCCTCGCCCAGGTCAATGTCACGAAATACGACGTCCTTGAACACCACATTGGTCGCACAGCGCGGCACCAGTGCCAGGCCCATGCCGGCGTTGACCAGTGCCAGAATAGTCAGTGACGACCCAAGCCATTGGACATACTCCGGCGCAACTCGTGCGGAACGAAACATACCGGTCAGCAGTTCGTTGAACGGTGGATAGGCCGAATGCGAATACATCAGAAACGGCGCGCCTTCCAGGTCCGCCACCGTAACTGAATCAGCGTGAGCCAGCCGATGATTGCCCGGCACCGCCAGCACGAATGGCTCTCGCACCAGGCATTCGCTCTCGTAGCCGGGCTGAAACAGCGGCGCTCGCACGATCCCCAGGTCAATGCGTCGCGCCCTGAGCGCTTCGTGCTGCTGATAGGTGTTCATTTCAGTCAGGGAAATCTTCACCTGCGGCTGCTTGAGCCGCGCCTCGGCGATCACTCTGGGCAGAAATTCGTACACCGCGCTGCCGACAAAACTGATGGTCACCGAACCAATATCGCCTTCGGCAAAGCGCCGCGCGGAGATGGCTGCCTGCTGCGCGCGCTCCAGCAACGTCTGCGCTTCAATGAAGAACGCCCTGCCCGCTGCGGTCAGGGCCACACTGCGGGTGCTGCGCGTGAACAGCTCGACACCCAGATTGTGCTCCAGTATCTGGATTTGCCGGCTCAGCGGAGGCTGGGTCATATTCAGCCGTTCGGCAGCGCGCCGGAAATTGAGTTCCGTGGCCACCGTGGTGAAGCAGCGCAGTTGAGAAAGCTCGAACATTGATCCACTCCCGGTATCAATCAAGTCATTAACTGGATTGGACGGGAATAATACACCCCCTCATGATCGACTCATCCCCAAAAAAACAATGAATGGGAGTCGCCCTTGAATACCGTCCCTGGCACTACGGACCCCACGGTGCTTGCCCGTGCGGCCTCCAAGGTGAAACGCCACGTGTTGCCGCTGTTTGTGGTGATGTTCATCGTCAATTATATCGACCGGGTCAATATCGGTTTTGTACGCAGTCATCTGGAAACCGATCTGGGCATCGGTGCGGCGGCCTACGGGCTGGGCGCCGGATTGTTCTTTGTCGGCTATGCACTGTTCGAAGTACCTTCCAACATGCTGTTGCAGCGCTACGGTGCCCGCGCCTGGCTGACCCGCATCATGTTCACCTGGGGCGCGGCCGCGATGGCCATGGCGTTCGTTCAGGGTGAAACCAGTTTCTACGTGCTGCGTTTCATTCTGGGTGCCGCCGAAGCTGGCTTCTTTCCCGGCATCATCTATTACTTCACCCAATGGTTGCCTTCCAGCGATCGCGGCAAGGCCATGGCGCTGTTTCTCAGTGGCTCGGCAATCGCTTCGGTAATTTCCGGCCCGGTATCCGGCGCGCTGCTGGGCATCAAGGGCCTGAGTCTGCACGGCTGGCAATGGATGTTCCTGATCGAAGGCTTCGCGTCGATCGTGCTCTGCGGTTTCGTCTGGTTCTGGCTGCAATCACATCCTCACGAAGCCCGCTGGCTCAGTGACGAAGAAAAAACCGCGCTCAGCACCGCCATCGCCGAAGAGCAACGGCTGCGCGAAGCAGCACAAACCGTCAGACCCTCGGTATTGCGCCTGCTGGCGGACCGGCAGATCCTGCTGTTCTGCTTCATCTACTTTTCCGTGGCGCTGACCATTTACGGGGCTACCTTCTGGCTGCCAAGCATGATCCGCAAGATGGGCAGTTTCAGCGACTTTGAGGTCGGCCTGTTCAACTCGGTGCCGTGGATCATCTCCATCGTGGCCATGTACGGCTTTGCCGCACTGGCGGCACGCTTCAAGCACCAACAGGCCTGGGTCGCTGTGACGCTGGTGATCGCCGCCGTCGGCATGTTCATGTCCACCATTGGTGGTCCGGTGTTTGCTTTTGTTGCCATCTGTTTCGCGGCAATCGGTTTCAAGGCCGCGTCTGCACTGTTCTGGCCGATCCCTCAGGGCTATCTGGATGCGCGCATTGCCGCAGCGGTCATTGCGCTGATCAACTCCATCGGCAACCTCGGCGGCTTCGTCGCGCCCACCACGTTCGGTTTTCTGGAGCAGACCACCGGTTCGATTCAGGGTGGTCTCTATGGACTGGCTGCCACCTCGTTGCTCGCTGCCGTCGTGATTTTCTTTGCCCGCACCACCCCGCGTGGTGACCTGCGCCGCCCGTCCAGAGATGAGCCAGCCAAACCCCACCGCGCCGTCGTACCTGGCACACCTTCCAGCCTCAAACCCTGATCACCGGGAGACCGCCCTTTGAAAATCATACGCGTAACCGTAACCCCTATCGCCTTTCGCGATCCGCCGCTGCTCAACGCCAGTGGCATCCATGAACCTTTCGCACTGCGCTCGATCATCGAAGTGGAAAGCGACAACGGTTACATCGGCCTCGGCGAAAGCTATGGCGACGCCCCGGCGCTGGCCATTCAGCAACAGGTGCAGAACCAGTTGATCGGGCTCGACCCGTTCAACCTCAATCAACTGCGCAGCATCGTTCAGGCGACGGTTGCGGCACACAAACCTGTCAGCCTGGCCGGTGCCGAACTGGCACCGGGTTCGCACGCCAGCAAGGCGGTAAGCAACGCTTATTCAGCATTCGAGGTGGCGTTTCTGGACCTGCAGGCACGTTCCATGAACCTGCCGTTGGTGGACCTGCTCGGCGGTGCCATTCGTGACCAGATACCCTTCAGCGCCTACCTGTTCTTCAAATACGCGCAGCATGCCGATGCGCCTTACGCACCCGACAGCTGGGGTGAAGCGCTCAGCGAAGAACAGATCGTCGCCCAGGCACGGCGCATGATCGAAGCCTACGGGTTCAAAAGCATCAAGCTCAAGGCCGGTGCGCTGGAGCCGGAACATGAGGTGTCCTGCATCAAGGCATTGAAAAAAGCCTTCCCCGGCTACCCGCTGCGCATCGACCCCAACGGCAACTGGTCGCTGGAAACCTCGATTCGCATGGCCGAGCTGCTGGGCGATGACCTGCAGTACTACGAAGACCCGACCCCTGGTCTGGATGGCATGTCGGAATTGCACAAGCGCACTGGCCTGCCACTGGCGACCAACATGGTCGTGACCGATTTCGATGAATTCCGACGCAGCGTGGCCCTCGACAGCGTGCAGATCGTACTCGCCGACCACCATTACTGGGGCGGCCTGCGCGACACCCAGGCGCTGGCGAAGATGTGCGACACCTTCGGCCTCGGTGTGTCGATGCACTCCAACTCGCATTTGGGGATCAGCCTCATGGCCATGGCCCACGTCGCTGCGTCCGTGCCCAATCTGGACTACGCCTGCGATACGCACTACCCGTGGCAGGAACCGGACGAGGAAGTCATCAAGGGCGGCAAGCTGCCGATTGTCGACGGCTGCGTCAGCATCACCCGCGCGCCGGGCCTGGGCCTTGAGCTGGATTACGACCAGCTCGGCAAGCTCAACGATCAGTACCACAGCTGTGGCATTCGTCAGCGCGATGATGTGAAGCAGATGCAGAAGTACCAGCCGCAATGGAGGGCTGTAAAACCAAGATACTAAGTACGTCCGGGCTGCGTCAGTCAGGCCTTGGCGCAGAATTGGCCGGCGGGTAGACACTCGGCACATCCTGCCGGGTGCGACCACGGATCAAGGCTTCGGGGTTGCGGCTTATATAATCGGTCAGGACCCGCACCGAGCGGGCCGTACGTTGAACTTCGTCCATCGTCCGGTTGACCTGCTGGCGTACCGGCGAGTCTTCTGCAAGGGCCGCCCCCGCTATCTCCATCGTGCTTCGGGACTGCCCCAGAACAGTGTGAAGTTCGGGCATCACGTCTGCGTTGAACAGCTTGAACGTCTTGTGCGCTTCGTCAAGGCTGCCATTCAGATTGCCGGCGATCTCCTGCACCGGCAATTTGCTGACCTTTTCAACGATCAGCTGTACCTGCTCCTGCATTTTCTCCAGCTCTCCCGGTACGGTGGGGATTATCAGCGGCCGTGCGTTGACATCGAATTGAACCGGCGCAGCGTTGGCAAAGAACCCCAGAGAAATATAAAGCTGGCCGGTCAGCAGGCTCGCACTGCGAGGCTGTGCGCGCAGGCCCTGTTTGACGAAGTCGGCGATCAACTGCGCGGTACGCGAATCGTCGGGTGTGCCCAATGTCTCTAGGATCTTTTCGTTGGCCTGCCCCAGGCGGTCCGGGTAGATCACCGCCCCCACAATGCTGGAAAAAGACTTGCTGGCTGCATCGTAGTCAAGATCGACGGAGACCACTCGCCCCAGATTTATGCCCATGAACTCGACGGGCGAATTGACTTCAAGACCACGCAAAGACTGCCTGAACATCATGCGGATATAACCCGGCTCGCCATCGGGAGGTGACAGCGCCTTTTGCTGATCCTCGAACAGCTTGAAACGTGCATGCTCTGCAGCCCTTGGCGCGCTCGAACCGTATCCCGGCTCAACGAAGGCCACACCTCCGGCCAGTAACGTCGAAACCGATTCAGTCTTTATCTTCAGCCCATCAGCATCAACCGTCAGGCCAATACCGCTGGCGTTCCAGAACCGTGTATCGGTGGTCACAAACCTGTCGTTGGGGGCATTGATGAAAATTTCCGCATCCACACCTTTGCCATCCTCGGACAAATGACAGGCAACCACTTGACCGACTTGAATGCGCCGATAATAGACGGGAGAACCGACATCGAGTGAGCCAATGTCCTCGGCGTGCAGGGTAAAACGTGTGCCTTTTGCGCCAAACGTGAGGGGTGGTGGGCTTTCCTGACCAATAAAGTGTTTTTTCGGGTGCTCGGACGTCCCGCTGTCTGCCGCGATATACGGCCCGGAAAGCAGGGTATCCACGCCGGACACGCCCTTGGCCCCGATACGCGGGCGCACCACCCAGAACATGGAATCCTCGGCAGTGAAGGCACGGGCGTCGGCATTCAGATCCACTGTCGCCACAACACCGGTACGGTCTTTGCTCAGGGTGACGGCCGACACCTCGCCGATCACGACATTTTTGACCTTGACCCTGGTCTTGTGGGCTTCAAGCCCTTCGGCGCTTTGAAAACTGATAAAAATTCTCGGCCCTTTCGACAGTGAGCTGCTAATCAGCAGCGATACGCATACCAGGGCAGCAATCACCGGAATCAGCCATACCGGCGAGGCACCGAATCGCCTTTTTCCAGTGATTGAAGCGCCAATTGTCGATGCAGAAACGGAACCTGAGCGATCAGACATTTTTTCCTCTGAGGCGCCCACACGGGGTCATGCCGACGGTTAATACTGTCGGCAGAACTCTGAACGTCGACTATCAATAAACCCTCAAGGAAATATCAAGATTTGATCAAGGCAGCGGGTCGAACTTCAATTCACTGAGGCTTTGCACCTTGTCTTCACGAACCATTTTGTATTCGGTATTCGGGCCGATCCACTGCGCCCAGATCGCATCGATTTCACCTGCTGCTTCCATCGCACGCAGCGATTCGTTGACCTTGGCCAGAAATGCCGGCTCGCCCTGACGCATACCGGCACCGATAGGCTCCAGCGCCATCGGCTCCTTGGCGATTGCAAGCTCCACACCACTGGCCTTGGCCTGCCCGACCAGCTTGATCGCGGTCATGGTGTTGGTCACCAGGCCCACCACCTTGTTCTGTTGCAGCGCCATGTAGGCAGAACCGGTGTCCTGGAAGGTCACAGGCGTGGCATCAGCCAGCCGAATCGACTGTTCGGACGTAGAGCCTTTGGTCGAGCTGATGCGTTTGCCTTTGAAAAAGGATTTCGGTTGATCGGCATTGGCGGCGCGCACTACCAGCGTTTCCTTGGCGATGTAGTACGGATCGCTGAACTGGATCTGGTCGGCGCGACTCTTGGTGTAGGCCAGATTGGCAAAAATCACGTCAACGCGGCCCATTTTGACTTCAGGAATGCGCGCTTCGACCGACAGCGGCTTGAGCTCCAGCTCGACGCCCATATGTTTGGCCAGCGCCTTGCAGAGGTCGACGTCCATGCCTACCAGTTCACGGGTTTTCGGGTCCGGTGCCGAAAACGGCGGGACGTCAGCATAGACGCCGCAACTCAGGCTTTTCTTGCTCATCACATCACTGAGCTGATCAGCGTGAGCAACCGAAACAGCCAATGGCGACAATGCCAGTGCAACCAGCAAAGACTTCATACGCATGGTGAGACTCCTGGAAATAAATGGAGGGATTGCTGAAACAGGGGCCTGTGCTCAATGGCTGCGCAGGTCGGAAATGAAGCGTTGGGCACGCGGGTGGTCCGGCTGCTGAAAGAAAGCCTCAGGACTGGATTTTTCAAGGATCTGCCCCGCATCCATGAACCAGATGGTGTCGGCCACTTCACGGGCAAAATTCATCTCGTGGGTGACGCACATCATGGTCATGCCCTCTTTGGCCAGGCCTTTCATGACGCTGAGCACCTCGCCGACCATTTCCGGGTCGAGAGCGCTGGTGGGCTCGTCAAAGAGCATCACGGGCGGTTCCATGGCCAGCGCCCGGGCAATCGCCACGCGCTGCTGCTGGCCGCCGGACAACTGCGCCGGGTAAGCACCGGCCTTGTGTGCCAGCCCCACCCGATCCAGCAGTTCCATGGCCCTGGCGCGAGCCTCACTGTTTTTCAGGCCGCGCACTTTGGTCGGGGTCAGGATGATGTTGTCTAGCACCGACAGATGCGGGAACAGATTGAAGCTCTGGAATACAAAACCCACCCGACTGCGCAAACGATTGACGTTGGCGTCGGTGCCGTTCACGTCGTGGCCGTCAAACAGAATCTGGCCCTGCTGAACATCTTCAAGACGGTTGACGGTGCGGATCAGTGTCGACTTGCCCGAGCCCGAGGGCCCGCACAGCACCACCACTTCGCCGCGCTGCACTTCAGCGGTGATATCGGTCAGGGCCTGGTACTCGCCATACCACTTATTGATCCTGGAAAACATGATCATCGGATGCATTGGGCAACCCTCAATTGTCGGTAGTCAAAGGCCGGGGAACAGGTGCAGGCGACACGCTGCCCTCCCGTTTGCGGGCAATCCGCCGTTCCACCACTGCGGCCAGCCGGGTCAGGCCGTAGCACAGCACGTAGTAGGTGATCGCCAGAATGAAGAACACCTGAAACGGCTTGGTCAGCAGCTGGTTGTTGATCTGATTGGCGGCGAAGGTCACTTCCTGGACGTTGATCACGTAGCCCAGCGACGTTTCCTTGATGATCGAAATGAACTGGCTGATCAGGCTTGGCAATGCGTTGTACAGCGCTTGCGGCAGAATCACCCAGACCGTGGTGCGCATGTAGCCCATGCCCAGCGCGCGTGACGCTTCGTACTGACCAGCCGGCAGCGCCTGAATGGCACCGCGGATGATTTCGCACAGGTAGGCGCTCTGATAGACCACCAGCGTGCAGAGCATGGTGGTGAAGCCGGTGATGTTATGACCGATCAGCAGCGGGACCAGGAAGTAAGTCCAGAAAATCACCATCAGCAGCGGGATGCCGCGCATCACATAGACCCAGACCGTGGCCGGGTAACGCAGCCAGCGCCACGGCGAGACCCGTGCCAGCGACAGTAGCAGCCCTAGCGGGAACGCCAGCAAAAGCGCCAGCGCAGCCAGAGTCAGCGTTGAAACCAGCCCGCCCATCGGGCCGTGAGGATATTGGCCGACCAGCAGCAAGGTCCAGTTATCGCGAACAATCGTGAACACATCGAACATCGCCGCCTACCTCGCCATGGCTTTGCTGAAATGCCGGGCCAGCAACGCACCCAGGCCCATCAGCATCAGTGAAATGGTCAGGTAGACCACAGTTGCGACCAGATACGCCTCGAAGGTGCGAAAGGTGTAGTTCTCGACCTCGCGAGTGGCATAGGTCAGCTCGACGACGCCGATGGCCATGACCAGGCTGGTGTTCTTGAACAGCAGCACCGTGTGATTGATCAATGACGGCAGGCAGTTGCGAACGCCTTGCGGCAGGATCACGTAACGCATCGAACGCACATAACCCAGGCCCAATGCGCGCGATGCTTCGACTTGCCCTGCTGGAATCGCGCGTAACCCGCTGCGAATGTCTTCACTGAAGTAAGCCGCCTGGCAAAGGCCCAGCGCGATCACCGAAAACAGGTACTCGGTGCTGTAGTTGGCCAGCCAGAGCTGCATGCTTTCGGTGAGCAACGTCGGAATACCGAAATACCAGAGCATCAGTTGCACCAGTGTCGGCACGTTGCGGTGGTAGGACACATAGCCCGCCACCAGACGCTCGGCGTATTTGTTGCCGGTCAGGCGAATCGACACCAGCAGCAAGGCCACGGCCATTGCCATGCACCAGGCAACGAACGCCAGTTGCAGGGTTGTCTCTATGCCCTTGACGATCAGCTCGGCATACTCGCCCTGCAGGATCGCCGAAAGATCGAATTTACTCGTCATGGTTGTTCCCATTGACATTCAGCCAGGGCAGAAGCAAGGCGCCAGGGGTACTGGTGCGGGTGTCGCATGGCGGCTGGTGCCGCTCTCGTGATGGGTACAGCGCTTGCAGCGAGGCGCAGCCTCAGCCTTCATAGTCCTGCGGGCGCGCGGTCGACAGCCCACCGGGTACCTGTAGCGTCGGGGTGATTTCCATATGGCCGATGTTGACCGCGATGGGCGCAGCGATCACGTAGGCGATTGCATCGGCAATGTCCTTGGCCACAGGCAGCTCATAGCCCTCGATGAAGCGTTTGCGCACTTCCTCGGAATCGCCATGCACATGGGCAAAAATGTCCGTGGCCACACGCCCCGGGCAGATTTCCGTCACCCGCACGCGCTTGCCGAACGCATCGATACGTAGCTGGCGAGAAAGCATGCTCACGGCAGCCTTGGTGGCGTGGTACGTCGAGTTGCCGCCGAAGTTGTAGGCGGCGGCAATCGAGCTGATGTTGATGATGTGCCCGCTGTCACGCTCGACCATACCCGGCAACGAAAGCCTGGCGATCTGCAATACCGCGCGCAGGTTCACATCGACCAGCAGATCAATCCCTTCTGCGTCGGCCTTGAGCAGCGAACCGGGCCGGTCGACTCCGGCATTGTTGACCACAACATCGAACTGATGGGCCTGGAACAGTGCCGTCAGACCGGCCAGATCAGTCACGTCGATAGCATGTGCGATGCAGCCGGTGCGCTGCGCCAGTGCCGCCAGCTTGTCTGCACTGCGCGCCAGCGCATGAACCTGCAGACCTTCGGCACACAGCCGTTCGACGACGGCTTCGCCAATGCCGGAAGAAGCGCCGGTCACCAGCGCAGTTTTGTAATCGGAAAAAGGCATGTCGGGGTTTCCTTGAATAAGCGTCGATCAGCCGCTTGGCTGTTAATGCTGATCGCCTTGTACTGGACTTTAACGAGCGTCATGGGCAGCGACCAAGACACAATGGTTGTGTGGCAATAAGCTGCGCTTATGACCCGAGCAGCTGTGAAACCGGGGTGATGACACCGCCCTGCTCTTCGATGCTCTGGCGAATGCTGCGCGCAAGCTCCACCGCCCCCGGCGTGTCGCCATGCAACAGGATTGATTGGGCATTGACCGCCACGCGCTTGCCGCTCAGGGTCGTAACCGTACCGTCCTGCAACAGTTGCGCAACCCTGGCGCGGACCTGCTGTGGGTCCTTGATCACCGCCCCGGCAATGCCACGCGGCACCAGCAGGCAGTTTTCGTCGTAGGCACGGTCGGCCAGAAACGTGGTCGCGACTCTCAGGCCGCACGCTTCGGCGGCCTGTTCGATGGCCGCGCTGCTGGATGAACTGATGATCATCTGCGCATCGAAACTGGCGACCGCCTTGACCAGCGGCCTGGCCAGTTCGGCATCGGCCGCGGCCATATTACCCAGCGCGCCGTGGAAGCTCATGTGCGTCACGCGGTAACCGGCAGCGGCTGCAATGCCTGCCAGAGCGCCCAGCTGATACACCACCATGCTGCACAACTCGTTGAGTTCGATGTTCATTCTGCGCCGCCCGAACCCCTGCAGATCAGGAAAACCGACATGTGCGCCGAGATCGATGCCCAGCGCTTTGGCGCGGTGCACGGTGTTATTCATTATCAATGGATCACCGGCATGAAAACCACAGGCCACGTTGGCCGAGGAGATCAGTTGCATCAGTGCCTCATCCTCACCCATGGTCCAGGGGCCGAAGCCCTCACCCAGATCAGCGTTCAGATCGATGCGCATCGTGTCACTCCTCCAGTTCAATCAGCGGCTGGCCGTAACCGACCCGTTCATGCTCGGCAGCCAGAAAACGCGTCACACGCCCTGCCTGCTGGCTGCGCACCGGCAGATAAAGCAGGCCGATGCGCAACAGGCCCAGCAACTGCCCGACTGCAACGGTGTCGCCGGGTTTTACGTAGCTGTTTTTTTCGTCGGGGTGTCTCGATACAAAAACGCCGGGGTTATCCGCAGCTATTACAAGCGCAGTGGCTGGCGGCTGTTCGACTGCGACGTCCACGTCAGGTCGCGATGCAGGGTTATCCGCACGTACACCGCGTCGGATCAACAACTCGAACCCTGGTCGTTTCAGTTCAAGAACCGTGAGCCCGGCATCACGAATCCAGCCTGCCAGTTGGCGAATTTCATTGATGTTCATCAGCGATGTCCTTGCAGGCCGCGCAGCGCAAGCAAGCGCCGGGCGTCTTCGATGAAGGCGTGATTGGTGTCCAGTGCCTCGACGGCCTCCTCGTAGCTGCATTGCACGAAGCGCACCTTGCTGCCGATGGGGGCCTGACCGAGACGCCACAGGTCGGCTTCGATAACCGTGGCAAACTTTGGATAGCCGCCGCTGGGCTGGGCATCGCGCATTTGCACAATCGGCTGGCCGCCGTGGGGCACCTGAATCACCCCGGGCACAATGCCGTGAGAGCGAATTTCCAGCGCCTCCCTTGGCAATAGGGGCGTACCTTCCATGCGATAACCATAGCGATTGCTTTGCGTGGTGATTTTCCACTCGCCGGCAAAAAATGTTTGTTGGGCTTCAACGCTGAAGCAGTCGAACTCGGCGGCAGGCAGTACGCGTATGGCCGGTAGCTCGTCGATAATCAACGGCAAGGCCGCCGCAGCAGATTGCAGGCCAAAATCACCGGCGCGCGGTTGATTAGCCGCACCGGCGGGAATCAGATCGCCCTGCTGCAAGGCGCGGCCCTGCCAGCCACCAAATGCACCGCGCAATTGCGTGCTGCGCGAGCCCAGAACCTGCGGCACATCCACACCGCCCGCCAGGCATAAATAGGCGCGACTGCCCGTCGTTGGGTAACTCAGCTTCAACACCTGATTCTTGCGCGCCTGAGCGACCCAGTTACCCGGCAGTCGCTCGCCATCCAGCCGTGCAGAACAGGCAGCACCGGTGATAGCAAAAGTGCAGTCCTCGACAAAACGCACTTCGAACGGGAACAGTGGAATTTCGATGCCTGCCGCGTCTTCGTCGTTGCCCAGCAACAAATTGCCGAGCTGCAACGACAGCGTGTCCATTGCGCCGGAGGTGCCGACGCCGTAGCCCAGGCTGCCATGCCGACCCAGATCCTGGACCGTCGCCAGTGCGGTGGCGCTGATAACTTCGATCATCGAATGATCCTCTCGATACGCAAGCGCAGTTGATCGCCGGGCTGCATCAGCGCCGGAGGGTTCTGATCAGCGTCGAAAAACACCATTTCCGTGCGCCCTATCGTGTTCCAGCCACTGGGGCCGGCTGAAGCGGAGATACCCGTCTGCACGCCGCCGATGGAAACCGAGCCGGCACCGATATCGAGTACCGGCACTTTGCGCCGAGGCGTCGCCAGACGCTGATCCATGCCGCCCAGATAGCAATAACCGGGGTGGCTGCCCAAGGCGTACACCGGGTAAAGCGGTTCGCAGTGCAGATTGGCGATGGTCTCGATATCCAGTCCGGTATGGGCGATGACATCGGCCATGTGCGGTCCGCCGTCACCGCCATACACCACCGGCAATTCGATGATCCGGCCTTGCAACGGCAGCGGCTGGCATTGTTCCCAGGCCTCCAGCAAGCGGGTTTTCAAGCCGGTCAGGTCGCGTGGCGGCGCTGCGAAGGTCAGCATCAGGTTGTTCATGCCCGGCACCGATTCGCGCACCTGCGGCCAGTTCTTGCTCAGGCTGGCCAGCGCCCATATGCGTTGCTGCGCTGCCAGCTCAAGCTCGCCGGGTGCTTCGAACAGCAAGGCGGTGGTTCCCAGCAAAGTGATTCGTGGCGGCAACTGCTGGAGGGTCATGGGTGGCTCCTTGTCTGTAACCAGCGCTCCAGATGGTGAATGTCCATGCCACCCTTGCAGAACACCGGGTCCTGCAAAATGTCGCGATGCAGCGCGATGTTGGTAGAGATTCCCTCAACGTGCATTTCGCTCAGCGCCAGGCGCATACGTGCCAAAGCCTCATCGCGACTGGCACCGTGGGTGATGACCTTCGCCACCATCGAATCGTAATAAGGCGGAACGCGATAACCGTGGCTCACATGCGAGTCGACCCGTACGCCAAAACCACCAGGAATCTCCCAGCGGGTGACTTGCCCCGGCGTAGGCATGAAGCTGCGCGGGTCCTCGGCGTTGATCCGGCATTCCAGAGAATGGCCCGACACGCTGACGTCGGCCTGGCTGAAACTCAGGCGCTCACCCATCGCCATGCGAATCTGCTGCTGAACGATGTCGATGCCGGAAGTCATTTCCGTGACCGGGTGCTCGACCTGCAGGCGAGTATTCATTTCGATGAAATAGAACTCATCGTTTTCAAACAGGAATTCGAACGTGCCTACGCCCTGGTAACCGATCTGCCGGCAGGCCAGTGCGCAACGTTCGCCCACCCTGGCCATCAATTCCGGGTCGATGCCCGGTGCAGGAGCCTCTTCAAGCACCTTCTGGTGGCGGCGCTGCATCGAGCAATCCCGCGAGCCAAGCCAGACGGCATTGCCATAGGCATCGCACAGCACCTGAATCTCGACATGGCGCGGCTGGCCCAGAAACTTCTCGATATACAACTCGGGATTGCCGAAGGCCCGGCGGGCTTCTTCGCTGGTCAGCGCAATTGCATCGAGCAATTGCTGCTCTTCCTGAACCACGCGCATGCCCCGCCCGCCGCCACCGCCAGCGGCCTTGACGATGACCGGGTAACCAATGTCACGGGCAATCTTCAGGATACCTTGCGGATCGGCAGGCATGCTGGTGTCCGGGCCTGGCACGCACGGCACGCCAGCCTCACGCATTGCCCGCTTGGCCGCGACCTTGTCGCCCATCACCCGAATGCAGGCGGCACTGGGGCCGATGAACGTCAGGCCAGCCTGTTCGATGCGCTCGGCGAACGCGGCGTTTTCAGACAGAAACCCGTAACCGGGATGGATCGCCTGAGCACCGGTCAACTGCGCAGCGTAAAGCACGGCAGCCTGATTCAGATAACTCTGCCCCGGCGCGGCCGGGCCTATGCACAGTGACTCATCGGCCTGCCGTACATAGCTGGCATCGCGATCCGCTTCGGAATAGACCGCAACCGTACTCAGGCCCAGGCCTCTGCAGGCGCGCTGGATACGCAGGGCAATTTCGCCGCGGTTGGCGATCAACACTTTATCGAACATCAAAAACCCCTGATCTGTGAACCCGGAAGGCAGCCGCACGGCCACCCAAGACCTTCAACCGATGCTGAACAGCGCTTGTCCGGCCTGAACCTCTTCGCCGTTGGCAACCAGAATGGCGGTCACGACCCCTGCCTTTTCAGCCGTCACCGGATGAAACATCTTCATGGCTTCAACCACTGCCAGGGTCTGCCCCACGTCGACTGACGTGCCGACTTCAACGAAGGGCTGCTGGTCGGGCGCCGGGGTCAGGTGCAAAACCCCATACAGCGAGGCGCAGGCCTGAGCCTCTTGCGCATTGGCAGTTGCACTTGCCTGAGAGGAAGCAGCAGCGTCGGTTGCAGGCGCTTTCAGCGACGTTGATGCAGATGGACTGACGCCGCTGGCGGCCTCGACCGACTCACGCAGCAAACGCAACTGCGTATCGCCTTCAGACAGGCTGAGTTCACTCAGGTCCGATTCGGCCATCAGGTCGATAAGTGCTTTGATACGTTCCGGTTTCATGCAAGAGCCCTTGCCTGGCAAAAGAAATGTGGCTGAGGGCAATGTAACGAGAGCGATTTTTGACCGCCAAGACGGTTTGACTGTGGGGTGATAAGCGCCCCTTATGACGCCGGGGTTACTCTGTACGGCGATTGCCGCGCATCTCTGCGACCAGTTCCAGTAGGATGGCCTTGACCGCCTGGGCCGGAACCGAAAGCGGCAAGTGGCCTGACAGGCACAGGGCCAGCGGCGCTTCGATCTCGGGTTCGACGATCCGGCTCAGATTGACCGCATGCGTATCGGCCAGCACCCGCGCAGCAGACTCGGGAAGAATGGTCGAGCCGAATCGATCCGCTACTGCGGCGGCCAGAGTCGTCGATGACTCGACTTCTGCCACCACCCGGGCACTGCGCTCGATGCGCACAAACGCCTCGTCCACCAGACGGCGGATGGTGTTGTAGGTGCGCGGCAACAGCAGGTCGATATCGGCCAGCTCGGCGAGGGCTATTTCCTCGCAGCCCTGAAGCGTGTCCTGGGCGCTGACCAGATACAGTTGCTCGCGAATCAACGGCACAAAACTGAGGCCATGCACCTCACGTCCGCCATAAAGAACGGCCATGTCCATGCGCCCGTTCATGATCAGCTCGCTCAGCGTGGTGCCAAAGTTCTCGTTGAGGTACAGCAGGATACCCGGATGACGCTCGCGCACCCGTTTCAGCAACGGCAGCGACAAGGTTGACGCAGCAGTGCCCGGGGCCAGCCCTACCGACACCGGCCCCGACAACGCCAGGCCGCTGGCGTTGACATCACTTTGCGCCTGCTCACACTGACGCAGTATGACCTGAGCATGGCCATACAAAACCTTGCCCGCCTCGGTCGGGGTAACGCCGCGCTTGGTGCGGATCAGCAACTGCTGCTGCAACTCGGCTTCCAGCGTCACCAATTGCTGGCTTAACGCAGGTTGTGCGATGTGCAGTACATCGGCGGCTTGGGTCAGGCTGCCGATGTCGACAATTTTCACAAAGTATTTCAAGCGGCGAAGGTTCAAGGTGTTGCACTCCAGAGTCACGACCCCGATGCCTCAGCAAGACACAGGCCAGCTCTGAAAAAACCAGACATAAGCAATTGCTATGTCAGCAACTGCCGAGCGTGATTGCAACGCATGGATGCCCCCGCAGGCATTGCTCGCCCGCTTTTGGTGCAGCATTGGTTCATCTGCGGTCATAAGCGCTGCCTATCAACCCAGAACAAACTCGTCTTATGGCCTGCCGTCAGCAGGCTCGTAACGTATTCCCCGTCAAGGCCATCAACGAGGAATGCCAACGTGACCGCATCTCGCATCGCTGCCCGCGTGCTCCGCATCAAACCATCGCCCAGCAGCGCTGCTGCCGATCGGGCCAATGAACTGCGGCGCGCAGGGAAGTCGATCATCAATCTGGTGGTTGGCGAACCCGACTTCGATACGCCTGCCCACATTCGTCAGGCCGCCTCTGCCGCCATCGAAAACGGTGAAACCCGCTACACGCTCAATGCGGGTACTGCAGCGCTGCGCGACGCGATTGCCGCCAAACTCCAGCGCGAAAACGGCCTGAGCTACGCCCCCGGCCAGATCGTAGTCACCAGCGGTGCCAAGGCTGCGATCTTCAATGCCTTCGCAGCGACGCTGGGCATTGACGACGAAGTGCTGATCCCCGCACCG
Organism: Pseudomonas syringae group sp. 247E2; assembly: GCF_032587795.1. Lineage (NCBI taxonomy): Bacteria > Pseudomonadati > Pseudomonadota > Gammaproteobacteria > Pseudomonadales > Pseudomonadaceae > Pseudomonas > Pseudomonas syringae group sp. 247E2. The sequence goes on along the minus strand of NZ_JAWHPK010000008.1, from coordinate 941,454 downwards.
TACTGGGTGTCGTACCCGGACATGGTGCTGGCCTGCGATGGTCGCCCGGTGACCTTACCGTGCCCCGAAGACAATCAGTTCAAGCTCACCGCCGAGCAACTACGCCACGCAATCACGCCGCGTACCCGCTGGCTGCTGCTCAATTCGCCGAGCAATCCGACCGGCGCGACCTACAGCGCAACTGAATGGCGGGCACTGGCTGACGTGCTGCTCGACTACCCGGACGTGCTGGTCATGACCGATGATATTTACGAACACATTCGCTATGACGACACCCCGCTCAGCCATCTGCTGACTGTCGAACCCGCCCTGCGCGAGCGTGTGCTGATCATCAATGGTGTATCAAAAACCTACGCCATGACCGGTTGGCGCATCGGCTATGCCGCAGGCCCCAGCGATATCATCAACGCGATGGCTACCCTGCAATCGCAATCCACCAGCAACGCCTGCTCGGTGAGCCAGGCCGCCGCAGTGGCGGCCCTCAATGGCGACCAGTCGTTTGTCGGCGAGAGCGTCAAGGTCTACAAACAGCGCCGCGACCGCTGCCTGGAGTTGATCAACGCAATTGACGGCCTGAGTTGCATCCAGCCACAAGGCGCGTTTTATCTCTACGTCAATTGCGCAGCGCTGATCGGCAAAACCACCCCGTCAGGCTCGGTACTGGAAGCCGACACCGATGTGGTTCTGTACCTGCTGGAAAGTCAGGGTGTTGCGGTTGTAGCAGGCACCGCTTATGGCCTGGCACCGTTCTTCCGGATGTCTACGGCGACGGCCCTCGAAACCCTTGAAACCGGTTGCACACGCATTGCGACTGCTGTCGCTGCGTTGCGCTGAGCGCCTGGCCATGACCACGCCGAGCCACCCGGCCCTGACCTTCAAACAGGCCCTGCTGGCCATGCTCGGCATTTCCCTGGTGCTGATGCTGTCCGCACTCGACCAGACAGTGATCGGCAACGCATTGCCAAGCATCGTCGCGGAACTCGATGGTTTCGAGCTGTATGCCTGGGTCGCCACCGGCTACCTGCTGGCGTCCATTGTGACCATTCCGATCTTTGGCCGACTGGGCGATTTCTACGGGCGTAAACCGTTCGTGCTGGCCGCTACGGTCATTTTCACCGTTGCTTCGCTGGTCTGCGCGCTGGCCGACAGCATGCTGGTGCTGGTCATTGGCCGGGCCCTGCAAGGCGTCGGTGGCGGGATGCTGATCGGTACGGCATTTGCCTGTGTGCCGGAGCTGTTTCCCGACACCCGTCAGCGGCTGCGCTGGCAGGTTCTGCTGAGTGCGATGTTCAGCGTGGTCAATGCCATCGGCCCAGGGTTGGGCGGTTACCTGTCCGGCGAGTTCGGCTGGCGTTCGGTGTTCTGGCTGAACCTGCCGCTGGGCGTGATTGCGTTGTTTTTTGCCTGGCGCTTTTTACCCTGGTATCGCCCGCCAACAGCCGGTGCGATCAGGCTCGACTGGATCGGCGCAGTGTTGATTGTCCTGAGCCTGGGCAGCCTGCAATTGTTCGTTGAATGGCTCGGTCAGCGCTCTCTGGCGATCAGCCTGCTGTGCGGCGCTATCACTGTTATTGCCTTGACCGGACTTTGGTTCAGAGAGCGCCGTTGCGCGTTCGCCTTGCTGCCCGCCGGGCTGTTTGCCAATCGCAGCATCCGCCTGCTGTTCATCATGTCGCTGCTGGCCGGTGCGATCATGTTCACCCTGCTGTTTTACCTGCCTCTGCTGTTGCAGGGCAGCTACGGCTACTCGCCGCAGGACGCCGGGCTGCTGCTCACACCGCTGGCCCTGAGTATCACTTTGGGCGCAATCGTCAACAGTCGCATCGTCACGCGTCTGGCAAACCCCAACTGGTTACCGATTGGCGGATTCATTGCCCTGTCGATTGCCTGCATCGCCTTGGCACTGGTCGGACTGCACGCCGGGTTCACGACCTTGCTGGGACTGATTTTGCTGGCGGGGTTGGGGCTTGGATTCATTCTGCTCAACCTCACCGTATTCACCCAGACGCTTGCCGAGCGGCAGTTTCTCGGTATCGCCACAGCACTCACTCAATCGTTGCGCCTGGTTGGCGGCTTGCTGGGCACCGCGGCCATGGGTGTGCTGGTCAAGTTGCTGTACGTCGCCAATCTGCAACATGCGCTGGCAGCGGCAGGCCAGATGCAGGCAATAGCGCGTCTGGCCGACCCTCAGGTCCTGCTGCAGCACACGCCCACAGATATCGACACCACGTTGCAGCTGGCTCGCACTGCCCTCGCCCATGCAGTCGGTACGGGGCTGTTGATCTGCGCCGCACTGGGCGTACTTGCACTGGTGGTTCTTTCCCGTTTACCTCGCGTCGCGCTGTATCAAGCGCCTCGCACAACGACACCTGAAACGGATTCAGCTGCAAAACACGCCTCTTAAAACAACAAGAAACCTGACTGCCGCCCGACCCTGCCTCTCACAACACTTAATGACAGCATGAGGATGAACCCGATGGAGCGTATCAATCGCGCCACCCCTTTCGTTGCGGGCTTTTGTGGCCTGCTGATCGCGCAGCAGAGCTTTGGCGAAGGTTTTCTGGAAGACAGCAAGGCCAGCATTCTGGCGCGCAACTTCTTCAGCAACGCGGACAATCGCAGCGGTGCTGCTGACCCGAACTACACGCAGGAGTGGGGCCAGGGCTTCATGCTCAACTACCAGTCCGGCTACACGCCCGGCACCGTCGGCTTTGGCGTCGATGCGCTGGGCCAGTTGGGCATCCGCCTGGACTCGGGCAAGGGCCGCCATTACAACCCGCAAAGCACGGCGTTCAACGGCAATATCTTCCCCACAGACAGCGACGGCCGCGCGGTCGATGAGTTCAGCAGCCTGGGCGCGACGCTCAAGGCACGCGTTTCAAGAACCGAGTTGAAGTACGGCACGCTGGTGCCGATGCTGCCGGTGGTCATGTCCACTGATCGCATGCTGCAACAAACTTTTCGCGGCGGCCAGATTCAGTCTGGCGACTTGAAGGACTTCACTTTCACCGCAGGCCAGCTGGAACATGTCATGGGCCGCGGTTCGACCAACCAGATGGGCATGTCGATTCCGGGTGCCAACAACCCGCTGACCGGCGAATTCGTCAACAAGTTCTACTACGCAGGCGTCGATTACAAACCGACCAAAGACCTGACCTTGCAGTATTACTACGGCAACCTGGAAAACTTCTACAAACAGAACTTTCTCGGACTGAAATACGACATGCAACTCGGCCCGGGCACCCTGCGCACCGACCTGCGCCACTTCGACAACCGCTCGGACGGTGCAAACGGTCACGATCCGGCGTTCTACACGGTAGGTTATTACGGCAACGGCGTTACCAAGGGTGAAGTCGACAGCCGCCTGTCCAGCGCCCAGTTCACCTACCTCATCAACGGTCATACCTTTGCTGCCGGTTATCAGGCAGTGACCGGCGACAGCGACGCGGTATGGTTGAATCAGGGCGATGGATCAACCGCCTACTTCATGACCGAATCCATGATCGGCAAGTTCCAGCGCGCTGGAGAACGCACCTGGCAGGTCCGTTACGGCTATGACTTCGCCAGGCTTGGCGTTCCCGGGCTGAACTTCCTGGCCATGTATGAAAGCGGTTCGAACATCCAGGCGTCCGACGGCGACAAGAAGGAATGGGAACGCAACGTTACCCTGAGTTACGTGGTGCAGTCCGGCCCGGCGAAAAACCTCAGCGTTGCACTGCGTCATGCACAACTTCGTACCGAGTTCGCCAGTCAGCGTGATGCCGATGAGCACCGGATCATTGTCAGCTATCCGATTAATATTTTTTAAAACCTGGGCGGGTGGCAGATACCGGGTGTATCTGCTACCTGAGGGTTGGTTGACGGCGTGCACAAGCGCTCGTGCTGGTCACAACATTCGTTATAACCTTTGCACCTTGCAGAGGAAGCGAAAACAATGGATAAAACGATCCCGGAAGCCCCCACCGACCACGACCGCCCCAATGTCTTAATGGTTGTTGAAACCGACCCTGGCAAGCCTGACGTCATCGGTGGCCCTGCTACGCCATTAAAAGCAACTCATCCACACTTCGATGACACGCCAGCAGACCTTTACCCCGTAATGGAAAACCAGACGGGCATGCCTTTCAGCTCGTTCTATCGAAGCAGGTACATCGGTTTTGCGTCCATCGCAGTTGTCGTGATCGGCATCGGTGTCGCCCTCTTTTTTCTGAGCCTGCAAAGTGACTGGTTTCAGGTTAAGAAAGTGCTGGCGATTACCATGCTGTGGTTCGCCAACCTGATCTCGACAGTGCTCAATGCAGCCTACTGGTTTATTCGCAGAGGCCCGAAGTGGCTGGCAGTACTACTAGGCATTCAGCTGATAATAGTGATGTCCGGGGTATTGTCTGCCTTGATAAATGACGGATGATGATACCTGTCTCTTGAGAGGGGGTTCCCATCATGTGTTAGAGCGTGTTTGGGGTAGCCGTACAGGGGCTCGAACGTGTGGAGCCCCTTATCCAAATCAGCCAGACACCTGATCCAGAAATATCAGCTGCGGTGGCTCTGCCAGCCACTCGCCGCTTGCAGCTGCAAACTGTTGGTAATGCGGCGTGGCAACGTGCGCATCCAGTGCTGCCTGATCATTGAAGCATTCACGCATGTAAAACGTGCCGTGCTCATCGCGCGCCTCGAACAGTGTGTACTCGATATTGCCCGGCTCTGATCGGGAGGGCTCCACCAGTGCTGATAATGCTTCTTTCAATGCGGACTCTTTGCCGGCAACGGCTTTCAGAACGGCGATCAAGGCCAACGGCTTTGCAGGTGTATTCATTATCAATGCTCCGGTATTCAATTAGATCAATGAGTGGGGGCAGGCGCAGCGTCGACTTTCACGCGTAGCAGGCTATAAGGTTTTGCACGCTTGTCGTGGCCCGAATTGAAACCGGCCTGACGGTGCAATTGGTTGACGATGAAATACAGGTAGCCATCCGGACCGATAGACAACGTATCAGGCCACAGCATGCGAGGATCGTGCGCCACGGTTTGCCAGTTTCCGCTCGGCAGGCGTTTGCGAATTGCATTGTGCTCATAGTCACCTGCATACACAGCACCGTCTGCATCAGCCTCAAGACCATCGGAAGCGCCCTTTTCACCGAGGTCCTGAACAGCCGCAGCCAGTTGCTGCTCACTTACACCGCTGTCGCTCAGCAGCTCGGTCGCGACGGAGTACAGGTGGCGGCTGGACAGTGGCGAGAAATACAGCGTCTTGCCATCAGCCGACAACGCAATGCCGTCTGCGGCTACGTGAACCGGTTTGCGCGATCCGTCCGGGCCATCACCCAGCACGGGTACGCCCTCGACCACGGGCACGAAATCCGGGTCGGCAGACGTCGCCTTCGCGCCGCTCAGGCGACGTACGGCATGCCCACTGGCAATGTCCATGACAATGATTGCGCCCGGTCCGCTTACCGAAGAGTCAGTCACATAGACAGTCCCCTGCGATCCTTTGCGGAAGTCGAAGCGCATGTCGTTGACATAAGTGCTGGGCAAGATGACGTTATCCGGAAACACCAGCCGCTTGACGATTCGGTTGGTGGCCAGGTCTACCGCAACCAGCTTGGCACCACCCGGACGCGGAGCAGCAAACTGCGGTGCGGCAGTGTCCAGAAGCCAGACGCGTCCTTTGCCGTCAGCCACCACACTCTGCACGCTGATCAGCCCGTCGCCGGGGTCCTTCGGATTCTCGTGGTTGACCGCCAGATCCGGGTAGGCAACCACTTTGCCGTCACGAATCTCGCCCACCGTAAAAGGCACCTTGTCGCCCCAACGAGGGAAGTTGACGAAGATTCGCCCGGTTTCAGTGACTGTCACACCGGTAGGCATCGCATCGTAAAAGGCATGCACTTGTTCAAGCTTGCCTACCGACCTGTCGGCAGGGGCGCTTGCAGGGAGCCCGGTGATGGTTGCGCCGTAGGCCAGTGAGGTGGTGAGTGTGGCTGCGGACAGGATGGCCAGTGCTGCGCAAATTGATTTTCGATGCATGGTGCTCTCCTGATGGGACAGCCAAGGCTGCTCATCGGTATTCAGTAATACGGGCTGTGCGCACGGAAGGTGATGACGTTCATCACTCTACGTGGCTCAAGGACGATGGATAGACAAGACTGCGAGTATTTTGGTCTTTCTCATTACAAAGAAAAACGCGGGGAATACGCTAACACTTTCAACGCCAAGGCGAAGATCACCGCCATTGCCAAGACACGCAAGCACCGTGCTCATGCGGCAACGCTGCGCCTGGAAGGACTCCAGCCGCTCATTTGGCGGCTATAAACAAATATCCGAGCCAGGCCAATAACAACTCAGGCCACTCCCCTTGCACGAGTCTCATCCGACCAATCAGCCGCCGACCTTGGCCCAGCGGAGGGATCCAGACTGCTGACCGCATCCAGGCGTTGAATCTGTTCGTCAGTCAGTGTCAGCGACAAGGCGCCCAGATTATCGGCAATCTGCTCATGCGAACGAGGCCCGATGATTGGAACAGCGCCGTGCGAACCTGCCCAGGCAATGGCAACCTGACCCGCGCTTACGCCAAGCTCACCGGCAACCTCCAGAACAGTATCGAGAATCCGTGTGCGCTGCGCCGAGTTCTCAGGCTGGAATACCTTGCCGCCAAACCCCTCAGCGCGCCCGCTCTCCCCTTTGCGATATTTACCGGTCAGCATGCCACCCCCCAGAGGTGACCAGGTGACGACGCCAAGGCCAAGCGCGTAAGAAGCCTGAAAAAGATCAGCCTCAGGCTCGCGATGCACCAGGCTATGTTCGAACTGAGCGGCTGCAATCGGTAATGCACGGCTGATTTCGGCCAGCGTAACCGCGCGAGCAAGCCGCCATGCAGGGAAATTGGACAGGCCTGCGTAGAGGATTTTCCCTGCACGCGCCAGATCTTCAAACCCTCTGACAATTTCCTCGATGGGTGTAACAGCGTCTGGATGGTGCGCCCAATAAATGTCGATGCGATCCGTCTTCAAGCGCTTGAGACTTGCTTCCACCGAGCTGACCATTGCCTTGCGATTGTTGCCGATGGCCAGTCGGCCGGGATTGGCCGAGGCACCGTTGGTAAATTTGGTCGCCAGCACGAAATCATCGCGCCGGCCTTCCAGCAGCGTACCGAGTAACTCTTCGGACTGACCGAACTGATATATGTCTGCAGTATCGATGAAGTTGCCACCCGCCTCTGCATAGGCGTTGAAAATTGCCTTGCTGGCAACCGGGTCTGCGCCGTAGCCCCAGCCCGTGCCGAAGTTTCCTGTGCCCAGCGCCAGTTGCGAAACATTGAGCCCGGTTTTGCCAAACGTTCTGTATTTCATGGTTTTGCTCCTGCCGATTGAGGATCGCCCATGGTGCGATCCTGTTGCCGAGAAACAAGGTGGACAGCTAACAGTCAGCTTTGAGCGGTTATGATTACGATCAGCATCTTAACTGTCAATCATTTTGATGATGGTCAGCATCAATGCTATATTCACGCCCTGCCGAACCCGGACGGGTAAAAACCAAGCAGGCAAGAGAGGCAACTCACATGAGAGTCACCAAGGCGCAGGCCCAGGCCAACCGGGCACACATTGTCGAGACGGCATCCGTCCAGTTTCGCGAGCACGGCTTTGACGGTGTCGGGGTGGCAGACTTGATGGCAGCAGCGGGTTTTACCCACGGCGGGTTCTACAAGCATTTCGGCTCCAAGTCCGATCTGATGGCCGAATCGGCTGCCTGTGCCATCTCGCGCACCGTGGAGCAATCGAAAGACGTCGATCCTGCGCAGTTCATCGAGTACTACCTGTCCAGAGAGCACCGGGATACCCCAGGCACAGGCTGCACGATAGCCGCACTCAGTGCTGATGCTGCACGTCAGTCAGACGACGTCAAGGTAACCTTTGCCGAGGGCATAGAGAGCATGCTTGCCGCCCTGGCTCCGGCAGGCACGTCTCCTGGCGACAACGAATGGAAACAGGCGCGGGCAAACACCATCGATATGTTTGCCCATGCACTGGGCGCGCTGCTGCTATCGCGCAGTTGCCCGAACGACTCGCTACTGGCAGACGAAATACTCGATGTGTGCCGTACGAAAATGCTTGAGCAACTGCAGGCTCTTTGACCGCTTCTATGAAGGAAACAGTTTGCTCAGGCACGCCAACTTCTTTTTGTACGACTTTCGCGCTTCGAGAGCCTCCTCCAGCGTTACCGCCACGAATCGCGCTTTCTGGTTGGGTTGCATCTGACCGATCAGGTCGAGGTCGGCACTGATCACCGTACCGATCATCGCGTAGCCTCCGCCGGACACCGCGTCACGGTGCAAGACAATGGGCTCAAGCCCGGCAGGCACCTGAATCGAGCCGATCGGGTAGCAGCTGTCGACGATATTTGATGGATCGGAGCCTGCCCCGAAAGGCTGCTCCCTGGGCTGGAACGTCAACGCCCTGCCGCCCTTGAAGCGATAACCGATGCGGTCGGCTTCCGAGCCTACGCTCCAGGACTCGGAGAAAAAGCTGGTGGCTGCGAATTCGGTCAGACGCTCGTAATACAGGCCAGGCACCACACGCAGATACACTTCCCCGCCCAAAGACTGTCGCAAAGCCATCGGCAGGCTCGCCCCGGCCCGGCCTTTGCCGCCAGGAATACCTATCGGCAACTGATCATCAGCCATCAGTCGGCGGCCCTGAAAGCCGCCAAGCGCACCCAGCGTGTAAGTCGACCGACTGCCCAACACCAGCGGCACATCAATCCCCCCGGCAACCGCCAGATAGGTGCGCGCGCCGTCCTTGGGGAAGTCGAAACGCAGCACCTGTCCGGCCTTCACCGCAAAGGCAGTGTCGTGGTGCATTTCCACACCGTCGAGGCGCGCCGTCATGTGGGCGCCACAGACAGCGGCCAATGTATCGCACTGAAACTCCAGCTCCGGCCCCAGCAATGTGCATTCAAGCCCGGCGGCACCGGGTGGGTTGCCGACCAGTTGATTGGCAGCGCTGAGCGCATACTGGTCCAGCGCACCCGAGGGCGGAATGCCCAGGTGGTAATAGCCTTCGCGGCCAAGATCCTGCACCGAGGTCGCCAGACCGGGTTTGAGCACTTTGATCATGCCAGCACCTCCTGCAACGACTTGGGATAACCAGCGGGATCAGCCAGAAAGGCATCCAGGGAAAACTTGACCGGACGAATCCGCAAATCGAAGCGTCCGGCTTCAACCTCTGCAACGGCCGTATCATAGGTGTCCCGATCAACCGGTTTGAACTGGACGATGTCGCCTGGCCGGAAAAACACCATGTGCTCTTTCAGATAAGCCAGCCCCTGCTGCGGATCGTAGATCGGAGCGGGCGTAACGCCGAACATCTGGTAGCCACCCGCTCCGCGCACCGAATAGATGCAGCCGAAGCAGCCACCGTGACCTAGCGTAAGCTTGGGTGTATCGGTACGTGGCCGAAGGTATTTGGGCACTTGCAGTTGGCGCTCGCGTTCGACCATCTGAAACATGAACGGCAGACCGGCCACAAAACCGACCATCGAGACGAACCACGGCGCGCCGCTATGAGCAGCAATGAAGGCATCGACATCCGCCAGGTTATTGATGCGCGCAGCGTATTCCAGGTCCGTCGAACCCGGGTCCTGATGGCGGTCACGAAAACGCATCAGGGTTTCATGGGTCCAGGGATCGTTGTAGAGCACCGGAATCTCGATGATACGGGTTTGCAGCGTACGTTCGGCCACCGCATCGACCTCGGCAGCTCTCACCGCTTCGAGCAAGGCATGCGGTGCGATACGGTCTGGGTCGAAGCGGATCTGGAACGACGCGTTGGCCAGGCATACGTCCAGTACACCGTCCAGTTCCAGACGCTCGACTGCACGGGTCACCGCCAGCCCTTTGAAAAATGCCTCCAGCGACATACTCTCGCTGACTTCCGCGAACAGGTGTTCATCAGCGCCAAAGCTGTAGCGAATCGGATCAGCCATGTCTGTTCCTTGTTGAATTTGTTGTAGAACGGCAGGCAAATATCAGTAACGTGGCTCGTGTGTCTGTGCACACGATGCCATTTGACTCAGCGCGGCTTACGTACCGTGATTCCGGCAGCGTCCAGCGCCTTGCGGGTCGCTTCGGCAAGGGCCAGAGCGCCCGGCGTGTCGCTGTGCAGGCAGATCGAATCGAATTCGATGCTCAGGTCCTCGCCCTCGACGGTGCGCACCAGACCTTGCTGGCACGCCCGAACCACGCGTGCCGCGACCTCGGCCGGGTCATGCGCGCGCACATTACGAGTGAAGACGATGGAACCGCTAAGGTCGTAGTCGCGATCAGCGTAGAACTCGCGGATTACCGGCTGACCGAGTTCCTGAGCGATCTTGCAGATAACCGAACCGGGCATGCAGTAAAGCAGTAATTCGGGCTCCAGGCGCTGAAGGTTTTCCACCAGCAGACGGGCAGCGGCTTCATCCCGGGCGAGGTGCATATACAACGCCCCATGAGGTTTGAAATGCTGCAATGCCACGCCCTGAACCCGGGCCAGCTCACGTAATGCACCCAGTTGGTAGAGCATGTCATCGACCAGCTCCTGCGGCGCTGCGTTGATGTGCCTCCGCCCGAAGCCGACCAGATCGCGGAACCCTGGGTGCGCGCCAATGGCAACGCCCAGCTGTTTAGCCTGCTCGATGGTGCGGCGCATGGTGCCGGGGTCACCCGCGTGAAAACCGGTAGCGACGTTGGCGGAACTGATGAAGGCCATCAATTCGTTATCGACACCATCACCAATGGTCCACGCGCCGAAGCTTTCACCCATGTCCGAGTTGAAATCCACCTGCATGGCTTTTGCTCCTGGGGTTATCGGGTTGAGGGTCAGTCCGGAAAAGAAGCTATCCGGCTTCATGCAAAACACGTTAGATTCGCTTGCACCCCTTGGGTAGATCTATTTACAGATACATCATCTTCTGAAAAACAGATACCCGCCGATTGGAGTGCTTATGTCCCTGACGTTGCGCCAGGTTCGTTATTTCGTGGCAACGGCCGAGATCGGGCAAATCTCGCAGGCGGCCATTCACCTGAACATTTCCCAGTCTGCGGTGACCACGGCCATCAAGGAACTGGAAAGCATGCTCGGCACGCTGTTGTTCCAGCGCTCGGCCCAAGGCATGAGCCTGACCGAAGCGGGTCGACATTTTCTCAACCGCGCCTACGTGATCCTGCGCAGCGTCGATGACGCACTGAACAGCCCGCTACCCGATATTCGCGCCAGCGGCGTATTGCGCCTGGCCGCCAGCTACACCGTGATTGGCTACTTTCTGCCTCACCACCTGCAACGTCTGGAACATTGGCACCCTGATGTAGCCATCGAGGTTCATGAACGCGAACGGCAAGCCATCGAACAGGGTCTGTTGGAGGGGCGCTTCGATATGGCAGTGGTGCTGACAGCCAACATCACTCACCCGGATATCGTCTCGGAGACGCTGTTCAACTCCGAACGCCGTCTATGGCTGTCCAGCCATCACCCGCTGTGCCAGCGCGCCGCCGTGAGCCTTGCCGATGTGGCACAAGAGCCCTATATCCTGTTGACCGTCGATGAGGCGGAGCAAAGTGCAATGCGTTACTGGGAACTGGCCGGCCAACGACCCAATGTCAGAGTGCGCACCAGCTCCGTGGAAGCAGTGCGCAGCATGGTCGCCAACGGCAGCGGCGTGGCGATTCTCTCCGACCTGGTACATCGCCCCTGGTCGCTGGAAGGCAAACGTATTGAAACGTTGACTGTCACCGACTCGGTAACGCCAATGAGCGTCGGCCTGGCCTGGCACCGCGAGCGTGAGTTGAGCCCGGCAATGCAGGCGTTTCGTAACTATTTTCACGATGCGTTTCTGGCACCGCAGCAGCTGTCGGCGCGGCGTTGAGCCGGGCAGGAATTATTGAAATCAAGGTGATTGCCAGGTTGCCGGAAACTGCACGCGACTAGCCGCAGCCGGCAGCTCAGTTACTGCGAATCGGTACCACGCGGTCGCTGGCATAAACAGCCGCGGGCTCTTCAAACTGCTGGAAGAATTTTCCGGACACCACATGATCAAGAAACTGTGCTTGGTCTTCAGTGGTCTGCAGCATCGGCGAGTAGCCATCGGCATCGGGCACTGCAAAAAGACGAGCCTTGCGTTCATGCGCCACAGCGATGAACGCTCTTTTCTCTTCGTCGGACATCGCCGAAAAGTAGTCAGACAGATTTTCCAGCGAGCGTGCCGCCAGATCCTGGTCGAGCTGATCGTCATCCGTGAACATCAAATGCCAGACGAAATCGAAAGAAAGCTCAGCGAGGGCACGCATAGACGGGTTCCGTAGTGTTGAGAGACGCGAGAGTCACTGTTCACTTCAATTCGGTCAAGCGCTAAAAGATGACCTGCGTCAAGTGCAGCTCCATAAATGGCTGAATTTTGCGTTCGCGTCATGGATAAGAGGGGCAGGCTCAGTAGGCGATGAATGCCGGATTCTCGATCAGTAGCGCCATGCCCTGCCCGCCCCCTACGCAGGCGGCGGCAATCCCGTAGCGCAGGTTTTTTTCGCGCAATTGCCGGGCCAGGGTCATGACCAGACGCAGCCCGGTGGCTGCCAACGGGTGGCCCAGGCCCAGTGAGCCGCCCAGACAGTTGAGTCGTTCGCTTTCCAGTTCCAGCGTTTGTGTCACCGCCAGCATCTGGGCCGCCTGCGCTTCGTTTATTTCCAGCCGGCCAATGTCGCCCAGCGCCAGCCCGCTGCGCTGCAATAACAGCTCAACGGCAGGCGTCGGGCCAATGCCCATGAACTCTGGCGCGACGCCAATCACAGCACTGGCCAGCAGGTGCGCCAGCACCGGTCTTTGTGACTGCGAAGCGCGGCCCACCAATGCCGCTGCTGCGCCATCGACCACCGCACAGCTGTTGCCTGCGGTCTGCACACCATCAGCATGAATGGCGCGCAAACGGGACAAGGCCGCCAGGGTGGTCGCTCGCGGATGGCTGTCCTGCGTGACCGTTTCAACCCCTCGCGGCAACTCGATGCTGCGCGGCTGGTACCCCTCCAACTCAAAGCGCTCGCTGCTGACCGTCACAATTTCGCCAGCCCATTGGCCGCCAAGCTGCGATTGCAGTGCGCGCTGATGACTGAGCAATGCATAACCGTCGACGGCCTCACGGCTCAAGCCGTAACGTTTTGCAAGATTGTCCGCCGTAGCAATCATGTCCATTGCCGGTGCCGGGTCGTACAGCGCTTCCCAGAGAAAGTCCTTGAACTGCACGGCACCGCCCAGCGGGAAGCCGTCGCGGTGGGTATAGGCCGCAATCGGGTTGCGCGACATCGATTCGGCAGCAACGCACAGCGCCATCTGCCCGCCTTCGCTCACGTGCTGAGCGGCCTGACGCAACAGTTCGAGACCTGTGGCGCAGATGCGCTGCACGCCCAGCGCCGGAACGCTTTGCGCGACGCCGCTGTACAGGCCGACATGCCGGGGCAGCAGGTACGCGTCGAAACTGGCTTGCGCCATCGAGCCGGTCAGTACGCTGTCGACCTGACCTGGCTGAGTGGCTGCACGCGCCAAAACCTCACGACCGACCTTTATACCCAGATCGATGGGTGAAATATGCCCCAGAGCGCCGCCCAGATCGACCCACGGCGTGCGCACTGCGTCGACAATGGCCACGTCGCTGAACGCCAGATATTGCCCGCCGCTGCTCATGCCGTCGGCTCGGCACTGATTTTGTCCGGGGACTGATCACGATAAAGCGCTTCGACTATTTCTGCCCGCCACTGCAGCACCGCACGCTGGTTGATCGACCCCTTGTCGGTGATTTCGCCACGATCAATAGACGCGGGTTCGTCAAGCAGCACGATCCACTCCAGACGGCTGGCATTGCCATTCGCACCTTGGTTCAGGCGGCTCAGCCATTCGCCAAACCACACACGTACCGGCGCACTGGCCAACACCTGTGTATCAGAAGCCTGTGCATCCAGCCCGGCCAATTGGCGACATTCGTGCAATCTAGGAAACACCAGCGCACCCAGGCATTCGCGATCAGGCGCGGTGATGACCACATCCTGCACGTACGGCGAGCCTTCCAGTACTGCGCGGTTGCGCATTGGTCCGACGCTGACAAACACGCCGGACGACAGTTTGAAGTCCTCGGCCAGACGCCCGTCGAACATCAGGCCCAGCTCGGGTGCCGCGGGATCGGCGAGCTTGATTGCATCGCCGGAGCAATAAAAACCGTTTTCGTCGAACACGTCGGCAGTCTGCTGCGGCGAGCGCCAGTAGCCTGGCATTATGTGCGGCCCGCGAAAACGGCCTTCCAGCTTGCCGTCCACCGGTACCAGACACACTTCGCATCCTGGCGCAGGCAAGCCGATATAGCCGGCCATCGACAGCGGTCCGGTGGTGAACGTGCAGGAAGGCGCAGCCTCGGTCATGCCCAACCCGGCCATCATGCGAATCCGTTCGCCACAATGCTGCTCGGCGACACGGTCAAGACGATCCCAGATACTTTGCGACAGGCCGGCTGCGGCGAAGAAGAACAGTTTCATGCGCGAGAAGAATCGCTCACGCAGTTCGGCGTCCTGCTCCAGCGCGTTGACCAGCTCTTCCCAGCCCTTGGGCACGGTCAGGTAGGCCGTCGGCGAGATTTCCTTAAGGTTGCGCAGGGTTTCGGCAAAACCCTGGACGGTCGGTTTGCCGTTGTCCAGATAGAACGTGCCACCGTTGTACAACACGATACCGAGGTTATGGCTGCCGCCGAAGGTGTGATTCCACGGTAGCCAGTCGACCAGCACGGGCGGCTCTTCGCCGAACACCGGAAATGTCTGCAGCAGCATCTGCTGATTGGCACACAGCATGCGCTGCGTGGTCACTACGGCCTTGGGCAGTTTGGTCGAGCCCGAGGTGAACAGGAACTTGGCGATACTGTCCGGACCACTGGCCAGAAAAGCCGCCTCGGCTTCACGGCCGCCAGGCTGATCGAACAGGCTGGCGAAGCTCAGTGGACGCCTGCCAGCGAGTTGGCCGCGTACAGTGATGATCGGCGTATCCGCTGGAATGACCGCATCAATGGCGCGCTGAAACGGCGCGGCTTCGCTGACAAACACCAGCCCTGGCTGCAACACTTCGCAAACATGCCGCAGCTTGGCGAAATCCTGGGACATGACTGAATACGCTGGCGATACCGGGCAATAGGGAATCCCCGCGTACATGGCACCCAGTGCAAGCTGCAAATGCTCGATGTCGTTACCCGAGAGCAGCGCCAACGGCCGCTCGGCGGAGAGGCCATACGCCAGCAGGCTCTGCGCGATGGCGCGCACGTCTGTGAGCATGTCGGCGTAACTGACCTTGCGCCAGCCACCACGGCTGTCGCGGGCGGCAATAAAGGTTTGCTGCGGACGGATGCTGGCCCAGTACACCAATCGGTCGAGCAGGCGATCGGGCAATTGCGCCAGAGGTTCCAGAGCGCGCATATGCAAAATGCCCTGCTCTTCCCGCACCTCGATGGACGGATGACCGATGGAGACCTGGCGATAGCGTGGTGAGCTATCTTCACTGTGCAGCGTTGATGATCTGATATCGGAACTCACGTGCGTTCTCTCCATCAAGGTACGCAGACACCCAACGGCTTGCAGCGGTTCGGGCGGGGCGTAGCAGCACAGGCTGCAGCCTTGTTATTGTTATGCCTGACTTGCTGGCGACACGGTCTTTTGCAACATCGGTGACGCCAGCGCCGGAGGATTCAGATCGGGTAGTGCCGCGGCCCGTTTTGCAAGGTCACCCAGCGCAACTGAGTAAAATGCTCGACAGAAGCCTTGCCACCGAAACTGCCATACCCGCTGGACTTGACCCCGCCAAAGGGCATTTGCGCCTCGTCGTGCACAGTCGGTCCGTTGATGTGGCAGATACCCGACTCGACCCGCTGCGCAAGCGCCAGAGCGCGGCTGGTGTCGCGACTGAAAATTGCCGCCGAGAGGCCGAATTCCGAATCATTGGCCAGCCGCAATAACGCCTCGTCACCTTCGCCACGGATCACCACAGCCACCGGCCCGAAGGACTCTTCGCGGTATAGGCGCATGGTGTCAGTCACGCCATCGAGCAACGTCGGTTGCAGAATGCTGCCCTGTAACTGCCCGCCAATCACCAGCGTTGCGCCCAGATTCACAGCGTCATCGATCAACGCTTTGATGCGCGTGCCAGCCCCGACGTCTACCAGAGACCCCAGCACCGATTCACTGTCATCCGGGTTGCCGGCACGCAACGTTTCGATCTTGGCGCTCAGTTTTGCAACAAAGGCATCCGCCACCTTCCGATCAATGATCAACCGTTCGGTGGACATGCAGATCTGGCCCTGATTGAAATAGGCACCAAATGCGGCCGCTTCCACCGCCGCGTCCAGATCAGCGTCGTCCAGCACCAGAAACGGTGCCTTGCCGCCCAGTTCAAGCAGTGCCGGTTTCAGATGGCGTGCCGAGAGCTCACCGACGATACGCCCCACATGGGTCGAACCGGTGAAATTGACTCGACGCACGGCCGGGTTGGCGATCAGACGCTCGACAATCGCCGCAGCATCGGCAGGCGCATTGCTGATCACGTTGACGACACCGTCGCCCAGCCCGGCATCCTGCAATACCTGACCGATCAGCCGATGCACCGCAGGGCTGAGCTCCGATGCCTTGAGCACCACGGTGTTACCGCAGGCAAGCGGCATGGCGATTGCGCGGGTAGCAAGAATCACCGGCGCATTCCACGGTGCGATACCAAGTACCACGCCGCAGGGTTGGCGCAGCGCCATGGCAAAGCAGCCGGGCACATTGGAGGGAATGACTTCACCGGTAATCTGCGTGGTCATCGACGCAGCTTCGCGCAGCATGCTGGCGGCCAGTTGTACGTTGAAGCCATACCAGTTGGCCATCGCCCCGGTTTCGCCAGCGGCAGCGATAAATTCGCCACTGCGCGCCTGCAACTGCTCGGCAGCCTTGAGCAGGCGCGCTCGGCGCTCGCCGGGTGCCAGCGCCGCCCAGGCAGGGAACGCAGCCTGAGCAGCCGCGACTGCTGCATCGGCATCTTCCAGGGTCGCTGCGGCCACACGCGAAACCACTTCGCCAGTCACCGGGTTACAGCGTTCAAATGTACGTCCATCACGGGCGGGGCACGACTGGCCGCCGATCAGCAGGGGCACGTCCAGCATGATCATTCCTCTTTGTTATTGTTGTTCAAGGGCTGCCTCGAACCTTGCAATGCAAGCCTCAAGTCAAAGCCTTACGCGTGCAGCTGCCATCTACCGCTTATAAGCTTCCAACCCTGGTTTGATGCTCTTGTCGTCGAGGAATTGCTTCATGCCTTGCTCGCGCCCGCCTTCCTTGTCCAGCAGTCGTGACTGATCGAGTTTGGCATACAGGTAGTCTTCGTTCTGCTCCCAGGTCAGTTCGCGGCAGCGCTTGAAGCCGTGCTTGGCGGCGCGCAGTACCACCGGGTTCTTTTCCAGCAGGTTGAGGGCCAGGTCTATGGTCACCTGACGCAGTTGTGCCAGCGGCACGCTCTCATTGACGAGCCCCATTTCAGCGGCTTTCTTACCATCGAAGGTCTTGCCGGTCATGATGTAGTAAAGCGACTGGCGATGACCCACGGTATCGGCCATAGCCTTGCTCACCAGATTGCCAGGCGGAATGCCCCAGTTGATTTCCGACAGCCCGAAGGTCGCTTCATCGGCGCAGATCGCCAGGTCACATGCCACCAGCGGGCTGAAGCCCCCGCCGAAACACCAGCCGTTGACCATTGCGACGGTCGGTTTGGCGTACATGCGCAACATCTTCCATTGCCACTGGGAGGCCTCGCGACGGATTTTTTCCTGAAGAATCTCCGGTCCGGCGTCCACCTCACGAAAGTACTCCTTGAGGTCCATGCCGGCAGTCCAGGCCTCGCCCGCACCGGTCAACACCAGAACACCTGCGTCGGGATCCTGCTCGAGTGTTTCCAGCACATCGATCATTTCACGGTTCAGCGTCGGGCTCATGGCATTGCGCTTTTCAGGCCGATTGAGTATGACCCACGCGATGCCTTGCTCAATTTCGACCTTGACGGTTGCCCAGCGACCTTCGTACTTGCTCATGGCGATACTCTCTTGTTCTTGGCTTGACGATAGCTCAAAGCTAAACGGCAAATATAGTTATGTCAATTAACTGTTATCGTTATTAATCAAAAAGTCGGCACTCTGCCTGCACAGGCTGGTCACAGTGACGTATACCCCATAGCTATCGTTCGCTAACCTCGGCAAACTGATCGGCTGATTGACCCACCCCATCAAAAGGACTGCACTTTCAATGGCCAAGCCATCCGACATTGCCGACATTTGCCAGGCCTCCGCACAGGTTGCCGAAGCAGCTTTGCCAACGGATTCTGCGCTGGATGATCTGATCGGTTATGCCATGCGCCGGGCACAGCTCAAGCTGTTCCAGAACCTGATCGGACGTCTTTCCGCCCACGACCTGCGCCCGGCGCAGTTTTCGGCGCTGGCGATCATCGAGCAAAACCCGGGCCTTATGCAGGCAGACCTGGCCAAAGCGCTGGCTATCGAACCGCCCCAGGTCGTACCGTTGCTGAACAAGCTCGAAGAACGTGCACTGGCCGTGCGGGTTCGCTGCAAGCCAGACAAACGCTCGTATGGCATCTTCCTCAGCAAGAGCGGCGAGACATTGCTGCGTGAACTGAAACAGATCGCCGCCGACAGTGACCTCGATTCCACTTCGGCGCTGGATAACCAGGAACGTCAGGACCTGCTCAGGCTGCTGAAAAAGGTCTACCAATCGTAAAAATCCGTCATCAACGGCGATTTTTGCCGTCGATGACGGGCTGATTACCAGAGTGGCAAGCTGTACTGAACAATAAAGCGCGTCTGGTTTTCATCGCGAAAGGCGGCGCCTGCGGGGAAGTCGTTTCGATAGATCGACTTGCGCGCCAGCAGGCCTATATTCTTCAGCGGGCCGCTCTGAACGACGTAGCCCAGCTCCATCTGAAACTCACGCTCCTTGCGATCATCGGCATTGAAAGCGGCCAGTTCGATGTTGTCGCCGCGCACATAACGCAGGCGACTGCGTAACCCGACAAGCCCCACGGCAGTGAAGTCATAGTCGTAAATGGCTTGCCAGGTACGCTCCCTGGCATTGAGAAAGTCAGAACTCATGGTCATCTCGCTCAACCCCATCAGTTCGGTACCCGACACATAGGGTGTAGCGGTATCGCCGCTCGAATGCATATAGCCAAGACTGACGCTGTGCCCTCCCCACTTGTAACCCAACAGCGCCGACAGGTTCTGGTTATCCACTTCTCCGGCTTTCGCGCTGCCCGTGTCGCTACTGAAAAAGCTGCGCAGATCAGTGGTCAGCACGCCATCGCCGATTGCCACTTTGTGCAGCAGCGCGAGCGTGTTCTGAGTATAAAGATCGGCCACTTCAGCGTGATACGCGCGTATGCTGAGCTCCTTGTTGACCTGATAGTCGCCCCCGGCATAGACCATGTGCGATGACGTTGCTGCACCATTGAAGCGCCGGTTCGGCGAAGCGATGGTCATTGCCTGATAGTTGCTGGAATCGCGCTTGTTGACCCGATCAATATAGCCGGCATTGAAGGTCAAGCCGTCGACGTCCTTTGAGGTCAGCGTCGTGCCCCGAAAAGTCTGCGGCAACAGGCGTGAGGGGCTGGCGAAAGCAAACGGCAGAAAAATCGACACGTCGCCAGTCTTGATTGTGGTTTCGCGGAATTTAAGCTTGCCGGTCAGCGCCAGTCGGGAATACTCGTCAGCAGCCCGTCCGTCACTGGCCGATACCGGCAATAGCTCGGTACCGCTGCGGTCTGGCGAAGAATCAAGCTTTACACCCACCAGCGTTCGCGCATCAAGACCGAAGCCCACCGGTCCTTCTGTGAAGCCGGATTCGGCGTTGATAATGAACCCCTGCGCCCACTCCCGTGTGGCTGTTTTGCCACCATCGTCCTTGTAATCACGGTCCATATAATAATTGCGCAGCGTCAAGGTTCCGTGGCTGTCTTCCAGAAACCCTTGAGCCTGTGCGGGGTCAGGTATAGCGCTGACGCCCAGCAGGCCCAGCGCGAGACCGCAATTTTTTCGACGGATAAAGAGAGTTGACACAGCTCTTGCTGCACCACGAGTGAGCGTTGGCATGTTGGATGTCCACTTATTGTTGTTGTTTTTGGATTCGGTCCGGCGCTGGCCGCAGGCCCGTGGACGAAGAATTGGAGGATTCCGTATCGACGTCAATCCAGAGTGACCGATAATCGAACATTAATAATATTAACTACTTGACTGTTGCTCTTTAAATACCAACCTAACTCAATGTTTTAAAAAGAATAATTCCTGCTTTTATTGAAATTTATGGGCGGATTCATTTTTTAGTTATTTTTGTTACCTTGATCAGTACCTGTCACAACGCCGTCGTCGGCGCTCGGGAACAGGCTTTCTTCACAACAAAAACAACAATGAGGCTTGCCATGAACAGTCCGTTGCGTCGTCCGACGCTGACCATCGTCTTGTGTTTTATCGTCGCACTCATCGAAGGTTTCGACCTGCAGGCTGCCGGGACGGCGGCTGCGGGACTGCGTCAAAGCTTTGCCCTTGACCCGAAAATGATGGGCTGGGTGTTCAGTGCCGGGATAATCGGGCTGCTGCCGGGCGCTTTTTTTGGCGGCTGGATTGCGGATCGCATCGGCCGCAAGAAGATTCTGGTAAGCGCAGTACTGCTGTTCGGGGTCTTTTCGCTGAGCACCGCCTATGTCGAAAGCTTTTCTGCCCTGTTGCTGGTGCGCTTCATGACCGGCCTGGGGCTGGGGGCTGCGCTGCCCAACCTGATTGCCTTGTGCGCCGAAGCTGTCGGCGAACGCCATCGCGGGCTCGCCATCAGCGTCATGTATGCAGGCGTTCCGCTGGGCGGTGCCCTGGCTGCGGTGGTCGCGATGTTTACCAGCGAGCACTGGCAGACAACTTTCATCATCGGTGGTCTGGTGCCACTGCTGGTGGTCCCGTTGATGATCCTGTTACTGCCCGAATCCAGTGCCTTTAAACAGCAGACGACTGCCAGCGCTGCCCGGCATTCAAGTGCCAGCGCACTGTTCGGCGAAGGCAGAGCTCGCACGACACTGGCCTTGTGGGTCGGCTACTTTTTTACCCTGACCGTCATGTACATGCTGCTCAACTGGCTGCCGTCGCTGTTGATCGGCCAGGGTTTCAGCAAACCTCAGGCGGGCCTGGTGCAGATGCTGTTCAATATTGG
Organism: Pseudomonas syringae group sp. 247E2; assembly: GCF_032587795.1. Lineage (NCBI taxonomy): Bacteria > Pseudomonadati > Pseudomonadota > Gammaproteobacteria > Pseudomonadales > Pseudomonadaceae > Pseudomonas > Pseudomonas syringae group sp. 247E2. The sequence continues at coordinate 920,177 of NZ_JAWHPK010000008.1, read as the reverse complement.
CGGCGCGCTGGGCTCGCTACTGGGCGGGCTGTTGCTGGATCGCTGCAACGGCACCAAGGTCGTGCTGTTCGTCTACGCCGGTTTGCTGGCTGCGTTGGCGGGCGTGGGCATGTCGGTCGGCATCGTGCCGATGGCAATTGCCGGGTTTGCTGCCGGGGTATTTGTGATGGCCGCGCAACTGGTGCTGTATGCGCTGGCCCCTCCTTCGTACCCGACTTCGGTACGTGCCACCGGTGTCGGCGCTGCGGTAGCCATCGGCCGCCTCGGCTCTGTGGCCGGCCCTTTGGCTGCCGGGCATCTGCTCGGAGCCGGTGCGGGAACCGCTGGCGTACTGTTGGCCACCTCACCCGGCCTGGTGATTGCCGCACTGGCGGCGATCACGGTGCTGTCCAGGTCGGTCGCCCTCGAGAAGCGTGAACTCAAGGTTGCAGAGTCGAGGTGATCAGGTCCATCGTCCTCACGTTCCGCGTGATGCATTTCGTGACACTGTTCGTCACATCGCGGTTCTGCGACTTCAGGTGGATTGAGGTTCGACTCAGGTCACCTTTTCGCCCCTCGGCGACCTACTTTGATGGGGCCAAAGTAGGCAAAACCCTTCGCTCCTGTTTCCGGCCCGACTTCGTCGGGTTCCTTCGCCCTGACGCTGATCCGGGGGTCGCCGCAACGGGCCATCCATGGCCCGGTGCGGCTAGCCTGGCGTCCTGCCAGGCTACCCCCGGATCAGCGCCAGGACTCAGCCGTCACTAAGGTCGCACTCTGCGTCGTCAGTGCCATCGCAATAAAAAAGCGCTTTGTGACAGCGGCTGACGGCAAATCATGCAGTTTCGCCGCATCTGAGACGAACTGCACGCTACGCATTGGCAGATAACCATACAAACCTTACAACTTGTGCAGAAAATTCAGCACCAGCTTGTTGCCTTCGGTGCGGTTTTCCGCACCCTGCTCGAAGTAGCTGTTGACCGTCAGGACGTTCTCCTTGCTGAAGGCGTACAGGAAGCCGGGGCCGATGGCCCAGACTTTTTCCTTGCGGCCACTGACATCATGACCATCCACCTGGGTGTCCGTGAACTGCTTGAGCCAGTAGCCGTTGAGCCCCAGCGAAAGCTGTTCGGTCACTGCGTATTGCACGGTCAGGTTGGCATGCAGCGCCTGGCCCGCCTGAGTGTCGGAGACATTGCCGAACCCGGCTTGCGGGTCGTCATTCTTGCCGTTCCACAAGTACATGAAACGCCCGCTGGCCGACCATTTCGGGGAAAACCAGTAAGTCGCTGCGTAGTATGGGTTGAACGACCAGAAGTTGCTGCCGGGGTTGATCGAACGATTGCGATTGTAGGCACCCACCGGGATCGCAATATCCGCCTCGATACGCTGGGTCAACAGTGGGCTACCGTCAGCACGAGTTATCGTCGGTAACTGCAGAAACGGGCCGATGATCACATCGCCAAACCCTGCACGCGAACTCAGCACGGTGTTATCCAGACCATCGTCCACGTCGGCATGCGCCAGCGACGTGTTGATTGCGGTAATACCCGGCATCGCGCCATTGGCCAAAGGCTGGCCGACGTAAATGAGCTGCGTGGTCACGGCCAGTACATCCACATCCTGTTTGGGAAGTTGCAGTTTGTCGCCATTCACGTCATTGAAGCGATCGGCCCTGGCGTAGTTAAGGTACTCCTCCAGATACCAGCCTGGCCCTGCCGGGGCTGGCGATCCGTCGTAGAAGCTGGTGTTGCCCAGATTAAGGCCGGGCAAGTCATAGGCATAGGTGGTCGATGAAAGGCCGATGATTGATACGGTCGCAACGGTACGCAAGATAGACTTGGGCATCTTGTGATTCCTGTACTTATTGTTGTTGTTTTCAATATCCCCGACGTCACGAGCGTGCCATCGGGGTTGCACCGCTTGCAGCCATTACACGTAAGAAGCTGCCAGCCCCCCATCTACCGGCAAGTTGACACCGTTGATCCAGCGCGATGCGTCGGAACACAGAAACGCAATCACCTCGGCCACCTCATCAGCCAGCGCAGGACGCTTCATGTGCAAGCCGTCACGGGTGACCCGCTCCTGGCCGACCATGCTGACAAAATCCCCCAGAATAGGTGTGAACACCGGGCCCGGCGCGACGCAGTTGACACGCACCGACTGCTCGCGAAACCACTCTTGCGACTGCTGAAAGCTCCAGACAATCAGCGCCTCCTTGAAGTACTGGTAGCAGGTCTCCTGAGCGACCGGATTGGCTGCCAGCCACGCCTGCCCTTCGCTGTAGCTTTCAGTGGCGGCCAGCGCCTTGTGCAACTCCAGCCGTTTAACCCATTGGTCACCAAGTATCGACGATACGTTGACGATACTGCCGCCTGGGGCCATGCGCGGCAGCAAACACTGGGTCAGATGGCGCAGCCCCAGGTAATTGACTCGGGCGACCGCCTGAACCGGCGCAGTGCCAGGCACGCCGGCGATGTTGCACAGGGCGTCGATCTGTCTGGGCAAGCGCTCGACCAGCGCATTGATACTGTCAGGATCAGCCAGGTCCGCCTGGAAGAATCCGTCCACGGTCAGTTGCGGTTCATGACGATCGATGCCAATCACTCTGGCACCTTGAAAGCGCGCCACCCTCGCCAGCTCAGCGCCAATTCCGGAGGACACACCCGTAATGATCAGTGTTTTATTATTCAGGTTCATAGTCACGCGCTCTTATTGTTGTTGGATCACGTTTTGTCGTTGCATCACATCACTACTTGCAATAAAGCATGGAAGCCCAGGCACCCTCAGAATGGGTAGGTCGGAGCCTGATTCTTCACGGTCACCCACTGCCACTGGCTGTACTCCTCCCAGTCTGAAGGGCTGCCTGCGCTGCCGCCGTTGCCCGACGCTCCGCGCCCGCCGAACGAGTTGATGCACTCATCGGCCACGGTCTGGTCATTGATGTGCAGCATGCCGCACCGCAGTCGATCGCCAATCGCCGTCGCGCGGCCCACATTCGGGGAAATAACGGCAGCGGCCAGGCCATATTCAGAGCGATTGGCCAGTTCAATGGCCTCCTCATCGGTGGAAAAACTGACCACTACGGCCACCGGGCCAAAAATCTCCTCCTCGAATGCACGCATACCGGGCTTCACGCCGCTGAGCACTGTAGGGCGATAGAACAGGCCCTCGTATTCACCACCGGTTTCCAGCTGCGCACCAGCTTGCAGGCTGTCGCTGACCACCTGGTGTACGTGCTGCAACTGGCGTTTGTTGATCAGCGGCCCCAACGCAGCTTCACCGCGTGCCGCATTACCGACCGTCAACGCCCGTGCCTTGTCTGCCAGCTTGCGGGTCAGGTCGGCGACAATCGATTCGTGAACCAGAATCAGGCCGGTGGCCATGCAGATCTGCCCCTGATGGAGCCAGGCTCCAAACGCTGCATTGCTGGCAGCCAGATCAAGGTCGGCGTCATCGAGAATGACCAGGGGGTTCTTGCCTCCCAATTCCAGCGACACTTTCTTCAGATTGCGCCCGGCAGCCTCGGCAACCTTGCGTCCGGCCGCAGTTGAACCGGTAAACGTGATCATCTGTACATTGGTGTCGCGGCACAGCGCTTCGCCCGCATCCGCCGCCCCCGGCAACACATGCAACAGCCCTTTGGGCAGCCCTGCTTCCTCAAACAGCCTGGCAATCAGAAAACCGCCACTGATCGGCGTCTGCGGGTCAGGCTTGAGCACCACGGCATTGCCAGCGGCAAGCGCAGGAGCAACCGAGCGCATGGACAGCACCAACGGAAAGTTGAACGGCGAAATCACCCCCACCACACCGTGTGCGACGCGCCGTGCGTAAGACAGGCGACCGGCAGCGCTGGGCAGCATCAGACCGTGACCATGAGCCTGCGAAAGCATACCCGCGGACTGGCGCAGCAACACAATGGCCTCATTCACTTCGTGCTGGCCCTTGTGCAGACTGCCGCCGCTCTCCCGAGCCACGTACAAAGCCAGTTCATCGAACGCACAGACCGCGTGATCGGCGGCCAGCAAAAATATTTCAGCCTTTTCACGAGGCCCCAGCGCCGCCCAGGCAGGCTGGGCAAGCGCAGCTTCCCGGCAGGCAACGGCGATATCCGCCGCGTCAGCCATGGCAGTGTTCATCAACAGCTCGCCGGTCGCAGGCTCGATGACGGGCAATAACGGGGATGAGGAAGGAATCCAGTCGCCATTGAATACACATTCGGCTTCAATCGCGCGGTGCAACAGGGGGGTGCCATCAGACGCTGACATATTCAGACTCCGGCTTTTATGGTTGTAATCGCCTGCTCCACTCCAATGGACAGCACGCGCCGTAAACAGGCTTGAGCAAAGCCTGTGCCGGGATTGCAATCAGGTTGTCATATAGCCGCTCAACCGCTCTGGAACAAGACTTTTCGGCAACCTCATTAACGGAGCAAACATCAAGGACCGGAAATACTGCGCGGCCGAGCTTGTTCATTTGATAAAGTTATGTTTATTAACCGAGTCATAAATTGATCATTTAGACCAATGCCGGGCCGAGGTACAAGAATGAGAATTCCTCACTGCGAGCTTCCCGACCACAGCGTCTCCACTGAGCACTTCCTGCCTCGGGGCGACAGCAGTCAGCCAGACGCCAGTGGCTCGCCGACCGCCGAGGAATTGACCGGTTGCCTGTTCTTCTCGCCTGACGATGGGCGCATCTGGCTCAACGATCAGCGCATGTTGCTGCTGCACACCTCATCATTCGGCACCTTGCGCCGCGAGATCATCGAGCGTCTGGGGCAGGAGCAGGCGCGCGGAATGTTCACCCGCGCCGGTTATCTGTCTGGCGCGCGCGACGCCCGGCTGATTCGCGAACGCTGGCCACTGGCTAATGCAACATCGGCGTTTCGTGCCGGTACGCACTTGCACACGCTGGAAGGCATGACCAAGGTCGAGCCGTTGCACTTCAAGTTCGACGCCGAGTCCGGGTTCTACGAAGGGGAGTTTCTCTGGCACCACTCCTGCGAAGCCGACGAGCATGTTGCGGCATATGGCATCGGGCAGGATTCGGTGTGCTGGACCGAAATCGGCTACGCCACCGGTTTTGTCAGCGGCCTGTTCGGGCAGATGGTGGTCTTCCGCGAAGTGGAGTGCCGCGGCATGGGCCACGCGAACTGCCGGGTCGTTGGCAAGACCGCGGAACAATGGGGCGACGTCGAACGCGACCTGGGCTACCTGAGCGTGGTCAAACCAACTGCCCCTGAACAAACTCCTCCACTGGCAAAAGCGAATCATGACACAAGTCCGCCCACCGGCACCGAGCAGCCGCTGATTGGTGCCAGCGCCGCATTCAACGCCGCCACCCAGGCACTGCAGCGTGTGGCAATGACCCCGGCAACGGTACTGATCAGCGGAGAATCCGGCGTCGGCAAGGAAATGTTCGCTCGCCAGTTGCACCAGCTCAGCCGCAACCGCGAAGGCCCGTTCGTGGCGCTCAACTGCGCAGCCATTCCCGATAACCTGATCGAAGCCGAGCTGTTCGGTGTCGAGCGTGGGGCATACACCGGGGCGACGCACTCAAGGCCCGGGCGTTTCGAGCGCGCCAATGGCGGCACGCTGTTTCTGGATGAAATTACCTCCCTGAGCCTGGCCGGGCAAAGCAAACTGCTGCGCGCCCTGCAAGAGCGGGAGATCGAACGCGTCGGGGGCGGCCACGGTATCAAGGTCAATGTTCGGGTGGTGGCGGCGACCAACGTCGACTTGCGCAAGGCGGTGGCCGATGGCGAGTTCCGCGAGGACCTGTTCTACCGCCTGAATGTTTACCCGATCACCCTGCCCCCATTGCGCGAACGCCGCGATGACATTCCGCTGCTGATCAACGCCTTTCTCAAAAGATTCTGTCAGGAGTACGGCAGGACGCCGGCCGGCTTGACCATGCGAGCATTGAAGACTTTGCTGCGTTATGACTTCGCCGGGAATGTGCGCGAGCTGCAGAACCTGATCGAGCGTGGGTTGATTGCCAGCGACGAGGGCCAGGCGATTGATCTGGTGCATATCTTCCGCAACGAGTCGTTACCGGAGGACTCCTACTCGTTGAACCCCGAGGGCACGTTGCGGCAGACCTCTGTTTCAGAAACCCGGCAGTCCTCGACTGCCAGACTGCTGGACACTTTGGGGCAGTCAGGCCAGGCATTCTCCATCGACGACCTCGAACAGCGCCTGATCCACGAAGCGCTGGACGAGAGCGAAGGCAACCTGGCGGCCGCCTCGCGTTTACTGGGCCTGAGTCGCGCCCAGTTCGCCTATCGTCTGAAGAAACAGCAGCCAGGGGGCGCCTAGATCGGCAAGGTGCTCACCACACGCAGGGCAAGCCCTTCGTAGGCATCCAGCGTGATGGTGAACTCGCCCTGATCGGTCAGATCGCCCTCGACCCGCTCGTTGATGATATCGACCACCGGACCCGGCGCGATGCCAGGCAGGTGCAGCGTTTCGACAATAGTCTCTGAGCTGAAGTTGAGCGCGGTGATCTGCGTGCCCTTGCCGGCAGGCAACTCATGCACCATGACCAACAGCCCTGGATGCTCGACGTCGGGAATCAGAATCTGGCGGCTTGCTGCAATGTCGTAGGCGCGGCGCACAGCAAGAATTTTCTTGAGCTGCGAGGCAAACGAATCAGGTCGCTGGAGCTGACTGACCAGGCTGCCATACAGCGTCTTCGGACGCGGCATGTCACCAGCAGAAAATTCAGCTTCCGGGTCCAGATCCACCAGATCGTAGGCACCCCGATGAACCCAGCGAGTATCACCGTCCTGCATCAGGTGGTCGACCTGCTCGGCCGGCAGCGTCAAGGCGCCGACCAGGTCCCAGCCCGACAAGGCAAACACGCCCGGCTGCATGGCGTTGTACATCACCAGCAGCAGGTGGATGTGCTGGATCTGCTGAATGTCTGCATCGCTGATCGTGCTCAGATCACGAATGCCCAGCGCCGCGGTGATGATGCTGGCCGTCGTGCAGGAGACACCATTGGTGACGAACTTGAGGTTGTACGGCGCGTGTTCACCGGACAACTTCTCGTACATCTCTTCACGGATGTGCTCGCGCAGGATATTGCCCGGGAACGTCTGCCCCTGGTAATGGAAGGTGTCATGAGCGTGCAGCGTCCAGAAATGCACCAGTTCCAGAGTCAGCTCATCGTGGTTCTGCAAGGCATGGATCAGCGATGCCGGATCGATGCCGTACGCATGCACCTGACGCAGCATCAAGCGCAGGAACTCGGTGGTGCCGGTCAACAGTGCGTGCTGATAGGCCGGTCGCGTGATGAAGTCGTAGGACAGGTCAGCGCCGCCCTGCCCCATGGACGCGATGTCATCGATGGTCAGGTTGAGTTCCTGGAAGCTGAAACCGCCTGCCTTGCGGATCGCACCGGCCAGTAGCTGGTTACCGGTGATCGACAGCGGGTGGCTTTCCGACCAGGCAGTGCCTTCGGCGCGACGCTCGACACCAAGGAAGCCGTTGGCGTCCAGACGCAGTACTCGCGCGCCCATCACATCAATGGCATGCAGCGCGTCACCGATGATCATCTGCTGCGCGGCAAAACTTGGGTCCAGCCAGTTCAATGAAGGCTGACCGTCCTTGAAATAATGCAGATAGACCCAGCGGCGAGCCTTGCCATCGACGCCATGCACCACGTCGGTGGCGCTCCAGTCGGTTTCCTTGACGCCAGGCTCGAAGAAAATCACCCGTTGCAACTGACCGACGATGTAATGCTTGTCGCGTAACTGATCGACCACATCGGGCATCAGGTTGACTGCGTCGCGACCGGTCGGCACTTCAGGTAACAGCGGCCAGTCTTCCTCACGGATCTCGACCATGTGGAACAGGCCGGGGTAATCCTCGTACGCCAGCTCGGCAAGACGGAAGTCTGCGCCCTTGCCGGTGTGCGACGGGATGATGTCATCGATGATCACCGCGTTGTGCGCTGCAGCGATGCGCGACAGGCTCAACAGTTGTGCTTCGGTGCCCAGATCAGGGTCGATGCCGAAACTGATGCGGTCGAAGTTGCCATCGATACTCGGAGTCCGCTCGCGGCCTTTCAGCCCGCCGGACAGCTTCAGCGGGCCGTTGTGAATGCCCTGAATGCCGATCTCCGACAGCGCGTGCCACAGGGTTTCATCACCCAGCGCTTCCAGCACCGAGCCACCTTCGCGAGTGACGATAGAAGCCGGATAGGCGGTGAACCAGACTGACGCAATGGCGGATGCATCTCTGGGACGTGCAAGGGCGAAAGGACGCTGCCAGAGCCTGCCCTGCCCCGAATAGGTCTTGGCGCGCTGTCTTGCGGCATTAAGCATCGATTGCTCGACCAGCCAGTCCACGTACTGCTTGTCCGGTATCGTCATAGCGTCCAGTCTTCCTCTCGAATCGGCGACCTGAGACGCTCCGCAGGCGGAGCGCCCTGAATGTATTGCTTACGGATATGAGCCCACAGGGCCCGATTCGTTGCATTCATGTCGCGGTCTGACGCTCGCCGACCGTGCTATGACGAAGTTTTGCGGCATCAATAAGGTTGAGGGATGGCAACAGGAGGCTTTTTCAGTGCCTGAATCACCGCATTGGCGGCATTGGAAAGCAGCGAGGCCGGCCGCGCCACCACACTGATGTGCCGCATCACGGTCAGCGGCAGCGGAATCGACTCCAGCTCACGGAAGCGCCCGTTCAGCAACGCCCTGGGCAGAATCGAAATGCAATGGCGCTTGGCGACCAGATCCAGAAGTGTGTCCAGACAGGTCAGTTCGCCGCGTTGACTGAGCCGCACCTGCGCCGATGCCAGTTGCTGGTGCAAACGCTCGACCCCAGGATGCCGCCAGGCCACGTAACGTGACGCCTGCGAAAGCTCGGCGAAGCTTTGCGGCGTTACCTGTTTGCTGCGCGCCGCCACCAGCACGTAATGGTCCGACCAGCAATGATGCTCGAGATAATGCTCATTCAGGACAGTACCGGGCAGGATGAGGATGTCGGCTACTTCCTTTATCAACGCGTCCAGCGAGGGGTGTTGTTCGGAGCGGTGCAGCACGTTCAAGTGAATATCGGGGTAGTGATGGGCGAGAAAGTCCAGCGAGGCGCTCAGGCTGGTCTCGAGGATATGCGAGTGGTAATGAATGGTTACGCTGCCGCTGACCCCATTTTTTTTAGTTGTTCGAGTGTGGCCATGATGTTTCCGAGGGTCTGGTTGATGACCTTGCCTTCAGGGGTGAGGGTGCAGCCCGTACGGCTGCGAATGAACAGGCGTTTTTCAAAGAAGTCTTCGACTTCCTTGATGGCATAGCTGATGTTCGACTGGCTGCAGCCCAGAATGGCTGCGGCCTCCGAGAACGAACCGTGCTGGGCAACGGTTTGAACGACTTTGAAGAAATGGGTTTTCATGTGTCCTGCACTCTGGTTTTGCAAAGGTGGGTGCGGCCCTGCCGCTGAGCCGAAGGCTCGGGAATACAGGAAACCCCCGCTGAAACACCGAACTGGCCGGGATATCGGCCGTTCGAATAAATGTCTCAAGCGGGGGTAAAGCGAACGCTGGCTATCAGGTTGAAGGCGTGGCTATGCACATTTCGGGTGCACGGCGTCTTCAGGGGTATCCGCAGCGGAACTGAGTGGCTCAGTCGTTCTCGGTCCAGTCGAAATCCATTTGCAGCGCCGTGCGTTCGGCCAATTCACGACTGTGCAGGCGCTCTACCAGGTGAAGGCTCATGTCGATACCGGCGGAGATACCTGCCGATGTCACAAATGAGCCCTCGTCGACCCAGCGCAGGGTGCTGAGCACGTCTACCGAAGGGAACATTTCCTTGAGGTCGTCAATGTCTTCCCAGTGCGTGGTTACTTGCTTGCCTGCCAGCTTGCCGGTCCTGGCCAACAGAAAAGCACCGGTGCACACGGCAGCCACAACGCGCCCGGGTTCTGACTGATCGCTGATCCAGTGAATCACGTCGGGTTTTTCCAGTTCGGCAGTCACGACCCCGCCCGGGACGATCAGGCAGTCGATGGCCGGATGGTCGTTGATCGAAAAGTCCGGATCGACCTTGAGCCCGGCGCGGGCACGCACTGGTGCGGTGCTGCGCCCGATGGTGAACACATTGAACAACTGCCGGTCATCGCGGCTGTTGCGAGCATGCATGCGTGTTGCGGTGGTGAACACTTCGTAGGGGCCAGCGAAGTCGAGAACCTCGACGTCGTCATAAACGTAGATACCGATATTGAGTGGCACGAGTTGGCTCCAGGGCCTGCATGGCAGACCACTTGCATCATATTAAGGTTTAAGCAGTTTCAAGCGGTGACAGGGTGCAGATTACCCAGTAGCATCACGCCAAACTACTGGCTGAAATGCCAATATCCGGTAACATCGCGCCATGAAAAATCATCTCGTTGTCGCACTCATCTACAACCAGTTGTGCACCTTCGAATTTGGCTGCACGGTCGAAGTATTTGCGCTGAAAAGACCTGAACTGGGGGTCAACTGGTACGAATTCGCGACCTTCCCGGTCGACGATGGGCCAATCACCGCCGCCGGGGGCATTACCATCGTGCCAACGCCTGGCGAAGTACTGCTGGAGAATGCCGATACAATCATCGTGCCAGGCTGGCGCGGAGTGGAGTCCGCAGTTCCGCAGCGGCTCATCGAACAGCTCCAGGCTGCTCATGCACGCGGCGCGCGGATCTGCTCGATCTGTACAGGCGCTTTCGTTCTGGCCGCGGCCGGTTTGCTCGACGGGCACAAGGTCACCACCCACTGGCGCTACACCGACCTGCTGGCAACCATGTATCCGGGCCTGACCATTCAACCCAACGAACTGTATGTGGACCAAGGCACTATCGTGACAGCTGCGGGCTCGGCCGCAGGGCTGGACATGATGCTGCACCTGGTGCGCAACGATCACGGCTCGCGCGTTGCCAACATGGTGGCGCAGCGCATGGTCATCCCGCCTCATCGCGAAGGCGGGCAATCGCAATATGCGTCCCGGCAACTGGTGTCGGCCAGCGACGGGCCGATTTCCAACCTGATGGACTGGATCCGCAGCGATCTGCAGCGCCCTCACACCATCAAGGAAATGGCCTCAAGGGCGGCGCTCAGTACCCGCACCTTGCACCGCAGCTTTATGGAAAGTACCGGCCTTACGCCTTACGACTGGCTGCTCGGCGAGCGCATTGCCTACGCCAAGGAATTGCTGGAATCCTCGAAGCTGCGTCTCAACGAGGTGGTGGACCGCGCCGGTTTCGGCTCCGAAGAGTCTTTTCGCCGACACTTCCGCAATCTGGTGGGCATCAGCCCGAGCAGCTATCGCAAGCAGTTTGCCCGGGCGTGACCTCGGGCCTGGCGTAGACCGCATCGACAAGCGTATCGGCAAACTCACCCCACGCGCCCGCAACAGCCGTGTTGGTCAGGACGACCATGCTGAGCGCAGAAACCGGATCAACCCAGTAATGACTGCCATACAAGCCGCACCACGACCAGGTCCCGACACCCTGTTGCTGCCCCCGCACCGCAGCGGGATCGGCAAGAATCATCGGCCCCAGGCCGAACTTCCAGCCAGGCCCCCGACTGGCAATGGTTATGCTTCCAATCGCGTTATTCAGCAAGCGCTCGGTACTGACGGCGCTCAATAACGGCGCGCCCCCCAGACGCAGGCACTCAAGCAGCCGAAGATAGTCATCAGCCGTGCCCAGCATGCCTGCCCCGCCAGATTCATATGCGCCTGCGTCGCGAGCCCGAGCCGACGACAACCGCGCCTGTCCGCTGTCGAGCAACAACACATCATTGTCACCGATACGCTGCGGGCCGTTGACACTGTCCTTGTAGGCGCTGGCCAGCGTTAGTTGCTGGTCGTGCCTGAAGGAAGTCGCATCCATGCGTAAAGGCAGGGTGACCCACTTGGCAACAGCCTCTGACAACGGCATGCCGGTGGCCTGTTCAATCACTGCGCCCAGCACATCAGTGCCCAACGAGTAACCCCAGGCGCTACCCGGCTCAAACAACAGTGGCAGGCGCGCCAACCGGGTCAGGTTTTCCGGTAGATCGAACGGCACCCAATCCAGCCCGTCCGACACCCCTGCCCGCTCATAGGCATTACCGGGCGTTTGTTCGAAGCCGTAGCTCAAGCCGCAAGTGTGCGAAAGCAAATGCTGCAGTGTGATGACAGGCTCACGGCCGCTGACCAGCCGTGGGCGAAAGGCTGGCAGCCAGTCCGTTACCGAGGCTTGCAGGTTCAAGGTGCCCAGTTCGCAGAGCCGCAACACCAGCACCGAGGTCAACAGCTTGGTCAGTGACGCCAGACGAAAGCGCGTACTGCGAGCGACCGGAATCTGTTGCTCGCGATCTGCCCAGCCGAGTGCGCTAGCGTAAACCAGGCGTCCCTGCCGGGCCAGCAACAGCACCCCGCCAACGATCCGACGCTGGTCGATGAAGCGTTGCCAGACCTTATCGACACGCTGCACGGCGGGCTCATTCAAGGCAATCATCGCTCACAGGCCCTTCACTGCACGGCTGAAGATCTGCGCATACGCCTCGGCCGAATGACGAATCGGATTGGTGTGCGAGCAGCCGTCGGCAAATGCCATGCGTCCGACCCGCTCGGCGTCGCGATCGTCGATACCTATTTCGCCCAGCGTATGCGCAATGCCGATCTGCTCGCGTAGCGCCAGTAACCAGTCCATTACCCCGGTAAAACCGGGCGTGGGCAACCGCAGGTAAACCGCCAGATCATCCATTTGCTCCAGCAGCACCGAGCGATTGGCCTCCAGCACGTAGGGCAGCAGAATCGCATTCAGTAAGCCATGATGCTGGTCGTAGAGCGCCCCCAGGCTCTGAGCAATCGCGTGTACGCCGCCCAGACCGCGCTGAAACGCGGCGGCACCCAGGCTGGAGGCCACCAGCATCTGCTGCCGCGCCTCCAGGTCCTGGCCGTCAGCAACAACCCGAGGCAAATATTCCTTGATCATCTGCATGCCCTTGACCGACACCGCTTCGGCCATCGGGTGCCAGGCCGGTGAACACCAGGATTCCATGCAGTGAGTCAAGGCGTCCGCACCCGTCGCGGCAGTCAGGTGCGTTGGCAGGTTCAGGGTCAGCGTGGCATCCAGAATCGCGATGCGCGGCATCATGCGAATGTGCAGGATGGTGCGCTTGACCTGTGCCTGCTCATCGGTAATCACCGACGCACGCCCCACTTCAGAGCCGGTGCCAGCCGTCGTCGGCAGCGCAACTACCGGCGCAATACCGTCTGGATCGGCGCGCAGGTGGTTCTGACCGATGTCTTCGAAATCCCACAACGGGCGGGTCTGGCCTGACATCAGCGCCACCGCTTTGGCAGCGTCCAGCGCCGAGCCGCCGCCAAACGCGATGACGCCGTCGTAGCCACCGGTTCTGTAGGCGTGCAGGCCCTCGGCGACGTTGGTGCCGGTGGGGTTACCCTTGACTCGGTCAAACAGGCCGCAATGGCCTAATTGGCTGCGGCAATCCTCCACGGCGCTGGCGATCATATCGGTGCTGCCGAGAAAGCTGTCGGTAATCAGTAACGGCCGTTTTATGCCGGTCTTCCGGCAGGCGTCGACCAGTTCATTGACGCGTCCAGCGCCTGCACGGATTGAAGTCGGGTAGTGCCAGTCGTTGCTGTGCATGTACGTAGTCCCTTGCAGGTTATTTCAGTAAAAGAAGTTGGCGGGCAGCAAACCGATCAGCAGGCGCAGACCGAAAGCGATCATGAAAAGACCGGTGACGATATCGATGGTCTTTTTCATCCGTTGATAGCGCACCTGCACGGCAGGGATCGAAAACAACGTGGCCAGCAGCACGAACCAGGAAATTGCCAGCACCGCGATGATCGATACCCCCGCAGTGCGCACCCACATTGGCATGCCCGGCGTGGTCACGGTGGTGAACACGCTGGTGTAGAACGCCAACGCCTTGGGATTGGTCAGATTAGTCAGCAGGCCAAACCGATAGGCGCGGCTCAGGCTACCGATGCCCAGCGCACCGATGTCCCTCGGTTTGGGCTGGCTGCCAGCACTGCGCAGGCTCTTGGCGCCGAGCCATGTCAGGTAAGCGCCGCCCAGCAATTGCAACGCCGGCTGCAGCCACGGCAACTGCTGAAACACAAGCCCTAACCCGGTGGCTGCCAGCAAGGCCCAGAGAATGCTGCCCGAGGCGACCCCCAGCCCGGCACAGATGCCCTGCTGCCGTGACTGGCTGAACGAGAGCTGGGTGATTACCAGGAAGTTCGGGCCGGGACTGATGATCAGCACGATGAACGCCCCCGCCAGCGCGGTCAGTAAAGTGACTTCATACATATCAGTAATTCCTTTTTAATCAATAAGTTAAACAGCTTTATTAAACTTGAATGTGATGCAAATTGAAGTGTGCTTTCCCAGCGTCTCCAGGCATGACTCGACCGCCCTGCGCGCTTCGATCAGTGCATGGCAGGTCGGGTCAGGCGTGGGCACGTAGTGGTTGTAGAAGGTGCAGCCTTCTACGGCCGGCCCCAGAACCCAGAGCCGCTGCTGCACAGAACCATCGCGGCCAATGGCACGAGCAGACTCATCGGTTTCAATACCGTCGGCAGGCCAGGCGTGCGCAGCGCGAATCAGCCCTTGCTCGTACAAATCACTGATCAGCCCCGGGCCATTGCCCGACAGACCGCCGTGGGCGACCCGCGCGCCAATCATGCTGTCGGGGCGAAAATCGGCCCTTTGCACATCGTCCATCGGCGGCAGGATCGTCACGACGCCAGCCTCGACCAGCGCCAGCAGATCTTCCTGGCGCTCCTTTTGCGGCCCGCCGACCAGCCGGTTGCTCAACCCGGCCCATGTGCCATAAAACTCCAGGGTCGACGATTCAGTCAGGCCGTTGCGATCTGCGATCAGGCGCAACAGGTCGCGATAATCTCGCCAGACCTCCAGTGCCTGGCAGATCGGACTGCCTGCCGTGCCCAGGCGACTCAGCGCCAGGTCCCGTTTGATCCAGTTGACGAACCATTGGCCATACGCGCCTTGCGCACCCGACCAGCGTTGGGTCAACAGCCACTGCTCAGGGTCAAATTCACCCCACAGCTCGGCCAGCCGCTCAAACGCTGCCGGTCTGGCGGTTGACTCGCTCAGCAGACGCTGCACCGATGCCAACTGCGCTGGCGCATCGAGCCGGACCCTGGCCTGATAAAATACGGCGCGCATTTCATCCTTGATCAGCGGCAGCACATCGGCCCGAAAGTCGAGTTGCCCGCCCTCCTTTTGCTCGCGCAAACGAGCTATGGCGGCAGCGGTGAAGAACAGCCTCGGCAAGGGGGGCTGGCTGCAGGCATTCCATTGCGGCCGTGCATGAAACGGCAGCCCTGTGCGCGAGTACAGGAACACCTTGGGCTCGCGTCCAGACGGCAGATATCGCCAACCTGCAAAGCCTCCATCCCGCACGTAGCGACCGCCGCGCCCTTGAGTCAGGTGGGCCAGTGTGTCCATCGCGGTCAGTCCCAGTCCCTTGATGGCCACCGTATCGCCGACCTCCCGTTGAGCGCCGGTTTCAAAGGCATGCCCGCTGGTGAGGAACACGGCATCGACATCCATCTCCTGACTTCGGGTGTGCAACCTGAAGCCGGGGGCTTCCAATAGCGGCCCACAGGTCATGACCTGCTCGGCGTGATAGCGCACCTGCACATGCGCCGGGCAGCACTGCAGGAGCAAGCGATAGCTGTCCTGCAAGTAGCGCCCGAGCAGTGCACGCGGCAAAAAGTCGCCAAACGCCACCGCTCTGCCCTGCCCGTCCGTGCTGACATGGCCGCGCTCGTCAAGGCGCACATCCTGACTGACGCACCATTGCAGAAAGGTCGGGCCCGGCGGCGCACACGCCGGGAATGCGGAAGAAAACGCGGATAACTGGCCGGCCATGGTGTTGAGCATCAGGTAATCCGCCTGCTGCGCATGGTGCAGCCCGCTGCCGGGTGGTTGCGAGTCGAACACTTCGATATTCAAAGGCCGATCGGCATGGCGACTGAGGCCGATCAACTGCTCCAGAATGCTCAAACCACGCGAGCCCAGACCGATAATCGCTACGGTATGCGTCTGCACGGCCATCACCAGCGCTTCGACTCAAAGAAGAACGTCGGCACCGGCAACGCACTGCCTTCGGCCACTGCCTGGCGATACACGCGCTGGCCCACGGCAAGGTCCAGTACGCCGAGACCGAATGGCGAGAAGATCGAGGCCCGATCCGGACTCAGTTCCACCTGCCCGGTCATCAGTTGTGCCAGCGTCCCGGTGATGAACGATCGATCCTGATACTGCTGCACGGCGAGGTCAGGAGAGGTCTGAGCCTTGAGGCAGTGCTCAACGTCATCAAGAATGTTATTGGCCTGGGCGATAACGTCCGCGCCCAGATCACGCAACGAAATGTTCAGCAGCAGTTGCCCTGGCCGAAACAACGGTTCCAGCACATAAGGGCTCGGCGCGGTGGTAGCGAACACCACCACGTCAGCCTGCAAGGCGGTCAGCAAATCGCTTGGCTGGCTGTTCAACCGATGTCGACTGGCGGCATGCTGCACCAACGCCGATGCCGAGTCCTCGTGTTGATCGAAGACGGTTATTGCGTCCATCGTCCAGCCATCGCTGACGAACATGTCGAGGATGGTTCGGGCAATGAAACCGGCACCGATGAATGCCATTCGTCCGACGTGGCGCTGATGGCGGTTCATCCAGCGCGCACCGAGCACCGCCGAGGCCGCCGTGCGCATGGCGCTTATGCGTGAGGCTTCCAGACAGGCAAACGCATAGCCGGTGAGCGGGTCATTGAGGATCAGCACAGCCGAGGCGCGTTGCAGGCCCGTCTCGATATTGTCCGGAAAGCTGGATATCCACTTGATGCCACTGACTGCCTGCTCGCCGGACAGGCTGGCGGGCAAGGCAATGATCCGATTGGCCGGTGCCTCGGGAAAACGCAGAAAGTAACTGTCGGGGTTGATCGTGCGCCCGGCCTCGTGAGCCAGATAAGCTGCCTGCACATCCTCGATGCAAGCCAGCGGATCAGCCGCCAGCAGGCGCGCGACCACTTCGCCATCGACCACATGAAACGCCGCCTGCTTCAGGCGCTCGGCAGCCAGCCAGAAGGTTGAACACTGCTCCTGCGCGAGCGCACCTGCACCCGAAGGCGTTTTCACGCTTCCCGGAAATGTTGCAGCCTCTGGTGAGGAAAGATCCGCCAGGGTCATGTTCAGCACTTCACGGCCAAAACGCTGCTCGACCCACTGGTCATCGTAGAGGGTGTCCAGATAGCGCTCGCCCCAGTCTGGCGACAATGCCACGACCACCGAACCCGGCTCGATGCGCTCGCGCCAGGCATGTACCGCAGCGATTACCGTCGCGGTGGACCCGCCAACCAGCAAGCCCTTGCTGCGCGCCAGAATGCGACACATGGCGACGGTACGGGATTCCGGGACCATCTCCAGCGCGTAAATACCATCAGCCTTGAAGATCGGCGGATGCTGGCTGGTACCCAGCCCCGGTATGAAGCGACGGCTGGCCGGAGTGCCAAAGGTCACCGAACCGACGCTGTCAACAGCAATGATTCTGGTGCTCGGATGATGCCGCTGAAAATGCTGAACACAACCCATCAGCGTGCCGGTGGTCCCGGCACCGACGAACAGATAGTCGACATGACCGAAGTGCTGGCTGATCGAGCGTGCCGTAGTCCGGGCGTGAGCACGCGGGTTGGCCGCATTCTCGTATTGATTGAGCCAGACGTATCGCGGGTCGCTGGCGAGCTTTTCCCGGATCAGCGCAATGCGTGTTCCCAGAAACCCGCCGTTGGCGTCCGGGGCCTGAACCTGAATCACCTCGGCGCCATAGCTGCGCATCATGCGGACGTTATGGCTGGAGCTGTTGGGGTCGACCACGCAGGTAAAGGGTATCGCCCGCTCAGCGCAGATCATCGCCAGCGCCACGCCAAGGTTGCCCGACGAAGATTCGATCAGAATCGTGTCAGGGCCCAGCAAACCCCGAGTCTGAAGGTCATTGATCAGCCCTACGGCGGTTTTGAGCTTGATCGAGCCAGCCGGGTTGAGTGATTCCATTTTCAGGAAAAAGTCTGCGCCCAGGCCAGACACCTTAAGGAAGGTCTGATCGTGAACGATGTCGCAAAGAGAATCGTACATAAGGGTCACTTCCACTGTGCCAGCAAAGGTTCGGCTGCCGGTGTTACAGCCCGCTCAAGCGCATTGGCGATACGATCGGCGCGTAGCGCCATCAGCGAGAACGACTGGCTGTCGCTGATTCCGTGACTGCGTTCGGAAAGACCGTTGACCCAGATATTCACGTCGCACTCGCCCTGCATAGCGACGCGGTAATCCCGATCAATCAGCAGGCCGCCATCCAGATCGGCTTTCAACCATGGCTGCAAACCACTCAATAACGGCGGTATCAGGTACTGCTGATAACCGGTGCCGAGCACAACGGCATCGACTTCCAGCACCTGGGTGCGCTGGCTGAAGGTGTCGGTCAGCTCGATCCGGTAGCCCTCGGCGCTGTGCTCGATGGCACTGATCAGGCTGTAGGCATGGGTCTGCAGACGCTTGCGTCCGGCGATGGAGTCCTCGTAGATCAGCGAAAACAGCTTCTGACTTTCATCCGGGTCGATCCCGGCGTAGTTGGTCGAACGGCTCCAGTCGAGAAAGCGCTGCCGCGCTGCGGGGCTCAGGCTATGGAAGTAATCAACGTGATCCGGGGCGAACACCCGGTTGGGGAACTGCCCCAGTTGAGTGAGCTTGAAACCGGCAGAGCGATGCACCGAATGCACCTCGATAGCAGGATCGCGGCTGACCAGTTCCAGCACCGACTCACTGGCGCTCTGCCCCGAGCCCAGCACCAGCCAGCGCTTGGGCAAGTGTTCGCCAAAGGCTTGCAGGCGGGTCAGAAACTGCGAAGTGTGAAACAGAGTCGGGCCAAGCAGCGCCTCGAACGCGTGTGGAATGCGCGGTGCGCTGCCGCTGGACAGCACGACATTGCGCGTCGTGAAGCAGGTTTGCGGCGTGCAGACCCGTACTTCATGCAAACGACCGTTGCGCAGCACAGGGTCAATCCCGGTGACCGGCGTGTTGAAGCAGGTCTGGCTATCCACTTGCCTGGAAACCCAGGCCAGATAATCCGACCATTCATGGCGACTGGCGGGACGGCCCAGCAGGCCGAAATCGAACATCCGCCCCTGTTCCTTGAGGTACATGGCGAAGGAAAAGCGGCTGCGCGGGTTGCGCGGCGTCACCAGGTCGCGAAATACGTGATGGTTGATGTCAGTCCCGGCCAGCAACAGTTCGCGGTGCCATTGGCTGTCTTGCGCAGCTTCCAGATAGCGGATGGACAGCGAGCCGAGCGGGTCATTGGCCTCCCGTGCGTCTTCAAAAGCACAGGCCAGCGCGATGCCGGCGGGACCAAAGCCGATACAGACGGCGTCCGAGTGCAACGTGTGTGGTGTCGAGTTACCCATGAAATTCCTGTCCTTAGAGTTGGCGTGAAACGGTGTTCTTGGTTTTTCTTGCGGCTATCGGCTGACGGGGGTCAGTCCTGTGGGGCCCGGGGTCCAGACGCAGGTCATCGCGCCTCGCAGCTCGCCCCGATCAAAGCCAACTGCGCCCAGCGGTGTGTTGAAGGTGGTGTGCTGCAATGCGTCCAGCAGTTGCCCGGCGCAAAGACCGCCGTTGGCCAGTTCAGCCAGCACGTAAAGCATCAGCAGGCTTTCGCGAAAGTAGGTGTGTGGCTCGGCAGCGAAAAACGTTTGGTGCAACGTGCTGGCATGGCAGCCATTTCCTGGGTTATCAGGAGTGCCGAAACCGATGACGAACGTCTTGCCAAGCTGGTCCTCGGCACAGCCCAGATACGGCGAGGCAGCGTCGTCAGTCAGCACCAGCGGGCGGTTACTCCCAGCCTGTCGTCGCGCCTGCCAGTGTTCGCGACTGGGCTTGAGGCGGCCGGCAAATACCTCGACATCAGCGTGTTCAGGCTCTTCGACGCGCTGCAATCCAGCGCGTACCAGTGCTTCGCAGATGGCAACGCACAAGGCCTGACCGTGAGCGCTGTCATCAGCCTGAACATGCACGCGGCGCCATTGACGGCTCGCCAGCCAGCTCACCAGATCCCCCGCCAGTTGCCTGTCCGAGGGGCAGAAACGGAATGCGTTGTGGTGCTCAAGCGTCAGGCAATCAATCGTTGCTGCCGGTGTCAGCAGCGCGATACCGGCTTGCCGATACAGCGCGGCGGCGCTAAGGGCGGCGTCCGATGAAAAATGGCCAATAACCAGATCCGCTTTCCAGTCGATCATGTGCCGCGCCACTTCGGCCCCGCGAACGGCGTTGGCTCCGTCGTCGAGAAAGTGCCATTGCACCCGCGCAAGCCCCGGTACGCAATTGCGCGCCACGGCCAGCGCCCTCATGAAGGTCCGCGCGTGCGGCGTGTCGTGGGGGTCGAACAGTGCGCTGACCCCGACCCGCAGACCCGGCACAGGTGACGCGAGCGGTGTCATGGCTGTATCCCCGCCAGACTGGCAGCGGGCATGTGTCGGCGTGGCGACAATGCCGACCAGCCGAGGCTCGGCCGGTCCTTTCCTGCCAGATGACTGCGCAGTTGCTCGAAAGCGATACCGGCAACACCAGGAGCAAACTTGAACCCCAGTCCCGACATGCCTGCGGCCAGATAAACCGGGCTGTGCTCGGCGCAGAAACCCAGCAGCGGACGACCGTCGGCGCTGTAACTGTCGAAACCCCGCAGCACATCCAGCACACGTGGGTGGGTTGCCGAACCGCACAGCCGGGCAATGCGCTTGCAGGCGTCTTCGGCATGCCGCGCATCAGGCTGTGCCAGATGCTCTGGCCAGAGGCTGTTATCGCGGCTGCCGCAGCCGGCCTGCACGATATGGCGAGTCAGCGGTATAGCGTAGCTCTGAGTAACCGCATCGATCACCGGCATTGACCAATCGCTGTCAGTCAGTACCCGGGCAAAGGGAATAGAACGGGCTTCCAGCCCCGCCTGCGGCACCAGATGCTGACTCCAGGCACCCGCAGCCACCACTACGGCCCGACAACGCAATGTAGCGTCCCCCATGTCGATATGTACGAGGTCCGCAGCACGACGGTCGATGGCTTTGATCTCGCGATGCTCCAGCAGCAAGCCTTGCTGACGAACCACGTGGCACAGCGCAGCGACAGCCTGACGTACATTGCCGACGCAGGCGCGAGGTTCGAACAGGTTGACCCGCTCAACTGCCGGGCAGTGCGGATAGCGACCGCCATCGAGTTCATGGCCCGCCAGCAGACGCATCGGGTAGCGCTCGCTGCCGTGCTGCTCGATAGCCCGGCACAGATTATCCAGCTGGTCCATGGCGGTCCGGTAGATCACCCCGGTACGTCGCAGCGCGCTTGCGTAAGTGGTCGCGAAAATGCCGTCGTCCATCAGGCTGATGGACCACGCCGCAAGCTCCATCAGCATTGGATCGCTGTCGTACAGGCGAACCAGTCCGCCGGAATAACCGCTCGCCCCCAGGCTGCCGGCTGCGCCCTTGTCGATCAGAGCGACCGACACACCTGCGCTGCACAGCTTCGCCGCGATACTGGCGCCGGTAATCCCGGCGCCGATGACCGCTATCTCGTAATCGATGAACATGTGGTGCATCCGTTCAGATGGAGTATTCAGCGGCCGAGCCGTTCATGAGCGTGGCGTTGACCCGCGCTTCGGGCAGTCCGAAGGCGGTCATGATCTGCGCTGACATTTCCGGAATCAGCGCCTTGCCAGCCACTGCGATGAATGCCGCCAGATGGCTGACGGGCCGACCTTCGGCCAGACGTGCGCGAGCAATGGCGATGACGTCGAGCAGCACCTGAGCCATGCCCTTCATAGAGAACTGCGCAGGCTCTGCAGCCCTGCTCCATTGCAGGCGTAACGCTTCCAACAGCCCGGCATCGGCCCCACAGATACCGCTCCACCAGTTGTCATCTCGATGCTTTCCAGCGTCCAGCAACGCGGGAAAAAATTCGTCGAATATCTGCTCCCGCCATGCGCGGAAATGCGTCAGACGAAAATCGCCTTCGCTTTGCTCGGGTGCGATGCTTGCCAGATACAGGCGCGCACTGTCGGCACAGGCTTCACGGGCCAGATCGCCGACCCAGATCGCATGATTGCGGCTGGTCGACAGGTTCAGGCCGTCCAGTTTCAGAAACTGATTGGGCATGAAGCGCTGGCGAACTTTGATATCGCGCAGCGCCGACAGCTGCGCCGGGTAGACGATGGCGTGGCTGAACACGCAGTCAAAACCGAGAAAATGCACCAGCGTGCCCTGTCCCGACTGCCAGTACTGACGGAACAGCTCCGGACGCCCGACGCTGTCGGCATATTCACGAAATGCCGCCATATAGCCCGCCAGCCCCATGAACCAGGTGTGGACCCGGCACGAGCCGTCGGCCTGCAGGTCAAGCCCGCCGTCGCCCGGACGGGTTACGCCCCAGTCATGCAAGTGCTCCAGCGTATCGCGTAGCCAGTTGTCGAGCGGCTTGCGCCATTGCTGGCCCAACAGACGATCACGCAAGTGCGGCTTGAAATCAGCCAGCTTCAGAAATGCACGATGGGCCTTTTTCCATTGCGACGGCTGCCTGCACAATTTGCAGTGCAGACTGGTCATCAACTCGGCGTCAGGGGCCTGAGCGCAGTTCTCGCACTGGCTGGCATCAGAATCGGCCCCACAGTAATTGCAGTTGCCTCGGGCAAATGCCTCGTAGCCCCACACATCGCAATCGGGGCAGTACGGCTCGCTGGAATCGCGAAACTCGATCGAGCCCGCTTCACGCAACGCGTTGAACACCTCGCCAACCGCCTCGGCAAACCATGGGTTGGTGTGCGGACGCATCCAGTTGTCGGGTTTGATGTTGATCGCCGCCAGCGACGCTTCGATGCGGTCGGAATTACGCCCGGCCAGCTCGACCGGATCAACGCCCTGCTCCAGTCCTTTGCGCAGCATGTAGGACTGGTAATCGTCGGAATAGGACACCAGCACACAGTCGTGACCGCGCTGGCGCTGGACCCGGGTGAACACGTCAGCGGCCAGAAACGGGCCGGCGATATGACCTATGTGCAAATCGCCATTCGGGGTGGGCGGCGTGATGGTCACGATGTACTTACTCATCGAGGCACCCCGTAGTTTCGCTGTGCTGAGCCACGAAAGCATTCACGTAGTTCATGTCCCACCACACCACATAGAAGTGGAAGTCCTCGGCGGAATCATTGATGACGTAATGATTGGTGTGTTTCGGAATCGCGGCGATATCGCCCACGACGAAATCCATCTGTTTTTCGCCGACCACCAGACGGGCGCTGCCCTTGATGGCAATGAAGATTTCCTGATCGATCTGGGTATGCGCTTCGCTGCTGGTGCCCGGACGGACCACGCACCAGCCGCCAGCGAACGGCATCGGGTAGCCTTCCCAAGGCAACAGACGACTGCCATCGAGCCCGTACTCGTGTACCAATGAGTCGAAGCGGGTTTTACGGTGTATATCGAACTTTTCCATGCTCAGTCCCGTACGTTTCAAGTCCGGTAAAGCATGAAATTGTTGCCAATTGTTGGCTATCCAATTGCCGGATAGCTCGGAGGTGAGAAATCGATTTTGCAGATGGCTGGCCACGCGAACACGTGCGGGTCATATGTTTTTTGGCAATGACGGGTATCAATAACGCTGATAATTGAATCAGGGGCGGCGGTGTTACCGTTGTCGGCGATGAACGAACATATCTCCCGGCCTCGCGAATCCGCGTCGCGAGGCCAGTGAATCTCTGCTCTGCTTCATCACTCCTTTGGTTAGATCTTTTAAGCCACCCCGCTTGTGCGAGGTGGCTTTTTTTTGCCTAAAGATCAAACCCGTCCACCACATTGCGGCGCTCGTTCTCGCTGCGCATGTCGTAACTGGCGGTGGTCGAAATATGCGTGTGATGCGCAAGTTTCTGGGCAATCGACAGATCGAACTCTTCGATCACGCGAGTGATGAACGAGCGCCGAAAATCGTGAGGCATGATGTTCACCCCCACCTGCCGCCCGCGTTGCTTGGCGATGAAGTAAATGGCATGTTTAGTGATTCTGTCGCGGGTGATGTGACTGCCGCGGCGAATCCGGTTGAACAGGAACGGGTCATCGCCTTGCCCCGGCTGCAAGCACGAGCGGCGCAGTTCCAGCCAGTCGTTCAGCGCCTTGAACGCCCACTCGGGGGCGTATTTGATCAACTGTTTGTTGCCTTTGCCCAGCACCCGCAGGCTGCGCTCGGCGAAATCGATCTGTGACAGGTCCAGGTTGACCGACTCCGACTTGCGCATTCCCGAACCGTACAGAATCGCAATGATCGCGGCATCGCGACGCCCTTGCGGCCTGGGGTCCGCAGCACAGGCTTGCATCAGTTCACGAATCAACGTGCGGCGGATATTACGGCCCTTGGCCAGACGCGTACCGCTGACCGGTTTGATCGAGCGAATCTTCAGTAATTGCTCGTGGCTGATCAGGTCGTGCCGCCAGGCTTCGTTCATCACACCGCGAATAGCGTTCACATACAGCGAGGTGGTATTGGGTGCGTAGTCGTCTTCACGCAGCGTCGCGACCAGTGCGGTCACGTGGCCAGGCTGCAGGGTGTGCCAGGGAATGTCATGAATATCGACGTCAGCCATGCCCAGACGATCTGCCGCGTCCTGCAAAACGTAGGTCATGGTCAGGCGGCTTGAGGGTGCCAGGCGGTCGAGATAGAGGCGCAGCGGCTTGTTGACGTCGGGCAGCGAAGGCTGGCTGACAATGCGTGCGTCCTGATCGGTATAAGGGTCTTGCGGCATGTGGAACGACGCCTTTTCTGGTGCAAGCGCGTGCGAACAGCTGCAGCGCTCTTCATTCGTATTCAGGCAGCCGACTTTAGCACGAGGGCACTGGTGCGACACCTCTGGCGCGGCTCGTTCAGCTCAGCAGCTTCAGCCCACCCGGCAATCATCGGTAACACCCTGCGGCTTGAACGACGCGCTGCCTGGGATAGCCTTGGCCGACTTTTCCGGCCCTCAAGGCAAGCACGTATCTTGATTCCGCCCCTCGCTAGCAAAGCACATGGCCGTCGCGACGCGGCTGCGCATTTCTGGTTGCTGGCCCATCAGGTCAGTCAGCGCAGCGAGGCCGAACGCCTGGCGAACATTCAGGCAGGCTTTGCGCACGGCTGGATCCGCGCGGTACGCGACGCGCTGGCCCTCGGCCCACGGCAAATGGAGGCGCTGTTCAATGCATCAATTTCAACGCTGGAACGTCGCCAGCGCCAGAAACAGCCATTGGACCCCGTGGCTTCGGAGCGTCTGGACCGCCTTGCAATGATCGCCAGTCACATCCTTCGCGTGCTTGAAACACCTGAGCGCGCCGGTCGCTGGCTGGTGACACCCAACGCAGCACTTGGCGGTTGCATCCCGTTGCAATTATGCGAAACCGGGCTAGGCACCGCCCGGATTCATCGCGCACTTGAACATGCGCAGTCAGGTGACAAGGGCGAACCCAGCGTTTTTTGACCGACTCAGCGCCCGGTGTCCACCACAACCCGGCCACGGATCTGGCCCGCGATCAATTGCGGCGCGATGTCGATCACCTCGCTCAAACCGACTTCACGACTGATCAGCGGCAGCAGCGCCAGGTCCAGGTCGCTCGCCAGCCTGGACCAGGCTTCCAGCCGGTCAGCGCGCGGGCGAGTAACGCTGTCGATACCGGCCAGGGTGACGCCGCGCAGAATGAACGGTGCAACCGAGCCCGGAAACTCCATACCCTGCGCCAGACCGCAGGCCGCGACTACGCCGCGATAACGAATACCGGCGCACACATTGGCCAGCGTATGACTACCGACAGAGTCGATTGCCGCCGCCCATTGCTCCTTCACCAAAGGTCGCCCCGGCTGCGACAGGGTCGCCCGGTCGACGACCTGCGCTGCGCCGAGTTGATGCAAATATTCGCTTTCCGAAACACGCCCGGTGGAGGCAATCACCCGATAGCCAAGCCTGGCAAGAATAGCGATGGCGAAACTGCCGACTCCCCCATTGGCACCGGTCACCAGCACATCGCCGTGGTCGGGTGTCAAACCGTGCTTCTCAAGGGCTAGCACGCTGAGCATTGCGGTATACCCCGCCGTGCCAATGGCCATCGCCTGCGCGGGCGTGAAAGCATCCGGCAATGGAATGAGCCATTCGCTCTTGAGCCGCGCCTTCTGTGCCAGACCGCCCCAGTGCCCTTCGCCAACACCCCAGCCATTGAGCAGAACCTTGTCGCCCACCTTGTACTCAGGCGTATCGCTGGCTTGCACCGTACCCGCCAGATCAATACCCGGCACCATTGGAAAGCTGCGCACAATAGGGCTTTTGCCGGTGATTGCCAGCGCATCCTTATAGTTCAGCGTGCTGTGCGACACGTTTATCGTCACGTCACCTGCAGGCAACTGTGCTTCGTCGATATCGGTCAGATTGACGCGATAACCTGCCTCATCCTTGTCGATCAAAATACCCTTGAACATGTGCGCCTCCAATTTAGACTGATCGTCTTTAAATAGCCCTGAAGAAAAAGTCATTGCGGCAAACCACGAAGGTAACCGGCAATAAACGTGTTCAGTGGTGTGTCGCTTTTGACCAGCCGGGCGCGGAGCACCGCCCCTTCCCAGCCGATCCAGAAAAACGCAGCCAATTCATCGCAATCGGCACTTCTAGCCAACTCACCATGCGCCTGCGCGGCCCTGAGGCAGCAGGCCAGCTTTGACTGCCAGTCCAGCAGCGTCTGCTCCAGTACGGCACGAAACCCCTCCGGCAACAGACCGACTTCCTGGCCTAGATTGCCGACCATGCAACCGCGTCGATAATCATGCCGCGCCATGCCGCTCTTGGCGCTCTGGACAAAACCGACCAGTCGCTCCAGTGGTGAAAGCGCTTCGTCCAGCAGCCAGTGGTCCAACCGCTGTGCAAAATAGCGAGCGTATTCATCCAGTACCGCCCGGCCGAACGCTTCCTTGCTGGTGAAGTAGTGATAGAACGAGCCTTTGGGAATGCCGATTTCCTTGAGGATGTAATCCAGCCCGGTGGCCGAGAAGCTTTGCTCGGTGAGCACTTCCAGACCGCGGCGCAACAGTGCCTCGCGGGTTTCGAGGTTATCGCGGTCCACTTTCGGTGGCCGCCCGGGGCGTCTGGTTTTTACAGGCAATTGAGTCATGCAGGAATATTAGACCGATCGTTTTTTATGTCAACCTCGCCGCGCGGTCTATGTGTTGCGCCGGAAATGCCGTTTGCCATTCACGCTATTCTCGCGCTCAATGCCCTGTGCATGACTGCCCGAATACAAGCCGGAGAAACACATGAGCCAATGGCCGGACACCCGCATTATTGACCTGTTAACTATAGAGCTGCCGGTGCTGCAAGCGCCTATGGCCGGAGCCACCGGATCACAAATGGCCATTGCTGTCGCGAAGGCTGGCGGGCTGGCATCGCTGCCCTGCGCAATGCTGACCCCTGAGCAAATCGAACAGGAAGTCACCACCTTTCGGCAACATACCGGCAATCTGCCCCTGAACCTGAACTTCTTCTGCCATCAGGCTCCGGCCTACGATGCCGAACGCGCTGAGCATTGGAAACAGGCACTTAAACCCTATTACGAAGAGTTGGGGGCCGATTTCGATGCACCGACGCCCGTCTCCAACCGTGCCCCTTTCGACAGCGCCACCTGTGCTCTGGTCGAGCGCCTGAAGCCGGAGGTGGTGAGCTTCCACTTCGGCCTTCCCGAGCGAGCGCTACTGGAACGGGTCAGAGCCACCGGGGCAAAGATCATTTCATCGGCGACCACGGTCGAGGAAGCCGTCTGGCTGGAGCAGCATGGCTGCGATGCGGTAATCGCCATGGGCTACGAAGCCGGTGGTCATCGGGGCCTGTTCCTCAGCGATCAACTGCACACTCAGGTCGGCACTCTGGCGCTGGTGCCGCAAATAGTGGACGCCGTGCGCATTCCGGTCATCGCTGCGGGTGGTATTGCAGATGGCCGCGGGGTTGCGGCGGCGTTTGTTCTGGGTGCCTCGGCGGTACAGGTAGGTACGGCGTATCTGTTCTGCCCTGAAGCCAGGGTCAGTGCACTGCATCGCCAGGCGCTGCACACTGCAACGGACAGCCAGACCGCGCTGACCAACCTCTTCACCGGGCGTCCGGCGCGCGGCATCGTCAACCGGATCATGCGCGAAGCTGGCCCCGTCAGCCCACTCGCCCCTGCGTTCCCTCTGGCAGGCGGTGCCTTGATGCCGTTGCGCGCACAAGCGGAAAAACAGGGCAGCAGTGACTTTACCAACCTCTGGGCAGGTCAGGCAGTTGGTATCAAACATCAGTTGGGTGCGACCGAGCTGACTCGGCAACTGGCTGAAAACGCGCTGAAAATTCTCTCACCCCGGTAAAACAGTGCTTTCAGAACAACAGGCTATCGCTATATATTTAACTATATAGCGAAACGCCTTTATTTCGACGGCGTGCGTTTTCATCATCAAGGAGCTGTTCCATGCGAACGACCACGCTGCGCGTCATTCTCAAGTTCTCTGCCCTGGCCTTCGCCGTATCAGCTACGGCCAACGCGTTTGCCGACGAGGTGCAGGTCGCCGTCGCAGCCAATTTCACAGCGCCCATTCAGGCGATTGCCACTGACTTTGAGAAGGACACCGGCCACAAGCTTGTTGCCGCGTTTGGCGCTACCGGTCAGTTCTACACACAGATCAAGAATGGTGCCCCTTTCGAGGTGTTCCTGTCGGCCGACGACACCACCCCGGCAAAGCTTGAGCAGGAAGGCGACACCGTCAAGGGCTCGCGTTTCACGTATGCGGTGGGCACCCTGGCGCTGTGGTCGGCCAAGGACGGTTATGTAGACAGCAAGGGCGAAGTGCTCAAGGCCAATCAGTATCAACACTTGTCCATCGCCAACCCAAAAGCTGCCCCTTATGGTCTGGCAGCGACGCAAGTGCTGAGCAAACTGGGTCTGACCGACGCAACCAAAGCCAAGATCGTGGAGGGCCAGAGCATTACTCAGGCCTACCAGTTCGTTTCCACCGGCAATGCGGAACTTGGCTTTGTGGCCCTGTCGCAGATCTACAAGGACGGCAAACTGACCAGCGGGTCGGCCTGGATCGTGCCGGACGCCCTGCATGACCCGATCAAGCAAGACGCCGTCATCCTCAACAAGGGCAAGGACAACCCCGCTGCCAAGGCGCTGGTCGAGTACCTGAAAGGGCCGAAAGCCGCCGCCATCATCAAGTCCTTCGGATACCAGCTGTAAATGCCACTGGGAAGTGCCGACATCGCGGCGATCTGGCTGACACTGAAGCTGGCGTCATTGACCACCGTCATCCTGTTGATCATCGGCACGCCCATCGCGCTGTGGCTGGCGCGCACTGATTCATGGCTCAAGGGGCCGATTGGCGCGGTTGTCGCCCTGCCCCTGGTTTTGCCGCCGACAGTCATCGGCTTTTATCTGCTGCTGTTGCTTGGCCCCAACGGAGCTGTGGGCCAGCTCACCCAGAGCCTGGGACTGGGCACGCTGACTTTCAGCTTTGCCGGACTGGTGATCGGCTCGGTCCTGTACTCGATGCCTTTCGTCGTCCAGCCGCTACAGAACGCATTTGCAGCCATTGGCACCCGTCCGCTGGAGGTGGCAGCCACGTTGAGAGCGGGCCCATGGGACACGTTCTTCCACGTGATTCTGCCGCTGGCAAAGCCTGGCTTTATCACTGGGGCGATTCTGGGATTCGCGCACACGGTCGGCGAGTTCGGCGTGGTGCTGATGATTGGCGGCAACATCCCCGAGAAAACCCGTGTGGTGTCAGTACAGATTTTCGATCACGTCGAGTCCATGGAGTACCTGCAAGCACACTGGCTGGCCGGAGCGATGCTGGTGTTCTCCTTTCTGGTGCTGTTGGCGCTGTATTCCAGCGGTAAATCCAAAGCAGGATGGAGCTGAGTCATGGCCTCACCGATAGAAGTCCGCCTGCACATGACCTACCCGGATTTCACCGTGCGTACCGACCTGACCCTGCCGGGGTCGGGCATCACCGCACTGTTCGGGCCTTCAGGCTCGGGCAAGACCACCTGCCTGCGCTGCATTGCCGGGCTGGAAAAAGCTGGCCAGGGCTTCATTCGTGTTCATGATGAAGTCTGGCAAGACACTGAAAAAGGCGTTTTCCTCGCTCCGCACAAACGGGCGATCGGCTATGTATTTCAGGAAGCCAGCCTGTTCCCGCACCTGTCCGTGCGGGCCAATCTTGAATTCGGCATGAAACGCATCCCGCGTCAGCAGCGCAACATTCAATTGCCGCAGGCCACTGAACTGCTCGGCATCGACCATCTGCTGGAGCGCAGCCCTGACAAGCTGTCCGGTGGGGAGCGTCAGCGCGTGGGCATTGCACGCGCACTGTTGACCAGCCCGCGCCTGATGCTGCTCGATGAACCTCTGGCAGCGCTGGACGCCAGGCGCAAAAGTGAAATTCTGCCGTACCTCGAACGCCTGCATCGGGAGCTGGACATCCCCATGCTGTATGTCAGCCACGCTCAGGATGAGGTTGCACGCCTGGCAGATCATCTGGTGCTGCTTGAAGCCGGCAACGTATTGGCCAGCGGCCCGATTCGCGAAACACTGGCGCGGCTGGACCTGCCACTGGCCATGGGCGGCGATGCGGGCGTGGTCATTGAAGGCACGGTCAGCGCCTATGATCGTCATTACCAGTTACTGAGCGTGACGCTGCCCGACAGCACATTGTGCATGCGCGTCGCACACGCCGAAATGCAGATCGGCACCCTTCTGCGCGTCAAGGTTCAGGCCCGGGATGTCAGCCTGAACCTGCAACCCGACGATCAAAGCAGCATTCTCAACCGCTTGCCGGTCACGGTGATGGAGGAAGCGCTGGCTGACAACTCGGCACATGTGCTGGTGAAACTGGACGCCGGGGGCACGCCTTTGCTCGCGCGCATCACGCGCTACTCCAGTGACCAGTTGAACCTGCACAGAGGCCAGTCGCTTTGGGCGCAGATCAAAGCGGTTGCCGTACTGGCCTGATGCCCTGAAAAACCGGTCAGTCAGCAAATAAACGGCACCACGGTAAAAGACCGAGGTCAGTGTTTTTAACTGCCTTTGGAAATTAGCCATGCCTGACTCGACTGCCATCAGCCAGCCCGCCAGTGACCTGCATTATGTAGACGACACTCAGCCGGGCCTTACGCGCAAGGTACTGCGCGGCAAATTCGCCTACTTCAACATTGAGGGTAAACGCATCAAGGACGAGTCGGAGATAAAGCGCATCAACGCGCTGGCAGTCCCGCCCGCCTACACCGATGTGTGGATCTGTGCCGACCCGATGGGCCACCTGCAGGCTACCGGACGTGACGCACGCGGCCGCAAACAATACCGCTACCATCCGCGCTGGCGCGAGATACGCGATCAGGACAAATACTCGCGCCTGATAGAGTTCGGTCATGCGCTGCCCAAGGTTCGCAAGCAGATAGAAGCACAACTCGCGCAGCCGGGCATGGGCCGGGAAAAGGTCATGGCGACGGTCATTTCATTGCTGGATGCGACGCTGATCCGCATCGGCAACAGCCAGTACGCCAAGGAAAACCGCTCATACGGCCTGACCACGCTGCGCAACAAGCATGTCGAGGTAAAGGGCGGCCAGATCCTCTTTGAATTCCGGGGTAAAAGCGGCGTTGAACACAAGGTCAGCGTCAAGGACCGGCGCTTGGCCAATGTGATCAAGCGTTGCATGGAATTGCCGGGACAAAACCTCTTTCAGTACCTGGACGAAGATGGCGTACGCCATGCGGTGACGTCATCCGATATCAACGCCTACCTGCAAAGCCTTACCGGCTCGGATTTCACCGCCAAGGATTACCGGACCTGGGCAGCGAGTGCGCTGGCGCTCGCGACGTTGCAGAAACTGCATTGGGAGCCGGAGGCCGACGCCAAGCGGCACATCGTCGATATGGTCAAGGCGGTCTCGAAACAACTGGGAAACACCCCTGCCATCTGCCGAAAATGCTACATCCACCCCGCAGTACTGGAAGGCTTCCTGCTCGGCAACCTGGCCAAACTCCCCCGCTCCCGGCAACGCAAAGGCCTGCGCCTGGAGGAAGTGGCCCTGGCGAGCTACCTGCGATTACTGGCTGACAAGGTCGAGGCTGTAGTGAACGATGCGGTGGTGAAAGAGAGCAAAGCCTGAACCGTCTGAACGCGGCACGTCAGCCTTTGCTCCAATAAAATTTCGTAGCCTCATGATTTACCAAGCATTTCCGGCAGGCAAAAAAGCGGCATTCCGAGTCATTTGTGACGCTTTCAAGCTTGCTTCATGGGGGCCGGGTGTATATATTCCCTGCTCTTGGCGCTACCGCCCCGATGGCGAAATTGGTAGACGCAAGGGACTTAAAATCCCTCGTCCTTTGGACGTGCCGGTTCGACCCCGGCTCGGGGCACCACATACATATCAAGGGCTTACGGGGCATTTTGCTCAGTAGGCCCTTTTTGTTTTGGTCCGCAAAAACAGTCGTGGTCCGCAATTCCAAAAAACTCTTTCTCCGGCGTCCTGCTGACGAACACCACTCCCCAAATCTGAAGCACTCAAGCACTGCACGCCCTCACCGCGATTAGGGGTCACTCCACGCACGTCAAGTACACCAAAAAAGGTCAACGCCACCGTGGTTCCATTCAGCGAGATTTCGAGGCAATAGCAGATACCAGGCGCGGTCATGTAGATCCCGGCTCTAATGTCTATTTTTCTCTGAATACTCTTGTGCAGATTCGATCGACAACAAATGCCATCGCGATCATCCAGCCGACGAAAAATACTGTCCGTGTGCCGTGATCTATTCCAGGTATCTCAAACCCAAGCCACGCACCTGCAAACATCAGAGGCAAAAACAAAACAAGGGCAAGCAATCGTTCTAAAAGCCTGTTCACACTTGAAACTCCACATAAAAAGCGTGAGTCAGTTTAAGCCTCTTCATGTTGCCAGAGCCCAAGGCGCTGACTTCTCGCCCTCGGAAATATGCAAGGCTACCCTTTCAGTTGAAATGGGTCGTAAAACCAAAACCATGAAGACGGTTCAGCAAAGTCCACCTGAGATAGCCTATCGACGGGACGATGGCGACCGTTTCAGGTATCGCTGCAAACTGGAGGATGAGAGAGTCATTTGGAGAACATTCCTGAGTGATACCGGCGAACGGGGTCGCTGGCGTCAGCGTTATTCCTCCGAAGGGGATGCGATGACAACCTACAGCGTCTCGAATGGTAAGCTGACGATCATGAACGACCAGGCAGACACTGAAACATTCAGGAAAAGTTATTTTTGATCAGTAGATGCATATGCCAAAGAAGCCCAACTGTAGGGCCGAGCCTCTTTGTCGTCAAACCCTCCTGCACCGCAACTACAAAATAAGAACGGGCAATTGGATCGCTGGGGCTTGCTGCGCAGTCTTCACGTCTGTCGCTGCACTCCAGTAACCTGAACACCCAGGATGCAAGACGGAACCCGAGCCTGGAAGCACCCTGCGGTTAAACCGCAGACCTTGCAGAATGCCGATTTACTCACCAAAGTCGACATCAAATGCTTGGTAAAACGCCATCGGCGACTCTGCAACAATCCAGAGCAGAAGAATGCAATGGTGACCCTTTTTGCCCTCCGGCAACACTGCCGAATCTATTATTGCCGGCTCAAGCTCACCGCGGTGTTTGTTAAAAGGCTGAAGAAGGGAAATTTTTTCGTCAAAAGGGTTCTCTTGAAAGTGATTGCGCGTCAATCGGGTGCTCTCGTCCCATCCATCTTTGGTAATGAACCAACGATAACCACGCGTCACATGAGTCGCTTCATACCTCCAGGTTACGTCAAACGTACTCCCACTTTTCACGCTCAGGCGAGGCCAGCCTTCAGTGTTAAGGATGCCCTTCTTTTTCAGTGCCTCAGTGAGCTCTGTATCGGTGTAATTCAAACAGTCGCGCTCATCAATCCAGCCTGCACTCATTATCAGTCCATCTACTGGCGGGGCAGCACTATCAACATCGCCATCTGGATACTCGTCTCTGCGAGGAAAATCGTGTGCAGGGCCTTCTAATTTATCAGGGAAGTTTTTGCCGCTTTCTACTCCGTGCAGATGCCACTCCAGTACCATGCCCTGATCCATGGCATACGAGCCCCGCGATGCAGGCTCGATAACCCTGCCGTGTCTGGGTTGCTTACTATCAGATTCACTCATTTCCATATCCCCAATTCTTGAATCAGGCATGCCTTGCCTGTTGCACAATTGAAGACCTGCTTCCATGGGCCGGATAGCTAGCAGTACAGCCAGTAGATTTTTCTGTGAAAACCTGAAACGTTAGGGCTGGTGAACTGCCCAACCCGCCACCGTTGTTGTACGCGCCCGCAGCACTTAAAGCATGAAGTTAATCCGAAATATATTCCCCTCGGGGTCCAGCAAAACCGCCTGATACCAATGGTAATACGTCAGATACGGCGCCTTGATCAATCGCGCACCCAGCGCCACTGCCTGAGGCACCAACCTGTCCACCTCGGATTGCTCATCGACATCAATGTTGAGGAGAAACCGGCAACCGGTGCTACCAATAAACTCATCCAGCCCCAACAATTCGTAGGCATCGAGTGCATTGAAACCGATGCAGGATTTGCCTGTGTCCAGCCCACGAAAAATAGGCGACCTGATGGCCTCGATTTCACTGAAGCCGAACAGCTTCGAGTAAAAACCGCTTAAACCGATGATGTCCTGCGCGAACACGTTGACGTATGAAAGTGTGCTCATATCAGGCCACCTTGCTGCCGCCGAAGGTCGTCTGTTTGACGAACTTGGCCAGCAAGTGATCGCCCGAAGTCACCGGCGCGTGCCGTGGCGTGGTGCCAGGCGGCAGGCAACCGGGCAGGCACTCGATAAAGGTGTCGTAGTTGGGTTGATGGAAGAACACCAGTGACTGCCGACGGTTGTCCTGCTCACTGCTAATGGGCGGGTTGACCACGCGGTGCAGGGTGGAAATCCACTGGTCGTTGGTCCACTGCATCATCAGGTCGCCGATGTTGACCACAAAACCGTTCTCGACATAGGGCACATCGACCCATTCGCCTTGCTGATTACGTACCTGCAAGCCGCCCAGTGCATTATCAGGGCGTACGATGGTCAGGCTGCCGTAGTCGGTATGCGCACTGGCGCGCAACTGGCCGGCTTCGACTTCGGTCTTGATGTCCGGGTAACTCAGGCTGCGGAACATACTGATATGCCGGTCGATTCTGTCATCAAAAAAGCACTCGTCCAGCTCCAATGCCAGGGCAAACAGGCGCATCAACGATTGCGCCAGTTCACTCATCGCCTCGAAATAAGCTTGATACGCCTCTTTGAACCCAGGCAACAACGCTTCAGCAGGCCAGACATTCGGCGCGAAATGCGAACCTGCTTCGGCGTTGTGGTAATAATCTTCATTCGGCACGTTGCTTGGCCCGATGGAGAAGGATTCCTTCAGATCTCCCGGCGCACTTTCTTCCAGAGAATATGAAAGGCTCTCCTTGGCTATCGCGCTGTACCCACGCACCATCTCCGGGCTGGGACGATCAACCTTGCGTTTTTCCGCCAGCGGCAAATCAAAGAACTGGCGGGTCAAACCGGAGACCTTATCAATAAGTTCTTTGGGAATCTGGTGCTCGGTGATTACCAGAAACCCAATGTCCTTACACGCTTGATTGACTGCCTGCGCCACGGCTGCCTTGCCGTCCGGTTCTCCTGAAAAATAAGGGGCCAGGTTGATAATGGGCACATAGTGCAGAGTCATACGGCTGCTTCCTCTCGCTGACACGGTGCGGGAAAGTTTCACCGGCAAGGGTGAAGGTCAGCGAGACGAGAGCAGAAAGCATGCCACTGCAAGAATTCACAATTCATACAAACAGTTAGCCGTATCGACCGTTCAAGCCAGATCAAACGGTCTGAAACGGAACGCATGGTTTGAATGCGCACAGATGAAAAACGGCCCAGAACTGCGCACATTTATCTCCCGTGCGGATACGCACTTTCAATACGCCGGATGACCTCGGCGGTCGTGGTGACCTCTCCGAACTCATAGGCAATAGTTGTCAGCGATATACGCTGAACGTCTGCGGCTGAAACTGCACCAAAACCGACATCCGGGTAGTCCATTGCAGCATTGGCGTCACTCAGGGCGATAACCTTGTATTCCCGGTGCACGCCGTCCCTGATCGTGGTTTCACAACACACGTTGGTGACCGTACCGCAGACAATGATCGTATCGACATCCCGCGCGCGCAGCACCGTGTCCAGATCAGTATTATGAAAGCCGCTGTAGAACAGCTTGTCGACAATCACATCATCCGACTGGGGCGCGAGCGCTTCGATAACCTCAACGTCCGGATCATGCCGTGCCAGTATCTGGTCCACATTCGGGTACAAATCGCGCATGCGCCCGGTGTCCGAACCATCGCCGCGCACGATATGGCGCAGATAAACCACCGTCACCTGAGCAGCTCGCGCGGCCTGCAGCAGCTTCTGGATCGGCTGGACGATATCCGCCGTACTTTTTACGTACAACGCTCCAACGGGCTCACAAAAGACTTTTTGCATGTCTACAACAATGACCGCCGTTCTGCGCGGGTTGATCGGCCATCGGCCATCGGACAAGGGGTTTGCTCATCGGGTTTACCTCGGCTATGCCTGACAGGCTGGTTGGGCATGGCAAGCAATAATCGTGCTGCATGTGACAGATCAATTCCCGGCGAAACAACCATCCATTGAACACCCACGGCGATCATGCAACACCGACGGGCATGTGCCTCGCGCCCTAGCTCTGCCGTCCCAATTGCATTGAAAACACAAGGAACGTAGTCATGAAGCCAGGTTTCGTAACGCAAAAAGAGTCGTGTGTGCCTCATCTGAAAATTCAGTGCCTTCTATTGCTCACGCTTGCTTTGACGGGATGCGGAACAATCAACACAACGTTCAGGCCCGATTCCGTCGCAGGTGAAAAGCTCACTGACTGGAAATCAAATTGCTCCTCCATTCCGCGCGTTTACAGCGGGGTCATGCTCGATTTCTGTGAACTGAACGCAGAACCCAAACAGAGTAGCGCTTATCAGAAGACCAATGCTCCCGAGTGGGTTCTACTGGACATGGGCTTATCAGGCATCGTAGATACATTGCTCCTGCCTTACACGATTTATCAGCAAAACCAATACGGCTATATCAACGCAAGCCGCTTTAAATAGCGGCCGAGCTCGGTTTTCAAACCCCATCACTTTCATCGCGCCCAATAAAAAACCCCGCAGACGTTAATCTGCGGGGCTTTGAATAGTGGAGGCCGAGGTCGGAATCGAACCGGCGTAGGCGGATTTGCAATCCGCTGCATAACCATTTTGCTACTCGGCCTCAAACGAAAGATGCTTCACTTAAACATCAAACGTATTTTCATTTCGCGGGAAACCGGTATTTCTTTGGCTTCCAACCCATTGAATCTAAAGGGTTTTTTTCAATTCCTCGCTCAGGAATGGACGCAATTCTGTACTGGTTCGCATGTCATGTCAAGAACGAGGAGAAAATAATTCGCTCACTACGCGCAGGTGTAACAGCTAATCAACCTGACGCTCCAGAGGCGCATACGGTTTGAAGAAGCCTGCCCCCATCCAGTGCGGTGTTTTTTCCGTGGTCAATGGCTGGGCGCGCTGGTAGCTGTTCGCGTTTTTCGAATAGCCTTTGTGGTCGTACTCGGCCATGAACGGGTACGGGAAGACCTTGCGGGTACGCCCGCGATTACCGACGTTTTCATTGACCATCGATGCTGGCAGGGCTTTTGGCAGCGGTCTCTGCCGGTTGCCAGCCTTCTCGGGGCCTGCCTGTCGGGCGACGATCGCATCCGGTGCCTGGCTTTTTTCAACCCAGGCCATGATCGGCGTCAGCAGATCAACCAGGCTTGGCCCTTCCCCGCCGCCGCAGTGATAAACACCGGGCAACATATATAGCCGTGAGAACGCCTCGGTGCGTGTCTTGCCCATCTGTGCTTCGACCGCCTCGTGGTACGCCAGGGTGTTGAGCGGCGAGATGTTCGGGTCGGCCCAGCCGTGCCAGAGAATCAGCTTGCCGCCGCGGCTGGCGAATGGTGACAGGTCCGGGTTGGTGGCATCGTATAGCGCATGAAGCGGGCGTAGTTGATCAAAGGTTTTCTTGTCGAAGTTCAGTGCGTTCAGATCGAAATCCGCGCTCGGGTTCTTTTCGAACACCACATTGCGAATGGCCTCCAGTGCAGCCGTTTCGCTGTAGACGGGCTGATCGGCGCTGACCGGCACGAATACGCCCGCCCAGGCCAGTTCCGAGCCAGGCTGCGGCCCGCCCAAGGTCAAATGTTCGCCACTGACAGGGTCTTTCGGCCCCTCGTAAAAACGTCTGACAGCAGCCACTTCTTCTGCGCTCAGGCAATTGGCAGTGTCGGCTGCTGTCTTGCATTGCAGTACGGCGGGGTCGAAGTGGCAGACGCGTGGGTCGGATACAAGGCCATCGATTTGCCCGTCCAGCACATCACATTGGGCGAGTACGGCCTTGTGCAGCAGTGGCAGTCTGGACGCGAGGAGAATCGGCTTGCCGTCTGCCCCTCGGTTGGAGCGGGCCATCCAGCCGTGGTACAGCGTTTTCTGTACCTGAAAGTTGAGCGCAGGAGCCCCGGCGATGATGCCGTCGAAATCGTCCGGGTAACGCTGGGCCTCGATCAGGGCCTCGCGGCCGCCGTCCGAGCAGCCACTGAAGTAGGCGTATTCGGCTTTGCGGCCATAAAACGCAGTGATCAGTTTCTTCGACGCCAGCGCGGTGAGGTGCACGCCACGGTGAGCGAAATCGGCGCGTTTCTGCGGGTCGTCGCCAAAATGGTTATCTGCCGCCTGATGCCCCATGTCGGTGGAGGCTACTGCAAATGCACCGGTATCAAGCGGCTTACAGCCATCAGCGGCGCGTACGGTCGAGTTGATGTTGCCACACAGCCCACCGCAGCCGACTTGCAGGTAGCGTTGTGCCCAGGTGCCGGTAGGCAGTTCAAGCCTGAAGTTTATCTGCGGTGCCAATCGGCCTTCCACGGCACACACTGCTACATCGTTGCGCATTGATTCACTGGCCGATAGCACACGACTGCCCTGCCCGCCGATATCGTTGAGGTCCACGCCGGTCAGCGCAGAGCACGCGCTGACCGGCTTGACCACCGCAAGCTGGGCAATGTTGTCGGCAGTTGCAGAGGACGGCGTACGAGCCTGGGCTGGCGTCTGAATGATAAGTGAAGTGACCAGCAGCGACAGAGCGCGGACGTACTTCGGCTGGGAGGGTTTCATGAGAACTCCTGTTCATGAAGGATCAAAACCACAGTGCGAGCACCTAAATGACCGCACTACAGGTAAGGGTAAAACGTTTAAGCGAGGCAATTATTCAAAGGCTAGTAGAAAAAGTCATCCCGGATTCCATCCGCCGCCCATGACCTTGTAGAGCGTTACCCGGTTGCTCTGCTCGGTAAGGCGAAGGGAAATCAGCTCCTGCTCGGCACTGTACAGCGAGCGCTGGGACTCAAGTGCCTCCAGATAACTCTGCGACCCGCCGCGATACAGGGCATCGGCCAGTTCGTAGCTCTTGCGACTGGCATCGGTATAGGCCTGTTGTGCAGCCACCCGCTCGTCCAGCGTGCTGCGCACCGCCAGTGCATCGGCCACTTCTTTGAACGCAGTCTGAATCGTCTGCTGATAGGTCTGGATCTGAATCTGGTTTTCCACCTTGGCCGAGTCAAGCGTGGCCTGATTGGACCCGCCATCGAAAATCGGCACGCTGATGCTCGGCGCAAAGCTCCATGAGCCGCTCCCGGACGTGAACAGACCTGACAGGCTGGTACTGGCAGAGCCTGCATTGGCGGTGAGGGTGATGCTGGGGAAGAACGCGGCACGCGCTGCGCCAATGTCGATGTTCGCTGCTTTGAGGCTGTGTTCGGCGCTCAGCACATCCGGACGACGTTGCAGCAGGCTGGAGGGCAATTCGTCCGGCACCTGCACCAGTTGCGCCACGGATGGCACGTCGGCAGTGGGCAGAAGCTCCTCCGGCAGATCGCTGCCCACCAGCAGGCGCAGGGCGTTGCGGTCCTGAAGAATCTGGCTTTTATACTGCGCCACATCGCCCCTCGCCGACTCTACCGTGGTTTGCGCCTGAGCCACTTCCAGGCCGGAAGAGCCGCCCAGAGCATGGCTGCTTCTGGTCAGGTCGTAGCTTTGCTGCTGGCTGGCCAGCGTATCTTCAGCCAGTTTCAAAAGCTGGTTGTCGGCAGCCAGGGTGAGCCAGCCGGTCGCGACTTCGGCAATCAGGCTGATCTGCGTGCTGCGCCGGGTTTCGGTCAAGGCCAGGTAATCCTCGAGCGCTTCGTCCTGAAGGTTCTGGATACGCCCGAACACATCCAGTTCATAGCTGCTCAAACCCAGTTGCGCGCTGTACTCATGGCTGATCGACGACTTTCCGGTCATTGAGGTCGATGACGGCGTGCGTGTATGCGTGCCGCTACCACTGGCATCAATGGTCGGCAGGCTCGCTGCACGCTCGATACGGTATTGAGCCTGGGCTTTCTCGACATTCAGGCTGGCCAGGCGCAGATCACGGTTATTCACCAACGCCAGGGTTTGCAGACGTACCAAACGCTTGTCGGTGAAAAAGTTCTGCCAGTCGATATCCGTGGGCACGCTGCCTGACGCAACAGGTTGGCCCGCCGTCGCCGCCAGCCATTGGTTCGATACAGGCGCTTCGGGGCGTTGATAATCCGGAGCCAGGTTGACGCAGCCTGTGAGCAGCGCCGTGACAGCCAGCGAAGGCCAGAAAAGACGCATCATGCTTCACCTGTAGATGTGGATTGGGCAACCGGAGCATTGCCTGCAGAACGACTGAAGCGGCGACGGACTTCGACGAAGAACAGCGGCACCAGAAAAATACCCAGCACGGTGGCGCTGAACATACCGCCCAGCACGCCAGTGCCGATTGCATTGCGCCCAGCCGAGCCTGCGCCGGTGCTGAGGGCCAGCGGCAGCACACCGAACATGAACGCCAGCGAAGTCATCAGAATCGGACGCAGTCGTTGCCGGGCGGCAAGAAGGGTCGCTTCATGCAGGCTTTTGCCCTGTTCCTGAAGATGTTTGGCGAACTCGACGATCAGAATCGCGTTTTTCGCCGCCAGGCCCACGGTGGTCAGCAAGCCCACCTGAAAGTACACGTCATTACTCAAACCGCTGAGCC
Source organism: Pseudomonas syringae group sp. 247E2 (assembly GCF_032587795.1). NCBI lineage: Bacteria > Pseudomonadati > Pseudomonadota > Gammaproteobacteria > Pseudomonadales > Pseudomonadaceae > Pseudomonas > Pseudomonas syringae group sp. 247E2. The sequence continues at coordinate 878,868 of NZ_JAWHPK010000008.1, read as the reverse complement.
GTGTCGCCAGAACCGCGCCGACAACGCCCAGAGGCACCACGAGCATGACCGAAAACGGTACTGACCAGCTTTCATACAAAGCCGCCAGGCAGAGGAACACGAACAGCACTGAAACCGCGTAGAGCATGGGCGCCTGAGCGCCGGACAAACGCAGTTGATAGGACTGCCCGGTCCACTCGTAACCGATGCCTTCGGGAAGTTGCTTGATGATTGCTTCAACGGCATCCATTGCCGTGCCCGAGCTGACACCCGGCGCAGGATCACCCACCACTTCAAGCGACGAATTGCCGTTGTAGCGTTCCAGCAACGGCGAGCCATAGCTCCAGCTACTGCGGGCAAACGACGAGAACGGGACCATTTCGTCATTGCTGTTGCGCACGAACCAGTGGTTCAGATCGGCTGATTGCATGCGCGAAGCAGCCTCGCCCTGCACGTAGACTTTCTTCACTCGCCCCTGGTTGAGGAAATCATTGATGTAGCTGCCACCCAGCGCAGTGGACAGGGTCGAATTGATGTCGCTGGTAGACAGGCTCAGCGCACCGGCCTTGCGGTCATCGATGGTCACTTTTAACTGTGGGGTGTCGTCCAGGCCGTTGCTGCGCACGCCCAGCAAGCTCGGGTCCTTCTTCGCCAGCTCGATAAACTGCTCGCGTGCCGCGACCAGCGCCTCATGCCCCACGCCGCCAAGGTCCTTGAGCTGCACATCAAACCCCGAACTCTGCCCCAGCCCGCGCACCGCAGGCGGTTGCATGACAAACACGCTGGCGTCGCCAATGCTTGCCAGCGCCAGAGTCGCCCGCTGCGCCAGCTGCGCGGCGCCCTGCCCCTTGCCGGAACGCTCACTCCAGTCCTTGAGCTTGATGAACGCCCTGGCGGTGTTCTGGCTGTTACCGCCCATCCCCAGCCCGGAGATACTGATCAGTGCCTCGACCTCCGGCTGCTTGAGCATGTAGGTCTCGAACTGCCGCATCACCGCCTGCGTACGGCTGTCGGTAGCGCCTACCGGCAGCTGGATCTGCGCCATCAGCGCGCCCTGGTCCTCATCCGGCAAAAACGATGTGGGCAGGCTGACATAACCCACCGCCATGGCCACCAGCACCAGCACGTACACCAGCAGAGCCGGCCCGCGATGGTTGATCACACCGCTTACGCCTCGCTGGTAACGGTCGGCGCTGCGGTCGAAGGAACGGTTGAACCAGCCGAAAAAGCCGCCCCGTTGTGCATGCAACTGAGCGTCCGAGGCTTTGAGCATCGTCGCGCACAACGCTGGCGTCAGGGTCATTGCAACCAGTACAGAGAGCAGCATGGCCGAAACGATAGTCACCGAAAACTGCCGGTAGATAATCCCGGTGGAGCCGCTGAAAAAGGCCATCGGGATGAATACGGCGCTCAGCACCAGCGCGATGCCGATCAGCGCACTGGTAATTTCATCCATCGATTTGCGGGTCGCCTCCAGCGGGCTCAGTTGCTCTTCGCTCATGACCCGCTCGACGTTTTCCACCACCACAATCGCATCGTCGACCAGCAGGCCGATGGCCAGGACCATGGCAAACATGGTCAGGGTATTGATCGAATAACCAAACAGCGCCAGCACGCCGAACGTGCCCAGCAGCACCACCGGTACGGTAATCGCCGGAATCAGCGTGGCGCGCAGGTTCTGCATGAACAGAAACATGATCAGCACCACCAGTACGATTGCCTCACCCAGCGACTTCACCACTTCTTTGATCGACAGGCTCACGAACGGTGTCGTGTCATAGGCAATCACCGTCTTCAGTTGCATCTGCGTAGGGTAGAACGGTTCCAGTTCCTTGAGTTTGGCCTTGATCGCTTCGCCAACGCTCAGCGCGTTTGCGCCTGACGCCAGTTGAATGCCCATTGCCGCCGCAGGCCTGCCATTGAGCGCCGAATTGATGTCGTAGCTCTCGCTGCCCAGTTCCACCCGCGCCACATCGCGCAGGAGCACAACAGCACCGTCGCTGGAAGATTTGACGACCACGTTTTCGAATTGCTCAGGCGTCTGCAGCTTGCTGCGGGCGCTGATGGTCGCGTTCAGTTGCTGGCCGGTCACCGCAGGCAAGGCGCCCAACTGGCCTGCCGAGACTTCGGTGTTCTGCGCCTCCAGCGCCGAGCTGATGTCGGAGGGCATCAGTGCGTACTTTTCCAGCCTGGCCGGGTCCAGCCAGATACGCATGGCGTAACCCGAACCCAGAGTCTGCACGTCGCCGACGCCATTCACACGGCTGAGTTGGTCGAGCAGCGTGCTGGAAATGTAATCACCTATCTGCGTACCCGTGACACTTTCGTTATCGGATGCCAGGGCAACCAGCATCAGAAAATCGGAACTGCCCTTGGTCACCGTCAAACCTTCACTCTGCACGCTTTGCGGCAAACGTGATTCAGCCTGTTGCAGCTTGTTCTGCACCTGCATCTGCGCCACATCAGGGTCGGTGCCTGCGGCGAAGGTCAGGTTGATGTTCGCACTGCCCGCAGAGCTGCTGGAGGCGGACATATAAGTCAGCCGGTCCAGCCCCTTCATCTGCTGCTCGATGACCTGGGTAACCGAGTCTTCGACGGTCTTGGCCGATGCGCCAGTGTAGGTGGCCGAGATCTTTACCGTCGGTGGCGCGATATTGGGGTATTGCTCAAGTGGCAGCTGGCTGATGGACAACCCGCCGGCGAACATGATGCAAATGGCAATGACCCAGGCGAAGATGGGGCGATCAATGAAGAAACGAGCCATGTTCAGCGCTCCTTCACGTCAGTGGCAGCGACAGTGCCGCTCGGCGATGGCGAATTCGGGCTGTCGGCGTTCTGAACACTGACTTCGGTGCCCACCGGCGTTTTCTGCCCGCCCTCGACCACCACCTGCTCATTGGCCTTGAGCCCGCTGCTCACCCACCACTGGTTGCCCACTGTGCGGTCGACACTGATCACCCGCTGCTCGATCCTGCCGTCAACCACCAGCAACACTGTGGTCTGGCCGCTGGCACTGCGGCTGACGGCCTTTTGTGGAATCAGGATCGCGTTGTGATCCTGCGCCTGCTCCAGCACCGCTACCACGTACATGCCCGGCAGCAACAGCCGCTCGGGGTTGGCAAAGCTGGCACGCAGCGTCACGGTGCCGGTGCCTTCATTGACGCTGACGCCACTGAATTGTAGGCGGCCGTCGTGGTTATAAGTGCTGCCGTCATCCAGCTTGAGGGTGATTCGGGCTTGCCCATCGCCGTTGGTTTGCAGCTTTCCGCTGGCCAGGTCGCGCTTGAGACGCAGCAACTCGGTGGTGGACTGCGTGACATCGACGTAAATCGGGTCCAGTTGCTGAACCGTGGTCAGCGCCGTGTCCTGCTGGGCCACCACCAATGCACCGGGGGTGACGGTCGAGGTCTCGATACGGCCACTGATGGGCGCGGTAATACGTGTGTAAGCCAGGTTGATGCGCGCGGTCTGCACATCGGCCTCCGCCACTTTTACCTCCGCCGCAGCGGTCAACAGACTGGCCTCGGCGTCTTCTTTATCCTGCTGGCTGATGGCATCTATCTTTGCCAGTCCAATATCTCGCCTGGCGGTCGCCTGCGCCGATTTGAGCGTGGCACGGGACTTGGCGAGCGTGGCCTGTGACTCCGCCAGCGCAGCCTGGTAGGTCGCACTGTCGAGCTGATACAAAGGCTGGCCGGCCTTGACGTCTGCCCCCTCGACGAACAGCCGCTGCTGAACGATGCCACTGACCTGCGGCCGTATCTCGGCGACCATGAACGCTTGAGTGCGCCCCGCCAGCTCGGTGGTCAGCGCCTGGCTGCGCGGCTGGACAGTGATGACCGACACGCTTGGTTTTGGCGCAGCGGGCGGCGGATCATCCGCCGAACAACCGCTCAGAAGACTGATAAGGGCTGCGTAGATGACAAAGGTCACCGTCATCAGGTATTTGGCGAAAATCTTGCTCGACATGTTTGCCTCAGGACGTTGTGGCGAAAGCCTGATGTCAGAGTGCGAGGCAAATGTGCAGGAAAATTGAAGATTGCTGCGCCGACTTGAAACTTGCGGTCACGAAGGCCTAAATGGACGCCGTCTTCAGGGAAAACCCGAGCTTTCATGAAATCGAGCATCTCCACCAAATTATTTGTCGCGGTACTGGCCAGCGTGCTGTCAGTGATCCTGATCATGGGTCTGACTGCGAACTGGAGTTTTGCCCGTGGCTTTCTGGGTTATCTCAACGAGCAGGCCATGCAGCGCATGTCGCCGGTCCTGCCGCGGCTGGCCGTGGCCTATGCTCGCGAGGGCAGTTGGGAGTTCATGCGTGACAACAAGGATCGCTGGTTTGAGGTGATGCGCCCGGAGCCCGCACAGGACTTCGCCATTCCCGGACTGGCAACACCCCCCACTTCCGATCTGACTGGTGCAGTGTTTCGAATCGCCCTGCTGGATGCGCAGAAGAACCTGGTAATGGGGTTTCCGGGCGTGCATGACGATGAGTTCATGCGCCCGGTGGAAGTCGCCGGCAAAATCGTGGGCTGGCTGGCCGTCACACCCTTTCAGAGCGTCAGTGAAGCGGGTGGCGAGCGCTTTCAGCAGTACCAGCTGCGCGCCAGCCTGGCGATGGGTGTGCTGTCGCTGCTGCTGGCCGTGCTGATTGCCTGGTGGATTGCCCGCACGCTGCTCGACCCGGTCAAGCGTGTGGCCGCTGCAACCCATCGGCTCGCCGCCGGGGAATACAGCAGCCGCGTGGCGGTTTCCTCCAATGACGAGGTAGGCCAGTTGGCTCGCGACTTCAATCAGTTGGCCTATACCCTGGAGCGCAATGAAAAGATGCGCCGGGAATTCATGGCCGATGTCTCCCATGAGCTGCGCACCCCGCTGTCGGTACTGCGTGGCGAACTGGAAGCCATTGAGGATGGCGTGCGCACCCTGGATCAGGCATCGATGAAGTCGCTACAGGGTGAAGTCGGCATGCTCAGCAAGCTGGTGGATGATCTCTACGAATTGTCGCTGGCGGATGTGGGCGCCCTGACCTACCGCAAGGTCGACTGTGACCTGGCAGAGCTGCTGACAAACATCACTGAGATGTTCGAGGAGCGTTGCGCCGCGCGTCAATTGAGTTTGCAGCTGGAACTTGCGACTCACCCCTTGTCGGTACACGCAGACCCAGGCCGCCTGCAACAGTTGATCAGCAACCTGCTGGAAAACTCGGTGCGCTACACCGATGCCGGTGGCACGGTGCAGGTTCGCGCAGCCATGCGCGATGATGAAGTGTGTATCGAAGTCATGGATTCCGGCCCCGGTGTCGATCCAGCACAATTGCCCAGGCTGTTCGAACGCTTCTATCGCGGTGAAACATCGCGTAACCGCGCCAGCGGCGGTGCGGGTCTGGGGCTGGCGATCTGTCACAGCATCGCCCTCGCCCACGGCGGCAGCCTCAGCGCCGAACACTCGCCTACAGGCGGCCTCTGGCTGACCCTGTGCCTGCCTGGACGGCTGCGACCATGACCTCTATGACCACCGAAACGCCGATTCTCATTGTCGAAGACGAACCCAAACTGGCATCGCTGATGCGCGACTACCTGATCGCTGCCGGTTATTCGACCCATTGCCTGAGCAACGGTCTGGAGGTAGTGCCAGCAGTCAGAGCCCAGCCGCCGCAACTGATCCTGCTGGATATCATGCTGCCAGGTCGCGATGGCATGGACATCTGCAGGGAGCTGCGCAGTTTCAGCGCCGTGCCCATTGTCATGATCACCGCGCGGGTCGAGGAAATCGATCGTTTGCTGGGCCTGGACCTCGGTGCGGATGACTACATCTGCAAACCGTTCAGCCCGCGTGAGATGGTAGCCCGCGTCAAGGCAATACTGCGTCGCACTTCCTCAACCGACCCGCACACGTCCAAGGGTTTGCAGGTGGACGAAGCGCATTATCAAGCCTCGTTCAATGGTGTCAGCCTGGACCTGACCCCGGTTGAGCTGCGTCTGCTGGCCACTTTCGCCCGCTCACCGGGTCGGGTCTTTTCCCGAGACCATCTGCTGGACCGGCTCTACTCGGATCATCGCGTAGTAACCGACCGCACGGTGGACAGCCACATCCGCAACCTGCGTCGCAAACTGGAGCAGGCCTGTCCTGGTCAGGACCCGATCCAGTCGCTTTACGGCGTGGGCTACAAGCTCGAGCTTTGACCGTCACAGCGTTGAGCACACGTCATCATCCATGCCGTTCCAAGCACCCAACATCGGACGCGGAGCGTCCAGAACGGCATGCGACGCAGAGCGCCGCACGATAGTTACGATGATCGTTCCGCACGCTCCAGCGTGGGAGTGCCGTTCGTGACGCTCCGCGTCACAAATCTGCGCCGCGCCGCAACCTCAAGACCGGACGCAGAGCGTCCAGAACTGCATGCGACGCGGAGCGCCGCACGATAGTTGGGATTATCGTTCCGCACGCTCCAGCGTGGGAGTGCCGTTCGTGACGCTCCGCGTCACAAATCTGCGCCGCGCCGCAACCTCAAGACCGGACGCAGAGCGTCCAGAACTGCATGCGACGCGGAGCGCCGCACGATAGTCGGGATTATCGTTCCGCACGCTCCAGCGTGGGAATGCCGTTCGTGACGCTCCGCGTCACAAATCTGCGCCGCGCCGCAACCTCAAGACCGGACGCAGAGCGTCCAGAACGGCATGCGACGCGGAGCGCCGCACGATAGTCGGGATTATCGTTCCGCACGCTCCAGCGTGGGAATGCCGTTCGTGATGCTCCGCGTCACAGATTTGCGCCGCGCCGCAACCTCAAGACCGGACGCAGAGCGTCCAGAACGGCATGCGACGCGGAGCGCCGCACGATAGTCGGGATTATCGTTCCGCACGCTCCAGCGTGGGAATGCCGTTCGTGATGCTCCGCGTCACAGATTTGCGCCGCGCCACCTGGGCAACGACAGTCGTCAAACGTTTAGGCACTCTCCGTTTGGCGAGCGCGATTTAGTGCAGCGAGGTCGCGAAAGGCAGCGCCCGGGTGCCCCGCTTCCAGGCGCGGTCCTTCGCCGAACAGCTTTTCGCGCAGGGTGCCTTTGGCATATTCGGTCTTGTAGACGCCGCGTTTCTGAAGTTCCGGCACCAGCAGGTCCACCGCATCGATGAACGTTTCATGGGTCAGCGCGTAGGCCAGGTTGAAGCCGTCCACGTCGGTTTCTTCAACCCACTCCTGGAGCAGGTCGGCCACGGTTTCCGGGCTGCCGACAAACAGCGGGCCGAAACCGCCGATACCGACCCAGTCGGCCAGCGCCTGCGGCGTCCACACCGTATTCGGGTCAGCAGTGGAAAAGGTCTCGACTGCCGACTGAATGGCGTTGGTGTGTACATGCCGAAGCGGCTCATCAGGCTTGAACTGGCTGAAGTCGATGCCGGTCCAGCCGGAAATCAACGCCATCGCGCCTTCATAACTGACCCAGCTTTTGTATTCTTCAAACTTGGCCTTGGCCTTGGCGTCCGTTTCACCAAGGATCACCGTCTGCAAGTTGAAAATCAGCACACTGGAGGGGTCACGACCGGCCTCGGCGGTGCGGCGACGGATATCGGCCACGGTCTTTTTCAGTAGAACCTTGGAGGGTGCGGCCACAAAAACGCATTCGGCGTGCTCGGCGGCGAACTGCTTGCCGCGGCTTGAAGCCCCAGCCTGATAGAGCACCGGCGTACGTTGCGGCGAGGGCTCGCACAGGTGGATACCCGGCACCTGGAAGTGTTTGCCAACATGACGAATCTCGTGGATCTTACCGGGGTCACTGAATACCCGACGCTCGCGATCACGCAGAATCGCGCCCTCCTCCCAACTGCCTTCCCAGAGTTTGTAACAAACCTCCAGATACTCCTCGGCATAGTCATAGCGCGCATCGTGCTCGGTAAGGGTTTTCTGCCCCAGGTTCTTCGCGCCGCTCTCCAGATACGACGTGACAATATTCCAGCCTGCGCGGCCCTTGGTCAGGTGATCGAGCGTCGACAGACGTCGGGCAAACGGATAAGGATGTTCGAACGACAGTGACGCGGTCAGGCCGAAGCCCAAATGTTCGGTCACCAGCGCCATGGGCGGGATGAGCTGCAACGGGTCGTTGACCGGCACCTGCGTGGCCTGGCGAATGGCCGCCTCACCGTTACCGCGATAAACATCGTAAATGCCCAGCACGTCGGCAATGAACAACCCATCGAACTTGCCGCGCTCAAGAATTCTGGCCAGATCGGTCCAGTATTCCAGGTCCTTGTATTGCCAGGAGCGATCACGAGGATGAGCCCAGAGGCCAGGCGATTGATGACCGACGCAGTTCATGTCGAACGCATTGAGGCGAATCTGACGAGACATACACTTACTCCTGAAGCTGCGGCGGAACCACGCCATTGAGGCGTTGATTGCCGATAACCTGATAGTGCCAGCGCAGCGGTTCACGACCGGTCGGGGCAGGCAATGACGAACGTTGGCCGGTCAATTCGTACTGAATATTGCCCACCGCCTGCAATGCATCGGCACTGGCGATGACCGCCTCGCTGCTGGCGACAAGGCGCTGCTCGGGCGAGCCATCCAGCCTCCGGGCACGCTCCAGCAGCGCGGCGGCAACCTCCAGACGAATCTGCAGATCTCCGACTTTGCTGATCACATAGGGGTCATCGACAATGCGCTGTAGGTCACTGAGCGGCCATGGCTGAGCGTGCTCACGCAGGTAATCGAGGGTGTCTTGCAAGCCTTCGCGCGCCTGACCAAGGTCTTCAGCGGCGACCTTCAGTTGTGCGGTAATAGCGGGATGCGTCATGGGCGTACTCCTTGATCAGTTCCAGGCATGGCGTGGCGGTGCAATGCCGTTGAGCACCTGATTACCGATCAGGTGATATTTCCAGCGTGCCGGGTCATGCAGGGTGTGGGTGCGCGCATTGCGCCAGTAACGGTCCAGATTGAGTTTGCCCAGCACCGAACGGGTGCCAGCCAGTTCGAACAGCTGGCTGCTGGCGAGCAAGGCAATCTGTGCCGACAGCACCTTGGCCTGCGCGACGATCACCGATGCTTGCGCGACGCTGGCCTCACTGGGTTCGGCCAACGCATGGTCAATGGCTTGGCCGGCCTTGGCGAGAATCGCGTCGGTGCCATGCAGCCGCCACTGCAAGTCGCCGATGGTGGCGATGCTGAACGGGTCCTGCCAGCCGAAATCCTGCTTGCTGTCGATCCATGGCCGCGCCAGTCGTGCGTGCTTGAGGGTTTCCTCGAAGGCGCCGTGGGCGATGCCGGTGTCCACCGCCGCCTGAATGATCTGCGAAATCGGCCCGTCGGCAGTCGGCTCATCGAATGCCCGGTGCGCAGGGATCACCGCGCTCGACGGGACTCGGACAGCGTTCAGGACTGCCCCGCCGCTGGCGGTGGTGCGCTGGCCGAACCCGTCCCAGTTGTCGATGATCGTCAGGCCCGGATTGTCGCGCTCGACGAACGCGATAAAGGCCTGATTCTTCTCGTTGACCCCCGCCACTGGCACGATGTGCGCGAACAGCGCGCCGGTGCAGTAAAACTTTTCACCGTCCAGCACCGCGTGCTCGCCATCGAAGCGGATACGGGTCTGGAAGGCTCCGGCGTTCTTGCTTTTCGACTCGGAGAACGCATTGCCGAAGCGGTGACCGGCCAGTGCCTTGCCGAAATAGTGGCGCTTCTGCTCCTCGGTACCGGTCTGCAGCAGGATATCGAGCACGCCCAGATGGTTCTGCGGGATCTGCCCGAGCGAAGAGTCGGCGGCAGAAATGATCTTGATCACTTGCGCAACGGTGACGTAGGAAACGCCTGCACCGCCATAGGCTTTGGGCACGGTAATGGCCCACAGTCCGCTGGCGGAAAACTCATCCAGCTCGGCGACCGGCAGGCGGCGTTCGCGATCACGCAGCGACGCTTCCTCGGCAAACCGGCTGGCCAGTGCTGTGGCGACTTCGATGGCTTCGGCATCGGAAGCGATGACATGTGCTCTGGGCGGTGCTGCAGGTGGAATTGAGAGTGGGTTACTCATGGGCTGGCTCCTGCTCGTTGGCGACAGGTTGAAAACACTCAACACGCTTGACCTTGAACAGTGCACAGCCCGTGCCGTAAATTATTTTTCTTTTAAAACAGTCGCTTGCATTAGATTTAAGATTCTCGGCGGTGCCCCGCAGAACAAAATGTCCGAACACTGTTGCTGGGCGAACAGCGGGGATTCACGCTTGGGTCGCCGTGCCCAGATAGAAGTTCTGGATATCGTCACTCCCGGCCAGTTCCTGCGCAGTCCCTGAGCCCACCACCCGGCCGTTCTCCAGCACATAACCGAAGTGCGCGTATTCCAGGGTCAGATTGATATTCTGCTCGGCCACCAGCAGGCTCAGCCCCGCCTCGCGATTGAGCCGCGCCAGCGTGTCAAAAATTTCCTCGACTACCTGCGGAGCGAGGCCCATGGAAGGCTCGTCGAGCAGCAGTAAACGAGGCTGGGACATCAATGCCCGGCCGATGGCGACCATCTGCTGTTCACCGCCCGAGGTATAGCCGGTCAGCCGTTTACGCAGCAGGCGCAGCCTGGGGAAGTAGCTGTAGACCCTCTCCAGCCTGGCCTTGATTTCGGCCCGTGATGGTCGCGACACAAAAGCGCCGATCAGCAGGTTCTGCTCGACACTCAAGTGGGTGAAGCAGTGTCGACCTTCCAGCACCTGCGCCAGACCGTTTTTGACCAGTGCCGAAGGATCGGAATGGGTGATTGGCAGGCCCTGGTAGTGAATCCGGCCACTGACCACCTCGCCCCGCTCGGCACTCACCAGTCTGGAAATGGCCTTGAGCGTAGTGCTTTTGCCCGCGCCATTGGCCCCCAGCAAGGCCACGATCTGGCCCTGCCGAACCTGCAGACTGATCCCGCGCAACGCGAGGATGGATTGCTCGTAGAACACCTCGACCTGCTCCACCGACAGAATGGTTTCGGCAGCGGGCGCAGCATGCGGGATCAGGCTCATCGGGTTTACTGCTCCTTGCTGCAATCGCGCGGGGTAATACCTTTTTCCTTGGCGTACTGCGCAGCCGATGCCTCGATGATGGGCCGCAACAAGGCACGATCAGCCTGTATCCAGTCGCTGATCAGGTTCCAGCGCTGGCCGTCCCATTGCTGAAAGCGCACCGCACCACCGCCTTCGTGGTCAGCGCACGACAGCTTCAATGGCTGTACCAGCCCTTTGGCACCCAGCGCCTGCAAGCGTGCGTCGTCAAGGTTCAAATGCTCGAACCCCCAGCGCACCTGCTCGCCAGTCAGTGGCTTATTGCCGAATCGGGCCTGTGCAATGCGCAGCGCTTCGACATTGAGGATGCCGTTCACCACACCCAGGTTGTAATACACGGTGCCAAAACGTTTGGGGTCGGCCAGGTTGCCTTGGCCCTTGTCGAGCACCGCCGTCTTGATGCCTTGCAGCACCGGGAAGTCGGTCCCGGAGGGGTGCGTGGTGATAGAAATGAAGCCCTTGGCGGCTGCACCGGCGGGAATCACGTCTTCCTCGGAATTGCTCCAGATGTTGCCAATGATGTGATCCACCGGAAAGCCAACCTTCTGCGCCGACTTCAGCGCCACCGGATTCATCACCCCCCAACCGCGCAGGATCACCCAGTCGGGCTTGAGGCGACGAATGTTCAGCCATTGCGATTGCTGTTCGTTACCGGGGTGCGGCACTTCAAGGGTGGTCAGCTCGAAGCCGTAATTTTTTGCCAGGGTTTCCAGTACACCATTGGTTTCCTTGCCATACGGCGAGCCGTGATACAGCACAGCGATTTTCTTGCCCTTGAGCGACGCCAGGCCGCCTTCACGCTGACCGATGTAATTGACGATGGCCGACACTTCGGAGTACGGGTTCAACTGCAGCGGAAACACATAGGGAAAGACACTGCCGTCTGTGGAATCCGTGCGTCCGTGGTTGATGGTGATCAGCGGAAGTTTGTCGGCAGTAGAGCGCTCCAGCGTGGCGTAGGCGATGCCGACGGAAAGCGGATTGGTCGCCGCAGCCGGCGCACCGTTGAGCCCGCCCTTGAGACGCTCGTAGCACTCGACGCCCTTCTCCACCACGTATTCGGTTTCGCACTCCGACCAGGTCAACTTGACGCCATTGACCCCACCGTTGGCATTGACGTATTGCAGGTAGTCGATGAAACCACCGAAAAACCCGGTGCCGCCCGCAGCATAAGGGCCTACCCGGTAGCTCTGCAGCGGGAAATACTGCTCGTTGGCAGCCTGTGCCGTGGTAGCCAGACCACACCCCAGCAGGGCCATACCGAGGGCCAGACGCAACAGGGATTTTCGGTGTTTCATAGGCGCATTCCTTGAGGTATACGAGGTTTTTGTGGGTGAGTAACCAGTCAATAGCGCAGCGGCCAGACGCGTGCGCGCTGACGAAAGCGCAGCCAGAGACGCGCCAGCCCTTCGGGCTCCTTGATCAGAAAAGCGATGATCAAGGCGCCGAAAAGCATTTTCTGAATGTTTTCCAGTTGCCCGGAGTCGATCAGACCGACCGGCAACAAGGCGCTGAGGTTGCCGAGCAGAATCGGGAACAGCACGATGAACGCTGCGCCAAGGAAGTTGCCTTGCACGCTGCCCAACCCGCCGATAATGATGATGAACAGAATCTGGAATGACCGGTTCAGGTCAAAACCATGCGGCTCGACCGTGCCCAGATAAGCGAACGCCCACAGCGAGCCAGCGACGCCCAGATAGAAACCGCTGATGGCGAATGCCAGAAGTTTGGCTTTGAACAGGCGGATGCCGATTACCGCAGCGGCGGTGTCCATATCGCGCACGGCCATCCAGTTGCGGCCCAGCTCGCCGCGCAGCAGATTTCTAGCCAGCCAGAAAAGCAGCACTACCAGCCCAAGCGTCAACAGGTAGCGGCCTTGCGGCGAGCTGAAATTCACCCCGGCGATGATCAGTGGCGGCGAGGTGATCACGCCCGAGGCATTGTCGTTGGTGAACCAGCTGAAGCGGGTCAACACCCACTCGACCACAAACTGTGCGGCGAGTGTCGAGACCAGCAGGTAGAAGCCCTTGATCCGCAGGCTCGGCAGCCCGAACAGCAACGCCACCAGCGCAGACACCAGCCCGCCCAGCGCAAAACCGAGCAGCAATGGCATGCCCAGCACCCGCAGTTGCAGGTTATAGGCAGCGAAAGCACCCACCGCCATGAACGCAGCCGAGCCCAGCGATAATTGCCCGGCGTAACCGGTTAACAGGTTAAGCCCCAGCCCCGCCAGCGACAGCACCAGAAACGGAATCAGGATCGCGCTGAACCAGTAATCGTTACCCAGCAACGGCACTGCGATAAAAGCGAATACCAACAGACTCCACAGCCCGATGCGGTCCTGGCGCAGACGAAACACCCGGCGTTCATCCGCGTAGCTACTCGCCAGTTGTCCGGTTTCTCGATAAAGCATGGCATTGATCCTTGATGAAAGTCAGACGCGCTCTATCGCCCGCTCGCCGAACAGGCCGGCAGGACGAACCAGCAGAAACAACAGCGCCAGCACATACGGCACCCAGTTTTCGATACCGCTGCCGATGATCGGCCCCAGGTAAATCTCGGCCAGCTTCTCGGCTGCGCCGATGATCAGACCGCCGACAATCGCGCCGCCAATCGAGGAAAAACCGCCAATGATCAACACCGGCAGCGCCTTAAGCACCACCAGTGACAGGGAAAACTGCACCCCCAGCCGCGCCCCCCAGAGCAGCCCGGCCACCAGTCCGACAAACCCGGCCACGGCCCAGACCACCGCCCAGATGCGTGGCAAACGGATACCCACGGCCAGCGAGGCCAATGGGTCGTCCGCCACTGCACGCAACGACAGACCGATACGAGTACGGTTGAACAGCAACGACAGGGCAATCACCAGCGCCGCAGCCGTGCCCGCCGCGAACAGGTCGAACTGCGAGAGCAACATGCCGCGAATTTCCAGTGGCTCGTCAGGGATGCCCAGCTCCAGGCCGTGAACCTGCGCCCCCCACAGCGCCTGGGCCAGGCCTTCGATCATGTACGACAGGCCAAGGGTGGCCATGAACAGAATGATCGGTGGACGATTGACCAGTGGGCGCAGAACCATTCTTTCGATCAACAGCGCCAGCACCACCATGCTGGCCAGCGTTGCCAGAAACGCCCAGAAAAATGGCACACCCCGCTCCAGCAGGCTGACAAACGTCAGCGCCGCGAACAGCACCATCGCGCCCTGAGCGAAGTTGAACACCCCCGACGCCTTGTAGATCAGCACAAACCCAATCGCCACCAGCGAGTACATGACACCTGCCAACAGCCCGCCGATCAGCACTTCAAAAAAGAATTCCATGGTTTATGGTTTCCCGACCGAAGACGAACGACGCGTGCCGAGATACGCAGCGATTACCTGGGGGTTGGCGCGAACCTGCGCGGGTGTGCCGTCCCCGATCTTGCGACCGTAATCCAGCACCACCACATGGTCGCTGAGGCCCATCACCACACCGATGTCGTGCTCGATCAGCACCACAGTGACGCCCAGCTCACGATTGATATCGCGGATGAACTGACTCATCTCGTGCTTCTCTTCGGCATTCATTCCGGCCATCGGCTCGTCCAGCAACAGCAGACGCGGTTCCGCCGCCAGGGCGCGGGCCAGTTCGACACGTTTTTGCAGGCCATAGGAAAGTTTGCCCACCAGTGCATGGCGCCACGGGTGGATGCGCAGAAACTCAATCACCCGCTCGGCATGCCGGCGTTGTTCGTCGTCTTCGGCAGGTGCCCGACCGATGCGCAGCATCTGCTCAAGCCAGGTACTGCGCCGTTTGAGATTGCGCCCGGTCAACACGTTGTCCAGCACACTCATGCCCTTGAACAAGGCGATATTCTGAAAAGTACGGGCGATACCGCCCTCGGCCGCCTGGTGCGGACGCATCCGGCGGCGCGTCTGGCCGGCATAAGTGATGGAGCCGCTTTGCGCCTGATACACGCCATTGATGACGTTGAGCAGCGAACTCTTGCCCGCACCATTGGGGCCTATCAATGCGCAGATCTCGCCTGTAGCCACCGAGAAACTGATTGAGGTAACAGCTTTAACCCCTTTGAAAGATAAGGAAATATCTTCAAGTTCCAATAGCGCCACAGGCGCCAGCGCATTCAAGACGGCACACCCAGTAGTGCTGGCGCATGCGGCATATCATCTGCCGGTTCTTGTGGCTGACTGGTTTGGCTCGCAGCCCCCAACCTGATTGGCCTGATACCCAGAGCCGTAAAAAACGCTTCGCTCTGTGGCGTCAGCGCATCGCCTGCCAGCAATGGTTTAGCCAGCCGACTCATGCCCAACACGTCCAGCAGCGGGCGGCGAATCAACCAATAACCCAGCCAGCGCCGCACGACACCCGGAGCAGGAGCCATCGCCCATTGATAAAGCCGGTGGCTGATGCTGGCTGGTAGCGGCAAGCGCTCCCTGACCCAGAGTTCCAGACGTGCGTAGGACTCGCGAGTGCCCAGCACCAGGGTGGGCCCCAGTTCGCGACGGTCGTTGTCGCGAGTGCCAAGGGCCTCGGGAAAATTCAGGCAAAACCCGGCAACCAGCCAGGGTGCCAACAGATAGCGCGCCTGCCCGCTGGCGGCAAACACTCTGGCGGCCAATGCCTGATCCTGGCTGGAAAGCGCATGCCTTTGCGCCAATTGCCTTGCGTCCGAAAGCAGAACTGCATGACTCAACTGCAGGTCCGGCTGCCAGTCGAAAGCGGGAAAGACAAAGGCCGCAGCCCGGCTCTGGCGCGGATCGGCAACGTCGCCAGCCGATTCGTTCAGCAGTCGGGCATAGTCGATCACCCCGCTGTCATCAGCCTCAGTCAGGCCGCGCTTGTCCAGCAACACGACGATGCCCGATGAGGCGACGCGCACCTGGAGAAGCGCTTCCAGCCCGTCGACCACTGCAAACTCCGGGGACTGGCCTGCCAGCCATGTGCGGTTATCCAGCGCCGGGTCGAGCAGGCTGACGCTGCCCCCAAGCCAGTGCGCCGCCAGCGTCAACAACAACGCTTCGGCTCGCGCCTCGCTGATAATGAACAGCCTGTCGGCCGGGCCGAACCCGACGCCCTTCAAGGCAGCAGCCAAGCTTCTGACGTCAATGGCCAGCTCGCCCCAGCTACGTTTCTGCCAGATACCGAATTGCTTGTAACGCAAGGCCGTCTGTTCAGAGCGGCTTTGAGCCTGCTGTAGCAGCGCCTGGGGCAATGAGTCGCACATGTTGCGCTTCCGTCGATAAAGAATCGATGAAGCCATAGCAGCGAGCGTGCCAGTCTAACAACCTTATTAATATCAATAGGTTGCAACGCCTGAATGAGTTTTATCACTGTGCGGTTTGCAGACAAGCTGTTGCGCGGCTGTTGCCCGGACAACAGATGAATCCGCCAATTAAAATAAAATCTATAAAAATCAGATAGTTATATTCAGGCATAAAGCATGCAGAGATCTGCACGAACCCACCCGGCCCATGTGCCGATCTCTTCGCGTTCAGGAGTACCGCATGACTCAATCAACCGGCTCAAACCCTCTCTCGCTGGGCACCGATTACGAAACTCTGGCCAACCGGTTCCGGCCGATTTTCCGCGAGATCGGCGCTGGTAACGTCGAACGCGAGAAAGCCCGCGCCCTGCCCTATGAACCGATTGCCTGGCTGAAGAAAGCCGGTTTCGGCGCTGTGCGGGTACCCGTCGAATACGGCGGTGCGGGCGCTTCGGTGAGCCAGCTGTTTCAACTGCTGATAGAACTGGCCGAAGCCGACTCGAACATTCCGCAAGCCTTGCGAGCGCATTTCGCCTTTGTCGAAGACCGCTTGAACGCACCACCCGGCGCCGACCGGGACACATGGTTTGCACGCTTCGTGGCTGGGGATCTGGTCGGCAACGGCTGGACCGAGGTCGGTGCAGTGAAAATCGGCGATGTGATAACCAAAGTCAGCCCTCAAGGCGATGGCTTCGTGCTTAACGGCACCAAGTTTTACAGCACCGGCAGCATTTTCGCCGACTGGATCGACGTCTACGCCCAGCGCGCCGACACTGGAGCCGATGTGATTGCGGTGGTGGATGCCAGGCACACAGGCGTGCGTCACAGTGACGACTGGGACGGGTTTGGCCAGCGCACCACCGGCAGTGGCACCTCGGTGTACGACAATGTGCCGCTGCCTGCCACACATGTCATTCCGTTCGAGCAGCGTTTCAAATACCAGACGGCGTTCTATCAGCTGGTGCTGCTGGCGGTGCTGGCAGGTATTGGCCGAGCCGTCGAACGCGACATCGCGCATGAAGTGCGCGACCGCAAGCGCATCTTCAGCCACGGCAATGCGGGCAGCGTCAGCCAGGACTCACAGGTGCAGCAAGTGGTCGGGCAGATCTCCGCTCAGGTCTACGCCGCCGAAGCGGCCACCCTGCGTTCTGCCGAGCCTTTGCAACGCGCTTATGTGGCACGCTTCGGCAATAATCCACAGCAGGAAAAAGACGCCAACATTGCCGCGGAAATCGAGACGGCCAAGGCGCAGGTCATTGTGTCGGAACTGGTGCTGCGCTCTGCCACCGAGCTGTTCAATGCGCTGGGCGCGTCAGGCGTCAGCGTCAACAAGGCGCTGGATCGCCACTGGCGTAATGCTCGCACAGCGGCATCGCACAATCCGCTGATCTACAAGGCGCGCATTGTCGGTGACTGGCGCATCAATGGTACCGAGCCGCCTTTTGTCTGGCAGATCGGCAGCGGTACCGGCAAAGCCTGAGGCGTAAGGTTACGCCGCGTTACGCAACAGGTGGCGACTGGCAAAGCTGAACGCCAGCACCAGAAAGATCAGCACCCCGGTCGCCACCTGCTGCCAATAGAAGTTCCAGCCGATCAACAACAAACCATTGGCGATGACGTTGATGAACAGCACGCCCAATAACGTCCCGACAATGTTGGCACGCCCATGGCGACTCAGCGTCGTGCCGATGAACACCGCGCCAATGGCGTTGATCAGGTAGGCATTGCCCGACATCGGCACATAGGCGTTGACCGTGGAGCTGAGCAGGATACCGGCGACCGCGCAGGCCAGAGCGCTGGCGACAAACACCTGTACGGCGATGCGCCGGGTAGAAAGCCCTGAGTAATACGCCAACTGCGGCTGCGTCCCCAGCGCAAGCATTTCTCGCCCCAAACGGCCACGCGCCAGCACCAGCCCGTAAAACCCTGCCAGCACCCCGACCACCACCAGAGGCAATGGCACGCCCAGAATCAGTACGCCGCTAATGCCCGGCAACGCGCCCTGAGCGATGTAGATAGGTTGACCACCGTCGGATAACAACTGCTGCACGCTGGTGCCAATAAACAATGTACCCAGCGTCGCCAGAAACGGCGAAATACGCAGCCCGGCGATCAGCGTCGCATTGAACGCGCCCGCCGCGCCGCCTGCCAACAAGGCCACCGCGATGGCCGCGCCCAGACCGTGGCCGCCATTGAGCGTGAGGACAAAGCCGAGGCTGGCAAAGTCCAGCGCTGTTCCCACCGACAGATCGATGCCGCCGGCAGCAACTGCCCAGGTCATGCCAACGGCCACAATGGCCAGCAACACAAAATTGTTCAGCACCAGGCTCGACAGGTTGCCCCAGCTCAGAAATCCCGGTGCATTGATGGCGAAAAACAGCAGGATGATCAATACCAACAGCGGCAGGACCGCAGGCAACAGGCGCGGCAGGAATTTCACCAGTGTTGAAGAAGTGTTCAGGGTCAGCGTATTCATTGTTCACCCTCCCGGCGGCCCAGCGCCCCGGAAAATGCCACCACCAGCAGGATCAGCACGCCTTGAACGCCATTGACCCAGAAATTGGAGATGTTCAGCAATTGAAAGCCATTGATCAGAAAACCCAGCAGCAACGTCGCCAGCAAGGTGCCAGGAATGTTGGCGGTCAGGCGCCGCGAGAACACCACACCGAGAAAGGCAATCGCCACCACTGACAGCAGCATGTCGCCGGAGCCGGTGGTGCTGCCACTGAAAAATGCAGCAGAGCAGAACGCCGCAATGGCGGCGCAGCCACCGGCAATCAGGTAGCTGGCGAACACATGGCCCTGCAGATTCAGGCCGGCAGCAGTTGCCGCTTGCGGGTATTCACCGATGGCATACAGGCGCAGGCCAAACGCGCTGTGCTGAATCAGCAGCCACAACAGCGCTGCAACACTCAGCAACACCCACGCCAGCGCCGGAATGCCCAGCCAGACGCCGGAAGCCAGACTGTCCAGCAGCGCGGAATCGGTAGCCAGTACGGTGTTCTGGGTCAGCACCAGCTCCAGACCTGCAATCAAATTCATGCTCGCAAGTGTCGCCAGCAACGGCGGCAAGCGTAAAAACACCACTGCCAGACCATTGAGCGCGCCAACCAGCAGACCACAGGCGAGCGTCAAACCAATCGCTTGCCAGGCTTCGAAACCGGCGTTGTTCAGACTGCTGTAAACGGCTGCGCACAGACCGAGATTGGCCGCCAGCGAGAGGTCCAGCCCGCCGCTGACAACGTTGGAGCCACCGCCGATGACCACACATGTCAGGCCCAGCGCCAATATGCCCAGCACGGCTGACTGGGCGAACACGTTGCTGATGTTACCGATGCTGAGAAAGTTGGGCGCGCTGACCGCAAAGCCCAGCAGTATCGCCAGAAATACCAGCAACGAACCGCGCTGTGCCAGCCGCACCAGCCAGCGTTGCGAGGGATCGCCGACCTGAATGACTGATGTTTCAAGCGTGGACATGGCGGGTCTCCTGGAGAGTATTTTTACCGTCATGACGGCTTTCGCTGGCACCGGTGGCGCAGGCCAGCAACTGGTCACTGTCGGTGCTCGACGAATCGAATTCGCCCGCAATACGCCCCCTGTGCAGCACCACAATGCGCTGGGTGATGCCGATCAGTTCCGGCAGGTCCGACGACAGCACCAGCACTGCTGCACCGCCTTCAGCCAGCCGGGCAATCAGCCGGTAGATTTCCACCTTGGCACCAATGTCGACACCCACACTGGGCTCATCCAGCAGGTACAACGTCGAGTGTCGACTCAGCCACTTGGCCAGGGCGACTTTTTGCTGGTTGCCACCGCTGAGCAATTGAACCGCCGCATCATGGCCTGAGGTCTTGATCGCCAGTTCACCGATCAGGCGCTGACTTTCCCTTGACTGCGCAGCACCGTCGAGCAATCCCCAGCGGCTGAAGCGCCCGAGGCTGGCCAGGGTAATGTTCTCCAGCACCGAAAGCGCTGGCGCTACGCCATGCGTGCGGCGCTCTTCGGGGACCAGCGCGATACCGTTGCGCACCGCATCACGAGGGGATTTCAGGCGCAACGGCTGACCATTCAACAGCACGTCGCCACGATCCGGCTTGAGCAGCCCGAACAGGCTCTTGAGCAGTTCCTTGGCACCCGAGCCGACCAGCCCGGTCAGGCCCACCACTTCGCCACTTCGCACGCTCAGGTCAACGCCGTTGTAAAAGCGCCCTGCCCCCAGCTCGTTCAATTGAAGCACTGGCGGGCCGGGCTGCGTCTGCGCCCGGAAATATTGCTCACCCACGTCACGATTGACCATCAGCCGGGCGATCTGCGCGGTGCTGACAAGCGCGGGATCAACCACCGCCACATCGCGTCCATTGCGCAGCACGGTGACCTGATCACACAACGATTCGATTTCCTGCAGGTAGTGGGAGATGTACACAATGGTCAGACCGTCATCGCGCAAGCGCCGGACAATCGCCAACAACCGGTCCACCTCCTGTTTGACCAGTGACACACTCGGCTCGTCGAACACCAGCACCTGCGGTTTGGCCAGCAGTGCGCGGGTGATCTGCAATATCTGTCGCTGCGCGCTGTCCAGATCGCGTACCAGCGCCCCGCTCGGCAGGCGCATGGCAAAATAATCATCCAGCAACCGGGCCGCTTCGCGCTCCTGAGCGCGTCGATCGACGAACAGACCGCGTTTGATTTCCTGCCCGAAAAACAACGCCTCACCGACGCTGAAGCTGCCCGGCAGCAAGCGCTCCTGATGAATGAAATGCACGCCCGCGGCTTCAATCTGGCGCGGAGTAAAGCTGTCGAACTGCTGGCCATGAATGCTCAAGCTGCCCGCATCGGCGCGATGAATACCGGCGAGGACCTTGATCAGGGTTGACTTGCCTGCGCCGTTTTCGCCAACCAGCCCATGAATCGTTCCGGCCTCGACCCGCAGGTTGACCCCATCCAGTGCCTGAGTGGCACCAAAGCGCTTACTGATGCCCTGCAAGTGCAAGGCCGCCGTTGCCCTCGTAACGTCTGCAATCGCTGCTCTCATGGTCGATCTCCTGCGTCAGTTATCACCCCTGAGTTCTTGCACTTGCGGCAGGTTGGCGGCCGTGGTCAGAAGGGTCGGCACCTGAGTCTCTTTGGGCAGGTCGCGTTGCCCGGCCAGGTAGCGAGCGACGTTCTGCACCGCGGTCTTGCCGATCAGGGCCGGCTGCTGCGCAACCACCGCACCAATCGGCGAGTTCTCACGGCGCATCAGTTCAAGCACTTCCGGGGTGCCGTCGACACCATAGGTCTTGATTTCAGTTCTTCCGGCGTCGATCAGTGCCTTGCTGGCACCCAGCTGGGGAATGTCCCAGGCCGCCCAGATCGCCGAAACACTGCCTTTGGGATACTTGTTAAGCAGTGCCGAGACTTGCGAGTAAGCGTCTTGAACCGTGTTGGGAATGACGTCACGCAACTCCGGCTCGATGATTTTCAGTTCCGGATGATCCTTGAGCGCCAACTTGAGCTGGTCGTAACGAATGGCACACACCGGCACACCATAAAAGCCGTTGAATACCAGCACGTTGCCCTTGCCGCCCGCGTCTTTGATCAGTTGCCCGGCCAGTGCCTTGCCGGTGGCAATATTGTCCGAGGTGGTGTTGTTGAGGCTGTATTGCGAAGGTGCATCGATGGTGAATAGTGGAATCCCCGCCTTGCTGATGCGCTTGAGCCAGGGGTCGATAACGCTGAGTGTGCCCAGGGTCTGAATCACCGCGTCGGGCTTTTGCGTAACCACGGTCTGCAGTTGATTGACCAGGTTCTTGTCGTTGCGACCTGCATCAAGCGTTATAGGCGTGCCGCCCAGGCGCTTGACCTCATCCACCTGCGCCTGAAACGTCTTGATATCGAAGTAGTGACTGGTACCGGTCATGCTGATCGCGATGCGCTTGCCCGCCAGCGAAGGTACATCGCTGTCATCGGCATGTGCCGTCGCGACAAGGCTGGTGGCCAACACGGTCAGCGCCAGAGCGCGCCCTAATGCACGCAGGCGGGTTGGCTTAAAAATCGGGACGGCATCAGGCATTCGGGTGGCTCCGCTGGCTCAGGAAAACAATCCTGATCAGCAGTGCACAGGTCATGCCCAAAGCCCTGCGGTTACGCTGGCAACGGCGCAGAGCCTGGCTTGCAGGCTATTGCGCCGAATTGCGTCTAGGCTGATAGCCGACGCTTCAGGCCCAAGGCGGCGAACACATTGTCGATTCGCTGTTGTCCGGGCAACAGCAAGGTCATGCCTGACTGCTTAGCTAAGCTTGAACTGCCTAAGGGTAGTAGTCAGATCACTCGCCAGTTCGGCCAGCGACTGACTGGCACTGCCGGTCTGGCCGGTGCGCACTGCCGACTGCGCCGACAAGTCACGGATTCGTACCAGGTTGCGATCCACTTCGCGCGCGACCAGCGCCTGCTCCTCAGAAGCGCTGGCGATCACCGTATTTCGCTCATCGATGACCATGACCGAACTGGCGATACTGGCCAGCACTGCGTTGGCCGACTCGGCCTGCTGTTTGGTACGTTGGGCCTGCTCGGTACTGACTTCAAGCGCTACCAGCGTGCTCTTGGTGCCCTGCTGGATGTGCCCGATCATGGTCTCGATCTCACGGGTCGACTCGCTGGTGCGATGAGCCAGCGCGCGAACTTCGTCCGCAACTACGGCAAAACCCCGCCCGGCATCGCCAGCCCGTGCCGCCTCGATGGCGGCATTGAGGGCCAGCAGGTTAGTTTGCTCGGAGACTGCGCGAATAACATCCAGGACCTTGGTGATATCCAGCGTGCGGGTTGCCAGCGCCTGCGCCTCGACCGATGCGGTGCCGACATTGCGGGTCAGTTCAAGGATCGACTGAACGGTTTGATTGAGCTCTTCCTGACCTTCGCGGGCCGACACCGAAGAGGCTTTGGATTCTTCCGAGGTGGCCACCGCATTTCGCGCTACTTCGTCGACCGCCTGGCTCATCTCGGTAACGGCGGTGGCGGCCATTTCTATCTCGCTGTTCTGCACCACAAGGTCAGCGTTGCTGTTGACCATCAGCACACTCATTTGCTCTGTGGCTGAGGCCAATTGGTGAGCGGCATCGCCCACCTGGGTCAGGGTCTGGCTCAGATTGCCGCGCATGCGCTCCATCGATTGCAGCAAAAGGGCCGCTTCATCAGTGCCCTCACGGTTGATTGCGCTGGGGCGCAGGTCGCCCGCAGCAATGGTTTCCGAGCTGTGCAGCGCCTGACTGATCGGCACTGCCAGACTTTTGGTCAGGCGCCAGGCGAGCAATACGGTCAGCAACACCGTCAGAAACATAACCCCCTGAGTGACGATCAGGGCGTTTTCATACACCGACGTCGCTGCAGCGCTGGATTCGGCTTCGGAGTCATCATTGATCTTTTCCAGCTTGCCAAGGGCGGCTTCGATACTTTCCGCCATGGCCTTCATCTCGCCCCAGACGAGCGCCCTTCCGGCCTCTGCCTGATTCTCGTTGATCAGCGTATAGACCTTTTCGGCACGCTCGATGTAGCCCTGATAAGTGCTCTTCAGACCCTCTACGAGCGCGCGCTCTTCATCATCGGTGATCAGCGGGTCGTAGGCCTCTACGGCCTTTTGGAAACCGGCCTTCCTTTCAAGGAACTCGTTGTGAGCCTGAGCTACCTGCGCAAGATCATGCGTGGCAAGCATTTTGGCCACGGTGGTGCGGGTTTTCTCGACCGCCAGGGCAATATCGTCACCCAGCGCAATCCCTGGAAGCGCGTCGTTTTCGATTTCAAGCGATTGCTCACGAATACCGTGCAATTGCTGAATGCTAAAAATACCAAGCCCGAACACCAGCACCACCATCAACGCAAAGCAGGCGGAGGTCCGCGCGGCTATTTTCAGCTGTCTCAGCATGTTCAATCCCCTTCCCGTGGCTGACGAATAAATTAGCACCGTCATTTCTATCGGCTGATCGAGAAAAAGAATGAAGAACGTCGAATCAGAGCCGTGCCACTGCTATTCAGGGCCCACTTCAAGGAAACCTTATGGTAGGTTTCGCGACGCTCGATAACCACGAGATGACGGGTCTTTTCAACCTTCAGACTGACTTACTGGAGTTGCCATGAAACATTATTACGCTGCCGCATTACTTGCCCTTGCACTGCCCGGTGCTGCTCACGCTGGCGACGCGCTGGTCAGCTACCCCGCTATCGTCCAGGCGTTGAACACCGGAGAGTCGGTCGCTGTGGCGATTGATCTTGGGCAATGCAAGTCTTCGGTCGCGGGTGCCGAGCCGTCCAAAACCAAAGGCGGCAAACGCATCGATGCCTACCGCATCACTCCCGACGGCACCCTCGCGTTCTCGGACAGCCACTTCACCCTCGATCGCGATAACAAGCCCATCGAGCAGTTCATTCGCTACCAGATACGCTCTAATGGCAGTGCCGTATTCAGCATGACGACGCTGAGTGTTCCCGGCTATCAGCAGGTCGGCAATCCGGTGAGTTATGAATGCGCGATCGGCAAAGGACTAAGCTTTTTTGCCAGCCAGTAACGGTCACGCCACAACCAAATGAACCAGACATATATCCGGCGTGGGCGACAGACCGTCCTCACGCCCATGGAAGTAACGCTTGAATTGCTTATTGATGGACAATTTCGAGCACTTCAAACCCGACTGATAAACTGAGAATGGTTGAACCCAGCCTGCACGCAAGCCGCCCTGTCAGACTGACCAGTCTCTGGTTATATATATAACCAGCAAAAATGATTTAAATGCCATCACGCCGACCCGCCAAGTGTCAGCGACAAGGTTTATACCTTGATAACACACTTGACACTTGCTTTCACACCCACGCGCTTCTTTGAAGGCTCTCTATATCTCGTTAACCTGATAAATACTGACACGCAGGCGGTCATCCCCGGCTTTTATATTTAATCTGCCGACGTACAGGTTTCTCTGCAGGTAATCATGAGCGCCGGAAGGAACGCTGAACTGTTTGCTGCACGTGCACCGACAGCGCGATTCGGCGAATGGCGCGCGGTCCGTTTCATCGAAGGCCACGAGCCCTTCTCCGACGACATCTATCTTTATTCCGTCGTCAGTCAGCAAGGTGTAGTACAGGCTGAATCGTGCAAGGCTGTCATCCTGGGGCACGAGAAAAAGGCTACCTCCCGGAAGAACCTGCCCCTGCAATCGATCGCCGGTAAATTCTCCTCCCAGTATCTCACCGCTGCTGCGTTGCCCCCGTTGAGGGTTACAAAGCGCTTGCGGCTTATCGATACGCAGGTGAGCAGCCAGTATTTCATGCAGTTGCATCGTCTCCATCCCTCTACCCCTCATCTTGCATGCGGTGGCTCGCGCCTGCCCATAACTGTACCGAGGTGTATCTTTTAGCCCGGACATCGCATACTGTCAATTTAAATGTACCAACTGGTACGCTTATGAGGCTTAGGATAAGCGTCTGTAAAGCAGTATCGTTTTGCCACTTTCGATAAATCTCTGTGGCTCGTACCCAGCGCAGAAAAAAGCGGAAAGTCTATTCCGCAAGTTCATTTAAAAATTGATTCACATGGCCTATTACTCAACTAACAGTACTGGCCAAATGAGCCCACTCGGCCAACTCATAGCTCACTACTTACTAAATGAAGTTTAATCCGCGCCTGCCAAAAACCTGTTTACATGAGGACTGTCAACTTTTCCGACAGTGTCTTACAAGGAGATACGAAATGACCTATACCGTGAAACAGTATGGATGGATTCGCGATCTGCCTGATCATCGCGATCATCTGTATGCGGCCCCCACAACGGCGCTGGCGGCGCTTCCACACATGGTTGATCTGCGCCCCCATTGCCCGCCCGTATACGACCAGGGCCAACTGGGCAGTTGCACCGCAAACGGTATTGCCGGAGCGATTCAGTTCGATCGCATGAAGCAAAAGCTGACGCCCGCGTTCGAGCCCTCGCGGTTGTTTATCTATTACAACGAACGGGTCATTGAGCATACCGTCGATTCGGACAGCGGCGCGATGATCCGCCACGGAATCAAAAGTGTAGCGGAGCAAGGTGATTGCCCTGAAAAAGAGTGGCCTTATGACATTGAAAAGTTCGCTGTCAAACCTCCGGCTGCCTGCTACAAGGACGCTAGAAAATACAAAGCGGTGTCCTACCAGAAGCTTGCGCAAAACCTCAACCAGATGAAAGGCTGCCTGGCGGCAGGCTATCCGTTTGTCATTGGTTTTTCCGTCTACGAGAGCTTTGAAAGCAAGAAAGTCGCCCAGACCGGGCATGCCCCGATGCCGGGCCCTCACGAAAAAATGCTCGGAGGGCACTGCGTGTTGGCAGTGGGCTACAACGATGCCCACCAGCATTTCATCCTGCGCAACTCATGGGGCACTGGCTGGGGCATGGAAGGCTACTTCACCCTGCCCTACAGCTATCTGCTGGATGAAAATCTGTCCACCGACTTCTGGACGATAAGGGTCGTGGCTGCCTGACCTTCTCAGGCACCTGGGCATTGCACTGCCGCATTGACACCTTGCAGGTACTCTCGCGGCGTGCATCCAAATTCCCGGCGAAAGACCGTATGCAGGTATTGCGCCGACCGGAAACCACAATCGCGGGCGATGTCGGCAATTGCGCAGTCCGTATTTTGCAGCCCGTGTGCGGCAGCGGCCAGTTTGAAACGCAGGATCTCGTCATGCACGCTACAGCCCCGCACCCGGCGAAAATGCGCTTCCAGCGACGAGCGCGAAACGCCCACGTACGCGGCTACCTGTGCGGTCTTGATGCCTTGGCACGCGTACTGCCGGATAAACAGCAACGCCTGCATGACATACGGGTCCCCCAACGGTTGGTGCAGACTCGAAGCCTGTACGTTGACAGCGTCCGGCGGTATCAGAATGTGGGTGCCGGAAGACGGCATGCCATGCAACATCTGGTGCAGCAGGCGCGCGGCGGTTCGGCCCATTGTGTCGGTGCCTTGAACCACCGAGCTCAGCGGTACACGCGTGAGGGTTCTGGTCAACGGATCGTTGTCGATGCCGATCAGCGCCACTTGTTCAGGCACGGCAATTCCGGCAGTCAGGCAGGCCTGCAACAACTGACGGGCGCGGGCATCTGTCACGGCAATGATGCCGATAGGCTTGGGCAGGCTTTGCAGCCAGGCGATCTGCTGTTCCACAGCGCTGTCCCAGAGCGGTGCACTGGTGCCCAGGCCGCGATAGACCTCGGCGTGCAGGCCGTCGCGTTGCAGCAGTCGGCGAAAGGCCTGCTCGCGCTCCTGCGCCCAGCGATTGGCCTGAGCCTCAGGCAGACTGAAGCAGGCAAAGCGGGTCAGCCCAGCCACTATCAAATGCTCGTAGGCGGCCTTGATCAAGGCGTGGTTGTCGGTCGCGACATAGGGAATGCCCTTCGGGTAGGCGCGCTGATCCTGATAGGAACCGCCTACCGCCACCACCGGCAGCCTGATGCCAGCCAACGCCTCGCCAATCAGCGGGTCGTCGAAGTCGGCAATGATCCCGTCACCCTGCCAACGCTCGATGCCTTTCAGGCGACAGAGAAAATCTTCCTCCAGAAACAGATCCCAGGACACCCGGGTACTGCTTAGGTAGTTGCCGATGCCGCTGATGATGCCGCGGTCATAGATCTTGCTGCCGTTGAACAACAGTGCAATACGGTGAACGGGGGGTACGGTTTTCATTATTTTTATGCCGGATTTTTATATCGATTCGATAAGCACTACGTCGCTCTACACAGACTAGGCCCGCAAAGGACCAATCTCAATACTCAAAATCGCACTGCGCGTTGACGATTTTCATAATCAGCAGGCCTGGGGCCGTTGCTAGTATCGAGGCATCGCCAAGAACAATAAGGAAAACGCAGATGCCGTACTTCCCCGCCGTCGACAAGGTTCGCTACGAAGGCCCTGACAGCGACTCGCCCCTTGCCTTTCGTCACTACGATGCCGACAAACTGATTCTCGGCAAACCCATGCGCGAGCATTTGCGCATGGCGGCCTGTTACTGGCACACGTTCGTCTGGCCGGGCGCCGACATGTTTGGTGTCGGCACTTTCAAGCGTCCATGGCAAGGTTCCGGGGACCCGCTGGAGCTGGCTATCGGCAAGGCTGAAGCAGCTTTCGAGTTTTTCTCCAAACTCGGCATCGACTACTACAGCTTCCATGACACCGACGTGGCACCGGAAGGCAGCTCGCTCAAGGAGTATCGCAACAACTTCGCGCAGATGATTGATCAGCTGGAACGTCATCAGGAACAAACCGGGATCAAGCTGCTGTGGGGCACCGCTAACTGTTTCAGCAACCCGCGCTTTGCCGCAGGAGCCGCCAGCAATCCGGACCCTGAAGTATTTGCCTACGCCGCGACTCAGGTGTTCAGTGCCATGAACGCCACCCAGCGACTCAAAGGTGCCAACTACGTCCTGTGGGGCGGTCGTGAAGGCTACGAAACCCTGCTCAATACGGACCTCAGGCAGGAGCGCGAACAGTTGGGCCGCTTCATGCGTATGGTGGTCGAGCACAAACACAAGATTGGCTTCAAAGGCGACTTGCTGATCGAGCCCAAGCCGCAGGAGCCCACCAAGCATCAGTACGATTACGACAGTGCTACGGTGTTCGGTTTTCTGCAGCAGTACGGTCTGGAAAAAGAGATCAAGGTCAACATCGAAGCCAACCACGCGACCCTGGCCGGACACAGCTTCCACCACGAAATTGCCACAGCAATCTCGCTGGGAATCTTTGGCAGCATCGATGCCAACCGCGGCGACCCGCAGAACGGCTGGGACACTGACCAGTTCCCCAACAGCGTCGAGGAGATGACCCTCGCCACCTACGAGATTCTCAAGGCCGGTGGTTTCACCAATGGCGGCTACAATTTCGATTCCAAGGTCCGTCGTCAAAGCCTCGACGAAGTCGACCTGTTCCACGGCCACGTTGCCGCCATGGACGTGCTCGCCCTGGCGCTGGAGCGCGCTGCGGCGATGGTGCAGAACGATAAGCTTCAGCAGTTCAAGGACCAGCGCTACGCAGGCTGGCAGCAGCCGTTTGGCCAATCCGTACTGAGCGGAGGTTTCAGTCTCGCTTCGCTGGCCGAGCATGCGTTCGCCAACGACCTCAACCCACAAGCCGTCAGCGGTCGGCAGGAATTGCTTGAAGGAGTGGTCAACCGCTTTATCTACTCCTGAAGCAAGGCTGAACGGACGCCGCAGTGACATTCTCACGACAAATCTGTGCCCGCGGCGTCCGACAACGTTTTACAGTTGCACCGGCATTACGCTGCACATCATGAAGTGTCTTTCGAACAACAATAAAAGGACGCACCCTATGAACACCCTGAAACGCACGCTGCTTGCCAGCGCTCTGGCCTTGCTGTCCCTGCCGGTCATGGCCGACTCCACCCACCCGAAAATCGGTTTTTCCATCGATGACCTGCGTCTGGAACGCTGGTCACGCGACCGTGATTACTTCGTCGCTGCGGCGGAAAAGCTGGAGGCCAAGGTCTTCGTGCAATCGGCGGATGCCAACGAGCAGAAACAGATATCGCAGATCGAAAACCTTATCTCTCGCGGCGTCGATGTGATTGTCATCGTGCCGTTCAACGCCACCGTGCTGACCAACGCCGTTGCCGAAGCCAAGAAGGCCGGGATCAAAGTGGTGTCTTATGACCGGCTGATCCTCAACGCCGACATCGATGCTTACATCTCCTTCGATAACGAAAAGGTCGGCGAAATGCAGGCCGGCGGCGTACTGAAAGCAGCGCCCAAGGGCAACTACTTTTTGCTGGGCGGAGCCCCCACTGACAACAACGCCAAGATTCTGCGCGAAGGTCAGATGAAGGTGCTGCAGCCAGCCATCGACAAGGGCGATATCAAAATCGTCGGCCAACAGTGGGTGAAGGAATGGAACCCCACTGAAGCCCTGAGCATTGTTGAAAATGCCTTGACCCGAAATAACAACAAGATCGATGGCATCGTTGCTTCCAACGACGCCACCGCCGGGGGCGCGATTCAGGCGCTGGCCGCACAGAAACTGGCCGGCAAAGTGCCTATCTCGGGGCAGGATGCGGACCTGGCGGCGGTCAAGCGGGTCATTGATGGCACCCAGACCATGACCGTCTACAAGCCGCTGAAGCTGATTGCCAGCGAAGCCGCCAAACTGTCGGTGCAACTGGTGCGCAACGAGAAGCCTGCCTTTACCGCGCAGTACGACAATGGCAGCAAGAAAGTCGACACCATCCTGCTGACCCCGACACCGTTGACCAAGGACAACATCGACCTGCTGGAGAAAGACGGGTTCTACACCAAGGCGCAGATGGGCGGCCAGTGAGCTATCGATAATCAGTCGATAGAAAGCCTGGGCCTGTGCAGCACGGCTGCGCAGGCTCAGGCACGCCCTTGGATCCCCGTGTGAGCCTGTGCCATGTCCGACTATCTGTTGCAAATGAACGGCATCGTCAAAACCTTTGACGGCGTCAAAGCCCTGAACGGCATTGACATCAAGGTCCGGCCCGGTGAATGCGTCGGCCTGTGCGGCGAAAACGGCGCGGGCAAGTCCACGCTGATGAAGGTGCTGTCAGCGGTTTACCCCTACGGCACCTGGGACGGCGAGATCCTTTGGGATGGTAACCCCCTCAAGGCGCAGTCAATCAGCGAAACGGAAGAAGCCGGTATCGTCATCATTCATCAGGAACTCACGCTGGTGCCTGACCTGTCGGTGGCCGAAAACATCTTCATGGGTCATGAACTGACGCTCCCGGGTGGACGCATGAACTACCCGGCCATGATCCATCGCGCCGAAGTGTTGATGCGTGAGCTCAAAGTGCCAGACATGAACGTGGCACTGCCGGTTTCCCAGTACGGCGGCGGTTACCAGCAACTGGTGGAAATCGCCAAGGCACTGAACAAGAAAGCTCGTCTGTTGATCCTCGACGAGCCGTCCTCAGCCCTGACACGCTCGGAAATCGAGGTGCTGCTGGACATCATTCGTGACCTGAAAGCCAAGGGCGTGGCGTGCGTGTACATTTCGCACAAACTCGATGAAGTGGCAGCCGTGTGCGACACCATTTCAGTGATCCGTGATGGCAAGCATATCGCCACCACCGCCATGTCGGACATGGACATCCCGAAGATCATCACCCAGATGGTCGGTCGCGAAATGAGCAACCTTTACCCCACCGAACCCCATGAGATCGGCGAGGTGATTTTCGAGGCGCGGAATATTACCTGTTACGACGTCGATAACCCCGGACGCAAACGGGTCGACGACATTTCGTTTGCTCTCAAGCGCGGGGAAATTCTCGGCATTGCCGGGCTGGTAGGCGCGGGTCGCACCGAACTGGTGTCCGCTCTGTTCGGTGCCTACCCGGGCCGATATACCGGTGAAGTTTGGCTGGACGGCCAACCTGTCGACACGCGCACGCCGCTCAAATCAATCCGCGCCGGCCTGTGCATGGTCCCGGAAGACCGTAAGCGTCAGGGCATTATTCCGGACCTGGGCGTTGGTCAGAACATCACCCTCGCGGTTCTCGATACCTACTCGAAAATGACCCGCATCGATGCCGAAGCCGAGCTGGGCAGCATCGACCGGGAAATCTCGCGCATGCACCTCAAGACGGCCAGCCCGTTCCTGCCGATCACCAGCCTGTCCGGTGGCAACCAGCAGAAAGCCGTGCTGGCGAAGATGCTGCTGACCCGCCCGCGCGTTCTGATTCTCGACGAACCGACCCGCGGCGTCGATGTGGGTGCCAAGTACGAGATTTACAAGCTGATGGGCGCGCTGGCGGCCGAAGGTGTGTCAATCATCATGGTCTCTTCGGAGCTGGCCGAAGTACTGGGAGTCTCCGACCGTGTGCTGGTGATTGGCGAAGGCCAGTTGCGCGGCGACTTCATCAACCATGAACTCACTCAGGAACAGGTGCTCGCCGCTGCGCTCAGCCACCCCGATGCCCCTGACAATAATGCCCGGAAGACCGCATAGATGAACCAGGTCAAACAGTTCTTCACCCGCTACAAAATGCTTGCGCTGGTGATTGCCATCGCAGTGATCTGGCTGTTCTTCAGTTGGCAGACCGATGGAGGGTTTCTGACCCCGCGCAACCTTTCCAACCTGCTGCGGCAGATGTCCATCACCGGCATTCTGGCTTGCGGCATGGTATTGGTGATCATCAGTGGCGAGATCGACCTGTCGGTGGGTTCATTGCTGGGCCTGCTCGGGGGGCTGGCGGCGATTCTGGATGTGGTTTACCACATGCCGCTGCTGGCAAACCTGAGCGTGGTTGCGCTATGTGGGCTGATGATTGGCCTGGCCAACGGCTACATGACGGCCTACCTGCGCATTCCCTCCTTCATTGTCGGGCTGGGCGGTATGCTGGCCTTTCGCGGCATTCTTCTGGGGATTACCGGCGGCACGACCATCGCCCCGGTATCGCCTTCGCTGGTCTACGTCGGCCAGGGATATTTGCCGCACTCTGTCGGTACAGCGCTTGGCGTACTGTTGCTGGCCCTGACGCTGTTCCTGACCTGGAAACAACGGCGCAACAGAGCCCTGCACGGGCTGGCGGCACATTCGATGATCCGTGATGTGTTACGCGTGGTATTGATCGGCGCTGTGTTGGGCGGGTTTGTCTATGTGCTCAACAGCTACGACGGAATCCCCGTTCCGGTGTTGCTGTTGCTGGTCCTGCTCGGTGTGTTCAGTTATGTCACCAGCCAGACGGTTTTCGGACGGCGCGTCTATGCGGTGGGCAGCAACATGGAAGCCACGCGGTTATCCGGCATCAACGTACAGGCCGTAAAACTGTGGATCTTCGGCATCATGGGCGTCATGTGTGCCTTCGCCGGGCTGGTCAATACCGCACGCCTGGCTGCAGGCTCGCCCTCGGCCGGCAACATGGGCGAACTGGACGCCATTGCCGCCTGCTTTATCGGCGGCACCTCCATGCGCGGTGGCTCGGGCACTGTCTACGGTGCCCTGCTTGGCGCGCTGGTCATCACCAGTCTCGATAACGGCATGTCCATGCTCGACGTCGACAGTTACTGGCAGATGATCGTCAAGGGCGGCATCCTCGTGCTGGCGGTGTGGGTGGACGTGAGCACACGGGCCGGACGGCGGTGATTCGCAGAAGTCAGAGGTTGTGCTGAACACTTTATTCTGGAGTTTCCGGTCTCGACAGGTCCCACAGGTTAATCGAGATACCGGGAACCACAGCGTGCGTTCCGGCCGCTCACCGTCGATATGGTTTTCTACGGATACTGGCAATGAACTCATCCTCCACTCTACAAAAGCTGCTTGATAGGCGTGGTCAGGCGGCCAACGGAAATTCTGCGACACAGGCCGTACAGTGGCAGGAAGGAATGAACCTCACGCTGCATGTAAACGGCGATAGCCTCACGATGTTGGCAGAGACCATCGATCTGCGTGCCGACCCTCAGGACGACATCCTCTTGCGCAAGCTGCTTGCCCATGCTTTTCCGGGCCTGCGGCTACGACGCGGCGCGTTGACCATCAACCCGGGCGAGAACACGTTGGTGTATTCCTACGAGCATGACTTTCTCGCACTGGACAAGACCCGATTCGAAAATCTGCTGGCTAACTTTGCCGAAACAACGCAGGAGTTGCGTAACACCGCGCAGCGCCTGCGTTACCGCTGAGGACAGAGCCCATGTTGAACAAGCCGACGTTGAACGAGATTTCCCCTACCGCACAAGCCGCTGCTTCCCATGCCGTCGAGGGCCCCACAAGCCCCACGCCAATGCGACTGGATGCAGCGCAAGGTCAGCGATCACTGCCACCGATGGACGCGCCATCGTCGCTACGCCTACGAGCGTCCGGCACATCGTCAGGTGGAGAACCGCAGGCGGCTCAGGAAAACTCAGGCAGCGCGGCTGCAGACAACAATGGAGCCGCACGCGCTCGGCGAGAGCCGGGGATTGATCCAGTCAGGCTTTTTGTGAAACTGATGGTAGGAACCCTTGCGCTCTCGACAGGATGTCGATTGACAAGGCATCCGGATGATTTTGCAAAAGATCCTGGAGGCAGTATATGGGCGGCCATGAGTTTAAAGCATCGCTCTTCTCAGAACGATCTGGATCAGGGAAACAGAACGGTTCTGGAGCGTTACGGCGCCTACATTCCCAAAGACAGTAACTGTTTCAAAGCAAAGGCAGACGTCACTCACGACATTCCCCCTGGCGTCGCAGGTCAGTGGAACGTTAAAACCCGTCAGGTGAAGCTGAACCCCAACATTGCGCTTGAAAGTCACCCGGCCGAGGTCGCAGGGCACGAGTTCATACACTGTTACACCCACCCGGAGTTCAGGGGTCGTCACATTGATCATCGGCACTGGAAAGCCTTGAACGAAGGCCTGACCACTCATCTGACGGAAAAACTACCCACGCCGAAACGCCTCTTGCCTATCCCTCTGGCCAAAGACCCCTATCACGGTTTCAAACTGGCCACAGGAGACTCATGGCCCGCTGCGGCGAAACGTATTGAAGGTGCTGTCGGCGAAGATACGCTGCTGAAAGCGTTCTTCGGCGGCGACGATGACGCCATCAGTGAAGTCGCCAAAGCCGCTGCCCAGATCTATCCCCGGCTTGCGTCAAGCCGCACCGAGCAGGAGTTGTACAGAGCCGGAATGATGCGCGGCTCGCAGCAATTGGCTGAGTGTTATGCCGGTGCCTTGCTCGCCAGCGGCCAGCCTTTGCCCGAGAGCTGGTCACGCAATATGCTCCCGGTGTTCAGTTTCTCGGACATGCAACCCGAGCAGGCGAAAAAGGCGCAATTGCAAGCAGAGCAGAGCCAGGAGCGAATGGGCATCATATTTGATGCGGCATTTTTCTCACCAGACCTGAAGACCCAACGACAGGCATTGGGCATGCTGCGCGAAGATCTACTGATGCACTGGGAAAACGTTGTGCCCGATAAAGGCTGATCCATCGAAGCCCTCGCTTTAAAGGCTACCGGGAAGGAAAGGTGCTCAAGCCTGCCTGGCCGCTACCGCTTCCACTTCGATCAGCGCACCGGGCAACGGCAGCGCCACTACCTGCAAAGCGGTGCGCGCGGGTTTCAAGGGTTGCTCGGGGGTGCCGAAAAACTGCGTGTAACCGGCCTGCAGGCCTGCAAAGTCAAGCTTGCCGCCGGTTTCCTCGGCCCCCACCAGAAACACCCGCAACTGCACGATATCGCCCAGATCAAGGTCCTGTTGCCGGAGGATATTGCGCAGTTTGTTGAACACCGAAACGCTCTGCACTTCAGTGTTGCCATAGGCGGCAGGCGTACCCGCCGGAGCGTGTGGGTCGGCAAGGTCGGGCAAAGTGCCGCTGATGAACACCAGGCTGGCCGAGGCAGGCACGGTCACGGTTTGCGAGATTGGAAAATCGCCGACGCTGGTACGTTGAATGCTGTCGCTCATGGTGTCACTCCTCAATGGATGTTGATGCTGCAATAAAGGCTCAGGACGCCGTGAGGGCCGCCGTCTGTCGTTGCTGGATGACCCGCTCGGCCAGTTGCCCGACCACATGGCGCGCCGAATTGGCGGCTGATTCCTGCCAGATACCCACGCCGCTCTGCACCAGCCCGTCGCCAGCGAAGTAAACCCGGCCATGAGGTTCATCCAGCAAGGCGCTGGCGTCGGCCGGGAAATGTTCGCGTTGCAGCCACGGGCCTTCGCTATAAGGAATCTGCTCCCAGGACACGGCCAACGGGTTACGCAAGTGATGCGAGTAACCGGGATGCAGCAGTTCGACCGCCTCTCTGGAGGCTGCGTATTGCGCCTCGAACGGTTTCGCGCCGAACACGTCGGCACCCTCCCCGGTCACGTAACCGGCGACGAGCAGGCCATCGCGGGTGTTCAAGTCATTGCTCGGGTACCACAGCAGGCGCGCCGGATGGTCGATCCAGGACAACCCGCCATAGGTGCGGTAATCGGTTTCCCAGAAGCGCGGGGATTGCCACGCCACCTTGGTCGCCTGATCGTTGCGGGTGCTCAGCAAAGCGGCCTTTACCGGATTACTGAAGTCGGTATCCAGCCTGGCCAGCAACGGCAACGGCAGGGTCGACACCAGATAATCGGCGCGTACTACCTGTTCGCGGCCGCTGTGTCTGTCGTGATAGGTGACCGCCACACCGTCTTCCAGTTGACGAATCTGGCGCACCTGCGCGCCCAGTTGCACCTGTTCAGTGAGGCGCTGGTAAAAGGCGTCGGTGATGCGGTCCATACCGCCGACCGGCTGAAACATGGTCGCCGAGAACTCGGGAAACTCAGTGTGCAGCAGCGCGCCCCACAGCTCGGGATGCAGCAGGCGCTCCAGCCCTACCGGCTGCGCACTGGTCGGCAATGCCCCCGGATGCGAGAGCGACTCCTGATGTCCAGAACGCAGGCTGCCCTCATAAGCCAGTTCCTGCGAGAGGTCGCCATACACCTGCAAAAACGCCAACAGGCGCTGACGCTCTTCGCCGCTCAACACATCGTCCAGAGCATCGCGCTGCACCGCCGTGGCCAGTAGACCCGAGAGGTGGCCGCGGGCGTCGTTGATAGCCTGGCCGACAGTGAACGCGGGCTGTTGCAGGTCCGGGCGGACCTGAGCGCCATGGCTGCTGTTGACCAGCACTTCAAGCGGCACCCCCAGCTCGCTGCAATAGTCGAGCAGCGTGCGGTGCTGGCTGGGAATCCGCGCTGGCCCGGCATTGAAATACAGCCCGGGATCAAAGCCCACGGTCTGCGTGCGACCGTCCTTGTAGTCCACCTGATCGCCGCTGCGCAACGTCCAGTTGCGGCCGCCCACTCGATCACGGGCCTCCAGCACTTGCACAGTAAACCCTGCCCGCGTCAATTCCAGCGCAGTCACCAGCCCGGCGATTCCGGCACCCAGCACCAGTACGCGAGTGCCCTGCCCCAGCCCGTTTCCGAGTTTCAGAGGTTTTGGCCGCCGGTGTGATGAAGGCCCCAGCCCCAGTACCGCAAGCGCGTCCTTGACGGCTTTTTCGCCACCTACCGCAGCAATGCTGGAAAGTGCTTCACGTCGTGTCAGTCCCATATCATTTGCTCCCTTGAAGTCCTCAATCCGGTAAGCCGGGCGGGTTGATCAGCGACTTGTCGACGCGCTCCACATCCAGGCCCCAGCGCTGCAACACTTGCTCGTACTGCCCGCCGGCAATCGCGCCTTCAAGGGCGGTATGAATCGGTTTGACCAGACCGTTGTCCTTGCGCGTGGTCACTGCGATATCAGCCTGCAATGGCCAGCCGCCGTTAACCGTGCCGACCCGCTTGATGCCTCCGGTGATGGCGGCCGAGTAGGCATACACCGAATTGGGCCCGAACAGCGCATCACTGCGCCCCGACTGAATGGCAAGCTGCGCAGCCGCCTGATCATCGAAATACTGCAACAGCGCAGGCTTGATACCAGCCTTTTCGTTAGCCTCGTTCCACGCCAACAGAACCTTTTCCTGATTGGTGCCGGAGCCGACGATGATCTTCAGCCCCGCGATGTCCGACGCCTGTTTTATCTCGCTGATTTTGCTGTTGGTCTTGACATAGAAGCCCAGGACATCCTGGCGGTAGGTGGCGAAATCGAAGCGTTTCTTGCGCGCTTCGGTCACGGTGACGTTACTGATGACTGCGTCGTATTTGCCCGAACTGACGCCCAGTGGCCAGTCCTCCCAACTGGTCTGCACCACGTTCAATTGCAGGCCCAGGCTGTCCGCCACCAGTTGCGCGGTGTCGGCCTCGCTGCCGATGGTGGTCTTGTCATCATTGGCCAGCAGCGCCAGGGGCGGCCCCGCCACACCGGAGACGGCCACGGTGAACTTGCCTGGCTGGGCAAACTTGAAGCCCGCCGGGATCTGCGCAATGGCCGCTTCGTTACGCGGTACATGAATGCGTTGTCGGTCAGGACTGAGGTCGACCGGTTGCGCGGTGGAAGCAAAAGCACTTTGCGCCACGCTGACGGCTATCGTCAGCAGGGCTACGCGGGCGGTATTCACTAGCATCAGCAATCACTCCTTGAAAGCGGGAAATTCACAGCACCTTGCCGAGAAAGGCAGCGGTGCGAGGGTGTCGGGGATGGTGGAAAACCTGTTCCGGCGGCCCTTGCTCAATCAACTGGCCATCGCACAGAAACACCACGTGATCCGCCACTTCCCGGGCAAAACCGATCTCGTGGGTCACTACCACCAGCGTGACACCCAGTTGCGTGAGCCCTTTGATGACATCCAGCACCTCGCCGACCAGCTCGGGGTCGAGGGCTGAGGTAGGTTCATCAAACAGCAGCACCTTGGGGTCCAGCGCCAACGCACGGGCAATGGCGACGCGCTGTTGCTGGCCCCCGGAAAGCTGGCGTGGGTAAGCGTCCACCTTGTCTGCCAGGCCAACCCTGGCCAGCAGTTCACCTGCTCTTGCCTGCGCCTCGGCCTTGCTCCAGCGTTTATGGGCCAACGGTGCTTCAGCAATGTTTTCCCAGGCGGTGAGGTGCGGGAACAGGTTGAAATTCTGAAACACGAAGCCGACCTTGATGCGCCGCTTGAGGATTTCACGCTCCTTGAGCTCATAGAGCAGATCACCCTTGCGCCGATAACCAACGTAGTCGCCGTCGATGGTGATGTAACCGCTGTCGATCTTTTCCAGGTGGTTGATGGTGCGCAACAGCGTGGACTTGCCCGAGCCGGACGGCCCGAGAATCACCGTGACCTTGCCCGGTTCAATGCTCAGGTCAATGTCCTTGAGCACCTGCTGGCTGCCAAAGCGTTTGCCCACGCCCTGGATCTGAATGCGCCCTGCGCGCACGGGTGCAGAGGCTTCACTCATGATGCTTCTCCTTCAACCAGCCGCGCACTCGCTGCAAGGGCGTGGGCGGCAAAACACGCGCCGTGCCACGAGCAAAGTGTCGCTCGACGTAGTACTGCGCGCTGGTCAACAGCGTGGTGATGATCAGGTACCAGACGGTGGCAACAATCAGCAGCGGAATCACCGCCTGGGTACGGTTGTAGATGACCTGCACGGTGTAAAACAGCTCTGGCAAGGCCAGCACGTAAACAATGGAAGTGCCTTTGACCAGGCCGATGATTTCGTTGAAGCCCGAAGGCAGGATCGAGCGCAGTGCCTGGGGCAGAATGATGCGGAAAACCCGACGCGAAGCCGGCAAGCCCAGGGCTGCGGCGGCTTCATGCTGGCCAGCATCGACACCGATCAGCCCGCCACGAATGATTTCTGCGGTATACGCCGCCTGCATCAGGCTCAAGCCCAGGACCGCCACGGTGAATTGACTGAGCACGTCGACCGTTGACCATTCGGCGAAGACCAGATCGGTAAACGGCACACCCAGTAAGATGTGGTCGTACAGGTAGGCGAAGTTGTAGAGAATGATCAACACCAGCAGCGCCGGCATCGAGCGGAAAAACCAGATGTAGCCCCAGGCCAGCGCCGCCAGCAGCGGTGAGCCCGACAGGCGTGCCAGCGCCAGCGCCGTGCCGAGAATGATGCTGAACACGGTGCTGAGCAGTGTCAGCAGCAACGTCTGGGCCAGGCCGCGCAGCACTGACGGCGAGAAGAACCATTGCCCGAACACGCCCCACTCCCAGCGCGGATTGGTCGCCAGCGAATGCACGATGGCGACCAGCACCAGTGCAGCGAATATCGACCCCACCCAGCGACCGGGATGCCGGGCGGGTACTACTTGCAACGCCTTGATCGGTGGTTGTGCTACCCGGCTCTGGCGCAGCGGGTACCGGCTGGGCTCGTCGATGAAGTCATAGGGTTTGGCGACAGTGGGCATGCTTGTTCCTCGCACTCAATGGGGGTTTTCAGGTGCTGGCCTTAAAAGGCGTAAGTCAGCCGGGTGTAGTAGTAACCGCCGGTAAAACCGTAGGGCGAATAGGTGCCGTAACTGCTGACCATGGTGCTGCTGGGAACCCCCTGTTTCTTTGGATAGATGTCGAACAGGTTCTTTGCGCCGATGGCAACGTTGAGGTTTTTGCTGAGGTTGTAGCCGAGGTCCAGATCGGTGATCCACTTGGCGCTGTACACCCGATCCAGATCGCGATTGGCTGAGGAATTGACCTCTTTGTAGGAACCGTACCGGGTCAGCGTCAGGTTCAGGTTGAAGCGCTCGATGCTCCAGTCGCCGCCCAGAATCAGTTTGGTACGCGGCTGCACGCCAGTAATCAGATTGCGGGCCTCGCGGTCCATCAGCTCATAGGACGTACCGAGGATAGAGGTGGATTCCTTGTAGCTAAGGATCTTTGTCTGGTTCCAGTTGAACGCCGCTGTCCACTTCACTGACCCGTACTGCCCAAGGTCCTGACGGTAGTTGCTGACCAGATCCAGCCCCTTGGTGCGGGTGTCGGCACCGTTGATGAAATACTGGCCGCCCGACGTCGAATCGATGCCGTTGTTGAGCAGCACCTGAGTGACCTCATCACCCAGCAGGGTGCCGGTCAGAGTGATGCGGTCACGCAGATTGATCACGTAGGCATCGGCGGTCAGGGTCAACTGATCGGTAGGCGTCAGGGTGAAACCGAGGCTGAAATTGGTGGAGCGCTCCGGCTTGAGGTCCTCGGCACCCAACGCTCTGGCGGCACCCGAGCCGGTCGGCAATACGCCGTAATTGATCGACTGATACACGCCGTCCACCACGCCGTAAGTGGTCGAACGTGCACTGAACAGACTGTTGGCCAGGGATGGCGCACGAAAGCCATTGCTGACGGTGGCGCGAACGGCGAACTG
The DNA here is from genome assembly GCF_032587795.1 of Pseudomonas syringae group sp. 247E2. Classification (NCBI taxonomy): domain Bacteria; kingdom Pseudomonadati; phylum Pseudomonadota; class Gammaproteobacteria; order Pseudomonadales; family Pseudomonadaceae; genus Pseudomonas; species Pseudomonas syringae group sp. 247E2. The sequence continues at coordinate 837,882 of NZ_JAWHPK010000008.1, read as the reverse complement.
CGGGGTGAAGTCGTAGCGTGTGGTCAGCTTGCCGCTGCGGGTCGCGCCCACACCTTGGTTGTAATGTTCATAGCGCAGTGCGCTGCCGACATACCAGTCAGGCACAGGGTTAAAGCCCACGTCGACATAACTGGCGACACTGTTGCGCGAGGCGCTGCTTTCTTCATCCGGCGAAATGCCGTTGGTGACCTGCGCACCTGACGATGCACAGTTGCCCGGTGCAATGCAGTAACCGCCGTTGGCATAGGATTCATAGTCGCCCGCCTGCACCTCATACGTGTCGCGTCGATGTTCAAGGCCGTAGGACACGTCGAGGGGCTTTTGCAGGCCGATGTCAAAGCCGCGCTTGAAATCCAGGTTGGTGGTCAGCTCGGTGGAAATCCACGTTCCTGATGTGAAGCTGTTGGGCGTGGCCTCACCCAGCGACGGGTTCTGGTTATGCGTGGTGCCCTGCTCCGCCTCGTTGCGCCCGTACGTGCTGGACAGATCCCAGTCCCATTCACCAAGCGTGCCTTTGCCACCAAACGCAGCCTGAAAATCGTCTTCGTCGATGTACCAGGTCGGTGTGTATCCCGCCGGATAACCATTGGGCCCGGTGGTGATCGTATTGGTAATGGTCGGTAGGCGAAAATTCTGCCCCTGCTCGGCCTTGCGATGCGAATAGGTGGTGAAGGAATACAGACTGAAACTGTCATCGATCGGCAGCTCGGCGTTGTAACCCAGAGTCAACAGATTGGTCTTCGGCGTGCCGTAACCGCCATACGTGGACTTGCCCGCCAGGTCGTAGGCTTGTTCGTAGCTGTAGCCATTGGCGCTGGCCTTGTTGTCGTCATTCTGGCTGCGGGCGTCCAGCGCCAGTTGCACGATACCGCCGTCGCCAATCTCGAAGCCTTTATTGAGGCTTTGCTGCACGGTCTGCTTCTTGCCGTCATAACCGAGCCCGGCGTTGGTCACCGAGGTGCCGCTGGTGTCGGCCTTGAGAATGACGTTAATCACCCCGGCAATGGCATCGGAGCCATATTGAGCCGCGGCACCGTCACGCAGCACTTCTACATGATCAATGGCGCTGATCGGGATCAGATCCAGGTCTGCCGGCGCAGCGCCGGTGTTGATGCCATTGATATTAAGAGTCGCGCTGGTATGGCGGCGTTTGCCATTGACCAACACCAGCACCTCGGCGGCACTCAAACCACGCAAGTTGGGCGCACGGGCAATGCCGCTGGCGTCCCAACCGGTTTTTTCCGGCAGTGTCAGAGATGGGATGACCGCGCTCAAAGCCTCCATCAGGCCGGGCTTGCCAGTACTCTGTAATTGTTTGGCACTGACCACATCGATCGGCACCGGGCTGCTGGTCACGGTGCGTTGCTCGGCACCGCGATTACCGGTGACCACCACGGTGGACAAGGTACGACGCTCATCCTCGGAGGTTTTTTCCTCGGCCTGAATCGTCCCTGACAGCAAAACGCTCCCTATCGCCAACGCCAGCGGGCAGTAGCCCAGCACGGCAGTCGAGGCTCGGGCACGGTGTAAAGCTTGCTTCATATTCACTCCAGACATGGCCGTCATTGAAGCCATGCATGCAAATCGCAAAGTCGGGCGTTCCTGCTGTCGTAGGGACAGCGCGGTACGCACGTTTCAGGCTGTGCAGGTAAAACCTGCGCGATGAGCTAGCGGTGGGGTGAGAAGCCGGTTGGCGGCAGAAGTGACGCGCAGCGCCTGTCAACAGCAGGGCGAGAGGAATAAAGCCAGTGGCAGGATTGAACAGGCAACATACGTTGAACTCCCTTCCAACGATTCTGCTTGAGGGGAATGGTTTATCCCTCGGTCATGGCGCACTCGACGGCGGCCTGATGCGCAGAATCCTGATAACGATTGGTACCATCCGAGGTAAGGGGTAGGCTGTTGAAACCAAACATAACGGAATCAATTTCGAAAATATAATTCTATTTGGTCATAAGCTAATATTATTATTTTTGATTTATATTTATTTTATTATTCACAAATAGCATTTTCAGTTCTCAGGTGTCTGACTGACAGGAAGACCCGATTATCAGGCCGGGCTTTCCAAGGCTGCTTTACTTTGAGAGCAACAACTCAATCAGCTCATCCGCGCCTCTGGAAATACCCGCCTGCGCCGCCGACAAACGCCCGAAGGTCGAGCTTATGTCATAAACCTTTGGATATTGCCGAGTGACATAGGACTCCAGAAGCTGCGAAGTGGACGCATCGTATATCTCGACGGCATAGCTGACGGACCCGGTAAACGTACCTTCACGGTCTCTGGAGGCCTGAACGAGGTTATATGACCCCATGCCGATATCGAATCGGGAGAATGTAGACAGCCCGGTAACAGTGGTCTCGGCCCCGGTCAGGGTGAGGCGAATGCGCATTGTCCCGCGTGAAGGTGTGTCGGTGAACCGGAAATGCTTGCCCAGGGCTTCAGAGAACCTGACCGTCATGTCGTTAGCCAGGACGGTCTTTTCGTTGCGCTCCAGGTCTGAAAATTGCGCATCCGCTCCCGAGTAGATCACCACGGGTTCAAGCATTACCTTATCGTATTGGTTCCAGTTGACTGACGTCGAGTACTTGAAGGGAATACGACCCGAGCTGTCCTGTTTGTTGGGCCGCATTTCAAGTGATGACTCGATTCCTGAATAAGGCGACGGCTCGTGACTGGCACACCCTGTGACCAGAAAAACCAATAACAACAGCCCGGCCAACTTCATGTTTTTAACGTAGTGCATGCAGAACTCTCCAGCGTGATCAGGTTATTGAAATTCAAGCACTCACCGTCAATCCCCGAGCCCGACGACTATCAGGCACGCACCGTCACGGGCAGTACCTTTGAAGGGCACTGGTAATATCCCGGGACTGTTTATCCAGAAGCACGTTTTCCAGAGGAACTGTATCTTGGAGCACTCTCTTGCCTGATGCAGGGCCATCCATGATCGCGACGTACCGCGTTGCACGGCATTCAATCGATCATCATCAGACTGCTCTGCGAGGCGCTGCCGGACTGTTCTGGATATGTGTCAGTCTGCAATGAACTGCGAGACCACCAAAACTGTACCGACGTGTATAGTTTTAAACCGTTGGCGATGGGTCGTCAACCTAAAATGTACACATCGGTATGCTTTTGAAGAGTTCACTATTCACATCAAGCGGGGTGAACCCGTCAGACCCTTGCCCGGCAATCATTCCAGATTCCGCGAATCAGATCCTTGAGTAACAGTGCCTCGCTCCAGCGATCTGAAATTTCGCGCCCGTCACTCCCTGTGATTGCATACGGGGGTGGGCCCAGCTCGCACGTGAAAGACAGGCTGGCTGGTTTATTCGGTCGAGCCAGCCAATCTTCGATACCGTAACGCCACCAGGCTGAAAACCGCTCAAGCCAGGGACGGTGTTGTGCAAAGCTCAACGGCACCTGCACTTGTTCACTATTGGCTATACGGCCGTGAAACCCCCAACTATGGCGCAAGATGCTGTGAATGTGCTCGTCGTCCTCGGCCGTCGCCGACTCGGGCAACTCCCGACCTACCACGTAGTGGGACAAATCAGCCAGCAGTTTGAGGTCCGGCATCTGCGCCAGCACGTCGAGGGTAAACAACAGATCACTGGTAAGGCGGTAACGGTGAGTTTCCAGCAGAACCGGAAAGTCCACCTGCTCGGCCAGACGCTGCCAGCCCTCGATCAACGTGATCGCCTGGGCCAGCGTCCGCGGACGTGCATCGGCCTGCAGAGTCAGGTGGTGACAACCGTAGCGGCAAGCAACTTCAAGCGCCCTGTCCAGATCGGCCACTGTCTGTGGGAATAGCTGACCTTCAATCTGTAAGCCACGGGCCTCTGCGGCGGCATGCAGCCGCATGACATCGGGGGCATGCCAGTAATGGTCGGTGATCCCGTCAAAGCCGGCGGCGGCAATTCTGTCCAGTTGCGCCTCGACGGGAAGGTCACATTGGCCACGATGGTCCTGCATGGCCCATAGCGACTGAAATACCAGAAATGTGTCCATGTCAGAGCCTCAGCAGTTGTTTGAGCGAACACTCGGGGTCGTTGAGCATGGTGACGCTCAGCGGAGTTCTGGCAACGATCAGGCGCTCACACAGCTTGATACCTTTGGCAACGCTGTTGCCCATCGCCAGGCCACAGGCACCCTGCAGTCGTTGTTGCGCATCCAGGTAGAACAGCAACCGCCCTCCGCAGGCCAATGCGCGGCTGGCTGAAGGCAGGGGCTGCGTGGTTACACCGACTGTCTGCACGCTCCAGTCGTACTGATCGGACCAGAAGCCGGGCACGTCCTGGAAAGGAAGATCGTACCCCAGCATATTCAATGCGCTGTGGCGCCCCTGCGCTTCGGCGTTGCGCCAGGTCTCCTGCCGCTGGTACACCCCCTCGGGGTGCAGGCGATACTCACACACATCACCGGCGGCGAAGATGTCCGGGGCGCTGGTGCGCAGTCGATCGTCGACACGAATCCCTTGCCCCACGGCAAGGCCAGCCGCTACTGCAAGCTCGATGTTCGGCTGCATGCCAACGCCGACAACCACTGCGTCACAAGGCACACTCCGGCCGTCGACCAGCAGCACTGACTCGGCGCGCTCATTGCCTTGCACGCCTTCAAGCACGACATTGAGTTGTACATCGACGCCGTGCTGCCGATGCAAATCCAGCAATGCTCGGGACACTTCTTCAGGCAAGACGCGCCCGGCCAGACGAGGGCCTGCTTCGAGCAACGTCACCTGGCAGCCTAGAGCCCGCGCCGTCGCCGCAACTTCAAGGCCAATGAACCCGGCACCGATGATCACCAGGCGTGAACCGTGGATCAAGGCACCCCGCAACGCCAATGCTTCATCGTGGGTGCGCAGGTAGAAAACATTGCTCAGGTGCCTGGGGATCTGTGCCAGGCAACGCGCCCTGCCCCCGGTCGCCAACAGCAATCGGCTGTAAGGCAACTCATCGCCGTCAGCCAACTGCAGGCGATGACCCTGCGGGTCGAGGCTCTTTACCGGATTGTCGGTCAGATGCTCGATACCCAGCTCAGTGAGGCGCGTGTCCGCACACAGACTGCAACCGGCCAGGTCCACGGAGCATCGCAGCACGCCCTTGGACAAAGGTGGACGCTCATACGGCACGTGCGGCTCGGCGCCGATCAGTATCAGTCGGCCGGCGTAACCCTGATCGCGCAAGGTCAGCGCTGCACGGCCACCTGCATGACCCGCGCCCACGATAATCAATGGAGCATTCATGGCATGCACTCCTGATATTCAGTCACTGACCGCAAGCAAAACCCGCCCGGCTTCGACCCGTACGGCAAAGGTCTTGAGATTGACGCACACGGGTGCTCCAAGGGCTTTGCCATTGCGATAGTCGAAGCGGCCGTTATGTTTAGGGCATTCGATGACGTGATCTATTACCAGCCCGTCGGCGAGGTGAATCTTTTCGTGGGTGCACAGGCCCGCCGTGGCGAAAAATTCGTTGTCGGCGGAACGGTATACGGCATAGGTATGCGGGCCGTGATCGAAGCGAATGACGTCTTCTTCATCAATTTCGCCCACGGCGCATACATCAATCCATTGATTGTTCATGGTTTTTCTCTCTCGTTCGGGAACAACCGGAAAGTGTCAGCCGGAGGTCGCTTCAGGCTGGGGACGTACGGCGGTGGCAGACGCTGAAGCATGTGACACCTGGCGCTTGATGAAGTAGGTCGGGTCGCGGCGCTGCCTCAGGAGGGTTGGAATAATTTCCTTGAAGGCTTCGCCGAGGCTGGCATAAGGCGGCGGACAGTCGTGGCGGATCTCTTCATGAAGTTGCGCCAACGCGTGATACGGCACCATCGGGTACATATGGTGCTCAAGGTGGTAGTTCATGTTCATGTACAGAAAGCGCAGCACGCGGTTCATGTAGATAGTGCGGCAGTTGCTGCGATGATCGAGCACGTCTTCAGCCAGCCCCACATGTTGAGTAAGGCCGAACAGGTAAGACAGCCAGCCGCCATAAAGCATGGGCAAACCGACGTACATGAGGGGTAACCAGCTTTGCAGATACAGTGCCGCAGCAACCACTCCGGCATAAATAGCGAGCCAGATACGCGCGGCCAGAAACACTCTGGGCCATTCGGACACCGGGATGAAATCCTTCTCTTGCTCGCTCATGTGCGCAAAAGCATGTCGGCACACGCCGCCCATTGTTTTGATCAGTAAGGGAATCTGAAACAGGCTCAGGAACATCATCACAAGGCTCGGCGGCCGTGGCTCGACAATTTCCGGGTCGCGACCTACCACGATAGTGTCGGTATGATGCCGCGCATGGCTCCAGCGCCATACATGTGGCTCGAACATGCACATGAAACTGGCCACCTGGTACAACCCGTCATTCATCCACCGGGTCTTGAACGCGGTGCCGTGGCCAGTCTCGTGCCAGCGCGGGTTGGAGGCTGTGGCGTAAAGAACGCCATAAGCCAGGAAGAACGGCACACATGCCCAGGAACCCCAGAACCAGTAGCCGCCAAAACCGCTGACCAGCAGCGCCAGCAACCAAATGGCAGTGTCGAGCAAGGCCGGGCCGTCGCGGCGCTGCATCAATTGTTTCATGCGTTGACGGGATATGGGCGACTGGTACCACTCGGCAGATACCAGGCCTTTTTCCGCTGCACGGGCAGCTTCGGGGCCGGTCAGGCTATAGTCGCGCTGACAGGCTGCAGTGTCTTGAGGCATTGTTATTATTCTCCGCAAGTGTGAGGTTTCAGGAACTTTGCGTAAGAAAATATAGAGAGCACCCACCCCCTCTCAAGGCCTTGAATACATTCACTATCAAGCTATCATCGAGCATCTGCGGTGCTTGATAGTTTTCTATCAAGCCGCTTCAAGGGCATGTCATGAATAACAATAAGCGCCCCACCATCGCGACTGTTGCCGCGCAGGCAGGCTTGAGTGTCGCGACTGTCGATCGCGTGCTCAACGCCCGCGCTCCGGTAAACCCCGCTACCGCCGAGCAGGTGCTGAAGGCCGCGGAAGCAGTGGGTTATTTCGCCGCACGGCTGATTGCGCAGCGCATTGTCGAGCAACGTCCCACTTACCGTTTCGGCATTCTGTTGCTGAACACCGCCCAGGCGTTCTATGCCAACCTCGCTCAGGCCATTGGCCAGGCCGCGCAACGTCGTATCGGGGCCAACCTGACCTGCCAGTTCGAATACGTGACTGATCGCAGCCCGGCCGCCATCGTTGCCCAACTCGAACAACTGGCAGTGCAATGTGACGGCCTGGCGGTGGTCAGCTTTGCCCACCCGCTGATCAACGCTGCTCTTGAACAGATTCGCCAGGCTGGCGTCCCGGTGATAGCGCTGCTTTCAGACATTCATGAGAAGGCCGATGAGCCTTACGTCGGTCAGGACAATTATCAGGTCGGACGCACCATGGGCTGGCTGCTGGCACGTACCTGCGGTGCTCGCAAAGGCAGCATCGGCATTCTGCTCGGCGGCCATCGCTTTCTCGGTCATCAGGCGCGGGTTGAAGGGCTACACAGTTACCTGGCAGAACATGCGCCGGGGTTACGTCCTCTGGTGCCGCTGATCAACCTCGACAACTGTGATATCACCGAAGAGGCGAGCCTGGAATTGCTGGGCAATCATGACGATCTGCGCGGGCTGTGCGTGGTGGGCGGTGGTGGCGACGGCATCATCAGTGCTCTCTCGCAACTGCCCAGACGTCCAGCGCTGTGCTGCATTTTGCAGGAGTCCACCGAACTGTCGCGCCTCGCACTCGCGAACGGGCTGGTTGACGTGGTGATCGACTCCCAGCCTCTTCAAATTGCCGAGGCACTGGTAAATCTGCTGATCGAGTTGCAGACCGTCAACAGCTTCGATCCGCTCAGGCACCGGGTGTATGTACCGCTACAGATCGTGACCTCGGAGAATACCGACGCCTGACCGGCGTCAGAGCCCTCGAAAATCGGCGGCGTTCAAGCCGAATCGACTCATTTTGTTGTACAGCCCGCCGCGGGAAACGTTCAGCTGTCGAGCAGCGAGGCGAATGTTGCCTCGGGTGCTTTCGAGCGCCGCAATAATCGCGTGCATTTCGTGGGTGCCAAGGTCATGGGCCGCCAAAGGTACTGGCAGCCGGCCCGGCACCGCGGGGCCGCTCCGCTGCCTGATTTCAAGGGGCAGATCGGCGGGCTGGACGAGCTCACCCGTGGCCAGATTGGTCGCGCGCTCAATGCTGTTTTCCAGCTCTCGCACGTTGCCCGGCCAGCTATAAGCCACCAGCAATTCCAGGGCTTGCGCAGAAAGCCCCAGCACTGACTTGCGCAATGAACGGGCACAACGATCAAGAAAATGTTGCGCCAGCAAGGCAATGTCTTCCCTACGCATACGCAGCGGCGGTACGGTCAGGTTGAGCACGTTGAGTCGGTAATACAGATCTTCACGAAAGGCGCCTTCGGCCACTGCCTGACTCAAGTTACGGTGAGTGGCGGCAATGATGCGTACATCCACTGGTCGCGAGCTTTTCGCCCCGACCCGGGTTACTTCGCCCTCTTGCAACACCCGTAACAGGCTGACCTGCGCGTCGAAGGACATGTCGCCGATCTCATCAAGAAAGATCGTGCCGCCATCGGCCAGTTCGAACTTGCCCGCCGACCCGCCTTTAGCCGAACCCGTGAATGCGCCCTCGACATGGCCGAACAGCTCGCTTTGCACCAGGTCCCGGGGAATCGCGCCACAGTTGACCGCTACAAAAGGCCCGCTATTGCGGTCACTCGCATTATGGATCGCCTGGGCGAACAACTCCTTGCCGGTGCCGCTTTCGCCAAGAATCAAGGTGGTGGAATCGCTGCGACTGGCGATCCGCCCGAAATGCACGGCATCTGCAATCGCCCGTGAACGGCCCTGAATGGTCTCGAACGTGTAACGGGCCTGAGTGCCGATAATTCGCCGGGTGATCTCCCGAATGCGCCGATTTTCTCGCAGCGACACCACGCGCCCGCCCTGCTCCAGTGGGCATACCGAAACCAGACAGGACAACTGGCTGAAATCATGCAGTTCAAAGGTGCAGTCCAGGTCCCGCAGCCCTTCACCGATACGCGCCAGAATCTGTCCGTTCAAATCACTGCGTCCCAGACGCTGGAACGGGCTGCCCAGCAAATCCAGGCCGACCCGAAAAAGCTGCCGGGCATAGCGATTGAGCGCTTTTATACAGCCTCGTTCGTCCAGTACCACCAAACCTTCGTTGAGCACTTCGAGCACGGTTTGCTGTTCTTCCAGCAGCGCCTGCAAGGCCATTTGCCGCGAGACGGCCTCGGCCGCCGCCTGGACAGTGCCGAGCGTATGAAAATGGAACCAGCCAGGTTCTGCGGTCAGGGTCAGCATCGCCAGGGTCTTGCCTTGGGCATTGCGGATGGGCGCCGCAGCGCAATGCATTCGCCGCTGACGAAGGCCTGTACCGAAGTTTTCCTCTGCCAGTACATACACCAGGGAATCTTCAGCCAGGGCCAGCCCGGTGCAGTTGGTGCCCTGCACCGACTCCAGCAAACGCGTACCCACCGGCGTCAGATCCAGCCCGCAAAAATACAGTGTGGTGCCCTCAGCATCGGTGAGGTTGATATGGCCTCTCGGGTTATAGGCAAGCAAGCCGCGCATCACTTGAGCTGCTGCGGCAATCAAAACCCGATTGGCCGCCAGAGTAGCCGCAAGGTGTTGAGGGTCGACAAACCGGTAGTCGCGGTCTTCAGGGTTCACGCCGCCTGCGATGCTGCGTCCCCAGGAATCCCAAATAACCTTCCTGACCGTCGCCGGGCGCTCGTCAACGCCACTCAGGCGCGCCCGCCAGGCCTGCTCCAGTTCGGGTATGGGACCGCTGTTGAGTGCCACAGTCCCCAATGCGGTGAGGTATCCGAGGTCTTGCACGCTGAAGGTCGCAGACGGTGAGGACATTGATGTATCCATGTTTATATATTCAACATGTCAGTATAGACATGTCATTAAAATGAACACTTTTTGACTGGAAATTTTTAATAAACGTTTAAAATCAATAGCTTAAGTTATGGCATAGCCTTTGCTCTTCCCCCTTTGCCCGGCGCGCTTACGGCCGGGAAATAATCGAACAACAATTAAAAAGGGTTATTTCATGAGCAAAAAAATTCTCCGCCTTGGTCTGATTGGCGCCGGCCGCATGGGCAGCTTCCACGGCCAGACCGCCGCCCACCATGTTCCCGGTGCCTGCCTTGCGGCCATCGCCGACCCCACTCCGGGCCAGGCGTCGCGTCTGGCCGCAGAGTTAGGGGTAGATCGGGTTTACACCGACCCTCAGCAATTGCTGGACGACCCAGACCTGGATGGCGTGCTGATCGCTGCCCCCGCGCGCAGCCACGCAGAATTAGTCATCAGCGCGGCGCGGGCCGGCAAGGGCGTTTTTTGCGAGAAACCCATGGCGATCACTCTCGAGGAAGCCGACCGCGCTATCGCTGCGGCCGCCGATGCCGGCGTGCCCTTGCAAGTCGGTTTCAACCGTCGCTTCGCCAAAAGCTTTCGTACGGCTCATCTGAACGTGGTTGAGGGGCGTATAGGTACACCGCAACTGTTGCGCTCGTTAACCCGCGATCCTGCGCTGAACAATCCGGCAGCCTCGCCGCAATGGGTGATCTTTCTTGAAACGCTGATTCATGACTTCGATACCCTGCGCTACCTGAACCCCGGTGCCGAGGCAGTCAGCGTGTTCGTTATGGCTGATGCGCTGATTGCACCGGATTACAAGAACAATGGGTTTCTGGACACAGCGGTGGTGATGATCCGTTTCGACAACGGTGCCATTGCCACCGCTGAAGCCAGCTTTCAGGCGGTCTACGGTTACGACGTCCGGGGCGAGGTCTTCGGCAGTGCCGGCATGTTGACTATGGGCAACGTCAGTGAATCTGATCTGACCCGTTATCTGGCCAATGGCATACAGGCCGACTCCCAACGACTGGACACCGACCTGCTGCGTGACGCCTACATCGCCGAACTCAATCATTTTGCCGACTGCCTGCGTACCGGGGCCAAACCCCTGGCCAGTGGCGAAGATGCCCGAGCGGCGCTGGCCATTGCCCGCGCCTGCATCGAGTCGTTCCAGCAAGGCCGACCGGTGGCGGTGTCACGAGGAGTCTGCGCATGAGCTCCATACCGTTCACATTAGCGGTCAGCGCCGAGATGGTGTTCCTGGATTTACCCTTCACCGAGCGTGTCAGGCGTATTCACGAGCTGGGCTTCAGCGCCGAAATATGGAGCTGGGCCAATAAGGACATCGCAGCGCTGGCTGCCACAGGGGCGAATTTCACCTCCATGACCGGCTACACCCACGGCAATCTGACCGATGCCGACGCAATCCAGCACCTGCTGGACAGCGCACGCGAATCCCTCGCGGTTGCCGCCCGGCTCAATTGCCCGAGCCTGAACCTGCATGGCACGGGCCTTGACGACAAAGGTCTGCCCGTCAATCCGGTGGCTCATGTCAATGGACGCATGTGGCTGAGTGCCTGCAAAACGCTGGAAAAACTCGCTCGCCTTGGCGAAGAGGCCGGCCGGGTATTCTTGCTGGAAAACCTGAATACCGAGGTCGACCACCCCGGCACCCCGTTCGCTCGCGCTGAAGACACATTGGCCCTGATCGAAGCCGTGGGCAGCCCGCACCTGAAAATGAACCTGGACCTTTATCACGCGCAAATCGGCGAAGGAAACCTGATCGAACTCGTCCAGCGCTCAGGCAGCGCTATAGGAGAAATCCAGGTCGCCGACGTCCCAGGTCGCCAAGAGCCTGGTACGGGTGAAATTCATTATCCCGCCATTGCCAGAGCGTTGTTCGATATGGGCTACACGGGTGTCGTCGGGCTTGAAGGCTGGGCCAGTGGCAACAGCGAAGCAGCACTGGAACGCTTCAAAAAAGCCTTCACCCTGGCTTGAGGAACACCTTGGCAAGCTCTCGTGAAAAGCGCTGGAAACGTTCATGACAGGTCTTGGTGAACGTCACACATAACAACAAAAGGAAACGTCTCATGCCCTTCTGCAAACTGTTTATCGCCGTGCTGTTACTGGTTTCCAGCCAATGGGCTGCTGCGAGCTACCGAATTGGCGTCACGATCGCCAGAGTCGACGATAACTTCATGACATATGTGCGCAGCGGTCTGGAAGAAGCTGCCAGAAAAGAGAATGTGCAGCTCCAGTTCGAGGACGCTCAAGGCGATGTTGTTCGCCAGATCAATCAGGTTCAGGGCTTTCTCAGCCAGAAAGTGGATGCGGTCATCGTCTTGCCGGTGGACACCGCCGCCACGGCAAATATGACCCGCGCAGCAGTCGAGGCAAAGATGCCACTTGTCTACGTCAACCGTCACCCGGATGAGCGCGTCTTGCCCAAGGGCGTTACCACCGTGGCGTCCAACGACATTGAGGCAGGACAATTGCAGATGCGCTATCTGGCAGAAAAGATGGGAGGCAAAGGTACTATCGCGCTCATCATGGGTGACCTTGCGCAGAACTCGACACACGACCGCAGCGAAGGCGTCAAACAGGTGCTCAAGGACTATCCGGGCATAACGATCGTCGAGCAGCAAACAGCGGAATGGCAACGTAACAAAGGTATGGACCTGACCAGTAACTGGCTACTGGCGGGCAGAACCTTTGATGCCATCGTGGCCAATAACGACGAGATGGCCATCGGCGCCGCCATGGCGTTACAACAGGCTGGCAAAGCGAAGGGGGAAGTTGCAATTGTAGGCATTGACGGCTTGCCTGATGGCCTGGCGGCAATTAAACGTGGAATGCTGGCAGCCTCGGTGTTTCAAGACCCAAAGGCCCAAGCGACCACAGCTCTGCAATCGGCCATAAAAATGATCAAAGGCGAGCCGGTCGATGCCGAGGTCTGGGTGCCCTTCCAACTCATTACACCGGAGCAGGTAGCGGTGTTCGAGCAACATTATAAATAGTAGTCGGGAAGGCGAGTATCGAATGGTGGGATGGACGCCCTGACCAGATGAGTTTCGAAGTTCAGAGGCAACGCATGGCATGGGCTACCAAGCCGGGTATCGAAACTGGCGTAGAAGGTGTGCGCTGGGTACAGCGCTGCCAATAACGATACCGCCTGGGTGAACTATTAAAGCGCTGACTGCCGGGTTTTTTACCCGGCAGGATGGCTGCCCTGCCGGCGATTCAACCGACAGTGGCTTCCTTGCCGAAGTCTTCGTAGGTGCGCAGCGGGTGCCCGATAATGGCCTCCAGCCGGTCTACTGTTCCTTCGACTGCTTGAGGTGGCGACGGCTATATGGCTTCGGACGCCAAAACTGCTTCAGACAATCAGAAGTACATCACAAGAAAGTAAACCCGGGATATTTACCACAAAAACGAAAAAAGACGCCTAAGCGTCTTTTTTGTTAATCCCATATGCCTCTTGTGCATACATGGATTTATATTTGGAGCGGGAAACGAGACTCGAACTCGCGACCCCGACCTTGGCAAGGTCGTGCTCTACCAACTGAGCTATTCCCGCATTGTCTTGATGACGGGCGCTATTCTAGCGTTTCAGAAAGCTGAGTCAAGCCCTTGATTCAAAAACTTATTTTTTTTCTGCCGTAGTCTTGAGGTGCGGCCATGCGGCTCTGAGGTATTGCACCATCGACCACAGGGTCAGCCCCGCTGCAACGAGCAGCAATGCGTAACCGAGAATCACCCAGATCGTGATCGCAGGTGGGTTGCCCAGCAGAATGACCAGCGCGAGCATTTGCGCCGCCGTTTTCCATTTGCCCATATTGGAAACGGCAACCTGCGCACGCGCGCCGATTTCCGCCATCCATTCGCGGAGTGCAGAAATGACGATTTCGCGACCGATGATCACCGCTGCGGGCAGCGTCAACCACAGATTGGCATGCGCCTGAACCAGCAGCACCAGTGCAACGGCCACCATCAGTTTGTCTGCTACCGGGTCGAGAAAGGCGCCAAAGGGCGTACTTTGTTCAAGACGGCGGGCCAGATACCCGTCGAGCCAGTCGGTCGCCGCAGCGAACGCAAAGACTGCACTGGCGGCCATGTAGCTCCAGTGATAAGGCATGTAGAACAGCAAAATGAAGATCGGAATCAATAAAACGCGTAGTACGGTGATCAGATTAGGGATATTCATCGGCACAACTGGCTACGAGGTGAGCGGGCATTCTACTCGCTGTGCAGGTTTGCATAAATCGACTCTGCCAGCTTTTTACTGATTCCGGGTGCTTTTGCGATTTCATCAATGCTGGCACGGGACAATTCCTGTAATCCGCCGAAATGTTTGAGCAGGTCACGACGCCGGGTCGGCCCGACGCCTGCAACGCCCTCAAGGGTCGAGGTGCGCCGGGTCTTGCCGCGCCGCGCGCGGTGACCGGTGATTGCGAAACGGTGGGCCTCGTCGCGAATCTGCTGGATAAGGTGCAACGCTGGAGAATCGCCGGGCAGCGTGAATTCATGTGCTGCGTCGTTCAGGTAAAGGGTTTCAAAGCCCGCCTTGCGCGTGGTGCCCTTGGCGACACCGAGCAGAATCAGATCAGGCACCTGCAATTCATTGAGCACATCACGGGCCATGGACATCTGGCCCTTGCCGCCGTCCACCAGCAGCACATCCGGCAACTTGCCCTCCCCGGCCTTGATGCGGCTGTAACGTCGGGTCAAGGCCTGGTGCATGGCGGCATAGTCGTCGCCCGCCGTTACGCCTTCGATATTGAAACGCCGGTAATCGGACTTGATCGGGCCTTCCGGACCGAACACCACACAGGACGCTACGGTCGCCTCACCACTGGAGTGGCTGATGTCGTAGCATTCGAGGCGCATTGGCGGATCTTCAAGCCCCAGCACCTTGGCCAGCGCTTCGAACCGCGACGCAACATGCTGACGGTTGGCCAGCCGCGCAGTCAGTGCCTGCTCGGCATTGGTGACCGCCATTTGCTGCCAGCGCGCCCGGGTGCCGCGCACGCGATGACTGATAACCATCTCGACGCCGCGCAGTTCTTCGACGGCGTCGACGAACGCAGGGAAATCGTCGTTGATGACATTGACGATGACTTCGCCGGGCAGCTCACGGTCGATGCCGCCGAGGAAATACTGAGCCAGGAATGCCGACATCACTTCGCCGACCTCCTCTTCTATGCCGACCTGCGGGAAGAAGTTCTTGCTGCCCAGCACCCGCCCGCCCCGCACGCTGATCAGGTGCACGCAGGCACCGCCAGGGTTGACGAACGCGGCGACCACATCGACATCGCCGGTACCGCCGTCCATGCTTTGCTGATCCTGGACGCGGCGCAACAAGGCGACCTGATCGCGCAACTCGGCTGCGCGTTCGAAGTCGAGCGCCATCGCGGCTTTTTCCATGGAGGCGTTCAGTTCGTCACTCAGGGCATTGCTGCGTCCCTCGAGAAACATCACCGAGTGACGTACGTCCTCGGCATACACCTCAGGCTCGACCAGCCCGACACACGGCCCTTTGCAACGTTTGATCTGATATTGCAGGCAAGGACGCGTGCGGTTCTTGAAGTAGCTGTCCTCGCACTGCCGCACCTGAAAGGTCTTCTGCAGCAGGCTAAGGCTCTCGCGAATCGCGCCGGCACTCGGGTAAGGCCCGAAATAACGGCCCTTGGCTTTTTTGGTGCCGCGATGAATGCTCAGTCGCGGGTAGTTACCATCGGACAGAAACACATAGGGATAGGACTTATCGTCACGCAGCAGAATGTTGTAGGGCGGCCGCCACTCCTTGATGAGGGTCTGCTCCAGCAACAGCGCTTCAGTTTCGTTGCCCGTGATGGTCGTTTCAATCTGGGCGATGCGCGACACCAGCGCTCCGGTCTTGGGCGCGTGTCCGGTTTTGCGAAAATAGCTGGCAAGACGCTTCTTGAGGTTCTTGGCCTTGCCGACGTAAAGCAGTTTAGCTTCGGCGTCGAACATACGGTAGACGCCGGGACGACCGCTACAGGTCGCGAGAAATGCACTTGGATCGAATGTCTGGGTCATGTTCAGGCGCTGGCATCAACCATGCCGTGACGTACAGCGAGCAAAGCCAGTTCAACATCACTGCTGATCGAGAGCTTTTCAAAGATACGGTATCGGTAGGTATTAACGGTTTTCGGTGACAGGCACAGCTTGTCCGAGATGGTCTGGACTTTCTGGCAGCCGACAATCATCAGGGCAATCTGGATTTCACGCTCGGAAAGCAGATCGAACGGCGAATTGTTGACCTGCGGCTGAAACGACTTCAAGGCCAACTGCTGGGCAATCTGCGGGCTGATGTAACGCTGACCGGCAAACACCAGGCGAATGGCCTGGACCATTTCGGCAAGCCCCGCACCCTTGGTCATGTAGCCGGCAGCACCTGCCTGCAGCAAACGGGTCGGAAACGGGTCTTCTTCACAGACAGTGACTGCGACGACCTTGATATCAGGGTGGCTGCGCAGCATCTTGCGCGTCGCCTCCAGCCCACCGATGCCCGGCATCTTGACGTCCATGAGTACAACGTCAGGCTTGAGCTCGCGCGCCTTCTTCAGTGATTCCTCGCCGGAATCAGCCTGCCCGACAACCTGCAGACCGTCTATGTCGGCCAGCATGCGTGTGATGCCTGTCCGGACAAGATCATGGTCATCGACAACTAGCACCTTAATCAAGCAGACACCTCGCGCAACGGTCATAACGAATGCCAATCACCATAACAAAAACAATGAGTCAGACCTAGCACTGCGAACTCAGACTCTCGACAACTTGACGGTGGGTGCTTCGAGAACGACGGAAAAAAACCGCAGGCCGCAGAAAAGCAGGCTGCATGTCCGCCTCGCAATGCCTGCCCTAAGGAAGCTTTTCAGGAGCGGAAAGCTCGGCAATGGTCGTCGTCAAACGCCTGATCGCATCCTGATCATCCTTGGCCAACACCCGGTAATTACCCAGAATCTTTTCTTCGATCACACTGAGGTTGTCAATCGGCACCGGCGTGCGCGCTCCCGTCAGCACATAGAGCACATCCACACCTTTGGCCGCCACCGCAGCCAGGTAATCGGCCTTGGGCGCGCGATCACCATTTTCATACTTTCCCTGGGCGTTAGCCTCAACTCCCCCTATTTCACCGAAGGTACGCTGAGACATGCTCAGACGCTCTCGTTCTTTTCTCAGCCGACAACCGATTCCACTCATTTGAATCTATGATCCTGTTAAAGCCATCCTAACGAATGTTAGAATCCCGCGGAATTGAATAGATTTGAACGGTTTTGAACTATGCCCGGAATACGCACTGCCGCACAAGCCAAGGCCTGGCTCGAACAACAGGGAAAATCTGTTCAGGCATTCGCTCGGGAAAACAGCATTGATCCGGCGACAACTTACCAGGTGCTGGCAGGCCGCAAGAAAGGCAGGCGCGGTGAAGCGCATAAGGTAGCCGTATTGCTGGGCATGAAGATCGGGACCATCCCGAACATGCAAACCCCGCAGGAAGAAGTAATGGGTGAAGAGTAGCTGATCCTGCCGGAGACTGCAGGCGCAATATGTAGAAGCCTGGCCGAACCATAGCCTGCCGCCAGGTAACTGTCATCAGCCGTTGAGCGGTTTACCCCTCGCCCTCTGGACCACCACGTCAATGCTCGTAGCCATTGATAATCCTGGTGATTGAATTTTCCAATTGAATGCGCCGCCGCTCCTGAAGTAAGCTTCGGAGCAATCAACGGAGACCCACCATGCTGCAATCCACTTCATCACTGCTTAAAGCGGCTACCGGCATTTCCTGCCGTGCATGCGCTGTGGCTGTGCGGGTTGCCTCGGTGAATGCTCCTGTTCAGCTTAACTCTTATTATGGGTATTGGTTTAGCCACTGGCGCGCCTGATACCCATCCGGCGCCCACTTCAAGGGGACGCCAACCAGAGAATTCTCTACCCCCGGTCGGCTTCCCGACCGGGGGTTTTGTTTTTTCAGGGTCAGGCATTTTCAACCCTTCCTAAATATCACGCTGCACATTGAGGACTAGGACATGAATTACGCCACTTATTACCGCAACGACATCGACTTCGCCTGGCGATTTAGCCATCTCCGTTCGGGACAGCCTGCCGCCTCCGTTCGGTCACTGCCAGGTGGCAACCACAAACGCCCGGCCAATACGGCCCTTTGTCGAACACCCCAGTAGGTCTGCGCGGTACTGCACCGCCAGCCCAGGAAGCCAGAATATGAATTCGTCCGTTGCCGTAAAACCGTCCGACCTGTCCAGTCATGCCGTTGCTCTGGCAGACAACAGCCCCTCCTCAAAACGTCTGCCCGGCACGCTTGAACTGAAAATGCGCCTGCCACTGAATGCAGCGCTGACCGAACAGGTTGCTGCCCATCGCCGCGCCGTACGCGCCATCCTTGAAGGTGAAGACTCGCGACTACTCGTTATCGTGGGTCCTTGCTCGATCCATGACCCGCAATCTGCTCGTGAATATGCCGAGCGACTGGCCGGCCTTGCGGCACAAGTCAGTGATCAGATGCTGCTGGTGATGCGCGCCTACGTCGAAAAACCGCGCACGACAGTGGGCTGGAAAGGCCTGGCGTACGATCCCCATCTGGACGGCAGTGACGATATGGCTGAAGGCCTGGCGCTGTCGCGACAATTGATGCGTGACATGCTGCAAATGGGTCTGCCGATTACCACCGAGATACTGCAACCCATGGCCGCGGGCTATTTCGATGACCTGCTCAGTTGGGTCGCGATCGGCGCACGTACCACCGAGTCGCAAATCCATCGGGAAATGGCCAGCGGGCTGCCCATGGCAGTCGGCTTCAAGAATGGCACTGACGGTGGCGTCGCGGTGGCCAGCGATGCAATGCGTTCAGCGGCGTATCCGCATCGCCACTTCGGCATGGACGGTCACGGTCATCCGGCAATCATCCAGACGCAGGGCAATCCGGACACTCACATTGTGCTGCGCGGCGGCCACAGCGGCCCCAACTACGATGGCCAGAGTGTCGCTCGGGTGCAGGCCAGCCTGACCAAAAACAATATCGCATCGCGAATCATGGTCGATTGCAGCCACGCCAACAGTGGCAAGGACCCGTCATGCCAGCCCCACGTCTTTAACGATGTTCTTGAACAGCGCCTGGCCGGCAATACCTCACTGATCGGCATGATGATCGAGAGCCACTTGTTCGACGGCTGCCAGGCATTGGGCGGGACGCTGCAGTACGGCGTTTCGGTCACCGATGGCTGCCTTGGCTGGGAAGGCACCGAACAGCTATTGCGTCACGCGGTTGACCGTCTGCGTTACAGATAAACAGAGCGAAGGAACTTTGTCGGGAAATACCGCACTGAATCCGGTAGGCTGTTTCTTTTTTTTCACAGGAGATTATTCCCCATGGCTAAAGCCACTGCCCGCCACATCCTTGTTTCGAGCGAAGAAAAATGCAACGAACTCAAGGCTCAGATCGAAGGCGGCGCTGATTTCGCTGAAATCGCCAAGGCCAACTCCAGCTGCCCATCGAGCCGCCAGGGCGGTGACCTGGGTTCGTTCGGTCCAGGCCAGATGGTCAAGGAATTCGACACTGTCGTATTCAGTGCTCCGGTGAACACCGTTCAGGGTCCGGTAAAGACTCAGTTCGGCTACCACCTGCTGGAAGTGACCAGCCGCCAGGACTGATCCTGCTGCGCTGAGTACCAGACGGCTCATCTTCGGATGGGCCGTTTTTGCAGGTGGCCGTTAATACCGTTGCCTGCTCGTAGCAGCTTGGCGAAGCGACCATTTGTCTGTAGAAGATACCGCGACGCAGATGCCTGAGCGCTGCCGGGATTTTCGTCATACCTTGACAGCCAGTCGCCTTTAACCCTGACATTCGCTTGCGGACGTCAGTCAGGATTCGAGTCATGCGTTTTGTTTTTTCATCGTTGCTCGCCTTGACGCTGACCTTCGTTGGCGTTGTTCAATCGCTGTCTGCAGCACCACAGCACGCACTGACCGTTTACGGCGAGGCCCCGCGCTACCCTGCCGACTTCAAACATTTCGATTATGTGAACCCGGACGCCCCGAAAGGCGGCAGCATGCGCCGCTCGGCCATTGAAATAGGTCAGTTCGATCACTTGATGCCGTTTACCGACAAAGGTATGGGGGTTTCGCAGATCAATGGCCTGCTCTATGCCCCGCTGGCCATACGCTCTATGGATGAGCCTTATACGGTCTACGGACTTGTCGCCGAGAAAATGGAGCGTGGTGCAGACGGCCTTTCCTTGCGCTTTTACCTCAACCCGAAGGCGCGTTTCGCGGATGGCACCCCGATTACCGCCGACGACGTCAAGTACACCTACGAACTGCTGATGACCCAAGGCAACATGCAATACCGGACCCAGTTTGAGGCGGTCAAAGGCCTGGAAGTCGAATCCCCCTTGCAGATCCGTTTCGACTTCAAGCACAGCGACAGCCGCACCCTGCCCCTGGACCTCGCTTCACTGCCGGTATTCCCGGAGCACTGGTGGAAATCCCGCGACTTCGCCAGTGGCGCGGGGTTTGAAGTTCCTCCGGGCAGCGGGCCTTACACCATCAGCCGTGTCGACCCGGGGCGCACCGTCACGTTTCAACGTGACCCAGGCTGGTGGGGCAAAGACCTGCCGGTCAGCAAAGGCCTGTACAACTTCGACACCTTCAGCATCGAGTATTTCGGCGACATTGACGTGGCACGCACGGTTCTCAAGGGCGGGGCCTACGACTACAACCGCGAGTTTTCAGCGACCGGCTATTCAATTCGTTATGACGGCCCGGCACTCAGTGACGGTCGCTTGCAGAAGGCCCAACTGGCCAAGGGCGCGGTGCAAAGCTCACAGGGCTTCGTATTCAACCTGAGCCGACCGATGTTTCAGGACCGCCGCGTGCGCCAGGCGCTGTCGCTGCTCTGGGACTTCGAATGGACCAACCGGCAGTTGATGCGCAACATGTACATTCGCCAGGACAGCTTCTTCTCCAACTCGGAGCTGGCTGCCAGCGAGCTGCCGACTCCCGCCGAACTGAAAATCCTTGAGCCGCTGCGTGGCAAGGTCCCTGACCAGGTGTTCGACAGCGTGTTCAAGGCACCAAAAACCGATGGCACAGGCTTCATTCGCGACAAGCAACTGCAAGCACTGGCGCTGATGAAAGAGGCTGGCTGGAAGCCGCAGGGCGACCAACTGGTTAATGCTCAGGGCGAACCCTTCAGCTTTACGTTTCTCAACGCACAGAACGGTTTCGAAAGGATGCTGCTGCCCTACAAACGCACGCTGGCGCAGATCGGCATTCATTTTGATATTCGTCGCATCGATTCCGCGCAATACCTCAACCGAGTAATGGCCCGCGATTACGACATGATTGTCACCGGCTACCCGGTATCTACCTCGCCCGGGGCCGAGTTATACAACAGCTTTGGTTCGAAAGTAGCGATGGACCCAGGTTCCAGCAATTACATGGCACTTCAGGACCCCGCCGTAGACACCCTGATTGCAGGCCTGCTCAAGGCTGACAACAAGCAGACCATGACCGACTATGCACATTGCCTGGACCGGGTACTGCAATGGAATTACTACTGGATTCCCAACTATTACCCGCCAGGCTCCTCCACCGTCTGGTGGAACCGTTTCGGCATTCCGAAAATCCAGGCCAGCAACAATGAAGCCATCGAAACATGGTGGGAAATCAGCCCGACGCCATTGACCAATGAGCAGTTCGCTGAAAAACGCGGTGCTTCAGCCATCGTTTCGGAGATGCACTGAATGCTCGGCTATATTTTGCGTCGCCTGCTGCTGATCATCCCTACTCTGCTGTGTATTTTGCTGGTCAACTTTTTCATCGTGCAGGCCGCGCCGGGCGGCCCTGTCGAACAGGCTATTGCGCGCTTGCAGGGAATTGGCGGTGCGACCGTGGGCGCGGGGGCGAGCGAATCGGCCGATGCCGGACACTCCCGAGCGTCCCGAGGACTGGACCCGGTACTGATCAAACAGATCGAACATCAATACGGTTTCGACAAGCCCTTGCATGAGCGGCTCTGGCTGATGCTGAAGAGTTACGCCCGACTGGATTTCGGCAACAGCTTCTTTCGCGGTGCCACGGTGACCGACCTTATTCTGCAAAAAATGCCGGTCTCCATATCATTGGGCCTCTGGGCGACGTTGCTGACCTACCTGGTATCCATCCCGCTGGGTATTCGCAAAGCGGTCAAACATGGCAGTCAGTTCGATATCTGGAGCAGCACCGCGATCATCATCGGTTACGCCACGCCAGCCTTCCTGTTCGCCATGCTGCTGGTGGTGGTGTTCTGCGGTGGCACGTCACTGAACTGGTTTCCGGTGCGCGGGCTGGTCTCGGACAACTTCGAGCAACTGACCACCGTCGGCAAGATCGCTGACTATTTCTGGCATTTGGTGCTGCCTGTTTCAGCGCTGGTGATCGGCGGTTTTGCCACACTGACCCTGCTGACCAAACATTCCTTTCTCAACGAAATAACCCGTCAGTATGTGACTACCGCCCGCGCCAAGGGTATGAGCGAGCGGCGCGTGCTCTATGGCCATGTGTTTCGCAATGCCATGTTGCTGGTTGTGTCGGGTATTCCGCAGGCGTTCATCAGCGTGTTCTTTGCCGGTTCGCTGCTGATCGAAGTGATCTTCTCGCTGGATGGCCTGGGCCGCATGAGCTATGAAGCGGCCGTTTCGCGGGATTATCCGGTGGTGTTCGGCTCGCTGTTCATCTTTACCGTCTTCGGCCTGCTGATAAAACTGATTGGCGATGTCTGCTACACGCTGGTTGACCCCCGAATCGACTTCAGCGCGAGGAATGCATGATGCGTAGCCTCTCGCCGCTGGCCCGTCGCCGTCTGGAGCGCTTTCGCAGCAATCGCCGGGGCTGGTGGTCGCTTTGGCTATTCTGCGCGCTGTTTGCCCTGACTCTGGGCGGCGAGCTGATCGCCAATGACAAACCGCTGATAGTCAGTTACCAGCACTCGCTCTACTTTCCGGTGTTCAAGCGCTACACCGAGCAGCAATTTGGCGGCGAACTGCCCTTCCAGCCGGATTACCGCAGTGACTACGTGCGCCAGCTGATTACCAAGGGCGACGGCTGGATGCTGTTTCCGCCAGTCCCGTTCAGTGACGACACACCTAACTATGAGCTGACGACACCAGCGCCTAGCCCACCCTCTGCAAGCAACTGGCTGGGTACAGACGATCAGGCGCGCGATGTACTGGCTCGAGTGATTTTCGGTGCGCGCATTTCAATTCTATTTGCCCTGGTGCTGACCTTCATCAGTGCCTTGATTGGCATCTCTGCCGGCGCGCTGCAAGGCTATTACGGCGGCTGGGTAGACTTGCTCGGTCAACGTCTGCTGGAGGTCTGGTCCGGCTTGCCTGTGCTGTACCTGCTGATCATCCTGTCAGGCTTCGTCGAACCCGATTTCTGGTGGCTGCTGGGCATCATGGCGCTGTTTTCCTGGCTGACGCTGGTTGATGTCGTGCGCGCCGAGTTCCTCCGTGGGCGCAACCTGGA
The DNA here is from genome assembly GCF_032587795.1 of Pseudomonas syringae group sp. 247E2. Lineage (NCBI taxonomy): Bacteria > Pseudomonadati > Pseudomonadota > Gammaproteobacteria > Pseudomonadales > Pseudomonadaceae > Pseudomonas > Pseudomonas syringae group sp. 247E2. The sequence goes on along the minus strand of NZ_JAWHPK010000008.1, from coordinate 814,403 downwards.
GTACGTCAAGGCAGCGCGTGCACTGGGCCTGGGGGACCGGAAGATAATCATGCGTCACATCCTGCCCAACGCAATGACTGCGACGCTGAGCTATCTGCCGTTCATCCTCACCGGTGCCATTTCGACCCTGACCGCTCTGGATTTCCTGGGCTTCGGCATGCCAGCGGGCAGCGCTTCACTGGGCGAACTGATCGCCCAGGGCAAGCAGAACCTGCAAGCGCCCTGGCTGGGCCTGACAGCGTTCTTTGCCCTCGCGTTGATCCTGACGCTGTTGGTATTCATAGGCGAGGCGCTGCGTGATGCCTTTGACCCGAGGTCCTGATATGCCGGAAAACCTGATCGAAATTCGCGACCTGAGCGTTGCGTTCAGCGGGCAAAAGGTCGTCAGCAACCTGAGCCTGGACGTACGCCGCGGTGAATGCCTGGCGCTGGTGGGTGAATCCGGCTCTGGCAAGTCCGTCACTGCGCACTCGATCCTGCAACTGCTGCCGCACAACGGTACGCTGACCACTGGCAGCATCACCTACCGGGGTCAACAACTGGTGGGTGCCGACCAGCGCACCCTGCGCGAGCTGCGGGGCAACCGCATTGCCATGATTTTCCAGGAACCGATGACCTCGCTGAACCCGCTGCACAGCGTGGCCCGACAGATAGGCGAGACGCTGCTGCTGCATCGCGGCATCAGTGGCCGTGAAGCGCAGAAACGCATTGTCGAACTGTTGGAAATGGTCGGCATTCAGCAGCCGGAAAAACGCCTGAAAGCCTACCCGCACGAACTGTCCGGAGGCCAACGCCAGCGGGTGATGATTGCCATGGCGCTGGCGTGCGAGCCGGAACTGCTGGTTGCCGACGAACCGACCACTGCGCTGGACGTCACCGTGCAACGCAAGATCCTCTTGCTGCTCAAGGAGCTGCAGCAGCGCCTGGACATGTCGCTGCTGCTGATCAGTCATGATCTCAATCTGGTTCATAGCGTGGCGCAGCGCGTCTGCGTCATGCGTGCCGGCGAGATTGTCGAGCAGTCCGATTGCAAATCGCTGTTCAAATCGCCGCAGCATCCTTACAGCCGCCTGCTGCTGGATGCCGAACCTGCGGGCGAGCCGCTGCCACGCGACACGCGGGAAACGGTTCTGCAGGTCGATAACCTGAAAGTCTGGTTCTCCCTGACCGGCGGCATTCTGCGGCGGCACAAGGAGTACCTCAAGGCGGTGGATGACATCAGCCTGAGTATCGAGCGCGGCAAGACCCTCGGTATCGTTGGCGAATCAGGTTCCGGCAAGTCGACACTGGGCCAGGCGATCCTGCGCCTGCTGGAATCACGCGGCGGTATCCGCTTCCGCGGGCAGGCGCTGGACGGCCTGAGTCAGAAAAAGATGCGCCCGTGGCGTAAAGAGATGCAAGTGGTCTTTCAGGACCCTTACGGCAGCCTCAGCCCGCGCATGTCAGTGGCGCAGATCATCAGTGAAGGACTTGAGGTGCACAGCCAGTTCGCCCCTGCCAAATGCGATGCCGAAGTCATTCGGGCGCTTGAAGAAGTCGGCATCGACCTGCAGAGCCGGCATCGCTACCCCCATGAGTTTTCCGGTGGCCAGCGTCAGCGTATCGCCATTGCACGGGCGCTGGTGCTGAAACCCGCGCTGATTCTGCTCGACGAGCCTACCTCGGCGCTGGACCGCACCGTGCAGAAACAAATCGTCGCACTGCTGCGCGAGCTTCAGGAAAAGCACGGCCTGACGTACCTGTTCATCAGTCATGACCTGGCGGTGGTCAAGGCGCTCGCCCATGATGTCATCGTGGTAAAGGACGGCAAGGTTGTCGAGCGCGGTGCCAGCCACGATGTGTTCGAATCACCGCAGCACCCCTATACACAGGAATTGCTGGCTGCTGCGCGCCCTGAATAATCTGGTCCACAATGAAGCTTCTGCCCGGAGCGCAGGAGCTTCACCGATTTACGCCTGCGGCCCCGGCGCGTCGTCATCGACCAGCCCCCACTCGGCGGTACTTGCCGTGCTGCTGCCGGTCGGGGCCGGGGGCGGCGTCGTCAGGCTGGCGACTCCGCCTTCACTGTGCAGTTTGAGGCGCAGACGAACGTTGTTCTGCGAGTCGGCATTCTTCAGCGCCTCCTCCTCGCTGATCGCCCCCTCGACGGCCAGATTGAACAACGCCGTGTCGAAGGTCTGCATACCGAGGCTGCCGGATTTCTCCATGATGCCCTTGAGTTCGGTCAGTTCATTGCGCTGAATCAGGTCGCGAATGGTCGGCGTGCCCATCATCACTTCAACCGCTGCGCGACGTTTGCCGTCCGGGGTTCTAACCAGCCGCTGGGACACGAACGCCTTGAGGTTATTGCCCAGGTCATGCAGCAACTGCGCACGACGCTCTTCCGGGAAGAAGTTGATGATCCGGTCCAGCGCCTGGTTGGCGTTGTTGGCATGCAGGGTCGAGATCGCCAGGTGGCCGGTGTCGGCAAACGCCAGCGCATGCTCCATGGTCTCGCGATCACGAATTTCGCCGATCAGAATCACATCCGGAGCCTGACGTAACGTGTTCTTCAGCGCCGCGCGGAAGCTTCGGGTATCAACCCCCACTTCGCGCTGGTTGACGATGGACTTCTTGTGCCGATGGATGAATTCGACCGGGTCTTCAATGGTGATGATATGGCCGCTGGCGTTGCGATTTCGGTAATCGATCAGCGCCGCCAGCGAGGTCGATTTGCCCGAACCGGTGGCACCGACGAACAACACCAGCCCGTGCTTTTCCATGATCACATCGAGCAGTACGGGCGGCAGGAACAGGTCCTCGAAACGCGGAATATCCAGCTTGATATTCCGCGCGACGATCGACACCTCGTTACGCTGCATGAAGATATTGATCCGGAACCGGCCGATGCCCGCCAGCGAAACAGCAAGGTTCATCTCCAGTTCGCGCAGGAATTCGAGCTTCTGCTCCTCGTCCATCAGCCCTTGGGCGATCACCGCAACCTCGCCCGGCTTGAGGGTTTCACTGCCCAGCGGCTTGAGCACACCGTTGAACTTGGCGCACGGAGGCGCTCCGGTGGAAAGATACAGGTCCGATCCGTCCTGACTGGCCAGAATCTTCAACAGCGCCGGAAAATCCATAATCAATACCGTACAAAATGAAGTAAATAGACGACGACCGTCATGACGGCACGCGTGACGCACGGGCGTCGCTCAGCAAGAGCAGGCATAATGGCAGCCTTTTGCAGCAGGTGATATTGCGACATGAAAGCCCAAGCCCGCCATATTCTGGTGAAAACCGCCGAAGAGGCCGAACAGCTCAAGCTGCGCATTGCCAAGGGTGAGGCGTTTGACGTGCTGGCTAAAAAGCATTCTAGCTGCCCATCCGGCAAACGTGGCGGTGATCTGGGCGAAGTCCGGCCAGGGCAAATGGTCGGTGCCATCGATCAGGTGATCTTCAAGAAGCCGCTACGCGTGGTGCACGGCCCGATCAAAAGCAAATTCGGTTATCACCTGGTGCAGGTCTTCTATCGCGACTGAGCCACAGGTCAAAAGCTGAAAAACCCCGAACCGGTTGAGGTTCGAGGTTTTTCGGGCCTTGACGAAAGCAGTGATTATTTCGGCGAAATCGCCCCGTCCACCAGCACTTGAGCTTCTGCTACCAGGCGCTTGAGGTGATCTTCGCTGACAAAACTCTCGGCGTAGATCTTGTAGATGTCCTCGGTGCCTGAAGGGCGTGCCGCAAACCAGCCGTTTTCAGTCATGACTTTCACGCCACCGAACGCCTGATCATTACCCGGCGCGTTGCTAAGCACCTTCTGAATCGGCTCCCCCGCCAGCTCGGTGGAAGTCACCTGCTCCGGCGACAGCTTGCTCAGCAGCGCCTTCTGCTGCGGGTTGGCCTTGGCGTCGACGCGGGTCGAGAACGGCTCGCCCAGCTCGTCGGTCATGGTCTTGTACGTTTCGCTTGGGTCACGACCGGTACGGGCAGTCATTTCCGCAGCCAGCAAGGCCGGAATCAGACCGTCCTTGTCAGTGGTCCAGACCGTACCGTCGCGGCGCAGGAACGAGGCGCCGGCGCTTTCTTCACCGCCAAAGCCCAACGAACCCTCGAACAGGCCCTGCGCGAAATACTTGAAGCCGACCGGCACTTCGTACAGGCGTCGACACAGGCGCGCAGCCACACGATCGATCATGCCGCTGCTGACCACAGTCTTGCCGACTGCCGCATCGGCGCGCCACTCAGGACGGTTCTGGAACAGGTAATCGATGGATACCGCCAAGTAGCTGTTGGGCGTCATCAGGCCACCGCTCGGGGTCACGATGCCGTGGCGGTCGTGATCCGGGTCACAGGCAAATGCCACTTGATAACGGTCCTTGAGACCGATCAGGCTCTGCATGGCATGGCTGGAAGACGGGTCCATACGAATCTGGCCGTCCCAGTCGACGGTCATGAAGCGGAACGTAGGGTCGACAAATTTATTGACCACATCCAGATTCAGGCCGTAATGCTCGCCAATCGCCGACCAGTAGCTCACCCCGGCCCCGCCCAGCGGGTCGACACCAAGACGCAGACCCGAATTGCGGATGGCGTCCATGTCGATCACGTTCTTAAGGTCGGCCACGTAGGTGTTGACGTAATCATGGCGGTGCGTGGTATCGGCACGCAGCGCTTTTTCATGGCTGATGCGTGAAACGCCAGTGACTTTATCGGCCAGCAGTTCGTTGGCCTTGTTCTCGATCCACTTGGTGATATCACTGTCAGCCGGGCCGCCATTGGGCGGGTTGTACTTGAAGCCACCGCTTTGCGGCGGGTTGTGCGACGGCGTAATGACGATGCCATCAGCCAGCCCCGAAGTACGGCCACGGTTGTAACAGATGATGGCGTGAGACACCGCAGGGGTTGGCGTGTATTCATCGCCTTGCGAGATCATCACCTCTACGCCGTTGGCAGCCAGCACTTCAAGAGCAGTGGCAGCGGCTGGCGTGGACAACGCATGGGTATCAGCGCCAAGGAACAAAGGGCCGTCGATACCATTTGCCTTTCGGTACAGGCAGATCGCCTGGCTGATAGCCAGCACGTGCCATTCGTTGAAGCCCAGATCGAACGACGTGCCACGATGTCCGGAAGTGCCGAACGCAACGCGTTGAGCAGGTACCGATGCATCAGGTTGACCGGTGTAGTAAGCCGTGACCAGTCTCGGAATATCGACCAGTAACTGCGCAGGTGCCAGCTTGCCGGCGAAAGGACTGAGACTCATACAACCTCCACTAAGAAATGAAATACGGAGAAAAAATAAAGACTTGCTGCAGGTAAAAACATAATCGATGCGGCAGTTTACTGGCAGTTCGACAGCGCTGCTTGAGTATCGATCCCTAAGCCGTTGACGTTTCAGGCCGCCACCACGCCGGAAACAGCTGCTTGACCTTGTGCTCGGCAAAACGATCGTCGATCAGCATCACCACGCCACGATCACTCTGGCTGCGGATCACCCGCCCCGCGGCCTGCACCACCTTCTGCACGCCGGGGTAAAGATAGGTGTAGTCGTAGCCAGCACCGAACAGTGCAGCCATGCGCTGCTTGAACTGCTCGTTGACCGGGTTGAGCTGCGGCAGCCCCAGGGTGGCGATGAACGCGCCGATCAACCGTGCGCCCGGCAAGTCGATACCCTCACCAAAGGCACCGCCCAGTACGGCAAAACCGATGCCCTGACTGCTCAGGGTAAAGCGGTCGAGAAACGCGTGACGCTCACTCTCGCCCATGCCCCGCGCCTGCTGCCAGAGGGTGATGTGCGGATGAGTCTGCGCCATCAGTTCAGCCACTTGTTGCAGGTAATCAAAACTGCTGAAAAACGCCAGGTAGTTACCTGGCCGCGCTTCGAACTGCTCCGCCATCAGCTCGACAATCGGTGCCAGCGAGGCCTGACGATGAGTGAAACGGGTGGAAATGCGGCTGACAATCCGCACGTCGAGTTGGTCGTGACTAAACGGTGATTCCACATCGATCCACGCTGTGTTGACCGGCAGCCCGAGCAGGTCCGCATAGTAATGCCGCGGGTTGAGCGTTGCGGAAAACAGCACGGTGCTGCGCGCAGCGGTCAGGCGCGGACGGATGAAGCGTGCTGGAACCACGTTACGCAGGCTGAGGCGCGACAGAATGCGCTTGCCGCCCGCCTCGCGCCGGGTGATGTCGAATATAAAATGCTCGTCGAACAGCTCGGCGATGCGTGCAAAGCCGATGGCTTCCAGATAGAAACCCTGCAACGTGCCATCCACTGCCTGCGGGTGCTCGTTGAAATGATCACCAATGGTCGAGATGCACTGGTTCAGGCTGCCGATGAGTTTTTCCGGTGCCGCCGAGTACGCCTGATAGGCAGCGGGCTGCACTTTGTGCAGCGCATTCCATTGCCGGTCGAGACGCTGCAAGGCTTTTTTAACGGGTTCGGGCGACGTCTGGATCAGGGCTTTCAACTGGCTCTGATCAAGACTGGCGCTGTACATCTGCCGGGCCCGCTCGACCATGTTGTGCGCTTCGTCGACCAGCACCGCCACGCGCCACTGATTGAGCTGGCCGAGGCCGAACAGCAGCGCACTGAGGTCGAAGTAATAATTGTAATCAGCGATTACTACATCGGCCCAGCGTGCCAGTTCCTGGCTGAGGTAATACGGACAGACCTGATGCCGCAATGCGGCCTCGCGCACGCTGGCCTGATTCAGCCAGGGCGACTCAAGTGCAGCGGCGCGGGCCGCTGGCAGACGATCGTAAAAGCCATTGGCCAGTGGACAGGAATCTCCGTTACAGGCCTTGTCCAGATGCTCGCAGGCCTTGTCCCGCGCCACCAGTTCCAACACCCGCAGCTTTAGCTCCGGCACACTGTGATTGATGACCTCAAGCGCATCCAGTGCCAGCCGACGCCCGGGAGTCTTGGCGGTGAGGAAGAAAATCTTGTCAAGCTGCTGACCGGGCGCCGCCTTGAGCAATGGAAACAGCGTGCCCACCGTCTTGCCGATGCCCGTAGGTGCCTGAGCCATCAGACAACAGCCGGTGCTCACCGCCTTGTACACCGACTCGGCCAGCACCCGTTGCCCGGTTCGAAAGGACGCGTGAGGGAACTTCAGGCTGCCCAGCGTCTTGTGCAGCGCCTGCGTATGCGCCATCTGTTGCTGCGCCCAGCCGAGGAATATCGTGCACTGTTGCTCGAAGAACTGTTGCAGCGTCGTTGCACTGAATGGCTCGCGAATCAGGGTTTCCTGCTCGCTGACAATGTTGAAATACACCAGAGCCAGCGTCACTTGTTCAAGTTGCAGACGCTGGCAAAGCAGCCAGCCGTAGACCTTCACCTGTGCCCAGTGCAATCGACGATGGTTGGCGGGCATCGCATCCAGCTCGCCGCGATAGGTCTTCACTTCTTCCAATTGATTGCGACCGGCGTCGTACCCGTCCGCCCTGCCCCTTACCGTCAGCTCGCGATAATCGCCACTCAACGACAACTCGGCCTGATAATCAGCGCCACGACGCGACGCGACCGTGCGGTGTCCGGCAATCCCTTCCTGAGCCGTGGGTGATGGTGTGAAGCGCAGGTCAAGATCGCCGACCTTGGCGGTGAACTCGCACAGTGCGCGCACGGCCACGACATAATGCGCAGGCGAGTCGCTGATGAGGGCTTGCCCGGAATCGGGTTTTACAGGGGCGGTCGGAGTCACTGCGCTGGGAAGCCGTAGGTTGTGAATACTGGACAGGCGTCCAGTTAACAGCCTTGAATCACGTCTGGCAAACATAAATGGATCGACGGCTTGCGATGTCAGTGCCTAGTGCAGACGCGCCTGCGTTAACGCTCCTCCCAACGCGGCCAGGCGCGCGGCCGGATCCTGACCCCAGTCGATGGCGTAGCTGACCCATAAATGCTGCCCATAACGGTTTTGCAGGCTGAACAGCTCGCCGGGAGTAATGACGATGCGCTGGGCCAGCAGCCTGTCGAAGACCTGGCGCATGTCTACGGGATGCATGCTCTCGGCCCAGACGCCGCAGCCGCCCTCGGGTACCTGATAACGCAACGCTCCACCCGTCTGTTCATCCAGTTGTTGTGTCATCGACTGCATGCGTCTGACCAGCGTTTCTCGCAACGCCACCAGTTGCCTGTCCAGACGCCCACTGCTGCACAATCTGGCAATCGCCCGCTGACGAATCGGCGGCAGTTCGAATGCTCGCAGCCAAAAATACTGCTGCCAGCGCACCTCAAGGGTTTTGCACAGCAGATAGCCGTAAGGGGCTTCAGGCCCAAGACTCTTGTCAAATGCGCCGATAATCACCAGACGCTGCGGGTCAACCCAGTGGCGCAGAGGGATCTGCTCGTAAGCAAATTGCAAACCCGCATGGCTGTCATTTTCCAGCACCCAGACTTGATGGCAATTTAACGCTCGCGCAACGGCCTCGCTGTTACCCGGAGGGCGCATGCTGCCTCGCACCGGGTTCAGTAAAGAAGGCAACACGGCAAGCCGGATATCATTGTCGCGCAACAGGTTATCGAGTCGCGCAGGATCAAGGCTGCCGGTCTCGTCCAGTGGCAGCTCGATAACGCGAATGTCGAACGATTGCAGCAAGCGCAGCAACGCCCAGGCGCAGGGCGACTCCACCAACACCACAGTGCCACGCAGCCCCAACGTTTCGATAACGGCCTTGAACGCCCCATGCAGGTCTGGGGCGATATAGACATTGTCAGCGTGCCAGCAGTGTTCTGCATCGCGGGTGTAGCGGGCTGCCAACGCGGTGCGCAGCTCTGGCTCGCCAAACGGCTGAAAACCTGGCTCCCGCAGGCGCGGATAATGCCGAGTCAGTTCTCGCTCCATTGCCGGTAGCGAACTTTCCTGTGCATGCAGAAGGGTCGGTTCATCGCAACCCAGCAGCGACATGCCCGGACGACTGGCGTTATCGCACAGTACGTGTAACAGATCGCCATCGCTGTCAGAACATGCCCGCCCCGCCCTGTTCCCGCTGCACGGTGCCGAGTAATAGCCCGACTTGGGAAGCGAATAGACGCGCCCTTCCTTTTCCAGTAGCGAATAGGCGCTTTGTACTGTGGATATAGATACGCTCAGTCGCTGCGCCAGCTGTCGCAGTGATGGCATCTTCAGCGCCAGCTCGCCTTGTTGCTGGTCGACCAGCCGCACCAGATAGCGGTAAACCGCCTGGTAAGCAAAATCCATGTTGTTTTTCATCCAGGTATCCGCCGCTCAGCCAGACCAGACTTTAGAAAGTCGCGACATGACTGATGCCGGTTGCCGACAGCAGCCATGATCCGAAACCGGTTCAGCGCCCGGAAAGCATCTCGACCACTGCCTGACCGGTCGCCGGGTCAACGGTCATGATTCGGCGTTTGTCAGGATCGGCAGCGCGAATTCTGGCGATGATTGAATGCGGGTCATCGAAGTTCACCCGTTGTTTGCCGTAAAGGTTTTGCAGCGATTGGAGGCTCAGACCGCTGATATCCACCAGCCACTGCATCACTTGATCCGGGGCCGTCGAGCCCGAGAGCACCTTGTGCAGATCCGGCAGTGCCACCAGCATGCCGGGATGGCAGCGGCGCAGAAATGATTCAAGGCCATCGCCCTGATTGACGAATGGCGAGAACAGCATGCAGACCAGTTGAGTCTCGTTCAGGCCAAACCCCTCCTGAGCGAAGCCTGAGGCCAGCTCGCGACGCGTCTCGATTCGCGCCCGCCCGGCATAAGCGCTGAGCGCCTGATCAATCAATCGTGGCGGCATCTGCTTTCTGCGCATCAGCGATGTTGCCAGCTCAAGGTATTCGGCTATCCCGTCGGCATAATTGCGCTCTTGCAGGTACTGCGCAGTCAGGCCCCGCATATGAGCCATCAGCAAAGGATTGGCGCAATCGGACTCACTGAAGCTGAACGACAGATCATCGAAGCGGAAATCAAGGAATTCAGTCAGCAGGTTCCAGTGCTCGTCTGCCTTGCAACTGACCAGATCGGCGATGGTGATAAAGGCTGGCGCGTTGGCTTTTTCAGGAACCGCTATGGATCGGTTTGCCCGCGGGCTGTCTTCGCCGTCCCCGTACAGTTCGTGGTAATACGCCTGGCCGATCGTGTCGATGACCTTGAGTACGCCAGTCAGCGTCTGGTTGCCCCAACTGCCCGTGTACTGCCCGGTGCGCTGGGCCAGACGCATGATCCACGTCGCGTACTGCCGCTGCTCCCTGCGTGAATCGCCGCTGACCACAGCATCGACACCGTTACCCCAGCTCAACGCGCGCCCCAGAAATTCCGCCAGCCCCAGATAGCAGGTATTGCAAAACGTGGTGCGCGCGTCACCTGCGGACAGATGTCCACCGAGCAGCATGTCCAGGCGATTCTGCTCGCGCCCTGCGCTGGAAAAAGGCAGATCCGGCTCGAAGGCCTGGGTGTACTGGTTGTCGATCACCAGCGTTTCGACGCGCGGGTCGTCATACAAAAACAATGCTGAATAGGTGCGGTTGATGTTATCCATCACCGCGGGTGTCATTCCCGCGTGGCGTCGATTGGCGACCCGCAAATTGAACGTACCGGGCGATCGACAGGCAATGCTCAACTGGGCGGCGCGCAAAAAGGCCAGCGTGTAGGCACTGTCCTTGCCACCGCCGAACGCCACCAGCACCTTGAAACCGGAAATCCGCTCGATCCCGCCAGCCGCGACAATCAATCGCTGAATCAACAACTGCAATGCCGTGCGTTCCGCACGGGTGAAATACCCCAGCAAACGTTGCAATACTTGCTGATAGACGTAATTCATTGCCTGTTCGTGGATAGAGCTCATTGTGTGTCACCTGCCTGTCGCTCAAGACGCGACACGGTGCAGGCAGAACATTGAACATCAAGCTGACAACCAAGTTTATAGTCGAGCATGACTCATTCCCTGAGTGGTAATTACCGACGCATTATCAATATCTTCAAAACAATTACAATAGACAGTTTTCTTTTGAAAACAACGCAGAATGTTTACATAAGGCGGCCGTATTAGACAACGCGTTTAAACGCCCCACTCATTCAGCAGCCAAGAACTTATTATTTTGCCAATTATACTCCACGCCAGATCCCTCTACAGGAAGCTCTCGGCGAGCAGGAGCGTATCGACATACAATGATGCTTTTACTCTGCCCTGTAGGAAACACCAGTGGCATTGTGCGCATTCTGACAGATTGATTAAACTTTAATACTCATGTCGCCCACAGCTCCATATTTACCTTCGTCCAGCGGAACTGAACCGGTACTTTCAATGAAGCCATAAAGAGCATCGTGCCCGGCGCGGCATTGTCGAGGTGAAATATCACACAGCCGGCATTCAATTGTCTCGATCATCGCCAAAGGTTCTAAGCGGCACTCACCGACATCGACCCACTCTGTCCTAAGCTTGATCAATGCGCTCTGCATTAAAGACGCACAAGGAGTTTTCAAACCCAACAAGGACGTACAACCATGGCCCTACCATCCGCTTCCCTCGAAAAAAGTTCATCTCCGACCTACGCCAGTCTGTTTCCGGAAAACCTAGCGCACACCACCTCCGCGGGCGCACTGGATTCCAGCGACGGGCCTCTTGCCTACCTGAGCGATCTGTATCAACGAGCCATCAAGCTGGAAATAATGGCCGACAACAAGGCCATCAAACTCGGTGTCCGACGCCCTGCGCTGGGCGATCTGCTGCTTGACGAAACCAGCGCCCACCAGACCGTATCCGCGCTAAAACTGGTGATCGATATACTCGCTCATCCCGCGCAGATGCTGGCCGGCATTACACCATTGCCGAATGCCATCGCCGCATCGGGCAGTCATGCAACGCTGCCATTCCATCTGGCTTTCCAGCAAATGCGGGCGGTGCTTGAGCAGAAGGGCATAACGCTGTTCGATGTGCACAAGCTTGCGTCTTATGATTATCCCAACTTCTGCTACCAGAATTTCCGCCAGAAAGACCTGCGCGCGGCCATACTCTCGGGCAGCGGCCTTGACCCGTCCCTGCACACACTGCTGCTGGACAATGAGACTGCGGCAAAAGCCGATTTTTTCAAAACTGCCTACGGCGTAGCCGGTAGCGCAACCGAGGCTCTGCTGGCGATCAGCGATGTAGCCCTGTTTCGCCACCAGACCGGGCTGAGCGAACAGGACCTTTACGACCTGCTTGCCCTCAAAAGTACGGACGATGGAAAGCAGACCGGCTTCAGCACCACGGTAAAACGTTCCGAACACCTCCCTGTCGCATCGCAAACAGAGGTTGCAGCCAGTCAGGTTTACGGTGCCTCGTTTATCAACAATGCCAGCAGCCCGGCAATCGCCATTACAGTGCCCGCTGACAGCTCGTCAGGCCAGCAACTGACCAACGTCAACGCCAGCCATTTCGCCCGCCTGCACAAGCTCATTCACTTGCAGCACTTCCTCGGCCTGCCGTTCGCTGACGTCGATACGCTGGTAATGTCCGCCTTGCGTGCAGAAGGTCAAACCAAAGATTTCCACTTTACCGCCAACACGTTGCGAGCAATCAGCGTGTTCCGTTACCTGCATCGTGATTTCAAGGTCAGCGCATGGCAGTTTGCGACCATGCTTGGCGCGTTGCCGGTATATTCGGTGGGTCAGGCATTGCCCGCTCTGGATACCGTATTGGGTGCGCAGGCCGCCAACGGTAACGACAGCAATCAGACCCGAGTGATATTCGATGACGCTGAGTTCGATCTGGATACCGACGCGGGCCAGGCTACGCTGGCGCAGATGTGCTACGCACTGAAGATCGACGAACAGACCGCCAGAGATTTCGTTGCAACTACACAGCGATTCCAGCAACCCGCCGCAAAAGGCGCCCCGACAAAACTGCCCAAACGAACACTGACCTTGTTTTCTGCGTTATATCGTCAGGTTTACCTGCCGCGCCTGTTGAGGCTATCGCCGCAGGCCGGGGCCGGTCTGATGTCGCTGCTGTTCATCGGCAACGACGACCTGCTCAAGCAACTGGCTGGCGCACCGACGCTTCTTGATAAAGACGATCAGCCGGACATCCTCGACGTGATAATGGCTGCGGTGAACCTCACTCAGTGGGCGAGGCTGCAAAACATCGGTCTGGATCTACTGGCGTTGCTGCTGACGCCCACGCCGGATATCGAGGCGAAAACGCTCCCCGCTCCGGCCGACTGGCTGGAATTGATCACGGAATCTGCAGATCGGCTGGGCAAATCATCGCTGACAGAAGCCAGACTTGCATCATTGGCCGCTGTGCAGCAGGTTGCACTCAAGGACGACAAGAATACCTGGCTGCAGCTTTTCAACCCTCTGATTGACACAGATGGCTGGGTCAAGGCAATTCCCGTATTCCAGGGCCAGGACCGCTTGGCGGCGATCAATGCTCAGATTTCAATCTGTCTGACGGGCGCGTTAGCACAGAGTGATGCATTGGATGTAGATGCCTACCTCAAAACCGGTGAGGCCTTCGCCGCGCAGATCAATGGAGCGCTGATCGCTCAGGAAGATGTTATCAAGTCGTTGGGGGCGGCGCTGTCAGGCAATAGCAATCAGCCTGGTCGATCGGTATTGAGTGAACAGCACGTATTGCTCCTGTTGCGCTGGCTCGACATCAGTACCGCTACCTTGCTCAATGAAATAAAAAACAACGCAATTCAGGCGGGCAGCCAGAACACGTTCAGCAAAAGCGCATTCGTCATGTGGTCAGAGCTAAAACGCCATGCCGAACTGATCATGCGCTTCAACCTCAGCCCCGCCGGGCTTGAGTTGCTACTGGAATACCCTGAGCAAATGGCCTTGGACGAGTCGGGATCAAGCCTTGACCTGTGCTACCAGCTTTCATGCCTTGGCAATTGGGTCAAACGCGCTCAGGAGACTGGCTATCAGGAGTCCGATGTTCTGGATTATCTGCAGGCCATCAACAGCGATGGAGACGAGTCAACAGGACTTGAGGCGGCAGAGCGACTGGCGAAGTTGATTGGCTGGAACGCTGAAGAAACGCTATGTGCCGTGGGGACTACGTATCTGCCGGAGCCAAAGCCTGCGCCAGAGGCCACCAAAGTTATCGTCAAACCAGATCGTAAGACATTTGCCGATTACCTCGCCAGCCTGGACAAGAGCTCCAGAGACACCGTCAACGGGAATGGAGGAGTCTCATATATTGCACAAAACTATTATTGGACCCTGGACATCAACAATGTGTATTCAGGGATAAAGCCGATATTCATGTCGTTTCAAAAATTTTTAAGCGATAACCCTGGACCGCTGATCGTTAGTCCGGATGAGTTCACTGAAGTCTATTCGCAAAATAAGGAAAGAGCTGAGTACCTGAAGAAAAGTGGCAAACTCTTAAAATTTAAAGGTCAGATTCTCGGCTTTACTGACCGCACGCGAACCGGGGACCCTTTAAATGGGCTGCTGAACACGGCACCCAAAGAAGTAGCTGAAGCCAAACCGATTCAGAAGAGAGCTTTCAATGTCGCCGATGTCGATCAGGTCCTGCGCTTACAGTTGCTTTGCCAGAAGACAGGGCTGTCATGCCAGTCGCTTATCGCATTGACTGCACTGGATGCAAAATCATCCTATGGACAGGTTCAGTCACTTGCCACGCTGTTGTTCGCAAGTTGTGATGAGGCCGAGCAGCACGCTATCAATATTCCGCTCAACGAAGCGTGGCGAGATGCACTGGTTGGCTACCTGCTGATCAACTTGCCCAACACGCCTGACTACAGGTTTTCCACTGCTGCCGACGCCGACGATCTGTCCAACTTTCTGCTGACCGACGTGCAGGTTTCCAGTGAAGTCATGACCAGTCAGATGGCGCATGCGACGGCCAGTTTGCAACATTACCTCAGCCGATTTTTCGCACACCTGGAACCGGGTTACGACACAGCGGCGCGGAATATTATTGCTGACGCGGACGACGAATGGCGTCGCTATTGCAACCAGTACGCGCGCTGGCGCAGTTGGCACCAACAGGTCAACCATCCGGAAAACCTTATCCAGCCGGCCTTGCGGCCCGGCAAGAGCCAACCATTCGTCGAGCTGGAAAATGAACTGAATCAGGGCAAACTGACCAACGACATGGTGCAACTCGCGGTGGCTAACTACATCGGCAAGTTCGAGCACGTCAGCAACCTGCAAGTGGTCAGCGGCTACCTCGACGGCTTTGACCCGGTAAGCGATACCTACCATTTCATCGGCAAGACCAACGTCGAACCGACTGAGTACTACTGGCGATCGCTGGATATCAGCAAGCGCGATAATCTGGGGCAACTCAGCCCGCTGGCATGGAGTGAATGGGAGAAAATCGGCTTGCCTCTGAGCGGGCAGATCGTGCAAACACCAACCACAGATGGGCAAACGCTGGATGTGATTCGTCCGATCATCATCGCTGGGCGTCCCTATGTGATCTGGGTCGAACGCTCGACCACTCCGATACCCAGCGCAGACGAAACGAAGCAGACGCCTACAAAGTTCAGAAAAATTACCGTGCATTACTGCTATAAGCAGATAGATGGGCTATGGAGCCCAGCGAATGAGTTGCTGGCCCTGGACGGGACAAAGGATGGCAAGCGTTTAAAAGATGAAAATAACAATTACCTTAAAGACGACACTTACAAACCCGGGCTAATTGCTATTGTGGACGAACATGGCAAGCGCGAGAACGACCCCTGGTTGATCGCACTGCTTTACGATGCAACGACAGAAGACAAGCCTGAAAGAGAGAACCCTATAAAAGGACAGCCAAAAATACCAGGTAAAAAGAAGGATGCGCTAGGAACGAAAGATTATGATTTTTTTGTTCAGGCGCGTGACTTGTTGTTGATTGATGAAAAAGTGATAGGCGAAGAACACCAAAATGAAGAGGACAAGGAAAGCAAACTGCTTACTGCATTGCATACTGAGTACAACGATGCTAGAAGGATTCAGCACGTGTATGTAGGTGATATTTTATCCAGCCAATCCTACAAACTTGAGTTTCAACTTACTGAAAGCGACTTTCCTATAAAATCGACAACAGATTCAACCAAAGGTGAAAACTCCACCCTCTTTACAAGAAAATATGAAAAAGCAGTTATAGATTTTTTCACTGACAGCACAGTACTTATACAGGATTCTGAACACATAAACGGGCTTGAACATTATATCGCCGAAATACTCGAAGCCGTAGGTATCTCGTCACCTACTAAAAATCAAAAAAAATATGTTTTACAGTTAATGCTCGAATTACTTAACGACATCGGCGACGATGGAAGTAATGAAATTAGGACACAAAACCATTCAGAATTTTTTAAAATAAACAACACAATAAATACACCCGAATACTTAATTGAACACATAAAAACCTTAAACCTTAAAACTGCTTCAACAAACGGAAACTTAACTGTCGCACTAACTTTCACATCGAGCAAAATATCATACAGAAAACTTGTATTCACCAACCACGAGCATCTTGTCACCCTCGTCCCAGTCAAGGCGTCGCCGAGCACGCTATCGACTTATGTAAAAAGACCACTGAACAAAACCTTACGTATTTCATTCAACTTTTTGCAGCAAATACCGCTGCCCAACGGCGCATGGTCTGCCCTTCAGGGTGATGCCGCCTTTGCCTCCATACAGCTGAAAATCCTTACCAAAGCTGCCGCTGACGAAACGTTCGTAGAGCGGGCCAGGAAAGAGGTAGTGGCCAATGGGGAGGCTTTTATCGAAGCAGACCTTGATGAGATTTCACCTGGTACTTACCAGGTGGCGTTGGTGGGGGTGGACCACTGGGTGGTCAATCAACTCCATGAAGTCAAAATAGTCTCGTCTCGAACGTTTACTCTATGGGACTGCAAAATCACCCGCAACCCGGAACAGGCCCTTTACCTGGAACTCAGTGGTATGCAAGACCTCCCGTTCAGCACTATCCGGCTCAACACGTTGTTCGGCAAGCAACTGGTCAGCCGGGCCACGCAGTCGGTTGATCGTGTGCTGGCATGGGATACACAGATGCTACTGGAGCCTGCCATCGACGCCGAAAGTACAGTTTCGGTGGACTTCCATGGTGCCAACGGGCGCTACTTCCGTGAATTATTCCTGCATCTCCCGTTTCTGGTCACCACACGTCTCAGCGAGGAGAAACAGTTTCAGGAGGCGTTACGCTGGTGTACTGAGCACTTGTTTGACCCTTACCGCACTGGCACTGGAGAACATGACCAACCTGCGCTGTGGAGTACCAGGCCGCTTGCCGACATCAGCACAGGCACGTCGCAGCTTGATGATTCTGTCGACCCGGCGATACGGGCCTTCACTTCGTCCCGTCACTACCGGCAGGCAGTATTCCTGTTTCTGGTCGAACACTGGCAGCGCGAGGGTGATCATTATTATCGGCACCTCACCCGTGACAGCCTCACGCAGGCCTGGCTCAGCTATCAGCAGGCGCTCAAGCTGATCGGCCAGATTGCCGAAACATCAAGGGGAGACAGCTGGACGGCTCAACCGTTGAAAGGCGTCACCGAAGGGGCGTTCCGTACCCCGCTCAACGCCCGCCTTACCGATCTGCGCAGCACCATCGAACAGCGCCTGTTCAACCTGCGCCACGGCCTGACGCTTGACGGCAAGGCAATGCCATTTTTGCCACTCTACGCAACCGACGATCCGTTCAGCCATTCATCCGGGAAAGCCGGTGGACTCAGTTCCACCTATAATAGTGCCTTCGGCCTGATACCGGTCTATCGTTTTCCCGCACTGGTAACGAGGGTGCAGCAAGCAATAAGGGTGTTGACCGACATGGGTCGTCATCTGATGCATCTTATGGAGAGTGAATTTGACACATCACTGTCGGTGCAGCTACAGGACCAGCAAGTCCAGCTTGCTGACTTCACAATAAAGCTCCAGGCAGAAGCGCTCAACGCTGCCCAGGCAGGCAAACAGACGCTGATATCGGGTAAGCATGCAATAGATTTACGGCACACGTTTTATAGGGATCAGGTCTCCGAGGGGAAAACTGATCTTGAGTCTATAGCACTGCGTTGCAAGGTCGATGCTGCGTACATGGAAACTGCGACGTCGTTACCAGAGGCCGTGAAAGGAACGCTTGATGCGCTGCCCAATGTTTTCGGTATGGCAATGGGTGGTCAGGAATTTTCTGCTCCGGTGTCTGCCGCGATTGGTGGTGCTCATGCTTTGAGCAGAGCACTGGCCTTCGCGTCGGACAGATTGACTACCGAGGCCGAATACGAACGTCGCTCAAGAGGCTGGCAACTTGAAGTGGATCTCGCCGCTTTCAAAATGGCGACCCTGAACCAACAAATCGTCGAACAAGACATACTTATAAAATCTGCAGCAATCGCCGTCGAAGAAGCAAAAGCTCAGCGTATTGCAATGCAGGAAGCCTATGTGTCGATGACCACCGGCTTCACTATCATTCCTACCTACAACTGGCTGGTCGCGCGGATGAGCACTGTCTACGCCCCGGCCTACGATGCGGTATTGTCAATGGCTCTCGCCCTCGAAGGCGCCTGGCGCTATGAGATAGGCGACTACGAACATGCGCAGTTCATTCGCACCGGCGGTTGGAATGACAACTTCCGCGGCATGCTGGCCGGAGAGTCATTGCAACTGGATGTGCTGGAGATGGAAGCGGCTTACCTGCAGTCTTCCGAACGGCGCATGAACATTCGCAAAACGGTTTCGCTCAGATCCCAAGTAGGTATAACCGACGACGGTAAATGGCTTAAGACGTTGCAGGAACTGGGCACCAAGCCTCTGATGTTTTCCTTGAGAGCTGCTGACTTCGACCGTAACTATCCCGGGCATTATTTGCGTCAGCTCAAGCATGTGTCGGTGTCCTTCAAGTTGCAATCCAGTGATCCGGACGGCTTGCAGAACCTCTGCGCTGTGCTTAACCAGACCGGCAGCACCACGCTGGTCAGACCGGATATCGAAGCCGCCAGGCTTTTGTACGAAACACGCAAGTCCAACCCGTACCTCAAGACCAATCTGCGCGCGCAACAGCAAATCGCGCTGTCTTCCAGCCTGTCGGACGACGGCCGGGGCATAGGCAGCGAAAACTGGCTGTGCGAGCTGATGTTCGACGATGGGCGCTATTTGCCTTTTGAAGGGACAGGCGCGATATCGAACTGGACGCTGGAATTTCCAGATGCAGAAGTTGTGAAGCAATTCATAGGAAAAGACAACAAAGCTGCGGTTACCGACATTCAACTGCACATCGTCTACACCGCCGCAGAGGGTGGCAGTCAGTTCGCGTCATCCATCAAGCAATTATTGAAGGAGCAGGAAACGCCAAACTCCTGAATGCAAAAGCCCTCCAGAGCGGAGGGCTTTTTTATTACAGGGCAAAAAAATATTAGACCGATTCGACTTCCAGCACCGCACGCCCACCAATCGGGCAGACGTCCATGTAACGGTGCGCCTGCACCACCTGCTCGAACGGGAAGCTGCGCGTCTGCAACGGCGCAAGTACCTTGTCGGCGGTCATTTGATTGATCTGCTGCAAGGCGCGTTGCAGTGCAGCCTCATCCTGAGTAATACCCAGCTCAGGCTTGCCGGTGAAATTGCCCAGGCAGTGCACGTAGAACTGAATGTTTTTCTGGAACGCAGCGCAGGCCGGGAACGGCGTCTGATTACCGCCTTGCAGACCATACAGCACCAGGCTGCCGCGTGGCGCGAGCACATCACCCATGATCGACATCTGCGGGCCACCGAGGCCATCGAAAACAGCATCGACACCACGGTTTTCGGTGTACTTGTTGATTGCCATCAACAAGTCCTGCTCTTCGGTGACCACCACCTTGTCGGCACCCAGCGACTGTAAATACTCACGGGCATCTTCAGTTTTGGTCGCGGCGATCACTCGAACGCCCAGCGCCTTGCCCAACTGCACGAAAGCAGGACCGGAACAGTGGCTGGCGTCGGTGACCAGCACGGTTTGCCCGGACTTGATACGCGCCAGGTCAACATAGGCAAAGTACGCCACCAGATACGGTGTGTAATGCACGCTGGCCTCGACCGGCGAAAGCACATCCGGGTAGCGAGTCAATGCCCGACGCGGCAATACGATGGTTTCACCATAGACCGGGTGCTGGTTGGCATCGGCTGCCGGAAAGCTGGCGACCTTGTCGCCGACTTGCAAATCGTCGACCCCATCGCCCAGCGCAGTCACCACGCCAGCCATCTCATAACCCAGGCCGGCAGGCAGCCTGGCCTGGGTAGACGCGAGATTTTGTCGCCAGAGAACGTCGTACCAGCTGACACCGATGGCCTGGACGCGCACCTGCACCTCGCCGGTAACAGGCGACGCGACAGGATGCTCTTCGAGCTTGAGCACCTCGGCCGGGCCAAACTGGTGAAAACGGATCGTGCGGGACATTTAGAACCTCGCCTGGTAAACCTTGATGCCACAAACTTTATCCGGGCATTGCCGGGAACACTATCGGTGGCTATTGATAGTCGACATGCCTGTCATCGATTGTGTCCTGTGAGCTGCATGTCGCAGCCAGAAAGCGTCTGGAAGCCACGATGCGCAATGGCCGCCATTGTTCGCATGTCGACGAGACATTGCAAGCCATGTGGACATTCCGTGGCCTTGCCATTAATTTTCCCTGCGCCAGACCCGCATTTGCTCGTACTATCGCACCCTGCTCACGTCCCAACCGACAAATGGCCCGAGATATTCCGCATGAATCGTAACGACCTGCGTCGCGTCGACCTCAATCTGCTCATCGTTTTCGAAACCCTGATGCATGAGCGCAGCGTTACGCGTGCGGCGGAAAAGCTGTTTCTGGGTCAGCCAGCCATCAGCGCCGCGCTTTCTCGGCTGCGCGGCCTGTTCGATGACCCGTTGTTCGTGCGTACCGGGCGCAGCATGGAGCCCACCGCCCGCGCCACAGAAATATTCGGCCTGCTTTCCCCGGCACTCGACTCCATCTCGACAGCGGTCAGCCGTGCTTCAGAGTTCGACCCGGCCACCAGCACTTCAGTGTTCCGCATCGGTTTGTCGGACGACGTCGAGTTTGCCTTGCTGCCCACCCTGCTCAAACGCCTGCGCTCTGAAGCTCCAGGGATCGTGCTGGTGGTCAGACGAGTCAATTACATCCTCATGCCGCCATTGCTGGCCTCGGGTGAAATCTCGGTCGGCGTCAGCTACACCCAGGACCTGCCTGCCAACGCCAAGCGCAAGGTTCTGCGCAGGAGCAAGCCGCAATTGCTGCGCGCCGACTCGATACCCGGCCCCTTGAGCCTCGACGACTTCTGCGCCCGCCCCCACGCACTGGTCTCTTTCGCCGGCGACCTGAGCGGGTTCATTGACGAGCACCTGGAAAAAATCGACCGCAAACGCCACGTCGTCCTCGCCGTGCCGCAGTTCAATGGCCTGGCGACACTGCTGACCGGCACCGACATCATCGCCACCGTGCCTGATTATGCCGCGCAGGTGCTGACGGCGGCTGGCGGCGTTCGGTCTGAAGACCTGCCGATCGAGACGCGTACGTTTGAGCTGCACATGGCCTGGAGGGGGGCACAGGATAATGATCCGGGGGAGCGTTGGTTGAGGTCGCGGATTCAGATGTTTTTTGGGGATCCGGATAGTCTGTAATGAAATCCCACTAAAATCAAAAAATACGTTATTGGCGATTGAAGTATCGGCTGTATGGCAAGGAAAACCGTTTCTCCATCGGCGCTTACCCCGATATCGGCCTGAAGGAGGCTCGCGACATTGCGCGCGGTGCGCTCATCACGCGGTCAAGACAATCACAGACTGTAAGTCCGCCACGGTGCTCTCGTGGCGGACTGATCAATTAGATGATAGTGCTCTGGATTGCGCGGGCAAGCCGGCCGTCGTCCATCATTTCACGAATCGCATGAAGCTCTGGATACATATCTCGATCCTCGTCACGTGCGGGCACGCAAGTACGGATCAAATCGTAGGCTGCCCCTGTGCCTCGACCAGGCCGTAGCGGGCGCTGGAACTCCAGACCCTGGGCAGCGCAAATGAATTCGACGCTGAGAATGTATGCTGCGTTGTTCGCTGCGGCACGCGCCTTACGCGCAGCACTTACACCCATCGACACGTGATCTTCCTGGCCTGCACAGGTCGAAACAGTGTGCACACTCGCAGGGGCCGCGAGCCCACGGTTATCGGCTGCCAGAGCGGCGGCAACATAAGGCGGAATCATGAAACCAGAGTTCGAACCGCTTCCATCTGCCAGAAATGCCGGCAAGCCGCTGAGATAACTATTGGTCAAACGGTCCGAGCGGGCCTGAGACATGCTGCTGAGTTGTGCGATTGCCACCGCCAGAAAATCAAGTGCCAACGCGGTTGGTGCACCATGACCATTGCCTCCGGGCAAGGCGATCAGCGTATCGTCCTCAACAACGAAAACCGGGTTGTCCGTCACCGAGTTTATCTCGATATCAAGCACGCTTCGGCAATAGGCAATGGCGTCACGGACAGCGCCATGTACTTGCGGAATGCAGCGCAGGCTAAGGGCGTCCTGTAGCCGGTGATCGACATTCGCCGCGATGATTTCACTGGAGTCCAACAGGCTCATCAACCGTGCGGCGGTTTTCACTTGGCCGGGGTGCGGTCGCATGCGTTGCAGGCGAGGGTCAAAACCCCTTGTATTGCCTTTCAGCGCCTCAAGGCTCATCCCCCCCGCTACATCTGCCAAAGCGATCAATTGTTCCGTCTCGTGGAGCGCCAGTGCGCCGATGCCGGTAATTTCGTAGGTTCCGCTGAGAAGAGCGTGCCCCTCCCGAGGGCCTGGTTCGCGTACAGCGATACCTGCTCGGGTAAGTGCCTCGCCGCCTGGCAGCAATTCTCCCTGATACCACGCCTGGCCCTGGCCAAAAACAGCAAGGCCAATGTGCGCTGTCGCTATCAGATATCCAACCGAGCCGCCACCAGGTGACCAAGGCGTGACGCCACGGTTGAGCATCTCAGTCATGGTAATGATGAGGTCGGAACTGACACCGCTGGAACCCTGCAGCAGAGCCTTGATCATCGTGGCCATGATGGCGCGTATAGCCTGGTCGTCGTGCGGTGCTCCTACCCCGCTTGCGTGACTTCTCAACATGTTGAGTTGCGATCGTGAAATCTCGTCCGGGCGTAGCGGCACTGAATACAAGTCACCCACGCCAGTGGTAAGCCCATAAATCGCCTTGCCGCTATCAAGTTCGAACTTAATGAGGTCGGACGTGCGTTTCATTGCGGCAAGCAAGACAGGGTCTAGAACAACACGCGCCCCGTAGGCAATCGCTGCAATATCCTCGACAGACGTTGGCGCTGCACCCAGTTCGACGGTCGTCATGTTACTGGTCAAGATTGTGTCCTCACTGAAAGGTTATTCGGTTGGTGGAACTCACCACGTCGCTGCAACGCCGCATGTGCCTCAGTTGATCTTGTGGGCGGTCAACCAGCGATCAGCAATCACGTCGATACTTTCATGCTCGTCCACACTGCCGTTCATGACGATAAGATCCTCAGTGGTCAACGCTGAGGAAACCGCATTGAATACGGCAGCCGCTTCAGGGCCGACTTTTTTAGCCGAGAAAATCGGCACAATGTTCTGGGCTGGAAAGAGGTTCAGAGTGTCCTCAAGGACGACAAGGTTGTTGCGTTTGATTGCTGGATCGGTCGAGGTCATATCGGCAGCATCAATTTGACCGTTCAACAAGGCGGAGAGCGTCAGCGGTCCGGCAACGTCCAGGGTTTTGAATGATTTGAATGTAAGGCCATACACGTCTTTAAGACCCTGGACGCCTTCTTTGCGAGACTTCCATTCCGGCGGTCCACCGAGGACTAGTTTGCTGGCGACGGGCTTGAGGTCAGCGATAGTCACAAGCTTGTATTTCTCCGCAGTGGCCTTGGTGACGACGACAACATCAGAGTCTTGAGCCGAAGATGGCGGCAACATCGATATGCCCTCCGGAAGCGCCTTACGCAAGGCTTCTGCCACCTCCTCGGGAGTATGCGCGGTTGCCTTTTTGTCGAGATAACTCAACGTGGCACCCGAATACTCAGGAATCATATCGATTGAGCCATCGAGCAACGCTGGCAGGTAGACCTCGCGGCTGCCAATATTCAGTTTGGTATTCACCGCAATACCCTTTGCCGTCAGAGCTTTTGCGTAGATCGTAGCGAGCAGCTGGCTTTCAGGAAAATCCGCCGAACCAATCGTGATGGCCTCCGTTGTCGGCTTTTCGGCAGCCATGGCTGAAACGGTCAACAGGCTGGAGACAGCGAACAAACCCAAGGCAAACATTGCTTTCATCATCGTCTGAACTCTCTAAAGGATCCCGAGGGAGGTTAGGTGGGTGAAATCATCAACACATGGAACGACGCCGGACGCATTTCGACACCCTCCGGGTCAGCCCGGGGGATACCAGCAGAAAAGACAACAGACCGATCAGCAGATCGACTCCGAGCGCGAGGACAGCAACCAGAAACGCACCTGCCGCCATCTGCGCATAATCGTTCTGAGCGCGACCATCGATAATCAATCGGCCTATCCCGCCGAGTGAGACATACGCAGCGATGGTTGCGGTCGAGATGACCTGGAGTGTTGCGCCACGCAGCCCGGACAGCATGAGCGGGAGCGCACAAGGCAACTCGACACGGAACAGAATTTCCAATGGCCGGTAGCCCATACCTCGTGCCGCATCGACAACGGCCTCATCAACAGCGACCATCCCGGCGTAGGTCCCGGTCATGATGGGCGGAACCGCGAGCAAAATGAGCACGATAAGACTCGGAACAATGAACGCCAGGTCCGACGCGAAAACGGGACCGAAGAGAATCACCAGAAGGACGATGAGACCGATGCTGGGCAACGCCCGCAGTATGTTTGCAAGCCCCGCGACCAGAACCACGCCACGTCTGGTATGCCCGACATACAGCCCAATTGGAACCGCAATGACCGCCGAGATCAGCAGTGCGATGCCGCTGTAAAGGAGGTGCTCCGCGACAAGCATCAGGACTCCTTCAGAGCCCGTCCAGTGGGAAAGATCAAAGAGCCAGTCGATCATGAGTGCCCCCTGCGCGGTTGCCAGGAAGTGAGTCGTGCAGCCAGGAAAATCACCAGCCCATCCAGCAGGACCGCAAGAATGAGGCAGAGCACGATGCCAACGATAATCGGGGTTAGAAAGCGCTGTTGCATCCCCTGTGAAAACAGCATGCCCAGTTGCGGCGTGCCAATGAGCGCCGCGACAGAAACCACGCTGACATTGGAAACAACGGCCACTCGTAAATTGGCAGCGATGACCGGGGTTGCAATGGGCAGCTCGACAGCAACCAAGCGGTGCAAGGCGCGGTAACCCATGGCATCAGCAGCCTGGAGTGTTTCTTCAGGCACTGAATCCAGGCCGTCGCTGACCGTGCGAATCAACAGTGCCAAGGTATAAACCGTGAGGGCGATCACCACGTTCATCGGGTCCAGTATTTTGGTCCCAATGATCCCCGGCAGGAGCACAAACAGCGCAAGTGCCGGGATGGTGTACAGAAGGCCAGCGGCCCCCAGAAGGACGGACTTGAAAACCCCGCTGCGTTGCGCTGCCCACCCTAATGGCAATGCCAGAGCAAGACCGATCACGACCGGCAACAGTGACAGGATCAAGTGTGACCAGAACAGTCCCGCGATGGTCCCGGATTGCTGCATTATCCAGTCGAACTTCATGACACTTTCCTGCCCGGTGCATTCTGGGTATCACCGAGTGCCGCTGCGACGTCCGTCAGACTTACTGTCCCCAGGAGCATGCCATCATTACCCACGACAACACCGCGTCGGCTTGGCGCACTCAAGGTGGCGTCGAAGAGTTGACGAAGCGTCCCATCGACGGGTGCCAGGGTCCCGCTGAGGTTCAAATCGCTAACCTGAACCGACGCCTGCAGGTTGGGAGCATCTGCCCAGCCGAGCGGTCTCCCCGCCGCGTCCAGCACCAGGATCCAGCGATCATTAGCGAGGTGACGTGCTGCCTGCGCTGACTCACCGAGCTTTACTGTCGGTTCGAAACGAAGAGGCAAATTGTCGGACATCGGCGTGAATCCCAGAAAGCGATACCCTCGATCACGCCCGACGAAATCAGCGACAAATGCATCGGCGGGTCGGGTAAGCAATTCCTGTGGTGAAGCCACTTGAGCCAACTCACCACCGGTGCGAAAAACAGCTACCTGATCACCGAGTTTGAGTGCTTCATCAATATCGTGGGTCACCATAATGATGGTCTTGCCGATCTCGCGCTGTAGTCGCAGAAATTCATCCTGTAACTGCAGGCGCACGACCGGGTCAACGGCGCTGAAGGGCTCATCCATCAGCATGAACTCAGGATCTGACGCCAGCGCACGGGCAACGCCGACGCGCTGTTGTTGCCCGCCCGAGAGTTGCCACGGATACCGATCCGCGAAGTCCAGCGCCAACCCGACACGCTCGATCAGCTCCAATGCAATGGTGCGCGCCTTGGAAGGCTTGATTCCATTCAGCAGCGCTGTAGTGGCGATATTCTGAATTACAGTTCGATGAGGAAAGAGTCCGGCGTGCTGAATCACATAGCCTATCCGCCGACGTAACAATGCCACGTCCATCTTTGACGTCGGCTCACCATTGAGGCTAATCGTGCCTGAACTCGGCGAGATCAATCGATTGACCATGCGAAGCGACGTTGTCTTGCCGCATCCAGAAGGTCCGACCAGGACAGTCAACTTTCCAGTGGGTGCAACCAGCGACAGTTGGTTCACCGCAACAGCGCCGCCGATGTACTCTTTAGTGACATTCTCAAACGTAATCACAGCACTTCCTCATTCAAGGGCAGGGACCAGACCGCAAGTAATGCTTCAGCTCACCGGACGTCCGGCCCCTGTGCGATGCAAGGTGTAACGGGTAAGAAGAGAAGTGTTCATCAGCGTCGCAAACCCCACCCAAGAGGTTTGGCAGTCGGAATAAACAGCTAGACACTCACCTGCCCCATGGCTGCGCCTCTGATGACAAATAGTCTTTCCCCCAACCCCTCTCAGGCGCACTCATTTCGCTTTTCGGTGATCAACACCACCGATGAGATGTCATCGTCGCCGTGCCCTTCCTGCGCCAGTTGCGCGAAATAACTTCTCGCAAGATCAGCAACGGGTAAGACCAATCCGTTTGCGGACATGATTGCCGCTGCGTTGTTGAGATCCTTGAGGAAAGTCCGCACATGGCCGCCCGGGACGAAGTTACGCTCTTCCATGCGCAGACCGTGGATCTGCAACATCTTGCTGTCCGCAAAGCCGCCCGTCAGCGCTGAGCGAACACGAGCTGGCTCCAGGCCCAGTTTGCTGGCGAGAACCATGACTTCCGAGACTGCAGTGATGGCAGTGGATGCAATGGTCTGACTGAGCAACTTGACCGTCTGGCCCGCGCCTGAGAGGCCAACGTGCGTTACACGGCCCATGCATTCCAATATGGGCCGGGCATATTCAATTGCATCGACACTGCCGCCCGCCATGATTGCCAGCGTCCCCAGCTCGGCCCCATCCGGACCACCCGAAATCGGTGCGTCCACATAGGACATACCCATTGCGTGGAAACGCTGGTTAATTTCCGAGGACTCATGAGGCGCGATTGAGCTCATATCAATGATCACTTGACCCTCGGCCAACTGATCAAGCAACTCTGGCGCGAAAAGTACTTCGCGTACCGCTGCACCATTCTCGATGACTGAAATCAGCAATTGCACATCGGTCGCCACGTCTGCCAGTGTTTTAACCGCCTGCGCGCCATGCGTCGCCAGCGCTTCGGCCTTCGCGGGCGTCCGGTTCCAGACGCGGACCTGATGACCTGCGTCCAGCAATCGCCGCACCATGGGAGCACCCATTACGCCCGCGCCGATAAATCCGATCCTCATTTGGTGCACTCCTCAACGAATTAGGATGTCATTACATGTCATGTAGAGTTACTAGCAAGCTCCGAGCCAACTCGCCACGGACCAAAACGAACGTGAGAGAGATTTTTCGCCGCCTCTAGTTGTCATGACATGTTTACACTATCTAGATCTGTAGGCGCTGTCGATAGTTTTTCGAGGCAAGATTTGATCGCACAGATCACTCCCGAAAATGTTCAGGCAATAAAAAACCGGCTCGGTGGCCGGTTTTTGCAATCCGTAGAACTACAGATCGGTGGGACGCAGAGATGTCGGCGCAATGTTTGGTGCCGCCTCTTAAGTCTGGGCCCCGTTCAGCAGAGCTGTGCCCACAAATCGTTGTCGAGATCCTGGGTGTACAAACCGGGTGAAAGAAGTCATCGCATCATTGACCCACGTTTTGCGCGTCAGTATCAGAAACGCTTCAGGGCCTGCCAACTCGAGTAGTGTCGACTCCACCCCGCTCGGCAACGCAGCCTGGATTTCGTGCTCAGACTTGGTCGGCATCGCAATGGACTGAAGGTAATCAGTCGTCGATTGCCTGGTGAAATCCTGAGCCAGGTAAAGCGGCGCAAAGCTTGGCGAGACATACCGGTCTTCCAGCTGAATCGGAACGCCGTCGGCGCAGTAGACCAATAGACTATGAAAGTAGTATTCCTGCCCTCCTGCCCCCTGCAGCAACGGTACCTCAGCCATGATTTTGGCCTTGGCCTTGACCCGTTCCAGCTTGTGGACCCTGATTGTCAGGATCTGTCCTCGACTGCGGATGTCGTCGGCAATGTTGTGCAGCTTTATGAAGGTAGACGCGACTCTCGGCGGAGCGACAAAGGTTCCCACGCCCTGAATCCGATCCAGCACGCCAGACTCCGACAGCTCACGAAGTGCACGATTGACCGTTAAACGTGAAGCCCCCATCTCGGCGACAAGTTCATTTTCGCTGGGAATTTTCTCCCCGGACCGGAAACGCCCACTTGCTATGCCGTCCAGTACATAGGCCTTGACTTGTTGATAGAGAGGAAGAGGCAATGGGGCACCCATCTTTTAAAAGAGGATTTAATCCTATCACGAATGAATTCAGGCGCATGCGCGCCATAAGCCGGGCTTGAGTGCCACCCGAGCCGCCTTTGGAGGGCATTTCATGTTTGATGTGGTTGTCATGACGTGTTTATATTAGCCAGGTGAAATTCACCCATTCAATGACGCGCACGCAATCCATAAACGCTCAGAAAATGACCGAGGTTCCTATGTCATCCACCACAGCATCACCCAGCCAAACTCAGGATTCGGCGAGCGCTGGCCCCCTCACGGGCCTGAGAGTTGTCGATTTTACCCGCGTGTTGTCCGGACCGTTTTCCACGGCGTTGCTGGCCGATCTAGGGGCTGAGGTCATCAAGATTGAGTCACCAGGGGGCGACGACTATCGTCATGTCGGGCCCTTTGTAGAAGGATCAAGTGCGTTATTCGCTTTTGCGAACCGAGGAAAAAAAAGCGTTGTTCTGGACTTGAAAAAGCCCGAAGACCTGAGCGCTGCACGCCAACTGTCGAGTACTGCAGACATCGTCGTGGAAAATTTTCGTCCAGGTGTAGCCGATCGCCTGGGAATAGGCTATGAGTCCCTGCGCTCATTGAACGAGAAATTGATCTACGCCAGTATTTCCGGCTTTGGACAACACAGCCCCTTCAAGGAAAAACCCGCCTACGACTTGGTCGTCCAGGCGTTGACCGGCTTGATGTCGATCAACGGCGATGCGGACGGCCCTCCCATGATTGTCGGCGAGGCATTCGGTGACCTCACTGCAGGATTATTCGCATCCTGGGCCATATTGGCGGCGGTGGTTCAACGCAACGCTAATGGAAAAGGCTGTCAGATCGACGTTTCAATGTTCGACTCATTGCTCACACTCATGCCCACTGCGGCGGCCAGCTACCTGGTCTCGGGCAAGGCTCCAACTCGAACAGGCAACCGTCACCCCTTCTCCGCACCATTCGGTGCATTTGCAGCGCACGACGGGAATGTCGTTATCGCCGTTTTAAACAACAAACTTTTCGAACAGTTTGCTCTCATCATTGGTCGCCCCGACTTATCCCGGGATCCGCGCTTTCAGAGCGATGAACTGCGGGGAATCAATGAAGCCGAGCTTCGAACTGCCATTGAGGCATGGAGCCAATCGAGATCTGTCGCCAGCATCGTTCAGGTGTTGGAGAAAACCGGAATTCCGTGCGCTGCCATTGATGATGTAGCCAACGCCGTGGACGGACCTCAGGCCGTCGCGCGGTCTCTGTTTCGTAAGGGGAATGTCGGCGAACTTGAGATGCGACTTCCGGAACAGCCGGTCCACTTCTCGACTATGTCCCGAGGGCAGCCGACGGTGGTGCCAGGCCTTGGACAGCACAATGACGTGCTCGCTGGACTGAAAACGGTCCTCAGTGATACTCAGCAGCCCTTAAACAAACAGCCTCAGAGCGTTGAGAATACTGAAGTTGTGACCCTGAATATTGATGGACCGGTTGCGACTATCACTATCAACAGGCCTGATGCCGCCAATGCATTGAGTGCCGAAGTCAGGGAAAAATTGCTGACGTTAGTCACAGAGTTGGAGTCAAACCGATCCATACGTGCAGTGATCCTGACAGGTGCTGGGTCCAAGGTATTCGCGGCAGGCTCGGATATTCGAGACATGGCATCGATGACCGGTGCCGAATCGATGGCGTTGTCTGAAAGTATTTTGCACCTCAACAATCGGATCTCAGCCTTGACCCAACCTGTCATCTGCGCAGTCAATGGTTGGTGTCTCGGTGGAGGCCTGGAGCTGGCGCTTGCCTGCGATATCCGAATCGCCTCGGATTCGGCAAGATTTGGATTTCCCGAAGCGAAGCTGGGAATCATGACAGGAGGCGGCGGCATACCACGCTTGATACGCGTGGTGGGGAGCGGCGTCGCACGGCACATGACACTGACCGGCCAATTCCTCAGCGCACAACGTGCTTATGAATCAGGACTGATCACTCAAGTGTGTGCACCTGACGAGTTGATGAAAGAAGCAAAAGCCATGGCGATGCAAATCGCAACACTTGCGCCGATAGCCTTGTCCCAGATCAAACGCATCATCGCGGTTGTAGAGAATACAGATGTGACATCGGGTATGCAGGCAGAAGCCCAGGCTTGCGCGGTTTGCTTCTCCACCTGGGACAAGAAAGAAGGTATGGATGCATTCTTGGAGAAACGTCTTGCTGCTTTTGAATGGCGCTAGGTTCTGCAGGTGGTTAGCTTTCAGCCACCATACTCTCAATTGGACAGTCGATTGGGGCGGCAGAAAACCTGCGCTGGTATAGCAGCTTGTTGCCTGGCGCACCCGTCACTTCGCCCCGTTGCGGGAGCGCCAAGTCTGCGAGCGAACCTGACGCGGGCGGCACGCGTTGCATAGTTTCGAACCCGAGCGCATTACGCTAAATCAGCAGACAAATGTGATGCGTTCGCTCTACCGTCAATGCCAACGTGCTCTACGAAAAATACTGTTACGGCGCAAACTCACCACGTTGTCAAGGTGTTGTGTATCGCTATTGCTAGCCGTGATTCACTCCAGGCCACTGAATATCTCCGCACAAGGCACTTTAAAGGTCAAGCCACAATCAAAGGGATCGTTGAAAGTTTTAGGCTTCGCGCAGAACAAAGTATCGCTTTCGAAATTATCAAGGGCACCATTAGTAATACCCCGAAACTTAAACAGTTTGTTGGGAAGAAGGGGAAAAGCAATTTTTTTGGCCCTCGCAGCAGCACCAGGCTTGTCATACTCTTCGCGTATGATTTTTCTCAGTAACTCTTTGTCTTTTTTGACATCGACCATCAACGCTATCCTTGACGCCTCGTTAGTACAAAAGCGGGAGTGAACACGATTCCCCGAGGATCGAGACCGGCAAACGCTGCCAACCCATCAGATAGCCTGTCTCGATACTGCATATGCGCAAAACCATTTCGCCTTTCGCGCATCCGGCTCCGTGTCAAAGGAGCCCAAGGACCTGACTGAGGGTAAAAAAGTGTGCAATTGCGTGTCCCAGAGTCAGCCAATCACCACAAGCCCAATAATGTCGCTGAAGGTGCCAAGTCACACCTCCTGGCTAATGACCCGTGACATCCTCGCGTTGCTCCACTAAATTACGCCCCCCGAAACGCCCTGAGCCTTTCGCGCCTCACATCTGAAATGCCTCAAACCTGAAATAGTGAAATTCAATGCCTGATTCCCAGACCAACGAAGCCCTGACCTCCTCCAAGCTGGAATACGAAAGCGCAATTGGTCTTTCCCAGCACGTGCCGCAGGCCAAGACCATCAGCGAGATGGTGCTTGATGCGTTCCAGACCGCCAAGGAAAGCGAAGAAATCCGTGAGCTGCGTGCAGCTATTCGCCTGGCGCAGGATGAGCACGATGACGACAAAGCTTACGAACTGATGGGCCAACTGAAGCGCCTCAAGGATGCCGAAGCAGCAGACAGCGCAGCACTGGCTGATCTTGGCACGCAGTTCCCGATCAGCCGTATCCTGTCCAGCTACAAGAATGATCCGGCGTTTCAGGAGCTGGTATATGGCCTGGCGCTCAAGGTGCTGAACCAGACGCATCAGGCGATCAGCACCCCCAATACCGCCAAGAGCAAAACGACGCGTGCCCGAAAGGAAGCCGAGGTCTACACCATCAGCAAGGATGGCCAGAGTGTCAGCCTGCCGTTGCGCACCCCGCGTTCCAACCTTAATGTCGACCGCGAAGCCCTCGAGTTCCTTGGTTTCACCTTTGTCGGCGAAGGCGACACCGCCGAACTGCAGGAAACAACCTTCGTCGACAATGAAGGCAGCGAACTGCCGGTGACCCGTAAAAACATCGTCACCGCCCTGCAACAGGGCAAGGCATTCAACGCTTACAGCATTGCGTAATGACGATCGGCCGGCGATG
Source organism: Pseudomonas syringae group sp. 247E2 (assembly GCF_032587795.1). Taxonomy (NCBI): domain Bacteria; kingdom Pseudomonadati; phylum Pseudomonadota; class Gammaproteobacteria; order Pseudomonadales; family Pseudomonadaceae; genus Pseudomonas; species Pseudomonas syringae group sp. 247E2. The sequence goes on along the minus strand of NZ_JAWHPK010000008.1, from coordinate 781,597 downwards.
CGATAACGCCATGGCGCTCGCCTCGCCGACGACCATGTGTTGAGCGAAGAGCAAGTCCAGTGGTTGTCTCCAGCCACTGGCACCGATTTACTCCATCAGCCGATCGCCTCTCGCAAAACCATGAGCCCGCGCACGCAGCGCAATAACCAGGCTCAGCACTAACAATGCAAACAAGACCCACGTAAACGAGCTCACGCCCCACTGTCCAAGCAACACTCCGCCCAGTAGCCCACCGCCTGCAATAGCGCTGTTCCAGACAACGACATTCATCGAAAGCGCCACATCAGCGCCCTCACCTGCCGAGTCGGCGAGCGCGGTTTGCAGAAGCGTGGCGGCACCCCCAAAGGTCAGGCCCCAGATAAATACGCCTACATAGATGGCCAGGGCCGAGCCAGAAAACAGGCCCAGGAACACCGAAACCGCCGCAAAGCTCGCGAGGCTGGCCAGCACGGTCTTGCGTAAATGACGATCAACCAGCCGTCCCGTTACCCAGATGCCTGCCAGCGCGGCGACACCAAATGTCAGCAATACCAAATCAACGTCACTCGCCAACCCGGCCTCGGAAACAAACGGCGCGACGTAGGTATAAAGAATGTTGTGAGCCAGCATCCAGGTGAAGACCACTCCCAGTACCGAGCGTACGCCTGGGGTGAAAAAGACCTGACGCAATGCCATGCGCTGTGAAGCGGACTGGCCAGGGTAATCCGGCACTTTGATCAGCACCCAGATGATCAACAGCAGGGTCATTCCGGACATCAACCCGAATGCCATGCGCCAGCCCATCAACCCGCCCAGCCAGGTTCCGAGAGGCACGCCCAATGACAACGCGATGGGCGTTCCTACCATCGCGACCGCCAGCGCGCGGCCCTGCAATTGCGGGACGACCATACGTCGTGCGTAACCCGCGATAAGGCTCCAGGCCAGCCCCGCAGAGACGCCAGCGAAAAACCTCGCGATCAGGGTCAGCCAGTAGCTGGAAGACAGCGCAGTGACGGAATTGAATATCAGGAAGCCGACAATCGTCAGCAACAAGACTGTTCGGCGGCGCCAGCTCTGCGTAGCGATGGTCAGCGGAATGGCTGCCAGCAGTGAGCCCAACGCATAAACAGTCACCATTTGCCCTGCAAACGATGCCGAGACTCCCAGGCCACTGCCGATTTCGGGCAGCAAACCCGCAGGCAACGTCTCGGTCACGATGCAAATGAACCCTGTCATCGCCAAAGCCAGCAATGCCCCGAGCGGAAGTTTTTCGCACTGTTTCTCGTCTGCCGTCATTCGAATCTCTCCACTAATATACTGATCGATACAAATATAGGCAGGACATCCAAGGTAGTCAATGACTTATGTATCGACTAGTATTTAAATGATTCTGAAGGAGACCTGGCATGGCAAAGATGGGACGTCCGCGCACGTTTGACCGTGACGTGGCAATCAATCAGGCGCTGCATTTGTTCTGGGAGCATGGATACGATGCGACATCCTTGAGCCAATTGAAGGCGAACATAGGCGGAGGCATTACCGCGCCAAGCTTTTACGCCGCTTTTGGCTCGAAACAAGCGCTGTTCAATGAGGTGATGGAGCGCTACCTCGCCACCCACGGTCGGGTTACCGACAGCCTGTTTGACAACACTCTGCCGCCCAGGGAGGCGATTGAACTGACCCTTCGCCGGTCCGCAAAAATGCAGTGCGAGCCCGATCATCCCAAGGGATGCCTGGTGGCGTTAGGCCTGATGAGCGCTTGCACGGAAGAGAGCAAGGCTATTTCCGCACCGCTCGCAAAAGCCCGGAACCTGAATCGTGCGGGTATCGTTGCCTGCATCCACCGCGCCGTTGCCGCAGGGGAGCTGCCCGCGACGGTGATACCGGAGACCCTCGCTGCTGCGTTCGACAGTTTTCTTCTGGGCTTGTCTACACTGGCTCGCGACGGTGTTCCATATGCCACACTGGATGCTGCAGTCACTCAAATGATGGGACTGTGGGATAGCCTGCGTAGTGTTGCCGACGACCAATGACCCGTAAGCTCAGAAACCTCTGCATTCCCTGGTAATGCCTCGACGCATTGTGCACAGGCGTCCAATGCCAGAATCTTCACTAAATCCTTTCGGAGACCACCATGCTTCGCGCGTTTGAAAAATGGCTCGACCCCTTCCCGCCCGACGAAGTGCCGCCGCCTCCTGACGGTCTGGTGCGGTTTCTCTGGGCCTGCACACGGGGGGCTCGTGGCTATATCCTGGCGCTTGCGCTATTGAGTGCCGGCGTATCGATTTACGAAGCGTGGCTGTTTTCTTTCCTCGGACAGGTCGTGGACCTGCTGTCGGCGTGGAAGGCCGGCGACGCGACGGCCATGCAGGAAAGTAGCGTGCTGTGGGGCATCGGTCTGGTACTGCTGACCAGCATCGGGCTGGTGGCGTTGCGTACGATGGTGCAGCACCAGGTATTGGCGATCAACCTGCCATTGCGGCTGCGCTGGGATTTCCATCGGTTGATGTTGCGCCAAAGCCTTTCTTTTTTCTCCGATGAATTCTCTGGCCGTGTCACCACCAAGGTGATGCAGACGGCCCTGTCGGTGCGTGAGGTGCTGTTCACCCTCATCGAAATCGCACCCGGAATCGGGGTGTACTTCATCGCGATCATTGCATTGGCCGGCGGCTTCGACCTGAAGCTGATGCTGCCTTTCATTGCCTGGATCGCCCTGTTCGGTCTGGCCATGCTGTATTTCGTGCCTCGCCTGGGCAAAGTCGGACAGGAGCAGGCTAACGCGCGCTCATCGATGACCGGGCGTATCTCGGATGCCTACACCAACATCACCACTGTGAAGCTGTTCTCCCACTCCAAACGCGAGGCGCACTTCGCACGTGCTGCAATGGAGGACTTCAAGCTCACCGGCTTTCGCCAGATGCGCCTGGTCAGCCAGTTCGAGATCGTCAATCAGGTATTGGTCGTTGCGTTGATCATGGGTGCAGGTGGTTATGCCCTGTGGCTGTGGCACCAGGGTCAGGTTGGCACCGGTGCCGTTGCAGCGATTACCGCCATGGCGTTGCGCGTCAATGGCATGTCGCACTGGATCATGTGGCAAATGACCTCGCTGTTCGAGAACATTGGCACCGTACAGGACGGTATGGAAACCTTGACCCGCGGCCCCAAGGTTCAGGATGCGCCGGATGCAGCCGCGCTGGTCACCACGGGTGGTGCGGTAACCTTTGATAATGTGAGTTTCAATTACAACGGTGAACGTCAGGTGCTCGATGCCCTGAACCTGAGCATTCGGCCGGGTGAAAAAATCGGCCTGGTGGGTCGCTCCGGCGCCGGGAAGTCCACGCTCATCAACCTGCTGCTGCGCTTTTATGACGTGGACGAAGGAGCGATCAGTATCGACGGGCAAAATATTGCGCATGTCACTCAAGACAGCCTGCGTAGCGCCATCGGCATGGTCACTCAGGACACGTCCCTGCTGCACCGTTCCATTCGCGACAACATCGCCTATGGCCGTCCCGACGCGACTGATGCGCAAATCCACAGCGCGGCGGCCAGTGCCCAGGCCGATGGGTTCATCAGCCAACTGAGCGACAAGCAAGGCAATAGCGGCTACGACACTCTGGTGGGTGAGCGTGGCATCAAGCTGTCGGGCGGTCAGCGTCAACGTGTCGCGATTGCCCGGGTGATGCTCAAGAACGCGCCGATCCTGCTGCTGGACGAGGCCACCAGCGCGCTGGATTCGGAAGTCGAAGTGGCTATTCAGGAAAGCCTCGATGAAATGATGAAAGGCAAGACTGTGATCGCCATCGCCCATCGCCTGTCTACCATCGCAGCCATGGACCGGCTGATTGTCATGGACGACGGTCGCATCATCGAACAAGGCACCCACTCCGAACTGCTCGGCAAGAACGGAACCTATGCGCGGCTGTGGCAGCACCAGAGCGGCGGATTTCTCGGGGAGGATCAGGGTGTGGCCGATATCATCGATTAGGCAGACTGACCAATAGCCCGGCCAGGTCGCTGGTGGCGTACGCAAGCACTCCAGCGGCGATAAGAGAAAGGGCATCCATGCCCTTTCTTGCCTTTAAAGCGTTGCTTCGATCTTTTTGGCAGCAGCGTCACTGACCCAGGTGTGCCAGATTTCCGGGTGCTCCTTGAAGAATATCTTCGCCAGCTTGGGTGAATCGATACGCTCCTTGCTCATGCGGGCCAGGTTCTGGTTTAACAGGTCGATCGGCAGATTGACCTTTTCCAGAACGGCTACCAATTCCGACGCCTGCTCGTGAAAGACATTGGAAAGCCCTACCTGAATGCTGATTTTCTTATCGACGCCCGGCTTTTCTTCCAGCTTTAACAGATCGACTTGTCCCATTAACGGCGTCGGCGCCCAGTAGTAGAAAAGAATGGGCTCGCCCCGCTTGTAGCTCGACAAAACGGCAGCATCCAACGCCGGGCCTGTACCCGGGCGGAAGTTGGTATAACTGGCTTCCAGGCCATAGCTCTTAAGCATCTCGCTGTTTTCCAACTCGCAGGTCCAGCCCGCCGGGCAATTGTAGAAACGGCCTTTGTCCGGTTCTTCCGGGTCCTTGAAGAGCGCCACGTACTGGGTCAGGTCGGCGATCTTCTTCAGATCGGGAGCCTTGGGCTTGAGGTTGCGTTTGGCATCGCCTTCGACCAGATAACGTGGCACATACCAACCTTCGGTGGCCCCGATAATCGGTGCCCCCACACCGACTACCTTCCCACTGGCCGCCGCCTTGTTCCAGACCTCGCTTCGCCCGACCCACTCCTCCGCCAGTACCTGAATGTCGTTATTGCTCAAGGCGCTTTCCATGGTGATGGAGTTGCCTGGCAATGTATCGATCGCACAGCCATAGCCGTCCTTGAGCAATATCTGCAGTATGTCGGTGAGCAACATGCCGCTTTCCCAATTGAGCCCGGCAAATTTGACCGGTTTACCCGACTCGCACCAACCGGCGGCCTGGCTTGCAGCACTGCCGGCAAACAGCCCGAGAGCAATCAGTGTGGCGGTAAGGTTTTTTCTGATCTTCACAATCGCACGCTCCAACACAGTGAACAGAGTTATGGCAGTGCAAATGCTCGTCACATCAGTGGCGAACCTGTTTCATCTACATGAAACTCAAGCTCCTTGATGTATCGTCGGGAACCAATCTTCGCGCAGTCTCTGACCGGTCTGCATCGCATGCCCTGGATACGGTGGAGAGGTCCGTCCTGGACGCTCGAAGTAACGTATATCGTCGCCAAGCCAGCGCAGCGACAAGACACGACGGCGCTGAGCCGACGCATTGCCTTTAGCACCATGCACGGTACGGAAATCGAACAGCACCGCGTCGCCCGGCTGCATCTCCCACTCCAGTACCTGCAGGCCTTGCTCGGTATCAGTATCTGGATCCGGCGCGTCGCGGTACCCGCCAGCATCTTTGTAGAAATCGCTTTGATCGGCCCAGTGCACCGGTTTTATGCCCTTCTCCCAACGGTGTGAGCCGGCAAGCAGCCGCAGCGTCGACTCGCGCACCGGGTCCACGGGGATCCAGAAGCTCACGTTCTGGCTACCTTCGACAAAATAGTAAGGGATGTCCTGGTGCCATGGCGTGGCCTTATGCGCGCCGGGTTCCTTGACCAGAACATGATCATGAAAAAACTGTGCCGATCTGGAGCGCATCACGGCAGCCGCGACAGACGCTGCCGGTGAATCCTCGACCATGGCGCGAAACTCTGGAATCCGCTGCCAGTTGCAATAGTCGTCGAAAAAGCCGCCCGGTTTGTCATCCTTCTCGACGTAACGGCTGGCGTAAGCACCCGGCTCGGCGAGGTTACGCTCGATTCCGTCGGCAATGGTGCCGATCCAGTCGCGGAAAACGCCGCGCAGGCAAATTGCGCCATCGCGCTGAAAGGCCTCAATGTCTTCTGTCGTGAGGGCAAACGAATGTTGTGTCATGACCTGAAACTCCCTCGGAGAAGAATAAATGTGGGCAAGGGGCAAATATTTCATGACACTCAGCGAAGATAAAATAATATGTATTGATTTATCACCCAAGAAATTCTTATGAAGTTCAGTCTGCGACAACTCCGTTATGCGCTCGCTGCCGCCAAACACGGCAATCTCACGTTGGCGGCCGAAGAGCTGCATGTTTCCCAACCGTCAATTTCAACGGCGATTACCGAACTCGAGCAGCTTTTTGGTCAGCCGCTGTTTGTTCGTCAACGCGGACTGGGCGTATCGCTTACGCCTTTCGGGCGCACAGTGATGGCCCAGGCCAGGCGGGTTCTGGCCGAAGCCCGGACGTTTTCAGACATCGGCAGCGACAACAACGACTTTTCCGGAGAGCTGGTACTGGGTTGTTACGAGGACCTGGCACCCTATTGCCTGCCGCAGATCCTCAGGCGCCTGCAACAGGAACATCCGCGAGTGAGGGTCGACATGCGCGAAGGCGGCTTCGACTATCTGGGCAAGCGCCTCGCCGAAGGTACTCTGGAACTGGCGCTGACCTACGACCTGGGGCTGCCGGCAAACATGGCGTGTGTCGAGTTGCGTCAACTGACTGCCCATGCCCTGCTGGCGGCTGATCACCCATTGGCAAACGAGCCCGATGTCAGTCTGCACGCACTCAGTGAAGGCAATCTGGTAGTTACTGATCAGGTCCACAGCTGGCAGCACGTGCTGGACCTGTTCAACATGCATGGACTGTCGCCTCAAAGCCTCCAGCGCACCCACAGCTTCGAGTTTCAGCGCAGCCTCGTCGCCAACGGATTCGGTGTTTCCCTGACCTATACCAGGCCCTTCGGCGACCGCAGCTACGACGGTCAGCCCTTGGTGTGTCGCCCGATACGCGAAACGCTGCCCACTCAGCGCATCGTACTGGCCTACGATCAGCGCTATCCGTTAACGCCGCCCGCCGAAGCATTCAAAAACCAGGCCGTTGCCTGGTTCCAGGAAAGAGTACCTTTTGTCTGAGGCAGCGCCCGGGCGCCTATGACGCTGAAGCGGCGACAACCCGCCAACAACAAAATAAACAAATGCATTTTTAGCAAAAATACAATTATTCTTTGCCCATGATCAAAGAACTGAAAACGTTTATCGCCGTGGCAAGAGAAGGCACGTTCGCTGCGGCGGGCAGCAAGATCGGGCTCACCCAGGCCGCTGTCAGTGCGCAGATGCAGCGCCTTGAAGCTGAACTGGGCGTCGAGCTGTTCGACCGAAAAGGACGTTCAGCCCAGCTCAACCGCATGGGGCAGCAGGTGTTGTTACAAGGTCAGGATCTGGTGCGCCAGTTCAGCAGCCTTGGCACTACGACAGTAGGGCTACCCGCGAGCGTGCTGGTGACCATCGGCGCAATTGCCTCTGTACAACGCTCCTTTCTGCCGGAAGCGCTGGCTCGGTTTCATCAGCAATTCTCCGCGTGCAGGACGCGCGTCATTCCCGGCCTGTCCATGGACCTGGTCAATCAGGTGGACGCTGGCGAGATCGACATGGCAGCGATCATCCGTCCGCCCTTCTCACTGCAAAGCGACTTGCGCTGGACAACGCTGGTCCGTGAACCCTATCGCCTTATCGTGCCTGCTGACATGCAGGGGGATGACTGGGCCGAACTGATTTCGGCTCATCCATTCATTCGTTACGATCGATCGTCATTTGGTGGCCGACAGGTCGATAGGTTCCTGCGCCAGACCCATGTCTCGCTGCGCGAAGTCTGCGAGCTCGATGAACTGGATGCGATTATGAAACTGGTCGCCAACGGCGTCGGCGTCGCATTGGTTCCGGAAACGGCAACCCTGCAGAGATGGCACGCCGGTGTGCGCTCTATCGACTTGAAAGAGCATACGTTCCATCGCGATATCGGGCTGGTACATCGCGCTCGCCGCAGCCTGACCGAACCGGTAACCGCGCTGGTCCAACTGATCAACGAACACGCTCTGACTCGTTAGCGCTGCGCCCGCTCTAGCAGGCCTGGCGCAACATAGTGTGCGCCAGGCTTTTTACTATTTTGCGAACAGCTGACTCATGTCTTTGAACGCCTTGAACTCAAGCGCATTACCGCAGGGATCGAACAGGAACATGGTGGCCTGCTCACCCACCTGCCCCTTGAATCGAATGTAGGGTTCGATGACGAACTCGGTGCCGAAGGATTTCAAGCGCTCGGCCAGAGCTTCCCACTGAGCCCATTCCAGAATGATGCCGAAGTGCGGAACCGGAACGTCGTGACCGTCTACCGGGTTGCTGTGCACACTCTCTTGAGAGGCGGTTTTCGGGTGTTCATGAATCACCAACTGGTGCCCGTAGAAATCGAAGTCGACCCACTGATCGCTGGAGCGCCCTTCGGAAAGACCGAACACTTCACCGTAGAAGGCACGTGTCGCGGCCAGGTCATAAACCGGGATTGCAAGGTGGAAAGGAGAAAGACTCATCAGGACTCCGATTTCAGCTCTTGGTGGCGTGTGAAAGCGGGCAGCGTGCTCGCTGTCCGGCGACTTATTCAAGTTCCACTCATGCTAAGGCCGGGCGATACCAATAAAAATCAATATATATTTTAAAAATGCACAAATTATTTTTGTGATAGCGGTCATGCTCGTGCTCATGGGAGTCCACGTCGTGCTCATGGCCATGGCCTGTATGCCCGTGACTGAGCCTGGCACTTTCGACCTTGTACAACTGCTCGCCACGCCAGGTGCGCCATAGCATCCACAATGCAATGGCGATGATCACGGCAGATGACCCGAGCTGGAAGTAAGGTTCCGTGGTTTCAGCATCCAGCCCCTGGCCCAGATACATCCCGCCGATTGCCACCAGCCAGACGACAGCGGTGTGCGAAACGGTAGCGGCGACGCCGAGCATCACGGCCTGTTTCACAGAGCCACGAATGGCCACAATGAACGCCGCCATCATGGTTTTTGAATGCCCGGGCTCCAGCCCGTGCAACGCTCCCAGCAGAATGGCACTGGGGAAATACAGCCAGGCGTGCGAACCCCCTTGCTGCAACAGCTCGACGAAGTTGGGCATGTGAGACCTAGAGGTATTTGGTGATTTGCTTGAAGGCTTCCAGTGGTGCGCGCGCCCCTGGCAATTGAACCGAGCGTGTCTTAAAGGCAGTGATCGATATGATCCTGAATCAACGTACGCTTGGCCTGGCACACCGCTTTCTCGACCGCGTGCAGCTGCTGGGCGATATCCACACACTCGCGCCCTTCTTCGATCATGGTGATGATGCTGCGCAAATGGCCGTCGGCCCGTTTCAGGCGCTTTATAACAGCTGTGTGGGACAGGTGCGTAGGCCGTGGGGGTGGTCGTATTCACTCATGGCTTGAGCTCTGGCCTGGACAATTCAGACCGGCACTCTATCCCCCCAGGGAGGATAGAGTCAAAGGTAATGCAGGATTGGAACCGGAAGCGAGCCCACCTATGAAAACCTGTTCAATTCATCCCGTTGAATGCCAGCTCGCTGTCCTTGATGTTGGCAATCGGCCCGAGAATGGCTGGATCGAAGTCGCGGAGTGGCTTGCCCTGACGCAACAGCTGTGGCAGGTCCGGATTGGCCAGCGCGCCCTTGCCCACCGCGATGATGTCCGCCCCCTGATGAAGCACCTGGTCGGCTTTTTCCGGGTCGTGCAGGCCGCCATTGGCGATCAGCGCAACGCCTGGCGCGTAGCGTCGGGCCAGTTCGACCAGGCTGGCTTTACCTTGGGCAAAGGCCGGCTGCCATGCTTCGTGTTCGGTTACATGGATGTAATCGACGCCGGCACTGGCCAGCGTAGCGAAAATGACTTCGGCATCGCGCCCGCCCCCCGCCCATTTATGTTGAAAGTCGTTGACCTTGCCTTGTGAAAGACGCACACCCACCGGTGCCTGCCCGGCGACCTTTTTCACCGCGGCGATGACCTCAAGCGTCAGCCGCAGACGCTGTACGACCTCACCGCCCCATTGATCGGTGCGTTGATTGCTGTAATCGGTCAGAAACTGGTCCAGCAAGTAACCATTTGCGCCGTGAATCTCGACACCGTCAAAACCCGCAGTGCCTAAAGCCAGCTGCGTGGCACGGGCGAACCCGTCGATGGCCTCGGCGATATCCTTGTCGCTCATGGCTCGCGGAATTCGATAGCTGCCCGCGCCGTAATAGAACGCCATCTGTTCGCCCTTGGGACGAATGGCCGAAGGGCCCGCCGACTCGCTGACGAAGCGATTGGCCTGGCTGAGTGCGCCTGCGTGCATGAGCTGCGCAATCATGACACTGCCATGCCGGTGCACAGCATTGGTCGTGGCACGCCATGCCTGAGCCTGCTCGTCATCGGTGAGCCCGGGCTGGAAGCGGTAGCCTTGGGAAGAACTGCGATCTGTATAGTTGCCCTCGGTGATGATCAGGCCAAAACCACCCTTGGCGAACCGCTCGTAATAGCGCGTCATGTTCTGCGTTGCACTGCCCTGCTCGTCCGCGCTCACGCGTGTCATGGGTGCCACCGCAAACCTGTTCTTAAGTTTGAGATGACCCATGTCGAACGGGGCTGTAACGTGTTTGTTTATCTCGCTCATACTTCAAACCCTCACTGTGCAGATCGCCTGCGAATTGCCCGCAGTCATGGACAGAACCTGTAGCAACGGTAAGGGCTGGCGAAGACCATTGGAACCCGGCCGTGCAGATAAGGCGCTTTAACGAAAATGGATATAATCCGTGCAAATATCTGATATAGAGGTGTTCGCCGCCATTGCTTCCAGCAGAAGCCTGTCGGAAGCGGCGCGTCGACTCGGGTTGTCACCGATGGCAATCTCCAGACGTCTGGCTGCGCTGGAAAACGACCTGGGCGTCAGGCTGTTTCACCGTACAACCCGCTCGGTATCACTGACGCCAGAGGGCGAAGTTTTTCTGCCTCATGCCAAAACCATACTGGAAGCAAGCGAGGCCGCCCGCACCACGCTGAAGGCTGATGCAGGCTCTGCCAGTGGCGTTTTGCGGGTTACGGCGCCGAGTGTGTTTGGTCAGACAGTCATCATGCCGTTGCTGCCCGCATTGATGCTGGAAAACCCGGCACTGAGTATCGACCTGACGCTGTCGGACAGCATTGTCGACATCGCCGGACTGGGAATCGATGTCGCCATCCGGATTGCCACGATACGCGACTCGGCACTGGTAGCCAGGTCGCTGGCGCCCAACCCACGGGTGGTGTGTGTAAGCCCAGACTACCTGGCGAGGCACGGCAAACCAGCGCTACTGGAGGAACTCAGACACCACCCGTGCATTGCCTTGCACGCAATGCCCTGGTGGCCGTTCACAAGAAACGGCGAGCCCATCACCATTCGCGCTCAGGGCCCCTTCTCTGCCAACAGCGTCGAGGCCGTGCGCACGGCATGTAAACAAGGTATGGGACTGGCCATGCTGACCTATTGGGATGTCCGACAGGAAATCAACGAAGGCAGCCTTCAGCAGGTGGACTTCGAAGATGCCATGCCCGAACAGCTGTCTGTCACGGCAGTGCTGCCAACACGCCAGCGCGTTCCTCACAGGGTGCGCCTGTTCATTGACCGCCTTGAAGCAGCGCTCAAGAGCAAGGCAGGCGCGGCGGGAGCCACCTTGTAAACGAACGAACCGGCGTCAAGCCGGTTCGCAAACCATCCACTGCAATCAGACCTACAGGGGCTGCGTGATCAGGGCACGATTCTAAACGCGTAGTTAGCGATGGTTCTGGCGTCAAGCGGTTGTCTGTTCATCGGATGCTCAGGCTTGCCTGCGAGGAATTGGGCAAGTTTTTTCATATCCATGAACACCAGGTCCTTATTTCCCTGCTGACTGTAAAGCTCCGACGTGTCCGTCGGATTCCCCGCCAGGCCGATCACCTGCTGACGAGAATTTTCCAGCGACAATGGTTCACCAAAAAGGCAATGGGTCGCATCGTCCGGGTGATGGTGTTCCGCGTCCCTGAAGGGCGGATTTTGGGATTCAACAACGGCCTTGGAGACCGTACGCAGTTGATTGAATTGCGAGGTTATAGGGTCCCGGGCTGCGCGGATATCGTCCACAACTGCCGGCCGGTCCGCCGGATCGGTTATAAAGGCTGCAACAACCCTCCTTACTCCAACCCCCGGGTTCAGGTTAAGCAAGCGCATTCCGTAAGCCACATTATTTTCATAATCCTCCCGCTCCGGAATTACCCGCAATGCGCTGGAACGCGCGCCATCTGGTCGCCTGGAGGCAGCTGGAGGATGCACCGGAACGGCTGGGCGAGGCGGAGCACTAACGGGACGTGGCCCAAGCACGCGGTGCAGCGCAACACTCAAATCCATCAGCGGGCTTTCCACAAGGCTCTCAGCCGTGTCAACACTTGGGGGAATGCCCACGCTCTGCAACGCGTACGCTATATCCAAGGGGATCGGTTGGTGCCGCAATAGATGTCTTTCAAGCGCCGTGCGCAGGTCTTCCAGATTGACCCCTTGTTGAACCAATCCCTGCAAGGCTGCGGCGGCCTGGTTATTGCCACGATTACGCATCGCAGCCCTGTCGGGGCGTATGGGTACCTGATTGACGCGTGGCGGGCTTCTGTCTACCGGTGTCTGAGAGGTCGATGCGTTTGACGAACGTCTCTGATCAGGCGTCATCAGCCGGGCGAACCGCCCAAATAATGAACGCTGGCTGCTACTCGATGATGATTGCGTAGGGGTACGGGCCGCCGGGGGCCGCGTCGGTGTCCTTGCTGGAGTTGACGCCGCCTGTTGGCGATCCGCTCTACGGAGCGCATGACGGAGCTCGATAGCGAGCTCTGAATGGGGGTTGATTCCAGTCGCAATCATGTTAGGGAAATGCTCGCGCAAAATACTCTGTTCGGCTCTAGACAGAGCCATCTCTTCGCCTCTCATGATATTGCGCAGCGTGGTACGAGTATGGGCAAGATCAGCGCCCGCGCTGACCAATTGCTGAACGATGCTATTGGCGTGTGCCGTCACCCCTGCGTGCTGCGGCCTGGGTCTTGTCTCGGCAGGTGCATGCGGTGCTGCGGCATCGGCAGACCCATGCGGTCTGCTACGCACTTCAGCCTCCGCCGTTGGCGGCATGCCCTGCTCCAGCCACTCCCTGGTTTCGCGCGACAGCGGTCTGGACCGCAAAAGCCTCTCACGCCGATCTCGCGCCTGCGAGGCGGAAGCCTCTGAAGGGGGCGGCGGCACCTGCAGACTGTTCGAAGAGCTGGCGCCGCTGCTGGATTCGCGTGCGCGCCCTGATGCAGGCTCGGGGTCTGTGTGCCCGGTAATATAAGCGCCCGATGGCCCCGCTCTATTGATACCCACCATATGCTAATCCTCCGCGGTTTTCTGGCTGCGGGCTGACTCACCCGCAAAATCAGCAATGTGTGGCGATCAGGAAAGAACAGGTTCCACCCCGCTTCTCCCTGGAATCGCTGCGAACCTACACCGCAGACATTAACCAAGCACCATAAAATACCTATAAAGCATAATAAATTATCAAATAAATCATAAAAACCTATATTAGCTTATAAGAAAAAATACTTTTACAGCCTCCTTACATAAGAATACGGTCTTAAAACCAGCCGGATCGCTGCGCTCGACTTGAAGAGGACTTTTCCATGCACCGTACTCAACCTTCGACTTTCGCCTACAGATTCGTATATCGGAGGACAGCGCGATGACCGTGCGCCCTCTTCTTGCACGCCTGTTATTCGCCGTCATTACTGCCCTCACCCTGCTCGGCTGCTCGCCCTCTGGGCAAGAAGGCCAGGCAAGCAAGACGCTCAAAGTCGCTTTCTTCAGAGACAACACCACGCTGGTCAGCCTGGATCCGTTCCAGGTGTATTGGCTGGAGCACCGAGTGGTGCTGCGTAACGTCGCCGAGTCGCTGACCGATCAGAACCCACAGACCGGCACTATCATTCCCTGGCTGGCAGAACGCTGGGACGTCAGTGAAAACGCGCTGGAGTACACCTTCCACTTGCGCAAGGATGTGACGTTCAGCAATGGCACGCGCTTCGACGCACAGGCCGTGAAGACCGCCTACGACAGCAATAAAGCGTTTGCCGCGCAACTACCTGCAACCTTTGGCGCGACCTACCTGAAGGGTTACGACCACGCCGAAGTCGTGGACGATTTCACTGTCAAACTGGTGCTGGCCACGCCAAATGCGGGCTTTCTGCAAGCCACCTCCACCACCAACCTCGCCATTCTCGCCCCGGAGTCCTACACACTCAGCGTCAAGGAACGCTCGCTGGGTGCAATCATCGGCACCGGGCCATTCGTGCTGGAGCGCTACACCCCTGAAAGCGGTTTGCGCCTGATCAAACGCAAGGGCTATGCATGGCCATCGGCCAATGCGCAGAACCGGGGCGAGGCGCATCTGGATGCGGTCGAGGTCAGTTACGTTCCAGAAGAGAGCGTGCGCAACGGCCAGTTCGTTCAGGGCCAGGTCGACATCCTCTGGCCACGCAACCCGTTTTCCGAAGTGGACCTGAACCTGTTCAAATCCAGGGGCGCGACCATCCAGAGCCGCTCGCTGCCAGGGCCGGCCCTGAACATGTACCCCAACACGCGCGGCAATCGCATCCTCGCTGACCGCAATGTGCGTCTGGCGCTACAAAAAGCCATCGACCGCAAGACCTACGCCGCCACTGTTTACAACCCGCAATTTCCGGTGGTGTCGGGTATCTACGACGTCACCACGCCGTTTTACAAGAATCAGGCCGACAGACTGGCCTATGACCCAGAAGGTGCCGAGCGCTTGCTCGACGAGGCTGGCTGGCAGAAGAACGCCGACGGCTATCGGTACAAGGACGGCAAACGACTGAAGCTGGCCTACAACCTGTCCCCCGCTGAAACCGCTGGCGATGTGCTGATTCAGGATCAGCTGCGCAAGGTCGGCATCGAGCTCAAGCTCAACGTGGTGACCACCGCCGAATGGGCCGCTGCCAATGCGGCAGGCAATTATGACCTGACGTCCACCTACATGACCCGCGCCGACCCGATCATCCTGCAGACCATCATCGACCCGCGCAGCGCCAACAGCTCGACATTGGCGACCAATCTTTACGCACCGCAAACACTGCCCAAAGCCCTGGAACTGTTTGACGCCGGGCTGACCGCAACGCGCAGCGAACAACGCGCAAAAGCCTATGGCGACCTGCAGGACCTGCTGATCGATGAAGGTTCGGCATTCCCGGTCTACGAGCGGGTCTGGCAAGCCGCCACGGCGAAAAACGTGCGTAACTTCCACTGGACGGCGGAAGGCTTTGCGCTGTTCAACGATATCGAGATCGCAGCGCCATGAGCCGTTATATCCTCAGCCGGATCGCCCAGGCGCTGCTGGTACTCTGGGGTGCTTACAGCATCACCTACTTCATTCTGTATCTGCTGCCCGGCGATACCTTGTCGATCATGCTCAGCGCCTCGGGTGTCGAAATCGACTCCCTGTCCGCGCAGGACCTGGCGCAAGCCAAGCTCTATTACGGGCTGGACCGAGGCGTATTCGAGCAATACGTCGATTTGCTGTGGGGCGCTGTCCAGGGTGACTTCGGCAATTCGCTGACACTCAATCGTCCGGTTTCGAAACTGCTGGTTGAACGTCTGCCGCAAACCCTGAGCCTGGCCGGGCTGGCCATTGTTCTGTCGCTGATCGGTGGCGTCGGACTGGCTTACCTCACCGCCTACGTGCGCTGGCAGCCGTTGAAGGTCGTCTTGTCCCGGCTGCCGTCGCTGGGTTTTTCAGTACCGGTATTCTGGATGGGCCTGTTGTTTATTCAGCTGTTCGCATTCAGCCTTGGCTGGTTTCCAGCGACCGGCAATCAGGGCTTTTCCAGCTTGATATTGCCCGCTGTCACACTGGCGATCCCCAGTGCTGCAGTGTACGCGCAGGTTTTACAACGCGGCTTTCAGGGCGTCTGGAAAGAGCCCTACATCATTACCGCCTACGCCAAGGGCCTCACTCGCGCCCAGGTTCAGGCCCGCCATGCGTTCAAGAACGCTGCCTTGCCGCTGTTGACGCTGATCGGTCTGCAAGTGGGCAACACCGTGTCCGGTGCCGTGCTGGTGGAAACCATTTTTGCCCGATCAGGGGTCGGTCGACTTGCCCAGGAGGCCGTGCTGCGCCAGGACATTCCGGTGGTGCTGGCCATCGTTGCGGTCTCGGCAGCTGCTTTCGTCGTGGTCAATCTGATCGTTGACCTGCTGTACCCCGCGCTGGATCCGCGCATCGCCCACACGCCAAAGGTCTCCTGACGCCATGACTATCTTCGACAACCGCCTTGCGCGCCTGACCCGCCTTGTTGATTCCAGTCAAAGCCTTTCCGGCAAAACCGCCCCCGCCGCGCAATGGCGGCGGCGTAGCAACCTGAGTCGCGCCGTAGAGGCCGCCAAGCCTCTGCTGCGTCGTCCGGGGTTTCTGCTCGCGGTGGCAATGGTCGCCTTTGCATTACTGGCCGCGCTGGCACCCAACCTGCTGAGCAGCTACGCGCCTTACGCCACCTCGCCCAGCGACAAGCTCACCGCGCCAAATGCCGCGCACTGGTTCGGCACCGACGAACTGGGCCGTGATCTCTACACCCGCGTGGTACACGGATCGAGCCTGTCGGTACAAGCCGCATTGCTGGCGGTGGGCATCGCCATGGCCGGTGGCCTGAGCCTGGGGGTGATTTCCGGTTTTGCAGGCGGGCGCATCGATGCGGT
Organism: Pseudomonas syringae group sp. 247E2; assembly: GCF_032587795.1. Classification (NCBI taxonomy): domain Bacteria; kingdom Pseudomonadati; phylum Pseudomonadota; class Gammaproteobacteria; order Pseudomonadales; family Pseudomonadaceae; genus Pseudomonas; species Pseudomonas syringae group sp. 247E2. Next base: position 764,955 of record NZ_JAWHPK010000008.1, on the reverse strand, counting down.
AATCATGCGCCTGATCGATGTATTACTGGCCCTGCCCGGCCTGTTACTGGCGCTGGCGATTGTCACCGCCATCGGTTTCGGCACCATTCCGGTGGCCATCGCGGTGGGTGTAGGAATCATCCCCGGCTTCGCCCGTACCACCCGCGCCGAAGTGCTGCGGGTCAAGACCCTGCCTTACGTCGAAGCGGCGCGTCTGGGCGGTGCCAGCTGGACCCGAACTCTGCTGCGCCACATTCTGCCCAACGCCTGGGGCCCAGTGGCGGTGCTTGCCACGCTGGATTTCGGTGCAGCGATTCTGGCGACTGCCGGGCTGAGTTTCCTCGGCTTCGGTGCCGAGCCACCGGCTGCCGAATGGGGCACGCTGATCGCCAACGGTCGTCACTTCCTGATGACCGCGCCCTGGGTGTCGCTGCTGCCGGGCCTGTTCGTGGTCGGCGTGGTGTTCAGCTTCAACCACATCGCCCGCACTCTGGAAGAGACTCAACGATGACCGATACCGCTCAACTGATCGACATTCGTCATCTGAGTGTCGCCTACCGTTTCGACGGCCAGACCAACCAGGCCGTGCGCGGCGTCTCGTTTCAGGTGGCCAGGGGCGAAACCGTGGCAATTGTCGGTGAATCCGGGTCCGGCAAGTCGACCCTGGCCAACGCCATACTCGGCCTGTTGCCGGATAACGCGACCATCACCGGCGGCGAGCTGCACGTCGACGGTCACGACCTGAGCCACGCCTCCGAGCGAGAAAAACGTCGGGTTCGCGGCAGCGTGATCGGTCTGGTGCCGCAAGACCCGATGGTCGGCCTCAACCCTACCCTGCGCATCGGCCGGCAAATTGCCGAAGCACTGATTCAGGCCCACGGCCGGCGTTACTTGGCGGTGGATGCCGATGTGCTGGAGTTGCTGCAACAGGTCGGTCTGGACAAGCCGGTATTGCGCGCCCGCCAGTATCCGCACGAACTGTCCGGTGGCATGCGCCAGCGCGTGCTGATCGCCATCGCGTTGGCGGGCAATCCTCGCCTGATCATCGCCGATGAGCCCACCAGTGCTCTGGACGTGACAGTGCAGCGCAAGATCCTTGATCACCTGCAACACCTGGTGGCCGAGCGCGGCATTTCCCTGCTGATCATTACCCACGATCTCGGCGTGGCTGCCGATCGTGCTGACCGTGTGCTGGTGATGAACAAGGGCGAGTTGGTCGAACAAGGCCCGCCGCAACAGATAATCATCACGCCTCGCCATACCTATACGCGCGCACTGATCGCGGCAGCACCGGCTTTCGGCCAGCGCAAGAGCCCGGCAACAGTGCGCCCGGTATCGAGCAGCGACACACCTCTGCTGACCCTGAGCAACATCGGCAAGACCTATCGCCTGCCCTACGTGAAAGGTGAAGACACAGACTTCCAGGCATTGCAGGACGTCAACTTCAAGGTTTATCCCGGCCAGACCCTGGCCATCGTCGGCGAGTCCGGTTCTGGCAAAAGTACTGCGCTGCGCATTGCGCTGGGCCTGGAAAAACCCACGCAAGGGCGAGTTTTGCTGGACGGCCAGGATGTCACCGACCTGGGCTGGCGCGAGTTCAGACCGCTACGGCGACGCATCCAGCTGGTACAGCAAAACCCGTTCGCGGCACTTGATCCGCGCTTCACGCTATTCGAAAGCATCGTCGAGCCACTGGTCTCGTTCGGCCTGCTCAAAGGCCGTGAACTGGAGCAGGCCGCGCGCCAATTGATTGAGCGAGTGCACTTGCCCGTGGCGTATCTGGACCGGCTGCCCCGTGAGCTTTCCGGTGGCCAGCGTCAGCGCGTAGCGATTGCCAGAGCGCTGGCCCTGCAACCGGATCTGCTGCTGCTCGATGAGCCGGTTTCCGCCCTGGACGTGTCGGTGCAAGCGCAGATTCTTGACTTGCTGGTCGAACTGCAATCCGAATCCGGCATCGCCTACGTATTGGTGTCCCACGACCTGGCAGTCGTCGCCAGCGTTGCCCACCAGGTTCTGGTGCTCAAGCAGGGCAAGACCATTGAACAAGGTCCGGCCAGCGACGTTTTCGAACGGCCTGAAGCCACCTACACGCAAGAATTGATTGCCGCGATACCTGGCCGTCGCGCTGAACTGCAGGTCGCCGCGCAGCAGTAATCGACTGAGTCGCACCGATAAAACAAAAAGCCCTGACGCGCAAACGTCAGGGCTTTTTGTTATGGAATGTTTGGGCAGCACTTTAGCGTTGCCTTCTTAACAGTATTAGCATCTGAAAATGACGCTACAGCATCGAAAGCAGCAATATGGATATTCTTTTTAGGTATATACGTACAATAAAAAGAAATAAACATTCTAACAGCCTTTGATTTCAATAGCCTGCACGCGGCGAGTGCTACTTAGGACAAACAGGCTTATTCCTTTCGGTTGTAAAAACCCTTTTTTTATTATTTTATTCCATGCAAAAAGCTTTTTATAGTGAGGCTTCCTCTGACCGCTGCTGCATGCCCCAAGGACTACCCGATGTCTGCACGCCTCCTGTTACCAGGCCTGTTATTGCTGCTGGCCGGCTGCACCGCCTCCTCTGCTCTGCCCATCCATACCACCAACCCGGCCAGTTCGACCCTGATCGGCGACAGCAGCCGCCCGGCGCAAGCGCAATGGCTGCGTACCGAATTGTACTTTTCCGTCGGCGCGCTGGACGACCCGCAACCGCAAGTGAATACGGCCCGCTGGCGCGAATTTCTCGACAAGGAGGTCACGCCACGCTTTCCCGATGGTTTCACCGCATTCGACGCTTATGGCCAGTGGCGTGACAAAGGCGCTGTCCAGCCAGAGCGGTTGAGTACCAAAGTCATCGTGATCCTCCATGAAAACACCGCCAGACGCAGCGCAGACATCGAAGCCATACGCCTGGCCTGGAAACGGGTGACGGGGGATTTGTCGGTGTTGCGACTGTCGCAGCCTGCGGAGATTTCTTTTTGAGTGTGATTGGCTGATTCGCCATTGAACATAGCCTGTACCTGAGGGGTCATTGCCTCACAGGTTCGGCGTTTGATTGCCACGTGAGCGATGTCGGCCGCTAAGCGTACATAGCCAGAATCACGCCAAACAGCATGATCGTTAATATTGCCTCTTTTCTAGAAAACGACACGCCAATGACCACTTGAAAAATGACAGCCATCGCTACCGCCACACCTCGAAAAACTGATCGATTGCTGTCGCCAGGTTCCATGGGCTCGAAGGATGAATAGTGTTGCAGCGGTGCAAGGGAGTCAGGTTCAAACCAGTCATACTGCGAGCCTTGGAAAAACGCATAGGCAAGCAGGCATGTGAGGTAGACGGTGTACACGAAGAATCTGGTTAGGCACTTTTTTACTTTTATAAAACTCATATCACGAGCCGACTGAAGCGTTGCCAGGAATTGACAATGAAATTGCCATAACGAGTATCTCTTTTTATTTCTTCAAGCGATAAATCCATACCGCGGTTATAGCGAGCACCTATAACCCTAACTTCATCCACTCTAATAGAATCGAACAGATCATGGTCAGCAAGCATGCGCAGATGCCTTGCGACTACATTGATATTGTACACATCGCGCTCAAGGCAGTTAGCCAGCCCCCTTAGCTGATCGGTATTCATATCATCCGGGTTAAGCCCTAGCGTACGAGCTGCAGTACGAAGCTGTATGCTAACCCATCCGAAGCTTGTTTTTGCCGGCGGCACTGTCACGACTCTCGACGGAGTACCCAGATGGTCAAAGCTTCTTATCTCGAATGCGACTCTATCTATAAAATTCGGATCTCCCCCTGTTTCAATCCAGCACACCCCGGCCAACAGCTCTACAGGAAGTGAATACTCATCCGCCGATGCTCTAATGTAATGCTTATTGTGGACTAACCACGCATCTTTAAAATTCTTTATATAGCCACGTCCACCAGCAAAGCGCTCAGGCACCAGCTTCCAAATAATGACATCCAGTATACCCCACGCTGGACTATGGTTGGAATTCGTACTGCAAAAATCATTCATATCAAATCCTTGATACCTGACTCACCTACACAAAATATCTGTATTGGAATTCGCGAAGATAAGCGCTTTACGCAAACGGCTTGTTTGCGACCCTGTCCCACCCACCGGAAACCATACCCGCGCTAGCACCGTCTGTGCGACGCTGCTGAGAATATTCAAATTTTATTCGACCATAGTTCAGTGTGATAGACTCTACCGGCAAGCCCGCATGCTCTGCACCCCGCCCACTGACTGTAGAGATTAAAACCTCCTCCATAACAATATCTAGGTATTTAAATTTCTCACTGCCAGCGCGATGCACTCGAAGCGTTACGATTTTGATGTGCGAGCCTTTGCAGCACAGTTCAAACAGCTTCGGCGTTGCGCGGTCTACATATTTACTGATCTGAAAATCTACAAGCGTCACGCCACCAGCGGACGCACCACCGCTTGAACTAGCAGAGTGACTGATCGATTGCACAGCATCATAATGGTAGGATAATAACTCGATTCACCCCTTATGTTCGGCATCCACAGATTCACCTTCAACACCTTCCACTTTCATAAACGTATCAAATGACATGGCGACTTCCTGACATGAGGTTTAAGAAAGCCCAACATACACTGACCTTTTCACTCATTAACAGAGTTCATCACTCGACACTTAACTTTCAGAATGCGCCGTCAGATTTTTATGCCCACTCAATTAGGAAATTCACACCAGCAATGTAGTAATTATCTCACTCAACGTGTAAGAATTTTCCATTGCGCTGCAGCTCCCAAACAACCCAACATACCATCCAGACTTTAGTTCTGCTCGACGAGCTACTATCCCCCGTGCCACCCCACCCCCACCACGCTAACCTCCCCGCCGCTCGCTGCAAAATCAGCGGCTGGGTTTGGCGACCCAAAGAAAAGACAAAATACGCACCATCGCAAAGCAGCCGACTCTATCGGTCTGACTTTCGCGCTATGGCGGCTGTGTGCGGGAGACCTTCGGGTCTGCCGGGGGTTTGTCTTTTTGCCCGGTTCGCCAACCTTCACACAGCTGCCACCCATTCGTTTGGCGACGATTCGTGACGGCTCTTGATAAACAAAAAAGAGTGTCATCCATGCAAAATATTGCTCTCAGAAACACCCACACCGCCTATTTCGACGCCACTCTGTTTCTGCGTCACGGTCGCATGCTGCGCGCCATTTTTACTGACGCCCAAGCCTGGTTCTGTCTGGCCGACCTTGCCCGGCTGATGGGCAAGGCGCTGGACCAGCGCGCCACGCTCAAGCTCGATGCAGACTAGCGTCGCGAGGTCTGGTTGCAGGCCAATGGCGAGTGCCAGCGGCAATTGATGATCAGCGAGTCCAGCACGCTGGCGCTGCTGGTTCATCACTACGTGCCGGAGAACCGCGCGCTGCGTCAGTGGCTGACGCATGAGGTGCTGACAGTTTTGCACGATCAACAGAACGTGACTCTGGACAACCCCAGAATGAGCCAGCTGCAATGGCCGGGCACGTCGCTGAGCGTGCTGCACTGGCGCAGCGAAACCTGGATTCGGTTGCGTGATATGCCGAGTGTGGTGACCGAAGCAGCACCCCGGCCAGAGAGCACGCTATGGCGCAGGGTGTTGAAGCGGATGGAATGCAAAAGCGCCGTTGATTGATGACCCCCACCCTCAAAAACCGTAAGTAGCCCGCGCATAGTAATACGCACCGTTGGTGCCGATTGGTGACAGCACGTCGTACGGCAGATTGCCGCCATAGTTGATTTGTGAGTTGGAACGCTCCGGATAGCGATCCGTGAGGTTATTGCCGCCTACTGCGATGTCGAATGTCGGCGTGAATGTGTACTGCACCTCGGCGTCCAGCTGCCATACCGCGTTGTACGTCTGCTCTGGCTGGGAGTCGCCAAAATCGAACACGCGGGTGGTCTTGCCCTGTCGTGTCAGTCGCCCGAGCAAGCCCCAGTGCTGGCTGGCCCAGTTGGCAGAAAACATCAGGCGGTCACGGGGTGCTGCGTCGGTCAATGTGTTGCGCTCTTCAACACCGACCAGTGCGTCGTCACCAATGCCCAGTGCACTGAGTTGCGAAGGCGTGCCTTTGGTCTTGGTGACTTTGGTGTGGTTCCAGGTGTAGGCCGAGGTCAGGCCCAGTTGCCCGTCGAGCCAGGGCTGGTGATAGTTGAGCACCAGCTCGGCACCGTCAGTGCGGGTATCGGCAGCGTTGGTAAAGAAGTTCACATCGTGGACCCCGGCGACCCCGAGGTTGTTATTGATATATTGCTCCAGCGCATCGCTGCCGATGCGCTGAGAGAAGGTGATGCGATCCTTGACGTCGATGCGGAACACATCCAGTGACGCATCGAAGCGCTCGCTCAATTGCGCGGTGAGGCCGAGGCTGAAGTTTTTCGAGGTTTCCGGCTTCAGGTCTTCGGCACCCAGCGCCCGGGCAATCGGATCATTGACTGATAACACACGAATATCGGTCAGCGTGCCGCCGGTGCCGAAGTTGCTGGTGGTGTGCTGAAAACCGACCTGCGCCAATGACGGTGCCCGGAAATTGTTGGATATGGCGCCGCGCAACGCCAGTTGTTCAGTCAGGCGATAACGGCCGCTGAGTTTACAGGTCAGTTTGCTGCCGGCATCGTCATAATGCTCCCAGCGCGTGGCGGCATCGACGAGCAGGCGGTCGGTCAGGTCGCCGGACAGTTCGGCGTAGGAGCCGAACACATTGCGGTCCAGGTCCACCTCTTCGCTCGGGCGCAGGCCGTTGGCACCATCGGCCCCGGTGCCAAAGTAGGAAGCTGCATCACCGGCGTAGGTCAGGTAATTTTCGTAACGGTATTCACCGCCCAGCGCCAACACGAAGGAGCGTGAACCCAGACGCAGCTCGCGGCTTGAATCAAGGTTGGCGGTGGTCTGGCGCAATTCGTAATCACCGGTATCAAAACGCGTAGGCGAATCCGCCCCCAGGGCAACGTTGAGGGTGCGTTCGGTGGCGGACTCAAAGCGGTTGCGGCCGTGGGTGATGCTGCTGTCGTAATCCCAGTCTTCTCCGATCAGCCCCTTGAAACCCGCTGTGGCCGACAGGTCAGTGTTATCGCCCAGCGATTGCGGCAGGTAGCCGTTGGAGTAGAACTGCGGTTGATCCGTAGGGTAGCGATAGAACTCGGCACCGGTGGTATGCCGCTGGTTGTACGTACCGAATGAATACGCCTTGCCGTTACCCAGTGGCACTTCGCTGTTGAACCAGAGATTGACGTCGCGCGCTACACCGTCGCCCATCACATAGTTGCGCTGCCCCGGAGTGTCGGCAAAGCCGTCGAAACCGGCGCGGTTGGTCGGGTTCCGGTCCTTGTATTCAGTACCACCACGGATGAACCCGCCCTCTTCACCCAGCCGTGTACCGATCTTCGCCGTGGTCAGGCTGTTCTGGCCATCGGTAGTGGTTTTGCCGATAGCCTTCTGCCGGGTGTGGTAGGCGCCATAGGTGGAGGAGACTTCGCCGCCTTGCGGGGCGTCGTCGAGGATGATGTTGATGACCCCGGCAATCGCGTCAGAACCATACTGTGCACCGGCGCCGTCGCGCAGCACTTCAATGCGCTTGATCGCACTGATCGGGATTGAGTTGAAATCCACCGGCGCGGTGCCACGGCCGATCTTCGACGAATCATTGACCAGGGCCGAGGTGTGACGACGCTTGCCATTGACCAGCACCAGCACTTGATCCGGGCTCATGCCGCGCAGTTGCGCCGCACGCACATGGTCGGCGCCTCCGGAGTTGGACTGACGGGGAAAGCTGAAAGATGGCAGCAAGGTCTGCAACGCCTGACCAAGCTCGCCATTGCTGGCACCGGCAGACTTCAAGTCACCGGCGGTCAGCACGTCCACCGGGACCGGCGAGTCCAGTACCGTGCGCGCTTTGCCACGGGTTCCGGTGACCGTTACCGCCCCCAGACGCGTGTCATCGGCACTGTCGGAAGTTTCCTCTGCCTGCGCAGAAAGTTGCGTCAATGCCGACACTACAGCGGCGGCCAGTAATGAACGTGAACGATAATACATACAGCGCTCCTTTAAATCGCAGGCAACACCGGTCCGTGCTGGCATTAAAGCCAGCAAGAGACCCTGCTGTAGTTATATGTTTATATCGGCAAACCCACTGGTGCTCCGCCAACAGCAACTGTTGGAAGGTCAACAATGTTCGAACTTTCTTTCCACTCCTTGCGCTGGCTGAACAACTATTGATTCAGGCTTGCGAAGTGACAGCGCGCAATTATTTGGCGAGCGGAATCCACGGTGCATTGGCAACATCCTTGGCGTCCGCGAATGCCGGTAGTTTCTGCGCAAGATCACGCACGTTCTTTACATCAAGATCAAGCAACTGTTGACGGGTTATCAGCGCTGGCGGCACCTGCACGCGGCTGCCCGGATCTTCACCGGCAATGCGCATCGCCAGGCTGCGCACACTGATTGCGCCAATCACTTCAGGGTTGACGGCGGCCGTCGCCACCCAAGCGCTGTCAGGCTCCTTCATGATCTGGATATCGGAAGTCGAAATATCTGCACTGTAGATTTTGATCTGCTTGCCAAGGCCCGCTTCGTCGACGGCAATCTTCGCCCCTTTGGCAAACTCGTCGAACGGCGCGAAAATCACTTGTAGCCCCGGATTGGCGCGCAGGACGGCACTTGCCTGATCCGCTACAGAGTTGGCAATCGGCGGGTTGAGCGTCCCGAAGCGAGCCTTCTCGACGATGCCGGGGTTGGCTGCCTTGACCTCACGCCAGATATCGTCGCGGCGCTCCATCGGGGTAAAGCCGCCAATGAACACATAGCCCGCCTGGAACGCGTTGCCGTTGTCCTTCAATGCCTGCCCAAGGGCCAGACGCGCGAGCTCGTGGTGATCCTGCTCGACCTGCGTCACTTGCGGGTTACCCAGATCAACGTCGAAGGCAACCACTTTGATACCCTTGGCAACGGCCTTGGCCACGGTGTCCTTGAGGGTTTCTGCGAGGCCCAGCTGAATAATTATGCCATCCACACCGAGGTCGATGGCCTGTTCGAGCATTTCCCGCTGGGTGGCGGCCTGCTGCCGTGCATCGAACAGGCGCAGATTGATGCCTAACGCTGCAGACTGTTTTTGCACGCCGCGCAGGTACGCTTCCGGAAAGTCGCCGGAAAACATGTAACCCACCAACGCGATGTTCACACCGCCCTTGTCGAACGGCGCTGGCGCACCGGCAATCCCGGCCGCATGGGCGCCGCCAGCCAATGTAAAAACCAGTGCCGCAGCAAACAGTCGGCGTAGGCCGCCGTGGATGATTCCGTACATCGTGTATTCCTTTTCCGAAAAAGCTCAGCGCGCCCGTTGCGCGAGGCCGAACGTGAACATCAGAGCGAGGACCAGCACCGCGCCCTTGACGAAATCCTGGGTGTAATAAGGGGCATTGAGCATGGTCAGGCCGTTGAGCAGCGTGGCGACCAGAAGCGCACCTATGAGGGTGCCGAACGCATTGGGCTTGCGAGCCCCGAGCACCGCGAAACCGATCAGTGCCGCGCCCAGTGCGTCGAGCACCAGACCGTTGCCGGAACTCACATCGCCACGCCCCAATCGCGCTGCCAATAACAGGCCGCCCAGCGACGCAAGCAAGGCCGACAGCACGTAGGCCAGCAGCTTGTATTTTTCCACCGGGGCCCCGGCCAGACGCGCCGCGCGTTCGTTGCCACCGATGGCGTAGAACACCCGGCCAAAGCGGGTCAGTTCCAGAAACCCCCAGACCAGCAGCGCCATGACGGCCATGATCAGCACCGGAACCGGCACGGTATCCCACAGCCTGGCGCGGCCCAGCGCGAGAAATCCAGCGCTGAAACTGCCGCTGGCTTCATCGCCATCAGGCAAGGTCATGCCTACCGCAATTGAACGTCCGCCGGTGGGAATCAGCTGCACGCCGATGATCAGGAACATGCTGCCCAGCGTGGCCAGAATGTCCGGTATGCCCATACGCACGATCAAAAAGCCATTGAACAGGCCCACCAGCGCACCACAAGCCAGGCTGATGAAAATGGCCGGCAGCGGCCCCCAATCGAGTACCACCATCACGTAGCTGGCGCACATCACACTCATGGCGGCCACCGCACCGATCGAAAGATCAAGCCCGCCGACCGACATGCTCAGCGTCACACCCAGTGCCAGCAGCGCCACGATGGATACCGACTGAAGGATGATGAACAGGTTGCCAACCCGCAGAAACGCTGGCTCGACGATGGAAAACAGCAGCAGGACCAGCGCCAGCACCAACAGCAAGCCGTAATGGACGATGAAGCGCAGAATGGCGTCGTCACGAGGCGGTTTCCGGGCTATGGAAGGAAAGGAATCAGACAAGAGTGGCTCCTTGAGGCAGTAAAGGCCGGGCGGCAGGCTGCGGCGTAACGCCCGCCAGTTGCGCAAGCAGTTCGTCGCGGTGCAGGCCGGCGCGCGGGTATTCGGCGACCACACAGCCGTCGCGGACCACCAGAATGCGATCGGCTATTTCCAGTGCCTCGTCGGGGTCGGTGCAAATCACCAGCGTCGCGCGCTGTGAGGCACTGGCGCGGATGCGTGTACCGATTTCGCGGCGGGCGCGGATATCCACGCCTTGGAAGGGTTCGTCGAGAATCATTAGACGGCCGTTGCCTAACAGCCAGCGCGCCAGCACGACCTTCTGCTGATTGCCACCGGAAAGGGTTTCCATCGGCACATCGACGCCAGCGCACTTGATCCCCAGGGACTGCACCTGGTCCTGCACCGCCTCGCGCTCCTTGCCCTGGCGGATGAACCCGCCCCGACTGAAACGCGACAGAAATGGCAGCGTCAGGGTTCTGGCCAGCGAAAAGCCTGGCACCAGCGAACCTCGCGCGCGGTCTTCACTGGCCATGAATACCCCACCGGCAATGGCCTGACGCGGTGATTGCGGTGCCCACGGCTGCCCGTCCAGCTCCAGGCTTCCAGCCAGTGGTTTGCGCAAGCCATAGAACAGTTCGGCAATCTCGCTTTTGCCCGCACCCAGTAGACCGATCATGGCCACCACTTCACCTTCGTGCAGGCTGAGGTCAAAGCGCTCACTGTACGCATCGAGCCGGCAGCCCCGCACCTTCAGGACTTCACGACCACTTTCGCTACGCTGATGCGCCACCGCTGCCAGCTCGCTGCCGAGCATGGCCCGCACCGCAGCGGCAAGGTCCAGCGGCGCAGCAAACTCGCCGCTGACGCGTCCGTCACGCAGCACAATGGCCCGATCAGCAATGCGCTGAAGGTCGGACAAACGATGAGAAATGTACAGAATGCACACGCCTTGGGCGCGCAATGTATCGATCAATTCAAACAGGCGCTGCGCCTCGGTAGTCGATAACGATGCGGTCGGTTCATCCAGCACCAGCAGCCTTGGCTGCAACGCCAGCGCGCGCGCCAACACCACCAATTGCTGTTGCGCAGTCCCCAGGCTTTCGATCGGCGCATCGAGCGGCAGGCTCAGTTGCAGCGGTGCGGCGATCTGCGCAGCCCGCTGGTGCAGGCGCTGGCGTTGACTCCAGAATGGTGCGTCCTGCTGGCACAATTCGTCGAGCAGCAGGTTCTCGGCCACGCTGAACCCCTGCACCAGCGCTTGCTCAACGTGTTGATGCACGGCGACGATACCGGCCTGACGCGCCTCCAGCGGTGAGGCAAAACGTGTCGCCCTGCCCCCGACCAGCAACTCGCCAGTATCATGGCGATGGCTACCGGCAAGGATTTTCACCAACGTGGATTTACCTGCGCCATTGGCACCGAGCAAGGCCACCACCTCACCCGGAAAAAGACTCAGATCGATGTCTTGCAATACACGGCTTGAAGCAAACGACTTATTCAGGCCGCTAACGCTGACCCACGCTTCTTCACGAACAATTAGTGGTGCTTTCATGGGCATCTCGACACAAGAAAAAAAACAGACAGAAACAGGGTCAATTCACGCCGAAGTGATGCGAGATATACCCCACTGTAAGCACAGTGCTACAGAGCCTAATGGACTAATCAGCAAGTTATAAATAACCAATAAGCATATAAATAGATGGATTCGCCTGGTGCGTTTTTCAGGCCTGACAACGCAGCGAATAACGTATATGCATATTCGTTATTGATATTTAGATTTATTTTTTAATAGCTATAAGGTGCTGCCTTATGCAAAACGTGCAGTGCGTTAGAACGGACCGCATGCGCAGGTTTACTGCCGCTACATTCGCTTACCCTCTTTCTATTCTTTCGAGCACTTTTAATGAAAGGCATCAACCCCCTGTCGTTCCCAGCCCTGATGGGTTCAGCGCTGTTGCTGAATGCCGTCATTTCGTTTCCCGCCCTGGCCGGGCTGTTGGAAAAAGGTCGCAGCGACGGTCTGACCGCAGGCATTGCCAACGAACAGCCCTATGCCTACATCGGCACCGATGGCAAAGCGACCGGGGCCAACGTAGAGATACTGCGTGCGATTCTCGAACCGCTGGGTATCAAGCAGATCGAGACGCCTATCACCGATTTCGGTTCGCTGGTGCCGGGTCTGGCGGCAGGTCGTTTCGATCTGATCGGTGCAGGCCTGTTCATCAACCCGAATCGTTGCAAGGTGATCTCGTTCTCCAATCCGGTGACGCGATCCGGCGGTGCGTTCATTGTCAAAACCGGCAACCCGCTGAACCTGCACAGCCTCAAGGACGTTGCCAGTAACGGCAAGGCGCGGCTGGCCACGCAACCTGGCAGCAATCAGGTTCAGGAAGCCAAGGACAGCGGTATCGCCAACAGCAACGTGGTGTTGTTTGACAAGGACACCGAGGCATTGGCGGCTTTGCAGGCGGGTCGTGTTGACGTGGTGTATTTCCCGGATGCCGAAGTCATCAGCCTGATCAAGAAGGCCAACAGCCCGGACATCGAGCGCGCCTTGCCTTTCGAGCAGATCCCGGACGCCAATGGCAAGCCGGGCTGGAATTACCACGCCTATGGTCTGCCAAGAATGACCCGGCCTTTGAAAAAGCTTTCAACGAGCAACTGGCCAAACTCCGGGCGTCGGGCGAGTTGCTGAAAATCCTGCAGAAATACGGCTACACCGAAAACGAGCTGGCTGACCCGGCCATCACCGCAGCCCAACGCTGCAACCCATGACCTGCCTCGCCCCGCAAGGGCGTGCAGTCAACGGCCCTGACCCACACGAGTACGGCCATGCCTGTTGATGCTGCAATACTGGAAACCGCCGGCTTCATCGCCAGACAACTGGCCCACGGCGCCTGGATCACCCTGCAGATCACCTTGCTTGCCGAACTGCTGGTGCTGGTGCTGTCGTTTGTAATCGCCCTGATGCGCCTGTCGCCATTCAGGGCGTTACGCTGGTTCGCCACGGTGTATGTCGAAGTGCTGCGTGGCATCTCGGCATTGGTGCTGCTGTTTTATCTGTTCTTCATCCTGCCGCTGTTCGGCATTCGCCTGTCACCCATGACCACGGGTGTGCTGGGGCTGGGCCTGACGTTTTCGGCGTATGGCGCGGAAATAATTCGCTCGGCACTGATCAACGTCAGCCAGGGCCAACGTGATGCTGTGCGTGCGCTGGACTTTGGGCCGATAAGCGCGTTTCGGCGAATTATTCTGCCGCAGGCCCTGCCCTTCATGATCCCGCCGATGGGCAACCAATTGGTCGAGCTGCTGAAAACCACCTCGCTGGTTTCCCTCATTACCCTCACCGACCTGACCTTTACCGGCAGTCAATTGATAACCACGTTGGGCCAGCAAACGCTGATCTGGAGCATCGTGCTGGTCTGCTACTTCGTGATGGCCTGGCCACTGAGCTGGCTGGTCCGGCGCTATGAGCAGCACGCCACCGCGTGGCGTACGACCAGGGGATGAACGATGGAGTTTGATAGCGCATTCGCCTGGTCGATCCTGCCGGAGCTGTTTCAAGGCCTGCTGGTGACCGTGCAGGTCGTGGTGCTGGGGTTCCTGCTCGCAGTGTTGCTCGGTCTGATCCTGGCCCTGACATTGCGCTCGCAGATAACCATCGTGCATCGCCTGAGCAAAGGCTACCTGAGCTTTTTCCGTAATACGCCGTTGATGGTCCAGTTGTATGTGCTGTTCTTCGCGCTGCCGCTGGCGGGCATCACCTTCCCGGCAATAACCACCGGTGTGATAGGTCTTGGCTGCTATTACGCGGCCTATATTGCCGAAGCGTATCGCGGTGCCATTGACGACATCCCGGCCGGACAGTGGGAAGCCGCACGCGCCCTTGACTTCAATCGTGGCGACGCCTGGCGGCGCATCATCCTGCCGCAGGCGTTGAAACCCATGCTGCCGGTGCTCGGCAATTACCTGATCGGCATGTTCAAGGAAACGCCGCTGCTGGCGGTGATCACCATCCCTGAACTGTTTCAGGCTGCCAAGCAGGTCGCCGGCATGACCTACCGTTACAACGAACCGTACACAGTGATGGCGCTGATGTTTCTGGCGATCAGTGTGCCGACCTCGTTGCTGTTCAAATACCTGGAAAGGCGTAGCCATGTCTGATCTCGCACACACCGCAATCCCACCCGTCACCACTGCGCAGATACAGCTGAAACACGTGGTCAAGGACTTCGGCCGCAACCGGATCATCGATCACCTCGACCTGAGCATTCCTCAAGGCCAGAAAGTCGCGTTGATCGGTCCCAGCGGCTCGGGAAAATCAACCGTACTGCGCCTCATCAAGGGCCTGGAAACCTACCAGCAAGGCAGTATTGAGGTCGCTGGCAAAACCGTGCCGGCGCGCAAGGTCCAATGGCAATGGCCTGGCTCACGCAGAGCCCCGGTAGAGCATCGGGTTGGCATGGTGTTCCAGCAGTTCAACCTGTTCCCGCACCTCACCGTGCAGGAAAATGTCACCGAAGCGCCGTTACGGGTACTCAGGCTACCTCGCGAAGAGGCCCTTGAACGCGCGCATCAATACCTGGGGCTGGTCGGGCTTGCACACAAGGCCGATGCCTATCCGAGCCAGCTTTCCGGTGGTCAGCAACAACGTGTAGCGATTGCCAGAGCGCTGGCCATGCGCCCGCAGGTCATGTTGTTCGATGAAGTTACCTCGGCGCTCGACCCGGAGCTGGTCGGCGAGGTGCTGTCGGTGATTCGCTCGATTGCCCACGAATTTCAGATGACCATGTTACTGGTTACCCACGAGATGAAATTCGCTCAGGACATCGCTGACCGAGTGCTGTTCATGGAGGGCGGCCGCATCGTGGCAGACGGCACCCCGGGCGAAATTCTGCTGAATCCGCAAAACGAGCGAACCCGAAGGTTTTTGCAGTTGGTGGAGCAGCGCTGATTGCCAGCGCTGCTCTTTTTGCAGGGTGAGACTTTTGGGCCTCGCGACTTTTTGAAAGTGGCTGCAATCAGATCCGGAAGCGCGCAACCATGCCTTGCAGGTTGCTGCCCAGGCGCGCCAGTTCCACGGTAGACGCCGCGCTTTGTTCGGTGGCCGTGGCCGACTGATCGGCGATGTCCCGTACGCTGATGACACTGCGATTGATTTCGTCGGTGACGGCGCTCTGCTCTTCAGCGGCAGCAGAAATCTGTTGGCTCATCTGTTCGATGGTCCCAATCGAATGAGTGATTTCAAGCAGCGATTCTTCGGCCTGCCGCGCCAGCGCCACTGTGCCTTCGGTACGTTGACGGCTGGCATTCATCAGCTCCGATGCCGCGCCGGTGCCATCCTGCAAGGACTTTATCAGCGCCTCGATTTCAGTCGTGGATGACTGTGTACGCTGAGCCAGCGAGCGCACCTCATCGGCCACCACGGCAAAGCCGCGCCCCTGCTCACCCGCACGTGCGGCTTCGATCGCCGCGTTGAGGGCCAATAGGTTGGTTTGTTCTGCGACCGCCTTGATCACATCGATTACACCGCCAATCTTGTCACTGTCCTGTATCAGGCGCTGCATGGCCTCGCCCAGTTGCCCCACTTCACCGGCAAGCTGGCTGATTTCACGCGTGGCGTGTTGCACCACGCTGCTGCCATGAGCAGCACGATCACTGGCCTGTCTGGCGGCCTGCGATGCATCTTCAGTGTTCTGCGCCACTTCCTGAACGGTGGACGCCATCTGGTTCATGGCGGTCGCTACCTGATCGACTTCCAGTTTCTGCTGAGTGACGCCCGCGCTGGTCTGTTCGCTGACGGCTGAAAGCTCCTCGGCCGCCGTGGCGATCTGTGTCACACCATTACTGATACCGCCAATCAGGGTGCGCAACGATACGGTCATCTGGTGCATGGTGTTTTGCAGCAGGCCCAGCTCATCCTGGCGAGTGGTGCTGAGGTCATTGGTCAGATCGCCGTCGGCAATTCGACGCGCAGCGATCACCGTGGAATCGAGCGGACGAGTAATCTGACGGGTAATCAGAATCGCCGCGAATATGCCCAGCAGCAATACGATCACCGCCACCGTGAGCAACTGGGTGACCGCACTGTCTTTTTCTTTATTGGCACTGACTACCTGGCCCGCCATCAGCTTTTCGGTACTGGTGACGATGTCCATTGACTGCTGGCGAAGGCTGTCGCGAATCTGATCGCTCTGTTGCATCAACTGCGAGATGGAGACCATCAACGATTTGTACTGTTGCAGTGCCCTGAGCGCCTCATCCACTGCCGGGCCGGCCTTGTTCGGCAATTGGTTGCGCGCACTGCTCACCTGAGCGATCAGTGAGTCGGCAGCATCGAAGGTGATCTGCCTGTTTTCAGCGGTCGGGATACTGATATAACGGCGAAACACCAGGCGAAAACTGGTCATGCCATTGCGCAGGTCGCCGGCAATCTTTACCTGGTCGATACCGCTTTGATCCAGCGAGCGGGAAACGTCGTCGAAGGTCTTTTGCAGGAGTGTCTCGAAGCTTCCGCTCACCTGCTCGGAAATGGTGATCAACGGCTGCATGGCCTGATCAATTTGCCGATTATTATCGACCAACTGGCTGAACGTTTGTCTCAAGCCACCCACCTGATCACGAATACCTCTGAGAATATCGGCATTGGCCGGAACAGTCAGAAGCTTCAGGCCGTCCTCGATGGTCTTGCCCAGGTTGTCCAGAGCGACCGTGTAGCCCTGCGAATTGCTCGCGTCAGGCTTGGCAGTATAGGCCTGCGCAGCGATCCTGAGGCTTAGCGCATCGGCCTTTACTTCAGAAACTTTGGCTGCCTTGCCCAGCCGTTCGATCAGCAGGTTGGTGCTGAGGTAGCCGATCGCGGTGACCGTCAGCACACCCAGTAGTATCAGACCGAAGCCTATACTCAGCTTTTTGCTGACCTTCAAATTGTCCAGCCATGTCGACTTCATCAAATTTTTCCTCGGGATTTATCGTAATACTCAAGGATCGACTGTTCGCTGGACAACTTGATAGCGGCGGCGATTGCAAAGATTGATCGAAGAGATAGCAATATGACATGAGCTTTTTGGCTCGCCATAAGGGGAGCATTCTCAGCCCCGAATTCCTGGCCACCATTCACCTTGCGGGTCACTCGGAGGCAGGTTTTCGAAGACCTATGGGTACTCATCATTGCCAGTGATAGTAACCTTCGGTTTATTCGATTCGTTAATAACACCCTGTGCGCAACAGAATCCGCCCATTCCTTACTATCGGCGGAACTTCCCATGCACCAGACACTCAGCCATCTGCGCTACCCCCTCACCGCCCTCGCCCTTATCGTTATCAGTGCTTGCGGCCGCGCGCCGGAAGCCACCAGTGCGCCTGGCGCAGCCAAGGTCAGCGTGGCCAAGGTGCTGGAGCAGCCGATCAACGAATGGGATGAATTCACAGGTCGTCTTGAAGCGCCGGAAACCGTCGAGGTTCGCCCAAGGGTGTCTGGTCAGATCGATCAGGTAGCGTTCACCGACGGTTCGCTGGTCAAGAAAGGCGACCTTCTTTTCCAGATCGACCCGCGCCCGTTCCAGTCCGAAGTTCGTCGTCTTGAGGCACAGCTGCAGCAGGCCCGTGCCGTTGCACTGCGCAGCGACAATGAAGCCCAGCGCGGCGAGCGTCTGCGTACCAACAACGCGATTTCCGCCGAGCTGGCCGACTCGCGCACCACCTCGGCGCAGGAAGCCAAGGCCGGTGTCGCGGCCATTCAGGCGCAGCTGGATCTGGCTCGACTGAACCTCAGTTTTACCCGTGTTACTGCACCGATTACAGGTCGTGTCAGCCGTGCAGAGATCACCGCTGGCAACATTGTGACCGCAGATGTCACCGCGCTGACCAGCGTGGTCTCCACCGACAAGGTCTACGCCTACTTCGACGCTGACGAACGCGTGTTCCTCAAGTACACCGAGCTGGCCCGCAAAGGCCAGCGCGGCCAGACCACTCCGGTGTACCTGGGCCTGTCCAACGAAACCGGTAACCCGCACCTGGGCCAGATGAACTTTGTCGACAACCAGGTCAACCCCAGGACCGGCACCATTCGCGGTCGTGCGGTGTTCGATAACGCCGACGGTGATTTCACCCCCGGCCTGTATGCCCGTCTGAAACTGGTGGGCAGCGGCACTTACTCGGCGGTGCTGATCAATGACGAAGCGGTGGGCACCGACCTGGGCAAGAAGTTTGTGCTGGTCATGGACAAGGACAACAAGCCTGCCTACAGAGCTGTCGAGCTGGGCCCGAAAATCGAAGGCCTGCGCATTGTGCGCAACGGTCTGGGCAAGGACGACACCATCGTCGTCAAAGGCTTGCAGCGCGTGCGTCCGGGCCAGCCTGTAGACCCTGAAGTGACACCGATGGCCAGCGCCGACACCCTCGCAGCATTGCTCAAACAACGCCAGGCTCTTGAAGCCAGCAACCTGCCACAAGTGGCGCCCAAAGCGGCCGTCAAAATCGCCAGCGCCACTGCACCGCGCGGCTAAGGGACTTGTCCGATGAACTTCTCCAAATTCTTTATTTCCCGGCCGATCTTTGCCGCAGTGCTGTCGCTGCTGATCCTGATCGCCGGTGCTATCTCACTGTTCCAGCTGCCGATCAGTGAATACCCGGAAGTAGTGCCGCCCACGGTAGTCGTGCGCGCCAACTTTCCCGGCGCCAACCCCAAGGTGATCGGCGAAACCGTAGCCTCTCCTCTGGAACAGGCCATCACCGGTGTGGAGGGCATGCTCTATATGTCGTCCCAGGCCACTGCCGACGGCAAGCTGACCCTGACCATCACCTTTGCGCTGGGCACTGAACTGGACAACGCGCAGGTGCAGGTGCAGAACCGTGTGACGCGTACCGAGCCCAAGCTGCCGGAAGAAGTGACGCGCATCGGCATTACCGTGGACAAGGCCTCCCCCGACCTGACCATGGTTGTGCACTTGACCTCGCCGGATCAGCGCTACGACATGCTGTACCTGTCCAACTACGCCGTGCTCAACATCAAGGATGAGCTCGCGCGACTGGGTGGTGTCGGTGACGTGCAACTGTTTGGTATGGGCGACTATTCGCTGCGGGTCTGGCTGGACCCGAACAAGACGGCCTCACGCAACCTGACCGCCACCGATGTGGTCAATGCGATTCGCGAGCAGAACCGTCAGGTTGCAGCAGGTCAGCTGGGCTCCCCGCCCTCGCCGAATGCCACCAGTTTTCAGATGTCGATCAACACCCAGGGCCGTCTGGTCACCGAGGAGGAGTTCGAGAACGTTGTGGTTCGTGCAGGCGCTGATGGTGAAATCACTCGCCTGAAAGACGTTGCGCGCATCGAGCTGGGCTCCAGCCAGTATGCGCTGCGCTCGCTGCTGAACAATCAGCCTGCCGTGGCCATCCCTATTTTCCAGCGGCCCGGCTCCAACGCCATCGACATCTCCAACGATGTACGGGCCAGAATGGCCGAGCTGAAAAAGAGCTTCCCGGAAGGCATGGACTACAGCATCGTCTATGACCCGACGATCTTCGTGCGCGGCTCCATCGAGGCGGTGATTCACACCCTGTTTGAAGCACTGATTCTGGTCGTGCTGGTGGTGATCCTGTTCCTGCAGACCTGGCGCGCTTCGATCATCCCGCTGGTGGCCGTACCGGTGTCGCTGATCGGCACCTTTGCAGTCATGCACATGTTCGGCTTCTCTCTGAACGCGCTGTCATTGTTCGGGCTGGTGCTGGCAATCGGCATCGTGGTGGACGACGCCATCGTGGTGGTGGAGAACGTCGAACGAAACATCGAGCTGGGGCTTGAACCGGTTCAGGCCACGCACAAGGCGATGGCCGAAGTGACCGGACCGATCATCGCCACCGCGCTGGTGCTGTGCGCGGTATTCGTACCGGCAGCGTTCATTTCCGGCCTGACCGGACAGTTCTACAAGCAGTTCGCACTGACCATCGCCATCTCGACAGTGATTTCGGCCTTCAACTCGCTGACCCTGTCGCCTGCGCTGGCCGCGGTACTGCTCAAAGGCCACGATGCGCCCAAGGATCGTTTCTCGCGTTTCCTCGACAGAATCCTTGGCGGCTGGCTGTTCCGCCCGTTCAACCGTTTCTTCGAAAAAGCCAGCCATGGCTACGTCGGCACCGTCGCCCGGGTTATTCGCAGCAGTGGTATCGCGCTGTTGGTGTATGCAGGCCTGATGGTCCTGACCTGGCTGGGTTTCGCCAGCACGCCGACCGGTTTTGTACCCAGCCAGGACAAGCAGTACCTGGTGGCATTCGCCCAACTGCCGGACGCTGCCAGCCTCGACCGTACCGAAGACGTCATCAAGCGCATGTCCGAGCTGGCACTTAAACAGCCGGGCGTGGAAAACGCGATTGCCTTCCCCGGCCTGTCGATCAACGGCTTCACCAACAGCCCGAACAACGGTGTGGTATTCGTCGCCCTCAAACCGTTTGAGGAGCGCAAGGACCCCAGCCTGTCGGCCAACGCCATTGCCGGCGCCCTGAACGGCCAGTTCGCGTCGATCCAGGAAGCGTACATGGCGATCTTCCCGCCACCTCCGGTACAGGGGCTGGGCACCATCGGCGGTTTCCGCCTGCAGATAGAGGACCGTGGCAACCTGGGTTACGACGAGCTGTACAAGGAAACCCAGAACATCATTGCCAAGAGCCGCAGCGTGCCGGAACTGGCCGGGTTGTTCACCAGCTATACCGTGAACGTGCCGCAGGTTGATGCCGCCATCGACCGCGAGAAGGCCAAGACGCATGGCGTTGCGGTCAGCGACATCTTTGACACCCTGCAGGTTTATCTGGGCTCGCTGTATGCCAACGACTTCAACCGTTTTGGCCGCACGTATCAGGTCAATGTCCAGGCAGAGCAGCAGTTCCGTCAGGATGCCGACCAGATCGGTCAGCTTAAGGTGCGCAACAATCTGGGAGAAATGATCCCGCTGGCAACCTTCGTCAAAGTCAGTGACACCGCAGGTCCCGACCGCGTAATGCACTACAACGGCTTCATCACGGCAGAAATCAACGGTGCTGCCGGTCCGGGCTTCAGCTCTGGTCAGGCGCAGGCGGCGGTCGAGAAACTGCTGCGTGAAGAGCTGCCCAACGGCATGGTTTACGAGTGGACTGACCTTACGTACCAACAGATTCTTTCAGGCAACACGGCGCTGTTCGTCTTCCCGCTGTGTGTTCTGCTGGCATTTTTGGTACTGGCGGCTCAGTACGAAAGCTGGAGCCTGCCACTGGCGGTGATCCTGATCGTACCAATGACCCTGCTTTCGGCGATTGCCGGGGTGATGATTGCCGGTAGCGATAACAACATCTTCACCCAGATCGGGCTGATCGTACTGGTGGGCCTGGCGTGCAAGAACGCGATTCTGATCGTCGAGTTCGCCAAGGACAAACAGGCCGAGGGAATGAGCCCGCTGGATGCAGTGCTGGAGGCATGCCGACTGCGCCTGCGTCCGATTCTGATGACGTCCTTCGCGTTCATCATGGGCGTGGTACCACTGGTGCTTTCCAGCGGTGCAGGTGCGGAAATGCGCCATGCCATGGGGGTCGCCGTGTTCTCCGGGATGCTGGGGGTCACGTTCTTCGGCCTGCTGCTGACGCCGGTATTCTACGTGCTTATCCGTAATTACGTCGAACGCCAGGAGGCCCGCAAGGCCGCCAGGGCACAAAGACTGCAAAACCTGCCTGCGGAGATGCATTGATGAGCGCGTTCAAACTTTTCCTCCCGAGCCTGCTGGTCATGGCGCTGGCGGCCTGCGCCGTCGGCCCGGACTACAAGGCACCGGTTACGGCGCCAGCACAACTGGCGTCCGCAGCCCAGGGCAACTATGACCGTAGCAAAGTGGACACCGTCTGGTGGCAGCAGTTTGAGGACCCTACCCTCAATAAACTGGTAGCCAGGTCGCTGGACGGCAACCGCGATCTGCGTGTTGCCTTTGCCCGCCTGAAAGCCGCACGGGCGATTCGCGATGACGTTGCCAACGACGCCATGCCGGTGATCACCAGCCGGGCCAGCAGTGACCTGGGCAAGGGTCAGCAACCTGGTGTTACCGAGCGGCGCGTCAATAGCGAGCGGTATGACCTTGGCCTGGATATGGCCTGGGAGGTCGACCTGTTCGGACGTATTCAGCGCCAACTGGAAGCCAGCGATGCCGATCAGGAAGCCGCCGAAGCCAACCTGTATCAGCTTCAGGTGACTCTGATTGCCGAGGTGGTCGACGCCTACGGACAGCTACGCGGCGCACAGCTGCGTGAAGCCATTGCCCGCGACAACCTGAAAAACCAGCAGAGCTCTCAGGACGTGACCACCCAGTTGCGTGATGCCGGCGTGGGTAATGAACTGGACGTGGTGCGTGCCGAGGCACGACTGGCAGCCGTTGAAGCGACCGTGCCGCAGTTGCAAGCCGAACAGGTTCGCCAACGCAATCGTATCGCCACGTTGCTGGGCGAGCGCCCGGAAAACCTCAGCGTCGACCTGAGCCCGAGCAAACTGCCTGCTATCGCCAAGGCTCTGCCGATTGGCGATCCAACGCAGGTGCTGCGCAATCGGCCCGACATCCGCGCCGCCGAACGCCAACTGGCCGCCTCGACCGCACGCATCGGCGTGGCGACCGCCGACCTGTTTCCGCGGGTCAGTCTGAGCGGCTTCCTGGGCTTTACCGCTGGCCGCGGGTCGCAGATCGGTTCGTCAGCGGCCAAAGCCTGGTCACTCGGCCCCAGCATCACCTGGGCGGCTTTCGATCTGGGCAGCGTCCGGGCGCAGATTCGCAGCGCCGATGCCGATGCCGAGGGCGCGCTGGCCAACTATGAGCAGCAGGTATTGCTGGCCCTGGAAGAGTCGGAGAACGCTTTCAGCGATTATGACAAACGCCAGCAACGGCTGGTCTCGCTGATGCGCCAAAGCGATGCGAGTCGCTCCGCAGCCAGGCTGGCTTCAGTGCAGTACCGCGAAGGCACAGCGGACTTCCTGGTCCTGCTGGATGCCGAGCGCGAGCGTCTGGCCGCTGAAGACTCTCAGGCACAGGCAGAAATCGAGCTGTACCGTGGCATCGTGGCCATTTACAAGGCACTGGGTGGCGGCTGGCAACCTCAGGCCTGATACGCCAACAGGCCGTAAACCCGCCCCGCGCCCATTCAGGACGCGGGGCTTTTTTTGTCCGAACGCCGACGGCATCATGATTGTCGTTTGACAGCTGCCACCCACTCCCCGAAGCTGCAACCCGTCAAGCATTGGAAATCGATATGCCCAGACTTTCTACCAAGGGGTTATCGCCTCAACCCACTACTCGACATCGCTGGCTGATCGGCGCAGCGGCTGCGGCAATGCTGGCGCTATCACTGGCTTTCTGGTGGTGGCGCTTGCCTGTTCAGACAGCTCCCGCCAGGTTGAGCCACACCTACGCTCAGGCACTGGAACAGGCACACGATGGCAAGCCCGGCGCTGCACGCGTGCTGTACCAGCAACTGGCACGAACCGACCTGTCTGACGAGCAGCGCATCAACCTGCTCGCCGAATTGAGCGACTACCCCAGCCCTCAGGCCCTCAAATTGCTCGATGCCGCGCTGGGTGACCGATCCGCACAGGTGCGTGAAGCGGCTATCGATGTCAGCGTCAGACTGGTCTCCAACAGCCAGCGCAGCCTGCTGCTGGGCCCATTGCTGGACGACGACGAACAATCCGTCAGATTCCGCGCCACCAGTGCCCTGCTCGGCCTGTCACCTGATGAGCTGGGCCTGTACTTTGCCGTGCTGCAGCAAAGTGCCGAGGCGTTTCAGGAGTCGCTAAAGAGCCAGCCGCAAAACGCACAAAATCAGTTGCAACTGGCCAGACTGTACCTGCAGACCGGCGACCTGGAGCCGGCAGTCGCCGCGCTGCAGAGGGCCACAGCACTGGACCCGGGCAATATCGAAGCGGCGCTGGCGCACATCGAGCTGCTGGACCGCAAGGGCCAGGCCGAGCAGGCACGCAGCCTTTTTGCACAGTTGCTGGAACATAATCCTGGTTCATCCATGCTTCAGCACGCGCTGGGCATGTGGCTGCTTAACCACGGACAAGCAGAGTTCGCTGTGCTCAGCCTGGCGAAGGCTACAGAGCTGGCGCCCGATAACACCGACTACCGCTACGACCTGGCGGTTGCCCTGCATTCGTTGCACGAGCTTGAGGCGGCGCAGAGGCAGTTGACGCAGATTGTTCAGAGCCAGCCTGCGAACCGAAAGGCCAGAGTGCTGCTGATTCAATACTGGAAAGAAAATGGTCAGTTGCAAAACGTGCAGATTCTGCTGGCAGAGCTCGAGCAGCAGAACCCCGACGACCCGGTGCTGCAACAGGGACTGTAGGGTCAGAAAGGCAAAAAAAGGCGGGCCAAGGGCCATCTTTTATGCCGCTACACGCCCTTTCATCCGCTGCCTTCAGACACTTCTGCTCTTTCCGCATCCGCCAGCCTTCATGTCTGTCAGATGTTTCTCCTTTTAAGCCGTCCAGTGTCGCATGGCTCGTTTTCCATCTGCGACTAATGTCGGAAATAACTTACACAACAGCTCGCCTGATAACGCCGGCTTCATCGCCTATATCCAACACCCTCCACCACGACTATTTAACGAATTTGAAAAAGGCTATTTTCTAACTGAAAAAAAAGGTGCATCATTTACGGGCTACTGAGTTATAACTATCCTCTGTCTGCGCAATGACAAGCCGCAAAGGCCATGTTTCAGCATAGAAACCGCAGGTACAGGGCAGCATCGAGTGAGCGAATCGGCCAATCAGTTTTGTCTCATCGCTTTATAGGGCTGACAACAGCCATTACATTGTTGGAGTGTATTACTTGTCCAGACTTGCCGAGTTTCGAGCAGCAGAGAAAGCCCTTCAAGAACAGCTTGCACAGCTGGAATCCTTGAAGAATGACGCCGGGTTGAAGAAGGAAATCGAGTTCGAGCAAAAGCTCCAGGACCTGATGGGCACCTACGGCAAAAGCCTGCGTGACATCATCGCAATCCTTGATCCTTCAAGCGCCACGTCGCTGGTCGCACCCGCCGGACCAAAGCGTCGTCGTGCACGCGTGGTCAAGGTTTACCAGAACCCCCACACCGGTGAGCTGATTGAAACCAAGGGTGGTAACCACCGCGGTCTCAAAGCGTGGAAAGAGCAGTACGGTGTAGACACTGTTGATTCGTGGCTTCGCGCCTGATTAAAACTTTGTCAATTGAAGCCCTGCACTTGCAGGGCTTTTTTTATCGACCCATACGTCAACTGAGCGTCTGCACACTGCATCCGCCTGATCAAACGCCCATACACAGTTGACTGTCTGCCCGCCGCCGACATTCATATATATGATTAAGTGAACTGCTCGGTACATGTACTTCCAGCGCGTCAGGTATTAATACCGTTGAAATAATGACGCCAATAAAAATTCATCGATTATTCGATTCAGCGCACAGTTACAAACCTGAACAGTTGCTGAAATGTGTAGAGTAATTGTTCAGTTTATTCGGTCTAGTGAGCGATAAGAGAATTTGTTACTGCGTGCTTCGCCGGATCGAAAATCGGCGGATGGCTGACACCGCGCAGCTTCACACTTTTTTCACATGGATTCTCGGATGATGAAGACCGCTAAAGGAATAGCGCCCCATGCCCGCCTCGGCGGGCTTCTTTTTGTCTGCGAAAAAGCAGGTATCACTGCGCATCGTCCAGACGCAAACTCTCGCGGATACGCAACGCCTCTTCCTTGTTGGCCGTGTACCCATCTGCCGATCCTGCGTAGGAAAGCGACCAGGCCATCTCTTTACTGGCAGCCGCTACCAGTGTCTGGGTCAACACATGTACGCCGTTCTGGGTGATCGTGCAGGTGGTTTCCAGTGCCGGCACGACGCTGAGCCGGCTCTCACGCACATGCGTGCAGACGCTCTGCAGGCCGCTGCGGGCAAAATTGACCTGAACCGACTTGCGCATCTCCAGCAGCACACCCGGGACATTAACCTCATGCCCGGGCGTCAGGCGTGTCTGAGTCAGCTCCATGACCATCAGCGGGTTTCCACTTTGATCGTTTTTCACCGCGCGCTGTCTGACTTGCACGGACGGTTGCACGGGCTTGCCCGACTCGGTCGGCAGCGACTCTACCTCCCAGCCTGCGGGCCAGATGATCATTGCGTCGGCGGCGTGAGTCTGTGCGGCGCCCAGCAGCAGGAACAGGCACAGACCTGGCAAGGAGCATCGGTATTGCGAAAGGATCATGGTCAGGTCGCCAGAACAGTTGACCGGAAATTCTGAGCCTGTTGCCGGCATCGAGCAAGACCGAAGCGACGTTATCCGAACGAGGGTTTGGCACTGCCCGCCCTGCCCCGTATCATTTGGCATTATTTGTACATTCTGTTGGAGACACATTGATGAGCTTGCACGAACTCAACACACTACCGGGCGTTACGGCCGACCCTGAAGCGGCTACCCGGCAGTTTGTGTTCAACCACACCATGCTGCGCGTCAAGGACATCACAAAATCGCTGGATTTCTACACCCGCGTGCTCGGCTTCAGCCTGGTTGAAAAGCGTGATTTCCCGGAAGCCGAATTCAGCCTCTACTTCCTCGCACTGGTGGATAAGGCGCAGATCCCGGAAGACGACAAAGCCCGCAACGAGTGGATGAAATCGATCCCCGGCATTCTCGAGCTGACCCACAATCACGGCACCGAGAGCGATGCGACAGCTTCGTACCACAACGGCAACAGCGACCCGCGTGGCTTTGGTCACATTTGCGTCTCGGTACCAGACGTGAAGGTTGCCTGCGAGCGATTCGAGACTTTGGGCGTCGACTTTCAAAAGCGTCTGTCCGATGGCCGCATGAACAGCCTGGCCTTCATCAAGGACCCGGATGGCTACTGGGTAGAGATTATCCAGCCAACCCCGCTCTGAGGCCTTGGTTGCCCTGAGTGATTGCTCCCGCTCGGGAACGATCACCCAGATAACAAAAAGCCCCGTGATCGCTCACGGGGCTTTTTGTTTAGCGCTGCCCGATCAGGCCGGTGCGGAGGTACGGATCAGGTGGTCAAAGGCACTCAGGGAGGCTTTGGCACCCTCGCCCAGGGCGATGATGATCTGCTTGTACGGAGTTACCGTCACGTCACCGGCAGCGAAGATGCCCGGCACCGAGGTTTCACCACGTGCATCGACCACGATCTCACCACGCGGCGACAGCTCGATGGAGCCTTTGAGCCATTCGCTGTTAGGCAGCAGGCCGATCTGCACGAAGATACCTTCCAGCGGCACGGTGATTTCTTCGCCGGTGGTGCGGTTCTTGTAACGCAGGCCGTTGACCTTCTGCTCATCGCCGGTCACCTCAGTGGTTTGCGCACTGGTGATCACGGTAACGTTGGGCAGGCTGTGCAGTTTGCGCTGCAAGACGGCATCGGCACGCAGTTGCACATCGAACTCCAGCAGCGTCACGTGTGACACGATACCCGCCAGATCGATTGCCGCCTCGACACCCGAGTTACCGCCACCAATCACGGCGACGCGCTTGCCCTTGAACAATGGACCGTCGCAGTGCGGGCAATAAGCCACGCCCTTGTTACGGTACTGCTGTTCGCCCGGTACGTTCATCTCCCTCCAGCGTGCGCCGGTGGCAAGAATGACGGTCTTGGCCTTGAGGCTGGCACCGCTGGCGAATTTAACTTCGTGCAGCTCACCGGCCGCGCCCGGAATCAGCTTGTCGGCGCGTTGCAGGTTCATGATGTCGACTTCGTACTGTTTGACGTGCTCTTCCAGCGCAACGGCCAGTTTTGGGCCCTCGGTGTGCTGTACCGAAATGAAGTTTTCGATCGCCATGGTGTCGAGCACCTGACCGCCGAAACGTTCGGCTGCAACGCCGGTACGAATGCCTTTGCGGGCTGCGTAGACCGCAGCCGCCGAACCAGCAGGGCCGCCGCCGACTACCAGCACATCAAAAGCCTGTTTGGCGTTGAGTTTTTCTGCCTGACGCGCACCGGCACCGGTGTCGATCTTGGCGAGAATTTCTTCCAGGCCCATGCGGCCCTGACCGAACAGCTCACCATTTAGATAGATGCTGGGCACCGACATGATCTTGCGATCTGTGACTTCGTCCTGGAACAGTGCACCGTCGATAGCGACATGCTTGATGCCAGGGTTCAGTACTGCCATCAGGTTCAATGCCTGGACAACGTCCGGGCAGTTCTGGCAGGACTGCGAGAAATAGGTTTCGAAATGGAATTCGCCTTGAAGAGCGCGAACCTGTTCGATGGTTTCCGCACTGACCTTGGGTGGGTAGCCGCCAACTTGCAGCAGCGCCAGGACCAGCGAGGTGAATTCATGGCCCATGGGGATACCGGCGAAACGCAGGCTGATATCGTGGCCAGGGCTGCTCAGAGAGAACGACGGAGTACGCGCATCGTTGCCACTGTCATTCAGGGTGACATCTTTGGAGACACTGATCACATCATTGAGCAGTGCAAGCATTTCCTGAGACTTCGCGCCGTCATCAAGGGACGCGACGATCTCGATGGGGCGAGTAACCCGCTCCAGATAGGATTTCAACTGGGCTTTAAGATTGGCGTCCAACATGTGGCGGCTTCCTGTTTACAAAGGGTAGAAATAACAACGCCCAGGCGATTACCGCCCGGGCGTTTTTTGGGGCGATGCGGTTTACTTGCTCAAGAGCTCAACGCCCCCAGCCGATTCATGCGACTCAGATCTTGCCAACCAGATCCAGGGACGGAGCCAGAGTAGCTTCGCCTTCTTTCCACTTGGCTGGGCAGACTTCGCCCGGGTGAGCAGCAACGTACTGAGCAGCCTTGATCTTGCGCAGCAGCTCGGAAGCGTCACGGCCAACACCACCGTCGTTCAGCTCGACGATTTTGATCTGACCTTCAGGGTTGATCACGAACGTACCGCGATCCGCCAGACCGGCTTCTTCGATCAGCACGTCGAAGTTGCGCGAGATAGTCAGGGTCGGGTCACCGATCATGGTGTACTGGATCTTGCCGATTGCAGGCGAAGTGTTGTGCCATGCAGCGTGGGCAAAGTGGGTGTCGGTCGAAACGCTGTAGATCTCGACGCCCAGCTTCTTGAACTCTTCGTAGTTGTCAGCCAGGTCTTCCAGCTCGGTCGGGCAAACGAAGGTGAAGTCGGCCGGGTAGAAGAATACGACAGACCACTTGCCTTTGAAGTCGGCGTCCGAAACGTCAACGAAAGCGCCGTTCTTGAACGCGGTAGCCTTGAACGGTTTTACTTGGCTGTTGATGATAGGCATCGGTATATCTCCTGATGGGTTGGATGGGTTGTTAATTCGATGGAGTGAAGCTTACGCATGATCAGTGACAATCGCTCATTGGCAAACCTGATGTCACTGATTGCTTTTCACTATGAAGGCAGCTTATCGATAGAAGAAACCTTCGACCCGTTCCCTGTCTCCAGGTTGCCCGGGAACGGCGCGGCGTCAATGTAGCGCATCGCCGACTTGATGTCCCTCCAGCCTACATAAGACATCAGTGACTTGAGGTCCCAGCCGTTGCTGTGCGCCCAACTGGCGAACCCGCGGCGTAGCGAGTGACTGGTGTAGTGCTCGGCGGCAATGCCTGCACGCTGGAGAGCCTGACGCAGCAACGGGATAACGCTGTTGGCGTGCAGCCCCTCCTCGCCAAGATTACCCCATCGATCCACCGCCCGAAACACCGGACCGCTCACCAGCGCCGCGCAATTGATCCACTCTATATAAGCCTGCACCGGGCACAGCCGCTGCAAGGCGGGCGTCTGATACGTTCTGCCCAGGTTATCGCGATCGCCCTTGCTGCGCGGCAGATAAAGGCTGATGCCCGAGTGGGCTGTGGCCTTGACGTCCTGCACTTGCAGGCGACACAGCTCGTCGCTGCGAAAGCCGCGCCAGAACCCCAAGAGGATCAGCGCCGAGTCACGACGACAACGCAATAGCCGCGGCTGATCGTGTCGCGCCTCTGCATCACCTATCTCGATCTCCAGCCAGGCAATGACTTTCTCCAGGTCCTGCAACTGCAAAGGCTCGGCCTGCTTCTCTTGTGCCGGATGCAATGCACGAATGCCCTTGATGACCTTACGCACCATGGGCGCCTTGGTGGGATCGGCAAAACCCTGACTGGCATGCCATTGCGCCAGTGCTGACAGGCGCAGTTTCAACGTGTTGACCGATAGCTTTCCGGCATGGCTGGCCAGGTAACGCGCCACGCTTTCGCTGGTCGCCGGCAGAAACCCGCCCCATGTCACTTCGAAATGCTCGATGGCCGCCCGATAACTGCGGCGTGTGTTGTCACGGGTTGCGGCATCGATATAGCGATCAACGTCATTCATGGCTCGAACCTGCGCGGTGTACCGGAAAGAGCGCCGAAAAATGAACTGACAACGCCTGATACGGGATAATACGCCAATATCCCGGGTTAATTAATTCAAAAAATGGCAAATTATTTCTAATAATATAGTATGTAATTACAGGGTACATACCACAGTACGAAATCGTAGGGGGACACATGGCTCGGGGCGGCGTAAACAAGGCGTTGGTGCAGAAAGCAAGGGTTTCCCTGCTGTCCAGAGGTGAAAATCCCAGCATTGATGCAGTACGTATCGAAATGGGTAATACAGGCTCGAAAACCACGATTCACCGGTACCTCAAAGAGCTGGACGCCACGCATACGCCAGCGCCGGACATCAATGAGGAGTTGAGCGGCCTGGTAGCTCATCTTGCTCAGCGTCTTCAGGAACAGGCTCAGGAACGCATTGATCAGGCCTGCGACACGTATCAGGCTGATCGCGCCACCCTGCAGCAACAATTGGCGACGACTCAGCAACAGATCAGCGAACTGCAGGAACATGCGCAGCAACGTAATGAGACTCTGGAACAGCAGGCTGCCGCCCTGCTTCGCACGCAAAATGACCTGCAAACCGCACAGACCGAGCACGCCAGACTGTTTCAGGCCAACCGGGATCTGGAGTCGCGCCTGCACGACAAGGACGGCCAGATCCACTCGCTTGAAGAAAAACATCAGCACGCTCGCGAAGCCCTGGAGCACTACCGCAACTCGATCAGAGAGCAGCGCGAGCAGGAACAGCAACGCCACGAAGGTCAGGTTCAGCAACTGCAAATGGAGCTTCGACAGGCACAGCAAGGCATCGCCATGCGCCAGGAAGACATCACACAGCTGAACCGTGACAACGAGAGATTACTGGCTGAAAACCGCAGCACACTGCGTGAGCTGCACGAACGAAAAGACCTGCTGAACCAGGCCACTACTCAGGCTGCCGCCCTGGCAGAACAACAGCATCACGCCCGCACCCAATGCGCTCTGCTGGAAGAACGGTTAGGCAGCCTGCAGGAAGAGAGCTCCACGCTCAAACAAGCCATGACAGAGGTTCGGCAACAGAACCGGATGCTGGAACTGCTGCTGACCAAAAAGGAAGCAGCATTGGAAAACCTGCAGAACGGCCTCATCCAGCCAGATAAACCCACTACCCCCAGAAACAAGCCAAAAGGCAAGGCATGACAAGCAACACTCAGGCAGTCGTCATCGCACAAGGCAAGAGCAGGTGAACCTGAGTGCCCTGACCTTCATGGCTTTTTATCTGCACATGCCCGCCCGCCTGCTTGATGAAACCGTAGACCATGGACAAACCCAGACCCGTGCCCTGTCCTGCGGGTTTGGTGGTGAAAAACGGGTCGAACGCCCGGTCGATGACGTCTTGAGCCATTCCACAGCCGTTATCTTCTACACTGAGCCGTACGTAATCGCCAGGTGCCAGCCCGTCTTTCTGAGCGGCAAGCGTTAACAGCTGGCTGCGCACCCGGAGCCGCCCTCCGACCGCAACAGCGTCACGCGCGTTGATCACCAGGTTCAACAAGGCATTTTCCAGCTGATGCTCGTCCGTGCACACACTACTCAACCCCTCCTCCAGCTCGATATGCAATTGCGCGCCAGCGCCCACCGCACCTCGCAGCAGCTCTTCCATAGACCGGACCATGCGATTGATATCCACTGCCGTGACATTCAGCGACTGACGGCGAGCAAATGTCAGCAGCCTCCGGGTCAGCGCAGCCGCCCGATTTGCGGAACTGGTTGCAGCGTCCAGATAGCGATCAATGTCCCCCGCCCGGCCTGCCGCGACACCGAGCCGGATCATATCCAGAGCACCCATCACGCCGGAAAGCACATTGTTGAAGTCGTGGGCGATGCCGCCCGTCAACTGGCCAATCGCGTCCATTTTTTGCGCATGGCGCAAGACCTCTTCAGCTATTGCTCGCTCGACGATCTCGGCCTGCAACAATTCATTGGCAGTTGCCAGCTCGCGAGTGCGCTCGGCAACGCGCAACTCCAGACTTTCATTGAGTTCGCCCAGCGCCTCTTCAGCGTTGACCTGAGCCGTAATATCGGTATGAGTGCCCAGCCAGTGGGTGATGTGGCCCTGCGCGTCGCGCATGGGCAGTGCACGCGACAGAAACCAGTTGAAGGCACCGTCCTTGCCGCGCAGTGGAAAGGTATCTTCCCAGATCGAGCCCGTCGAAAAGCAGTACTGCAAACGCGCCAGCACACGCTCGCGATGCTCGGGATGCAGTAACGAACGCCAGCCCAGAGCCTTCATCGCCTCGAGCGACGTCCCGGTGTATGCGTACCAGTGCTCGTTATACCAATGGGCCTGCCCGCGAGGACTTGCAGTCCAGGCCAGCTGACTCATGTTGTCAGCCAGGGTTCTGAACTGATGCTCGCTTTCACGCAATGCATCAATGTGCAGCGCGATTTTACGATTCTGAACGGCCAGATGCAGGCGCATTCCGGCCGATGGTTTTTCTCTGTTCACGTCGGGATCCGTCCTTTTCAAGCCTTGTCCCGGAGCTCTTCCTGACCTCCGGGTATTGCGCTGCCTGACGTTAGCGTTTGGCAGGCGTGCGCATGGTTACAAACTCTTCTGCAGCAGTCGGGTGTACGCCGATAGTGTCATCGAACACCTGTTTGGTCGCGCCAGCCTTGATGGCAATTGCCAGACTCTGGACGATTTCGCCCGCATCCGGCCCTACCATATGGCAGCCCAGCACGCGGTCGGTTTTCGCATCCACAACCAGTTTCATCAAGGTGCGTTCCTGATCGTCAGTCAGGGTCAGCTTCATCGGCCGAAAACGGCTTTCGAACACCTGCACATCGTGACCAGCCTTGATCGCGTCCTCTTCAGTCAGCCCGACTGTACCGATGTTCGGCAGACTGAAAACCGCCGTCGGGATGTGATTGTAGTCTACCGGGCGATACTGCTCAGGCTTGAACAGCCGACGTGCGACGGCCATGCCCTCAGCCAGCGCAACCGGAGTCAGTTGCACGCCACCGATGACATCGCCGATGGCCAGAATGGAAGGCTCGCTGCTCTGATAATGCTCATCAACCTTGATATAGCCATGCTCATCGAGCTTGATGTCGACACTGTCCAGCCCGAGGTTGTCGAGCATCGGCCGACGGCCAGTTGCGTAGAACACGCAATCGGTCTCGAGTGTGCCGCCGCCTTTCATGGACAATAGCAGGCTGCCGTCGGCCTGCTTGTCGATACGCTCGATATCGCTATTGAAGCGAATCGTCATGTGACGCTTGAGCAGTTCCTCATGAAGATGAGTACGGACCCCGCCATCGAAACCGCGCAAAAACAGCTCGCGACGATAGACCAGTGTGGTATCTGCGCCCAATCCATTGAAGATCGAGGCAAATTCCACGGCAATGTAACCACCCCCTACGACCACAACTCGCTTTGGCAACGTCTTGAGGTAAAACGCCTCATTGGACGTAATGGCATGCTCGCGTCCTGGCACATCAGGCACCTGTGGCCAGCCGCCGGTTGCTATCAGAATGCGCTCGGCGCTGTAGGACTGGCCGTTGATCTCGACCCGCTGCGGGCCGACCAGCCTGGCGTGGCCTTCGAGCAGGGTAACGCCGCTGTCGACCAGCAGTTTGCGGTAGATGCCATTGAGGCGATTGATTTCGCGATCCTTGTTGGCGATCAGTGTGGACCAGTCAAAACTGGCCTCACCCAGCGACCAGCCGAACCCTTTGGCATGATCGAAATCTTCGGAAAAATGCGCTCCGTAGACCAACAGCTTTTTGGGCACGCAACCCACGTTGACGCAGGTTCCACCCAGATAGCGGCTCTCGGCCACGGCAACCTTGGCACCGAAACCGGCAGCAAAACGTGCCGCCCTGACGCCGCCGGAGCCGGCGCCAATTACAAACAGATCAAAATCAAAGGCCATCGATATCTCCTTGGCAGAGGCACAGCATAACCGCTTGGCGGCCAGTCAGAAATGACAAAGCCACCCGAAGGTGGCCTTGTCCCGAGCGTCATCAATCGAAAATCAATGCGCTTTACCGGTTTTGTAAAAGTGTTCGAAGCAGAAGTTGGTAGCCTGGATGTAGCCTTCAGCGCCACCGCAGTCAAAGCGCTCGCCCTTGAACTTGTAGGCCAGTACATTGCCTTCTGCAGCCTGCTTCATCAGCGCGTCGGTGATCTGGATCTCCCCACCCTTGCCTGGCTCAGTCTGTTCGATCTTCTCGAAAATATCCGGAGTCAGGATGTAGCGGCCGATGATCGCCAGGTTGGAAGGCGCATCTTCAGGCTTCGGTTTTTCAACCATGTTGGTCACGCGAAACAGGCCCGGCTTGATTTCTTCACCGGCGATCACGCCATACTTGTTGGTTTCCTGCGGATCGACTTCCTGAATGGCAATGATCGAGCAGCCATAATGCTTGTGCAGTTTGACCATCTGCGCCAGCACGCCATCACCATCAGGATTTACGCACAAGTCATCCGCCAGAACCACGGCGAATGCTTCATTACCAATCAGCGGACGACCGCTGAGAATGGCATGACCCAGACCTTTCATTTCAGTCTGGCGAGTGTAGGAAAAGCTGCACTCGTCGATCAGTTTGCGAATACCAACCAGGTACTTTTCCTTGTCCGTGCCCTTGATCTGATGCTCAAGCTCGTAGCTGATATCAAAGTGATCTTCAAGAGCACGCTTGCCACGACCGGTCACGATGGAAATTTCGGTCAGGCCTGCCGCGAGGGCTTCCTCAACACCGTATTGGATCAGTGGCTTGTTGACCACCGGCAGCATTTCCTTGGGCATGGCCTTGGTCGCTGGCAGGAAGCGAGTGCCGTAACCGGCTGCTGGGAACAAGCATTTCTTGATCATAAAAGTCCTTGGTAAGGGCTGTTGGTGTTAACGGCGCAGTCTAATCAGGAGGCGGT
This sequence comes from Pseudomonas syringae group sp. 247E2, assembly GCF_032587795.1. NCBI lineage: Bacteria > Pseudomonadati > Pseudomonadota > Gammaproteobacteria > Pseudomonadales > Pseudomonadaceae > Pseudomonas > Pseudomonas syringae group sp. 247E2. Next base: position 729,339 of record NZ_JAWHPK010000008.1, on the reverse strand, counting down.
CACCTTACAATGCCCCGCCTTTGGCCGTACGATGCCATGATAGAGGAATCCTCAGGCAGATAGTTCCGCACTTCCTGGATATTGCCTACAGCCAATTGCAGACTGGACCACGCTCAAGTCACCGCCAAAGCCCGGCGTAACAGCCTTGTGCACGCTCTTTCGACGACCGAAGCATTTATGCTCTGCTCCCAGAGAGCTGCAACAGTGGCCAGCAAACGACGAGCTATTTATCGAGCTATCTATGATGAAAAACATGGCGGAACGATGGCACTTGTTACCAGTCCAACGTTCGCATTTGTCAATTCTCTGACCTTATCTTGAAGCGAAAAACATGATCAGAATCCTTTCCCTACTGTCCATTATTGTTGCGCTGGGCCTGACCGGCTGCGCAACCGCCTCCAACACTTACCTGAAAAACGGCAGACAGGGCTTGAGCATCGACTGCTCCGGCGAGGCGATGTCCTGGGCCAGCTGCTACGAAAAAGCGGACGCCTCCTGCGCGGGTACAGGTTATGAAATTGTCGGTACGGACGGCACTCCGCAGCCTGCGGAAAGCGAGAAAACACTGGGTGTGGACGTAGGCAACTACAAGAGCCGCAGCGTGCTTGTAGTGTGCAAATAATCAAGCCTGCCGCCCTGTCCGAAGCGGACAGGGCCGGTTGAACCCGCCAGAGCGATCAGCCTGAAATGCACGCTTCGGCAGCGTTCTGAACATCCCTGAAGCGGATCGGCACGTTGGAAAGTCGTTCATAGACCTTGATCGTACTGCCACCCGAGCGGCTCTCGACATCGACGACCGCCGCAGGCGATTTGCTGAGCTTTTGCGCCACAATTACCCGCAGGCCATCATGACGAGGCTCGACAAGCGGCGGCTTGCGACTGCTGGCGATCTTGCCGACGAAGCAATCGGCATACTCCTTGGGGTTCTTGCCCGACATCACGTTCATGGTGGGGGGTGTATGTTCGATGTCATTTACTGTGGCACAGCCAGTCATTGCCAGAGCCAGGACTACTACAGCCAGTTTCATACAAAGCCTCCAAATAAAGGTGCTACGACAAGCTCGCGCGCAATTAAATCCCTACTGAGGCAATATTTGCCAGAAACACGGCAAATTAGTGTCCAGCGACGTCAAATTGCGGGCATCACATGCTATCGTTTTGATTTTTCAGAAAAACCCTCATTCGGAGCCCGTCATGAAATTCGTACACCAGCGTGAGCATCTCAACGAGGACGACCTGGTCGTTATCGAGTGCTCGCAAACCTGCAATATTCGTCTGATGAACGATGCGAATTTTCGCAGCTTCAAAAATGGCGGTCGACACACTTATCATGGCGGTGCATTTGACACGTTTCCGGCCAAGATCGCCGCGCCGAGCACCGGTTTCTGGAACATCACCATCGATACCGCAGGCCGCAAGATAGATACCAATGCAGGCCGCAAACCGCCTTTCACTCACAAGATCAAGATCGTCCGGCGCTCTACCTCACGCCTGGGATGATGCAAGGAGTCACCGTGAACAATCCAGTCCCGCGCACCACTAAATTTGCTGTCAGCTACAAGCTCAACGGCGAACGCCGCTTCGAGTTCGCCCAACTGCAATCGGCCTCAACCGAAGAAGCCGAAGCCGCCTTGAAAAAAATGCACGGCCAGAGCGACGATCAAATCACTGACGTGAAGGTCAGCAAGGCGCTCTGATACCCGCAGGAGCTTGATCCGACCATGCAACGCAAAGGTGAAACTCCCGCCAATCTGGATCTGTTTGCCGACCAGACGACCCAGCCTGCAAGCAATGAGCTGATCGGGCCTGGGTCATGGCTGCTCAGAGGCTTTGCGCTGCCTGTCATGCCACAACTGCTGGACTCTCTTGAGGCGACACTGGCCCTGTCTCCATTCAGGCACATGCAGACCCCCAGCGGCTTAAGCATGTCTGCTGCACTCAGCAGCTGCGGACAACTGGGCTGGATAACCGACCGTCATGGTTATCGATACACCGCAACCGACCCACAAACAGGCCTGGTATGGCCTGCGATGCCGGACGCCTTCATGCAACTGGCAAAGGATGCTGCGCACGCGGCAGGCTATGCCGACTTTATGCCTGACGCCTGCCTGATCAATCGATACATCCCTGGGGCGAAGATGTCTCTGCATCAGGACAAAAACGAGTACGACCATCGCTGGCCAGTGGTATCAGTGTCACTGGGTATACCGGCCACCTTCCAGTTCGGCGGCCTGCTGCGCAGCGACAAGACCCAACGCATATCACTGTTTCATGGAGACGTGGTGGTCTGGGGCGGCGAGGACCGGTTGCGCTTTCACGGCATCCTGCCCGTCAAACAGGCCGAGCACCCTCTGCTCGGCGAACAGCGGATCAATCTGACGTTTCGCAAGGCTGGCCGCGACAGCTGATCATGCGCCTTCAAGCTCGCTCGATGTGCGAGCCAGTGCGGGGCACACCGCTCGATGCAGATTCAATGCGGTGTTGATAATGCCGATGTGACTGAACGCCTGAGGGAAATTGCCCAGCATGCGGCCGTCCTTCGGATCATATTGTTCCGCCAGCAGACCAACGTCATTGCACAGATCACACAGCCTCTCAAACAGCCGCGCAGCATCATCAGCCCGCCCCAGCAGCACGTAAGCGTCAGCCAGCCAGAACGAACACACCAGAAACGTCCCTTCGCGGCCGGCGACACCATCAACACTGCGCTCGTTGTCGTAACGCAGCAGCAGGCCATCCTGCATCAGCGTGCGCTCTATTTGCGCGACAGTGCCGGTGACACGAGGATCTTCCGGCGCAAGAAAACCGGTCAACACAATTTGCAGCAGACTGGCGTCGACCTCTTTGGAGCCATACGTTTGCACGAAACTGCCAAGATCAGCATCGAAACCGTTGCGACAGACATCAGCATGGATTTCGTCTGCCACACGCCGGTAGTGGCTCGCCAATGCACGATCCTCATCGTTTTCGGCAGCCTTGGCGATCTGAGTGGCGTTTCGGTCGAAGGCCACCCAGGCCATGACTTTTGAATGGGTAAAGTGACGTGGTTCTGAACGAATCTCCCAGATGCCCGCATCCGGCAGGTGCCAGATCTTTTCCAGATAGGGCATGACCACCTTGGAGATCGCCACGCTGCGCGGATGCTGCGGCATGCCGCCTCTCAGCGCCTGGATCATGGCATCGGCAACCTCGCCATAAACGTCCAGTTGCACCTGAGTCGCTGCGCCGTTGCCGACACGCACCGGCAGCGAGTTCTCGTAGCCACTCAGCCACGGCAGCTCGTACTCCTGCAAACGTCGCTCACCGCCTACGCCGTACATGATCTGTATCTGTTCCGGGTTGCCGGCAACCGAGCGCAGCAGCCAGTCTCGCCAGGCGGTCGCCTCCTCGAAATAGCCCAGATTCATGAACGCCAGCAATGTCATGGTGGCATCGCGCAGCCAGCAATAGCGGTAGTCCCAATTGCGCTCGCCACCCAACTGCTCGGGCAATGAAGTGGTCACGGCGGCAACAATGCCACCGGTAGGAGCGTAAGTCATGGCTTTGAGAGTGATCAGCGAGCGCTTTACCTGAGCCGTCCACGGCCCGACGTCAGGGCAGCGATCAGAAAACTCCCGCCAATAAGCTGCTGTAACCTCCAGCGCCTGATCGGCATCAATCTGCGCAGCCAGCGGCTCGAACGAAGCCTGATACGCCAGCGTGAAAACCTTGCGCTCGCCCTCATCGACGTGAAAACGGCTGGCGGTGTGATGATCCTGCGGGTGCAAGGCCACAGGGCTGCGCAGCACCAGCATTTCCGGCCCGGCCACGGCAGTCAGGGTATGTTCATCCTTGCGCTCGACCCAAGGCACACTGCTGCCGTAATCGAAGCGAATGGCGAGGTCCACGCCGAACTCGACACGCCCGGACAGCCCGACCACGATGCGCACCACATGACCAGTCGTCTTCATGGGCATGAAATCGATCAGCATGGCGCGACCGTCACGGGTTTCGAAAACAGTTTCAAGAATCAGGGTGCCGTCGCGGTAACGGCGCTCGACAGCGATGACCTCTGCAGTCGGCGCAATCTTCCAGCGGCCCTGATCGTCGTTACCCAGCAACGCGGCGAAACAGGCAGTCGAGTCGAAACGGGGGAAACACAACCAGTCCAGCGAACCATCACGGGCGACTAGCGCCGCTGTCTGACAGTTGCCCAGCAATGCATAGTCTTCGATCAGTGCAGCCATTCAGAAATGCCCGTCGTGATGATGATTCGTCCGCATGCGCAAACTGCTCGATCAAGCTGGAAGAATGTAACGCTCGATGGCGACAGCAACGCCGTCCTGCTCATTGCTATCTGTAACATGATCAGCCTGTCCCTTGACTGTCTGCTCGCCCTGCCCCATCGCAATCGACAAGCCAGCCTTATGGAACATCGCCACGTCGTTACCACCGTCGCCAATGGCCGCCGTGCGAGAAAGATCGACTCCCAGGTACTTTGCCAATGTAACCAGCGCGGAGCCCTTGTTGGCCTCCAGCGCAGTCACGTCGAGGTAGTATTTTTGCGAACGCGCAGCCAGGGCCAATCCTTCGATCTGCGGGTTGATGCGAGCTTCCAGAGTCTTCAGCAGCTCAAAATCAGCGCTGGCCGCAACGATCTTGTCGACGCGATCAAGGTATGGCTCGAAACTCTCGACCTGAACATAGCGGTACCCCAATGCGTCGAGCTCATGATCAACGTAATCGGCGTGAGGATCGAGCAACAGCCATTGATCGTCGGCAAACACCCAGATCGCAACGTTCTGGCCGGTGAACAGCTCAAGACACATCCTGACCGCTTTAGGGTCAATGCGATGAGCCACCAGCAGGCTGCCATCGGGATGAGTGATGGTGCCGCCATTGAATGCCACGGTGGGCAGATCCACACCCAGCGCTTCGATCACCTGGCGCATGGCCCTGGGCGGGCGACTGCTGGCAAGCGTGAAGTGAATACCCACCTCGCGCAAGCGCCTGATCGCGTCGATATTGGCCTGGCTAAGGCTGTGATCACGGCGCAGTAACGTGCCGTCGATGTCGGACAACAGGAACTGTACGGGCAGTTCAGACATTCAATTCTCTCCATTCGCGGCCATCACGGCTCAGCAGCTCTTCACCCGCTTGCGGGCCATCCTTGCCAGCTTCGTAAAGCTGCACTTGCGGCTGCGCGGCCCAGGCGTCGAGGAACGGCTGCACGGCACGCCAGCCGTTCTCGATGTTGTCGGCCCGCTGGAAGAGCGTCTGATCACCGGTCAGGCAGTCATAAATAAGGGTTTCGTAACCTGTGGAGGGCTGCATTTCGAAGAAATCCTTGTAGGCGAAGCCCAGCGCGATATCTTCCATTTTCAGTTCCGGGCCAGGACGCTTGGCAAACAGATCGAACCACATGCCTTCGTTGGGCTGAATCTGAATCCTCAGGTAGTTGGGCTTGAGGCGGTCGACTTCGGTGTCGCGAAATTGCGCATACGGCGCGGGCTTGAAGCAGATGGCGATTTCCGTGCTGCGAGCACTCATGCGCTTGCCGGTGCGCAGGTAGAACGGCACCCCGACCCAACGCCAATTGTCGACCATGACCTTGAGCGCGACATAGGTTTCGGTCGTGCTGTCGGGCTCCACGCGATCCTCCTGACGATAACCGACAACCTCCTTGTCACCCATCGCGCCTTTCGCATACTGGCCACGCACCGAGTTGGCCAGAGCCTCCTCCTGACTCCAGGGCCGGATCGCTCCAACCACCTTGGCCTTCTCGCCGCGAACGGCATCGGCACCGAAAGCGGCCGGCGGCTCCATGGCAACCATAGCCAGCAACTGGAACAGGTGATTGGGCACCATGTCACGCAATGCGCCGGTGTGTTCGTAAAAACTGCCACGGGTTTCGACGCCTACGGTCTCCGCCGCCGTGATCTGTACGTGGTCGATGTAGTGGTTGTTCCAGAACGATTCGAACAGACCATTGGAGAAACGGCTGACCAGAATGTTCTGTACCGTTTCCTTGCCCAGGTAGTGGTCGATGCGGTAGATCTGCTTCTCGCTCATGACCTTGAGCAGGCAGCCATTGAGCTCGACCGCACTGGCCAGATCGGAACCGAACGGTTTCTCGATCACTACCCGACGAAACCCGTCGCCGTTTTCCTGCAACAAACCTGACGAGCCCAGCCGCTTGGCTACTTCGCTGAAAAACCGGGGTGCGGTGGCCAGATAAAACACCGCGTTCGCGGTGCCGGTGCTCTCGATCTTGCTGGCGATGTCCTGATAGGTGGAGTCGTCGAGGAAATCACCCTGCACATAACTGATGCGCTCGGCCAGCTTGCTCCACAGCGCAGGATCGAGTGGATCCTTGCCGCCACCGGCAACCTTCCCGGCGGCTTCGTCGCGAATGAAGTTCTCGAGCTTTTTCGCAAAGTCGGCATCGCTGATCGCATTGTGATCGACGCCAACGATGTGCAGCCCTTCATCCACCAGACCGTCGCGTGACAGGTTATAGAGTGCCGGCATCAGCAGGCGCTTGACCAGATCTCCATGGGCACCAAACAGAAACAGGGTCGTGGGGGGCGCCACTTCGGCTTTTTGCTCGGCGCTGTCGCGCGACAGGCCCATTACTTGGGTTCCTTGTGGCCACCAAATCCGAAGCGCATGGCCGACAGCATTTTATCTGCGTAGGAACTCGCCTGACGTGAGCGGAAGCGCGCAAACAACGCACTGGACAGTACAGGAACCGGAACCGCCTGCTCGATGGCGGCTTCGATGGTCCAGCGCCCTTCGCCACTGTCGGCAACCGAACCGGAAAACGCATCCAGTTGCGGGTCTGTCGCCAGGGCATCAGCGGTAAGGTCCAGCAGCCAGGAAGACACCACACTGCCACGACGCCAGACCTCGGCGATATCAGCCGTGTTCAGATCAAACCGCTGCTCAGCCGGCAAATGCTCGGAGTTTTTCTGCTTGAGAAGATCGAAGCCCTCAGCGAAGGCCTGCATCATTCCGTACTCGATACCGTTATGGATCATCTTCACGAAATGACCGGAACCCGCAGGGCCGGAATGGATATAGCCACGTTCGGCGCGATCGTCGGTCGAGGTACGGCCTTTGGTGCGCTCGATCGAGCCAAGACCTGGTGCCAGCGTTGCAAACAGCGGATCCAGGCGCTCGACAACAGCAGCCTCGCCTCCAATCATCATGCAATAGCCGCGCTCAAGCCCCCAGACCCCGCCTGACGTGCCGACATCGACGTAGTGCAAGCCTTTTTCGGTGAGCTCCTGAGCGCGCCGAATGTCATCCTTGTAGAAGGTATTACCGCCGTCGATGATCACATCATCGGCGTCAAGCAACTGGCTGAGGGTCTGAATGGTCTCTTCGGTCGGCGCACCTGCCGGGAGCATTACCCAGATGGCGCGGGGCTTGTGGAGCGCATCGACCATTTCCTTCAGGCCTGCGACTGCAACCGAACCGTCATTGGCCAGGGCGTTGCGTGATGCCTCATCGCGGTCATACACAACAGTCGTGTGGCCGTTCAACATCAAGCGGCGTGCGATGTTGCCGCCCATGCGGCCCAGTCCAATAATCCCAAGTTGCATGAAGGTGCTCCTTAAATCGTAAAAAAGGTGCCGCACTTGCTGTCCAGCGCATCGACAGGTTGCGAGCATGCTGGTTAGTCAAGCGAGGCGGAACGTCGGTTCCCTTGCGAGAAGATGAAGGCGTCTACGCCCTCCTGTGGTGCATTTTGTCGCGATTAATAAACATTCGCGACAATTAAAAATAAAAAAGTTCCAAAATCATGCAAAAGAAATCAAAATCGGTGCCGATAGAGAGGGTAAGCAGCGGCGCTCATGGATTGAAAGTCATTGCCACGGACCTTTCTGAGGTTGAATCCGCCATTTGCGAGGTGAGCAATGGGCACTGTACTACCAGCACTTGCACCACAAACCCTGTATGTCACGATCCGCCGCGACGAATTGCGTGCATTGAAAGAAGAGCGCGAGCAGTTGCAGAAAAAGGTCGCTCATTTGAGCTCGATGCTGCAGCAACCCCACTTGTCTGCACCCGGCAAGATGCTTCAAGCCTGACTGCCATTGCATCACCCTTTAAAACGCTTCAGGGCAAGCCCGATATTCTGGCTTGCCCACCTGATCTGCTCTCACAGTTTGCGCCCCTTCCCTGTCCGATTCTGCTGAACAGTTTTCCCTTGCACCCGACACGGCTGCACACAAACCTGCTGCGTACTTTATAGCGCCTTCTGCCAGAACATGGCACGCCCCATTTCAGGGCTCAACTGGTAATTGTCGAAACCGAGCTTCCTGTAGGCACCTTGAGCTACCTCATTGCCCTCCAGAACCTCAAGTGTCAGTTTGCAGCAACCTCGCTGGCGTGCAATCTCTTCCACCTTGAGCAACATTTTCTGGCTGATGCCCATGCCGCGGTATTGAGCGACGACCGCAACGTCGTGAATATTGACCAGCGGACGACAGGCAAAGGTTGAAAAACCCTCAAAGCAATTGACCAGCCCTACCGGCTCTCCGGAAATGAACGCCAGCACACTGAAAGCGTAGGGACGTTTGGCCAGCTCGATAGCCAACTGCTGACGCGCATCGCTCGACAGCGGCCGACCTGTACCCATGACATCCATCGAATATTCATTCAGCACAAATCCAATTGCATCAGCGTGCACGGGATTCGTGTAACTCGCTTGCAGTACCAATACCTCGGGGGCTTCCATTTCCATCCTCGTCAATTCAATAAAAGTGATTCTGTAAAATCAGTCAAAGGGTAACTCTTTCAGGCCAGCACGTTATTTCAAGCCAGCTCTGTGACTAGAGCGTCTAGCCCGATTCTATCCTGCCTCGCTGCAAAATGTTCCAGCGCGGATGTAGGAATTTTCTCGCCACGCCCACAGATTGACCGCCAGACGCACCCAGAAAAGGCGCGACGCACCGATGGGGCTCATGAGCGGCTCCACTCACCCGTTTTTTTCGATAAAAAAGAAACGCATGACCTTGATTGTCGAACGATCCGACGACCGGTCATGCGCGCTCGGGACTCGAATTTAACCCATAAAAAAGCGCAACGACTGCCGGGCTGGCCCTTGCAGCGTGCCAACAAGCGCGGCTTCAAAGCCCTTGCCAGACATTCGCGCAGAAAAAAGTCGAAACTTCTCCAAAACGCCCCGGTCAGGTGAATGGAGCATCTATGCTATTGGCTGACATCCGGTAATGGCGACATCACGCGGCTTTGTCACTACGCATGGTCCAAACGGGTATTGATCTTGCGTAGTGCACGTATGTGTACCCGGCCATAGGAAATGGCCAATAAAAATCAAGTGATGCACCAAGACTGTTTTAAGGGGAAAAATCGATGATTAGCGCCGCTGTCAAAACCCAGAAGGGAGAGAGTTTTAACCAGCCTGTCGGCGAGCTGACTCATCTGCCAGTCTTCTCTACCAAGAGCGTTCCTTTGCTGCAATTACCAACCTCGACAATTCAGCCTGCGCCGACCATGTCTCAGGTCAGCAGACGCAAAGTGTTGTTCGTGACCTCGGAATTGGCCGACCTGGTGAAAACCGGTGGGCTGGGCGACGTATCCGCCGCATTGCCACGAGCAATGCGCCACCTGCATGACGTGCGGGTTCTTATTCCAGGTTATCCGCAGGTCATCAACAGCGGAAACCCGATCCATATCATCAGCCAGCTGGGCGGGCATGCTGCACTGCCACCTTGCAAGGTGGGTCGCATGGACATGAAAGATGGCCTTGTGATCTACGTGTTGATCTGCCCTGAGCTTTACGAGCGTGAAGGCACGCCTTACGCCGACAGCGATGGCCGCGACTGGTCCGATAACCATATTCGTTTTGCCCGTCTGGGGCTCGCGGCTGCCGAATTTGCGGCTGGCGAAGTGAAAAGCCAATGGTGCCCCGAGCTGGTCCATGCCCATGACTGGCCTGCCGGCCTGGCGCCTGCCTACATGCGCTGGCGCGGGCAGTCCACGCCAAGCATCTTTACTATTCACAATCTGGCCTATCAGGGGACCGTGAGTACCGCTTCGAGTCGTGAACTGGGCATTCCGGATGAAGCGATCACCCCGGAAGGCATGGAGTTCTACGGCAAGCTGTCCTTCATCAAGGCAGGCATGGCCTTCGCGAGCCACATTACGACCGTGAGTGCCACCTATGCTCGGGAAATCACCACGCCAGAGTTTGGTTGCGGCCTGGAAGGTTTTCTGCAGAGCAAGGCTAACAAGGGTCAGCTCAGCGGCATCCCTAACGGAATCGACGAAAGCTGGGATGCAGCGACCGACGAACACCTGATCTGCCACTTTGCGCCCAACGAATGGACGCGCAAGGAAATCAACGCCGACTATGTGCGTGAGCTGTTTGAGCTGGATGCCTCGACCGGGCCCCTGTATGCAGTGGTTTCGCGCCTTGTGTATCAAAAAGGCCTGGACCTGACCATCGGGGTTGCCGAGCACATCGTCAACAACGGCGGACAAATCGCAATTATCGGTCGCGGCGAGCCCGAGGAAGAAGATGCCATGCGCGAGCTGGCCGCACGCTTCCCGGGGCACATTGGTGTGCGTATCGGCTTCAATGAAACCGACGCTCGACGCATGTTCGCCGGCAGTGATTTTCTGTTGATGCCATCGCGCTATGAACCCTGCGGTCTGAGCCAGATGTACGCGCAACGCTTCGGCTCCCTGCCTGTCGCACGCAACACCGGCGGCCTGGCGGACACAATCGAGGACGGCGTGACCGGCTTCCTGTTCAAAGAATCAACCATCGAAAGCTACACCGAAGCCCTGAGCCGCACGTTTCAGGTATTCGCCCACCGTGAGCTGCTCAACGCCATGCGCTGCCGTGCAATGGCGGCTCCCTTCAACTGGCATCAGGCAGTAGAGCCCTACGCAGATCTCTACCGTGACCTGTTGAAGAAAAACGTGAGCATTTCCAGCAACTACTAGTTTAAGGATCAATGGATGCCACTGCGTACAGACGATAACTGGCGCCACGGCGCCGTCTTGCTAGACCTCGAACACACCCGGTTTGCCCTCTGGGCACCGGATGCCAACTACGTAAATGTCGAACTCCAGGATGGCCAGGGTGTTCAGTCACTGGCCATGCTGCCCCAGCCGGACGGCTGGTTCGTCCTTGAGGCCCGCTGCGAAGCGGGCACTCGATACAGCTTCAAAATCGACCATGAACTGGAAGTGCCTGACCCCGCCTCCCGCGCGCAGGTCGACGATGTCCATTCTCAAAGCTTCGTAGTGGACCCTCTGGCCTATTCATGGCAAAACACCTCATGGCAAGGTCGGCCGTGGCATGAGGCGGTGATCTATGAGCTGCACGTAGGTGCGATGGGCGGCTATGCTGCGGTGGAAAAACACCTGCCGCGCCTTGCGCAAATGGGCGTTACCGCGATCGAGCTGATGCCGCTTGCGCAGTTTCCCGGTGATCGCAACTGGGGCTACGACGGCGTTCTGCACTACGCCCCGCAATCTTCCTATGGCACTCCGGAAGAGCTCAAGCACCTGATCGATACAGCTCACGGTCTTGGCCTGATGGTAATTCTGGACGTGGTGTACAACCACTTCGGCCCGGACGGCAACTACCTGGGAAGTTACGCCAAGGAGTTTTTCCGCAGCGATCTGCATACCCCGTGGGGCGATGCCATTGATTTTCGCCGCCCGCAGGTGCGCGACTTCTTCGTCGACAATGCGCTGATGTGGCTGCTGGAATACCGCATCGACGGCTTGCGCATGGACGCTGTGCATGCCATTCGCGATGAAACGTTCCTGCCAGAATTCGCAACTCGCGTACGCGGCCAGATCGAGCCGGGCAGGCACGTGTGGCTGAACCTTGAGAACGAGTTCAACCAGGCCGGTCTTCTGGAGAAAGGCTTCGATGCACAATGGGACGACGACGGGCACAACACTTTGCACGTGCTGCTGACCGGTGAAACCGACGCCTATTATTCCGACTTCGCTCAGGAGCCTACGCAAAAGCTTGCGCGCCTGCTCAGCGAAGGGTTTGTCTATCAGGGCGAACAGACGCGGCATGGACACACGCGAGGCGAGCCCAGCGGCCACCTTGCGCCAACAGCCTTTGTGTTGTTTCTGCAGAACCATGACCAGATCGGCAACCGCGCACTCGGTGAACGTTTGCCGCAGCTGTGCACGCCTGCTGCGCTGAAGGCCGCAACCGCCCTGTTGCTGCTTTCGCCGATGATTCCGCTGATGTTCATGGGCGATGAGTGGGCGGCCAGCGAACCGTTTCTGTTCTTCACCAGCCACCACGGCGAACTGGCCGATGCGGTGCGCGAAGGACGTCGCAAGGAGTTTGCCGACTTTGCCGCATTCGCCGACCCGGAAAAGCGCGAGCACATTCCCGACCCGAACGACATCAAGACATTCGAGGCATCGCGTCCGGCGTTTTCGGCAGTTGATCTGGAGACCGACAAAGGCCTGGATCACCGCAGCTGGGTCGACTTTTATACACAGTTGCTGGCTTTGCGGCACAAAGAAATCATGCCGCGCCTGCCCGGTGCACGCTTCCTGAAAACCGATATTCTCGGCGACAAGGCAGTCAGTGCACGCTGGGCGCTTGGCGATGGCAGCGAACTGCGTATCGACCTGAACCTGAGCGAACAGGCTGTCGATGCTCCGCCGCAGCAAAATGCCCGGCAGATATTCTCCAGCGCCGCAAAATCGTCCGAACTTTCCCCGCAGGCCATCCTCAATCCTTACACGGCCATTGTCAGCCTGACAGCAAGTGATGTTCTGGAGGAACAGGATGAACAATGAGCAACTGGAGAGGCTTGCGACCGAGGCAGGGCTATCGGTACATTGGGTCGATGCCAACGCTCGGCCGCAGACTGTCAGCCCTGATGTACTGCGCAAGGTTCTGGAGGCGCTGGGCTATCCGGCCGAAAACGGCGAGGCTATCGATGCCAGCCTGTTAAGTCTGCAAAACGCCAGCCACGGCAAAAGCGCCCCGCCGCTGCTGACGGTCGACACGGACAGTAATCTGGATCTGTCCGAGTGGTTTGCGCCGCAAACGCCATTCACGCTGCACCTAGAAGACGGTTCATCGCTGGACGCCAGGCTCACCGCGTCCGGCGAACTTCCAGCGCTGGCACCGCCCGGCTATCAACAGTTGGAGATTGCCGGTCAACATCTGACCATCGCTGTCGCCCCTAAAACCTGTTTCAGCATGGCAATGGCCACCGATGCGCCGAAGCCGCATGGCTGGGGTCTGACTGCTCAGCTTTACAGCCTGCGCCGCGAGGGCGATGGCGGTTTTGGCGATACGGAAGCACTGGAGAAGGTTGTTCGCGCTGCCGGAGAGCGCGGTGCCGATGCGCTGGGCATCAGCCCGATCCATGCAATGTTCGCCAATGATCCACACCGTTACAGCCCTTATTCGCCGTCCAGCCGACTGTTTCTAAATAGCCTGTATGCGTCGCCCGGTGCCATTCTGGGTGAACATGCATGGCGTCAGGCGATAGAAGACGCGCGCGTCGGTGACGAAATGAAGCAACTGGAAGCGCAGCAGTTGATTGACTGGCCTGCTGCTGCCCAAGCCAAGTGGAAAGCGCTGCACAAGCTGTACGAAGGGTTCAGTGCGGGTGATCACCCTTTGCACGAAGACTTCAACAGCTTCCGCCACAGCGGTGGCGAGGCCCTGGAGAACCACTGCCGCTTCGAAGCGCTGTGTGCCGAATCCGAAACGTTGAATATCGGCAACAATTGGCATGAATGGCCGGAAGAGTTCAAAGACCCTCGTAGTGACGCCGTAGCAGCATTTGCCGAAGCGCACAGCGAGCACATCAGTTTTCATGCATTCGCTCAATGGCTCATCGCCCGCGGCCTGGAGCGTGCGCAGTCTGCCGCACGCAGCAGTGGCATGCGCATCGGCCTGATCGCCGACCTGGCAGTGGGTGCCGATGGTGCCGGAAGTCAGGCCTGGAGTCGTCAGGACGAGTTGCTGTCGGCTCTGACTGTTGGCGCACCACCCGACATTCTCAACCGTGCCGGCCAGAGCTGGGGGATTTCCGCGTTTTCACCGGACGGCCTCAAGCGTAACGGTTTTCGCGCGTTCATCGAGATGCTGCGGGCCAACTTCGCCCATGCCGGCGGGTTGCGTATCGACCATGTCATGGGCTTGCAGCGGCTATGGGTCATCCCTCAGGGGGCGCCTCCCAGTGAAGGCGCGTATCTGAATTTCCCGTTGGACGACATGCTTCGCCTGCTGAGTCTGGAATCCTGGCGGCACAAGGCGATCGTGCTCGGTGAAGACCTTGGGACTGTGCCTGAAGGTCTCAGCGACAAGCTCAGCGCTCGGGCGATTCTGGGCATGCGTGTGCTGCTCTTCGAACAGAACAACGGTCAGTTCAAGCCCATCCTTGACTGGTCGGACCAGGCACTGGCCACCACCAGTACCCACGATTTGCCGACACTGGCAGGCTGGCTCAGCGAGCTGGATATCGAGTGGAATGCCCAGCTGGGTCACATTGACGAGCAACATGAATCGCAATGGCGTGAAGAACGCGGGCGCGAATATGCAAGCCTGTGCCGAGCCTTGAGTCAGAACGTCGACAGCCTGCCGTCCGACAGTGAAGACCCTGAGCAGATCATCGACGCGAGTATCCGCTATCTGGGTCACACGCGCGCTCCACTGGTGCTGCTACCGATGGAAGACGCGCTGGGTGTCAAGGAGCAGGCCAACCTGCCCGGCACCATTGACAGCCACCCGAACTGGCGCAGACGCCTCCCCGGCGATGCGGCCTCCTTGCTTGATAACCCGAATGCTGCTCGACGACTGGAATTGCTCTCCCAATCCCGGCTGCAAGCTGCGGAGCGTGACCAATGACCCGTCCATTACAGCCTTTGCGCGCTACCCAGCGTTTACAATTTCATAAAGATTTCACGCTCGACGATGCGGTGCCACTGGTGCCCTACTTCGCCAGCCTGGGGATCAGCCATGTCTATGCCTCGCCGCTGCTCAAGGCGCGTGCTGGCTCAATGCATGGTTACGACGTCGTCGACCCGACCGTCATCAACCCGGAACTGGGTGGCGAGCCTGCCCTGCTGCGTCTGGTATCGGCTTTGCGCGAACACGGCATGGGGCTGATCCTCGACATCGTCTCCAACCACATGGCCGTCGGTGGTGCAGACAATCCCTGGTGGCTGGACCTGCTCGAATGGGGTCGTCGCAGCCCGTATGCCGAGTTCTTCGACATTCAGTGGAATTCGCCGGATCCGTTGCTGGAAGGCCAGTTGCTGCTGCCGTTTCTGAGCAGCGATTACGGCACCGTCCTGCAGGCCGGAGAAATCCCGCTGCGCTTCAACGCCGAGCGCGGCATGTTTTATATCGAGCACTACCAGCATCATTTCCCGATCTGCCCGCTGACCTATGATTCATTGCTTCAGGCAGTCGAACACCCGCAATTGAAGGAAATGGGCCAGCGCTTCACTGCGCTTGCTCAATACCCGCAAGCCTACGAACGTGCACGTCAGGCCAGAACCGAGCTGGCCGAGCTGGCGAAAGATCCGCAGGTGCTCAAAGGCATCGAGCAGATCCTTGCGCACTTCGACTCCAGCAAGCCGGAAGGCTTTCAGCGTCTGCATCAGTTGCTGGAACGTCAACACTATCGTCTGGCCAGCTGGCGTACTGCCGGTGATGACATCAATTGGCGGCGCTTCTTCGACATCAACGAGCTAGGTGGTTTGCGTGTCGAACGGCCACAGGTATTTGAAGCCACCCACGGCAAGATATTCCAGCTGATTGCCGACGGCCTGGTTGACGGGTTGCGGATCGATCATATCGATGGGCTGGCCAACCCGCGCGGCTACGGCCGCAAGTTGCATCGCCGGGTAAAAAGCCTGCTCAAGCTGCGTCCTGCCGAGGCGCGCATTGATCATCTGCCTATTTTCGTCGAGAAAATTCTGGGGCCGGATGAGCCGTTGCGTGAAGACTGGAGTGTGGACGGCACGACCGGCTACGAGTTCATGAATCAGGTCTCGCTGCTGCAACACGATCCCAAGGGCAAAGAGCCGCTTGGAGAGCTGTGGAGTCGACTGACAGAACGTACCGCTGACTTCGATCAAGAAGTGCTGGTGGCCCGGGATCTGGTCCTGCACGGCACACTGGCGGGCGATTTCGAGAACGTCGCGCAGTCGTTGCTGCAAGTTGCACGCAGCGACCTGATGAGTCGTGACCTCACGCTGGGTGCAATTCGCCGTGCCCTGCTCGCGCTGATCGTCAATTTTCCGATTTATCGCACCTATATCTCGGTATGCGGCCGCTCGGCGCAGGACGACAAGTATTTCCAGCAGGCAATGGAAGGCGCTCGCACCACTTTGAACGAAGGCGACTGGCCAGTGCTGGATTATCTGGCACGCTGGCTGGGTGGCGAAGCGTGGCGAAAACTGCCACGCGGACCGTTGCGCAAGCTGTACAAGAATGCGTGTGTACGGTTCCAGCAACTGACCTCCCCGGTTGCCGCCAAGTCGGTTGAGGACACCTCGTTCTATCGCTCTGCAGTGCTGTTGTCGCGCAACGACGTAGGCTTTCATCCGCAGCATTTCAGTGCGCCGGTGGAAGACTTCCATCAGGTCTGCCTGGAGCGTCTGGAAAAATTCCCCGACAACTTGCTGACCACTGCAACGCACGATCACAAGCGTGGCGAGGACACACGTACACGCCTTGCGGTCCTGAGTGAATGTGCGCCGTGGTACGCCGAACAGGTAGAACGCTGGAGACAGCTGGCAGTGCCCCTGAAAGGCGAAGAACCGGCCATCAGTGCGGGTGACGAGCTGATGCTTTATCAGGCCTTGCTGGGCAGCTGGCCGCTGAGCCTGGAGGGCGAAGAAGCTCACCAGGAATACGCGAAGCGCATGGTGCAGTGGCAAGAGAAAGCCCTGCGCGAAGCCAAGCTGCAAAGCAGCTGGAGCGCGCCGAATCAGCCTTACGAAACGGCTTGCCGCGAATTTCTTGAACGTTTGCTGTTGGCTCCTGAAGCGCTCGCGTTGCGCCAGTCACTGAGTGCAACGGCCAATCGTATCGCGACCGCCGGGGCACTCAACAGTCTGGCGCAAACCTTGCTACGCTTGACCGTACCCGGTGTTCCCGATTTGTATCAGGGCACCGAGTTCTGGGATTTCAGCCTGGTGGATCCGGACAACCGGCGACCGGTTGATTATGCAGCCCGACAGAAAGCGCTGGCAGAAGATGCAAGCGCTGCCGACCTGCTCGATAACTGGCAGGATGGCCGCATCAAACAGGCGCTGATTGCGAAGGTTTTGAACCTGCGTGCCGAGCACCCAACGCTGTTCAGCGAGGGGCGTTATCAGCCTCTGGAAATAAAGGGTAGCCACGCCGGGCACGTGATGGCTTTTGCCCGGGAGACACAAGGAGTACGCGCTATCATCGTAGTCCCACGCACAAGCAGTGAACTATTGGGTACTGCGCAAACTCCATTGATTAATGCTGCCAATTGGGGCGACACACGGATTATGCTTCCGTTTGCCGACTCTGGATCTGACTGGAAAGGACTCTTTTCCGACGGTGTCGCAACACACGTTCGGGAGATACCGCTCAGTGCAGCGCTTGAAAGATTTTCCGTCAATTTGCTTATTCAAACTATGTAATAGCTGGGAGTCTCAAGATGAGTGCCGACGAAAAAAGAATTCGCGATTTTGCTTACCAAATCTGGGAGTCCGAGGGTAAGCCCTCCGGACACGACGAGCGTCACTGGGAGATGGCGCGCAAGCTTGCAGAAGCAGAAGCCCTGGCACCTGACAAGTCCAGCGTGCGCAAGTCCAGCAAGCCCAAGCTGCCTGAAGTAGACAGCGCCAAGGCGCCTGCCAAGGGCGCAGCCAAGCCTGTGGCGAAGTCAGCACCAGCAGCAAAGCCAGCGGCCAAGCCCGCAGCTGAAGCCAAGCCAAAGCCAGCGGCCAAGGCGGCTCCCAAGCCTGCTCCCAAAGCCAAGCCGGCTACCGCTGCGCCAACTGATGCCCCAGCCAAGCCTGCTGCCAAGAAGCCACGCAAACCGTCGAATTCTTGAAACTCTTCTGGCCGGGCGCCAGTCCATTGTTGCAGGTCGCACTCTGATCGGAGATGAGGCCTGCTACACCCCCATACTTTATCGTCAATATTGAAGCCCTTGTGGCTTCGATAGCGGCCTTGGCCGCTCAGAAAATCATTCGACGTCAGGAAGTCATCATGAATACGAAGTCCACTACAACGGCAGAAGATAATTCAGCCCCGCAAGACAATCCAGGCAGCACCCCGTCTCGCATTCGTGAAGGACTTCCCTTTCCTCTCGGCGCTAGCTGGGACGGCCTGGGTGTCAACTTTGCCCTGTTTTCGGCCAACGCCACCAAAGTAGAGTTGTGTCTGTTTGACTCGACCGGTGAAATCGAACTGGAACGCATCGAACTTCCGGAATACACCGATGAGACGTATCACGGCTACCTGCCAGATGCGCATCCGGGCCTGATCTATGGCTATCGCGTCTACGGCCCTTATGACCCTAAAAACGGTCATCGCTTCAACCACAACAAACTGTTGATCGACCCGTATGCCAAGCAACTGGTCGGCGAATTGAAGTGGTCTGAAGCATTGTTCGGTTACACCATTGGTCATCCTGACGGCGACCTGAGCTTCGATGAACGTGACAGCGCGCCCTTTGTACCGAAGAGCAAGGTGATCGACGAGGCTTACACCTGGGGCCGAGATCAGCGCGTCGGTACGCCTTGGGACAAGACCATTTTTTATGAAACCCACGTGCGCGGCATCACCATGCGCCACCCGGAAGTTGCCGAAGAGCTGCGCGGCACGTTTGCCGGTCTGGGATCAGCTCCCGTTGTCGACCACATCCGCAAGCTGGGTGTAACATCCGTCGAGCTGCTGCCGATACACGCCTTCGTCAACGATCAGCATCTGCTGCAAAAAGGAATGACCAACTACTGGGGCTACAACAGTATTGCGTTCTTTGCGCCAGACCCGCGTTATCTGGCGAGCGGCAAGATTGCCGAATTCAAGGAAATGGTTGCGCACCTGCATCATGCCGGGCTGGAGGTCATTCTTGATGTGGTCTACAACCACACGGCCGAAGGCAACGAGCTTGGCCCTACCCTGTCCATGCGCGGTATCGACAACGCCTCCTATTACAGGCTGATGCCGGACGACAAGCGTTATTACATCAATGACTCAGGCACCGGCAACACCCTCGACCTGAGCCACCCGTGCGTACTGCAGATGGTCACTGACTCCCTGCGTTACTGGGCTTCGGAAATGCATGTCGACGGGTTCCGCTTCGACCTGGCAACCATTCTGGGTCGCTACCACGATGGTTTCGACGAACGTCACAGCTTCCTGGTCGCCTGCCGTCAGGACCCGGTGCTGCGTCAGGTCAAACTGGTCGCCGAGCCTTGGGACTGTGGCCCAGGTGGCTATCAGGTCGGCGGTTTCCCACCAGGCTGGATGGAGTGGAACGACAAGTTTCGTGACACCGTACGTGCCTTCTGGAAAGGCGACGAAGGCCAATTGGCAGACTTCGCGGCACGCATGACCGCCTCCGGCAACATGTTCAACCAGCGCGGTCGGCGTCCACAGGCGTCGGTGAACTTCATCACCGCGCACGATGGTTTCACGCTGCACGACCTGGTGTCGTACAACGACAAGCACAACGAAGCCAACGACGAAAACAACCAGGACGGCAGCAACAACAACCTGTCCTGGAACCACGGCGTCGAAGGCCCGACCGAAGACGCGGAAATCAACACCCTGCGTCTGCGTCAAATGCGTAACTTCTTCGCTACTTTGCTGCTGGCGCAAGGTACGCCGATGATCGTCGCCGGTGACGAGTTCGCCCGTACCCAGCACGGCAATAACAATGCCTACTGTCAGGACAGCGAAATTGGCTGGATCAACTGGGATCTGGACGAGGACGGCGCAGCATTGCTCAAGTTCGTGACCCGCGTGATCAAGCTGCGTCAGACCTACCCGATCCTGCGCCGCAGTCGCTTCCTGGTGGGCGATTACAACGAAGAAATCGGCGTCAAGGACGTAACCTGGCTCGCTCCGGATGGCAACGAGATGAGTGTCGAGCAATGGCACGATGCCAATGGCCGTTGCCTGGGCATGTTGATGGATGGCCGTGCACAGGAAACCGGTATCCGTCGTCCAGGTGCCGACGCTACGCTGCTGCTGGTCGTCAACGCGCACCACGACGGGGTCAACTTCACCCTGCCGGAAGTGCCTGAAGGCACCCATTATGAGTGCCTGATCGACACCAATCAGGATGATGCACGCAGCAAGGAGCACTTTGCGTTCGGTTCGCAATATACCGTCACGCCGCGCTCGCTGCTGCTGTTCGAACTGAAGCGCGAAGACCAGCAATGATTGATGCCTTGAGTGAGTTTCTCGACTGGCGCAAGCACGGTTATGCCGATACGCGTGCGCTGGGCGAGTGCTTGCAGGCATTGGTCAACGAAGGTCTGGATCAGCTCCCCCTGCCTGCCAGCGGTCAGACACTTGAGCGCTGGCGGGCGCTGGCCTGCATTGCAGGCCATGACCTGGGGTTGTGCAAGTTGTACGAGGGGCATACCGACGCCTTGGCGATCATGGCGGAACTGGGTGCCCCGCCCCCCGAACAATTCAGCACCTGGGGCATGTGGGCGGCAGAGCCGCCGCAGGCACGGGTGAATATCAGCGGCACTGGCGATTCAATTCGTCTGAATGGCCGAAAAGCGTGGTGTTCCGGTGCTACGGCCTTGAGCCATGCATTGATCACCACATGGGATGAAGAACATCGCCAGCAACTGGTGGCGGTGCAACTCGACCAGCCCGGCGTGCATATGACCAGTGATGGCTGGCGCGCAGTGGGCATGGGCGCCACCGGCAGCGTCGAAGTTGTGTTCGAGCACGCTACCGGGCAAGCGATTGGAGCGCCGGGCGGCTACCTGGAACGGCCTGGCTTCTGGCAAGGCGGCATCGGCATCGCGGCGTGTTGGTATGGTGCCTCCCGGGCGATCGCCCAACGCTTGCTGGCACAGGTCGGCAAACGCGAAGAGCCACACGCTCTTGCGCACCTGGGTGCTGTAGATGTCGCGTTGCACGCAGCAATCGATGTACTGCGTGCCGCCGCTGCGCATCTGGATCAGGCCCCGGCTGAAAATGCCGAGGTGCTCGCCAGACGCTGTCGTGCCTACGTGGAGCACGCTGCGGAACTGGTCATTCAGCACGTGGGCCGCGCGGTAGGTGCGGGTCCTTACTGCAAGGACCCGCACTTCGCTCGACTGATCACCGACCTGCCGGTTTTTCTGCGCCAGAGTCATGCCGAGCAGGACCTTGCTGCACTGGGTCAATTGACGGGTAAACGGCTGCCAGCTTTACGCACGTGGTCACTATGAGAGCGTATCCATCATGAGCGAAGGCTTTCTAGTCAGCGACGACGAGTCTGGCCAAGGCACGCCTCTGGCTGCCTGGAACGCCTCCGGCAAACTGCGCAGCGTACCTGCGATTACGGCAGACCTGCTGGTGCCGAACAATTGCAGGGCGGTCATCATCGCCCCGCATCCGGACGATGAAGTACTGGCATGCGGCGGCTTGATGAGCCAGTTGGCGCAGCTGGAACGCAATCTGTTGTTGATCTCGGTCACTGACGGCACTGCCAGCCATCCGGGCTCCACGCTCTGGCCTGTCGATCGACTGTCTGCAATCCGGCCCCAGGAAAGCGCCGAAGCCTTGAATCGTCTCGATATTCCCCTTGAGCGTCTTGAGTGGCTGCGCTGCGGCTTGCAGGATGGTGCCGTGGCCGAGTCCGAAGATCAGCTGGCAGAGTTTCTTGAACGTCATCTGGGCCCTGCCGACGTAGTGTTCGCCACTTGGGCAGAAGATGGTCATGGCGACCACGAAGCCGTTGGCCGCGCCAGTGCAAGAGCCTGTGCGTCTACCGGGGCGCAGCTTTGCGAAGTACCGGTCTGGGCCTGGCACTGGGCTGACCCTGAAGATGAGCGTCTGCCATGGGACCGCGCACGCAAGTTGCTGCTGGACCCGGCGACCCTTGCTCGTAAACGCAATGCCGCTCAGGCGTTCGTCAGCCAATTGCAGGGTGACCCGGCCATCGGTCTTGCGCCCGTTCTGCCAGCCGTTGTTCTGGAAAGACTGCTGCAACCGTTTGAACTGGTGTTTGTATGAGCGTCGAAGACGGCTATTTCGATGAACTGTTTCGCAACAACGATGACCCGTGGGCGTTCAAGCAACGCTGGTATGAGCGGCGCAAGCGTGCGCTGACACTGGCCGCGCTGCCCCGTGAACACTATCGCTCGGTATTCGAGCCTGGCTGTGCCAATGGCGAACTCAGTGCCGACCTTGCCGGTCGCTGTGACGCACTGGTGTGCTGCGACACGTCAAACCTGGCGGTGGATCTGGCACGCAAGCGTTTGGCAGGCCTGCCCCATGTGCGCGTGTTGCAGGCCCGTTTGCCAAAGCAATGGCCGCAGGGACAATTTGATCTGATCGTCTTCAGCGAACTGGGTTACTACCTGGACGTCGATGACCTGCACCGCCTGATCGACTGCGTTCTATCCTCGCTTTCACCTGACGGCCAGTTGCTCGCCTGTCACTGGCGTCCTGATATCGAGGGCTGCCCGCTGAACGCGCAGGCTGTACACGATATCCTTGCCGAACGCTTGGCCATGCACCGCCTTTTCAGTCATCACGAACAGGATTTTCTGCTGGACCTGTGGAGTCGTGATGGAACCTCCGTAGCAGAACAGGAATTCTCCGATGATCGGCATTCTGATCCCGGTGCACAATGAAGAGCAGCTACTCGATTTGTGCCTCGAAACGATAAAGCAGGCGGCTGAACACCCGGATCTCAAGGGTGAGCGAGTAGAGGTGCTGGTGGTTCTCGACAGTTGCACCGACAGCTCGGCAGACATCGCGCGAGCGCACGGGGTGATGGTCCTTGAGGTCTCGGCCCGCAACGTCGGACAGGCACGCGCCGAAGGAGCAGCTTTTCTCCTCGACCGAGGTGCGCGCTGGCTGGCCTGCACCGATGGCGACAGCACCGTGGCGAATGACTGGCTTGCCGAGCAACTGGCACTGGATGCCGATGCGGTATGCGGGACCGTCATGCCCGGCGATTGGAACAAGGATATCTCTGCGGCTGCGCAGGCGGCTTACCTCAAGCATTACCAGCACCGGGACGGCCATCGGCACATTCATGGTGCCAACCTGGGTGTCAGCTCAATTGCCTATATCAGTGCAGGCGGGTTTCCGGCACTGGCCTGCCACGAAGACGTGCATCTGGTTCGCCAGCTGGAGCTGATCGGCGCGCGGATCGCCTGGAGCTGCCGCCCGCGGGTCACGACCAGTACCCGCCTGGACTCAAAAGCCAGAGGCGGGTTTGGCGACTTTCTGAGTTCGCTGAACGCCTGAAAAGCGCTTATTCGTGATGCGCTGTCTGCATACCTGAATGGTCAGGGTCGGCAGAATTGAGCGCCGTGCTGAAGAAGCGCACAGCTTCTGCGCTCAGGTTGCGGTGAATGTCTTCGCGGTCCACTCCGTCAGGGTCGTTGCACAGTAACGGTGCGCTCGAACGCTGTTCGTCACTGCACGGTGCCATAAAGACAAAGTGCCCTGCCCCCGCCAACAACTTATAGTCCGGTGCCTGCGGCAGTTTGCGCGCCAGCGCTTCGGCGTTGCGGTCGATGGCCAGCAACTGGTCGTCATCCCCGGCATACATCAGCACCGGTACATGCACATCGCCCAGCGTGTGACGGCCGAACATCAGGCTCAACGGGGCCATCAACATCAGCGCACCGACCCTGGGGTCAGCCTGGGCATGCAGGTCATCGCGGTCAGCGACCAGCTCCCCTTGAGTCTTGCAGGCGTCACGGTCTGTGGGGCGTTCGAGGCAATACTGGCGCAGGCGCTGTAGATCAGGCTGCGCGCCCGCAAGAATAAGCGCAGTTTCGCCACCCGCCGAATAGCCGATCACGCCCACCTGACGAGCATTGAGATAAGGGGCAAGCATAGGGTCGAGCAAGGCCGTGCTGATCGCTTCAGAGATCTGCAGCGGGCGACCATACAGGTTACTCAGGCTGCCCAACCGACTGTGATCACGATCATTGTCGCCAGGATGAACCACAGCAACCACCACAAACCCCTGGCGCGCCAATGATGTGGCCAGGTCATGCAACGCCAGCGGTGTACCGGTATTGCCATGAGACAGCAGCAGCAACGGGAACCGGCCCATTGCAATCGGCGCATTTTCGCCGGCCTCGACGCGATAGCCGTGCAGGGTGCTCCACTGCTCACTGGCGGTCGACGGGTAAAAAGCGATGGCCTGCACCGGCTGTGAATCCAGCGGGTCAGGGAAACTCAGCTCGTGATAGCCCGCGCTCCAGGCGTCATCGGCCTGAGCGTGAACCGCAATCAGGCTGTCGAGCAAGCAAACCAGCATCACTGCACAAAGACGTACCATCGAAAGGCCCAACCTTTGCAAATCCGGAGGCTCGCCCGGATAGTCCATTCAGCGCTTGTGTCGAGCATCGTGCTCCAGCGCGCCGCTCTCACCCAGATGAGAGTGTGTAAAACAGAAATAGTGCACAAGCCGGGCCATAAACCGCCCGCTCTTTTCAGCAATCGTGAAAAGCACCACAAAACCGCAAACACAGTGCCGCGAAGATGCAGTTTAGTCCTTGAATAACCCGCTTACCTGTAAGGAAGCTGTCAAGGTTGAGTACGCTCAAGACTGCGTGCATTTATGCGGCGCACAAAAAACTCCACAACCCGGCGCACGTTGCTCGCGCGAGTTGTGGAGTCTTGTTCAGACCATCACCGACTCAGGCGGCGAACAGCTCGCTCTCGATATGTTGCTGCGCGGCTGTCATGGCGTTGGCACGCGGCTCTTCACCATAGGCCAGGCCGTGCGCGCGAACAAATTGCAGGTCGGTGATACCGATGAAGGCGAACAGCGCCTTGAGCAGTTCTTCGTGGCCAGCGCCGGTTGGCTGCCCGACGTGCAGGCCACCGGAAGTGGAAACAATAATAACCTTCTTGCCGCCACACAGGCCTTCAGGGCCGGTTTCGGAATAACGGAACGTGCGGCCGGCAACCATGATCCGGTCAAACCAGGCTTTCAACTGGGACGGGATAGTGAAGTTGTACATCGGCGCACCGATCACCAGCACGTCGGCGGCAAGAAACTGCTGCAAGGTGGCTTCATTAGTGTCGACTTCCTGTTGCTGGGACGCATCTCGGGCTTCTACAGGGGTACCCGCTGCGGCAAGACTGGCAGCAGAGAAATGCCCGAGGGCTTCGCTGGCGAGGTCGCGGTAGGTTACCTGGCTGTCGGCATGCGAGCGCTGATAGGCCTGAACGACCTCATGGGTCAACTGACGCGAAGCGGAATGATCGCCGAGGATGCTGGAATCGAGGTGCAATAAATTCATAACGTAGCTCCTTAAAGAAAATCGCCACTTAGCGATGAAGTGGCGAGCATCCTATCCTTGATCGCAATAGATGATTAGTGGTCTTGAATGCGACTGTTCGTTCTATGAAGAGAACAATAAAGCGAGTCGGGACTAAGGCTTAGCTCTTTGAACGAGGTTTCGAACACATCCAGCAGCCCTCTGACCGCGGGAAGCAGCCCACGGCGCGAAGCAAACACGGCGTGCACGATGCCGCACTTTGGCCGATGCTGACTGAACAGTTCGACAAGACGCCCGTCCTGCAAGGCTTCGCGGACAATCAGTTCCGGCAGTTGCGCCACCCCAACCCCTTGCAGGGCGGCCTGCAGCATCATGTCCAGATCCGAGCTGATCAGCCTCGGCGTGTGACGAATTTCAGCATAGTGGCCGGAAGTAGTTTCCAACAGCCAGCGATGCTCATGGCTTGCAGACGGCGTGTCGAGGCTGGGCAGTGTTGATAGCGCCTCGAGTGTCGATGTTGCGGACAGCCTGGCAGCCAGATCCGGGCGTGCGACCAGACGTTGAGCACTGTGCCCGAGCAACTTGACCACCAGCCCGTCGTCTTCCAGTGGCGGAAAGCGCACACGCAACGCGATATCGATGTTCTCCGTCAGCGGGTCGACGCGGCGGTTGGTGCTTTCGACCTGCACCTGAACCTTCGGGTGATCGGCCGCGAACCGGGCAATGGTCTCGTTGAAGCCCATCGCCGCCAGTGCTGGAGGACAGCTGATCGCCACCCTGCCCTGCGGCTCGGACTTGGAACGCAGAATAGCCTCTTCAGCAGCCTCGGCTTCGACCAGCATTGCCACGCAGTGAGCGTAGTAATCGCGCCCGCTCTCGGTCACGGCGAACGTGCGCGTCGAGCGGTGAATCAGTCGTACACCCAGGCGCTCTTCCAGCCCGGCAATACGACGGCTGAGCTTGGACTTGGGAATCCCCAGTTTGCGGCTTGCTGGCGCAAAGCCGAGGCATTCGACCACCTGAACGAAATAAAACAGATCATTGAGATCAAACACCCGGCCACCTCGCTTTCAGAGCCGCGAGTATGCAGCGCCATGGCAAGCCTCTCAATACCGGGTTTCAGATCCCGTCAGCTCACTCGGCCGTCAGGAATGCCAGCACCGGCACCGTGAATGACTCCCCGGCCTCGACACTGGACAGATGAGCCGCGTGCAATTCGATCATCTGCGAACCTTTAATGCGCTCGACCATAAAAAGCCCATCCGCGGGAGTGGTTACCGCATCTTCAGTGCCGCAGACGACCAATACCGGCAGCTGGATGGAGGCAATCTGCTCACGGAAATCTGCATCACGCACGGCAGCGCAATTAGCTGCGTAGCCCTGTGGCGATGTGCGGGCCAGCATACCGACAACCGTGTCGACCACAGCAGGCTCGGCATGCGCAAATGAAGGCGTGAACCAGCGCGCAACAGAAGCATCACGCAATGCAACCATGGCTGACTGCCCGTCACGCAGAACGGTTTCGATGCGAGGGTTCCAGATATCAGGGTTGCCGATTCTGGCTGCCGTATTGCACAGCACGACCTTGCGCAGGCGCTGCGGCGCATTGATCGCCAGCCACTGACCGATCAAGCCGCCCATGGACAAACCACAGAAAAAAGCCGTGTCTATGTGCAGCGCATCCAGCAACGCCAGCACGTCGCGACCATTCTGCTCGATGCTGTAACTGCCCTCGCTGACCAGCGATTTGCCATGCCCGCGCGTGTCGTAGCGCAACACCTGAAAATGACGAATGAACGCAGGAATCTGGTTGTCCCACATATGCAGATCAGTGCCCAGCGAGTTGGACAACACCAGCACCGGCGCACCGGCCGGGCCTTCGAGCAGGTAGTTCAGTTCACCATCGGCGAGTTGCACGGCAGACATTCGAGACTCCGGAGAAGGACAAACCTGCACACTAATGAGTGTCGCAGCAGCATACAATCCGCTGATCGAATATCCGTGCGGCTATCGAACAGCTTACCGCTCGACGCCTCACTGAAGGAGCATTCCGTGAACAAGACCCGTCACAAAGAAGACATCGCCCGGTTCTGCCTGGACTTGCCAGGCGCCCGAGAGGATTACAAATGGGGCGGTGTGCGCGTATTTTCCGTTGCCGAAAAAAAGATGTTTGCGGTCATGGACCTGGTCGGCCAGGACCTTTCATTCAAGGTCCATCCGGAACTGTTTCTGGGTTACGTGGATCGGCCCGGCATACGGCCTGCGCCTTACCTGGCCCGCGCGCACTGGATCAGCGTGGCAGACCTGCACACACTGAGCGACGATGAAGTGCGTGATCTGCTGACCCGCTCCCACCAGCTTGTAGTCGGCAGGCTACCGAAACGACAGCAGATCGGCTTGAAACTATAAAGGCAACAGCTGTAAAAGCCGCTTGCCCAGAAACAGCCAGTCAAGCCACAGCACCTGATGCGCCAGCACGATCAGCCAGAACACGATCTGGAAAGATACCTTGCGGGTCTTGTGCCGAAACACCTGTTGCGCCAGCAATGCTCCGGGCCAGCCACCGAGCAGCTCGGTGGCATGCAGGACGTTCTCTGGCGTACGCTGACCGCCGTTTCCGGCCTGTCGCTTGTCATGCCTATAGAGCACAAACGCCAGCAGGCTCATGACTATCAAAGCCAGCGCCGGGATCAACGTGACCTGCCTGAGCCCAAGCGACGCCGAGCCGTAGACCGGTAGCACACAGAGCAGCAGGAACGCCGAGACCTTCAGGCGCAATTGCCGGACCGGTGCCCTGCCCCGACCGGCTGGCCGCTGCGGCTCGCGAGCCCGCGTCATGCCTTGGCCGATGCCCAGTCGATCCAGCCAAACTGCCAGGTCGCCAGAATCAGCAGGCCGAAGGCGATGCGATACCAGGCGAACACTGCATAGCTATGAGTTGCGATGAACTTGAGTAGCGCGCGAACTGCGATCATCGCGAAGATGAACGAGGTAATGAAACCGATGGCAAACACCGCGAAGTCGTCCGGGCGAAACATGTCCCGGTATTTGTAGCCCGAATACACGGCTGCACCGACCATGGTCGGCATGGCCAGAAAGAACGAAAATTCGGTCGCTGCCTTGCGTGACAAGCCGAACAGCAGGCCGCCAATGATGGTCGAGCCCGAGCGCGATGTGCCGGGGATCATCGCCAGGCACTGCACCAGCCCGACTTTCAGCGCATCGCTCCAGGTCATGTCATCGACGGTTTCGGTGCGCACAGTGTGCTCGCGGCGCTCGGCCCAGAGCATGATCACACCACCCACGACCAGCGCCGTTGCCACGGTAATGGCATTGAACAGGTAATGGTGGATGGTATCGGCGAAAATCACGCCCAGCACCACTGCCGGCATGAAGGCGATCAGCAGGTTTAGGGTGAAACGCTGCGCCTGTTGCTGTTTCGGCAACCCCACGACAACGTCGAGAATCTTGCGCCGAAACTCCCAGACCACCGCCAGAATCGCACCCAGCTGGATGATGATATTGAAGGCCATGGCGCGCTCGCCGCCAAAATCGATCAGGTCGGCGACGATGATCTGATGCCCTGTACTGGAGATCGGCAAGAACTCCGTCAACCCTTCTACAACACCCAATATCAAAGCCTGAGCAGCGGTCCAAAGATCCATCATTCCCCCATGAAGCGATGCCGCAGGCTCGCTGTTTAATGTTGTCGTATAAAAAATGCTTGCCACTATGCCGTCGCCTGCCTGAACGAAGCTTGAAGAAAGTCGCGCAAATGCAAGGCGCGGAATGCTAGCAGACCTCCGCGCACAAAGCCTGCCGACGTGCAGCCTGACGCAACACAAGCTCCACGCCGCGCGCAGAAGCGCATACAATCGCCGCCCCCGACCCTCACAACCCTAACCAAGGAGCCGCCATGTCCGGGCTTGAACTCTTCGCTGCCGCCATTGGCGTTATCGCGGTCTGGCTGACAGTGAAGCAGAATCCCTGGTGCTGGCCAATCGGGCTGGTGATGGTGGTGATCTACATCTGGATATTCTTCGACGTGAAGCTGTATTCGGACATGCTGCTGCAGGTCATCTATGCAGGCTTGCAGATCTATGGCTGGCTGCAGTGGACTCGCCATGGCGACGGCCTGCCGGTCAAGGCTGTCACTGTGCTGCCGAGCCATTCAGTGCTTAAAGGGCTGGCTGTCGGCGCAGTCATCAGCCTCGCGCTGGGCGCTGGCATGGCGCATTTCACCGACGCCGCACAGCCCTGGCTTGACGCAGCACTCACGGGCTTCAGCCTGGTGGCACAAGTGTGGATGGCACACAAACGCGTTCAGTGCTGGCCGCTATGGATTGTGCTGGATGTGATTTTTGTCGGCCTGTTCATCTACAAAGAGCTGTACCTGACCGCTGCACTCTATGCGCTGTTCACCCTGCTGGCCGTGCAGGGCTGGCGCGAGTGGCGTAACGATCTGGCGCTGGCGCGATGAAAGTCCTGGTCCTGACCGGGCCTGAGTCCAGCGGCAAGAGCTGGCTGTCGGCCGAAATACAGAATCGGTTCGGCGGCTTGCTGGTCGGCGAATATGTACGTCATTTCATTGATCAACAGGGGCGCGATACCCACTACGCCGATATTCCGGCCATTGCTCGGGGCCAGCTGGACTGGGAGGATACTGCCCGCGCCAGCGAGCCGCACTTGCTGATACTCGACACACACTTGCTGAGCAATGTGCTCTGGAGCCGCACCCTGTTCGGCGACTGCCCGGCGTGGATCGAACAGCAACTGCTGAACCGCTCCTACGACCTGCACCTGCTGCTGTCGCCCGAGGGCGTGGACTGGATCAGCGACGGGCAACGCTGCCAGCCGCAGTTGCGCGAACGCCAGGCCTTCTTCGACAGCAGCCGGGAATGGCTGGACCACCATCGGCAGGCCTATAAGGTGCTGGGCGGTGACTGGCCGCAGCGCCGCGAGCAGGCGATGACGGCTGTCTCCCAGTTGCTGGGAGTTCAGCGAATCTGATGCTTGTGTAACAGCCGATAGAAGGTCGGTCGCGATATGCCCAGAACTCTGGCCGCCACACTCAGATTGTCACTGTGGCGGGTCAATACGTCGCACAATGCCTGACGTTCGGCACGCGATTTATATTCCTCCAGCGTGCCCATGCTGCCAGCACTGTCCTCTTCGCCCAGCAAGCCCAGGTTTGCCGCTTCTATCTGTCGGCCTTCGGCCAGCAGCAGCCCGCGCCGTACCCGACCGGCCAGCTCCCGCACATTACCCGGCCAGTCGTGCTTGCCCAGCGCCACCAGCGCATCCTGGCTGAAACTGCGTGCTCGCCTGCCGCTGTCCTGACTGTAAAAATGGGCGAAATGATTGGCCAGCAACGCCAGATCGCCATGACGCTCACGCAACGGCGCCACCCCGACCTGCAGCACATTGAGCTGGTAATACAGGTCTTCACGAAAGCGCTTTTTCCGCACAGCCGTTTCAAGATCCTCACGGGTCGCGGCCAGCACCCGCACATCCACTGCAATCGACTCACCGCCGCCCAGACGCTCGATTTGCCGGTCTTCCAGAAAGCGCAACAGCGACGTCTGGGTTTCCAGCGGCAGATCACCGACCTCGTCAAGCAGCAGCGTGCCGCCGTCAGCAGCTTCAAGCAGCCCGATCCTGTGCGCTTGAGCACCATCAAACGCATCATCCTCATGACCGAACAGCTCGGACTGGATCGAATGCCCGGTGAATGCACCGCAATCCACGACAACAAACGGT
Organism: Pseudomonas syringae group sp. 247E2; assembly: GCF_032587795.1. Taxonomy (NCBI): domain Bacteria; kingdom Pseudomonadati; phylum Pseudomonadota; class Gammaproteobacteria; order Pseudomonadales; family Pseudomonadaceae; genus Pseudomonas; species Pseudomonas syringae group sp. 247E2. The sequence continues at coordinate 698,136 of NZ_JAWHPK010000008.1, read as the reverse complement.
TTACCGCGTCGCTGAGACTGCACATGCAGGCTGCGTGCTATCAGCTCTTTGCCCGTACCTCGCTCGCCCCGAATCAATACCGGTGAATCGATAGGTGCCAGCCGGCTCAACAACTTGCGCAGCTCACGAATGGGCCGACTGTCGCCCAGCAGCTCGGGCTCGGCCTCGGAAAGCGCCAGCCCGCCTTGCGCTTCGGGGCGGCCAGCCGCGAACGCTTTGTCCAGCGTGCCATGCAACCGCGTTGCATCGAAAGGAAGGGCGTGAAAATCGAAAAACCACTGGCAAACGAAATCGCCTATTTTTTCGCGTTGCAGATCGTTGGCTGACAGCACTGCAACCCAGCGCATGTTGCTATGGGCGACAAGCTCTTGAAGCCTGGGCAATTGTTCGAAATGACCGGACGTCAGTCGAATCAGGCCCACGTCATGATCGGGACTGAAGGTAGAACCTGAGGTGCTTTCCTGCACCGTCCATCCGGCATCACTCAAAGCAGGAATCAGAGGATGACAGTCGTCACCGCCGTCGATGATTAGCAGACGTCGCGTTGGGGCCGATCCATGCATGAAGTTTCCTTGGCGCCCGACGTGGAGTTGGATTTTTAAAAGCTTTTCATAAACAGCATGTTGGCGAGCCCAACTATCACCCTAGCAACTTTTTGACGCAGCGTTGTACCGTTTGGGTCTAACGCTCATAACCCTCTGTCACTAACGCCGTCGCTGCTGAAGGATGTTTATTTGCAAGGTCACGCGGGCGACCCTTGAAAAAAATTCGCATATTTTTCGTTGAAGGGTGTGACTCATGCCCCCTTGTCGTTCATCAACACAAGTAACCAGCCGGACGGTCAGCCCGCCGCCGTGACTGAATTGATATGGGCACTTGAGGAAAAAACCATGAACGCCCCACTGCGCTTCAACGATGCACTTTTGATCGCTGGACACGCTTTTGAACCCTTCCAGTGTGTTGCCTGGGCACCACAGGATGGTAACGGCGAACTGAGCCTGACGGTGATCGACCGCACCAGCAACCGTATCGGTCGCAAGCAGATCCCGAGCAGCACCTATTCAGACAAGCGGCAACTGGCCAGCGCTCTGGAACAGGCGCGTGCAGAAATCAGCAACGAAGGCTACGACCTTGAGCCTTGGACCATGCCAGCCTGACGCAGGTTTGAGCGTTGCCCGTGCACTGCAACTGACTGTCGTGCCAATGCTTCAGCGCATTGGCACGCAGTTCCAGAACTGCCAGACCTGATAGCTCAAACCGGTTTCAGCTCATCAATGTGCTGATAATCAGCCCCCAGGCTGGACGCCAGTTCCCGCGCCCTGCCCAAGCGGATCGGGCCTTTCTCGATATCGATCAACACACTCGCGCAATTGAATGCAGGCAGAACGGGTAACTGCTTGATCCTGCCATCGGTCAGCACCAGAACCCGCTGCTGCTCGGCCGGATAGCGTTTTTGCCGCTTTGCCAGCCATTCACCGGCCTGCTGAAGCGCTGCAGACAGTGGCGTGCCGCCGCCCGCACCCAGTGCATCCAGCCATGGACTCAATGCCGAGGACGCTTTCAGGCCCTGATGTTGCCAGCGTGGCGTGTCACCGCTGGCGGTCAGCAAGGCAAGACGCGCGCGGCGTCGATACGCATCGTCGAACAATTGCGACAACAGCCCCTTGGCCTGGCTCAACGCCTGATGGCGCCGTGTAGAAGCTGAAGCATCGACAATCACCAGCAATAACTCACTGGGACGGCTGCTGCGCGGCTGGCGAATCAGGTCCTTGCGGCTTTTCGGCCGACCGCGCAACAGTGTGGGCAACCATTGCACCGGGCCATCAGCACCGGCACGCATGGCCCCTTGTCTGCCAGTGGCCAGTCGACCAGGACGGGGAACGGCATCCGCCCCCTGCGCGATACGAGGGCGGATGCCTAAGGCTTTTTTGGCCAGCTCGGCACTTCGCGGCGTGCGCCGGTAGTGACGGCCTGGGCGGGCAGCTCGCCCCAGTTGCCCTGCCCGCTTTCAGGGTCGGCCTGCCTGCTGGACGATCCGGGCGGCGGCGCTTCCGGGTTTTGTGGTGGCGGGGCTGGCTCGCGCCGTCGATGACGCAAGGCAAACTCGGCGACCGCTTCGATGTCCTGTTCTTCAATTCGACCGGCACCACGCCATGCAGCATGGGCGCGCGCGGCGCGCAGCCAGACCAGATCGGCGCGCATACCGTCGACACCTGCAGCAAAGCATCGCTCGGTGATCATTGCCAACGAGTGGTCATCCAGCTCGATACCTGCCAGCAGCTGACGCGCCTGCTCACAACGAAGCCTCAAGGCGTCCTGCTGCGCTTGCCATTGCTGGCAAAACATTACCGGATCGCTGTCGAAATCCAGACGGCGACGGATGATCTGACTGCGCTCGGCAGGCTGGGTCTGGCCACTCAATGCGACGTTCAAGCCAAAGCGATCCAACAACTGCGGGCGCAATTCGCCTTCTTCCGGGTTCATGGTGCCGATCAGTACGAAGCGCGCTGCATGGCGATGGGAAATACCATCCCGCTCGACCATATTGACGCCGCTGGCAGCAACGTCCAGCAACAGGTCGACCAGATGGTCGGCGAGCAGATTGACCTCATCGACATACAGCACACCGCCGTCGGCCTTGGCGAGTACACCCGGGGAAAATTGTGCACGACCCTCGGCCAGCGCGGCGTCCAGATCCAGCGTGCCGACCAGACGCTCCTCAGTAGCACCCAGCGGCAAGGTGACGAACTGACCACTGGCCAGCACATCGGCCAACCCCCGCGCCAGCGTCGACTTGGCCATGCCCCGAGGCCCTTCGATCAATACGCCGCCGATGCGCGGGTCAATGGCGGTCAGGCACAACGCCAGCTTCAGGTCATCGGCACCGACCACAGCGGCCAGCGGAAAATGTGGAGTTTCGGTGATGTTCGGGTCAGGCAAGGTCATCAGTTCTCTTCTATGTCCAGGAGCAGGTCTTCCAGCGCCTGCTGATACTCGCCCGGCTCCTGCCAGAGGCCGCGCTGCTGGGCTTCGAGCATGCGCTCGGTCATGTCGCGCAAGGCATCGGGATTGTGCTCGGCGAGGAAATCACGCGTGGCCGGGTCAAGCAGATAGGCGTCGGCCAGCAGCGCGTACTGGTGATCATCGATCAGCTCGGTCGTCGCATCGAAGGCGAACAGGAAATCCACCGTGGCGGCCATCTCGAACGCGCCTTTGTAGCCATGACGTCTGGCCCCGTCGATCCATTTCGGATTCGCTGCGCGCGAGCGTATCACCCGGTTCAGCTCTTCCTTCAGGGTGCGGATTTTCGGCAGGTCCGGCTGGCTGTGATCGCCATGGTAACTGGCGGTCTTCTGCCCGCTGAGGGTTTCCGAAGCCGCGAGCATGCCGCCTTGGAACTGGTAATAATCGTTTGAATCGAGCAGGTCGTGTTCGCGATTGTCCTGATTCTGCAGCACGGCCTGCACCTGAGACAGACGCTGGGCAAAGCGCTGCCGCGCAGGCGTACCTTCATCGGCCGCGCCATAGGCGTAGCCGCCCCAGTTCAGGTAAACCTCGGCAAGGTCCTCACGGCTCTGCCACAGACGGCCGTCGATCGCGCCCTGCACGCCAGCGCCATAGGCACCGGGCTTGGCGCCGAAGATCCGCCAGCCCGCCTGACGTGCCGCTTCGTCTTCGCTCAACCCTTCTGCGATAAAACCTTGTCGTTCTTCTCGCACCCTGGCCGCCAGCGGGTTCAGGTCGTCCGGCTCGTCCAGCGCGGCAACTGCCTGCACCGCAGCGTCGAACAGCTTGATAAGGTTGGCGAAGGCATCACGGAAAAAGCCGGACACCCGCAATGTCACGTCCACTCGCGGACGGTCCAGCAGGCTGACCGGCAGAATCTCGAAATCATCGACCCGCTGGCTGCCCGTCGCCCAGACCGGGCGTACGCCCATCAACGCCATCGCCTGAGCGATATCGTCACCACCGGTGCGCATGGTCGCCGTGCCCCAGACCGACAGCCCCAACTGACGCAGGTGGTCGCCATGGTCCTGAAGATGCCTTTCCAGCAACAGGCTGGCGGACTGGAAACCGATACGCCACGCCGTGGTGGTCGGCAGATTGCGGACATCTACGGTAAAGAAGTTGCGCCCCGTGGGCAGAACATCCAGACGCCCCCGACTCGGCGCGCCGCTGGGGCCTGCAGGAACGAAGCGGCCGCTCAGTGCATCCAGCATGCCCTGCATTTCGCCGGGGCCGCAGGCGTCCAGACGCGGCGCGACCACTTCACGCAGGCTGTCGAGAATCAGTGCCAGATCATCGTCGACCGGCAGGTCATGCAGCGCTTCGCCTTGGGTCACGCGTTCGATGAGGGCAGCGGCGTAAAGCTCAAGCCGTTCACGCGCATCACCGGCAGTGCGCCACGGGTCACAGCTGACCGCCAGCAACGCAGCGGGACGCGCGCCGGTCCAGGGCTCGGCCAGTTCGCAATCCAGCGGGTCAAAATCCAGACCGAACGCTTTGCTGAGCGCCCGTAACAGACTCGACTGCGCGCCGCGCCCGTCGCCGCGCGGGATGCGCAGCAGGGCCAGCAAGGTGTCGGTGCGCAGGCGGCCTTGTGGCGACTGACCGAAGATGTGCAGGCCATCGCGAATCTGCGACTCTTTCAGGTCACACAGGTAAGTGTCCAGACGCGGCAGCCACAGCGCCGCATCGGCGTCACTGTCGAGGTTTTCGCCCAGGGCCAGCTCACGGTCGATATGGGTTTCACGGACCAGTTCAAGAATGTCCCGTTGCAACTCGCGCGCGCGGCGCGGATCAAGCAGTTGCGCCTCATAGAACTCGTCGGCGAGCAGTTCCAGATTGCGCAGCGGGCCATAGGTTTCCGCACGGGTCAGGGGCGGCATCAAGTGATCGATGATCACCGCCTGGGTGCGCCGTTTGGCCTGTGCGCCCTCGCCCGGATCATTGACGATGAATGGATAGATGTTCGGCATCGCGCCCAGTACGGCGTCCGGCCAGCAGGTTCGGGACAGGCCGACGCCCTTGCCCGGCAGCCACTCAAGGTTGCCGTGTTTGCCGACATGCACCACGGCATGAGCGCCATACGCCTTGCGCAGCCAGAAGTAAAACGCCAGATAACCGTGGGGCGGAACCAGATCCGGGTCGTGGTACACCGCGCTGGGGTCGACCTGGTAGCCACGCGCAGGCTGAATGCCAACGAAGGTCAGGCCAAAGCGCAGCCCGGCAATCATCATTCTGCCACTGCGAAACATCGGATCGCTGTCCGGCGCGCCCCAGCGGGCATTCACGGCATCACGGTTTTCCTGCGGCAGCTCGTTGAACGCCGCCAAGTATTCCTCCAGTGCCATGCTTTGCTGGCAGGGCCGCAGGTCAATGCTGTCCAGATCATTGGTCACGCCACCCAGCAATTGCTGGATAAGCTCGGTGCCGCTGTCCGGCAACTGTGTCAGCGGATAGCCCTCTGCCTGCATGGCGCGCAGGATATTCAGCGCCGCAGCAGGCGTGTCGAGCCCCACACCATTGCCGATGCGTCCGTCGCGAGTCGGGTAGTTGGCGAGGATCAGCGCCACGCGCTTTTCGCCATTGGGCAGGCGCGCAAGCTCGATCCAGCGCCGCGCCAGTTGCGCGACGAAATCCATCCGGTCCGGCTGGGCGCGGTAACACACCACGTCCGACTGGCTGCGCTCGCTGCGCCAGGCCAGGTCCTTGAAACTGATCGGTCGACTGATGATCCGCCCGTCCAGCTCCGGCAAGGCAATGTGCATCGCCAGATCGCGCGCACCAAGGCCCTGTTCACTGGCCTGCCAGGCAGGCTCGTTGTCCTGCGCGCAGATCGCCTGAATGACCGGCACGTTGCGCCGAAACGGGCGCAGATGCGGCGCTTCCGGGCTCGACTGGGCAAAGCCTGTGGTGTTGAGGATCAGCTCGGTTTCAGCCTCGTCCAGCCAGTTCTCCACCTGAGTGAAACAGCCGGGTTCCTTGAGGCTGGCAACGGCAATGGGCAACGGGTTAATGCCGTGTGCCTGCAAGCGAGCGCAGAACTCGTCGATAAAACCGGTATTGGCGGCCTGCAAGTGCGAGCGATAAAACAGCAGCGCCGCGACGGGCTGCCCTGCAACCCAGTCGGCTTGCCAATCGGTGAGCTGCGCACTCGCCAGTCGAGGGTGGTAAATGGCTGTGCGTGGCAACGGTTGGGGCTCGGTCCAGGAATAGTCCCGGTCCAGCCAGCGGCTGGCCATGCAACGATACATTTCCAGCGCATTCTGCAAGCCGCCCTGACGCAGAAACTGCCAGAGCCGGTCGCGTTCTGCGGCAGGCACCGTGCTCAGGTCACTCAGCTCAGGATCGGGACGATCATCACCTGGCACCAGAATGACCTGAACCCCGCGTGCCGCGAGCTCCATCAGCCGCTCGACGCCGTAACGCCAGTAACCGATGCCACCGTGCAGGGAAATCAGAATGACCTTTGCGTGGCGCAGCACCTCATCGACATACAAGTCGACAGAGGCGTGATTCTGTACCTGCATCGGGTTGGCCAGACGCAGGCTCGGGTAGTCGTCAGGGAGCTGCCGGGCAGCTTCGGCCAGCAGCGCCAGGCTTGAGTCTCCGCTACAGAGAATCACCAGCTCGGCCGGGGTCTGGCCCAGATCGGCAATGCTGTCGTCGGGTACGAAACCGCCGGGCTGGGTTCTCAGTAAATGCATGGGGTCAGCCGACAACTGCAGCGTTGAGCTGCGCTTGCAGGACCACGGCATCCAGCTCCTGACCAATCAGCACCAGATGCGTGGCACGCTCTTCGTCGGCGCGCCAGGCGCGGTCGAAGTGCTTGTCGAAACGCGTACCCACACCCTGGATCAGCAGGCGCATCGGCTTGCCGGGAATGGCCGCGAAGCCCTTCACGCGCAGAATGCCGTGCTGCACGACCAGTTGATTCAGTGCGTCGAGCAACAACTTTTCATCGGCCTGAGGCAATTTCAGGGAAATCGAATCGAAAGCATCGTGATCGTGGTCATCATGATCGTCATCGTCGTGATGATCATGGTGGGTCTTGCGACCATCGATGTGCAGCTCGGACTCGGCGCCAACGCCCAGCAGTACGCTGATCGGCAGACGACCGCTGCTGGCTTCAATCACCTTGACGGCTGGCGGCAGTTCTTCGGCAACTTCGGCACGCACCGCTGCCAGACCTTCGGCGTCGATCATGTCGGCCTTGTTGAGGATGACCAGATCGGCGCTGGCCAGTTGATCAGCGAACAGCTCGTGCAGAGGCGATTCATGGTCCAGATTCGGGTCGAGTTTGCGCTGCGCATCGACCTGATCGGGGAACGCAGCAAACGTACCGGCCAGTACCGCAGGGCTGTCGACGACAGTGATCACCGCATCGACCGTGCAGGCATTGCGAATTTCCGGCCACTGAAAAGCCTGAACCAGCGGCTTGGGCAATGCCAGCCCCGAGGTTTCGATCAGGATGTGGTCCAGATCGCCACGGCGAGCGACCAGCTCGCGCATGACCGGGAAGAACTCTTCCTGCACCGTGCAGCACAGGCAGCCGTTGGCCAGCTCATATACCCGGCCGTTGGCCTCTTCTTCGGTGCAACCGATGGTGCACTGCTTAAGGATTTCTCCGTCGATGCCCAGTTCACCGAATTCATTGACGATGACCGCGATGCGCCGCCCTTCGGCGTTGTCGAGCATGTGCCGCAACAGGGTGGTTTTGCCCGAGCCGAGGAAGCCGGTGACGATGGTGACGGGAAGCTTGGCCAGTGTTTTCATCAGGTGCCCTTTGGCAATGCGGCGGGCAAACAGGACGAGAACCGCGTGCCTGGCACACGGATCGGATCGCCACCGGATCACCCCGCCCGGTTGTAGTGAGAATTCGCAGGCTTTTTGGTCAGCCCGGTTCGAGGCAGGTCTCCTGGCTCACGGCGGCATGTGGCAGGCAATCAAGACCGTGCCAACACGCATTCATCGCGCCTTCCCGCCGTAGCAGTGGCTGTGCAATGAACCTCACCGTTTACAGTTGCGGGGGCAGCTGCGGCGTGTACCGCATTCCCGTCTTAGCTCCATGTGTAACGCTTTACGCATGGAGAACCTCGAACCAGCAAGGCTACGCAGTGACCGCAGACAGGTCAATCGTTCAGATTGACGATTCCCCGCCGCCCATGCTCTCCTGTACGCCTTGTTTCGGGTGCCCCTCACGGGGTGAAACGGGAAACCGGTGCGCTCACGCTGTCGAGCAAGTCCGGTGCTGCCCCCGCAACGGTAAGCGAGAGAAGGTCTTATCCACTGTGCCACGGCATGGGAAGGTGACCTTGCAGGCCTTGAACGCGCGACGTTTGAGCCCCTCGCGAGCCCGGAGACCGGCCCGACATCGTTGAATGACAAACCCGCGGTGGGCGGGCGCAGTTGAAACCTTCGGCGTCTGCCGGCAGGTTCCTTTGCGCGTGGCCCGCTTGCCAATTACCAAGAGGGATCGCCATGTCGACCATCAGCAGCAGCCACGCCGCCACTACCAGCTCCACACGCACTCAACGCCTGACAGCCGCCATCAGCGCTGCGCTGCTGGGTGCATGTCTGGTGTACTTCGCCGGTTTCTCGCACATCGCGGCCGTACACAACGCCGCACACGATACCCGTCACAGCGCTGCCTTTCCTTGCCATTAAGGACTCCACAATGTTCAAGCGAATCGCACAAACTGCCGGGTTCACGGGCTTGCTTGCGGCCCTGCTGCTGACCGTGCTGCAAAGCTTCTGGGTGGTGCCACTGATCCAGCAGGCCGAAACTTACGAAAACGCATCTGCCGAACAGGTCCATGAGCATGCCGACGGCGCGGCTGCCGAGCACAGTCATGCGCATGAAGAAGCTGCCTGGGAACCTGAAAACGGCTGGCAGCGCGTGCTGTCCACCACGGGCGGCAACCTGGTGGTCGCAGTAGGCTTCGCCCTGATGCTTGCCGGGCTTTACACCCTGCGTGCGCCAGGCCGCACGGTGCAAGGCGTATGGTGGGGGCTGGCCGGTTTCGCGGTTTTTGTGCTGGCACCCACGCCTGGCCTGCCACCTGAATTGCCCGGCACAGCTGCCGCCGAACTGAGTCAGCGTCAGGCCTGGTGGATAGGTACGGCCGCATCGACTGCCGCCGGGCTGGCCTTGCTGGTATTTGGTCAGAACTGGCTGCTCAAAGCGCTGGGCGTGGCGATTCTGGTCGTTCCTCATGTGATCGGCGCACCACAACCACTGGTCCATCAGAGCCTGGCACCGGAGGCTCTGGAATCGCAATTCATGCTTGCCTCGCTGCTAACCAACGCGCTGTTCTGGATCGCGATGGGGCTGATCAGTGCCTGGCTGTTCCGCAGAAACGATGCAGACCTGCACCAGGCCTGATTCACCGACCCTTCAGCCCGGCGCATCACTGGTGGCCGGGCTGGGTTGTCGGCGCGGTTGCTCCGCAGCGACTTTGCGCGAGCTGATCGAGAACAGCCTTCGCGTGATTGGCCTGGAGATCGCCAGCGTCACTGCGCTGGCATGTATCGATCTAAAAGACCAGGAACCGGGCCTGCTTGAACTGGCCGCGCAACTGGCAGTGCCGCTGGTGTTCTTCAACGCAGCGCAACTGGTGGCGTGGGAGCTGCACCTCACCCATCGTTCTGCGCAGGTCTTCCAGACCACGGGCTGTCACGGTGTCGCCGAAGGTTCGGCACTGGCGCTGGCCGCGCAACTGGGAGACGGCACCGCCACCCTGCTGATCGAACGGCAGAAAAGCGCCAACGCCACATTTGCCTTGGCAATCAGCCCTGCACACAGCGGATAATCTCCCCGCGCTCATCCACTCCGGAGAATTCATTGACTGTCTATTTCATCGGTGCCGGCCCTGGCGATCCCGAGCTGATCACCGTCAAGGGGCAACGCCTGATTCGCACATGCCCAGTCATTATCTATGCAGGCTCTCTGGTGCCGCTCGCCTTGCTGGAGGGGCATCAGGCCGTGCAGGTGACCAACAGCGCCGAGCTGCATCTGGAGCAGATCATTGAACTGATAAAGGCCGCGCATGCGAAGGGCCAGGACGTTGCTCGCGTGCATTCCGGCGACCCGAGCCTGTATGGCGCCATCGGCGAGCAGATCCGCCATCTGCGGGAACTGAATATTCCATTCGAAATCATTCCAGGCGTCACCGCGACCGCTGCCTGCGCTGCGCTGCTGGGCGTCGAGCTGACCCTGCCGGATGTTTCGCAAAGCGTGATTCTGACCCGCTATGCCGACAAGACCTCAATGCCCAGCGGCGAGGAACTGGCCAGTCTGGCCAGCCACCGGGCAACCATGGCGATTCATTTGGGGGTGAACAACCTGCAGCGGATTGTCGACGAGCTCGTTCCACATTACGGAGCCGATTGCCCGGTTGCCGTGGTGCACCGCGCCAGTTGGCCGGATCAGGACTGGGCAGTTGGCACACTGGCGGACATTCACGACAAAGTGCAGGCCAAAGGCTTTCGCCGCACTGCATTGATTCTGGTCGGACGTGTGCTTGCCGACGACACGTTCAGCGAGTCCTCGCTGTACCGCGCCGGGCATGCACACCTGTTCAGACCGAGCTGATATTGGCGAAGGCGGTACTCCCGGCGCTGAACACAGCGGATCATCCCCGGTCGCTGCGACAAGTCGATGCGAAGCATCTCTCCGTCAGGCAGCCGCCTCGTACAACTTCGGTGCAACCACTTCGCCACTTTCCAGGCTCTTGCGCAGAATATCGGCCTGCAATGCCGCCGCTTTCATGGCGCTCTCCTTGATATAGCCATAACCACGAATTCGCTCCGGCAGACGTGCCAGGTTCAAGGCGGTATGGCGATTCTGTGCTTGCAGGTGCTGAAGAATCAGTTCGATGTCACGCACGTAACCATCAATCAGCTCCCTCTCCTGTTTGCGCTCAAGGCTGTGGCCGAACGGATCGAGCGCTGTGCCACGGAGGAATTTGAATTTCGCCAATACATTGAAGGCGCGCAGCATCCAGGGGCCGAAACTGCGTTTGCGCGGCAGGCCGTTGTGCGGATCGCGTTTTGCCAACCATGACGGGGCCAAGTGGAATTCCAGCCGATAATCGCCTTCAAACTGCGCTTCCAGCTGGCGGGTAAACTCGCCGTTGCTGTACAGCCGTGCCACTTCGTATTCATCCTTATAGGCCAGCAATTTGAAATAGTTGAACGCAACCGCTTCAGAGAGCATCGGCTGCTGACCGGGAAACACGCGTGATTCGGTATCGCGCACACGTTGCAGCAACTCCACATAGCGCTTGGCATAGGCGCCGTTCTGATACGCCTTCAAGGTTTCGACATTGCTCTGAATACGCTGATCAAGGTCCATTGGCTGCTGCGGCTCGCTGACCTTCTGCTGCGGATTGACGAAGGCTTCGACCGCCGCAGGATCATGGGCGGTACGACGGCCCCAGAGAAACGCCTGCTGATTGAGATTGACCGCCACCCCGTTGAGTTCGATCGCCTTTTCGATGGCCGCCGAGGTCAGCGGAATCAGGCCCAGCTGAAACGCGTAACCGAGCATGAACAGGTTGCTGGCGATGCTGTCGCCCATCAGCCGCGTGGCCAGCGATGTGGCTTCGACGAAGTGGGTCTTCGCAGCGCCGACCGCCTCGATGATGGTCTGCTTCATGGCCTCGGCCGGAAACACGGCATCCGGGTTGCGCGTAAACTCGGCAGTCGGCGTTTGCTGGCTGTTGACCACCGCGTGGGAAATCTTGCTGTCGAGCTTGGCAATCGCATCCGGCCCGGCCGCTACCAGCAGGTCACACCCCAGCAACAGATGCGCCTCCCCAGCCGCGATACGCACCGCGAACAAATCCTGCTGACGCGCTGCGATACGGATGTGGCTGACCACCGGGCCGAATTTCTGTGCCAACCCGGCCTGATCGAGCACGCTGCAACCCTTGCCTTCCAGATTCGCGGCATAGCCCAGCATCGCACCGACGGTGGTTACGCCTGTTCCGCCAACCCCCGGCAACAGAATATTGAACGGTCGCTCCAGCGACGGCAGTACAGGTTCGGGCAAGCGAGCGAACCCCTCGACTTGCCTGGGCAATGCTGGCTTGCGCAGCTTGCCGCCATGCACGGTGACGAAGCTTGGGCAGAAACCTTCGACGCAGCTGAAATCCTTGTTACAGGCGCTCTGATCGATTTCGCGCTTGCGGCCCTGAGCCGTTTCCTTGGGCAGCACAGACAGGCAACCGGATTTAACCCCACAGTCGCCGCAGCCTTCACATACAGCCGGATTGATCAACGCACGCTTTTCCAGATCCGGCATGGTGCCGCGTTTGCGACGGCGGCGCTTTTCAGTCGCGCAGGTCTGATCGTAGATGATCACCGATACGCCTTTGAACTCACGCAGCTCGCGCTGCACGCTGTCCAGATCACGCCGATGATGAAAGGTAGTAATCGGCGCGAAATCCTGTCGACTCGGGTACTTGTCCGGCTCGTCGGAGACCAGCGCAATACGCTGCACGCCCTCGTTGAACACCTGGCGGCTCAGTTGATCGACGCGCAGCACGCCGTCGATTGGCTGGCCACCGGTCATGGCAACGGCATCGTTGTAGAGAATCTTGTAGGTGATATTGACCTTGGAGGCCACGGCTGCACGCAGCGCCAGATGCCCGGAGTGAAAGTACGTGCCGTCGCCCAGATTCTGGAAGACGTGAGGTGTTTCGGTGAACGGTGCCTGACCGATCCAGGTCACGCCCTCGCCGCCCATCTGGGTGAAGGTATCGGTTTCCCGATCCATCCAGATGGTCATGTAATGGCAACCGATCCCGGCCAGGGCGCGACTGCCTTCCGGCACACGCGTCGAGGTGTTGTGCGGGCAGCCGGAACAGAAATGCGGAGTGCGCTGAGTGTTGAACAGCGGAGCCTGAAGCGCCTGCTCCTTGTCGCTGAGAAACTGTAGACGTGCCTCGATCTGCGGGCTGCTGTAGAACGGCGCAAGACGCTTGGCGATGACCCTGGCGATCATTGCCGGCGTCAACTCGCTGAGGTTCGGCAGCAGTGAGCGGCCCTGTTCATCGAACTCACCGACCACCACCGGGCGGCGGTCCACGGGCCAATTGTAAAGCTGCCCGGTCAGTTGATCTTCGATGACACTGCGTTTTTCCTCGACCACCAGAATTTCGTCCAGCCCTTCGGCAAAGTCGTGCACCGACACCGGTTCCAGCGGCCAGCTCATGCCGACCTTGAGCACGCGAATCCCGACCCTGTCGCACAGCTCCTGATCGATACCCAGCTCTTCAAGCGCCTGACGCACATCCAGATAGGACTTGCCGGTAGTAATGATGCCCAGCCTGGGCTGCGCAGAATCGATAACCACCTTGTTGAGCTGATTGGCACGCGCGAAGGCCCTGGCCGCGTAGATCTTGTAGGTGTTGAGCCGCGCTTCCTGGGCCAGCGGCGGATCCGGCCAGCGGATGTGCAAACCGCCTTCCGGCAGTGCGAAATCTTCCGGAATGCGCGTTTTGACCCGCAGTGGGTCAACCTCGACCACGGCTGAAGAATCCACGTTCTCGGCAATGGTTTTCATCGCCACCCAGCAACCGCTGTAACGCGACAATTCCCAGCCGATGATGCCGTAGTCGAGAATTTCCTGAACATTGCTGGGGTTGAGTACCGGGATCATCGAAGCGATAAACGCATGTTCGCTCTGATGAGCAATGGTCGATGATTTGCAGCCGTGGTCATCGCCCGCAAGAATCAGTACACCGCCATTGGCTGCAACGCCTGCCGAGTTGCCGTGCTTGAAGACATCCCCGCAACGGTCCACGCCCGGGCCTTTGCCGTACCAGAGGGCAAACACGCCATCGTATTTGCCGTGGGGGAACAGGTTGACCTGCTGACTGCCCCAGACGGCCGTAGCCGCCAGTTCTTCATTGATGCCCGGCTGAAAATGGATGGCGTTTTGTTGCAGGTAGTCCTTGGCGTCCCAAAGGCTTTTGTCCAGATTGCCCAACGGCGAGCCTCGGTAGCCGGAAATAAAACCGGCGGTATTCAGGCCCTGCGCTTCATCACGTTGTTTTTGCAGCATCGGCAGGCGAGTCAGGGCCTGTGTGCCGGTCAGGTACAGATTACCGGTGGCAAGCCGGTATTTATCATCCAGACGAATATCAGCCAGAGACATGCGGATACCTCTCTTGTTCTTGTCTTGTTCTTATAGGTGTCAGGCTTTTGCGCAGGGACGGTCCAACCCGGCAGCCTTGCCACTAGACTGCCAGCAGCAAAGAGGCTTTTTCTTTCTAAATGCGTGCAAATCTGCTGATATTGAGCATGCTTTTTTCGACCAGAACAAAAAACAAGGTCAATTCATGCAGCCTAAATTAAGCCCCATCGATCGCAAGATTCTTCGTCTACTGCAACATGACGCCAGCCTGTCTGCGGCAGAAATCGCCGAACGGGTCGAGTTATCGCAATCGCCCTGCTGGCGGCGCATCCACCGGCTTCAGGAAGACGGAGTGATAGAACGCACTGTCGCCCTGCTCAGCACTCAGAAGCTCGGCCTGAGCATGACCGTGTTTGTCGAGGTCAAGCTGTCGGGCCATGGTCGGCGCTATCTGGCCGAATTCGAAGAGGCAATCATCGGCCACCCGGAGGTGCTGGAGTGCTACACCATGGCCGGGGGGATGGATTTCATGCTCAAGGTGGTTGCCCAGGACATCGCCAGCTATGAGCGCTTCCTGCGCGATCATTTGCTGCAGTTGCCGCACGTACATGAGGCCCATTCGAACATTGCCATGAGCACGGTGAAACGCACCACGGAGTTGCCGCTGGACTAGAGGGTGTCGGGTGGGAAAGAAAAAGAAAAATCCGCCGAGCAGGTGCTGGCGGATTATCTGTATCGATGAGGGCAATAAAAACATTTGACTTGCAAATGATAATGATTATTATTGCATCAGCGGGTCGCGAGATCCGCTGGATAACCTGGAAGTCTTAGGTCGGCTTCCTGATTATCTCCTCATCAGGCTAATCACGGTTTTTGACCCGGCTTTTTGCCGGGTCTTTTTTTGGTTCTTTCTTTTGGTTTCGCTGCTTCAGGCTAATGAAGTCTGGGTACTGCGCAGGTGTGTAGCAATGGCGCAGATCATAGCAAAGCAACCCTGATACGGGTCATGTTTTTGCAGCGAAAATGCCCGGATAAGGCATATAAAAAGTAAATGCTGCAACTTTTCACTTGAGAATGATTCTCGTATTCACTAGTCTACCCTTGTCACGGACGATGCCAGTCATTGCAAGGAACAATCCCATGGAAGATCAGCGAGCGATACATCATGAGTAATCAGCTCCCTTCTTTGCTGCACCTCCCCGCCCGCCTGCCTGAGCCGCAACCCGCGCCGCAGGTCATCGAACTCGGCCACCGGCTTGGCAAGCTTTCGCGCCGTACCCGGCAGATATTTCTGCTCAGTCGGCTCGACGGTCTGGCGTATGCCGACATCGCCCGTTTCATGGATGTCGATATCGCCCGGGTAGAGCGCGCGATGCTTCGCGCACTGGGCAAGGCACATCTTCAGAGCGCCGATGACAGCCGTGCCATTCAGGACCAGGCCAGCCGCTGGTATGTGCACTTGCAGAGCCCTGCTGCAACGGCCAGCGAACGCATCGAATTTCGCCACTGGCTGGACGCCGATGCTGCACACCTTTCAGCGTTCCAGAACAGCGAGCGCATGTGGCGCCAGTTGCAGGCACCCGCCTTGTTGCTCGGTGCGTCCGGCTGGCATCGGCGCAAGCGACGTGCCTATCTGGTGTGGTGCCTGCTGACGGCATTCATCTGCAGCCTGATGGTCACAGCCGAGGCTATTTCCTGACACAGGATGACCGCTGCGATGAAGTTTACGTCGCAAGGTGCCCGGTTGATCGGTGTACAGTAGCGGCCTGAAAAGGCATCTACGTAAGCAGGCACCTATCTTGACCCTCACGATCAGTTCAGATTTCGACAGTGGCAATATTCAGGTTCTCGACGCAAGCGACCCCGCGCATATAAGCCTGGCGATCCGGCCAGACACGCAAAGCGCGCATTTCCAGTGGTTTCATTTCAAGGCTGACGGCCTGAACGTCGGCCAAACCTATGGTTTCAGCCTGACCAATGCCAGCGAGTCCACCTTCAACAATGCCTGGACCGGCTACAACGCCGTAGCGTCCTACGACCAGCAGAGCTGGTTTCGGGTGCCGTCCGGTTTTGACGGCAAGGCACTGAACTTCAGCCTTGCGCCTGACCAACCGCAGGTCTGGTTTGCGTATTTCGAACCCTACAGCCGTGAGCGCCATGACCGGCTGATCGAACAGGCACAGGAAAAGGCCGGCGCACACTTGCTGGCTGTCGGCAAAAGTGTCGAGGGTCGTGATATTCAGCTGCTGCGCAAAGGCGACAGTGCCGAAGGCAAGCGCAAGATCTGGATGATTGCCCAGCAGCATCCCGGCGAGCACATGGCTGAATGGTTCATGGAAGGCGTGATCGAACGCCTTCAGCAAAAAGACGACGCAGTGCTGCAGCAATTACTCGCCAACGCGGACCTGTATCTGGTGCCTAACGTCAACCCGGACGGCGCCTTTCATGGCCACTTGCGTACCAATGCCAACGGCAAGGATCTCAACCGCGCGTGGCAGGACAGCACTGAAGAACAAAGCCCGGAAGTCTTCTTCATCAAGCAGCAGATGGAAAAATACGGCGTGGACATGTTCCTCGACGTGCACGGTGACGAGGAAATCCCTTACGTATTCACCGCCGCGTGTGAGGGCAACCCGGGGTACACCGCGCATCAACGCCAGCTTGAAGAGCGCTTTCGCAGCCGTCTGTGCGAGGTTAGCGACAGCTTCCAGACGGTCTACGGCTACCCGCGCAGCGCGCCCGGCCAGGCCAATATGAACCTGGCGGCAAATGCCGTGGGCGAACGCTATAAATGCCTGGCGCTGACGCTGGAGATGCCGTTCAAGGACCACGATAACGCGCCGGACCCGGTAACAGGCTGGTCAGGCAAACGCTCCGCGCAACTGGCCGGGGATGTATTGACCGTGCTGGCCGAGATGGTTAACGACCTGCGCTGAAGACTCCCGCCTGTCGGCAAGCCGAAATGCCCACTTAAACGTGGGCATTTTTGTTTTTGCTGGCTGTACGGCGCACGATCAAACTCGCCAATGCGATTAATGCCAGCGTGATCACCACTGCTCCGTAGACATTGCTGGTCATCACCAGCCCTGCCGAGTGGGCAAAGAACCCGGCAACCAGTGCCGGTATGCAGAAGGCCAGGTAGCTGAGTACCAGAAAGGCTGACATCAGCCCACCACGCTCATGGGCATGCGCGGTTGGCATGAGCATGCGCAGTGCACCGAGAAAACTTGATCCGAAACCGATGCCCGCCACCACGGCACCGACGAAGAACAGCCACAACATGCCCAGGTTGACCGCCAGTAGAATGACCGCCACACCGAGCGGCAAAAAGCTTGCGCCTACCCACAATCCCAGCACCGGCTCGCGCTGACGCAAGCTCAGAATCGCCAGCGCGCCACTGAGCGTCAGCGCCGCAACCGCCAGGCCACCGTTGAGTGGCGAGTTCGAGCCAGTCGCCGCTGCCAGCAAGGATGGGCTCAGCGACAGAAAAAAACCGCCCAGTGCCCAGGCTGCTATATCCACCGGCAGTACCAGCCATAACATACGCCGCGACTGCTGCGGAACGTGCAGCGATGGCTTGAGGGATTGCCAGACGCCTGGCTGGCGGCTGACGGTTTCTTCCACTCGACCAAGGTAAATCGCTTGCGCCACAAAGGCAGCCAACAGGAAGCAGTAACCCAGCACCAATGGTAACGGCGCGAACTGCACCAGCAGTGCCGTGCCCAGTGCACCCACCGCCATGCCGAGCATGGGCGAGATGCTGTTGATCAGCGGCCCTTTGACTGAATCGCTGTCCAGCAAGGCAGCCCCCAATGCACTGGCAGCAAGTCCTGTAGCAAACCCCTGCAACAGACGCGCGGCCATCAGCCAGCTAACATCGCTGGCAAAAATGAACAGCAACATCGAAACGATTTGCAGCAGCAAGGCACCGAAAATCACCGGACGCCGCCCCAGGTAATCAGACAACGAGCCACCGATCAGCAAGGCGGCCAGCAGGCTGAATGCATACACTGCAAAAATTAGGGTGAGCACGCCGGACGAGAAGCCCCATGCCTCCTGATACAGATGATAAAGCGGCGTGGGTGTGCTGGACGCGGCAAAGAAGCACAGTGTGGTGAAGGCCAGAAACCCGAGGTGGCTTCGCGCCCGGCCACCAGACTTGAGGTCTGATAGCGTCGAACCTTGTGAAGGAAGGGACATGAATACGCTCTCCGCCAATGCAACCTGTTAAAGCCATAAATTAGCTTTTGCGGAGTGTGCGACGCAGGAGCGCTTAAAGCAAATACTTTGTGTTAAGGTCCGCCGTATGGCTATCAAAGAAGCAGTACGCACCGGAGGCCGCAGCGCCCGAGTGCAGGAATCCATTCACCGCGCGGTCCGCGATTTGTTGCTGGAGCATGATCGTTCGGCACTCAGCGTGCCAATGATCGCGCTCCGGGCGGGCGTTACGCCGTCGACCATTTATCGCCGCTGGGGTGACTTGACCACCTTGCTGGCAGACGCCGCCATTGAGCATCTGCGCCCTGATGCGCCAATAGATCAAGGCAGTCTGCACCAGGACCTGCTGACCTGGAGCGAAATGTATCTCGACGAAATGTCTTCGACCCCAGGTCGCGCCCTGATGCGCGATGTGGTCGCCAGCACCTCTGGCTGTGTCGGCAGGTGCGCGGCAATGGTCCGTGAGCAATTGCAGGTGATGATTGATCGTGCGACTGCCCGCGGCGAAGCCTCGCCGACCGCCGATGACCTGATTGATGCCATCGTTGCGCCGATGATCTACCGGATTCTGTATTCCGAATCGGCCCCCACGCCCGAACGCGTGCGTCAATGGGTCGAGCGCTGCCTGAGCTGAGGCAACACTTGCTGCAGTCAGTCGCTGAAACTCCCGTTATGATGCGCGCCTTGTCCGATATCAATGACCGAGCCTATTCATGCACACCCTCGCAGATCTACGCGCCGGCAAGCTGGCAGGTATCAAACGGCTTGACCTTTCCTGCGGCCTGAGCGAATTCCCGGTCGAGGTATTCGACCTGGCGGACACCCTGGAAGTATTGAACCTCAGCAGCAACTCGTTGACTTCGCTGCCTGACGACCTGTGCCGCCTTACCCGGCTACGCGTGCTGTTCGCGTCAGACAACTCGTTCACGCACCTGCCGGAAAGCATCGGCCAATGCCAGCAGCTGCAGATTGTCGGCCTCAAGGCCAACCGCATTGAACAGGTCAGCGCCGCAGCACTGCCACCGCGCCTGCGCTGGCTGATACTGACCGATAACTGTATCGAGTACCTGCCTGATGAACTGGGCCGTCGCCCGGATCTGCAAAAGCTGATGCTCGCTGGCAACCGCTTGCGTACGCTGCCCGCGACCCTCGCTGATTGCCACAAACTGGAGCTGATTCGCATTGCGGCCAATCGCCTGACCGAGCTGCCGGACTGGCTGCTGAGCCTGCCTGCCCTGGCCTGGCTTGCCTATGCCGACAATCCACTGTGCGCCGAGCACCAGGCCGAGCCGATCCGTCAGATCCCGTGGCATCAGTTGAGCATCGGTCAGCGCTTGGGCGAAGGCGCTTCCGGGATCATTCAGCAGGCGCTCTGGCAGCACGCAAACAGTGAGCGAATGACGGCGGTCAAGCTGTACAAAGGCAGTGTCACCAGCGATGGCTCACCGCTCAATGAAATGGCCGCCTGCATCGCCGCTGGCAGTCACGCCAACCTGATCGAGGTGCTCGGGCAAATCAGCGGGCATCCCGATCAACAGCGTGGCCTGGTCATGGAACTGATAGCGCCCGACTTCGGCAATCTTGCCGGGCCGCCGACCCTGGAGTCCTGCACCCGCGATGTCTATGCCCGCGAAACACGCTTTTCGCTGCCGGTGCTGTTACGTATCGCCGAAGGCATCGCGTCGGTCACTGCGCACCTGCATGCCAACGGCATCACGCATGGCGATCTTTATGGCCACAACATTCTTGTGCAGGAAGATGGCAACTGCCTGCTGAGCGACTTCGGCGCGGCGTCGTTTCACCCGTCAGCGGTACAGGGAAAGGCGCTGGAGCGCATCGAAACACGGGCATTCGGTATCTTGCTGGGAGAATTGCTGGAGCGCTGCGATGCAGATGAGCAGAACCAGAACGTCGTCGAGGGGCTAAGGGCGCTTCAGGCGAGTTGCGTACAGACTGATTGCCAGCGACGACCGTCACTGGCGGAGATTCTTCTACAGATAAAAGCATGGAGCGCGTAAAGCGCTCCATTACACAGTGATCAGCCTGCAAGACCCACGTACACGTTCTGCACGTCGTCGTGATTGTCGATGGCTTCGAGAAACGCTTCGACTTCGGCCATCTGCTCCTCGGTCAGACCATCCACGGTGCTTTTCGGGCGATAACCCAATTGCGCCGACTGCACGGTGAAACCAAATTCAGGGAGCGCCTTGCAAACCGCATCCATGTCTGTGGATTCGGTCAGGAACAGCGTAGCGCCCTCCTCAGCCGACTCGAAATCCTGGGCACCGGCTTCGATTGCCGCCAGCTCCGGGTCGGCATCCGCTGCTGCAGGGACAGCCTCGATCATGCCCTGATACAAAAAGTCCCACGAAACCGAGCCCGCAGCACCCAACTGGCCCTTGCGGAACAGCACACGAATTTCCGAGACCGTACGATTGATGTTGTCGGTCAGGCACTCGACGATCACCGGTACGCGATGCGGCGCAAAGCCTTCGTAGGTCAGACGCTCGAAGTTGACGCTCTCGCCCAACAGGCCTGCGCCTTTCTTGATGGCACGCTCCAGGGTTTCGCGCGGCATCGAGGCCTTTTTGGCCTGTTCCACTACCAGCCGCAGACGCGAGTTCATGTCCGGGTCTGCGCCAGCGCGTGCGGCGATCATGATCTCCTTGGACAGCTTGCCAAACGTGCGTCCCTTGGCATTGGCTGCCGCTTCTTTATGCTTGACCTTCCACTGTGCGCCCATGTCTGCTCTCTTGATTCGCTAGGCACCTCGCCGCCTGCGTCTGCACCACTGACAGAACGCGGCGCTGGCAAGGCGCTGAAAAAGGGTCACCGGCAAATATCCTGTCCGGCGCGGCGCATTTTATACGCGATCACGGCAGATGAAACCCCCGCCGCGCACATTGCTCGAACGAACTCGCCAAGATGGCTGCCAATCGTGCCGACGGCAATCATCCGCTTTCCATCACTGCTTGTAGTCTTTTTCCGAAAAACCTTGCAGCAATGCTTTTAGGCCAAGGTATTCCGTAACCTGCGCACCCTGATTTTGAAGGTAGAGAGCCCCGCAGATGCGCAAGGACCTGCAAATGCCAATCATACTGGCGATTACCGACTGCCAGACGGATCTGCATGTCATCAGCTTCACCGGCCGTGATGCTCTCAATGAAGCGTATCGCTTCGATATCTGGCTGGTCGGCGACCCTCTTCTGGATGTGCGCAGCCTGCTGCACCGAGAAGCGTTTTTGAGGTTCGGTGAGCGTCGCAGCGGCGTGCATGGCCAGATCTGCCATGCGGCCCGAATCCACAGCGGGGTTCGTGTGAGCCTTTATCACCTGATCCTGATGCCCAGCCTTGGCAAGCTTGCCGCCCATCGGCGCCGACGCATCTATCAGGATATTGCGCCTCCTAAGCTGATCGCTCAGTTGCTTGAAATACACGGCATTGGAGCAAACGCTTACCGGTTCGAGCACATGAACGGTCTTTACCCGGCAAGACCGCTGCATATCCAGTACGACGAAAGCGATCTGCACCTGCTGCAACGCCTGTGCGAGGAAGAAGGCATTCATTTCCGTTTCGAACATCGTCAGAGCGGCCATCGACTGGTGTTCTCGGATGACTCTGCAAGCTTTCCGGCACAGCCGGTACCCTTTCGCTTCAAGCGTCAGGAACAGTCAGGCACATCGACCGGGACGCTCTTGCACATGGCAGAAGTACTGAGGCTTCCAAGCGCTTCGCGACAACTAGTCCGAGACCTGAAACAGACGCAGCCCCGCTCGTCAAAGCACGACGAGAACGCCAGAACACCCGCAGCCAATCATGCATTTCAACCGCCAGACGTTCGTGGCGCAATCAACCGGGAAGAGGCGCTGAGTCGCCAGCGCGGTATGCGCGAGCTGGAACGCCTGCGCTGCGAACGGCGCGAGGTCAGCGGGCACAGCAACCGCCCTGGCTTGCGCAGTGGCGAAGTCATTCAGGTGCTTGATCACCCGGAGCCATTGCTTAATGATCAATGGCTGCTGACCGAAGTGCTTCACGCAGGTCGGCAATTACAGGTGCTGAGAGGGGCCGCCGCCAAAGATGCCCTGGCAATCCTGCGCATACTCGCCGACGAGCAGCGCTCGTCACCTGCGGCCGCACAGCTGTCAGGCAATGGGTATGGCAACCGTTTCAAGGCCATCCCCTGGGCGATGCCGTTTCGCCCTTCAGTCAGACATCCTCGGCCGGCCGCCACGGGCGATCATATAGCCACGCTGCAAGACAACGCCACGTACGCAGAACAGCCCGGTTATCGACCGGTTCGTTTCGACTGGCAAACGCAACACCCGGCAGACCGAACCAACCAGCGCTGGCCGATGGCGCTGGTGGCCTGCCGCGAGATTCATCAGTTGCTGCCTGGCTCACGCGTACTGGTCCGTTACCTGGACAATAATCCCGAGCGCCCGGTCATCTGCGCAGCCCTGTCACCAGCTGAACACGCGTCGCAAGACAGTCTGTGGCACGGCGACCTGGCTGAAGAACCAGCCGATTGCATTCGTCTTGCGAGCGGCGAGCACTTGCGCATTACAACAGAAAGCGAGTTGATTGTTCGCGGGCAGACGGCAGAGCTGCACATTGATGCACAGCACATCCTGATTCTGGGTCGCGTAGATCAGCAGTCCTTGAAATCCGGCTGGCGCTTGTCGATAAACGCGTTCATGCCCTCCTTCTGATCGTGACTGGCGAAGGCTGCGTGAAACACCCGGCGCTCG
This sequence comes from Pseudomonas syringae group sp. 247E2, assembly GCF_032587795.1. Taxonomy (NCBI): domain Bacteria; kingdom Pseudomonadati; phylum Pseudomonadota; class Gammaproteobacteria; order Pseudomonadales; family Pseudomonadaceae; genus Pseudomonas; species Pseudomonas syringae group sp. 247E2. The sequence goes on along the minus strand of NZ_JAWHPK010000008.1, from coordinate 675,024 downwards.
AACCGGATGCCTTCGGCCAGACTGACCTCGAACGCGCGGTTGACGCTCTCCTTGACCATCATCGCCACCGGCAGGGACTTGCCGGCGATCACCGCCGCTACCGCGAGGGCTTCAGGCAGCAACTGCTCAAGCGGCAAAACCCGCGCAACCAGCCCGGCACGTTCGGCTTCGTGAGCATCGATCAGGCGACCAGTCAGGCACATTTCCATGGCTTTGGCCTTGCCGACAGCGCGGGTCAGACGCTGCGTCCCGCCCATGCCCGGCAACACACCGAGATTGATCTCCGGCTGCCCGAACCTGGCGTTTTCAGCCGCCAGAATAAAATCGCACATCAACGCCAGCTCACAACCGCCACCCAACGCAAAACCGGCCACTGCCGCCACGATGGGTTTGCGCCGCGCGGCCACCCGATCACTTTCGCGAAACAAGTCGTCGAGGTAGATTTGTGGGTAGGACAGGTCGACCATTTCCTTGATATCGGCACCGGCCGCAAAGGCTTTTTCCGAGCCGGTCAGCACGATGCAGCCGATGGCACTGTCTGCTTCGAACTGGTCGAGTGCGTGGTTCAACTCGTCGATCAATTGAGCATTCAATGCATTAAGTACCTTGGGACGGTTCAGCGTAATCACGCCAACCTTACCTATAATCTCACTTAGAATTGTCTCGTAAGACATTGATAACTATCCTTTTAAATTAATAACCATGCACAAGCATAAAATCTAGAATCTACATTCGAAAAAAATCGTAAGTCTTTGAATAAATTATCTAATCGATGATTTCAATGGCGACAGCGGTGGCCTCTCCGCCACCGATGCAAATCGCCGCCACCCCGCGCTTGAGCTGCCTGCGCTGCAAAGCCGCCAACAGCGTCACAATGATCCGCGCGCCCGAAGCGCCTATCGGATGACCCAGAGCGCACGCCCCACCGTTGACATTGACCTTCTCGTGCGCAAGGCCCAGTTCACTCATCGCTACCAGCGGCACGACTGCAAACGCTTCGTTGATCTCAAACAGATCGACGTCATCCAGCGCCCAGCCTGTCTTGCTCAGCAGACGCTGAATGGCGCCTATCGGTGCGGTTGGAAACAGGCCCGGCTGGTCGGCAAATGCCGCATGTGCGTAAAACACCGCCAAGGGCCGCAACCCTCGCCGCTGCGCCTCGGACTGACGCATCAACAGCAGTGCTGCGGCGCCATCGGAGATTGAGCTGGAGTTGGCTGCCGTAACCGTGCCGCCCTCGCGAAAGGCGGGCTTGAGCGTCGGGATCTTGTCCGGACGCGCCTTGGGCGGTTGTTCATCGTGAATGATCTGCCTGGACTCTTTACCCACGGTGGCCTGCACCGGCACGATTTCTGCGTCGAAATGACCGTCGGCGATGGCCTCCTGCGCGCGGGCCAGTGACGCCAGAGCGAACGCATCCTGCGCCTCGCGACTGAAACCGTTCGACCCGGCGCAGTCTTCGGCGAAGGTACCCATCAGCCGACCCGGCTCATAGGCATCCTCAAGGCCATCCAGAAACATATGGTCCAGCACCTTGCCGTGCCCCATGCGGTAGCCATTGCGAGCGCGATCCAGCAGGTAAGGTGCATTGGACATACTCTCCATGCCGCCAGCCACTACCACCGCCGTGCTGTCTGCCATCAACAGGTCATGGGCCATGATTGCGGTCTGCATACCGGAACCGCACATCTTGTTGACCGTGCTGCACAGCGTCGCATTGCCTAGCCCGGCCCCCAGTGCAGCTTGTCGGGCGGGCGCTTGACCGAGGCCCGCTGGCAGCACGCAACCAAACAGCACATGCTGCACGTCTGCACTTTCAATGCCTGCCCGCTCAACGGCCGCGCGGATGGCGATCGAACCCAGTTCTGTGGCACTCAGGCTCTGCAGAGCACCCTGAAAACCGCCCATGGGCGTGCGCGCAGCGCTGACAATGACCACAGGGTCTTGATGAAGGGGTGTCCTTTCGATGGACATGATTATCTCCAGTCTTGTTTTTATAGGATCGGTCGAATCATCAACCTGCTGCCTTGCGGACGCAATGGTTGAAACAGGCAGATTAGCGGGTATCCCGGCATTGCGCCCGACAGGACGAATCTCTCATGGCAGACGAGGTCTGAAGATGACTGAACCCGACGCTGGAGCACACGAATGTCGCTACGCCCGATCCGCGCCCTGCTCTCAGGCCTGCTTATCCTTGGTTTGAGCGCGTGTGCACTCATCCCCCATCAAGACCCGCTGACGATCAATGTCGTCGGTATCGAACCCGTTCCCGGGCAGGGACTTGAACTGCGCATGGCGGTCACATTGCGGGTGCAGAACCCGAACGAAACCGAGATCAACTACACCGGCGTGGCGCTGGATCTGGACGTGAACGGTAAGCTGCTCGCCTCTGGTGTGAGCAACCAGAAAGGCACCGTAGGACGCTTCTCCGAAGCGGTACTGGTGGTGCCGGTCAGCGTGTCGGCGTTCGCCGCCTTGCGCCAGGCACTGGGGCTTAGTCAGAGCCAGCGTTTGGACAATCTGCCCTATACACTTCGCGGCAAGCTGGCTGGCGGCCTGTTCGGTACGATGCGCTTCAGTGACAGCGGCACGCTGGATTTGCGCCAGGCAGAGGGAGATCCTTGGTAACCAGTCATTACGGGTAGTAATGCCTGTCAGGGTTTGGCAGCGTAAACGGGGCGATACAGGTGGCATGCTTTCTGCTGGCTGACTGCTGAGCATGCTCCATGCCTCCCCACCCTCAAGGAAGATTTGCCAATGACCCCGCAGAACCCGTCAGCACGTTTTTTCCCGACCTTTCTGGCTCTTGTGACGCTGATGCTCAGCCTGTGCATGGCACCGACATGGGCTGCAGAAAAAAGCGCCAAGCGCGGCATTGCCTACGACATCGCCCTGCCCGCCGACCTGAGTGCGTTATCTTCGGGCGTGAGCTGGTGGTACAACTGGAGCCCCAAGCCCCACGACCGCCTGGCGTCCTACGACTACGCTTCAATGTACGGTGTGGATTTCATCCCGATGGTATGGAACGGCAACGTTGACGACGGTCAATTGAAGCAATACCTGCTGACCCATCCCGCCATCCGCTATTTGCTGGTGATCAATGAGCCGAATCTGCTCGACCAGGCCAACATGACGCCCGAAGCGGCGGCCAGCTTCTGGCCGAGGCTGGAACAGATCGCTGCCCAGACCGGCGTAAAACTGGTGGGGCCAGCGATGAACTGGGGAACCATGCCGGGCTACGGCGACCCGGTGGTATGGCTTGATGCCTTCTACACAGCCTATCGATCGATGAATCAAAATCGCGACCCGCGCATCGATTACCTGGCTTTTCACTGGTACGACTATGGTTTGCCAGGAATGCTCGATCGGCTGTCGAAGTACGGAAAACCCTTCTGGGTCACCGAGTTCGCCAATTGGCACGCCCTGGATGACGGTGCGCAGATTGATACGGTCGAAAAGCAGAAGCAGCAGATGGCCGAGATGGTCGCCACGCTTGAGCAGCGCACGGACGTGTTCAGGTACGCCTGGTTCACTGGCCGGATGAACCCGGACCCGCACTTTTCCAGCCTGTTGAACAATGAGGGTAAGCTGACCGAACTGGGCCAATACTACCTCTCGTTGCCGTATAACGAGTGACACTGCGTTGAGTGACCACAGGGTCTTCACAGCTGGCGAGCGAGGCTGCGCCAATCTCGGTCAGGCCACTGATGATGTGCTGGGTATAAGGAAATGACTGATCGGGCTCCAGGACTCTTGCGGAGACCAGAAGCCCCTCCCTGACCAGCGTGTCGACCGCTGCCACACAAACGTGGATGGCCGGGGCACGGGCGTGCGCGCGCACCAGCTCCCGGTAGATCTGACCAAACGTAAGCTTTTGGGGTTTGCTCAAGCACAATCGCTTGACGATGCTCAAGATCGCGAGGTCAACGCGTGGACATTCGTAACTCACCGCATTTGCCTTTAACTTAATGACGCCTGACGCGCAAAACAGTGGACACCCGAACCGTTCTTCCCGACCTGCACAACACACGCTCAACCTTAAATAAAGCCGTTCACAAAGCGTCAATTTTTGCGCACTTTTTAGAACACTCTATTTATTGAAGCGCATTCAAAAACAATCATTGAGCCCATCAATATTTTATAGAACCGCCCTGAATAGACTATTAGTCGCTTGTATTGAACGCACGTAAAATCGTCAGAATGCAAAGCTTACCAGATCACTAAACCTAACGACAATTAGGTTTACTAAAAAGCAATTTAAACCTAAAAATTCCAAATTTTTTAACAATTAAAACCAATTTAATAGCAGAAATAGCTATTTAAACCTGTAAAAATCATCACTCCAATTGTTTTTCGTCAAGAAAAACCTGATGGAGGCCAACTGACATCATTTAATAAAAACAGGGTTAGTAATACTTTATCTACCGGTGAACTTTTTACTGTCGCGTTGGACTTACTGTTCAGCCAAGCGATGTGTCATTGCGGCAGCCGTCTGTTTTTCTCCTGCAAACCATTAATCGAGATGCAATCGATGACTAGAACCATGCTGTCTGTTTTCAGTGCAGTACTTTTGTGCGCGCACAGTGTCTGCGCACTGTCAGCGGACTCAACTTCCAGCACAAATACCGCTGTGTCCGATCAACAGATCCGGACGCAGGTGGAAGCCAAGCGCGACCAGTTATCAGGCGCTGACAAGATCAACCCGGCTCAACAACAGAGTTCGTCGTCCCTGCTCGAAGCGCCAGTGGACACCGACGACGCCCCTGCCCAGGCACAACGACCATGAACAACCTCAATCAACCGATCACATCGACCGGAAGGACACTTGCCTTGTCAGCCTTCAAACAGACGCTGAGCCTGAGCCTGCTGACGTTCAGCGTCATGCAGGCCAACCTTGCGCTCGCCGCCGTGACCCCGGCGACCGGTAACGCAGTCGAAGCGCGCGTCAGCTCGATTCTCGACAACATGAACCAGTCGGAAAAGATCAACTTCACTCGCGTCGACGACGGCCACATGATCCCTTCCCTGCTCAAGTGGGGCATCAAGGGCACCGTAGCGTATGACTCGTCCATGGGCGTGCACGTCAACAATGCCACGTTCGGTGCTCAGTACCCTTCGCAGTCGGCGCTGGCAGCGACCTGGAGCATCAACCGGGCAAAGGAATTCGGCCTGGCCATCGCTTATGAGACACGGATTTCCGGCGGTCAGCAGATGCTGTCGCCAGGCGTCAACCTGTACCGCACGCCCTACAACGGCCGTTCGGCAGAATATGTCAGCGGTGAGGACCCGTTCCTCGGCGCGGTACTGGCACCGGCCATTGTCAACGGCATTCAGGCCCAGGGTATCCAGGCCAGCGGCAAGCACTACCTGGCCAACGAGCAGGAAGCCAATCGTCAGGCAGTCGACATCAAGGTCGATGAGCGCACCCTGCGTGAACTGTACCTGCCGGGCTTCGAGTCGATGGTGAAGAACGCCAATGTCGCCTCGATCATGTGCGGTTTCAACAAGGTCAACGGCGACTATGCCTGTGAAAACCATCACCTGATCACTGAAGTGCTCAAGGGCGAATGGGGCTATCAGGGCATGGTCATCAGTGATTTCAACGCCATTCACGATGCCTTCAAGGGCGCATGGGCCGGTACGGACATCGACATGCCCTCCGGCCTGCAGTTTACCGAAGCCAAACTGCTGCCTTACCTGTGGAGCGGGCAACTGACCCAGAACGTGATCGACGACAAGGTCAAACGTAACCTGCGCGCCATCGTCAGCTACGACCTCCAGGAAAACCTCAACACCGCCAAGACCCTGGAGCATCCCGAGTACGGCATGCGCGCTGCACTGAATACCGCGCGCGAATCCATCGTATTACTGCGCAACGAAAACACCGCTGCGGGCAAACCGTTGCTGCCGCTGGCGCGCTCGGCGAAAATCGCTGTGATTGGCAACTGGGCCCACGATGTCCCTGCATCTCCTTTTGGCACTGCGAACTCGCCGCCCAACAGCTATGTAACCGAGCTGAGCGGCCTGCAGCAACTGGCGTCCAGCAGCTCCGATGTCACCTACCTTTCGGAAATGAGCCTGAATCCGGCCAGTTCGGTGTGGTATCAGCCAGCAACCGGCGACAACGGAATCAGCAACGCCGGGGTAAAAGCCGAGTACTTCTCCAACACCACCTTTTCCGGCGACCCGGTGCTGACGCGCGTGGAACCAGGCTTGAACCTGAACTGGACCACCGGCAGCAACGTCACCAACGCAGGCAGTACTGCGGTGTCTGGCTTCAGCCCGTCACCCGGGGCATTCTCGGCGCGGTTTACCACCACCATCAAACCAACCGTCTCGGGCGCTCAGGTGTTCAAGGTGCGAGCAGACGGCCCTTACAAACTGTGGGTCAACGATGAACTCGTTCTGCAGAGCGATGGCGTGCCTTACTCCGGTGACGTAGTGAACGCGCTGACAACGTCGGGGAAAACCGCAGCATTGTCGGCTGGCAAGACCTACAGCGTGAAGCTGGAATACCAGCGTGTACAAGGCAACTTTATCCCTGTGCTGGGTAGCCTGACGGGCGTGCAGATGAGCTGGGCGTCGTTGCGTCCGCCAAAAGACCTGTCGAAATACGATGCAGTCGTGGTTGCTACAGGGAACACGTCCGAGAACGAAGGCGAAGGCTCTGACCACGGTTTCGATCTGCCCGATCAACAGGCTGAGCTGATCAGCTTCGTTGCCAAGGCCAACCCCAACACCATCGTCGTCATGCACGGCGGCGGCGTGGCCAACATGCAGCCTTGGGCAAACAAGGTGGGCGCTACGCTGCAAGCCTGGTTCCCGGGCCAGCAAGGCGGTCAGGCGCTGGCCGAGATCCTCTATGGCAAGGTCAACCCGTCGGGCAAGCTGCCGGTCACGATCGACAAGAAAATCGAGGATAACCCAAGCTATGCTTCCTATCCGGACCCGGCGGCCTATCGCGGCAACAACCCGCTGACCGAAATGACCTACAGCGAAGGCCTGTACATGGGTTATCGCGGCTATGACAAGAAACACGCCAAGCCGCTTTACCCGTTCGGTTATGGCCTGTCCTACACCACGTTCAGCTACAGCGACCTGAAACTGTCGACCAACGTGCTGACGCCAGGCTCGACAATCGACGTTAAATTCACCGTGACCAACACCGGTGACAAGGCAGGCTTCGAAGTGGCACAGCTGTATGTGCAGCCGGTCAAACCTGCGGTGGACCGTCCGGAGAAAGAGCTCAAGGGCTTCACCAAGGTGTACCTGCAGCCCGGCGAGAGCAAGACTGTCAGCGTACCGATAGACTCCCGCTCCCTGGCCTACTACGTCGACAAGACGGCAAGCTGGGACGTGGACGCCGGGAAGTTCAAGATTCTTGTGGGGGCAGACTCGGAGAACCTGACCCTCAACAGGACGCTGATCACCCTGTACCCGGAAAAACTGACCACTCGTGACAGCAACCCGCTGCCACTGCCACTGCGCAAGGCAGTACAGGTCAGCGCGGCACAGACTTACTGATGCACCCCGTCAAGGCTCAGGGATGAGCCTTGATGTCCCTGCCCAGACGCTGCACGTAGATATCGAAAACCGCCATGACATCGACGTCTTGCGGGCTTCTCAGCCACTGAATCTGCAAACCGTCCATGACCGAGAAGATTTCCTGGGCCAGGGCTTTGACATTGATGTCGGCACGCACCTCCCCCGCCTCTATCAACGCGTGCAAATGGCCGCGTGCATGCTCATGGGTCAGCTGGAATCGCTCGCGGTGCCATGTCCACGCAGGGTGCGACTTCGACAGGCTCTCGGTATTCATCAGCAGTGCCGCCTGACACTCGTCAGCATTCTCGATACTGAAGCTCATGCTCAGTTTCAGAAATTTCAGAAACCCTTCAAGCGTCGGTTCGGTCACCAGATCCTGGAAGCGTGACGTAACCCGCTGATCCCTGCGCTCCAGCAACGCAGCGAGCAGGGCTTCCTTGTTGGGGAAATGGTGCAGCAAGCCGACGGTGGTAATACCGGCAAGCAATGCAACCTCGCGCATTGATGCACTCGAATAACCGTCCCTGGCGAAAACAACCGTGGCGGCATCCAGCAAAGCCTTTCTGCGCATGTCGCCCTTGGGCGCACGACGGCGCTTGGGCGCAGCTGTTTCTTCGGATTCATTCCCTGATTCTTCGATAACCATAAAAACCTGATAACGCCTTGATTCAATGTACCCCGATGCTGGAAACCGGGGTCCTGCTGGTGAAAAACCGCTTCGCTGTCAGTGAAGCCGTGGTGATGGAGATCAGCGCAATGATCGCATTACCGGTAAACATGCCAGGCAACGCACCGCTGCTGCCAAACCAGTGAATGCCGGCGAACACGAAGGGCACGGTACCCGCTGTTGCCCTGAGCCAGGCAAACACCGCTACCCACCATGATTTGTTCATGGTCATGAATACGGCGATGGCGACGAAATCCAGACCAATCAAAACCCAGAGACCGCCGCCCCACAAGCAAAAGGCCATGAACACAGCGCGGGCCTCGGCTCCCAGCTGGTAGAGATCGGCAATCATGCCGCCACACAGCACCAGCATCAACCAGACTGCCAGCCCGTAACAGACCACCAGCCGTCGAGTAAAGATGACCGCAGAGCGCACGCGATCGTCGCGGTTCGCACCAATATTCTGGCCAAGCACCGGGGCCAGCGCGCCAGGCAAAGCAAAAAAGGCGCAATACGAAAACTGCAGGACCCGATCCAGCACCGCCATGGCGGCCAGGGCGGAGGTGCCGAATGCAGAAAGCGAGGCGACAAGATAAGCCAAACCGACCGGCGTCGCCAGATTCGCCGCCATGGCAGGAAGCGCAAGCCTGAAGGTACGCACGGCATGCAGGCGCAGTAGCTTCAGATTGCGCGTGAAAACCATCCCTATGCGGCTGCGCACCCAATACAGCCCGATAGACGCGGACACCGCTGCCGATATGGCAAAGGCGATGCCTGCGCCGTTCAGCCCCAGGTCCAGCACAAAGATAAACAGCGGGTCTGCGACCGCCAGCGTGGCGGCCGCTGAGAGCACCACTGCCAGCGCCCGACGGTTATCACCGGTGGTTCTGAGCATCTGCGCCGACATCTGCATCACGGCCTGTAGCACGGTAAAAGGCAGTGTCAGCCAGATGAAACTGCGCGCCGCCTCGTAAGTGGCCGCCTCGGCACCCAGCCAGTGGGTAATCGGCACCACCAGCGCCAACTGTGCGGCAGACGCCAGACCGGCGACCATGACCACCATCAGCATGAGGCTGCCGGTCAGTCGAGGTATGGACTTGACCGCGCGATGGCCGATGCGCTCCGACAACACCGAAGTCGCAGCGATGATCACACCGGTCACCAGCGCGCTGTTGAAAAAAATCAGCACCTTGGCGATGCCGACCGCAGCCAGAAGCACAGGGTCATGCAACATCGAGACATAGACCAGCGTGAGTATGTCGACAAGAAAAATCGCAAACAGGCTCAAGGCACTGGTACTGGCGGTGATGACGATATGGCGCGCTACGCTGCCCTGGGTGAATCTTGCGCTGGCTTGGGCCATCAATGTTCTCAAAAGGCCTGAATCAGCCCGGCATGCAAGGCATTCCCATGCAGGGGCATGACGAACGGAAATTTGTAACCGTCATGCCAACGCTGGCACGAGCAACGATTACCGCCAAATGCGAAGGCCGCTGTCGCAGGCTACTTGCTCGCCGCTACCAGACGATTCACTTCACTGCGTACCATGTTGGCGTATTCCGGCGGGCTCATCGTGTCCAGTTCGGAACGTACCCATTCGGACCACTTGCCCTTGCGCTTCGCGCGCTCGCCCATCAAGCGTGCAGCCTCACTCTTGGCCTTGCCCAGATTGCTCTGCCAGAGGTCGAACAAACGGGATTTCTCGTCTTCAAGAGCGGTACGTTCGGGGAGCGGCCGATTGGCCAGATTGAAACTCATCACAGTCACCTACGGCTAAAAACGGCTGCATCTTACACCCGTAAGGGGCGTTACCTGCAGAGTCTTGCGTCGGGTCATTCAAGCAATTGCAACTTTTAAGGATGCGCGAGACTCCATTGATCACTGTTGCCATCACTTGAAAGGAAGATACCCATGGCTCGTAAGACCCCTGCTCAACAAGCTGCCGATCAAATCAAGGATCAGGCATTCAGTGACCTGCAGGCACTGATCGAAGAATCCGACAAATTGCTCAAGGAAAGCGCTGCGCTGGTTGGCGAAGAAGCAGAAACACTGCGTGCGCAACTGAGCCTCAAGCTGAAGCAGGCACTGGACTCGATGGCCAGCGTGCGCGACCGCACCAAACCAGTTGTTGAAGCGACCGAAACCTACATCGGTGGTCACCCGTGGCAAACCGTGGCTATTTCTGCTGGCTTCGGCCTGGTAGTCGGCCTGTTGCTGGGTCGTCGTTGATCGACAGCCGCTGATGAGAAGCATCGCGGGCCTGGGTACGGGCCCGCGATGCTTGATGCTGTTGTAACGATGGTGTAGGTCTGATGAATTACCTTAAGCGGGCGTGCTGTACCACCGACGGCTCGGCAAACCGGTGGGATTTGCTCACTTTGGCCTGCAACAACACGCGCTGTTCCTCGGCCTGGGCCTGGCTTTCATAAGGTCCGATCAATAATTGCTGTTTACCGTCGATATCCACGATGACCGGGGCGTAGCTGCGTTCCAGCAGCCAGGCGCTGGTATCACTCACCGCTTCGCGCGAATTCATCTGGATGAACCACTGTGGCGTGGAGACCGGAGCAGTAACCGCCGCATCCTGGGCTTTTTCCCTGGCGGGCGCACTCGAGCTGCCTGCATCGCATCCGGCCAGAGCCAGTACCGCTATCATCATTACCGTCTTGCGCACGTAGGTCTGCTCCTCGTCTGAAGTGGCGCGAGTCTAACATTCCCGCAACGCCCGTTGATGGACTGTGTCGAGGTGTCGCATGCCCGGCCAAAGGGCTTTGGGCACTTGCCATGCGCTGTTCTCGCAACAATCAGTTATATTTTTTGCGATCACTGGTCATGTGATCAGATATTTCTTTGCATATAAACGCAACATGAAGTGTCAAACGCCTGCGACCATGTTGACCGACGGCTTGCCGCCGTTGGTGCATTAGAACAGGAGTTCATCATGTGCGACGACCGTAACCCCCTGCATTGCTTCATTCCGCCTTATATGCTCGAGCGTATGGCGCAATCCCCCAAGACTCTGGTCAGCGCCCGGGCCATTGCCAACCTGACGAGCAGCTCGGCGTTCCTGGCATCACGACTTTCAGCCCGAACCATGCCCTCCATGCACGCGATCAAATCGCCTGACGGTCGAAAGCACCGCGTGATTCACGATGCCAAGGGAACCGACGATCTTCCCGGCGCCGTGGCTCGCAAGGAAGGCCAGGCCCCGACTGGTGACAAGGCAACCGATGAAGCCTACGACGGTTCCGGCGATGTCTACGATTTCTACGCAGAACTGTTCGAGCGTAATTCGCTGGACGACAGTGGCATGTCGCTGGTGTCTACGGTGCACGTCGCCGAGGTGGACTTCAATGGCGACCACGTACCGCTGAGCAACGCCTACTGGAATGGTAGCCAGATGGCGTATGGCGACGGCGACGATCTGGTCTTCAAGCGCTTCACCGGCAGCCTGGAAGTAATCGGCCATGAACTGACCCACGGTGTGCAGAGTTTCACCTCGAATCTGGATTACCGCGGGCAGTCCGGAGCCCTCAACGAGCATTTCGCCGATGTCTTCGGCATGCTGGTGCGTCAATGGAAACAGGGCACCAGCGCCGCCGAGTCGGACTGGGTAGTCGGCAAGGAATTGTTAGTGCCCGCTCCTACACGACGGGGCATTCGCGACATGGAAAAACCGGGCACCGCCTATTCCAACGATCCGGACCTGGGCGATGATCCGCAACCGGCAACGATGGCCGACCTGTACACTGGCGCCAAGGACCGCGGCGGCGTACACATCAATTCGGGCATCCCCAATCGGGCGTTCGTGCTGGTCGCCAAGGCGTTGGGCGGAAATGCCTGGGAAGTAGCGGGCAGAATCTGGTATGAAACGATGCTGGAGCTGGCCTCTGACAGTCAGTTTGTCGACTGCGCCAGAGCCAGCATAAAAATCGCCTCGGATTCACGCTTCGGCCCTAAAGCCAAAAAAGCCGTACAAGCGGCCTGGAAGGAAGTCGGGGTCAAGGTTTAGCCGAAGTGCGACCACCACAAAGGTGCTTGAAATGAAGGTCTGTCTAGTGCAATCCGGCGGTTTTGCGGGTGCCGTCAAACGCTGTGAAGTCGATACGTCCACCCTTGAGCAGCCAGAAGCCGAGCAACTGCAGCGGCTGGTCAGTGACAGCGGCCTGAATCAGTCCAGCAGCGCGTTCAATGATCAGGCGCGGGATCTGAATCAGTACGAGATCACTATTGAGGATGAGGCCAGAGAAATCTGCCTCACGTTTGACGAACACAACGTGCCAGCGTCCGCCCGCCAGTTGCTAGGGTTCCTCAAGCAACGCGTAAAGCCCGGCAAGCTCTAGGATAGGCCTGTTTGAAAACAATACGGCGACCGGTGCCTTGCAGATGACTGTAAAAGGCATCGGTTGCTGACATATTCTCCACCCTTATTCCTGCATGTGCTCCCGCATGGAATAATGGCGCTATGACATGTGAACCACCCACCGCTATCGCGGTCAATGACGTGTACCAATACGTTGGCATGGACTGTACAAAAAAAAACGCTTCACACTGCCATTAACGAGGTATCTTTTCGTGCTTCGCGTTCTCACCCCTTACCTCTGCAGCAATGGCGTCGATGAGCACTGTGCATCCTACTGAACACTCTCCTGGCCTGATCATTTGCGAGCATTGCGACTCGCTGTACGAAGCGCAACCGCTGAAGCCCGGTGAAGCAGCGTTCTGCCTGCGTTGCGAGGCACTGCTCGGGCGCGGCCACCGAATGACCATCGAGCAGTTACTGGCACTGACCGTCGCTGCGGCCATGCTTTTTGTATTCGCCAACCTGTTTCCCGTGATCAGCATCAGCATGAAGGGCCTGACCAACGAGGTCACGCTCTGGCAATCGGTTGAAGCCCTTGCTCAAGGGCGAATCACGATCATTGCGCTGGTCGCCGGCCTTTCGATTATCTTTGCGCCGCTTTTGCAGATCGCCTTGCTGTTCTGGGTGTTGGTACACGCGCACAAAGGCATCATCGCGCCCGGCTTCAGGGCCTGCATGCGCGCCCTGGAACACCTGCGGCCGTGGAGCATGCTCGAAGTGTGCATGCTCGGTATTCTGGTGGCGATCATCAAGCTGTCAGGAATGCTCGACGTGCATCCCGGCGTCGGGCTGTGGGCCATGGCCATGCTGATGGTGCTGATTCTGCTGATCGCCAACAAGGACATCCGCAGGTTGTGGGATGAACTGGGAGTGCCGCCGCAATGAACGGCATTCCCTTCGCCCATGAACACAAGCTCTGCCTGTGCCATACCTGCGGTTACGCCTGCCAGGAGGACGCTACGCGCTGCCCGCGCTGCGACTCACCGGTACACAGACGCAAGCCCAACAGTATCAGCCGCACCTGGGCTTATCTGATTGCCGCACTGATCTTCTATATCCCGGCCAATGTGCTGCCGGTGATGTACACCAACCTGCTGGGCAACCGCAGTGAAAGCACCATCATGAGCGGCGTACTGGAGTTTTTTGAAAGCGGCTCCTGGGACATTGCCATCCTGATCTTTGTCGCCAGCGTTCTGGTGCCCTGTATCAAATTTCTGGTGCTGGGCATGCTGCTGATCACGTGTCAGCGCCGCAGCACCTGGGCGATGCGCGAGCGCGCACGTCTTTACCGTTTCATCGAGCTGATCGGCTACTGGTCGATGCTCGATGTGCTGGTTGTAGCCCTTGTGGCGTCTCTGGTTCAGTTTCGCGAGCTCAGCACCATCGAGCCGCGGATCGGTATTCTGTTTTTTGGCTTGGTAGTGGTGATGACGATGTTCGCCGCCATGAGTTTCGATCCCCGGCTTATCTGGGACGCAGAGGTTGAAGATGTCTGACAATACCCTCCCCCCGTCTGCTTCAGTGCCACGCCCTGAAGTCAAACGTCGTCGCCTGCGCGTCTCGCTGATCTGGCTGGTGCCGATCGTTGCAGCGATCATTGGTGTATCCATGGCTTTGCATGACTGGATGAACATCGGCCCGAAAATCACCGTGAGCTTCCTGACCGCAGAAGGCCTTGAGGCCAACAAGACCCAGGTCAAATACAAAAACGTGATCATCGGCATGGTTACCGATATCACCCTTAGTGAAGACCGTACCCATGTACTGGCCAGCATCGACCTGAACACCAGCGCCGCGCCGTTCACGAGAATCGACAGCCAGTTCTGGGTGGTGCGACCGCGCATCGGCGCGCACGGCGTATCGGGCGTCGACACGTTGCTGTCAGGCGCCTTCATTGGCGCCGACGCGGGCAGCTCCGAGGAGACCAAAACCAGCTTTACCGGCCTGGAAACACCGCCACCGGTCACTTTCGGTGAAAAAGGCAAGCGCTTCAAACTGCATACCGACGACCTCGGCTCTCTGGACATTGGCTCACCGATCTACTATCGACGCATTCAGGTCGGTCAGGTGGTTGGCTACGAGTTGTCCAAGGATGGTCGCGGGGTCGATATTCAAATCTTCATCAACGCACCAAATGATCAGTACATCACCACCGACACCCGTTTCTGGAATGCCAGCGGGGTCGACATCACGGTTGGCGCGTCAGGGGTGAAGGTCAATACCCAGTCGCTGACCTCGATCATCTCCGGCGGCATTGCCTTCCGCGAGCCCAACTGGAGCCCGGACTCGAAACTCGCCGACGAGAACGCCGAATTCAAGATATTCGATGATCAGGCCACCGCGCTGGCTCCGCCCGACGGCGAACCGCGCTATATCCGCATGCGCTTCAATCAGTCGCTTCGCGGGTTGACGGTCAACGCAGCGGTAGACTTTCTTGGCGTCAATATCGGCAAGGTGGTGTCGGTCGATCTGGATTACGACCCGGCCACCAAGACCTTCCCCGGTATCGTGGGTGCAGTGATTTATCCCAAGCGCCTGGGTGCGGCCGAGTCGAAACTGCAGGAGCTTGGCGGCAAGGGCGATGAAGAAGAACAATCCGCCAGAGTGCTGGGAGCGTTCGTCGCCAACGGCCTTCGCGCTCAAGTGCGCAACGGCAACCTGTTGACCGGCCAGTTGTACATCGCCATGGAATTCGATCCCAAGGCACCGAAAGTGGCATTCAATGCCAAGGCCCGTCCGCTGGAAATCCCGACCGTACCGGGCAGCTTCGACAAGTTGCAGGAGCAATTGCAGGCGTTCGTCGAGAAGCTCAGCAAACTGCCGATCGACGACCTGGCGAAGAACCTGAATGGCAGCCTGAGCGAGCTGCAGAAAACCCTCAAACAGGTGAACAGCAGTGTGCTACCGCAGATGCGTGGCACCTTGCAGCAGGCTGAAAAAACGCTGGGCACCGCCAACGATTCATTCGCTGAAGATTCGCCTGCGCGTCAACAATTGGGCCAGGCGCTGGATGAAGTGCAGCGCACCGCTCGTTCGGTACGGGTGCTGACTGACTTCCTCAGCCGCCATCCAGAATCGCTGATTCGCGGTCGCACGGGCGATGCAGCCCCACGCTCGTTCAACGCCCCGTCCTCATCCCGAGCCATTGATCTGGAGCCAAAACAATGACCTTGCGCCTGAAACTGGCGGTACTTGCCGCAGCCCTGGGCCTGGGTGCCTGCACATCGACGCAGACCCACTATTACACCCTGATTGCGCCCATGGGCGCGGCCAGCAGCGTAGCGGCCAGACCCATGCCGTTCCAGTTCGAGATGCTGCCGGTCTTGATGCCGGTTCAGGTTGACCAGCCGCCACTGGTGGTTCGCCAAGGCAACGGCAGCCTTGCGATTCTGGACACCGAACGCTGGGGCTCGCCACTGGGCGACGAGTTTCACGATGCGCTGACGCCGCAACTTGAACGTCATTTCGGCAGCCGCGACATGGCCGGTCTGCCGAAAAACAGCGATCAACCGGTGCTTTCGGTCCGTACAGATGTACGCCGCTTCGAGTCGATGCCTGGCAATTATGCGTTGATCGATGTGGTCTGGACGCTCGGGCTTCGCGATGCAGGCGCTACCGCCGGCAGCAAGCGGCAGAGTCTGACCTGCAGCAGCGTGATTCGCGAACAGGCCGGGGAAGGCATGGAAAATCTCATTATCGCCCATCAGAAAGCCGTGTCCCGGTTAGCTGACAAGATCGCCGCAACTGCCGCCAGCTGGACCGCGCAACCTGCCTCTCGTTGTTTGTAGGTCGGTCGGGAGGTCCGGTTAAAGACCTCCCGGTTTCAGGAAATATCGCTGCTGTAAGCCTTTCAAAGCCGCCGTTTAAAAGCGTTCAAGTCCGTACAAAAATGTATCACCTCGTTTAATTCCTACGTACACTCTACCGCCTGTCTGGCACGTTAGTACCTGATCGGCCCTAATGCTCAGTTTTCCGGGTCTGTTGGAGTGCCTTATCGATCAGTGCCAGTAACGCTTGTTAACCCTGATGTGTGGCAACAAGCCTTTGGCTTGCAGCGGACAGTCTATCGAGGACAAACGGATGACAGGGATCGGAGCACGGCTGAAAAAGGAACGTCTGCGCCTCAAACTTTCGCAAAGCGCACTGGGCGCGATAGGTGGCGTGGAAACCAACGCTCAGGGCAATTACGAAAACGGTGTTCGCTCGCCTCGGGCAGACTACCTTTCCAGCGTCTCGAATGCGGGCGTGGATGTGGCCTACGTGGTGACCGGTCTCAGCTCACCCGCCGTCACGATTTCGAATAGCCAGGCCTGCGCTCCTCTCAACCGCGTTGTTGCTCGCCTGCACGGCAACCTGCACGACGTGACTCAGAACCTGTACCACGTGACCCGCTTGATTGAATCAAATGCAGGCGAAAGCAACGTCGACAGCGACCAGCTGGAAAACATCAAGAACGACGCAGAAGCCATTACGGTTGCGACCGTTCGGCTGATCTACATGACCTCGAAGTTGAAGTGACGCAGAGCATGTAGTGTGCCGCCAAGGCGGCTCATTGCGCCGCAAACGCCTTGTCCCTGAGTTTTTCCATGACCAGCGCTATGAATGCCGACACCGCAGGCGGCAGATGTTGCCGACTGGGATAAAGCACATGCAGACCATGACTGGTGCGCTGGTACTGCGTCAGTACCGGCACCAGTCTGCCATCGCGCAAATCCGAGCGGATGAGCGTCGCGGGCAATAGCGCAATACCAAGCCCTGCCAGGGTCGCTTTACGCAATGCCTGCGCGGTGTTGGCATTGAATCGGCTGGCCATCTGCACCTCATGCATCTTCGCGTCCGGCCCGAGCAACCGCCAGACAGTGCTCCCGCCGGGATGCGCCGTGCTGACGCAGTAATGCCCGTGCAGGCTCTGCAGGGAATCAGGCATGCCGTGAGCGGCGATATACGCCGGGCTGGCAACCATGCTGTCATGCCCCTCTTCGATCAGTTGTCGCCCTACGTAGCCCGAATCCTGCAAGGGGCCGCCGCGAAGCGCGATGTCCAGCCGGTCAGCGATCAGGTCGGCGCGCTCATCGCTGAGCACGAACTCCAGCTGAACCCGAGGATATTCGGCAAGAAAATCAGCCACCCACTCCATCGAAAAGAAATCGAAGAAATCCGCCATTGCGGCGATGCGCAGCCGACCGCCAGGCTCTTCACGGCCTGAAACAAGCTGCTCTGCGGCATCCATCAAACCATCGACAGCGCCCACACAGCGTTCGTGGAAGTCCTCCCCTGCCTGGGTGAGGACCAGCTTGCGTGTCGACCGCTGCAACAATCGAGTGCCCAGCTGTATTTCCAACTGCTGAACCCTGCGGCTGACCGTATTGGAAGGCATGCCCAGATGCCTTGCCGCCTGCGCAAAGCTGCCGCTGCGCACGACCTGCACAAACAGGGCGACATCGTTGAGGTCAAGCGCCACGGGGTTTATTCCTTCCATTTATGGATGAGTCCAAACCAACTATACCGACTAATCAAGTAATCCACAGAGGCTTATTCTTTGTGCTCAGGCATCAAGGCCTAGAGGACAACGCTATGAACACTATCGTCAGCATTCAGCCACGCGCCATCACCCATCGCACCAGCGGCAAAAGCCGAGGGCCTATCACTCGCCTGATGAGCCCTGGCGATCTGGGTCAGTTATTGAAGCCTTTCGTATTTCTTGATCAATTCGACTTCAAACCCGAGCCGGGAAAAAAAGGCTTCGGCATGCATCCACACTCAGGAATTGCAACGCTGACCTATATGATCGAAGGCGAAATGGCCTACGAAGACACCACCGGTAAATCAGGCATATTGCCCAACGGTGGTGTGGAATGGATGAGCGCGGGCAATGGCGTATGGCATGACGCCCAGCCGGTAAGCGATGCGCCGATTACAGGCTTTCAGCTATGGATAGCCCTGCCCGCAGCGCAAGAGAATGGCCCTGCACACAGCGTTTATCTGGCGGCGTCGCAGGTTGCGCGGCAAGGCCCGGCACAGGTGCTGCTGGGGCGTTACGGTGCAGCACAAAGCAGCATACCTGCACCACAGGGCATGAATTATCTGGCCGTAAAACTGAAAGACGGCGAGCACTGGCGCTACACGCCGCCCGCAGGTCATAGCGTCGCCTGGCTGGCGATCAACGCCGGACACCTCGACGCAGGCGGCCCGATCAGCGCTGGCGAACTGGCTATTTTCGAGGAATCGGATCGCCCTATCGACTTCGTCGCAAAAGGCGATACCCATTTCGTGCTGGGGTCGGCAGTCAAGCATCCGCATGATCTGGTCACCGGCTACTATTCGGTGCACACCAGTAAGGCCGCGCTTAATCAGGGCGAACTGGAAATAGAGCGAATCGGCGCAGTGCTGCGCGAGCAAGGCAGGCTCTGATTGAGCAGCCGCCTCCTGTTCAAAAACCGGCTACGTACTCATCTGGACAGCGGCGCACTGGAACCGATACTTGAGCCCAGGTGGCAGCGCCTCACCTGGCCGTATCTGTACTATCCAGAACGCCGCTACCTGCCCTCGCCGCTCAGGGCTTTTATCGACTAACCCATAGCAGCAATCGGGCGCACGCCATGGCGCGCCGGTGCTGCCATGGCGAACAACTCATCAACGCGTCTGACCTCCTCCGCACTTGGCTTGATCGCAATGGCGCACGCGACAAAAATGCCCGCATTGAAGATCAGGCCGATGATGCCGCTGGTCAACGAACCCAGTGCCGGAATGTCATCGGGGTAAATTGTGGTCAGCACAATCGCGATAACAATACCGACCAGCATGCCGGCAATCGCGCCTTGCTTGTTGCCACGACGACTGAAGACCCCGAAGAACAGCGGCACGGCCAGCTGGATGATGCCCTGATAGGAAATCTGTGCCAGCAGTTGCAGGCGCGCGTAATCGAAGGTCAGGTACGCCAACAGCGACGCCGCCGCGATGAAGACCACCATGCCCACCTTGGCGAGAACAGTCTTCTCGCGATCACTGCGCGGCTTGCTCCAGGTCGCCAGATCGTTGGCAAACTGTGTACCGCACACCTGAACGCAGCCGTCGACATGGCCGATGCTGGCCGCCAGGACAATCATGATTGCCAGCCCCAGCAACCACGGCCCGCCGATATCGAACAGTGACAGGAACCAGCCATGCTGCGGATGCGCGGCCACGTTGGGGTCCTGACTGATTGCCGCGGCGAACAGCATCAGAATGCCATAGAAGCCACCCACCAGCATGATGGTCAGGAGTGTGCCCTTCTTCACCGAACGCACACCGCTGGCGGTATAGATACGCTGAAAGCTCATGGGCCAGCACATTGAGCCGATCACGCCGGTAAAGATCAGGCTGAACATGTACATCGGGCCGTAAGTGCTGCCTGCGCCACCGGGGATCACCAGCATGCTGGCGGGCAGTTGCGACAGGTTGGCGAACGACGCCTGAGCACCGAACAGCAGGAAAATGCACAGCGCGGCACACAGCACGTAGGCAATCAGCCCCTGATACATGTCGGTCATGATCAGACCGCGCATGCCCATGCTCACCGTCCAGTACTGCCGAATCAGGATCACCACCACCCCTACCAGCAGGCAAGTGGTCACGCCCCAACGGCCAAAGCTGGCGAACTGAAAAAGCGTCGCGAGGGCCTGAATGCCCATCACCACCCAAGGGAATACCGAGATGATGCCAATGATCGAAGCAATGCGTTTGACCACCGGGCTGTTGAAGCGCATGCCCAGCAGGTCCGGCTGGGTGGTCAGGTTGAAACGCTTGCCCCAGGTCCAGGCACGATTGGCCATCAGGTACATGGCGGTCACGCCAAGCGTGGCATAGACCATGCCGTAAAAGCCCAGCGCGCCACCGACAGACAGTGCAAAGAACGCAGTAAACGTTGCACCCGGCCACCACGAGTTGGTGTAGCACATGGCGATGAACCAGGGACCGTAGGAGCGACCGCCCACCGCGTAGTCGGAAAAGCTCTCGCTCTTGCGATTGGTCGCGTACAACACGGCAATCATGCCCGCCAGGAACACGCCGATCAGGCCGAAGGTGATGTAAAGGTCTAAAACTGTAGTCGTGCTGATCATTGCCCGTCCCCCTCTTGTGGAATTTCACCCAGCAGAGACTCGACCACGTACAGCATCCACAGGCCCAGCCCCATGAGCACGGCGATCAGAATCCAGTAGAAGATCGGCAGTGGCACACCGAGCACCAGCGCGGTGCTGCCACTGACCTTGAGGTAGAACGGCGGAAACAGCGCCATCATCAACAGCGCGAAGAAGTACAGGCCAAACACCAGATTTTTCAGGCGGCCGGGATTTTCAGAAGACGGAACGTTACTCATGGAGTGCTCCTTGAATTTCAGGATCTGGCTATGGATAAGTGATCGGATAAAACTCAAGCAGGAAAAGGAACACGCGGTCACCCGCTACTTTTTTATTATTGGAGTGCTTGTTACAGGTATGCCTGGAGAGGACGGGTCATGCCTGTCGCAACCAGGTTTCCCATTGCGAATCATTGATGATGCTGCGCGCGCGCATGTGCTTCCAGGTGCCGTACTTGTAAAAGTCGAAGTCCAGTTGCGACACGGCGTGCTGGACCATTGCCCAGGTTGACCATTTGATATCTGCCAACGCCTTGTTCAGCTTGATCCGCGCTACGGTTTGCGCGCTGACCTGACCGAAATAGTCCTCGATCAGCGCCAGTTCCATCTCGTCACTGAAAAACATCTCGCCGAACCACAGCGCCAGTTCGTAATGGCGATCGTTATTGGAGGCGTACTCGAAATCCACCAGGCGAATCTGACGCTCCGCGTTGAGCATGAAGTTGCCTGCCAGCGTGTCATTCATGCACGGTGCCAGATCAATTCCGGAAGCTTGCAGGGCAGCTTTTGCGCGCTGATATTGCAGGCACAACCAGTCGTCATCCTGAGGCTTGATGCCCTTGAGCTCTGCCACCTGGTTCTGGTGCTCGGCAATCATGTCGAACACGGTCTTGGTCTGTTTCAGCAACGGCTGATCGTTGAACGCCTTGAGCCCGTGCAGAGCGCCGTGGCGTATGTCGCGCTGCAGGAAGTCATGATTGGAGGATGCCCGCCAGCCCTCCATGAACTCGAACACTTCGACACCGAAAGATTCGAGGAACGCAAACACCGGCGCACCGTAGCCGGTTTGCGCCGCTTTCACACTGGCCTCGTGGGCGGTGTGGCGGTCAATGAACATTTCTGTGCCGGCGCCCGGCACCTTGAAGAAGTACGCCGTGTCGGCCCCCTCGACCTCAACCCGCCAATTAGTGTTGGAGATACCGCCGCTGACCGGCTCGTAGCCGACGCGCCGCCCCTGCCAACTGTCGATACTGCGCACCGCAGCTTCCAGTTGTCGTTCCTGGGTACTGACAGACTGCCCTAACGTTTTCATGCTTTACCCTCCTGAACCTGACGCATCCAGCCTTCCAGTCGCGGGTCCTGAACACACTGCCGGCAACGCAGCAGCGTCCATTGACCGACCTTGGAAAACTCCAGTGGCCGCACGGACGTCGTACCTGCCCAAAGCCCCCACAATGTCCAGTACCAGTCGTTGATCAGCGCATACAAGCGGCAGACGGCATAGTCGACTTCCAGACACTGCCCCGCCCATGCGCTGATCCCTTCGCGCCACTGGCTTTCAAACGAATAAAGCTCGTTGAGGGTAATCGCAACGTCGTACCAGGGGTCCATGCAGCCGCCGTAGTCGAAATCCACCAGGCGCAACCGGCCTTCGCTTGACACCATGACATTGCTGGCAACGCCGTCACCGTGCAGCGGCACCGCCTGCACAGAGCGGGTCTGCAATGCCTGCCAGACCATGTCAACGCAGCGGTCAATCCATTGGTGTTCTGCGGGCAGTGCAACGTTGTCACGTTCGCACAGTGTGCGAAGGCGCTCGATATCCATCATCGGCGAGCGCACAACATCAGGCACAGGCCCGACATGCACCAGCCGCTTCAGCGCCCACAGCGCCTGAAGGCGGCCCGGCGCGAGCAGGTCATCGAGCCGGGCAGCACGCCAGTCCAGACCCAGATCCTCGAAAATCAGCACACCGCAGGCCGTGTCCGCGCCAAGCAAGCGCGGTGCCGCGCCGCTACGGCCTGCGCATTCACTGGCCTGCGCCGCCTTTTCGAAATCAATCAGTTGCGCCATATCGGCATGCAGCACTTTGGCGTAAACAGCGCCCTGTGCACCGACCACTCGAAAACCCGTCCATTCGGTCGACAGCCTGGAGGGCGATGCCACGCCCTGCGTAACGACCTCGGTGTGCGCGTTCGCATCCAGCCCGCAGTTTGCCAATGCGCCGAGCAGGCGTGTGGTCAGGTCGTCAGCATATGACATGGTCAGTCCTCAACGAAACGATGCGGATGAGGTGCAAGCCCGATACAACAGCCCGGTCAGCATGCGCAAACCGTTGCGCATGTCCTGATCGCTGGTGTATTCGGCCTCGTTATGGGAAACGCCATTGCTGCTGGGGATGAACAGCAGGCACACCGGGTAATGGCGGTTCATGCTGATCGCGTCATGACCGGCGACCGTCATGCTGTCGGCGGTCGACAGGCCCAGCTCGCCGCCTACTGCGTGCGCCAGTTCCGCAAACCCTTCATGCAGCCTGGCGGGCGGGCGCAGTACGCTGCTTTCCACCTCAAACCCGGTCATGGTCCTGTCGGCGATGGTGTGCAACGTTGCATCCAGGCGCTCACCTGCCGCGCTCAGCAGACCGACATCGCGGGAGCGGTACTCGATCAGCAGGGAGACCCGGGAAGGCACGACATTGGGTGAATTGGGGTACACCTCGATACGTCCTACCGAGCTGTGCATCTGCAAGCCATGTTGCCCGGCTTCGTCGCGCACCGCCGTGATGGTGTGTGCGGCAGCCAGCAATGCGTCACGGCGGGCGGCCATGGGCGTAGGGCCGGTATGATTCTGCTCGCCATCGAAACGCACCCGCCGTTTCAACGCGGCCCAGGTTTCCCGGACCACGCCGATTGCCGTCTGGCTGCTTTCCAGGCCAGTGCCTTGTTCGACATGAATTTCGACGTATCCGGCAATGTTCAAATCAACCTGATCATTACCCAGATAACCTATGGCTTGCAGCGCATCCTTCAAACGGATGCCATCGCCATCGCGGCTTTCCCAGGCATTTTCCAGGGCCAGTGCCCCGGTAAATACACCGCTGCCGATCAGGCTCGGCTGAAAGCGGGCGCCCTCCTCGTTGGTCCAGTTGACGACGGCCAGATTGCAGGCAGGTATTTCACCGCGTTCACGCAGTTGCCGCGCCAGACTGGACACCGCCACGGCAGCGGCAAGCACGCCGTATACACCGTCGAAACGACCCGCGCTCGGCTGGCTGTCCAGATGTGAACCGCACAGCAGATAAGGCGCCTGGGGATCAAACGTCATGAGGCCGAACAGGTTGCCGATCGCATCGACACGCACTTCAAAGCCGTGCTCTTTCAGCCAGTCCCGAAACAGGTCGCGCACCCGACCGTCTTCAGCAGATGCCGCCAGCCGGTGCAAGCCACCCGCCGGTGTTGCACCAATGGCCGAGCTTTGCTGAAACAGCGCTTCAAATGCCGCCAGATCAGCTGCACCTGGCTCGATCAATTCAGGGATAGAGGGTGTCGACATGATCTTTCTCCAGGCGTGTCACAAACTCGTCGGATAACGCGCGATTGGTGACCAGGGTGGTTATCGCGGCGAACGGAAGAGTATTGATAAAGGTGCGATGACCGAACTTGCCATCATCAGCCAGCACAACACTGCGCGCGCAGTGCCTGACCAGCGTCCTGCGCAACATGGCTTCCGGCTCCTGGTAATCCATCAGCCCCAGGTCCAGATCAATGCCGCCGATACCCATGAAGGCGATGTCGTAATGAAACTGCCGGGCGAACTCCAGCGTGTGCGGCCCGATCAAGGCGTTGTCGGTACGCCGCACATCGCCGGGCGCAACCAGCACCTGATTGTCGCTTTGGTGCGATATCAACTGGGCGATGTCCAGCGAATTGGTGATGATCTTCAACTGGCTGAACCGCGTCAGTTGCTGGGCCAGCGCCAGCGTCGAAGTACCGGTGTCGAGGAAGATCGCCATGCCTTCGCTGACCAGTTGCGCAGCGCGGGCAGCAATACCTGCCTTGGCGCGGGGCTTGAGCCTGCTGCGTTCCTGCAAAGGCAGTTCTTCGCTGGATCTGGGCAGAATCGCGCCACCGTGAATTCTCCTTAATCGGCCCTCTTCTTCCAGATACTTGAAGTCGCGGCGAATGGTCTCTTCGGACACGAACAGCAATTGAGCAAGGTCCGACGCCTTGACACGCTGCTGTTGGGCGAGCAGGCGCATGATTTCGTCCAGACGCGGCTGGTTGAGCATGGGGGTGGCATTCCGTTGCAAAGTAAGAACTCCAGTGTCCGGGCCCGTTGGCCGTTGATCCGCAAGCAAGAGGGACATGGCTACTGCCCCAAAATCGGTGGCAAGTGTTGATCCCATGGCGCGATGGCTTCCACAGCGGCACAGAACTGCAGCACCTGAGCGTCGGCAAAGCGTGGCCCGACCACTTGCAGACCAATGGGCAGCCCGCCGGAACTCCACCCACAGGGCAGGTTGGCCGCCGGGTTGCCGGTGATGTTGAAAGGGTAAGTAAATGGCGTCCAGCGCGCCCAAGGCACAGCGCCGTCCTGCCCGGCATAACCGGCCGGTGCCACGTCGTCGGCAGCAAACGGCAGAATCGGCAAAGTGGGCATGATCAGCAAATCGTAATCTTCAAACAGCGCATGGACCTGATTGGCAAACGCAGCGCGCTGCTGAAGTGC
Source organism: Pseudomonas syringae group sp. 247E2 (assembly GCF_032587795.1). Lineage (NCBI taxonomy): Bacteria > Pseudomonadati > Pseudomonadota > Gammaproteobacteria > Pseudomonadales > Pseudomonadaceae > Pseudomonas > Pseudomonas syringae group sp. 247E2. The sequence goes on along the minus strand of NZ_JAWHPK010000008.1, from coordinate 649,605 downwards.
CTGCAAGTAATCGCTCAGGCTGTACTGGGCAGAACGCCTGATCAGATCGGCAAAGCCAGGGTCAAGCTGGTCCAGTTGCTGCGCAAGCGCTTTGCCATAAGCAATACCGCGCCCGGCAACCCACAGCGTTTCGAACGTCGCCAGCGGATCCTGCCAGGCTGGTTTGAGCGTGCTGACCGTGACGGGCAGCGACCTGGCGATGTTGCCTACGGCGGCTTCGACCGCTGAGGCGATTTGCGCGTCGACCGGTGTGTCAAACAGCGTCGGGCAGAAGCCGATACGCAACGGACTCAACGGTTGGTCACACCGTGCCAGAAAGGACTCGTCAGGGGCTGGCAGCGCCTGGTGATCCAGCGGATCCGGCCCCGACAGGATATCGAACAGCAACGCGCTATCACGCACGGTTCGGGTAATCGGTCCGGCATGACTGAGCATCTCGGTGGCTGACCAGGGCCAGGTCGGAATGCGTCCCAGAGTGCCTTTGAGGGCGAACGCACCACAGAACGAGCCAGGTATGCGCACCGAGCCGCCACCATCGGAGCCCAGTGCGGCCGGCACCATGCGCGCCGCCACCGCAATCGCCGAGCCGGAACTGGAGCCACCACTGGTCAGTGCCGGATCCCAGGGGTTACGCCCGTTGCCGAACACCCGTGACGTACTCGCGCCGGTCCAGCCGAATTCGGTCGTCGCTGTCTTGCCCAGAATGATCGCACCAGCATTCTTGAGGCGGCGAATGATCGGTGCATCCTGGACCGGCACCGAGTCCAGAGCAGTCAACGAGCCACGCGTGGTGCGCAGTCCCGCTGTCGAAAAGAGGTCCTTGATACCAAAGGGTATGCCGTGCAGCGGGCCTCTTACCTGACCACGCTGCAGTTCGGCAGTCATCGTCCAGGCCTGTTCGAGCGCGACATCGGCGTATACGTCACCAAAAGCATTGAGTGTGGAATTGTGGGTTTCAATCGTTGCCAGACATAACTCAGTCAAGCGTATCGGCGTCATGCAGCCTTTGCGGACAAGCGCGGCAGCTTCAATCACGGTAGGCATGGACGATGGCTGTGGCTCAATCAATGTAGATACCTCTTTCATCAGTGAGATACTTCTGCGCAATGCCCAGTGCCGACGACTGTCGGCGCATTACATTCAGCAGGGGCTGGCGCGTCAAGTGGGTTTTGTTGGATATATTGAATTTGTGGTTTTAAATTTTGTAACAGCACCGTCACGGTGCCAAAAAAAGCTCAAAACCCTGCGTCGCCCAATTGCGGTGCGCAGTTAAAACGGCGGGAAGAGGCAGGAGAAAGAAAGAAGGAGGCGATGGGCAAGCAGATAGAACGGCGCCTGTCCGTGGCGCAGTCCTGTCATTGAAACCGGTATTTCAAGTCAGCGATCAAACCGCCAGATCGTGAGCATGGAACTCGGTTACACCGACCAGCTGGATTTCAAAGTCTGCATGCAAATCACCATTGACGTTGCCGGACAGCACGTGGTCGGCGAAACGCAGCTGGCCCGCGCCGGTGAACTCGCCGCTGCCAATGAAGCTGAAAGCATCAAGGGCTTTGGTGTCCACGTTGGCATCCATCTTCAGGAAGCTCAGCTTGTCGCCCTGCTGGCTGTTGAAGTCGGTAATCACGTCGCTGGCGTGGCCTTTGCCCATTTCTGCCAGGTCATTGAACACAAAACGGTCAGCGCCGCTGCCACCGGTCATGATGTCTGCGCCCAGACCGCCAACCAGCTTGTCATTGCCCGCGCCGCCGAACAGCACATTGTTCGCATCGTTACCGGTCAGGGTATTGTTGCGATCATTGCCCAGCAAAGTGAACTCGCCCTCACCTTTGAGGTGGACGTTTTCAAAGTTGGCCAGCGGGCCGGCATTCAGGTCGATCACTGTGGCAACCGGCGATGTGTTGTCATAGGTGATCTTGAGTGTATCGATGCCCTCATTGGCCTTCTCTTGCACCAAAGCGAGCTCACCAGCCTGATCAATAACGTAGGTGTCGTTGCCCAGACCGCCAATCATGGTGTCCAGACCGCCACGACCATCAAGCACGTTATCCAGGCTGTTGCCGATCAGCGTGTCATTGAAAGCAGAGCCAATGGCGTTTTCAATGTGCGCACCGTAGGCAATCGCCAGCCCTGAGTTCATCAGCGTCGGGGCATCAGGATTCTGGTTGTAATCGAGGAACGCCTTGCCGATGGTGCTGAACTCACCCTCGTTGAGGTTGATCTTCACAAACGAAGCCTGATTGCTGGCATCAATCGTATCCTTGCCACCAGCGTCCCAGATCGTCTCGAACACCGACTGATCGGGTGCCCATTTGTAGACGTCATTACCGGTGTGATAGCTGGTGTTGGCACCGTATATGAACTGCATGGCCGCCACATCGAGCAACATCGGCGTGGTGGGTTTGAAACTGTAGTTGTTGGTGTAGCTCATGATGGTGTAACGGGCATCTTCAAACTTGGCATCGAGCAGAACATCGTTGTATTGCGAGGCTTCAAACGAATGTTTCAAACCCAATGCATGACCCGTTTCATGCATGAACGTCAGGTAATCATCCGTGCCTTTGGCAGGATCAGCCGCGTTGACTTTCGGCCCGATCCAGACATCACCGGACCGGCCCAGTGTGCCTGGCGCGTAAGCCTGGCCGTACTCAGTACTTTGCAGACTCTTGAAGCCGCCAAAACGAATGTCTCCGACATTGTCCGGGGTGTCCTGAACCTCGGTGAATTTGATGTCTGCCACTGCACTCCATGCACCCAACGCACTTCTTGCCGCCGCGGCCTGTGCATCGGTCAGTGAATAGGCATCGCTGGGCTCCTGAGAGCGACTGTAGTCAGTGGCATAGACGGAGTTGGCAGTATGAAAGCTGTAAGTGAGGTGAGTACCGGTTGAATCGCCTAACCAGAACGGCCCCCACAACAGGCTGGTGACTCTGTCGTCGGGAGACCCTTCGGGCAAAAGTTCGGCAGGACTTGAATCATTTGGGCCGGGCATCAGCAATGCTCCTGAAGAATACACACGTTAGTGATTAACCAACGATCTTTGCCCACGCAAAAATCGCCAGGCAGTTTATTACACAACAGGCACACTATGGGCACAATAAGTTACAAGCAAACTACTTACGGATGCCGGACACGCATTGCCAACACCCGTAGACTTCTTATTACGAATGTACTTTTATGGCTATTATACGCCTCCTACTAATAACGCTACATGAAACCTTCTTTAAACCCACGATTCCAACTGACCGGGTTCATTGCCCAAGCCGCCAATTAGCATTCACGGCAAAACGCGAGAACCCGATCAAGACCGGCAACGAAGGCGGTACAGTTGAGCTATCGTGTAACGGCTGTCGACGCGCTGGACGGTTCAGCGTTCGCGACAGGCACAGAACTGAAGCCTGTCGCATCCGGCCGGATCGCGTGCATTTATACGCTGTGTACCTTGCTGCCCTGTATAAATCATAGGCATCATAAGACCTTATCTCATCTGATCGCGGTGCGCCCCATGACCCACCACCCTGCGCCACTTCCTGCCAACGAAGAAGAACGAGTCCTGTCTCTTGAGCATCTCAGGATACTGGACAGCGCTCCCGAGCAGGACTTCGACGACATTGTGCTGCTCGCTACCACGCTGTGCGACGCGCCCATCGCCCTGGTTTCGCTGGTTGACCGGGAACGCCAGTGGTTCAAGGCCTGCATCGGCCTGGACGTCAAGGAAACCCATCGCGATCTGGCCTTCTGCGCACACGCAATCCTGCAACCTTCCGATGTGCTGGTCGTAGAAGATGCAACCACCGACCCCCGCTTCAGAGAAAGCCCCCTGGTGCTGGGCCCTCCTTATATCCGGTTTTATGCAGGCGCACCGATTCGCACCGACTCGGGCCATGCGCTGGGCACGGTGTGTATAATCGATATCTGGCCGCGTGTTCTGACCGAACAACAACGTCTGGCCCTGCTGGCACTGGCCCGCCAGACCGCAGCCTTGATGCAATATCGCCTGCTTACACAACAACGCGACCAACATGCCGCAGAACTGGCCCTGGGACTCGAAAGCGCACAGAGTCAAAGCCTGGCGGTTGAACGCAATCTGCGCGAGTCACAGCGGGTGTCGTCATTGGGAATGCTCACAGCGAGCATCGCCCACGACTTCAACAACCTGCTCCAGGCGCTGAGCGCCAGCCTGCAACTTGTCCGCATGCGCTCGCGCCGCCCAGCTGATGTCGAGACGCTCAGTGACACCGGCCTGCGAGCTGTGGATCACGGTCGACAATTGGTCACCCGTTTGCTCGATAGCGTTCGTCAGGACGGCCCCGAGCTGATCTGCATCGATGTCAGCGAACGGATCGATGCCGCCCGTGATCTGTTATTGCGCTCGGCAGGCGACAATCTGGAACTGTCGTTCGACCTTAGCGCCCAGGGCTGGGGCGTCCTGTGCGCCGAAGCGCAGTTGCACGCCGCAGTATTGAACCTCTTGGCCAACGCCCGTGATGCAATGTCAGGGTCTGGCAAGGTACATATCGCCACTCGACTGGAGTCAGTCAAGGAAGACCCACGATTGCCGGAAGGCGACTACCTGGTACTCAGCGTGGCTGATAATGGCCCAGGCATGGCCGCCGATCTCAAGGAACAGATATTCGAACCCTTCTTCACCACCAGACGCTCCGAACCAGGTGCCGGCCTGGGCCTTGTTCAGGTGCAGGAGTTTGCGGTGAACGCAGGCGGAGGCGCACGCGTCGAAACAGCACCTGAAAACGGGACGACCGTGCATCTCTATCTGAGAATACTGGGTCCGATCAATTCAACGAATTAAGCGCCCCACTACTTCACGGACGTCTGACGCGGCCTTGTTATTCATTAGATGAATAACAAGGCCGCATCAGACGCATTCACCTCATGAATTACATTACCATCATGACGACAATAGCAATGTACTTATTGCGCGTTAGATGCTTGTAAAAAATAAACAGCACAGGTTCTCTTTTACAAAAAAATACACACACAACAATGGTGCTTTCCGATTCACGACTATATTCAATCAACAGCAAACATTCTGTTTGCGCTACTGCCTTGGCAACAGGATGTTTGCTGTGGGATACGCAGTTGCAATAACTGCACGTTGTACACACATTAATCAAGGAATAGATTACATGTTGAAGCCTCATGGTTTAACGCCGCTCGCATTGACGGGCGGCATTCTTGTATCGCTATTGTCTGTCAGCCTGTCTGCCCACGCCGATATCGCCACCGATGTTGCCACTACCGGTTGGGCTACTCAAAACGGGGGCACCAAGGGTGGTTCAAGGGCAGCAGCGAATAACATTTATACGGTGAAAAACGCCGCCGAGCTGAAAGCCGCACTGGCTGCGTCGGCAGGCAGCAACGGCCGGATCATCAAGGTGACAGGGGTTATTGATGTCAGCGACGGCAAACCGTACACCAAAACCTCTGATATGAAGCAGCGCGCCCGCCTGGACATCCCCGGCAAAACCACGATTGTCGGCACCTCCAGCAGTGCCGAGATAAGGGAAGGGTTTTTCTACGCGAAGGAAAACGACGTCATCATTCGCAACCTGACCATTGAAAACCCCTGGGACCCGGAACCGGTCTGGGACCCGGAAGATGGCAGCGCCGGCAACTGGAACTCGGAGTACGACGGTCTGACGGTCGAAGGTGCCAGCAATGTATGGATAGATCATGTGACGTTTACCGACGGCCGTCGTACCGATGATCAGAATGGCACGGCCAATGGTCGTCCAAAACAACACCATGATGGCGCACTGGACGTCAAGAACGGCGCCAACTATGTCACCATCTCGTATTCCGTGTTCCGGAATCACGAAAAGAATAACCTGATCGGTTCAAGTGACAGTAAAACAACCGATGACGGCAAACTGAAGGTGACCATTCACAACTCGTTGTTCGAGAATATTTCCTCTCGCGGGCCGCGTGTGCGGTTTGGTCAGGTTCATCTTTACAACAACTACCACATTGGAAGTACCAGCCATAAGGTCTACCCGTTTGTGTATGCCCAGGGCGTCGGTAAAGGTTCGAAAATCTTCTCTGAACGCAATGTGCTCGATATCAGCGGCATCAGTGGTTGCAGCAAGGTTGCGGCCGACTATGGCGGCAGTGTCTACCGTGATAGCGGGTCGCTGGTAAACGGCAGCGTCATCAGCTGTTCCTGGAGCACCAGTATTGGCTGGACCCCTCCGTATAGCTACACCCCTCTGGCGGCTGACAAGGTTGCGGCCGACGTCAAGGCCAAGGCCGGCGCTGGCAAAATCTGATACGCCGGTTGTACAGGACGATAAAAGACCCTCTCAATGAGGGTCTTTTATTGAGCAGGTTATCGCCGGACGAAGAGTCAGCCTTCATCAGGATCGCACCCCTCAATTGACCAGTTGATTGATTTCGATGATCGGCAACATCACAGCCATAACGATCACCAGCACTACGCCGCCCATGATCACGATCATCAAGGGTTCGAGCAGCGCAGTCATGCCCAGGGCGCGGCGCTCGATATCGCGGGAAAGGGTCTGCGCAGCACGATCAAGCATCGGCGGTAACGACCCGGTTTTTTCGCCGCTGGCAATCAGGTGAATCAGCAGCGGCGGAAAGACCTTTTCCATCCGCAGTGCCACCGCCAGGTTGACGCCTTCGCGGACCCTGGACGTGGCTTCGCTCACCGCCAGACTGAGGCGATCGTTGGACAGGGTCTGACGCGCTGCGTCCAGCGCCCGCAGCAAGGGCACACCGGCAGCACCGAGAATCGCCAGGGTCGATGCAAAGCGTGCGGTGTTCAGCCCCAGTACGAATCGACCGATCAAGGGCAAGCGCAGGATCTGGCTGTGCCATCTCAGGCGCGTAGCCGGGTTGCGTAGACAAATTCGCCAGCCCCACAACGCCGCCAGCAATACGCCCAGACACACCAGGCCCCAGGCACGGATGAAATCACTCGCGGCCAGCATGGCCAGTGTCAAACCGGGCAGGTCCTGACGCGCCTGAGAAAACGCACTGACTATCTGGGGCACTACGTAGCTCAGCAGAAAAATCACGATGGCAATCGAGACCAGCCCCACTACGCCGGGGTAGATGAACGCTGTGAGAATCTTGCCTCTCAGGCCGTTGCGCTCTTCTATGTAATCGGCCAGTCGCTCCATGACCCGGGCCAGGTCGCCAGACTCCTCACCAGCCCCGATCAAGGCCCGGTAAATGTCCGGAAAGTCTCTGGGGCGAGCGGCCAGCGCTTCGGCCAGACGCATGCCACTGCGAACATCGGTGCGTATCGCGCTCAGGGTCTGAATAATGTGTTGGCGTTCGGCCTGCTCGACCGTGGCACCCAATGCTTCATCCAGCGGCAGCCCGGCACTCAGCAGGCTTGCCAGTTGTCGGGTCACCGAGGCAAGGTCAGCGTCCGAAAGGCGCATACTGAACAGCCCCCCTGCCCCATGACTGCTGGTCTTGCTGTCGATCTTTACCTGCAATGCAGTCAGCCCCCGCTGGCGCAGATCAGCCATCACGGCGTCCTGACTGTCAGCGTCCAGATGGCCGGATTCGATCCTGCCCTGCGCATCGGCAGCTTCATAGTGATAGCGGCTCATCAAGCGTCCCGTGTCACACGAATGATTTCTTCCGGAGCTGTGGTGCCATCGCGAACCCAGCGCTGGCCATCCTCGCGCATGCTGACCATGCCGGCATTGCGCGCCGCCCCCCTCAGTACCTGCATATCGGCACCTTGATGGATCAGACTGCGCACCTCATCATCAATACAGAACAGCTCGTGAATGCCGGTGCGGCCGCTGTAACCGGTGCCGCTACAGCGCTCACACCCCTGCGGGCGCCAGCAGCCTGACGCAGTCGGGTCGGGTTGTCTGCACTGCGGGCACAGACGGCGTACCAGGCGCTGCGCCAGCACGCCAAGCAGAGAAGACGCGAGCAGAAAGGGCTCGACGCCCATGTCGACAAGCCTGTTGATCGCCGATACCGAGTCATTGGTGTGCAGGGTGGCCAGCACCAAATGTCCGGTCAGTGATGCCTGCACCGCGATCTGGGCGGTTTCCAGATCACGGATTTCGCCGATCATGATGATGTCCGGGTCCTGACGCAGAATGGCGCGCAATGCCAAGGCGAAAGTCATGTCGATTTTGCTGTTGACCTGAATCTGACTGATACCCGGCAGGTCGTACTCCACCGGGTCCTCCACGGTCAGGATATTGCTGGTGCTGGCATCCAGCCGTGCCAACGCGGCATAGAGACTGGTGGTCTTGCCACTGCCGGTGGGCCCTGTGACCAGCACAATGCCATGGGGCTGGCGTATCAGGTTGTCGAGTCTGGCCAGCACATCAGGGGCCATGCCCAGTGTCTCGAGACGCAGACGACCGGCCTGTTTGTCGAGCAGGCGCATTACCACCCTTTCACCGTGGCCGGTAGGCACGGTCGAGACGCGAATGTCGATGGGCCGACCGGCCACGCGCAATGCGATTCGACCATCCTGAGGCAGGCGCTTTTCGGCGATATCCAGCTGGGCCATGATCTTGATGCGTGACACCAGCGAGCCATGCAACGCCTTGCGCGGCGATACTACATCGCGCAGGCTGCCATCGACCCTATAGCGCACCACCGAATGGCTTTCGTAGGGTTCGATATGAATATCGCTGGCCTCGTCGCGAGCCGCCTGGGTCAGCAGTGCATTGATCATGCGAATCACCGGGGCACCGTCCTGAGCATCCAGCAGGTCGATGATTTCCGGAATATCCTGCATCAGCCGGTTCAGGTCAGCGTCGTTTTCTGCAGCGCCCACCACCGCCGCCGCGCTGCCGGTATCGGCGTAGGCTGCGGCCAGAAGCCCCTCCAGTTGATGCGTGCCAACCTGTTCCAGACGCGCCGGACCGAACTGCCGCCGGGCCTCATTGATTGCCCAGCCAGGAGTAGCGTCGCAGACGATCAGCAGCACACCCTCGTCAGTCTCACGCAAGAGAATGCGTTGCGCTCTGGCCCAGGCATAAGGCAGCGCACTCATGGCACAGGCACTGCGCGAATGACCGCCCGCGGCATCTGACCGGCAGCAGGCTGCAGGTCAGGAATCGCCTTTGCCGCAGAGGGCAACTGCGGCGCCTGCATGTCCGGCAGCATCCAGTTACGCTCGGGACGCAAATTACCCTGTGCGCGGCGCATGAATTCGTAACGGTTCAACGTGATGTTGCGCCCTGTGCCGCTGTCACGAATGATGTAGGGACGCAGGAAGACCATCAGATTGGTTTTTCTGGTCGAACGCGCTTCGTTTCGAAACAGTACGCCGAGAAGCGGAATCCTCGACAGCCAAGGCACCGCTTCATCGCTCTGGTTGTACCCGTCCTGAAGCAGGCCGCCCAGCACCATGATCTGCCCGTCGTCCAGCAGGATGCTGGTATCGATGGCGCGCTTGTTGGTGACGGTGCCTGACGCCAGCGAGGCGCGCTGATCGACATTGCTGACTTCCTGATAGATGTCCAGCTTGACCGTACCGCCTTCGGAAATCTGCGGCCTTACATTCAGTTTCAAGCCGACTTCTTCGCGCTGAACAGTTTGAAACGGATTGTTGCTGGTGCCGCCACCGCCCGTTACATAACTGCCGGTGACAAACGGGATGGTCTGGCCGACGAAGATACTGGCCGCCTCGTTGTCCAGCGTCAGCAGGTTGGGAGTGGACAGCACATTACTGCCACCCTTGCTCTTCAGGGCGCGCGCGAGCACCTTCAAATCCAGCACTTCGCCAATGCCCGGAATGGTCACCGCGCCCCTCACCACGCCGACATTAAAGCCTGGGGGAAGCACGTCGATACTGGTGCTGCCACTGGTATTCAAACCGCTGCCGCCAAGGTTGACCCCGCCAAAGCCGCCGCTGCCATTCAGGTTGCCGGTCTGCCACTGCACGCCGAACTGGTTCGCATCGTCCTCGCTGACCTCGACAATCAGGCTTTCGATCACCACCTGAGCACGGCGCTGATCCAGTTGATCGATGACCTCACGCAAATTGCGATACAGCGGCTCCGGAGCGGAAATCAACAGGGTGTTGGTGGTCGCATCAGCCTGAATGGTCACCCCTGCGGCACTGAACGCGGTGTTCTGTTCGGCTTGCTGACTACCGGCAGTGGCAACCGAAGGCGACGCGCTACTCTGGCCATAACCGCTTCCGGCTACAGTCCCGGAGACAGGGCCTGCGCTGCTGTTGCCTTGCACGTCGTTCTTGTTACCGGTGCTGCCCATGCCACTGAGCATCGCCCGGGTGGTATCACTGGCACCGCTGTCACTTTCACCGGTCAGCAAGCCCCGCAAAGCCTGGGCCAGCTTTCCCGCCTGGGCATTGCGCAGGTACACAACATGCAGATTGCTCGGGTTGCTCTGGGCGTTGTCCAGCTTGTAGATCAGGTTGCGCGCCAGCTCGGTACGCTCCGGGCTGCCAGCACGGATAATGATGGCGTTGGAGCGGGGGTCGCCAATCACACTGATCTTCTGGGTCGCGTCGCCGCCCTGGGTATCCAGCAACTCGCTGACCATACTGGCGATGTCTACAGCGATACCGTTGTGCACGGTCACCACGTCAGTATCGATGGCACTGGGCGTGTCGATACCGTCGATGATCTGCGCCACTCGCACCAGGTTATCGGCGTAGTCGGTGACGACAATGGTGTTATTGCCGGGATAGGCGTTGATCGGGTTGTTCGGCGAAACGATAGGCCGCAGCACCGGAATCAGATTGACCGCATTTTCGTACTGCAAGCGAAACGTACGGGTCAGCATGCCGTTCCCGGAAGGTTTGTCGGCACTGTAAACAGGACCGCCAAGCAGTCTGGCATCGGCTTCAGGCACGACGTGAGCCACGCCGCCGACATCCACCACACTGAAACCCTGCATGCGCAAAGCTGCCATCAGCATTTCATAAGCCTGAGAGGCCGGCACCGACCCTTCGCTGACCAGCGTCAGCGTGCCCGTGACTTTTGGGTCCAGCAAAAACTGCTGGCCTGTGGAACGTGACAACGCCCGCACGACCGATTGAATATCGGCCTCGACAAAATTCAGTTGTATGAGCTGATCACCCAGCGCGCCGTGCGCAGCCCCTGTCCTGCGGGCTGGCGTATGGCCGCGAGCGGTGTTCGACAACGTGTGTTTCTGTCCTGGCGCGACGCCCGGTTGCGCGCGCTGGCGATCATGTGCATCGCGGACGGGTAAGGTTCTGGCCAGCGGTTGACCCAGCTCGCTCTCTACCAGCCCAGGCGGCGCGGGCGATGTGGTGCTGCAAGCGCTCAGCGCCAGCAGGAAAAACGGTGCGACCCTGCGACAGGGCAACGTGCAGGTAAAGGCATACCATTTCATTAAGCTTCCTTTGCGCTCGGCGCCTGATCCATGCGAACAACCCCGGACAGATGACCTGTCAGGTCCTGAGCGTCTTCGCCTGCACGTTGCAGGCTGGCGTCCTTGATGTGTAACGAAAACAATTGCGGCTGCTCCAGCAGCCAACCGATCACTGCGTCGGCTGGCGCGTGATCGAACGCCAGTTGCCAACTGTGCTCAGCCCCTTCACCGTCTTGCTCAAGCTGGCAATACGACCACAACCCGAAGGCTTCAAGGCTGCGCTGCAATGCTGGCTGCAGATCCTGCGGGCCTGTTCGGCGCTGCGGCACGCTCACCTGCTTGAGCAGCGTTTCGAGCGTCTCGGCCTGGGCGCTCAACACAGGATTTTGCGCCTGCCAATACGTGATTTTCTTCAGCACAGGCTGAACCATCAGTAGCCACGTCACCAGGCAGCACAACACCAGCGCGCCTATCGACAGTAGGCGCGTCTCCCTGATCGACAGACCGGCCCTGACAACACGCGCGCGCCCACTCAGTCGCCGCCAGCGGTCGGCGTATGGCTGCCACATTCGGCTACTCAACGTCGCTCTCCGGCGTAGAAGCGGACGCATCGGCCGCTTGATCGGACATCTGGCTCAGGGTCCAGGTGAGATGATCGCGACTGGCTGTCAGACCCACCTGCGCCAGCGAACGCTGCAACGTATCGTCAACAGCAGGCTGGGCGTTATCGGGCAACAGTTGCAGCTGCAGGCGGCCATCTGAATAGGTCAGGCGCTGCACGCTACCTGCAAGGAACGGCAGCGCTCCAGCGGCGCTTTTTACCAGCTGTTCGAATCCGCTGTCGGTGCCGGTGGCTGAACCGCTTTCGAGTGCCGCCACCTGCTGTCGGGCCTGTTGCAAAGGATTGAGAATGACCGGCAAGTGAGGAAAGGCCTGACTGACCCGCTGCACCATACCGGCCCTGAGTTGCTGTCCTCGGGCAGCCTCGCGAGCGGCGTACAGATTCAAGCCCAGCGCCCATACCCCGACAGCCAGGCCGCAGCAGACCCATGCGGCGGTCCAGCCCGATGTCCTGACTTTCGCCGCCCCTATTCCTGCATGCAGGCTCCAGCCGGGTGACGGCCCGCCCAGGAGCAGGACAGCCGATGTTTCCAGGCCTGCCGTGCCCTCGTCGTCCAGCCGGTGCAACTCGCTGCCGTTGGCCAGGCGCGCGTCAGGGGTCTCGGTCAGCCGCGGATGCACGCCACCTTGCCCGGCACTGTGACGTAGCAGCCAGTGCTCATCCCGCAGCACGACACTGACTTGACCCGGTGCAGGCACAGGCAGGCCATAGGGCGCAGGGTAAAGGCCGCGCAACGACAGACGCGACTGACTCAGCAATTGGGTCAGACGTTCCAGCGCAGTTGCGGGCAACCAGCCCAGATAAACGGCCCCGTCAGAATAGCGCGGGCTGCTGGCGATGTGCATCAGCTCACTGCCGCCCAGTATCAGTCCCTGAGCGGCTAACAGCGCAGCGCTTCTGATCCGCGACGCAGTCAGCGGCGGCGTTTCGATCCGGGCCAGCAGACTGTCCAGTGGATGCAGAAACGCTTCCACCGGCTGCAGTGCACCGCCCTGCTTCAATTCCAGCAAATTGCTCAGGCCGCTTTCAACAGTCTTGCCCTGGCTGTCCAGCCGGACGAATAGCAGTGGCGTCTCCGGATTCAGACGCTCCAGAGCAGGCAGGGCGATCCGCAACCGGCTCATACGCCGATCCGCGACCAGATAACATGAGGCACGCTGTCATCGCGCACATACAGCAAGGCCTCCATGCTGGCCTGACGTCCATCTCTGCGCGCCTTGCCACGGAATACAAACCACTCGCTTGCTACTCCGATTTCAAGCCCGTCAGCCGCCTGGGTCGGCACCTGCATGCGAGCGATGATTTCCAGACGGTAGGCAAACCACTGTCCCCTGTCGCGCTCGGCCACCACCGTTTGCGCACTGGGCAATGACAAACCGGGCACCACCGCTGCCAGTACCTCGGCACTCGCTGTATTGCTGTTGACCCAGGTATTGGCGGGCAGAATGCACACGTAAAGTTTCAGCCGCTCCAATACCTGATCGCTCAAACCCTGCATCCCTTGCAGATCATCCAGGCTGCGCAGTGTCACCAATGATGCCGGGATGGGCTTGCGCGTCGCCGAAGAAGTCTCTCGCCCGCTTGCGAACATGCCGCTGACCTGGCCAGTTGCCGGAGTCGAAAAACGTGTGTATGAGCCAAGCACCCGCTGGCTGATGCTCTGGCAAAGAACATCACTGATGGAAATCATCTGACACAAGCGTTCGAAACTGCGCAGTTGACCGATTTCCAGCTGACCATTGCGCAGCAGGTTGCGCAGGTTGAATTTGCCCTGCTGGTCTTCCAGTCGTCCGTGAAAACCTTCTTCAGGTCGATCGGATGGACTCTGGCCGAAGGGCTGCGCCCACGCCTGACCAGGATGAATCGCCCGGCTCTTGCGACGTGAATCCCATAACAGCATGCGGCTCGCGTCCAGCCCGGCCATCAGCGCTGCGCTGTTCTGGATACGCGACTGCTCGGCTTCTACCGTGCGAATCATGACACTCTGACGGGTCAGCATACCGGCCGCGATGACCGCGACAATCGCGACGGTCAGCAGGGCACTGATAATTGCCGAGCCGCCTTGCCTGATTGCGCTTGCCGGGTAAGTGCTCAGCGCCATGTTCAGAGCTGCCATGAGCCGATATCAGCATTGACACCCTCGCCATCGGGCTGACCGTCGGCACCCAGAGAAAAAAGATCCACCTCGCCGTTAACGCCGGGGTTCAGATAATGATAGGGGTGTCCCCACGGATCATTGGGTAGCCGCTCGACATAGGCGCGCCAGTTGTTTTTGTTGATGTTGGCCGGCCGCTCGACCAGAGCTTTCAGGCTCTGAGCCTGATTGGGGTAAGTGCCGTGGTCGAGGCGATAGAGCTTGAGCGCCTGCATCAGCCCTGCGATATCCTGCCGGGCAGCAGCAGCCCGCGCCTGGTCCGGACGGTCAAGAACCCTGGGCACCACAACAGCGGCCAGAATGCCGAGAATAACCACGACCACCATGATTTCGATCAGGGTAAAGCCGTCCTGGCCGCGACGGCCTCCAGACCGAGGCTTGACGCGTGCGACATCCATATCCATATCCTTGATGATCCTCATCTGTCCCGCAGTGTAGACGCCACCACGGCGGGGCACGATAAATCTGCTCAACCCTTATGGTGAGCCATTCATGAACAATCAGATGCTGGTCGGGTGCTATCGTTGTTGCCTGTATCGAGCAGGAGGATTTGCCAGGAGGCGCCCATGCTGCAACCGCACAAGGAGAAAGGCTTCACGCTGATCGAAGTGTTGGTGGCGCTGTTGATCATCGCCGTGGCAATGGCGGCTGCCGCGCGCCTGAGCGGGGTAATGACCTTTAACAACGGTGTGTTGCGCGACCGCGCCATTGCGCTGCTAGAGGCGCAGAACCAACTGGCCGAATTACGCATGATGACAAGGCTCAGGCCTGGTTTCACAACCCGCAAGTGCGATCAGGGCAGGCTCTCGCTGACCTGTGAACAGACGCTCAAAGCCAGTGCAGACGGAATGTTGATGCGGGTCAGTCTGCGAGTATTACAGCGGGACAATAAAGCGCCGCCACTGGCCCGCCTCGATACCATTATCGCCATCCGACGCCAGCCGAAAGAGTCTCCATGAGCGTTTCAACGACGCAGCAGGCTGGGCAACTCCGGCAGGCCTGCCAGGCTGGCGACCTTGAATCGTGTGCGCTCGGTACCCTGCTCGATCAGCACTGCGTCACTCTCGATAGCCACCAGACGTACATCCTTGGCAAGCAACTCCCCCGCCAGATAGCTGCGCGCCGGTCTATCGTTGACAGTGAGAATCGCCACCGCGCCTTTGCTCCCGGTCATGACACCGGTGACCTTGATCCGGACCTGAAGTGGCTGGTTGGCGAACCACTGTCGGGCAGGACTGCCGACATTGGCAGCGGGAACGGCGCTTTCCGGCAACGGTGCGCGCACAGGCTCGGGCGCAAGCAGCAACGACGACCAGAGCGCGATACCCGCCAGCGCCGCAATCAAGGCCGCCGATTGCACCAGGCGCGATGCTGATAATGGATGAAACGAAAATGCCATGACTGAACCTCCTGTTCGTCTGCCGGGGCAGTCTACATCACTGCATCAGAATGCCTGGCACCCGCTTTGATCCGTATGCAAACGTCATCAGGGAACCACCGATCATGAGTATGGACACACAACGGGGTTTTACCCTGATCGAGTTGATGGTGGTTCTGGTCATCATTGGCATTGTCAGCGCAACGGTGAGCATGAGTATCAAACCCGATCCTGCCGCTTTGCTGCGCAAGGATGCTGAACGCCTCGCACACATGCTGCACATTGCACAGGTCGAGGCCAGAGTCGACGGTCGGCCAATCACCTTGCTGGTCGATGACAAAGGCTTTGGTTTCGCACGACGTGCCGAGCAAGGCCTGGGCTACGACCGCTTCATGAACGACCCGCAGCTGCGTTTCAGAGCCTGGGAAACACCCTCCATACGCATCAGCGTAGACCCGGCGCAGCGAGTGGTGTCAGGTCCCGAATGGATCGTCGCACCGCTGCGCATCCAGCTCTCTGACGGTGAACGATCCTTGAGCCTGCAGCGTAGCGCGCTGGGTCAACTGCAGGTGGTCAGCCCTCCATGAATGCAAGGCAAAACGGCTTCACATTACTGGAAGTGATGGTGGCTATCCTGCTGATGATCATCGTCAGCCTGATTGCCTGGCGTGGGTTGGAGAGCATCACTCGCACCGATATCCAGTTACGCGAAAGCACCGGGCACACCGAGTCCGTACTGCGAGCGCTGAACCAGCTGGAGCGCGACGTGGCCATGCGTGCCAGCGTCGAGCTGCAAAAACCGCTGCCTGGCGAAGAACCGGATCCGCAGGCAAAAACGTTGATACCCCTCAGTATTCGCAGTGCGGAAAGGAACGGTATGCGACTTGACGTCATTCGCAGTGCGGCCACGGCCGGGGAAGGACTACAGCGAATCCGCTGGTGGCTAAAGGACAACACGTTGTATCGCGCGGCCGCAGACAGCAGCAATCTCTACCCCCTACCCGCTCCCGATGAAGGAATAGCGGTGCTCGACCATGTCGTCGAGGCAAAAATAAGGGTCTGGAGAACTGTCGGAGGCTGGCAACCGCTCGACAGCCACAAGGAAGACAATCCCGACGGGCTGGAAATTGTGCTCACGCTACATACCCGTAATGGCGACGAGCGCTATCGAAAGGTGCTGGGGCCGCTGAATTAGCGAGCATTGCTTACAGGCGACTGAGGGACGATGGTTTGAATCCATTCTGGCGTCACGTCGTCAAAAGGGCCTGCTTCTACGCCTCAAGACGTCTCAAGTCCCAATGACGCCTTATCACTGCGCTGACCACCGGCTGGGCGTCGACCTGTAACAGCAGCTCATGAAAATCAGGCCGGGTGGTATGCAGATGCTCGCGCGCACCGCCCCATCTGGTCACGATGCAAGCCAGAATCTCAACTGCACCGGGATCATCACAACGCCAGAAGCCTGCATTAGCGAACAGATCCGCAAATGTCTCCCAGTTTTCATGCAAACGCGCACGGGTGCCGGTTTCGAGTAGCGTAGCCTGCGTTTCGTCGGAGCCCGACAGCCAGCGCTGCGGGTAATCGATAATCCCGATCGGGGCGTAGCAGTTGGCGGCGATGTAGACCAGCGCGCGAAGGGCTTGAGCGCGCAGGGCAGGCTTGCTGGGCAGCAACCCGGATTCGTGATGCTCCAGTCCCAGATGAATCAGAATTGCAGCGCTTTCGGTGAGCACCGTGCCATCAGCCAGGACCAGCGTGGGCACCTGCAGCAATGGATTGACCCGCCGCAATGCTTCCTTGCCTGGCCCCTCCTCCCACGCACAGGCCCTGAACAAGGTAAAAGGAACCGAGCAGCGCCAAAGCGCTATCTCGATGGCTGCGGACCCCGAACCCTCTGTGCCAAAAAGCGTGTACATGCCAATGCTCCTTGTCAGGTGCTACATGCTCGGTCCGCGCAGTCACACAGACGCAGGAGCAAACAAATGGGCGTGCATAAAATCAATGAATACCCGCAGGCGCAGGGAAAGGTGCTTGCTCGATGGCCAGAGCAACCTGAAACTTCCGGTATGCACCGTGTAGTCGGTCAGTATTGGCACCAACTCGCCACTGCGAATGGCCGATGAAATCATGAAGTCCGGCAGGCAGGCAATTCCCAACCCCGCCCGCGCAACATCAACAAGAATTTCCGTCGTGTTGCACACCATCACCTGGGGCAAATCGAGATCATCGGCACCGGCCTCGCGACGTAGCGGCCAGTGTTCAAATTTGCCCGAAGAGGGAAACTTGTGCAACAGACAGGCGTGTCGACTCAAGTCTGCTGGATGTTGAGGTGTCCCGCGCCGGGAAAAATAGTCCGGAGCGCCGACGATTTTCAATTGAAAGCCCCCCATCCGCCTTGACATCAGGCCCGAGTCGCCGGGGTCTCCCGTGCGCAGGACGATATCAAAGCCTTCCTCGATGATATCGACCATGCGGTCGGAAAAATCGATGTCCAGTTCGATATCGGGATAGGTGCGCATGAACTCGATGATAACCGGCATGACCAAGCCGCTGACCAAGGGCAGGCTGATGCGCAATCTGCCTCTGGGCAGATCCCTGGCATTGCTCAACTCCATTTCTGCCGTTTCAAGCTCCGACAGAATACGGCGACAGCGCTCCAGAAATATCGAGCCCTCCAGCGTCATGGCAATACTGCGCGTACTGCGATGAAAAAGCCTGACACCCAGGCCCTCTTCCAGACGGCCGATACTCTTGCCTACCCCCGACGATGAAATACCCAGGCGCTTTCCAGCCTGGGTAAAACTCCGTGTTTCCGCGACCAGAACAAACACCGCAATGCTACCGAGCGATTCCAATACCCACTCCTATTAAGGACAGCCCTGTCCTATACCTTCGGAACATAAGCCTGTTTTTGTTTGCAGACGCAACCCCTAATCTCCCGACAGGGCAACTGCCCTTGGATAAATGCGTGCAATGCACCGAAACCTGCGCACGCTTCACAGGGAAATTCACATGACTTCAGCAAGCCAGGTTCAAGCATCGTCTGCTACCAGACGCTGGGGACAATTGTTTGCCGCCTGCCTGACAGGCATCCTGATTCCGTTGTGCTTCACTGGCCCTGCCGTGGTTCTACCCTCGATAAACAAGGCGCTGGGCGGATCAGCCGTCGAGCTCACGTGGGTCATCAACGCTTACATCCTGACTTACGGCAGCGCCATGATGGCCGCTGGAAGCCTGACGGATATCTACGGCAGAAAACGCGTATGGCTGATCGGACTGGCGATATTCGTGCTGTCCACCTTTGCCATTCCGATGGCCTCATCCGTCGTGCAGATTGATGTACTTCGCCTGATTCAGGGGCTGGGCGGTGCAGCAGCGTTCGCTGGCGCAATGTCATCGCTGGCCCAGACCTTCCATGGGGCGGACCGCACCCGAGTGTTCAGCCTGCTGGGCACCACGTTCGGGATAGGCCTGGCCTTCGGCCCTCTTGCGGCGGGCTCGCTGGTCGACTCGGCTGGCTGGAAATGGTCATTCCACGCAACGGCTCTTATTGGGGTTGCGGGATTCTTTCTGGTGCTTTTCAGCGCTACAGAATCCAGAGACCCCAATGCCACCGGCATGGACTGGCCAGGAGCGATCAGCTTTACCGCGGCACTGACCCTGTTCACCTACGCAATCCTGCTCGCCCCTGAAGACGGCTGGACCCATCCACTGGTCATGGGCGGCATTATCGGTTCACTGTTGCTGTTCTGGATATTCATTGCAGTGGAACGGCGCGTGACCAGACCCATGCTTGATCTGTCGCTGTTCAAGAGCGCGCGCTTTGTCGGCGTGCAGATTCTTGCGGCCAGTCCGGCATTTTTCTTTGTCGTGCTGATCATCATGTTGCCAGCACGCTTCATTGGTATCGACGGACTCAGCGCGCTGGAAACCGGACAGATGATGACCGCACTGGCCGCGCCCCTGCTGATCGTACCGATGCTTGCCGCACAACTGGCACGTCGCTTTACCTCCGGGCTGCTGTCCGGTATCGGTCTGCTGCTGGTGGCTGTCGGCCTGCTGTGGCTCGCGCTGGCGCTGGACAGCGGAGCAATCAAAACCGCCTTGCTGCCGATGGCCTTGATCGGCATCGGCATCGGTCTGCCCTGGGGGCTGATGGATGGCATGGCGATCAGTGTGGTTGAAAAGGAACGCGCCGGTATGGCTACCGGCATCTTCAATGCCGTGCGCGTTTCTGCCGACGGCATAGCCATTGCGATCGCAGGCGCACTGCTGGCCACGTTCATTCAGTGGGGCCTGTTCGATGCCCTGACGGGTGTCGCGCCTGATGTGGTGACAAACGCTGCCAACCGCGCCGCATTGGGCGATCTGCAGAATGCGATCAGCCTACTGCCCGGTACTGCTTGCTGCGGTGACCACGCAAATCTGCATCGGTACAGCCGGTATCGTACTGACGCTGCGCAACCCGCTGATGGTCGCCAAACAGGCCTGCAGCCTTGATGTATTGCTGGAGGGACGCTTCCTGCTGGGGTTGTCAACGGGTGATCGGCCCGGCGAATACCCTGCATTCGGCGAGAATTTCGACACACGCGCAGAGCGCTTCAGAGAGGGGGTCGAGATGCTGCACGCCGTAACCGAGCACTCTTTTCCGGCCTTCACGTCGCGCCACTACGGGAAACTCAATGGCACGCTGGACCTACTGCCAAAACCTTTTTTCGGGCGGTTGCCGATGCTCGCCATCGGTCGCTGTCAGCAGGACATCAAATGGCTGGCCAACCATATGGACGCCTGGATATGGCATCAGAGTGGCTTCAACACCCTGCCCGACGTGATCAATCACTGGCGCGATGCCAACGAGCAAAAACGATTCAAGCCCTACGGTTATGCGACGTTCTTTGATCTGGAGGACAACAAGGACGCGCCCATGAAAGTCGGCCGTGGCATCAGTACAGGGCGCAACGCCCTCATCGAGCTATGGCAGCGTCAACGGGAACAGGGCGTTTCGCATGTTGCGCTGAACCTGAAACCACTGAGACGTCCGGCCACGGAAGTGTTACAGGAGCTGGAAGAGTATGTGCTGCCGTATTTCCCGACCCGACGCAGTGAGCATGCCTGAGCGAGTATTTCGCCTGCACGGCCACTGTCGGCAAAGGATCTAGCAGGGAAGAACGACATAAAACCGACCTGGGAGGTCATCATGCGCACTGAAAAAGCTTATCCGATAAAACCTAACCCGATGCGCAGCAGCCGCAACAAGATACAGCTGGGTGTTTTCTCCACTAACACCGAGGGCGGCTGCACCGTTACCAATGCGCCGGAACGCCTTCGCGGAGACGATTGGGCAGGTAATCTGGAAATCGCCCGGGTGGCCGACGATGCGGGGTTTGAAGCCTTCATACCGGTAGGCCGCTGGAAAGGTTTTGGCGGCACCAACAACACCGGCGGTGTCTGTTTCGAAACCTACACCTGGGCTGCCGGTATTGCCGCCCTGACCCACCAGATTGCCGTGTTCACCACATCGCACCTGCCCACGGTTCATCCGCTGTTTGCAGCCAAGCAGGCGGTGACCATCGATCACATCAGCAGCGGGCGCTTCGGGCTGAATATTCTGTGCGGCTGGTACGGCGCGGAAATGCGCATGTTCAACGGCCAGATGATGGAACACGACAAACGCTACGACTACGCGGAAGAGTGGCTGCACATCGCAAAAAATGCCTGGGAGCAGCAAACACCGTTCGACTTCAAAGGAGAATATTTCAACATCTGCGACGCTATCTCGCAGCCGCACCCCCTCAACACCCCCTATCTGATCAATGCCGGCGGTTCACCGCGCGGCAAACGGTTTTGCGCCAAACACTGTGATGCCGCTTTCCTGATCGTCAAACACCTGGACGGTGAAGACGCCGTGCGTCAGCAGATTGCATCCTATAAAGACCTGGCGAAGCAGGAGTTCGACCGCGATATAAAGATATGGTGTTACGGCTACGTGGTGCAGAAGGACACGCAAGAACAAGCGGACGCCTACCTGGATTATTACGCCAACCAGCTGGGTGACGATGAGGGCTGCGATATCATCACCGGCGAGCTGGGCATTCAGACCGGTATTTTCACTCCGGAAGATGCGGTCCGTTTTCGCTTTCATTTCAAGGCAGGGTTTGCAGGCGTGCCGCTGGTAGGCACTCCGGAACAGATCGTGGAACTGTTCAAGAAATATTCTGACTGGGGGATCGATGGCATCGCACTGACATGGCTTGATTACCACGAAGGCATAAAGGATTTCGTCAGAGAAACATTGCCATTGATGGAACAGGCGGGCCTGCGCGAAGCAATCACTGTCGAGGCAATCACTCCGAAAGTAGCTGCCGAAGTAGCCTGATGATGAGGACTCCCTGGCGTAGTTAGCCAGGGAGCTTTACCCGAACGATTTAAATGGCCAGCATGCGTTGTGGATTCAAAAGAGTCATCTCGGCACGACGCTCGCAACTCAAACCGAACGCGTCGAACCACTGCCCGCTCATCGACAGCCACTCGTGCACATCGATCTGACTGGTCTGCCCAAGGTCGGAGCTGTAGACCACATTGGGAACATGACTCAATACCTTAGTGAAATCCTGTCGGTCCTGATAGCCCAACAAGTAGGTCAGCGCCGTCTGTTCGATGTAGACCGATGGCTCACTGCCAATCACCGCAAGCTCGGCTGCTTTCAGACCGGTCAACGGGTTGGCGGGCTGATTGAGCATCAGCCTTGGCACACCGATGCGCAGTGCTTCCTCGATCAGCATCCTGACTTCATCGGCGTCGGCATGCCCTGTCGAGATGACCAGCGGATAGTCACGGGCCATTTTGAGAATATCCAGCGTCTGCGGCGTAAGGCGTCCGTTCTGCGCTGTCACTCTGGCAGGCTTGATGGGCTTTTCGCGCAACAGCGGATGGCTCAGGTTACGGGCCAGCGTGCTGGTATGCGTTCTGCCTGTGACGGTTGGCAAGTGAACAATGAAACGTCCAGATTCATCGCCGCGCAAACAGAGGCTGCGCTCGACCACACGGTAGTCGATGCCGCCAGCGATCTCGTTCAGAACCACAGAACCGCTGACCGGAAAACCCTGATTGCGTGCTTCCCATGCCTGGGCAGCCGTGCACCCCAAGTGATTTTTCAATACGACCCGTCCCTGCACAGCAGCGTAGCGCCGGCCCGCCTCTATCGCGCCATGACGGCGAATGAACGCGTCAGGATTGGCGTGATAATGCACATCAATGAAGCCTGGCTCCTCGATCTGACTCATTGCACACACTCCGCTCTGGCGATCAGAAATGTATCGATGCTCTCCAGCACCCGGTCCAGATCATCCGCCAGCGGGCGCATCCCGCCATCCGGCACACACAGTGAGCGTTGTTTGTGGCCGTTGGTACGCAGCACATGACCCGCCCCCACCAGTTGCGACTTTTCGCCAAACACGCTCAGCACACGCCCTTTGTAATCGAGCAGGCACTCACTGATATCCAGACCGCTCAGTAGCCGGAATCCCAGGGTCAGACGCTGTTCCTGGGTTGATAGCGTTGCGTCATTCTCGCCGCCGGACGAACGCTCGTGTTTCTGGCCTTCAGGCAACACCAGATCGTCCAGCAGGCGTTTGGCTTGCTCCACATGCCCTTGTTCTGCCAGATCCGCCATACGTCCCAGCCTGGAATCCAGCAGCGCATCGGCTTTGGCGGGAGAAGAAAGCAGCAACAACGCAGGCGTCGACCGCAGTAATGAAGTGCCTGCCAACGCCTGTACCAACGCACCACCCAAGGCCACGCCGACGAGTAGATCCGGCACACCCCAAGGCTCTAGCGCGCTGACCCAGCGCTGGGTAAACCCGTCAAAGTCTTCACCCGCCTTGACCGGCAGGGACAGGGAATCAAAAACCGTAACCTGATAACCCGCCGCAGTGAAATGCTCGATCAGCGGTTTGGCGAAGCCACCCGCGTCCCAGACCGGCATCACCGGTGAAAGAATGAATACGCTTGATTGCCCGACACCGAAGGTCTGGCAGGTGATGCAATGAGTCATGGCTTTTGCTCCTGCAAAAATGACAAGACCCGCTGTTTCGAGCGGGTCCGGTCGTTGATCCATCCTGACGGGTCAGCGGGTCGTGCGTAGACGTTCAACACTGGTGGCATAGCCGCGCAGGGTTGACTCGATAATGAGCTGTGCGGGCAGCACCTCCTTGATCAGGTCCGCCACCTCGCCGGCCCAGATCGCCCTGATACTCACATCATCGGCCGCCAGTGCTGCTTCATACTCAAGACGCAATTGATCGGCTGATGCAGCAAACGCCTGCTCCTCACCTACCCAACTGTCGGAAAATTTATTGGCGATCACTCGTCCGCTGTAGCCCTGCGGCCAGTCGATGCCGCGCACCTCATCGAAGATCCGGGTTCGCACCGTATCGCTCGCGACAGCCTGCACCAGGCGCTGTTTTACCCGTTCGGAAGGCAGTGCTTCCTTCGAAGCCAGAAAGCGCGTCCCCATCATCACGCCATCCATGCCGAGCGCAAGCGCAGCAGCCATGCCACGGCCATCGGCAATCCCGCCGGCACCGATAAGCACAACATCGTCACCCACCGCGTCGCGAACTGCCGGAAACAGCGGCAATGAAGCTCGGCGCAAACTGTGACCACCCGCCTCGGCGCCTTGCACGATCAGCGCATCGGCACCGGCGTCCAGTGCTTCTAGCGCCTGGTCGACGTCATGCACCTGAACGATGACTTTGGCGTTGGCCTGTTGAATGGGCCGGACGAAAGGACGTACATCACCAAACGACAACGCAACCACTGCCGGGCGGTACTCGAGAGCCAGCTGAAGCAATTCGAACTGCCTCGCCACGGTAAACATGACCAGGCCCACACCCCATGGTTGCTGCACGTCGTGCATCATCTCCAGTTCACGCGCCATCCATTGCGGATCGCCGTAACTGGCACCCACCAAACCCAGGCCACCGGCCCGGGAAACTGCAGCCGCCAGACGCCCTCCGGACGCCCCACCCATCGGTGCCAGAATCAGAGGATGTTCAATTCCAAGAAGAGAAGTCAGTGCTGTATTGATCGTGGCCATCGCCTGATACCTGTGAAAATCCGAGTGAATGTCAGACGAAGGCGACGCCTAAGCAGCCTTCGTCTGCAGCTAATGGATCAACCCGCTTTTTGTAATGCAATTTCAGGGGTGATGTACTCGGCCACGTTATAGAGGTGGTATTCCCAGGTACCGGTTTCCTTTAACCGGGAGTATCGCAACAGAAACTCTTTGTCGGTAAACAGCGACTCGAACTGACTGCGGTCACTCCATTGCGCCTGATTGATGACGGTCTTGCCGTCCGTGCTCTTCATCAATCGGCTCCATTTGAACGCACTGTAAGTACGTGCGACATAACTGACCGTTTCTTCGAGAATCTCGATAGCCAGGTTCTGAGCACCTTCATTGACCTGTACAACGTTGATCAGATACACCGCCTTGTCATCGGTGACGGAGTGAGCATCGAACAATTCCATTTTCATAATCAGTTCCATTTATAAAAAGAAGTATAAGAACACGTAGTCAAGCCAGAAGCGGTGTTGAAGCCGCCGGTTTACCGTCTTGCCAGAGCAGCGGTGAAATCACCTCGGCCACTGCCGTTTTCTCGACCAGCCCGATAATGATCTCGTGAGTGCCGCAGGTCATTCGTTGGGCCACCGAACAGAAAAGCGTCGCCTGGGCGGTACGCAGATAAGGCACCCCCTGGTCCTGCTGCCAGTCTCCGCTTTCAAACCGCGCAGGCCCGTTGACTGCTCCGCCAAACACGCTGACCAGTTCAGCCTGCCCGGTTTGCAACAGATTGACCGAGAACTTTCCCCGCTCAAGCAAAGGCAGGTAAACACTGGCGCTGTGATTGATGCACACCAGAATGGACGGCGGGTCACTGCATACCGAACTGACGGCAGTGGCTGCCATACCGTAAGGCGTGCCTTCATGTTCGGTCGCCACAAGGGTGACGGTCGACGTCAGGCGGCGCATGGCTTTCTTGAAGGCAGCGACATTCATGTCGGGAGACTCAGGTGCGCTGAGTCGAGTTTGAGGTTCAGGCACATTTGCGCGTGCTACCAATCGGGAAGCCTGATTCATGGCCGTTCCCCCATGCTGACTTTTTCAGCGTCCGTCAGCCAGGGCTGGTCGTAACGATAGGTGCTGCGGGCATTCTCCAGTGTCGAGCCCGTGGATATGGCCTCGATAATGCTGCGCTCAGTCTGCTCGACCGCCTGAGCACGGCGTACAACCTCGGCGGCCAGTTGCTGTGGAATAACCACGCAACCACTGCCATCACAGACCAGAAGATCACCGGGCCGGACAGTAACCCCATCAATGACCACAGGCACTTGTACCGCTTTGAGTTGTGCGCGGTTCTTGGCTGACTGCATGAAACGGCCACGACTGAACAACGGATAGTTGCACCTGATAACGGTATCGATATCACGTGCCACGCCATCGATAACAGTGCCTTTGATGCCGTTGGCCAAGGCGAAGTGGGTCATGATATCGCCCCATACCGTGCAGTCATGACGCCCGGCGTTGGAGGAAACAATCACCGCGCCGCAAGGCACCTGATCGATGTAGTTGGCCGCCCCCTTGAAGGTTGTTGGCGCATCGACCGCTTCGTACTGCACGGTGAACGCAACACCGACACAACGAGTGCCCGGCACTTGCGAAACAATACCCGGCAGCCCTCCGTTGATCCCGAGACTGTCCAGTGCATCAGACAGCGAAGCGGTATCCAGATGTTCACATGCGTCCAGCACGGTTTGCGTAATTGCCACCGTTTCAAAGTGCACTGACATAACGTTCTCCCTGAACTGAGGCCTGTTCGGTGCGGTAGCCGACAGAGCTGGCCTGCAACTCGATGCACTGCAGGACAATCGCTTCGCCCACCTGGTCAGTGGTGTGGGAACCGCCAAGGTCGTAACTGCGAACGCCAGATTGTGAAACCAGGCTGACGGCGCGGGTAATAAATGCCGCCTGGGCCGGGTATCCCAAATGTTCCAGCATCAGTGCAATGGCCATGAACATCGCGCTGGGGTTGGCCTTGTTCAACCCCGCATGAGCAGGTGCACTGCCATGTACAGGTTCGAAGTAAGCACCTGAATTGCCAAAGTTGCCGCTGGGCGCAAAACCCAGACCACCCATTACGCCAGCACCCAGATCGGAAAGGATGTCGCCGAACATGTTCTCGGCAACAATCACCCCGAAGCGTTCGGGCCGTTGCACCATCCACAAGGCAACCGCATCGACATTTTCGATGACACCGGTTATGTCCGGATAACGCTGCGCGATTTCTTCGAAGATACCCCGTGCAAACGCACTGCTGTGTCGCAGCACCATCGGCTTGTCGACAAACGTGACCCGGGTGAAGGTGTTCTTGCGCGCGTAATCGAATGCGTATTCAAAAATACGAGTCAAACCACTTCGCGTCTGCAGGCGCAACGTGACGGTCGCATCCTCCTGCCCTTCCCGCTGCCACGGTGCGCCAAGTGCTTCGCGCTCTTCAAGCAAGGGCACCAGCGCATCCGGGACATGCCCGAAGTCCAGCCCCGCATAAAGACCTTCGGTGTTTTCTCTGATCACGACAAAGCGAAATCTGTCTTCACCGGTCATGTCGGTAACCGGGCGTACATTGGCGTAAAGGTCCAGGTTCTGCCTGAGCTGAATGACCGGGCTGACGTAGCGGCGGTTCTGGCCCTGGAGTGCCAGGGGCAGCTCTGCTTCCGCCTCTGCCAGCGGCTTGCTGGTTATTGCCCCCAGCAACGTTGCGTCACAGCTGGCCATGACTTCCCAGGTCTGGGCAGGAACCGTTTCACCCTCGCGCTTCCAGCATTCCCAGCCGATATCCGCCGGTATCAGATCAAACGGCAGGTGCAACGCTGCAATCACCGGAAGCGCCGCTTCCATGACCTCAATGCCGATACCGTCGCCGGGCAGAATGCATATACGCTTACGGGATATTTGGCCGGTCATAGCGCAACTCCTTTTACGCTTTGCGACAGGTCACTGAAGATATTCGACAACGCCGCTCGCGGAGCAAGGCGCGCCACTTTGTCCGTTGATGCATGACCTCGATCGCTCGGTACTCGGAGGTCAATTGAAACCGTTCAAGGGTGTCTCGCACCCGCTGACTGACATCGTAGGGGAAGTTGTAAGTGCCCAGAATGATATCCATCAGCGGGCTGGGCATATTGTTATGCGGTATCGAGTTGGCTGTGACAGCGGACAATTCGATCACCTTGACCAGGTCAAAACCGTGGCTGACGCCTATACGCTCCAGATAAGCCACCAGCATGCTCAAGTGAAGATTCCCGGCCCCTTTACCCATGCCGCAGATGGACGTGTCGATGTATTCAGCACCGGCCTCGATAGCCGCCGATGCATTCGCCAGCGCCAGCGACAGATTGTTATGGGCGTGAAACCCCAGTGGCACCAGCAACCGGCTTACGAGGCGACTGAACAGCCGATGCACATCGGCTGGCAGCATATGACCGTTGGAATCCGCGCAACAGATGATGTCCGCACCGGCACCCTCTGCACGAGCGGCCGTATCGAGCACGGCTCCCGGCGTCTGCGATGTCACATGCGTTACATTGGCGCTGACACTGAAGCCGTGATCCCGGGCCAGTGACAAGGTCGCCAGCCCTTCATCCAGTTGATCGCGGCGCAGACAGACACGAATCATCGAAACACCCTGCTCCTTGAGCATGGCGAAGTCATCTACCGTGATGTTTTTCGGGTGAACCATAACCGCCAGCTCAATACGTCCAGCGGCGGCCTGCGCAATGTTTTCAATAAAGCGTGCGCCTACATCACTGGTCAGCCCGTGCTCGCCCTTCGGCGCAAATGATCCCTTGCAGTAACCAATTTCACAGAGGTCGACGCCTGCATCCGCCAGGCCTGAAGTAATAGCTCGAGCCTGGTCTTCCGTGAAGTTAAAGTTGTTTCGATAACCACCGTCACGCAATGTAACGTCGAGAATCTTTATGTCGGCCATGAGAATCTCCGGCTGTCCTTAGGTTGTAAACAGGGTGCTTGAGATGATCTTGCCACTGCCTCTATTCTTGTCGTTATCCAACAGCGCCGCACCTGCAAACATTGCCGAGCCGACACCTGAACGTCTCGGAGTTTCGAATCATTAACTTCTTAACTCGACATTGATCCTCGTCAAAATCGACCGCATTGTAAATTGTCGATATTTGATCAGGGGATGGGAATTTTTTCACCGCCACCTTATGTGTCTGCCGAAATAACGACTTCTAGCACTGGCCCGACTAGCGATAACAGCTTTCTACATAATTCATCGCGGCCTGAATGGAAGCCACCGCGCGCAAGTCTTCATGCACGCCCAGCCAGACATCAACCTCCAGCGGTGCCGACAGCTCTACCCGGCACAGACGAGAGTTAGCCTCTACCGCAAAACTTGGAAGCAAGGCAATGCCCACACCGGTTTCCGCGGCACGAATTTGCAGTTCTACTGTTTTGGCTTCCAGCACGAAGGGGCGTTCACCGACAATATTTCTGAGCCAACCGTTCTGACTGTCGCTCATCAGTTCATTGTCGTAGGCAATAAACTCATAGTGCTCCGGGTGCCGCTCCTCCAGATAAAAACGTGCGCAATAAAATGAAAATGAGGCGGTGCCGATACGTCGTGCGACGATGCCACTTTCAACCGGTCTGGAAAACCGTATGCACAAGTCAGACTGGCAACTGGATAACGACGAATACTGATGATCCCCCAGCAAGCGCAGCACAATGCCGGGGTGCATGGCACGAAACGCCCCCAGTTGCGGCACCAACTTCTCGACCGCCACCGAGGGCGGCGCGCTGATGGTCACTTCCACACCCTGCGCTACCTGCGCGGCAACAGCGAGACGGCCAATGGCCTGGGTCTGCGCCTCGATCTGCCGCCCGATAGCCGCCAGACGCCGCCCTTCATCAGTCAACTCATACAACCGCTTGCGACGGTCGACAAGCTTTACATTCAGGGATTTTTCCAGCGAAGCGATACGCCGCGAAACAGTAGCGTGCTCCACACCCAGCACCCTGGCAGCGCCGCTCAAGGAACGGATGGCGGAAAACATCACGAAGTAATGCAAGTCCTCCCAGTCAAAACAGACTTTCGGTTTTCTGAACAGGTTATTAACGTCAAGGGAAACTGATCCATCCAATGGAGTCATTGTCATTCAAGTCATGTCCTTATACGGTTCGCGCGAATAAAAGTCTTCATTACGTATCGACGATGAGTAGTGGCAGACGTGCAGAACGATAAGGATAATGCTGATAACTTCCTCAGGCCCGAAGAGCGAGCGGGTGCCGTGGGGTAGTTTAGATTATTGGCGGGTGGGTATTACGGAGAGGGGTTCGGATGATTTGGGACGGGGGTGTCCGGAGTGAGGAGATTGGTTTGGAAAGAAGCAGCGAGATTAAAAAGAGAGGTTATTGCTAAGCATAGAGCATTTTTGCTTGTTATCTACATACGGGGTATACCCATCTAGAAGCACTGCCACAGCTACCTTTCAGCTCATCATTATTAAAACGGCAAACTTTTCAGATTGAACTCAATCACTACCCAATAGATCCATACTGCTCAGCAATACATCATTACCTTTTCTGAAAAACCTACAAAAAGAACACATAATAGCAGCATAAAGAAGCTTTTTAAAAAAGATATATATAAACGCCCTCTAAATAATAAAAATCACGCACCTATATAAGTAAAATATAACCCTCTCACGAAAGGGTTTTCACAATCGCTCCCTCAAGTTCTCCTGCGCATGCTACTGCAACGGACTCAGGAAATACCACATCACCCGTTGCTTGCTGGTCTTAACTTCCGCCGTCACCGCCATGTCCAGCGGCAGCTTGATGTCCACACTTAACTATGCTTGAAGGGAACAAATTTTGAGGGGTGTAAACATCAACCGCTCCTAATCCGGAAATATTCAAATCGGCAGTCCGCTGCCCCTGAACACCTTTTGACGATGCTGTGTCGACCAGCTACCTAAAAGCCAACAGAAAATTCGTTGCGCAGATGCTCGATGCCTTGATCGCTCAGGCAACGACCAAGGCGAGCAGCGAAGGAAGGAAGATTTTGCAGTAAGCAGATAAAACAACACCGGCGCGAGGCAGGTGTTGGGAGAATGTCATCACTGTACAGTCAACTTAACTCAATTGATTTCAGCTGCCCCTCTCCGTCGCACAAAATAACAACCGTACCGTAAGGGCAATCAAGAGTTATCACTTTATCCTTGTACTCATCATCAACAACTCCAGATGCCCTTCGAGTAGAGCTATCGAAACTAATCTCAGCTAACAGGATGACCCTCGCGCGGCGACCGTCACGCTGACTGATGGTGGCTGATCGTGTGCGACGGCTCAGCTCGGCACTTTCTTCAGGACTCGGGACGATATCTTGTGCGCTCCTTTCTTCGCCTCCAACGGTGTAATCAACGAGCAAGCATAGACGATTTCACAGAGCATTTATTTTTGCGAAAGCGCACTAGTACTACACTCATAAAATCAAATAAAGCCACTCTTATCTATTCTCACAGAAAAACTTAAAGGTAGCATATGGATAATATCTTTAACATCCTGCGGCAAAGAACTAAACTCCCTGTTTTTTTTTGGCCTAGCAATTAATTTGTACCCCCCATCATTACTAACGTCGTAGCTCAGTAGACCTCTCCTTGCCATATCGACAAACGATAGCAAGTAACGCTCACGTTGAGCGTCACCGCTAAAGGTAGGTAGATTCTCCTCAATCACGTCAAAATCGGCGCTATCATCTACAGAAATAAAATAATTATAAATAGCCTCGTTTTTTGATATTGACTTTCTTACGGCGAACGGTACGAGACCTCGCCCCCCAGTTATAAAGTGCGCTAAAAATCCATCTTGACAAGAGGCAAACCAATCCAAATCATTTACCTCTAAAAACTCATCATCCATTTCCATTACTCAGCTCCAAATATACTAGTGCAATTATCGCAACGAGGAACTACCTCCCCCGTCCTAGGACGAATTGCCGGAGTAAATTTAATATCTTTCAACGTTAGACCAGGATTGCTTAAAAGCAATTCATTCGCAGCTCTAAACTCAGCACAGCGATCCAACGTATTACCGCAAGCGGTCTTGACCCCTAAACCACCTAAACTTTCAGCATACGCAGCCAACTCAGGTACAATCACATCCGGGACAGCACCGCTGGATGTCGTTACTATTTTCCCTGTTAGAGGATCCACAGCACCAATTACAGTTGGCGGCTTGTATTTACCGAAAGTCGCAATGTAATCGGCTAGCTGCTGAGCAGCGTCTTCAAGTAGTTTACCAGTATCTACCTCCGCCTTTGCGTCATCAGTTTTTTGATACGAAGCATCTAGGGCAGTGCCCGGCTGGTTACCCGCCAGATCAGACTCTTTACGCGTCTGATCAACACTATCACCAACTTTTTGAGGCTGTGCATCCAGCGCCGCACCGGACTGTTTACCTGCCAGATCAGACCCTTTAGGCGTCTGAGCAATGCCATCAAGCTCGGCCTTCCCGGCAGCTACCGCGCCAGCATCAACAATACCAGCAGCCGCCGCACGCTTAGCCAACAGCGCCCTTAGTACCGCAGGTGAACCGGTCAACGCAAGTGCTGCGTCCAGATCCCAGGTAACACGATCAACTCCGCCCGACAATACACCTGAAACCCGTTGCACCAGATCATCAAGCTCGCCTTGGCTACTCGATACCTTGGCCAGCTCTCTTAGGTAAATCGCAGCGTTTTTATCGCCAAACTGCTCTTGCCAAGCGGCAGGAACGACTGAGGGTTCATCAGCCCAGTTATTGGCGCCACTTTGCGACCATTGGGAGGCGGTGTTAAATAAGCCAGCATCCTTGAACTGACTGGTGGTCGACTGGAACGCATGTACCGCTTCACCATCTGCAATGATCGTACTGCCGTCGTCCCAAGTCAGCACGATGTTCTGTGCAGCGAGGCGTCCAACGCTTGTCTTCGCAATCAGCAGCTCTTCTGCAAAGCGTGCGCCCTCTGGGTTACCTGCTCCGTAGCTAGTCAGCAGAGCCTGTAGACGAGCATTTTCTTTTGCGTCCAGTTCTGCACTAGATGCAAGCAAGAGAAGATCACCCCAAGATACACTGGACGAGGGTTTACCCAAACGACTTTCGAGGGCCTTGGCTTCCTCAGTCAAGACTCGCTTTTCTGTACTGTGAAGCAGCCGATTATAGGACGTAGCACTACCGGCCACCCACGATCCTGTCTGTAAGCGTGCCGTGGTAGGTACTTACCCTTAGTAAGCTACAGCTCAGCGCCCAACATTAATTCAACATCAAAATAACAATGAGAGCTGACAGCTGGATCTTTCTCACCAATTCAAAGTCCATACTTAATTATGAGGCTAACCACCTCATCAGCTTTTGTCGGTTCTTTATCAGCAAGGGCAAGCAAAGAATCCTTTAGAGCTTCGCGAACGATTTCAGCGCTGTAGTTCATGTGCGCCGGTTCTATCCCACTAAAGTTGACATCCGCGGAGAAATCATAGGACTCATAACCAACCTCATTTCTCAAAAATTCAAATTCCCAGCCCGGGTCCCCCAAAAGCCCACTGCCATGTGTAAAAAATCTCTTTAAAAGCTTTTCCAAGCTGACATCAGAATAATATTGTATAGCGAACCAGAGCACCCAGAACAATAAGTCCCTGTCGTCCCCCGGAAGCTTTCCCCACTTCACTTAACGACACCGACTGGAAATGCCGTCGGGACATACATTTGCTCACTCTTGATATTTATCGGAACCTGAAATCTAACTTTACCCACAACAACCTCCTGCAATGAATTACCTGTTACCTGATACTGAAGCAGCGCTTTGTAAGCAGCTTCATTAGCCATATTTGGCATATCTGGATATGTTTTTGGATCATACACTGTCTTTACTGCATCTTTTGTAGAATTCGGCAGCTGATATTCGACCTTATAGATTCCAGGAGCAACCTCTATTTTCGATGAAATCGTCCCTGAATACTCAGTTAGCGCTTGCATAAAACTATCCATATCATGCCCTCCCGATATCTGCTTCCCTGAGCGAGTCGCATCTACGAGATGATCTTTCAGATCAGGCCGAACAACACCACGACCAACAAAATCGGCGTCTGGTAAAAGATTATCTGGTAGCCCAAGGTTGGTACCACCTTTCACGCTAGCCTCAGATTGAACCCACTTACCCCCAACCCACTTGACCGCAAACCCACCAATCTCTGCAGTGATCAAACCACTGACGACGTCAAATATCAACCCACCCGCCTGCTGGTCGGATTGCGCCAGTAGTTTATCGCCTACTCGCTCAAGGCCTTGGGCTGGGATCGGACTGGCAGCCCAATCCAAACCCGAACCGGCTGCAGACAAAATGTTCTGCCCGACCCCTAACGTCGTATCAATAGGGTTACTGACAAAATTTACGACACTGTCAGCAACTTTGCCTGGCCATTCTACGGCCTGTTTGATGGTGCCAAGGCCCCGTTCGGAAAGCATATAACCCAACGTTCGCAGGGGCGTACCCATCAAATGTGACCTGACTCTGATCTACACCTTTGCTGGCAAAATAATCGTCGAACAGAGCCTTGTTGTATTCGCCCAGAGTCCAGCCGCCATCTTTAAAAGATTGGAGCTGAATTGCACGTTTACGCTCTTTCAGTTCGTAGTCTCGTGCCTTGTCCAGTTCATCCGTTGCACGAGTGACATTTGCTTGGCAAGCACCAACGTCACCACAAGCCGTCGCACAGGCAGCCCGAGCCTTATCAGCATCCCGAATCTCAGCGTGTGATAGCCAGTTGTACTGGGTAGCATTAGCGGATACGGCAGCAGAGACGCCGACATCCGAATTCCCAGCGGCAGCGCCTAGTACGCCGACAATTTGCGACAAAGCAAGAAGATTGGCCTGCGCCTGCTCATACTCGGGCGTTCCCTTGACAAGGTTTGACGGAAGTAACTTATCCCCCAGCAATCCGACCAACACTTCGTTTGCACCACCGGCAATAGCTCCGGCGCGGAAATCACCACCCATGGCTTCGGCTAGCAGGCCACCCAGGCCTGCGTGCAAGAGAATCTTGGTAATGCTTCCTTCAGT
This sequence comes from Pseudomonas syringae group sp. 247E2, assembly GCF_032587795.1. Classification (NCBI taxonomy): domain Bacteria; kingdom Pseudomonadati; phylum Pseudomonadota; class Gammaproteobacteria; order Pseudomonadales; family Pseudomonadaceae; genus Pseudomonas; species Pseudomonas syringae group sp. 247E2. The sequence goes on along the minus strand of NZ_JAWHPK010000008.1, from coordinate 614,941 downwards.
TAACTCAAGATCTCCTATCGTCATTGCCCCTTTGGCGCCACCTATGCTGGCCGCGGCAGCGACTGCCGAACTGGCCAGGTTATCCGCAAAGCTCCCGCCGTAAACGGCTGTTTTGATTACTGCGTCAGCCGTTACTTTTACGGCGATGGTTTTTGCACTTGCCGAATCGAACCCCAACTCACTCGGCTTGTATCCAAGACCATCGGCCACACCCGCTGTCGCAACTGCCACCGCATAGCCTTTGATGCTGTCCTTGGATGTAACATCTTTCACAACCTTCCCAAGGTTGCCTCTATTGTCAACCGTACTGACAGTAGCCTTTGTAGCGACACTGATGGCGCCCGCCTGCAGCATCGAGTTCATGCCAGCCATCATTGGCCCCATGACAGCTGCCAAGGCAATTGCAATGATCAATTGCGAAGCCGGGCCCAATCCAGAGTTCTGATACTTGAAAGACTCATGAACCTCCTTCACGAGTCGCCAGTCAACATCGCCTCTCGCTTCAGCCTGTTTTAGCCAAGCAAGTTGTGGATCAGCTTTGACCATCGCATCAATAGATTGACTAACCGTCTGTTGGTCTATCTGCTTGACATCGATTGTCAGCCCGTTAACAGCTTTAATCGCGATACTTCCTTCAGCAGACATCTGCGTCTGACGAAGTGTCTCGTCTGTATTGCCTTTACCCTTTGAGGAAGTCCAGAAAGCATCATTATTGCTTTTGGTATGACTTTCGTCATGTAGATCCTTCACCCCCTCAAACGTAACCGCACCACCACTTTGAATCGTCAGGTCCTTACCGCTCTCCAGCTTCGCGGCCTGAAACTTCTGATCGCCCCCACTCGCCAGCAAAAGATCTCCACCCGTGGTGATTTCACTACCAATGTTTTTCACATCAGTGATTTCGTCACGCTTGGTTTTCTTCGCCCCAAAACTCCCCTTCTTCTTTTTGTCATACAGCGAATAATCGCTGTCCTGCGCAGCCAAGATGTCGAGGTTCTCACCGGCTACCAGATACGCCTCTTTACCCGCAGTAATACGGCTGGAGATCACGGAGAGGTTCTGGCCAGCCTGCAAGGCAACGCTGCCTCCCGCTTCAAGATCGGCGGCAACCTGGCTGACGTGGTCTTCCTGACGGGTCAGTTTTTTGCTTTTGGACAGGGAGTGTTCTTCGTCCGCCGCAGAGCTGATGGTGAGGTTTTCGGTCGCGGCCATGGCGATGTCGCGTTTGGCGTCGATCTGGCTAGCGATGAGGGAGATGTCGCGTCCGGCCTGAACGGTCAGGTCGCGCCCTGAACTGGCGGTGGAGCCCAGTTGGGTGATGTCGCTGCTGTTGTGTTTGCTGTCCGAGAACAGGCTGTTGGTGACTTCGGTCGGGGCGATGGTGACGTCGCGTCCGGCCTGGATAGTCATGTCACGACCGCTTTCCAGCACGCTGCCTTTGTTGATGACGTCGCGGCCTGCCGAAATGCTCATGTCGTTGGCGGCTTCGATGCGCGCGGCGCTGTCGGCGAACTCGTTATGTCGCTGACCGCGCGCGCTGTTGTCCATCGAGGTGATGCTGCGTTCGTTGATCACGTCGCCGTTGATCGCGGTCAGTGAAACATCGCGACCTTTGATGATGCCGCCAGCGGTGTTGATCAGATCATTACCCGCGAGCAGATCGAGCCGGTTGCCGGCTTCTATCAGGCCGGCGTTGATCAGGTTGTTGCCTGCGACTGCCGAGAGGTTGTTGGCGGCGTGCAAGGTACCGACGTTGTCGAGGTTCTGGCCGGCAATCAGAGAGACGTCGTTACCCGCAATCAATGCGCCGGTCGGGCAAACTCAACGACCGTGTTGCACTCGGTTCCTGCAACCGCCATCACACGAGGAATGCCATTCTCGTCAACGTATTTGAGGGGGCCACCATCGGTCTGAAAAGGCTTCCAGCCTTGAGCCTCCGCGTACTCCTTTAACTTACTTGCTTTTGGCGTGCGACCGGTTTCAAAAAATTTATCAATGCCTTTTGCACCTATTCAACTCTTCAATGCTGGCAAAGACAGCACTTCATCGTACTGTGGCCAGTCTTCCCTTGCGCGCTTTAGCACACCTTGCATCAACTCATCCAACTCAGGCACTGGATGCTCGGGCGGCAATTGGTCAAAGGGCGCGGCCAGCAGCGGATGATCAATCTTCTGCGGATTGGCTAAACCTTCCCACTGGCGCAGGCGCAGGATATAGAGAATTTCCACCGGCACGCGCTCCAAGTGCCAGTCCTGATTGAAATCGTAAGAGTTCTTCTGGCTCTCTTTGCCGGTTTGCCAAGTGTGGCGGTCACACGCGGCCAACAGACAGGGCATCAGGTCGTCGGGGCTGGGAGTGCGCCACTTGGCCAACAAGGCTTCGTAGATGGGTTCGTCGTAAGCATAAGCAGGCCATTGATGTGAGACATCGCCCACCCAATCGGCAAACACACGCAGCATAAAGGCTTGGGCGCGGCGGTGTTGCTCTTCGTACTCGATGACCAGTTGATGACCACGGTTGAGCGCCGCATGGGTCAAATAGCCTTGGTGGATGACAGCTTCCTTCCAGCCCAGAATCGCCATGGCGGCCATCATGTTGGCTGCGGTTTGGATGCTGTAGTTTTGTTGGCGTCTGTCATTACCTACGGCTTTAGCTAAAACGTCAAACTGCCCCGCCCAAAAAAACAACTGCCAAATGCCTACTTGGTAGTAACGCATCCAGTGTGCCAATTCGGAAAGCCATCGAGGGTTTACCGTTGCAGTGGCAAGTACTTTGTGAGCCCTTGTCACCGACATCCATTCTGCACGAGCATCTGTTGCATTGTTTCTGTTTGGAACCATCATTGAATGCTTCGGCGAAGCATCCTCGCGAGTAACGTACTCGCGAATACCGGCTATCTCATATTCATCCGAGACATGTGGCCCCTTGGCTATGCGCCCCAGCACACTTTTGTAAGAAGGCCATTTCGGGTTTACGCCCGAGCGCTCGCACTGAATTATTTCTTGGACCATGGTTCCACCTTAAATTCTGCTACACCTGTTTTACCGGGGGCAGGAACACCGACTTTGACGGTCACGCCTTGGACTTTGACGTTTTCAGAAAGAAGCGCTGCTCGCAAAGCATCACGTAACGCTGGGTCCGAATCGGCAATTGAGCTATTACCCAACCACCCTCTCAACCTCGTCGCCGGATCTCCATGCGGCGTACCGGCCTTACTCACGCCATTCACCGAAGACTTCGCATCCATAACCACCACAGTAATGGTATCGCCATTGATTGCCACCGCACAGCCATCGCAGCCGTGGTTGCTACTGTTTTGCAGAGGTTTGAAATTGAGGCCGGTTTTCTCGTTAAGGGTTTGCAGGGCCAGTTGCTCGCCCAACACCCCATCATTTACAAGCGAACCGGTCTTCCAATTGGGAAGGTGCGACAGCGGGATACTTTCAAATGTCTGCCCAAACAGGTCTTCAACCGAGCTGAGCTTGGGGGGGCTTATTACATCAGGGGTAACCTGGCCCGGGCCTTTTGCACCAATATCATCTCCAAGCTCTAATCGGTCAAGCACATTATCAAGCTTTTTGCCGATGGCCTTTTCGACCAATGCATCCCCTGTGCTTGCCACACCCTTGGCGCCGGTAACGGCTGCAAATATCCGGATGGCCAGCAAAGTCTTCTGGGCAGTGCCAACATCTTGACCGTAGATAGCATTCAACTTCCCGGAAAGCTCTGAATTCAACGCTACAGCAGTGCCTTCACCTATTGCCTGACCACTCTCCTTGAAGCTATCAACAACTCCTTTAGGCAGCCCGGTTATACCTTCAAAAATACCGTTAAAAATGGCTGAAGGGTTTTCTTTCGCTGCCTTGGCGAGATCGACGACACCGTCCTTGAGCGCAACTCCTGAATCTTTCAGCTCCTTGACCAGTCCCGCACTCAGGTCGCGACTGATACCGCTCTGGACGAACTGTTTATAAAAAGCTGGATCGGCGGAATCAGCAAACATTTCAGGCCTGAACAGCTGATTATTTTCCGCGGTAAACAGTTTCTGATCGGTACCCAGATTATTTACAAAGGTCTGTCCTGCTTTCGCGAGAAATCCTTGAGCAGCAGGGTCGTCGCCATCACTCAACACTGAGCGCCACAACATATCCGTGTTTTTCAGCGCTTGTTGGCTAAGGCGCTCCATGGCTGCCTGCTCTGTTATGTCCAGATCCTGAGCAAATTTTTTCGCGTTTTCATTCAGCCATTTCTGTTCTTCATAGTGCAGCTGCCGATTGTATGTTGTCGCGTATTTGGCTACCTCGGCCCCTTTGGCTACGTCTCCATTCACCGCAGCAGCGGCTACGATACCTGTGAGCTGAGACGCCATTACCTCCAGGTTCTTGTCACCGCCTACCATGTTGCTGATCACGTTGATCAACGCTTCGTTAGCGCCTGCGGCCATCGCGCCGGTTTTGAAATCGCTACCAGTAGCCTCAGCCACAAGGCCACCCATCAAGGCGTGCGCCAATACTTTCTGAATACTGCCGTCTTCGTATTTTCCGAGAGCCCAACCTCCAACAGACTTAAATCCAACGGCCATACCAATATTGCTGGCTTGGCCAGCCAACGCATTGCCAAGATTGTCTGAGTAACTGCCGCCATTGATAACAGTGTTTACGAACGCGTCGGATGCGGACTTCATCAACACTGCTTGCGCACTTTGCAGGTTGAAGCCGAGCGAAGTGGGATCGTAGCCAGGCATCATGCCAGCCATCGCGGCTGATGTTAGATATCCCTTCAGCGAACTGGACGAGGTGACATCCTTGAATGTGGCTCCAATATTGCCTTTGTTATTAATTGTGCTTATCACTGCCTGAGAAGTAGCGGAAGTCAAACCTGCAACAACGGCTGTATTGGCAGCAGTACCAATTGCCGCAGCCGTTGTGGTGGAAATACTGGCAGCCGTTGCCGCTCCGCTGGCAGCAGAGCCTGCTGCCGCACCCGCTGTAGCGAATGTGCCAGCCCCAGCAGTTAACGCCGTAACGATGATAATGATCGCCAGCATTGCCCCCTGACCGAGGCTTGAATTGTTGTACTTGAACGAATCATGTACCTCTTTGATCTGACGCCAATCCACATCACCGCGCTGCTCAGCATCCTTAAGCCACGCCAGTTGCGGGTCGGCCTTGACCATTGCATCAATAGTCTGGCTAACGCTTTGCTGGTCGACTTGTTTGATGTCGATTTTCAAGCCTTCAACAGCCCGGATCGCTACTTCGCCTTTGGCCACCAGCTCACTCTGGCGCAGAGTTTCGTCGGTGTTGCCCTTACCTTTACTCGAATTCCAGGCAAGGTCACTTTTGCTCTTCTCATGACTCTCCTGATGCAGGTCCTTAACGCCCTCAAACGTAACCGCACCACCACTCTCGATCGTCAGGTCCTTACCGCTCTTCAGCTTCGCAGCCTGATACTTCTGATCGCCGCCGCTCGACAGCAACAGGTCGCCACCGGTAGTAATTTCGCTACCGATATTTTTCACATCGGTCACTTCGTCACGCTGGGTTTTCTTCGCGCCGAAGCTGCCTTTTTTCTTCATGTCGTACAGCGAATAATCACTGTCCTGCGCAGCAAGAATGTCCAGATTCTCACCCGCAACCAGATACGCCTCTTTCCCAGCGGTAATACGGCTGGAGATCACGGCCAGATTCTGCCCAGCCTGCAAAGCCACACTGCCGCCCGCTTTCAGGTCCGCAGACACCTGGCTGACATGATCTTCCTGCTCGGTCACCTTCTTACTCTTGCCGTACGAATGCTGTTCATCAGCCGCCGAGGACAGGGTCAGGTTTTCCGTCGCGGCCATCGCGATGTCGCGCTTGGCGTCGATGCTGCTGGCGATCACGTTGATGTCGCGGCCGGCCTGGGCCGTCAGGTCGCGTCCGGCGCTGACTGTGGAGCCCAGTTGCGTAATGCTGGAATTACTGGAGTTCACGCCGCGTGTCTGGCCGCTCTCGGTCTGGGCCGAGTCGATAGCGACGTCACGGCCCGCAGCGATGCTCAAATCACGACCAGCCTGCAATACGCTGCCGGTGTTTTTCACGTCACGACCCGCTTGCAGGGTCATGTCGTTAGCCGCTTCGATACGTGCCGCGCTGTCAGCGAAATCCTTACGCCAGGTCGCATCATCCGCAGCGCTCTGATGGCTGGTCACGGTACGTTCGTTGATGACATCACCGCGCAGGGCGGTCAGTGTCACATCACGTCCGGCGATAATGCCCCCGGACTTGTTGATCAGGTCATTACCTGCCAGCAAGTCCAGACGGTTGCCAGCTTCTATCAGGCCGCTGTTGACCAGGTCATTTCCAGCGGCCGCCGACAGGTTGTTGGCCGCACGCAAGGTGCCGACGTTATCGAGGTTTTGCCCGGCAATCAGCGAGACTTCGTTACCTGCAATCAACGCCCCGGTCGGGCCAAGGCGATTGTCCGCCTGAGCCAGATACAGCACTGGCACCAGCACCTTCTCGCCATTCACTTCGTGCTCTTCGAGCCAGACGATGTCGTGGGTCAGCGCTGCAACTTGCTGTGAACTCAGCGATACGCCCACAGCCAGGTTCAACTGCTGCTTGCTGGCAATGGCGTTGTTCATCAGGTACTTGAACTGGGCCTCGTTGGACGATGGTTCAGGCCGCGAGATTCCAGATAGGCCAACGCTTCGGGCGATTTATTGAAATTGGCGCGGTAGAACTCGACCATCGAACGCAGAAGCGCTGCGCTTAGAAATCAGAAGCGCCTGCGGCTAAAGGGAGGTGCCGAGCATGTTTTCCAGTAGCGCGGCGTTACGCAGCTGTTGCACCCCGTGCGGGAACGACCAAGACGAGCAGCGAAGGAAGGGAGATTTTGCAGTAAGCAGATAAAACAACACCGGCGCGAGGCCGTTACAATTCCAATCACTTTTACAGAAAACATCAGTGCGAGTTCTGCTATCGGGGCCAAGCAAAATATCTAAATCTCAAGTTATGGATATATACCGAGCCGCTCAAGCTCAGAGAAAAAATGTTCCATACCTTCCCGTATGTTATCTGAATTTTTCCTTATTACAACATCGTTACTTGTCGACATACTTAAAATAAAAGTATAAATATTACGCTCTCTTTCACCATCCACCTTAAAGATGAAAAACACTTGCTCTTCATCGCCAACAACTCTAGCATTTGAATAAACCCCTATAGCCCGACGCTATTCATACTTGGCAAACCGAAACGAGCCGCATACTTTCCAGAAAGGTAATTGAAAGAAATTAATCCAGCCCTCTTAATGCTTTTGAAATGTTTTGGACATGAGCTAGCTTCCCCGTCGCGACCTTATCCACAGCACTAAAAATAATTTGTTTTGGCAGACCATCCACGCCGTTTTTTATAATCAACTGCTCAACCACCTTAACAGCAGTCCGCTTGTTCCCATTATCAAACAGATGCTCGCCTGCAATATCCCTGACCATTGAGCCAGCCCTATTATAAAAATCATCATAATTGGCAGCATTTGCAATAGCCGTATCTACTTCTCTGAATGAAACCGAACCGCCAGACTGTGAATTTATAGCAGTGATGTCGTCGGCACTTAAGCCGACCTTGAAACCACCTAGACCTATTCCACTTGGAAGGTTTGACGCTGAACTTAAGTCGCTAGTAGCTAGTAGCTAGATCATCTACCTTTCCGGCAGCGCCATCAGTTGCTTTCGCACCAACGGCTTGACCTAGCTTTCCAGCAAACCTTCGACCACAGTTCGATCAATATCTGTGAAGACTACTTCTATCTCGTGTCCATTGTCACCAACCCAATCAAGGACCGAGTCGCGCAAAATCTCCAGGTATACCTTTAGGTCGTCTCTTGGTAAACCTGGCAAAGACTTGTGCACAATGACGATTTTGTGACACGGAACCCAGCTGAGATCCCTTAAGCAGTCATACAGGGCATCCCAATTAAATCCAAAGTAACCCGGCAACCAAAGTAAGTAATACAACGACCTTATCAGCTCCTCCTTAATCCGAATGGCGGGGTCAATCCGCACATAAAAAACTTTGGCCGTGTCGTATGAAGGTGGGGTTTCCACAAATATGAATGGCAACATTTCGAAAGACCTCAATTTTTACTGGAATGAAGGTTTTGTAGTGGTCAGCGGTGTAATACATTTCGCCACCTTTCCCTACGACTATTCGCTGAGGCCTAGGTCCTGCAATACCCGGCGTTGGATGGACATACTCGGTATAGTAACCGGCTGGCTTCTGCGGCAGATCCAATGCACGACTCTGGAACACAGAGCCATCGTTTCGATGAGGAAAAGATCCTCCTGACTCAGTCCGATCTATGGTTGGACCAAGATCAACTGTGCCGTTGAAAATTTGCCCAGTTTTTTGATCAACTACCTCGATGCCACCGATAAATCGAGTGGTGTATTTTGCACCAACTTATCCAGGCAGAAGATATTTCTTCCTAACCTGTGCCATACAATCGATCATTTCTGCCAGATGCTCGCCTTTGAGCCCCACTTCTGCCAAATCATCGACGCAGCATTTTTCATAAGCCCTAGCCAAACCCTCTAACATATCCTCCGCATAAGGACTTTTCGTAGATAACTCTAACCCATACTTCATACCCTCGCTAAATATTGCAGTTTGCAATACTGCAAACAAACCTACATCAGCAGACGTGCAAAGAGAGCCCGCTTCATCTTGGACATAAGCGAAGGCTTGCTCTGGCCGAAGACGAATCTGTGATATAGCCTTTTCATAAAGCCTAGATACTATAGGATAAATTTCTTCCACAGCCAAATCGGTCGCCACAATCACTTCTCCACAGTAAATACATTTAATTGGATATTAGGATATCGTTCGCGAAACTGAGTAACAATATTAGTACAACTTGGACAAACCATTTTCTCTGAAATCAAATTGATACGCCCAGAAGCTGGTGAGTTCGGACCTAGGCGCTGAGCTAAAGTTTCTAAAATTTTAAATTCTGTATCCATGTCTCGCAGATATCCCTCAGCTGTTCCAACATATTTAGACGTAGAGACTTGAGGTTTTAATATCCACGAACTCAGATCACCACTAGGCTTCGGCAAAAACTCCTCGACCCTAGCATCAAACTGACTATAAGCTTTCATCACCATAGTCTCTGATGAAAGCGCACCAACATCCACTTCAGCAAATGCGACGTTTCCTTCTCGAGGTAACCCTGTCCGAACATCACTAACTGCCGCCGAAAGCCTATCCCTGATTCCCGGCGCGGTGGAGTTAGATAGGTAAACTAGGCGTTCCCCATCTGCAATCGTCCCAGTCGCTTTTGCCCCATCTCGCACCGTATCAAAGCTAGAGCTTACACTATCTCCAGGCATTTCAGGAGCATCCGGCACATCCAGATCACGCCCAACACTCTCGAGCTTCGCCAGCTTCTTCTCCAGCGAACTCGCCTTGTAGCTCGCCGCAGCAGTCTTGAGGGTACTGCTCGAAAGGTCGATCCCCATCCTCGACAGCTCTGCCGCCGCTTTCGCAGTGTTCGTCTGACCTCCCGCCAACGCGCCGACAACAATCGATATCGCTTGCCCCATCGTCGTGCCTAATTGCTCGGCGTTTTCATCACCCCCCTCCTGAAGCGCTGTATTGATCTTGGCCAATTGCAACGCCAGAGCATCAGATGCCGCGCCCAATAGCTGTCGTCCCGAGGCCGATTCGACAAAATCTTTCATTGCGGCGAAGCTTTCGATTGGGTGCGCCACAAGTTGTGCGGCACTGTCGAGTGAGGTCAATCCGGAGTCAGCCAGCCCGTCTTTGAGACCGATCAACATCCCTTTGCCGGAAATGAAGTCCTGTCTCGCCGATATGCCAGACCATTTGAAAATGACGCTCATTTGCTCTGCCAAGCTTGAGGCAGCCGCAAACTCTTTGTTCGCCTGAACGATTTGCTGCGTTGCCAGCCAGTTGTTGTCCACATTGGCAATAGCTGCGTTGCTGGCGGCGGAGGCGCTACCGGGGTCCGTGGCGGCAGCTATGCCTGTAACGAGGCTGGTGATTATGTTTCGCTTGGCTTCCCGCTCCTGGTCTGTTTCATCTGGTTTGGTGTCGTTGAAAAGCGCGGCCAGTGCGCTTGCAGCAGCGCCTCCCGTTGCACCAGCCGAACAGCTCTGACTACTGGCAGCCGCGCCTGCGCAACCTAGGATTGCGTGAAGCGCAGTATGAATCGGGTCACCCTCTTGAATATCGCCTGCGGCTACCAGCTTGCCGATGTACCCGGAGCCTTGCTGCTGGACATAATTGACCACCATGTTTTGAGCAAACTGGCTTGAAGCGCCTGTCACATTACCTGACACACCCGCAACCAGAGCTGTTGCAATCTGGCGATAGGTGCCGCCCGCTCCCCAGTCGTTCGCAATGTCACGGGCCTGCTGATTCAAGGCAAGATAGTTGTCCCTGTGTAACTGCTGCTGCTCTGGGGTCAACGCAGGATTGAAAGACTGAAGTCGCTCATTCTCTGCATTCGCTTTTGCCTGATCGACCTCTCTTGCACGCGACTCAAGGTAGACCCCTGCGTTTTGTACAAATTTGCCTACAATGTTGAAATTCGTTTGAATTTCATCCGCATCGAAAATTGGCTTGAGCCTGTTGCTGCCATCTCGGTCGCTAGCCACGTCCGTGTTGATGTCTGCGATGGCTTGCGCAGCTGTTTGCCCCGTCAGAGCTTGCTGTTTGGCGTCATCCTTAATAGTGACTTTTGCACCGCTGATCCCGCTGTAGGTGGTGCTACTTGCTTCACCGCTGGCATACAGGGCAATCGGTGTATTCGCGCTGAGCTTACCGTTATCGGCAACAGGAGTTCCTGGCGCTCCAGCTTTCTGATCCCCATTCGCATCCCTACCGACATGTTCACCACTACTGCCGCTCAGGCCAATACTCGTGGCCTCATATTCCGCTTTATTTTTCACGTTGACTGTCGTCAATGTTCCAGTCGAAAGCGTGTTCTTGCCGTCTTTTACGGCCTGATCTGTGCTGGCAATCACGCCACCCACAAGGCCAGTGTTACCTTTGACATCAATCTGAAAACCGCCGTCCCCGGCCTTGATGCCGGATTGCTCCACGACACTTGCATAGTCACTCTGCATTTTCTGTTGATTGAATGACGCCGAACCACTTACGCCATAACAGAATGGTGGAATGCAAATGCTGATCCCAACGCTTGAGTCCATCTGTTTGGCGGCGAATTTACTCGTGTCCTGCAGGCTCTCTATGATCAGATCGCCGCCAGCGTTTACCTGGACTTGATCGGCTTTAACAACTGCGCCCTTGAGAGACGTATCACCGCCACTTTCAACTGATGCTTTATTCCCCGCACTCACAACGGTATTTGTTTGGGTAACATCAGAGCCATCCGACTTGCCTTTACCCTTGTTGGCGGCAAGATCAAGCGTGAACCCGTTCTGCGATCCGCCAACGCTGAAGCCGATCCCCACACTCCCACCGGCATTACCATTTGTGCTGTTTTGAAGAGATGTGTTCTGAGCTGAAAGGAGATTGACGTCGCCGTCGGCTTTCAAATTAACGTCATGCCCCGCGTCGATTCGGCTGCCAACGATGTTGATGTTGCTGTCTTTACCTGCGCCGGTGGCCTGAATATCGACATTGCCGCCAGCAACCAGGCCACTCGATACAACGTTGGCTCCGGACTGACTACTTTCGCTATGGCTCTGGCTATTACTCAGGCTGACACTGACCTTGATACCCATTTCACCATTCATGAGTGCCTGGCCACTGTCATAAGCCTGATTAGCGCTCATCGCAGCGTTGGCTGCAGCCAATCCCTGCATGCGTGCGTCGTCAGTTTTTGCTCCAGCCTGCACCGCTTGTTGGGCACTACGTACTGCGTCAACCAACGGTACGTTTATACTTCCGCCAATCGCTGTTCTGCTCGAACCTGCAGTATGGTTAGCGCTTAGCACATCGAATCCAGCCTGAATATCGACGTCCTTCGCCTTAATCGAAATATCGCCCTTGGGCGCGATGACCTGACTGGCAACCTGATTGTAATTTTCACCGGCATTAATGTTGACATTGCCGCCCAACGAAGCGACTTGGCTACCGACTTGTCGAGTTACATCGTTGTCGTTGCTTTCCTTAAGGCTCACTACGCCTAGCGCGCTCTGCCACCATGAACCAATCTCTCCCGCTTTTTTTCCAGAAGAACTGCTGGTGGAGTTTGAGCTGTTCTGAGCGCTTACAATTTCAACATTGCGTCCTGCGTCGATTTTTGTATCGCCATCGGTAACCAGCGTGCTTCCACGTATTGCAGTATCACGTCCACTTATTACGTCCAGCGTATCGGCACTAATGCTACTGCCAACGCTTTCACTTGAATTTTCCTGGCCTGCTTTTCCTTTTTGTGCCAACGAAGGGGCACCAGCAAAGTTTATAGAAAACTTGCTCGAAGAACTTGATTGACTGGCCGATTGCTGTCGCTCGGCAGTGCCAATGACGACGTCACGTCCTGCATCCAGTTTTGCATGCTCTTGCGCGTAGATAACTGCTGCGTTCAACTTGATGTCGTTGTCAGCCTGCAAGCTGATGCTCTCGCCTCGAAACTCTGTACTCGTGACCATTGTCTGACTGGACGAGCTAGCATTACTTTTGCTGGAGAAAATCCCTTTTTTTGACGAAGCGCTGGATTGACTTTCAGAGCTCTCAGCAACGCCAAGGTTGATATCTCGGCCAGCACTGGCGTTTAGAGCGCCGGCACTCTCCAATTTGGCGCCTTGGGAATTGATGTCATTACCGGCTGAAACAACGAGTTTTTTTCCAGATTCGATTACTGAGCTGACAGCGATATCGCTTTCGCTCTCTGTCATTCCGGAGGTCTTCTTACCCAATGAACCTTTCTTGGTTTTTGAATAATATGAGTAATTGCTGTCCTGTGCGGCGAGTAAATTGACGTCATTGCCTGCATATAAATATGCTTGATCTGTTGCACTCACTCGGCTGGCAATCATGCTCAGATCCTTGCCAGCACTCAACGCAATACTTCCTCCAGCATTAAGATTAGTCACGACTTGTGTCACATGATCTTCCTGCTCGGTCACCTTCTTGCTCTTGCCGTAGGAATGCTGTTCATCAGCCGCCGAGGACAGGGTCAGGTTTTCCGTTGCGGCCATCGCGATGTCGCGTTTGGCGTCGATGCTGCTGGCGATCACGTTGATGTCGCGGCCTGCCTGGGCCGTCAGGTCGCGTCCGGCGCTGACTGTGGAGCCCAGTTGCGTGATGCTGGAATTACTGGAGTTCACGCCGCGTGTCTGGCCGCTCTCGGTCTGGGCCGAGTCGATAGCGACGTCACGGCCCGCGGAGATGCTCAAATCACGACCAGCCTGCAATACGCTGCCGGTGTTTTTCACGTCACGACCCGCTTGCAGGGACATGTCGTTGGCCGCTTCGATACGTGCGGAGCTGTCGGCGAAGTCCTTACGCCAGGTCGCATCATCCGCAGCGCTCTGATGACTGGTCACGGTACGTTCGTTGATGACATCGCCGCGCAGGGCGGTCAGTGTCACATCACGTCCGGCGATAATGCCCCCGGATTTGTTGATCAGGTCGTTACCTGCCAACAAGTCCAGACGGTTGCCAGCCTCTATCAGGCCGCTATTGACCAGGTCATTTCCAGCGGCAGCCGACAGGTTATTGGCCGCACGCAAGGTGCCGACGTTATTCAAGTCCTGTCCGGCAATCAGCGAGACGTCGTTACCGGCAATCAATGCCCCGGTCGGGCCAAGGCGATTATCGGCCTGAGCCAGATACAGCACTGGCACCAGCACTTTTTCGCCATTCACTTCGTGCTCTTCGAGCCAGACGATGTCGTGGGTCAGCGCTGCAACTTGCTGTGAACTCAGCGATACGCCGACCGCCAGGTTCAGCTGCTGTTTGCTGGCGATGGCGTTGTTCATCAGGTACTTGAACTGCGCCTCGTTGGAGGTCTGGCCGTCGATGAACGCCTGGCCGGTTCTGGCCACAAGGGCTTGCTGAACGAGGCGTTGTTCATAAAGACCATCGCCCAGGCGCTTGGCGCTGGCTTCCGGGTCGTAGCCCAAGCCTGCGAGCAGGTAATCCGAACTCATGAATTGCTTGAGTTCGGTGAGGACCGGGTTGGTTTCGATCAGGTATTTCTGCGGCTTGGAAACGGACGAGCTACTTGGCAACCCTTCTACTCGGGTCACAGTTTGCGCTGCGGCAGAAACCACCGGTGTGATCGCACTGGCTTGCGCCACGGTGGCGGGCTGAGTACTGGTGGTCGGGGTGCTGACAGGGTTTGGAGCGGCAATAGTCAAAGCGCCGCCCTGAGTAGCAACAGGGTTACGAACAGGGGCGACGACCGGAACGCCTTGGACATTTACAACCACTTGGGTAACGGCAGCAGTCGCGCCTGACCGGGCACCTGTCGTAGCCTGATTGACCGCGCTGAGCAAGTTACCCTGCGTGCCATTTACAACCTGCCCCGCCTGATTGACCTGGATGCCCTGCACCATTCCGGCGTTCTGAGCGGCCGAGTTACCGGAAGAAATCGCAGTGATAGTCGGAAGACCCGACGTCGAGCCTGAATTCTGGACAGGCAGCAAAGCACCGCTGCCCTGATTGCCCGTCGCAATGCCGGCCACACTGTCGACACTGGTGACGCCTGCGGAATCAGAGGTGTGCCCAGGGAGTACAAGCCCGCCGACAGGTGCGGCACCTGGGGCGCTGGTGTCGAAAGCAGATGCATTGGCGCTCACGCCTGCGCTTTGCCGTGTAACCGAAGCAAGCTGGCGAGTGGCGCTGGCTATCTGGCCTACCGAGCCGATCTGGATGGTGCTTGCCTGGGCATCAGAAACGGTTTGCTGGCGTTGCGCGACGGAGACCGCTGCGCTGCCCATCGTCCAGCTTTGCGGCAGGCCTACAGGTTGAGCGACAGTGGCTGCGGTGCCCGTCTGGCCGCTCAGGCGGAACAGACCGTTCTGGCCGGTGGGCAGGCTAAAGCCTGGCAGACTTAACGGATTGACTTGTTGCTGGGCCAGGTCTGGCGGCAGTTGCTGGTTTACGGTAATGCGCGTGGAGAATTGGCTGCCTGGCGCATTGGTATCAGTGCGCGAACCGCCGCTCACATAGCTGTAGCCAGCGCGTACGACGTTGTTGCCGATGTTTTTACTGGCGTTGACGTTGACCGCACCGCCGGCTTGAATAATGGCGGCATAGCTCTGATCGCCGTTCGATAACTGAGTAACCTTGCGGAACTCGGGCATCTCGGTTTCAGTGGTGGCGATGAAGTCGGCCATTGCCGGTTCCAGGCCGCTGAGGTTGTTGGCGTTATAACCGCTGCTGGTAAGCCAGTACTTTTCAGTAAAGTCGCTGGCGGCATTGGTCCAGGAACCGGCGTTGGTGGTGCGAGCACTGCGGTAAACACGCACTGTTTCGGTATCGCTGGCTTCTATGCCGGTGTTGGTCAGGTTGTTCAGCGTAGCGGTGAAGTTGCCGCTAGTGACGATGGTGCTGCTCTGGTTGTACAGATCACCGCCGTTGATGTTCAGATTACCGCCAGCGGTGATGCCGGACGCAGCACTGGCTGCGGTTACTTCCAGCTTTTCACGCTGGGTGATTTCCCAGGTATGAGTTGCCTTGCCGCCGCCGCAGTCATTGTTATAAAACTCCCGGTTACATGCCCCCTCATCAATCCTGGCGGTGTAGATACCGCCATTGCTGGTGGTCAACAACGCACGGATATTTTGTATCGTGCTCGCCGCCAGACTCATGCTGCCGTCGCTTTGCATCGACGCCGAACTGTTGACGATGCTGTCGGCAAGGGCGCCTTGCCCGTTACGGTCAATCGTGAGATTACCCAGGCTGTAGATGTTGGCGTAGCTGTTGTTCAGCGAACTGACCCGCAGGCTCATGTTGTTGCCACTGAAGATCAGCCCGCGGTCATTGACCAGCGAGCCGGTGGTCACCGTCAGTGCTTGACCACTGCCCAGCGTGCCCTGGTTGTTGATGCTCCCTGCATTGACGGTCAGGTTACTCGCCGAGGTCAGGCGGCCGACATTGCTCAATTGCCCCCCAACCGAAACCGTGGTGTCCCCGCCGCCAGCGATGGTCGAAGCGGCGTTGAGGTTCACTTGCGCGGCACTCAGTCCGAGCGTCCCGAGGCTGCTGAGACGGCCATTGCCGCCGTATGTACCGCCGATATTGAGGCTTAGCGAGCCGTCACTGGCAATCAGTCCGTCATTGTTCCAGTTACCGCCGCTACCGACGAAGCTGGTGGAAGCCAGAAGTTGGCCGCTGGCGGTCTGGCTGAAGTTATTGACGTTGACGTTCAGACGCCCGGCCTGGATGACGTTGCTGTTGGTCCAGCTATCGGCACTCAGTGTCAAACCACCACGGGTAACGACGCTGCCGCCAGCATTGGTGACGTTGGCCGTAGAAATATCAAACGTGCCATTACCCGTATGCAGCAGCGAACCGCCACCATTGAGGAAGTTGCCAGCGTTGAGAGTCAGGTCGCTGTTGGCGCTTTCCAGGGTGCCGTTGCGGTTGTCGAACAGGTTGCCGATCTGGAAGTTCGTGGCGCCGCCACCGCCCAGCGCGCGCAGTTGTCCGGTCTGGTTGTCCAGACTGGCAGCGGTCACGGCCAGAGTGCTGTCACTTTCGATGATGCCGAAGCGGTTGTTCAGTGCGCCGCTCAGGTTCAGCTCGACCTGGCCACCGGCGATCTGGCCGTCGTTGTCGCCACTGTTGTCGAAGTTGCCACCGTTGACCCGCACCAGGCCTTTGGCGTACAGGCCGCCGTTGCGGTTGTCGAAGCCGGGGGTAGTAATCAGCGCTTCGCCGCTGCGTGCGGAGACTCGCCCGCCGTAGTTGTCGAAGCCGCCCAGCGCGGTCAGGTTGAGGCGTTGCGCCTGAATGACACCGCCTTGGCGGTTGGCGTCATAGCCATTTTTCAGCACGCCGGCCAGTTTCGCGGTGAACAGACCTTGCAGGCTGGACAGCACTCCGCCCTGACTGTAGAGGTTGGCACCGGTCAGGTTCAGGTCGCCGTTCTGCGCGATGATCCGGCCGTTCTGGTTGTCGACGGTATCAGCGACATCCACAACCAGTGCGCCGACGCTCTGGACCGCGCCACGAACGTTGGAGAGGCTCGCTGCATTCAAATGCGCATCGGCGTTCTGGCTATAGATCAAGCCATCAGCATCGTTGAGGACACTGCCACCCGCGACGACTTTCAGTGTGTTGTTGGCAGCAACGGTGCCGCGGTTGCGGTTATCCAGTTGCCCGGATGTGTTGAGGGTCATCAGGCTCTGGCTGATCAGTTGCCCGGCCTGGTTGTTGATCGCCGCGCTGCGCCGCAACAGCAGGTTACCGCCGCTGGCCAGCTTGCCGCTGGTGTTGGTCAGGCTGCCCAGCAGGTCGAGTGTCATATCGGCCTTGCTGCTCAGGTTACCGGCGCTGTTGTCGAGGCTGCTGCCTTCGAAGCTGAAACCCTGCTGGGCCGTCAGGTTACCGGCCGCGTTGTTCAGGGCATTGGCTTTGATGGTCAGCCCTGCACCACCGTCGATCAGGCCGTTCTGGCTGTTGTTCAGCAGGCCCGCCACGGTCAGGGTCTGACCGGTTCCGCTGGAGAGGATGCCGCCGCTGTTGTCGAGGCTGTCAGCGGTTACGCTCAGTGTGTTCTGGCTGACCAACGCACCGTTGCCGCCGTTGAGCAATTCACCGGTCAGGGTTGTAACAAGGTTGCCGTTGCGGCTGGACAAGGTGCCGTTGGTACGGTTATCGAGTCGATTGCCGGAAACGTTCAGGCCCTGCCAGCCGGATATCAGACCGTTCTGGTTGAGCAGGTTGGTCGCGTTGACTGTCAGCACGTTGCTGCTGATCAGCTTGCCGCTGCTGTTATCGAGGGTGCGGCCATCGAACCTGAAACTCTGCGCGCTGGAGACCTCGCCAGACTGGTTATTCAGGTCGCGAATGCGGTTAAGGGTCAGCGGACCGTCTGCCGTGATCAAGCCGCCGAGGTTGTTGAGGTCGTTGCCTTGCATGTCGATGGACAACCCGGCGTCGCCCATCACGCGTCCGCCATTGAGCGACAGTGCATTGAGGACCAGAGTCATGTCGCGCGTGGCCGACACTTCGCCGCCGTTGCCGGCATCCAGGCTGCCCGCCGTCAGGTTCAGGGTGCCGGTGCTGTTGATCAGGCCTTTGGCGGTGTTGTTGATCGATGTGGCGTTGAGGATCAGGCTGGTGCCGCCCAGCACCTGACCGCTCTGGTTATCGAGGCTGGCCGCGCCCACCTTGAGCGCCTGAGCAGCGTTGATCAGTCCTTTGTCACGGTTGGTGAGCAGACCGGTAACCGTCAGGTCCAGGTTGTTGCGGCTGGTCAGCGTACCGCCCGTGTTATCGAGGGTATTGGCGGTGGCGTCGACACCGGCTGCGGCGATCATGCCTTTGAGGTTGGTCAGCGCACGGGCGATGCGCAGGGTCAGCAATTGGTTGCTGAGCAGTTTGCCGCCGCTGTTATCCAGTTGTTGAGCGTTGACGGTGAACGCCTGAGCGCTGGAGATTTCGCCGTTCTGGTTTAGAACCTCGTTGACGTTTTTCAGCAGCAATGCGCCTGGCGCGTTGATCAAACCGCCCTGGTTGTCGAGCTGGCCGTTGTTCAGGTCCAGGCTCAAGGAGGTGTTGCTGAACAGGCTACCGCCCTGCTGACTCAGGCGGCTGACACTGGCGGTCAGTGCCTGGCTGCTGCCGATGCTGCCGCCATCGCTGTTGGTCAGTTGTGCGGTCGTCAGGTCCAGACGATCACTGCTGCTCACGCGACCGTTGTGGCTGTTGTCGAAATTCCCGGTCTTGAGGGTCAGAAGGCCTTTGCCGCTGATGTTGCCTTTCTGGCTGTTATCAAGACTGGCACTTTTCAGGTCCAGCGCACCATCGGTCAACAGTTTGCCGCCCTGGTTGCTGATTGCTCCGGTGCTGTCGAGGGTCAGTTTTCCAGCGCTGGAGACGCTGCCTGCGGTGTTGGTCAGGCTGGCGGCCTTCACCGTCAGGACGTCTTCGTTACTGATCAGGCCTTGAGTGTTATCGAGCGCTGCAGACAGGTCGATACTGAGGGCCTTGAGGGCGCTTAGCGCGCCACCGGTGTTGTCCAGCGTGCTGCCCACCAGCGTCAAGCCTCCTTGGCTGGAGAGCAGACCGTTGGTTCGGTTGGTGATCTGCGCAACGTTCAGCGTCAGGGCTTTCTGTGCCAGCACCTGACCGCTGTCGCTGTTGTTCAGTTGCTGGCCGGTCAAGATAATCGCGTCCTGACTGGACAGTTCACCGCCGCGGTTATCGATGTCGGTGACATTGATATCGAGGGCTTGGGTTGCGCCGATGAAACCGTTCTGACGGTTGTCCAGCGCGTCGCCGCGCAAGGTCAATGTGCCTTGAGCAAGCATCTGGCCGTTCTGTTGCTGAAGAGTGCCGATCCGCGCATCGAGGTTTCGCTTACTCGCCAGTTGCCCAAGACGGTTATTGGCTGTTGCGGCGGTCAAATTCACATCGCCGTCACCAATCAGCGTGCCCTTGACGTTGGTCAGGGCGGTATTGACCGTCAGGTCCAGAGCTGCGTGGCTGCTGATCAAGCCTTCGGTGTTGTCCAGGCTGTCGCTGCGAGTGTTCAACGCGGCGGCGGAAATCGTACCTTTGATGTTGCTCAGGGCCTTGTTCACGATCAGCGTCAGGGCCTGACTGCTGAGCAGTTTGCCGCCACTGTTATCGAGACTGTTGGCGTTCAGGGTAAAGGCCTTTGCGCTGGAGATTTCGCCGTTCTGGTTGGCCACGCCGTTGAGATTCTTCAGCAGCAACACGCCGGGGGCGTTGATCAAACCGCCCTGATTGTTCAACTGGCCGTTGTTCAGGTCGAGGCTCAGCGAGGTGTTGCTGAACAGCTCACCACCCTGCTGGTCGAGGCTGGTCACGCTGGCCGTCAATGCCAGCGCACTGGCAATACGTCCGGCGCTCTGGTTAATGACCTTGCCTGCAGTCAACTGCAGGGTATCGCTGCTGGTCAGGCGACCGCCCTGGCTGTTGTCGAAGGTGCCGGTGGTGACCTGCGTGGCGCCCTTGCCAGCCAGTTTGCCCGCCTGACTGTTGTTCAGGCTGGCGCTGGTCAGTGTCAGCGTTGCGTCGGTGGTGACAGAACCCGCCTGGTTGTTCAAAGCCCCAGTGGTGGTGACGCTCAAGGCATCGGCACTGGAGAGGCTGCCCGAAGCGTTTTGCAGGGAAGCAGCGCTGACCGTCATGGCTGACTCACTGCTGAGCAGGCCGCCCGTGTTGTCCAGCGCGCCAGAAAGACTGATGTTCAGGTCCTTCTGGCTCGCCAGCGTGCCGCCTGCGTTATCAAGGCGTGCACCGTCGAGACGCAGGGTGTTACCGAACAACAGGCCTTTATTCAGGTTGATCACGCGCGCCACGGTCAGCCCAAGCGCCGTACCGGCCAGGACCTTGCCGCCGTCGCTGTTGTCGAGCGTTTGACCAATGATGTCCACACCGATCTGGCTGGACAGCTCACCGGCCTTGTTGTCGATGTCGGCAACCTCGATTTTCAGCGCTTTTGTAGAGCCCACCAGGCCGCCCGACCGGTTGTCGAGGGTTTTGCCGGTCAGGGTCAGATTGCCCTGCGCAACCAGTTCGCCACCCTGCTGGGTCAGATTGGCGATGTTGGCGACCATGTCGGCCTGACTGGCGATACGACCGCTGCCGTTGAGAGCGCTGTCGACCTGCAACTGCATCAGGCCAGCAGCGTTGAGCAGACCGTTCTGGTTATCCAGATGCGTGCCAACCAGTTCAAGACCGGCATTGCTGTTGATCAGGCCTTTTTGCGTGGTGCTCAGGCCGGTCTGGCTATTGTCGAGGGCATCGACGAACAGCTGCAGGCCTTTCTCGGCACGAATCGAACCGCCACGGTTGTCCACGCTGTCGCTATGCACGATCAGCAGGTTCTGCGCGGCAATACGGCCGCCGCGGTTGTCCAGCGTCTTGCTCGACAGGTCCATCAAGCCCTTGGCTTGCAGGCTGCCACCCGTGCGATTGTCCAGTGCGCCGGTCAGTTTCAGAGTCAGTTGGCCATCTGTGACCAGTGCACCGGACTGGCGGTTGTCCAGACTCGCGGCACCGATGTCGATACCCTGCCCTGCGCCCAGCGTTCCGGCCTGATTGTCGATGGTTTCAGTGATGACCAGTTTCAGGAACCGGTCAGCCATGACCTGGCCAGCGGCATTATCGAGGCTCAGCGCATTCAGGATCGTGTTACCGGCGCTGGTCAGCTCGCCGCTGCGGCTCGACAGCTGGCCAGTGACGTTTACCAGCAGGTCGGCATCGCTGCTCAGGCTGCCGCTGTTGTTATTCAGCTCATTGGCCGCCAGATCGATACCGTTGCCGGACACCAGGCCACGCAGGTTGGTCAGCAGTTGATCAACACGCACAATCAGCGCTTTGTCGCTGAGCACCGAGCCTGCGGTGTTGTCCAGCGACGTAGCGGCCAGGGTGAAGCCGTTGGCGCTGGAAATTTCACCGCTGCGGTTGCTGACTGCATTGAGATTTTTCAGCAGCAACTGGCCCGGCGCGGTAATCAGACCGCCGTCGTTGTTCAGCACGCCTTTGCTTAAATCGAGACTGACGTCACTGTTGCCGTACAGACGGCCATCGTTGGTCTGATTCAGACCGGTGACCACGGCAGTCAGGGCCATGGCGCTGGCGATACGCCCGGCGTCACTGTTATTGACCAGCCCGGCATCGAGCTGGAGGGTTCCGGTACTGGTCAGGCGGCCGCCTTGCTGATTGTCAAAGGCACCGGTGACAAGCTTCACGCCCTTGCCGGCGATACGCCCGTTCTGGCTGTTGTCGAGACTGCCACTGGTGAGCACCAGCGTTGAATCGCCGAGAATCTGCCCGCCGCGGTTCACGACCGAACCATCGACCGTCAGGGACGAGGCCCCGGAGCTGGTGATACTACCGGCAGTATTGCCCAGAGAAGCGGCGCTCAACGCCAGCGTGCCATCGCTGCGCAATGTCCCTTGATCGTTGCTTAGGACGCCCGTATCTTTCAGACCCAGACTGTTTTTGGCGTAGACGCTGCCACCGCCCGTGTTGATCAGTTGCCCGACGTTCAACTGCACGCTCTGCTGGCCGGAAACGGCACCAGCGCTCTGGTTGTTCAGGCTGTCGGCGTTGAGCAGCAACGCACCATTGGCCAGTAAACGGCCCTTGCCGCTGTTATCGAACTGGCCGACGGTTGCGGTCAGCTCTCCAAGGCTGGAGAGCTCCGCGTTGCGGTTGTCCAGCGTCGCGGCACTCAGCTCGACACCGGTGGCGGAAATCAGGCCGCGCAGGTTGGTCAGCAACTGGGCGACACGCACGATCAAGGCTTTGTCGCTGATCACCGAACCTTCGGTGTTATCCAGCGTGGTCGCGGCCAGCGTGAAGCCATTGGCACTGGAAATTTCGCCGTTCCGGTTGTTGACCGCCGTGAGGTTTTTCAGCAGCAACCGCCCCGGCGCGTTGATCAGGCCGCCTTGGTTAGTCAGTACGCCGTTGCTCAGGTCGAGGCTGACATCGCTGTTGCCATACAGACGACCGTCGTTGGTCTGATTCAGGCCGGTGACCACAGCGGTGAGTGCCATGGCGCTGGCAATGCGACCGGCATCGCTGTTGTTGACCAGCCCGGCATTCAGTTGGAGTGCGCCGGTACTGGTCAGGCGACCGTCCTGATGGTTATCGAAGGTACCGGTGGTGAGTGCCAGACCATTGCCCGCAATGCGACCACTCTGGCTGTTATCCAGGCTGCCGCTGGAAAGCGTCAGACCTGCATCACTGATGATCTGCCCGCCCTGGTTGACGACGGCAGCATCAACTTTCAACGTGGCAGCACCGGCGCTGGTGACTCGACCGCCGGTGTTGGCCAGAGAAGCTGCTTTCAGGTCCAGCGTGCCGTCACTGCGCAGCACGCCCTGATCGTTATTCGATGCCCCGGTGAGAGTCAAACCCAGTGTGTTTTTTGCATAAACGCTGCCAGCGCCGGAGTTGTTCAGCTGTCCCAGATTCAGCTGAACGCCCTGCTGTCCGGAAACCACGCCGTTCTGGTTATTCAGGTTATCGGCTGTCAGCAGCATTTTGCCGTTGGCCAGCAGACGCCCTTTCGCGCTGTTGTCGAACTGGCCGATGTTGGCAGTCAGGGTGCTCAGACTAGAAATTTCCGCGCTGCGGTTGTCCAGCGTTGCAGCACTCAGATTGAGGCCATTGGCGGAAATCTTGCCGCGCAGGTTGGTCAGCAACTGATCGATGCGCACAACGAGAGCGTTGTCGCTGAGCAGCGAGCCGTCCGTGTTATCCAGCGAGTTGGCTGCCAGTGTAAAACCGTTGGCACTGGATATTTCACCGCCTTGGTTGTTGATGACCACGTTCAGGTTTTTCAGCAGCAACTGGCCCGGCGCATTGATCAGGCCGCCCTGGTTAGTCAGCAGGCCGTTGCTCAGGTCGAGGCTGACATCGCTGTTGCCATACAGACGGCCATCGTTGGTCTGATTCAGGCCGGTGACCACAGCGCTCAGCGCCATGGCGCTGGCGATACGACCGGCATCGCTGTTGTTGACCAGCCCTGCATTCAACTGGAGTGCGCCGGTACTGGTCAGGCGACCGTCTTGATGGTTGTCGAACGCGCCAGTGGTGAGTGTCAGACCATTACCGGCAATACGCCCGCTCTGACTGTTATCGAGACTGCCGCTGACAAGCGTCAGTTGTGCATCACTGAGGATCTGCCCGCCCTGGTTGACGACGCCGTCATTGATACTGATCGATGCGACCCCGGCGCTGCTGATGCTGCCCGCGCTGTTGGCCAGCGAGGCTGCACTCCCGGTCAGTGAACCGTCGCTGCGCAGCACACCCTGATCATTCTTCAGTGTCCCGCTGACGGTCAGACCAAGACTGCTTTTGGCAAAAACGCTGCCCCCACCAGTATTGTTCAGTTGGCCCAGGTTCAGTTGCACGCTCTGCTGCCCGGAAACGATCCCGTTCAGGTTATTCAAGCCGCCCGCGGTCAATAGCAGCGCGCCATTGGCCAGCAGGCGACCTTTTTCGCGATTATCGAACTGGCCTATGGTGGCCGTCAGGCTGCCCAGGCTGGACAGTTCGGCGTTGCGGTTATCCAACGCTGCGGCGCTCAGGGTGACGCCGTTGGCGGAGATCTGCCCGCGCAGGTTGGTCAGCAGCTGAGCGATACGCACGATCAACGCTTTGTCGCTGACCAGCGAGCCGTCAGTGTTGTCCAGCGAAGTGGCCGCCAGCGTGAAGCCGTTGGCGCTTGATATCTTGCCGCTCTGGTTGTTGACCACGTTCAGGTTTTTCAGCAGCAACTGACCGGGAGCGGATATCTGCCCGCTCTGGTTGTTGAGCAGACCGTTGCTCATGTCCAGGCTGACATCGCTGTTGCTATACAGACGGCCATCGCTGGTTTGATTCAGACCAGTCACCACAGCAGTCAGGGCCATGGCGCTGGCGATACGACCTGCAGCGCTGTTGTCGACCTGCCCTGCCGTCAGGCGCATGGCCCCAGTGCTTGATAGACTCCCGCTCTGCTGGTTATTGAACGCACCGGTGCTCAGCACCACACCGTTACCGGCAATACGCCCGCGCTGGCTGTTGTCGAGGCTGCCACTGGTGAGCGTCAGTTGTGCATCACTGACTACCTGCCCGCCCTGATTGGCAACCGCGCCGTTGAAGTTGAGCACGCCTGTTCCAGCACTGGTCACGCTGCCATTAGTGTTGGCCAGACCCGCTGCTTTAAGGTCCATAGTGCCATCACTGCGCACCACGCCCTGATCATTTACCAACACACCGCCCAGCGTCAGATTCAGAGCATCTTTAGCGTAAACGCTGCCACCGCCGGTATTGTTCATCTGCCCCAGATTCAACCGCACGCCTTGCTGACCGGAAACAACCCCGTTCAGGTTATTCAAGCCATCCGCAGTCAACAGCAGCGCGCCGTTGGCCAGCAGACGACCTTTTTCACGGTTATCGAACTGCCCGACGGAAGCCGTCAGGCTGCCAAGGCTGGAAGTTTCGCCGTTGCGGTTGTTCAGTGATCCGGCCGTCAGATCGAGACCGGTCGCAGAAACCAGACCTCGAAGGTTGGTCAGCAGCTTGTTGATGCTTACAACGAGTGCCTTGTCGCTGAGCAGTGAACCGTCGGTATTGTCCAGCGAAGTAGCCGCCAGCGTGAAACCGTTGGCGCTGGATATCTTGCCGCTCTGGTTGTTGACCACGTTCAGGTTTTTCAGCAGTAACTGGCCCGGCGCATTGATCAGGCCGCCCTGGTTAGTCAACAGGCCGTTGCTCAGGTCGAGGCTGACATCGCTGTTGCCATACAGACGACCGTCGTTGGTCTGATTCAGGCCGGTGACTACGACAGTCAGGGCCATGGCGCTGGCAATACGACCGGCATCGCTGTTGTTGACCAGCCCGGCGTTCAGCTGGAGTGCGCCGGTACTGGTCAGGCGACCGTCCTGATGGTTATCGAAGGTACCGGTGGTGAGTGTCAGACCATTACCGGCAATACGCCCGCTCTGGCTGTTGTCCAGGCTGGCGCTGTTCAACGTCAGCCCCGCATCGCTGATGATCTGCCCGCCGCGGTTGACCACCGCACCGCTCGTGCTGACTGACGCCTTGCCGGCACTGGTCACGCTGCCGGTGTTGTTGCTCAGAGACGCTGCACGCACATCCAGGGTGCTATCGCTGCGCAGTGTGCCTTGGTCATTGTTCAACGCGCCGCTGACGGCCAGGTTCAGACTGTTTTTGCCGTAAACGCTGCCGCTTCCGGTATTGGTCAGTTGCCCCAGGTTCAGTTGTACGCCCTGTTGCCCGGCCACCGAGCCGTTCTGGTTGTTCAGGTGGTCGGACGTCAACTGCAACGCGCCGTTGGCCAGCAGGCGACCTTTTTCGCTGTTGTTGAACTGCCCCACCGTCGAGGTCATGCTGCCAAGGCTGGAGATTTCCGCGCTGCGGTTGTCCACACTTGCCGCGTTGAGCAGCAGATCGCCATTGGCGCTGATAAGCCCCAGCTGGTTGAGCAGTTGCCCGGAAATACGGGCAGACAAGCCGCTGCTGCTGGACAATTTTCCCTGCTGGCTGTTGTCTAGCGAACCCGCAGTGATGGTCATAGTGCCATTGCTGCTGATCAGCCCGCTCTGGCTGTTGAGCACCTGAGACGCATTGATGTCGACAGTGCCGCCCTGGCTCAGAATTCGGCCCGACTGACGATTGTCGACGGCTGTAGCCACGATGCGCGTGCTGGACTGCCCGTTCAGTGTGGCACCCTGGTTGTTCAGGGTCTGGGTAATGGTGGCCTGCAAGGCGCGACTGGCGGTTATGCTGCCGCTGTTGGTCAACCCGTTGGCAGAAAGCGTTACATCACCCGAACCATTACGGCTATTGTCGGCATTGACGCCCGCCTCGATCACCGCCGAGTTGTTGAGTTGTCCGCCTGCGGAAAGGCTCAGCGCATCGCGTGCGGCGACGTTCTGCCGGGTGGTGAGATCGCCCGCGGTGCTCATGGTCAATGACGACCCCGCATAGACCGGGCCGTTGACTTCGGCACTGTTGGCCCTGGCCGTGACAGCGCCGCTTGCCGCGGTCTGCGTCATGCTCAAATGGCCGTTGGCATCAATCTGGATATCGCCGCCACTGGCCGCAAGATTTCCCGCAAGCCTGACCCCGACGCCTGCCTCGGTGCCCACCAGACGGATCGCGCCCGCATACATCCCGCCCAGCGCCGAGCTGTCGACGGCCAGTTCCGGTTTGGCACTGCCATCGTCAGGCAGGGCCGTGGGATTGAGGGTCTGCGCGTCGACATCGTTACGACCGGCAATGATGTTGAGGCGCTTGGCGTGCAGCTCGGCATTGATCTTCGCGCTGCGGGTGATGATGTCGAACTGGTCGACGTTGTCTGCGTTCAGCCCCACGCCATCAATGGATATGCTGCCGCCCTGCACATTGAAACGCTGCAACTGCCCGTTGGCATCCAGCACCGGTTTGCCGGTAGTCAGCGTGACCTGCGGGGTATTGATGAAACCGCAGCCGTTGCAACTGATGCCATACGGGTTGGCGACAATGACCCGCGCCGCTTGGCCGGCCACTTCCGTGTAGCCCCTGAGCTGGCTGGCGTTGGCCCCGACCACTTCGTTAAGAATGGTGGTAGCGGCCGTTCCACGCAGGTTGGAGTTACCGACAATGATCCCGCCCAGTTGCGTGCTCTGGGTCTGGTTCGTGGAGTTGTTGAGGATGACGCCTTGGCTGTCGACGTTGAACTGCTGATACTGGTTATGCGACAGGCCGGTGGCATTGGGCGCGGCAATGTTGACGATAGGCACGCCATTGCCCGCCTGGCTAAGGCTGGTATTCGGCCCACTGACCACGATGCCTTCGGCCTGAACCAGCAGCGGCTGCCAGAACAGGGCATTGGCCAGGATCAGCGCGAGGCCGCGTTTGGGCATTCCCCAAAAGGACTGGCGCTCAATCAGCACAGCAGAAGGCTGACGAGCAAGCAGAGCCAGTTGGTGAACGTCCATGTGGGCAACCTCGATACAGTGTGATTGAAAACAGCGTTGTTAAAGGAAGAAATCCATACGGAAATAGATCGGTGCTTCGCGCTCGATCACATCAGGACGTTCCAGGGAACGAGCGAAGGTCACTGAGGCCGCAACGTGCTGGCCTCGGGTAAACAGCTCGAACGAATTGCTCGACAAGCGGCCATGCTGGTCGCCGTTGTAACGGTCGTTGCGGATCACGCCCTGGTCGTAACCGGCAGCCGCGCCATACTCGGCGAACACCGGGCGCAGCCAGTCCAGCGTGACCGGGCGGGTCAGGCGTACTTCATTACGCCAGTAACCGCCGCTGTCGCCAGACAGAAACTCATCCTTGTAACCGCGCACCGACGACGACCCGCCCAGGCTGGTACGTTGCGAGCTGAACAACACATCTTCGCTGCGCTGCCCGGTGGCCAGGCTGGTGAAGCTCAGGTTCTCGCCCCACAGTTGAAAGGGGTGCAAGTAGCTGAGAGTGCCGGTGTATTTGCGATAACGCGCATCGGCCTGGCCAGGGCCAGGATCATGGCTGCCCTGCGCATCCAGCGCGCCGATACCCTGCTGCATGCCCAGGTCGATGTTGATGAACGCCGAACCGACCCGCCGACCGTGGTTGATGCCGAACTGCGCCTCGGTGATGCGGTTGCTGCTGAGCGCCAGTTTGCTGTCTTCTACATAATTGTTGGTGCGCAGGTAGGACAAACCGGCATTGAGCGAGGTCTTGCTCAGCGCGTCGCGGTACACGACACGCTCGGCCTTGAACTGGTGGTTCTGGCTGTCGCCGTCCTGCTTGAAGTTGATGTTCGAGGCCTGGGCCACCGAGCGGTATTCGCTGGTGTTGTACAGATAGCTGAATGTCCACCAGCCCCAGGGCAAGCTGTAGGCAAGCGAGGCATTGCGCGAGGCTTTCTGCCGGTCGCTGATCGCATCGTGGCCGCCGCGCAGGCTGAACTGGTCGGCCAGCCCCAGCGGATTGTCCCATTCAAGCCCGGCGTTCCATTGCTGCTCACCGGTGCTGCGCTGCCCCTCGTTGGTACGCGACAGGTTAGCCCGCCACGGTTTTTGCGGAGTGTTCTTGACCACCACATCGCTGCCGCCGACGACCTGGCCGGGGGTCAGCTCCATCTGTGCCTGATTGGACGGCAGACGGTTGAGCTGATCGACCATCTGCTCGATTTCGCGCAGGTTGACCATCTCGCCTTCCCTGCCGGGAAAGGTCATGGCCAGCTCACGCGCCGACAGGCCGCTGGCAGCATCGCCGCGCAGATGTTCCAGCTTGCCTTCAATGACCAGCACTTGCAGGTCGCCTGTGGACAGGTCCTGTTGCGGCAGATAGGCGCGAGTCGTCACCAGGCCTTTTTCAAGGTAATGATCGGTGATGACTTTCAGCAACTCGTTGAGCTGGGCGACGCCAAGACACTTGCCTTGATAAGGCGCAATCAGCTCATCACGCTCGGCAGACGACAGTGAATCAGCGCCCTTGAGCTCTATACGCTGGATGGTGAAGCAGCGGGTGTCGACAGGCGCGCCTGGTGCCGCGGGTACAGCTTGCTTGCCCGGCAGGTCCTTGAGTTCTTCAAGACGACGGCGTTGCTCTTCTAGCAAGCGGTCCTGACGATCACGAATAAGGTCTTGTTCGCCTGGCAAACTGGCGGGAGGGCTGGCTGCAAACAAGGGGAAAGACGCGATGGCGAGCATGAGCAGCAGGGCCACTCTGGGAGCATGAGGGTACACGGTGCGTCCTTGCAGTAGCATATTGATATCAAAAGGTGGGCAATATTAGAACGCCATCATCATGACGTCAAATATTTGTATCGACCCTGTATCCGATTTGTTGAACTTTTTTTGAAGTTGATTTTGACAGTACCGACCTCTAGCTCGCGTCAAAGGATCGTGTGCTTAGTCTTGACAGGGGACAGCCTATCTTTTCGACATGGTATTAAGGTCATAATTAAATATATACAGAAATACCAACCGGCCAGCGCGCGAAAACCGGCTCGCGCCAAGGCCGCGGACGCACTGATAAAATGGCCATGGTTTAAAGGAAACAGGTGAAAGCACGCTGACCCTCCAAGGCTCTGGAGCCGCAACGACAGCTTTTCTGTATCGCTAAGGTGTAAACAAAGAGGCTGCAGGTTATCGGTCAAATCCTGCAATGTGACGCATGAGTAAACACGGGGATGGGTCATGACAACTAGTTGTCGGCAAATACCCGACAATGAACCGCTATTCCAGCCGCCTCCCGTTGTATGCATTATCGGGGGCTCTGCAGTCTTGTATCTGTTTAAAAGCGCGTCATCGACTCTACAGCCTCCCGCGCCTTGCGCTCATCGTTATACACAATCTAACTGCTTATTGTTCCAATGCGGAGCGCGAGAAACGAGAAGCGTGCGGAAAACACTTCTCATTACCCTGCGCGGGAGGCTTTTCGAATCAATGTTGCCCGGACAACTTCATGATCATCCGTGACAGCAGATAGATCCGTGGCGCGACACTGCCCACCTCGGCGTACTCTTCAGGCGTATGAATGTTGCCACCGACGATGCCGAAACCATCCAGTGTTGGCGTTCCTACGCTGGCAGACAAACTTGAATCAGCCGCCCCGCCGCTGCCCTCGATGGTCAGGGTGCGCCCCAGTTCACCATAGATGCCCTGTGCCATAGCGACCAAAGCATCGGACTGCGGGGTCTGCGGCATTGGCGGCAAGCCACGGACCAGACTGGTCTTGACCTCGGTGTCAGGCACCAGTTTGTTGGCCGACACCCTGGCCAGGTCCTGCTCGACGCGATCGAACTCCTCCGGCACTGCGGCACGCACGTCGGCCTTGGCGCTGGCCTGATCAGGAATCACGTTGGTGCGATCACCCGCCTTGAGCACGGTGAAGTTGACGGTGGTTTTCTTCTCCTCGTCGCCCAGTTTGCCGAGTTGCAGGATCTGATGCGCAACCTCGGTGGCAGCGTTACGCCCCAGTTCCGGCGCAACGCCCGCATGCGAGGCTTTGCCCTTGACTTCGACCAGTGCCGTCGCAGAACCCTTGCGCCACACCACCAGACCATCAGCAGGACGACCCGGCTCCAGATTGAGCGTCACGTCATGCTCTTTCGCTGTTTTCTTGATCAGCTCGGTAGCGACGCCTGAACCGGTTTCTTCGCTGGCGTCGAGCAATACTGTGATCTGTGCGTAGTCGGTGAATTTCAGGTTGTGCAGCACCTTCAGAGCATAGATAGCAGCAACGATGCCGCCCTTGTCATCCATAACACCAGGGCCATAGGCACGACCGTCCTTGATATGAAACGGACGCTCGGCCGCAGAGCCTTCCTTGAACACGGTATCCATATGTGCCATCAGCAGAATCTTCGCCTTGCCGGTGCCTTTCAGGGTCGCAACTACATGATTGCTGGCCTCTGGTGTATTCGGAACGAGCTCGATGGTGGCACCGAGCTTTTTCAGTTCTTCAATCGCGATGTCACTGACTTTGGTCAGGCCCGGTACATACCCGGAGCCTGAATCGATGTTTACCAGACCCTCCAGCAGCTTCAAGGCTTCGTCCTTGTATTGCTCGGCATCGGCCTGAATCGCCTTGTGCGGTTCGGCCATGGCCGCTGGTGCCAGAGCTGTCAGCGCAAGCGCCAAAGCGAGATGAGCTGCCAGTGGCGAGCGGGAGAATGAGCGCATGTTGTTCCGTCCTTGTGTTTGGTTCGTCGAGGTTTTCAGGACCATACCTTACACAAACACCGGCCGTAATGAGTCAACTCGCGGTACGCCAGCGTTCAAACGTGTCAAACAGCAGCCCATACAGAATCGGGATCAACCCCAGCGTCACCAGCGTGCCCAACGCCAGCCCGCCCATGATCGTGATCGCCATACCCTCCCAGAGCGGGCCGGCAAAAAGCATCAGTGGGACCAAGCCGATGATGCAGGTCAGTTTGGTCATCACGATCGGCCGCAACCGCTTGATCGCTGCGTTGACCACCGCATCACGAACCGACAGCCCGTGCCCGCGCTCAACCTCAATGCGTTCGAGCAATAACACCGCATTGTTGACAATAATGCCGGCCAGCGACAGCAGTCCAAAGGTCGCCATGAAGCCGAACGGGTATCCGGTGAGCACCAGGGCCAACGCCACGCCGATGAGCACAAAAGGCACACTGGAGATGACGATCAGCAACTTGCGAAACGAATTGAACTGCCACACGAACAACAACAGCATCGCCACCAGCGCGTGCGGCATGTATTGCAGAAGCGCCTGGTTGGCTTCGGCAGAATCCTCTATTTCGCCACCCAGTTCGATGCGATACCCCGCTGGCATGTTGAGCGTCGCAATCTGTGGTGCCAGATGCTCAATGATCGAGGTGGCGGTCAAAGACGGGTTGTGTCCGACCACAGTAATCGCACGCTCCAGGTTGCGGCGCTGAATGGTCGATGCCTCGGCCTGGGGCTCGACCGTCGCGATGGCGGACAACATCAGCGGTGCCGCCCCGGAAGCCGGGTAAATCAACGTGCTGTCCAGATCATTGGCAGGCGTAATCGGTGTGCCCTGCTCACGAGCCACAATCGCCACAGCCGTTTCGCCATCCTGCAGCGATGACACAGACAGCCCGTTGTTCCTCAGTTGCAGGGCCTGAGCGATATCCTGAGTGGAAACACCGGCATGCAGCGCCTTGTACTGATCGACGACTACGTCGTAACGCAGCAGCCGGGTACGCCAGTCATCGCGTACGTCCAGGGTTCCGGGCAATGCCGACAAGGCTTGCTCGATCTTGCGGGCAATATTTCGCAGCACTTTTTCGTCAGGACCAATGACCCGGTAGACCGCAATCCCGGCTTCGGTGGTGCCCATGGAAAACCGCTTGGGCTGCGCTTCGACTTCGGGGTGCTGAGTCAGGATGAAATGCCGGGTTCGCTCAATGACTGCATCAAGGTTGGCACCGTCACGCACACTGACCGTGAAGTAGGCAATATTCGGCGCAGGCAGAGGCGGATTGAGACCCAGAACAATTCTCGGTCCGCCATTGGCGACATAGCCGATGCTGTGTTTGACGTCCTGATCGCTGCTCAGCCACTGACTGATATCGCGCACGGCCTGAGACGTGGCACGCGAGCTGCTGCCGGGTTCCAGCACCAGCGGAATCTGGAACTGCATGCGGTCGGACTTGGGCAGAAAGTCATAAGGCACCTGGGTCAGCACGACGACCGCAACTGTCAGCAATCCCAGCATGCTGGCGATGAAGATCAAGGAGTGATTCAGCAGACTCTCGATGACTTTTCGATAGCCTCGATAGAACACCGATGCATACTCATCGGCGTTGTCAGTCGCACCCGAGACTGCCGGTGCCTTGGCGAAGTAAAAGCATAACAGGGGCGTCACGGTGATGCTGAGCAGCCACGAGCTGATCAGCGTGGTGGCGAGCACAATCGCCAGCGAACGCAGGTATTCGTTAGTGCTGGTCTGCCCCAGAAAGAACGGCGAAAACGCCAGCACAATGACCAGTGACGAGGTCAGCAAAGGGATCATCAACGTGCGCCCGGCTTCCTCGCAGGCCCGCCGTCGGTCCTCCCCGGCGTGCAGACGCCGCTCGATGTCCTCGGCGATGACAATGCCATTGTCCACCAGCAAGCCGAGGGCCAGGATGATCGCGGCAATCGACACCGTCTGCAGCTCGATCCCCAGCGAGCGCATGACCAGCAATGTAGTCAGGATGGTCAGGGGCACAATCACCCCGACCACCAGGCCGGTACGCCAGCCCAGAAACAGCATGACCACACACATCACGATAACGACCGTTTCGGCCATGACGTGATACATCTTGTTCATTTCGTGCTGAACCACGCTGGACTGAAAAGTCACGATGTGCAGGGTAAAACCCGCTGGAAGTTGTTGTTCCAGCTCACCGAGCTTTTTGCGCAGAGCGGCACCGAACGTCTGGACATTGAGCCCTGGCTGCATCGAAGCGGCCAGCACCACAGCATCCTGCCCTTGATAGATCGCTTCGGTTTCCGGCGGGTCGACAGGGCTCACCGATATTCGGGTCAGGTCATGCAACGCTACCATCTGTCCGCCAGGCAACTGCACGGGAAACTGACGAAGCTGATCCAGCGACAGCACCTCGCCGCTGACCGAGAGCGTGGTGCTCTGTTGCCCGATGACCGGGTTGCCTCCCGGCGCGATCAGGTTGCGGTTTTGCAATTGCTGGAGCAACTGTTGCGGCGAAAGTCCGGCTGCCGCCAGGGTCTGGTGATCGAAGTCGAGGTAGATTCGCTCGTCCTGCAGGCCATACAGCTCGACCTGATCGACACCCTTGAGCTCATAAAGCTGATTGCGCAGGCGTTTTATCGGCGCGCGCATCTCGCTCATGGTAAAACCCGGCGCCGTCAACGCAACGGAAGCCACTGCCACGCGACCGAAATCATCGTCCACAAAGGGCCCTTGGGTACCGGCCGGGAAAACGCCGTTGGTTTCGCTGACCTTCGCCCGGAGTCGTTGCCACAGCAGCCCCAGATCCTTGATGGTGTCATACGCCATGACTTGCACAATCACCCGGCCTGGCTGGACCGTGGTGACAATGTTCTTGATCTCGGCCAGTTCACGGATGCGTTCTTCGAGTGGCCTGGCAAGCAGCTCTTCCGTCCGCTCGGTGGAGAGTCCTGGCAGGGATACGCTGACCAGTGCGTCGCGAACCGTAACCGAAGGTTCTTCCTGCGACGGAAACCCCAAAAAGGTCGCGACACCGGCCAGCAAAATCAGGAAGGCCGCAAACAGGGTCAGGCGGCTCGCGCTCATTGCGCGGTAGGTAAGACTCATTGCGTGCCCCCGGTCAAGCGTGTGCCAGGCTGAAACAGGGTGACGGTCTCGCCGTCCTGCAGGAAAGCCGCGCCGGCAGTAACCACTCGCTCCCCGACAGCCAGGCCGCTGGCGATCAGCGCCCGGCCATCTTTAACCGTACCCAGCGAAACAGAGCGCAGGGCGACTGTTCCGCCTGGCTGGTAAACAAAGACCTCGGCGGAGTTGCTGCCGGTGCCCATCCATAACGCCTGGACCGGGACCGACAAGGGCTGTGTGCCGGTATCGGGATGCATCTGCACCAGCAGCGTGACGCCGCTGGGCAATCTGCTGGCAGGCCGCAGCACACGAAACACAGCCGTTCTGACCAGCCCGTCATCGGCACGGGGTGAGATGCCTTCAAGTGCCAGATCAAACCCTGAAGTGCCATCTGCCGTGCTGGAGGCTCTGGCCAGGTCACCAGGTTTGAGGGTTTCGGCAAGCGCCAGCGGAACAGCAGCCACCACCTCCTGCCCTGCAGCGGATTCGATGTCCAGCACCACTTGCCCGGCGGGCAACACGGTGCGCGGCTGTGCATGCCGTGCGACTACTCGCCCGGCAAAGGGTGCGATCAAACGGGTGCGGTCCAGCTCGCGATGGGCCAGAGCCTGTTCGGCCTGGGCCCGGACCTGCTCGGCTTTGGCTTGCTCGCTGGATGCCAGGGCCGACTCGACCACACTCTGGGCGACACTGCCTGCCGCGAGCAGACGCTTCTGACGCTGATAATTAAGCTCACGTTCAACCGCCTGCGCTCTGGCCAGACGCAGACT
Source organism: Pseudomonas syringae group sp. 247E2 (assembly GCF_032587795.1). Taxonomy (NCBI): domain Bacteria; kingdom Pseudomonadati; phylum Pseudomonadota; class Gammaproteobacteria; order Pseudomonadales; family Pseudomonadaceae; genus Pseudomonas; species Pseudomonas syringae group sp. 247E2. Next base: position 579,711 of record NZ_JAWHPK010000008.1, on the reverse strand, counting down.
GGCCTGCGCCTCTTGCAGACGCAGCTGCGCAGGCTGTCGGTCAATGCTGGCGAGCACCTGATCCTTTTCAACGGTATCGCCAATGTCGATCCGCAGCTCTGTCAGGGTGCCTGCCGATTCAAACGCCAGACTGGCGCGCTCCTGCTGCCGAACGGTGCCGATAAAGCGCACCGTGGTTCCCTCTCCTGCCCGTGCAGCTTCAACCTTGACGGCACGGATGGCCGAGACGCTGGCCGTATGTTTATCGCTGCACCCACTGACCATCAGGGCGATCATTACGATACTGCAAGCGTGTAAAACACATCGCTGTAGATCAGGAAACCCATCGGGATGTAATCGCATGGCAGGCTTCACCCCTTTAGAAGGCGTAGTTCAAGGCAATCAAACCGCTGCCTTCAGCATCGGTCTCGACCAGCGGGCTGCCGCGGGTCTGATCGGTGTAGTGAGTCACCCCGACGCTTGCAACGGTTGACCAGTGGGCATCAAAGGTGTGCTGCCAGGCGAGCGCAGCCGAGTACGCGTAAATCCCGCTGTCTGCCGTGAATCTGGAAAAGCCGGTGCGCTGACTCTGGATCGGGCTCACACCGAAGTAGGTCTGGTTGTAACGGCCGTCACCGGCATGCGCATCGATATCCAGCGTCACCGTATCGGTCTGGCTGTGGTAGGCGATGCCCTCAAAACCCAAGCGGTAACGGTTGCCACGCTTTTCACCGGCCACACGCAGTTCGGCCTCGGCACTGGCCGACAACCATGGCGTGAGCTGTTGAGAGATCATGAAGTCGCCAACCGTTGCCCCCTTGACGGTGCCCATCCCTATGAGCTCATTGGAACCAGGGCGGTTTGTACTGTTTTTCTCGGTGCGGCCGAAATCGTAGTTGAGCGCTGCGCTGGCCCCGAACCCGGAATCGGACTGCCATTGCAGCCCCACTCCCCGTGCGGTATCCGCAAAAAAGATACCGCGCTGGACAGTGAGCATCGGCAACACCTGACTGCGGTATTCATCGGCCCCCATGTAGCGTGGCAGCACGGCCATGCCGAGGCCGAAATTGACGTTGAACCTGTCGCCGAAAATAGACTGGCTTTGCGTGGACGCGCTGTCCTGAGCACAGGCCTGACCGACCAGTGTCATGGCCACTGAGGCGATCAACACGCCAAGTGCAGGCTTGAGCAGTGCAGGACGAACGTGAGGACGAGCGATTTCAGGACTCATGGTGATACTCCGGTTTCATTCAGGATTGAGGTGGGGTTGTCGGTTCTGCGCCGCGAAGCACTCGAAACAGGTCGATCCGGTTTTGTTGCAGCTCATCGAGTGACTTGCGACCGGCTGCATCGGCTTCGGCGATACGGATGGTGGAGCCCAGCAATGCCGTGCGTTCGGTAGCACCGGCATTGAGTTCGAAGGACAGGCGGCGCACTTTTTCCTGGACCAGCGCGACGCGCTCGATCTCGTTGCGAACATGGCCCAGGGCCTGCTGACGACGGGTCAGCACACCGGCCATTTCACGGAAGGCGTTTTGAATGGCTTTTTCATACTCGGCGACCGCGATCTGCTGGCGCACATGCGCCAGATCCAGGTTGGCCTGATTACGCCCGCCGTCGAACAACGGCAGGTTCAGTTGCGGGGAGAACAGCCAGGTACCGCTGCCATTGCTGAACAGCGTGCGCAGACTGTCGCTTTGCAGACCTACGCTGGTACTGAGTTTTATGGACGGAAAGAATGCAGCACGGGCGGCACCAATATTGGCGTTGCTGGCCTTGAGTGCTTCTTCGCGCTGACGAATATCAAATCGCTCAAGCAAACGCTGAGACGGCAGATTCGACAGCCAGGCCGGGGGCTCGACCAGCGCGGCGGTCAGCGCCGGCGTATCCGGCGTGGTGGCTGGCAAAACTGCCGAGTAGCCGGTGAGCAGCAGCAAAGCCTGGGAAGCATTCGCGTGATCGCTTAGCGCATCCTGCACCTGTTGCTGTGCAGTCAAGGTATCAAGGCGCTGCGCCATCAGATCGTCGAGTGAAATGGCACCCTGGCGCTGCTGCTCTTCGGCCGCCTTTACCAGCATCAGCCGGGCATCATGAACGGTCTGCGCATCCTGCTGCACGGCGGCGGCCAGACGCTCGGCCAGCCAGGCGCGAGCCACTTCGGCAACCAGCGCACTGCGCGCCGCCTGCTGGCCATACGTGCTGGCCAGATAATCATGCCGCGCGGCCTCGGACAGGCTGCGCACGCGCCCAAAAAAATCCAGCTCAAAGTCCGAGACGCCCACCGATGCGATGGAAAGGTCCTGGCCGTAACGCTCATCGGCAGCCGCATTATCGAAGTGTTGACGGTTACGCTGGACGCCTGCTGCAATCGTCGGGAAACGATCGGCACGGGTTATGCCGCGCATCGCCCTGGCTTCATCCACTCTCAGCACCGCCACGCGAAAATCGCGGTTGAACGTCAGGGCTGATTGCAACAGAACCCGCAGTTCACCCTTTGGCGACAGCTCGGCAGCCAGCGCTTCTTCGTCAGCGGTCAGCGCGATGGCAATGGACGCATCACCGGCCGGGACGACAGCAGACAACTGGTCTGCAGGAACCGGCAAGGCCGGGCGCTGATACTCGGGAATCAACGAGCAACCCGAAAAAATCAGGCTCAGCAGCATAGCCAGGCAACAGCATCCGAGGTTGCGGATACGCTTGGACAGCGGTGTACTCATCAGCATAGGATCTGTCCGCGACAGTGGGCTCTGGACGCAATCCTGAACGTCGACTTTCAATAAACCGTTCGTGAATTATCAAGATTTGATCAAGAGGCATTCTTGTGTCAGGAAAACGCATTCTGATCGTCGAAGACGATGCCGACAGCGCCAGCATTCTCGAGGCTTATCTGCGTCGTGACGGGTTCAGCGTAGGGCTGGCCGAAAACGGGCAGCGCGGTATCGATATGCATCGCCAGTGGAAACCCGACCTGATTCTGCTGGACGTCATGCTGCCGCTGGTCAGTGGTACGGACGTGCTGTCGGCAGTGCGCCGTTGCAGCGACACACCGGTGATCATGGTCACGGCCATGGGCGACGAACCGGAAAAGCTCGGCGCATTGCGCTACGGGGCTGACGATTACGTGGTCAAACCCTACAACCCCAAGGAAGTGGTGGCCCGTGTGCACGCGGTGCTGCGCCGCTCCCAGCAGAACGCCAGTAATGACCGCCATTTGCGTTACCAGAACCTGCTGGTGGACCTGAATGCAGTCACCGCCATCATTGAAGGACACGACGGCACAGACACACTGCTCGACCTGACCCCCACCGAGTTCAAGATCCTTTCGACCTTGCTGAAAACACCCTCCAAAGCCTTCACCCGCGAAGAATTGCTGGAAATCTGCCTGCCCGACAGCGAGGCGCTGGCCAGGGTTGTCGATGCGCACGTGCACAATCTGCGTCGCAAACTCGAAATTCACGGCGTGGATAATGTGCTGGTGACAGTCCGCTCTGTCGGCTATCGATTCAGGTGAGCCTCATGCGACGTTTTTTCAGACACCGGCAGAAACCTTTATGGCACTGGGTCGGCATGCGCATGAGCATGCTGGCGGTCGGTGCGGTCATCGTGATCGCGTTCTGCATGTGGCTGCACGTCACGGTGTCTGACTGGCTCACATTGCAGGCAATGCCAGCCGATGTGCGCACGGAGTTCATACGATTGCAGGCCGAACCTGCCATGGACATGGTCAAGCTTCGCGAGCTGTTCTTCGAGTATTACCCGATTGAAAACCTGCTGCCGGGCATCGCCAACAAGGAATGGTGGGTATTGGCAGCGCTGGTGATGATGGCCATCCCTATCATCATATTTTTCGGCTTTTTGTTCTCCCGCCCGCTTTCCAGCCAGTTCTCTTCGATTGCCAGAGGCGCACGTCAGGTCGCCCAGGGCGACTTCAAGACGCGCCTGCCAATGAGCGACAAAGACCCGGACGAGCTACAGGCGCTGGTCAGCGACTTCAATACCATGACCACCCAGCTGGGCCGTTACGAACTGGAGGTCAGCGAGTCCAGCGCGATGATCGCCCATGAACTGCGCACGCCACTGAACGCGGCCATGGGGCGTATTCAGGGCATGATCGATGAAGTGTTCCCGCGCGATCTGGCACAACTGGAAATGGTCCACCGCCAACTTAACCAGTTGAACAAACTGGTGAGCGATCTGCACCTTCTCTCGCTGGCCAGCGCTGGCCAGCTGACCCTGGACAAGACGGTATTTTCCCTTGAGAAACTGGTGGCCGAACGCCTGAGCTGGTTTGCCACACAGCTTGATGAAGCAGGCGTTGTCGTGACGATCGACATCCCCCCACGACTGACCGTCAACGCCGATCGTGACCGGATCGGCCAAGTGGTCAATATTCTCGTCGATAATGCGCTGCGCTACTCGGCGATGGGCGGTGAACTGCTGATTGTCGGCAGGGCCCGCGCACGGAGCATGGAACTGACCGTCTCCGACCGCGGGCCCGGCTTCGGCTCGGAAAACCTTGAGCAGGTGTTCGACCGTTTCTGGCGCGCCGAACGTTCGCGGGCGCGCTATTCGGGAGGCAGCGGCCTTGGCCTGTCCATCGCCCGGGCTATTTGCCTCGAGCATGACGGCACTATCGGGGTGCGCAACAGGCCTGGCGGCGGGTCGGTGATCCGCCTGGAAATCCCGGCCTGACCCTGCTGACCCGGACCTGCGGATCAATGCCCCATCAACGAATCGATAGCGTCCGGTTTGTCGTGCACGCCAAACCGATCCACCAGCGTGGCCGTCGCCCGGTTCATACCTACAACGTCCACACTGATACCCGCCCTCCTCAGCTTGAGCACCACCTTGTCCAGCGCGGCAACCGCAGTGATGTCCCAGAAATGCGCCTCGCGCAGATCAATGGCGAGTGTTTCGACGTTTTCGCGCAGGTCGAAGGACGCCATGAAGCGCTCGGCAGAAGCAAAAAACACCTGACCGGTCACGTAATAAGTGCGGTGGCTGTGCTCGGGGTCGCGTTGCGAAGTGACGTCGAGATAACGGGCGATCTTGCTGGCAAAGAACATCGCGGCCAGCAGGGACCCCACCAGCACGCCATAGGCGAGGTTATGGGTGGCTACCACCATGATCACCGTCACGACCATCACGATATTGGTCGAGAGCGGGTACTGTTTAAGGTTGCGGATCGACTCCCAGCTGAACGTGCTGATCGACACCATGATCATCACCGCCACCAGCGCTGCCATTGGAATACGCGCCAGCCAGTCGCCCAGAAACAGCATCATGATCAACAGCAGCAAGCCCGCGCTGAGGGTCGAGAGTCGTGTTCTGCCCCCCGACTTCACGTTGATCATTGATTGGCCGATCATCGCGCAACCGGCCATGCCACCGATCAGGCCACTGGCAATATTGGCAATGCCCTGCCCTCTGCACTCACGATTCCTGTCGCTGGTGGTATCGGTCAGATCGTCGACAATGGTTGCGGTCATCATCGACTCAAGCAGGCCCACCACCGCCAAAGCTGCGGAGTACGGCAGGATGATCAACAGCGTGTCGAGATTCAGCGCAACGTCCGGCCACATGAACACCGGCAGACTGTCAGGCATCGCGCCCATATCACCAACTGTTCGTACATCAAGGCCCATGTAAATGGACATTGCCGTGAGCAGCAGAATGCACACCAGCGGCGACGGCAGCAGCTTGCCCAGCAACGGCAGGCGCGGGAACAGATAGATAATTGCCAGGCCCGCCGCCGTCATGGCATAGACCGGCCAGGTCGCATGGGTCAGTTCTGGCAGTTGGGCCATGAAAATCAGAATCGCCAGCGCGTTCACAAAGCCGGTCACCACTGATCGTGAAACAAAGCGCATCAGCTCTCCGAGGCGCAAGTACCCGGCGATGATCTGCAACACGCCGCACAACAAAGTGGCCGCCAGCAAATACTGAAGACCGTGCTCTTTCACCAGGTTCACCATCAGCAGTGCCATCGCACCTGTGGCGGCGGAAATCATCGCCGGGCAGCCGCCCACGAAAGCAATGACCACACAGATACAGAACGAGGCGTAAAGCCCGACTTTCGGGTCTACCCCCGTGATGATGGAGAACGCAATGGCCTCTGGAATCAGGGCCAGTGCAACGACAAGCCCGGCCAGAACATCGGCCCGGACGCTGGAAAACCACGTAGCTTTGATTTTTTCGAGCATGGAAATACCTGTATCGAACACAGCGGGACGCGCAGCAGCGAATGCTGGACGTACGTGTGCATCGGTTTTCGAATGAGTAGTGATGGAGGTGGCGGCGACCGTCAAACGGACACAGCAACGGGTGACCGCGGTCAGTGGCAGTCAGGGTGTGGCGAGGGGGCGAAGCGCTAAGGCGGCGTAGGCAGCCAGCTGGAACGGGACAAAAGTGATTCCTTCGATGGGTCGCAGGACGTAAGCATCATAGACCCATACGTTTGAGGGGTTCAAGACGCAGAGGCTAGCCCGACAGCGACACAGCGCAGCTGATATGCTTTTTCCAGGATAACTTGCCCCTGTTTTGCAAAGGCGGTTTTCACTCATGATGCAGGCATCATTTGCCCCCGATGCCTTCTATGAAACGCTACGAAAAGTTCGCCGCCGACATTTCGGAAATGATTCGCAGCGGCGTGTTGCCCGCCGGTGAGAAAGTGCCCTCCGTCAGGGTTGCCAGTCGCACCTATTCGGTGAGCCCCGCCACCGTCTTCAAAGCGTATTACCTGCTGGAAGACAAAGGCCTGATTCAGGCTCGCGCACGCTCCGGGTATTACGTGCGCGAGCATGCTGCCAATGCGCTGACCGAGCCTGAACTGGTCAGGCACACCAGCGAAGGCACCGAACTGGGCGTCAGCGACCTGATTTTTTCCGTGCTTGGCTCGCTCAAGAACCCGGACACCGTCCCTTTCGGCTCGGCATTTCCCAGCCCGCACCTTTACCCATTGCCGCGCCTGGCCAAGTCGATGTCTTCAGCGGTGCGGGCGATGACGCCAGCGGGCATTGTCAGCGACATGACCACCGGGAACTCCGAACTGCGCCGACAGATTGCTCTGCGCTACATGATCAGTGGCGTGCGCCTGCCCGCCGACGAACTGGTGATCACCAACGGCGCGATGGAAGCCCTGAATCTGTGCCTGCAATGCGTTACCAAACCCGGCGACCTGGTCGCCATCGAAGCACCTGCGTTCTATGCCTGCCTTCAGGTGCTGGAGCGGCTCAAGCTGAAAGCCGTCGAAATCCCCGTGCATCCGCGTGACGGCGTGGATCTGGACTCTTTGCAGGACAGCCTGACACGCTTGCCGATCAAAGCCTGCTGGTTCATGAGCAGCTTCCAGAACCCGCTGGGCGCGAGCATGACCCAGGCGAAAAAACTCAGGCTCTACAACCTGCTGGAACGGCAGCAGATCCCGCTGATCGAGGACGATGTATACGCCGAGCTGTATTACGGCGCCAATGCACCCCATCCGGTCAAAAGCCTGGATCACAGCGGGCTGGTGATGCACTGCAGCTCGTTTTCCAAGACCCTGGCCCCCGGCTACCGTGTCGGCTGGGTGGCAGGCGGGCGTTATACCGAACAGATCAATCGGCTGAAACTGATGACCACCATTTCACCCTCTGTCCCCGCCCAGGCGGCGATTGCCGACTACCTCAAACATGGCGGCTACGATCGCCACCTGCGCAAATTGCGCGACACCCTCGAACTGCAACAAGGCGCGATGCTGGCTGCTGCCGCTCGTTATTTCCCGGCAGCGACACGCGTCACCCGACCCGCTGGCGGGTACTTTCTGTGGTTCGAATTCCCCGAGCAGGTAGACTCGCTGCAGGTGTTCCAGATGGCCCTCGCCCAAGGCATCAGCCTTGCACCCGGTCCGATCTTCTCGGCCTCGCAGCGCTTCAAGAACTGCGCACGCCTGAACTACGGCACGCCCTGGGATGAACGCAGCGAGCAGGCCATGGCGATGCTTGGACGAATCATCGCGTCGTTCTGAAGTGTTTACGTTCGGCCCACGTACGACTGATCCGTATTTTTAAGCTGTTTCTGAATCTGTACCAGAATCTGCCTGCGCAGGATAATGGCCACGCATTAAAACGCGCAGGAAACCGTCAGAAGCCGGAGCCTGCAACTCGTTACAGACAGATCGATCAGCAGGAGACGCTCATGGGCAAGCTCGGACTTTCATTGATAGGTTTTTTGTTGCTGGCGATAGCGGTGGGTTTGCTGGGGACTATTTCGCCGTATTGAGCATTGATTACCGCCGTCGTGCTCATCGCTCACGTTTGTACACGCACGTCCTGATGACTATCGCGCCAGTTCTCTTCAGGTATCGGCGCTGGGCCTAGGCTGCATGAGCATGACCTACGGCCCGGCCGCCGACAGGCAAGCCATGATCAGCCTGATCCGCAGCGCGCAAGAACGCAGGGTCGACTTCTTCGATACCGCAGAAGCCTACGGCCCGTTCAGCAACGAAGAGGCTCGACGCTGGCCTATCCATCACTTCGCCCCTGTCATCAATCAGTTCCTGCAAACCCATCTGTTCGGCGACATCTTCGAGCGCGACAACCTCGACTGGCAAAACCGCGAGCTGGCCACCGTCGGTGCCCTGGCAGCAACGCCGGGTGCCGAGCCGCAGTTGCGTTCCCATATGCTGGCGAGCATGAGGGTGGGTTTAAGCGCTGCACAGTTGCGCGAAGTGGCCAACATACTCGCCGAGCAGGCAGATGAAACCATCGCCAGGCGCGAACGCGAGGTGCTGACACAAGCACTCAAAACGTCAAAGGGATGATCATGAACGTGGCAAGCAACCTTCTGATTCACCGTCCTGAAATCGGCATCAAGAGCAATACGCACTTCCCGATGTCCGACCTGAACAACGTCCAGATTGCAGACCTGGTAGCGAAGTTTCTCGCCGAGAAGAATCTGGACTGACAGATCATCGGCAACGCACGGCGTATCGGCCGATACGCAATATGCTCACATGAAGCCTGGTCCGTTCAACTTACCAAAGACCTCCTCAATGTCTCGCGCCAACCTCAACGATCTGCAAGCCTTCGTGGTTATTGCCCGCGAAGGCAGTTTCACTCGCGCTGCGGCACAGCTGGGCGTATCGCAATCGGCGATCAGCCACACCATGCGCGCACTCGAAGCGCGTCTTGGTGTGCGGCTGCTGACCCGAACCACGCGCAGCGTGTCACCGACCGAAGCCGGCCAGCGCCTGTACCAGTCGATGGCACCACGCTTCGAAGAAATCGAACTGGAACTGGCAGCCGTCAGGGAGTTTCGCGACACGCCTGCGGGCAATGTGCGGATTTCCGCTTCAGAACATGCCGCCAATAACATCCTTTGGCCCGAACTGCTGGAAGTGCTTCCGGACTTCCCAGACATCCATGTAGAAATCACCGTCGATTACGCCCTCACCGACATTGTTGCGCAGCGCTATGATGCCGGTGTCCGCCTCGGCGATCAGGTGGCCAAAGACATGATCGCCGTGCCGATCGGCCCCAGACTGCGCATGGCGGTCGTGGCCTCCCCCGAGTATTTTCGCAACTACACGCCACCTGTAACACCCGGCGATCTCGCGGAACACAACTGCATCAACCTGCGCCTGCCCACTCACGGCAGCCTGTTGCAGTGGGACTTTGAAAAGGAGGGTCACGAGCTGAAAGCGCGCGTCGAAGGGCAATGGACATTCAGCAGCAGCGCGCCAATTCTGCGCGCAGCGGTTGCTGGCTGCGGCCTGGCCTTCCTGCCGGAAGACATGGTTTCAACGCAGCTTGCCGAAGGGCGTCTGGTGCGTGTGCTGGAAGACTGGTGCCAACCGTTTCCCGGATACCATTTTTACTACCCCAACCGTCGCGAGCAGTCGTCAGCATAGGGCGTCGTGATAGATGCATTGCGCCATCAGCCCTGAATCCGTCTAAGGTTGCGGCTGATTTTTTGATCGAGCAAGCCCTCTGGTGTGCAGCAACAGATAACGAAATGGTCTTAAGCCGCTTTGTAGACACATACAAAAAAATTAGATCACCACGCTATGGATGACATCCCAATATGCTGAATTGCCTTCATTGCTACTGTAAGCTCGGGCGCTATTCTGTGCATTTCCTTTTATATATTCCTGCTTATCCAGATTATTTAAAATTGACAGCGTTTGATCGGCGATACCGGAACAATCAAAAAAGTCCACCAGGTATCCATTGACGCCGTCAGTAACAACCTCTTCGACGGGCCTGGTTCTTGACCCCAAAACAACACACCCCATCGCCATCGCCTCCAGCAATGACCAAGACAACACAAATGGATAAGTCAAGTAAATGTGCACCGATGACAATGACAACACCTGTTTGTATTTCGCATAGCTGACTTTTCCGAGAAAGTGAATACGCTTTAAATCAGATGAACTCATATCAGAAGTCATTTTCTCCCTCCAGCCTGAAGCACCGTGAGGGCGAGCTCCATAGCTGACGCTGTCACCACCGACAATCAGAACTTGTACCGAATCATGGTGATTGAGTATTCGTGACAAAGAACGCATAAATACATGAAATCCTCTATAGGGCTCAAGATTTCTGGCAACGTAGGTGATGACAGGGTCACCACAGCGAACAACCTGACCATTATCTAAAATCAAGTCACTACGGTGAACATCCATAAGCCCATCAAGATCAATGCCTTCATGTATGACTTTTATCTTGTCTCGGTAGGCAGCCGGATGAAGGGAGTGCTGCCAGCGGGTCGGCGTGATACCTACATCGCACTGTTCAAGGTTGAGTAAGTGAAGAGAATTTATAATCCGTAGTCGAGCACGGCTATCGGCTGATGCAGGAAACTCGGGATCAAATCCTGTATCAGCACCCATAGCATGATAGTAGTACTCGCAAAAATTAATAAGCGGCGTGTCCGGAAATGCATCTTTTATGAATAAAGCTTCTCCCCATCCTGGGTGCGCCAGAATAACAGCAGGACGGTAGCCAGTTCTTTTCAATTGCAATAACACTCTCAGAACCTGCTGACCATGAAGCACAGCATCCTCAAAAGTTCTTAAATAGTTATGGGTCGTACTTGATACCGACCTCTTGGGTCTGTACCTGATGTGACGCACACCGTGATAGACAGGCGTAGTATCCCGAGAAATGACGGTCAACTCACACGTTGAACGACCTGAAATATCACGAACCAGATTCTTGAACTGGCCCGGAAAATTCTGATGAATAATCAGTATATTCAAGTTTCTTCTTCCTGAAACCAGCATCCAGGCACAGTGTGCCTGGATGCTGAAAGGTCACATGACAACGGGCGTAGAGTAGTTAATCCAGTTGGAGGCGATCAACGAATCAAAAACAGCTTGCTGGTCGCCGGTCAGAGTTATAAGACCATTGATGGGTTGACCCAGCGTCGACATGACCTCTACCATGTCTTCAACGCCTTCGGCGCTTAAGCTATAACGTCCATTTGTTACCTGATCAAGTTTATGATCCGCGCCCAAATACCAGTCAGCAATAGTGACCGAATTATCCGTTCCCAAGTGTGAAATAATCAGGTCGACATTATTTTTGGCAAACCAGACAGTTCGAATATTCGAAACGCCCAACATAAGAGAATCACTGTCCGAGGGGGTGCTAGAGTAATTATTAATTATATCCTTGCCTGTATCACCTGCAAAGATATTCAAATACATATCATTCCCTCTTCCGCCGATCAGGTAGTCATCACCACCACTCCCGTCTAAAATATCGTTACCTGATGACCCCTCAATGAAATCACTGGACTGAGTTCCTCTCATATAAGTATTACTTTGCTTGGCAAGCACAATATTCGAATAATCTCGCTCTTCAGGAAGCTCAGCGTAAACGTCGGAAACCTCCCCCGAAAAGATATCAATACCATAAGCTGAGGCAATAGCGGCCGATGAAACAGCACCATCATCGAAGATTATATTTTCTATCACATTACCGTCACCGCCAAACCAGTTCTCAAGCGTAATAGAGTCAGACGAGCCATGTACGTTAATGACCAGGTTGTTGGCGTCTTTAACCAAACCGCCACTAATGTCTGCACCATTGATACCCACCAGTCGTAAAATATCTTTTCCACCTCCGGCGTTATCAATAACATCCTGACCATCACCCTTGGCAAAAACGTAAACGTCGTCACCACGACCGCCTATCAGTCTGTCGTTTCCAAGACCGCCTGACAACAAATCATTGCCATTCCCTCCACTGAGCCTGTCGTCTCCCCCGCGCCCCAACACAGTATCCGAACCATTGAAGCCAAATATGTCATCGCGGGAGTCTGAGCCATTGATTACAGAGTCAGTATCTGGCAAGTCATTTATACGGGAATCATAAGCCGGGGAAGACATTAACGGCATTGCGATATTGAACATATCAAATATTTTCTGAGCAGGTACGACATCACCCGCCTGAGTCATGAATTTTTCAACAAGAAACTCACCGCCGAGAAAAAAGTTTTTGACGGTCACTTGCCCCGCAGAGACAGCATTAAAATCGAAAAGCAGATCGTTGTTTATCTTCTTTACAGAAGACGCAATCAAGTTAATATCAATATCCCTGTCAAACACAACAGTATCATTACTGCCGCTAACCTCATGGACAGTCAAATACTCGCCCGATGAAAAAAAGTATCGATCACTTCCACCACCACCGTAAACCTCATCAATACCTGTGTTGCCGTATAAATCCTCTGGCGCATCAGAGCCAAAGAAAATATCATTGCCCGCGCTGCCACCAAGCATTGCATTAGGAACAGGCAATTCCGCGATCATCGCACCCACGTCTTCCTTGTTGTAAATCGCCCCATCAGCAGTCCTGACTGTATAATCACCCAGCGTGCTGGCTGCAAAATAATTCTCTACCAGCACAACTTTATTGAAGTCAGAATCAACAAGAATAGCCAGCGAACTCTCAAACTTATGAAACGACAATCTTTCGGCAGTAATACCATTTCGAAATAGAATATTATCATGCCCTTCGACAGCACCCGTTATATTAACCATTCCAGCGCCGCTTAATACGATAACGTCATCACCCTCCCCACCTTCAACCGTTGAACCGACAGAATTGACAACCAGCGTATCATTACCCTTACCACCGTATAAACCAGGCCCGACCCCAAACCAGTCTTTATTTGCAACAGTTTCCAAATAATCATCGCCATCAAACCCATAGGCGTCATATTTATTAGTCGTTACGGTATCGTTACCCAAACCACCCATGAAGCTTAAGGGCGTCTCAATACGATTGCTTGTCAAGCCTGTGTAGTCGACATTCGCGCCAGCAAGATATACATCAGGCACGCCAACCAGACCTTTTTGAGCCATCAAATCATTTAGCGAAATTTCCGTTCCGTCAGCAAAACGAATCAGCTCAATGCCAGACCCACGCGGATCATTAGCATGAGGAAGGAGGATCTGGACCTTGTGCCCTCCCCAACTTAAATCTAAAGTATTATAAGCCATGGCGGCTTTCGCAGCTTCGACGGCTCCTGAATATTGTGCGTCCGGTGTTTTCAAGAGATCAAGACTCACACCTTCCGAAACAACGACGCTTTGCGTGAGCACCAGGTCTGCAATGGTTACGCCGTCTGGCAAAATAACAGTATCAGCAGCATCGAGAGAATATGTCTCATACCCAAATGTCCAAATGTGCAGGTTATCCGCAGTCCAACTATCGTGATCATCTGGCTCTGGAGTATCCGAAATAATATCAGTGCCAGCGGAGCCATCTATAACGTAGGTGTCTTTTCCGTTACCACCAAAAAATACGTTATTCCCGCCGCCGCCAATTAAAATATCGTCACCGTGATGGCCGACTAACGTATCGTTGCCGTCACCACCTGACATCATCGTCCCACCGTACCAAAGATCATCATGATACGCATATAGAGCGTAAGCGACTAATAAATCATCTCCACTACCTGCATAAAAAATATTACCGTGTTCAACATCAACTCGCCCGCTCACATTGTCGCCATAAACAATCTTATGGGTAAATGTCGTCAAGCTAGTAGACACCGAAAACAGCTTGGAAATTTGTGTGGAGCCTTCAGGAATACTTTTATACGAATTCGAAGAGGCCGAATTGGCTGGGGGATAAACCCACCACCCATCCGGCTTTCCAGTAACGTCGTTAACCTCAACTATAGTGCTACCCAAAGCAAAATCAAATCCAGTGTTAGAAACGCTAGGGTGAAACACTGCACCGGACTTCGGAACAAAATTTGATCCTGTTGAGTGGCTCGGAGCGACGGAAACAATAAAGCTGTTCTGAACCAGTTTACTGGAACTCGAGTCTTCAAACAACACAGCAACTGCCGGCTGGCTATGATGCATGCTTCCATTTGTCGACTCAACATGACCAATAACAAACTCACTTTTCCAGTTATTATAGGAAACCGAACTTGAAAAACCATAGTCGCTCCTGCCGACCCATTGAAAGTTACCGCCCCCCAATGAAGTGTATACATCACTGGTAAGCCGTAAAAACAAATCATTCTGAACGCTGTCAATAAATTGCTGTTGATAAGATGCGTACGCCGAGGTTCCTTGAAAAGCGGAAGCTTCAAGGATCTGATCAAACCCCTTATAAGTCACACCAGCTAAAACCGCGCTCCAACTTTGATGTAGGGTGTAATAATCCTTTAATGTAACGCTTTCTGGCCCGTTACGGCTGGTAAGAACAAGATCAGCACCCGATTGAGTTACCAGCACGTCGGACAACTTATAGTCCGAGCCAAAAATCAATGTGTTATTCGATGCGCCGTCCGCGATGAATGTGTCATTCTCCATACCTCGCGAAAAATAGAATGTATTATCTCCAGCGCCACCCTCCAACACATCGTTACCTGAACCGCCATCAAGACGATCATCGCCATCCCCGCCGTATAGGTGGTCATCACCATAGCCCCCATACAACGTATCGTCTCCCTGCCCGCCTACGATACTGTCATTCCCTAAGCCGCCGTAGATGAGGTCTGCCCCGTCTTTGCCATCAAGTTGATCATCAGCATCTGTGCCGGTAATCGTATCTGCGCCGTTGCTGGAAACAGCCGGTGTTGAAGATACTATTTTCATCACGTCAGCGTGAGTGAGCACCGATCCATCAGCAAAACTATACTTCGAGATGACACTTTCAAAACCACCGAGAATGGTTAATGACCCGCCTGGGTACTCTACCAAGAGAACTTTCTGCAATGAAAACGTCAAGGCCTCCTTAAAAAGAACATTATCTCTGGTGATCCCCTGCCCAAAACGGACAACGTTTCCTGAAATATCACTGTCTGCAGCTACGGCATTGGTGGCTTGTTCAACAGTAAGTGGAGTGACTGTGCTAGCGGGAACCCAGACGCTATCAGATATTATGTCATCACCATCGTTTGCATTGACGATATATGTATCTGCGCCCTCTCCGCCATCTAACAGATCGTCACCGCCTTGGCCATTGAGGGAATCGTCACCGCCTTCAGCATTAATGACATCAGCTAACATGGTACCATATACAAGCTCAGACTTTTCAAAGCCAGTGTATTTCAAACTATTCTCGGAGAGTTTTATAAGCTCGGCATAGCTTAATGTAGCCCCATCTACAAAACTAAAACTGGACGTTGACCACGCTGGCATGTTAGCGAGCAAAACATAACTGCCTAATGAGTCACCTACATGAAGATACTGTTGACCCAACGACGGAGTTGAAATTCTGACTTCAAGAGAGTCGACCGAAAATTTACCACCAAAGAAAATCTTATTATTGCCTCCGCTGTCTTCGATAGTGTCTGCGCCGTCCCCACTGTTAAACAGGTACACATCATTGCCGGTAGAAGCCGAAACAAAATCGTTACCCTGCCCGCCTTCCAGAACGTTATCTCCCATCCCCCCGAATAATACGTCGTTATCATTACCGCCAAATAACGTATCGTCACCGCCTGCACCTTGAAGGGTATCCTCGCCATTTCCTCCATCAAGGTAATCATTCCCTTCATATAAAGTTGTCAGGCCAGGAAAATCTCCCTCAAGAAAATCCGCACCTTCTCCACCATACAAGGAGTCGGAGCCGCCTCCACCCCATAGGCTATCGTTGCCTGCCTCACCAAAGATCAAATCATCCCCATGCGACTCTGCGGCAACGTCACGACCATCGCCCAAAAGAGTGTCGTTCTCGCTCCCTCCGAAAAGGGTATCGTTGCCTCCCATACCCTGAATTTCGTCATTACCTTGACCGCCATACAAGACGTCGTTGCCGTGCTGGGCTTTGGGTGCAGACGTTTCATCTCCGAACAGAAAATCTTCGCCATCGCCGCCGTAGAGAGTGTCGTTATCTTGGCCTCCCATCAGATAATCCGAGCCGTCTCCTCCATCCAGGAAGTCTTGACCTGGAAGATCGTCTCCTCCAAAAAAATAATCGCCCCACAAGGTATCGTTGCCAGTACCCCCGATTAGTATGTCGTTTAAAGCCGATCCGATCAGTTGGTCATTACCATCACCGCCATCCAGGTAATCAGCCCCTTTTCCCAAATTCCCAGAAAAGTCCCGGCTATCTCCCGACAGGAAATCGTCTCCCGTGCCTCCAAAAAGTGTGTCATTTCCATCGTGACCATCAAGTATGTCATTACCGGAGTCGCCACTTAAATAATCGTTTCCAAAACTCCCCCAAAGCATGTCATTTCCTGCACCACCGTACATGACGTCATCACCGCCATCCTCAATATCGTCATTCAGCCCTCCTTTAAACGTTTTAAGTAACATCAATCCATTGGTTTGCAAATCTGTAGTAAAAGACCAATCTGCATCAGGAATACCACCTATCTCGTCACCGCCAAGAAAATCATCACCATTGCCACCTGCCAAGGTGTCCGCGCCTTCACCGCCAAGCAGCATATCCCGTGATGAGGATCCGATAAGTAGATCATCTCCTTTACCAGCATCTAGCCAATCCTGAAAATTGGCCCCATTCTTGGGTGACGTTGTCATTATAAAGTCGTCTAGCGTTGTTTCCACTTCAGCATATAATTCATCATCACCATCGCTGGAAATGAGAATATCTGCTCCAACACCACCGACCAAGGTATCATCACCGACACCACCTGTTAACGTATCGTCTCCACTACCACCATCTAGCCTGTCATCGCCACCCTGTAGAGACGTTAACTCGTCGTCTCCGCCCAGCCCTAATAAATTATCATTCCCAGGGGTATCAAATAATCTATTTTGGCGGTCCGGATCTGCGACGCCAGGCATGACTATTTCATTACCCCAGCCATCAAGGCCGACCTGAATATCCGCCTCCGTGGCATCCTGATCTTCAGGTTTCAAATCTCCTTCAATGGTATTTAAATTACCAAAACTTCGATCAGGCTCAATATAGTCGCTTAGGGTGATTCCAAAAGTACCCATTACGAAATTATCGATGACTATCCGATCGCCGTCTCCATAAAACATTGACAAGCTTTTACGGTCACCACCTTCGTCACTTAAGGAAAATCTTACATCTCCCGTTTCACTCAACCAAGTGTTAGCACCAGGACCAACTTGCTTACCACCGTGCACAGCCGCTTCATTTATTTTTATTAAACCATCCCCGTCAATAATGTGATCAAGACCGTCGCCTTTGAAGAAGCTATAAGTATCAATACCCGCCCCCCCTTCAAGCTGATCACTTCCTGAGCCGCCGGTTAAGGTATCGGCTCCGCCCATGCCGATTAAACGGTCATCGTCTCGCCCACCATTCAGGTGATCATTACCTTCCCCGCCCTCAAGCAGATCATCGCCATCACCTCCGTACAAATAATCATCACCACTTTCGCCATAAAGATGATCACGTGCCAAGCTTCCAAGCAGGTTATCATCAGACCGAGAACCAAAGAGTATTGATTGCCGATCTATACCTTCGTTGACATAAAGAGTGTTGTAGGTGGTATTTCCTTCTTCAAACAGGAAAGCGTGCTTTGACAGTGTTATCAGGGGAGAGCCCAATGCCGTATCTGCACCTTCGGCACCAGCTTTCAATAGCAAACTCAAGTATAACGCTCTATCTGACACCCATGCCGAAGTTATATTGCCTGTGCCTGTCGCCTGATTGTAATCATTCAGAGTATCGATCCCTTGCATGCCCTGATAAAAGCTGTCGTTTTTCAACGCAAAACCATTAAAGTTGTAGGCTGCGTATTTATAAGCAACGTTGCTGTACATGAGACTTTCGATTGCGCCAGCAGATAAACCTACCAACGAAGTAACAAAAGTAGTGGGCTTGTCTCCAGCCACCCAGTGATTTTCCATAGACAATATATTTTTGTACATATCGTCCCGTGAAAGCTCACTAACCCTTGCGGGCTCCTTGACAGGGCTCGAATTGATGATCGCGTTTAAAGCCGATACAACCGAGTCCAGTGCCAGGTTTTCATCAAGCGTGCTACTGGACAAGATACCTGCAATAGCACCAAGGGTCAGAGAGGGATCAAAAAAGTGCAACAACGATGCAACCGCAAGTGCATCCGAAAGATTGACAATAGAGTGCGCACCCCCTATATCTGACAGTTCATCGAAGCTTTTATAGATGGTCCCTGGCACGGTACCTATTTTGGACACCATATCGCCAGGAGATACCAGATTGGTTATTTTTTCCGGCGAGAACTTGGTACCAATCGATGTGGCTCCAGTCTCCGCAACCTGCAATGCAGCTAGCGTGTTAAATAACCACTCGGTATTATTAGCCGCGGGAACAAGTGCCGTATCAAAACCCGGCGCATTGTATGTAAATACCGATTTCACACTGTCGTCTGCCAGCCTGCTCAGCACGATCGACAGGTGCCCTCCCAGAGAATGGCCTGCAATATTAAAACCACTTGAACTTAATTTATACCCGTCGCCTGCAATCTTGACCTCAGTTGTAATTCCTGCAGGAACGATGGTCAACCCGAGAGGCGTGTAAATACCCGAGCTGTAACTATAAGCAGTGTATGCTTGACCTGCCGGCGTAGTGAGCTCTTGGTAATAATTGAATAGATCAATGCTTTGCCAAGTTGCAATTCCATTGAATCCAATTCCGATTGCGTCCGCCTCAACCATATCGTTAAAATCGCCTTCGGTCCCTCGAATCGAAAACGTAACCTCATGTGTAATACGATTTTCAAATATCGCAGCTGCAAATCCGTTTTCTGTATTCTCTTGGTAGCTGACTAGTTCATAGTCCTTAATAAATTACTTAGCTTGAGTATCTGAAAACCCCCCTTTTTTTGGGTCTTTTAACGCAGCGACTACATCTACATCCGCCAGCGATTTAAATAGCCCATATGATGCCTGCGCCAACAGACTATTTAGCGCATAAGTCTGAACATTCATTCCATTCACCTGCTCAAGATGGGAGGAATAACTTCCTCGATAATGTTTTTTCTATTTGAATTACCGGAACACTGCGCGCTTCGACCCACCTGATCAGCAGAAAAAAAAGCAAATAGTAAATCTTGTATTAATCCACCAGAATACTGAACCACAACGGACTCACCTAGCACCGCGTCAGTATCTATATTTTTTACAATATCCTTTTCGATTTTTCCGCCGCCCAACATTTTTATCTGCTGATTCTGATATTGATACTTACTTCTAAGGCTTGTAACTGCTTCTTTATCTACAATCCCACTGGGGTCTTTATAAAACCTGTATATTTGGTCTGTAACTGGCTTTAATCCGGTGAGTTCAGGACCCTCAATGAAACTATACCCATGATTCAGAAAGTAACGTGACTCTACTTCCCCGACATCAGGATAAAAAAAACCGTCAACAGACTCTTTGCCATAGATGTGCAGCCCTGCCGTAGTAGCGCACGCCACTCTCCACTCAGCATAAGAATAGAGTTCAGACCCATAGAATATAAACGACAGACAGAGAAACCTTATTACAACGTGAACCTTCCTTACATTGCTCGAGTAACCCCACAGAGAAACTTTGCAAATAAACCAGAAAGCAAGAACATAGTACAAGTACAACAACGGCATTACGAAGATCGCCAAATTTTCACCTCTCCCTTATCATCAGAGCACGCTGATGCCACAACATTATTTAAATAAACATGCAGACCAAGTGATCTACATTCGAGAACGCTATAGTGCAAATAAATTTCAACACGTAGTTTTCAAACCAACGTGCTGATCCAAACAGTAAAGCGCTTGGCATGCATTTTTTGCATGCCATGAATCTTAATAAATATCGAAAAGACATCGGTGGAGGGTCTTCTTCAGCCACCTACAACGGCCCTCGTCGACCTGTATCAAATCTTGTACAAATCTGTAGAGGAAGTAAATTGCGCTCGGTGCTGGCAGATTGCTTTTATTGCAAATACCGAATAAATCCGACGAACGGTTTGAACCATCTGCTATAGGCTCATCTGACTGCGGCTGCAGCGGCCGCGCGAAATCGCCCTTCGCTGAAAAAAACGCTGGGTTTTCCAAGAAAGGGTCTATTGGATTAGGGTTTGACGGCGGTTCGGGCGAGAGGCGAATTCAACACGTGACGACATGCGCTGTAGCACGCGGTGCTCAAGGCTATGACGCGAAAAGTGCTTGAAAAGT
This sequence comes from Pseudomonas syringae group sp. 247E2, assembly GCF_032587795.1. Taxonomy (NCBI): domain Bacteria; kingdom Pseudomonadati; phylum Pseudomonadota; class Gammaproteobacteria; order Pseudomonadales; family Pseudomonadaceae; genus Pseudomonas; species Pseudomonas syringae group sp. 247E2. Next base: position 559,143 of record NZ_JAWHPK010000008.1, on the reverse strand, counting down.
GAGGAGCAAAGCGAGATTTAAATTCATTACTGGCCGCGAGTAAGGCTCCAAACCTTAGCTACCGCGGTTAAGTGATTGCAGAGCAATCACTTAAATCAACACTGAACTTGAATTACAGAAAGTGGCTCCACGACCTGGACTCGAACCAGGGACCCAGTGATTAACAGTCACTTGCTCTACCAACTGAGCTATCGCGGAATGAGCGCTATGTTACTGATTAGGAAAAGGAAGTCAAGCAAGGGCTGAAAAAATTTCGGCGCTGCGGCTTGCGCGCGCCCAGCGTTACGAACACGTCGTAAGGTGGCCATAGAACGAGCTTCTGCCCGAAGGGCGTAGGAGTTTCAGGAGGTTACGACGGCTACGATGGGCTGCGAAGCGGTTCCAAAATGGGCTACGGTTGTACCAGACGTACCACGTGCACCGTTTATGCTGCCGGTTCCCGGCAGATCGCGGACAAGTCCGCTCCTACACTTGAGAGATCGCGGACAAGCGGGCATCGCCCAGCCCATTTGAACGTACTGAAATGGGCGTTTATGTCACATCAAGAAACATCTGCATCAGCCGACACCTCGGTCAGGTAGTCCCTTTCCCACGGCTCAGGTATAACAAAAAAATGGCCTCGCTCAAGACAGTGCAAGCTCGCTACACCGCAACCTTCGTGGGGTTCATGGCCTTGGTCATCGTTCTGACGGTTTATGGAATCGGTCAGTTCGTCTCCCCCAGGCTCACCGCCAACGATGAAAACATGCTGACCGCCAAGGCAGCAGATATCAGTAACGAGATCAAGACCGAACTGGCCCGCGTACAGGCGCAGGCGCGGGTCATTACCGAACTGGTGCCGCAACTGTCCAGTGACGATATCGACCGCCTGCTGCCGTTCATGGTCAACCAGTACGGCGAAGCCAAGGTGTTTGGCGGCGGGATCTGGCCTTTGCCGAACGTGCGCACGCCCGGTCGTGCCAAGCACAGCACCTTCTACCACCGCGATGCGTCGGGAAAATTGATCGTCAACACCCATTGGAACTCGCCTGAGTCGCTCAACTATTTCGAACAGGGCTGGCACAAAGGCGGCTTGAACTCCCCCGCTGGCCAATGCGCCTGGGCGCCCGCCTATCAGGATGCCGCCAGCCCGGAACCGCGCACCAACTGCGCCATGGCCATTACCAAGGACGGACAGCCTTGGGGCGTGTCGACCATCGATGTGACGCTGGGCTTCTTCAACAAGCTGGTTGAAGCCAAAGAGCAGGAAGTCCATGGCCGGATCATGATCATTGAGGCCGATGGCAAGATTCTGTCCAACGTGCCGGGCAGCAGCGACAAGATCGTGCTGCGCAATGTCTCCGAACTGGCGGCGCAATCGCCGTTCATCAATGGCATCAAGTCGGCACTCGCCGTCAAAGGTTCTGGCACCTCGCGTCTGACCTACCAGAACAGCGATGGCGAAGAATCAACGCTGTTTCTGATGCCGGTTGCTGGAACGCCCTGGTTGCTGGCCGTTTCGCAAAACACCGACCTGCTGAAAAGCCAGAGCGAAACCGTCCTCAAGACCCTGGCCTGGCTGCAGATCCCGATGGTTCTGGTGCTGCTGGTGCTGATGATCGTGGCGTTGCGCACGCTGATGAACCGTCTGGGCGTGCTCAAAACCAACATCGACACGCTGTCGGCCGGTGACGCCGATCTCACCCGGCGCATTGCCGTCAAAGGGCACGATGAAGTGGATCAGGTGGGTGAGTCGGTCAACAACTTCATTGCCTACCTGCAACGCATGATGCTCGACGTCAGCAGTTCCACCAGCGAGATTGCCAGCGGTATCGAACAACTGCGCAGTCAGGCGGGCGTTACCAGTGCCATTCTGATCCGTCACGCCAACGAAACCGATCAGGCCGTTACTGCGATCACCGAGATGTCCTCCACCGCGGACGAAGTGGCCCGCAGCGCGGCGCAGACCGCAAGCTTCACGCAGTCGGCCAATGAGAACGCGCAGGTATCGAAAACCGTGGTTGCAGACGCTTCTGACAGCGTGAATGCACTGATCAGCGAGGTCGATTCGGCCACCAGCAAAGTGCAGTCGATGGAGCAGGACGCCAAGCGCATCAACGCGGTGCTGGCGGTGATTGGCGAAATCGCCGGGCAGACCAACCTGCTCGCGCTTAACGCCGCCATTGAAGCCGCGCGCGCCGGCGAACAGGGCCGTGGCTTTGCGGTCGTGGCCGATGAGGTGCGCGCCCTCGCCGCTCGCACCCAGGCCAGCACGTCGGAGATCAACGAAATGCTCGGCAGCCTGCAACAAGGCGTCAGCGCCGCAGTAGCCGCGATGGAAAAAACCCGCCAGAGTTGCCAGACCACGGCAGGCAAAACCACCGCAGTAACAAGCGGCCTGGACGACATGACTCGCTCGGTTCTGCAGATCAACGACCTGAGCACGCAAATCGCCACAGCGGCCGAGGAGCAAAGCGCGGTGTCAGAGGAAATCAGCCGTAACATCATTGCCGTTCGGCACATCGTCGAAGAGCTGGTCGAAGGCGGCTCCAGCAACGAACGCAGCACCGCTGCCCTTTCCGAGTCCAACACTCGCCTGATTGCGCTGGTACGGCGCTTCAAGGTCAGTTAAAACCTCTGCGGGCCTGCCGCAGCATGCATCAGGCCCGCTGTCTATTTGATCCGGTAGTGGAAGGTATTCTTCACCCCGGATACGGTCACCGCCCTGCCCTCGACAACCCGTGGCTGATAACGAAAGGTTTGCGCTGCGGCCAGTGACGGACGGATGAACAATGGATGGCACGCACCCTGCACTTGCGGGTTGACCACCGTGCCTTGCGGCGACACGTCGTAGACCACCGTGCAATCACCCTCGATGCCTTTGTCCAGAGCCCGTTCGGGATAGTCCGGAGCCTCCTTGCTGAGTGGCTGATACTGGCTGCTGTCAGCGGCGGCCTGCTGTTGTGCTGATTGCTGCGCCTGGCGGGCGCGCTCGGCAGACTGACGCGCCTGTTCGGCCTGACGTTGTTGCTCAACCTGCTGACGTTGCTGCTCGGCCAGCCGCTGCTGTTCCTGGCGCTTTTGCTGCTCGGCTTCGTGCAGGCGCTGAACGCTCTGTTGCTGTTCGCGCTCGCGCTTTTGCTCGTCAACGCGCTTGCGTGCCAACGCCGCCTGTTCGACCTGGCGCTGCGGCTCTGCCTGCGGTTTTGCAGCTTCTACCGGCTGGGTGATCGGCAGCGAGGCCGGTGCAGGTGGCGGCAGCTGAACAGGCTCGACAACCGACGCAGCGGTGACTGGAACCGGCTCAGGCGCTGGCGGCAAAATCACTAATTGCGTGGTCAGGGTTCTGGTCTGTGCGGGCGGTGCTTCGTGTGGGCTCCAGCCGAACATAAGACCGCCCAGCAGCACGCCATGCAACGCCAGTGCGACGGCAACGGCCAGTCCATTGCTGCGCAGCCAGGGCCCATTCACCCATTCGCGGCGCGGCGGGTGGTAATCGAGGGCCAGGGTGTTCATTGCGGGGCCTCGGTCACCAGCCCCAACTGCGTTACGCCACTGCGTTGCAGCGCCGCCATGGCGGCGACTACCCGGCCATAATCAGCCTTGTCATCGGCGCGGATGAACACTTGCGTGTCCTTGCGCTCGGCAACCAGTCGGGCGATGCGCTCCTGCATGTCTTCAAGGCTCGCGGCCTGATCGGTCTGCGTTTGAGTATCGACCGTGTCGCCCAGGTTCCAGTAGTAGCCGCCCTGCGCCTTGACGGACAGGGTCACGATGCGCTGCCGGGTATCGGTGGCGAGTGCTTCGCTGGCGACTTTGGGTAACTCGATTTTCACGCCTTGGGTCAGCATCGGAGCCGTGACCATGAAAATCACCAGCAGCACCAGCATCACGTCGATATAGGGCACGACATTCATTTCGGCTTTCGGGCCATGTTTGCGTTGTGGTTTGACCAGCATGACAAGTCCTCAGGCCGCAGCGGCCATGTTGCGGGTCAGGCCTTGCAGGGTGCGGTTCAGGCGCACCTGCAGTTCATTGCCGAAGCTGTAGTAACGGGCCGTGAGCGTCTGGCCACGCGCGGCAAAACGGTTGTAGGCGATAACGGCAGGAATGGCGGCGAACAGGCCGATGGCCGTGGCAATCAAGGCTTCGGCAATACCCGGCGCGACCGTCGACAGTGTGGCCTGCTGCACTTGAGACAGGCCGATGAAGGAATTCATGATCCCCCAGACCGTGCCGAACAGACCGATGTAGGGGCTGACCGAGCCGACCGTAGCGAGAAACTGCAGGCCTTTTTCCAGTTGCAGCTCCTGCTCGCTAATCGCGACTTGCAATGCGCGTTCGACGCCTGACAGCACTACGTCAGGCTCGATGCCGGGACGTGGCTTGAGTTGCACGTACTCGGCATAACCGGCGTTGAAGACGCGCTCGATACCGTCAGCGCCCTCCTGAGCCGAATGGCTTTCGGCGTACAGCGTTGCCAGCTCGGCTTCAGCGCGAAAGCGCTGCTGAAATGCATCCAGCGTCCGCTCGTAATGGCCCAGCGCAAGACTGCGCTGGATGATCAGGTACCAGCTGACCAGCGAAGCGAGTAACAGAATCAGCATCACGGCCTTGACCAGCAGGCTGGCATCGCTGATCAGGCCCCAGATAGTCATGTGTTCGAGGGTGGCGTGCATCGTGGTAGTCCTCTGTAATGGAACGAATGATTAGCACCGCTTGATGACAAACGACTTACGGCAGCTTCAAGGTTTTCATCACCTCGGCCCACGGCACGAACTTGAAGTTCTGCGCCTGCTCGGGCATGCGTTTGCGCCCGTCCTGCACCACCAGCATGCCTTTGCTCCAAGGGCCGCCGAGGTTCATGGAGGTCACTTCGATGCCGTCGGTTTCCGAGGTACCGTCAATCCCGGCGTTCGCATTGAGACCGACCCGAAAAGCGCCGCGCAGTGCGTAAGGCGGCTCGGCATCGACCACCACGTAGCTGTCGTTACCCTGACTGGAGATCACCAGATAGTCGTGCTTGTCACTCTGATACAGCGCCAGCCCCTCGACATCGGCATGCACCGCCTCGCCCACCTTGATCACACTGGAAAGCGTCGCAGGCTGATCCGCCCGCGCATTGACTTCCCAGACGCCAACGTCCTCTTCACCGAGAAACAGGCGTTGACGCTGGTCATCGGCCACGCAGCCTTCCGGCTGGGTGTCGACCTTGAAGCGGCGTACCAGCTCGCCTTTTGCCTTACCGTCGGACGCGCTGAGCCGATACTGGAGAAAGCTGCCGTCTTTACCGTTGGCGAAGGCGTATAGCTCGCCACTGGCAGGTTTGAACAGGCAGACGCCATAGATTTCCGCCAATGGTGTGGGGATCTCTCCCGCTTCACGAATGACGCCGCTGACCCGGTCGATGCTGAACAGGTTCAGGCTGTTGTGATCCCGGTTACTGGCTACCGCCAGATCGACAGTCTTCTTGCCGAGCATGAAGCCTGGGCGTAGATCGACGTTGTTCAGGCGGCCTACCGGTAATTCCTGCAACTGCTTGCCAGTGAGGTCATAAGCCAGCAGGCCCTGCTTTTTGTTGGTGCCCAGCACGCGACTGAGCGCCGGATTTTTCGGGTGGACCCAAATGGCCGGGTCGTCGGCGGCGTCACCCTGACGCCCGACCGGCTGGCTCTGACTCGCCGCCATGACAGTCGGCAACGGCTTGGCGTTATTCACCGGTTTGGGCGACCAGCTCAGTTCCCCCTGATACAGGCGCTCGCCGTCATTGTCGTTGACCAACACCTGCAAGCTGTTCTTGCTCTCACGCACAGAAAGCCCTTCCGGCTTTTTCAGGCTCATCAGCGACAGATCGGCCACCGGCGTCCAGCTCTCCAGCGAATCCTGCTGCTGATAGAGATGCAACGCCTTGCCTTTCGGGTCCAGCGCCAGCAAACCGCCCGGAACAATGGCCATTGCCCCCGCCGCCTGTTTCAAATCGCCAAACGGTTCGCGCAGAGCCACAGGCTGACGTGCGACCTCAGCCTCGGGGTGCGCCGAATAAGCCCACCAACCGATGTTTTGTTCATTGACGAACAACCTGTGCGCAGCGTCATCGACCTGACAAAACTCGGCTTTGGGTGGTAGCGGCAGGTTGCGCACCAGGCGTGGCGCGTCGTTCAGTCGATTATCTGCGCCAATCAGCCATTGTTCGCCCTTGCCCTCCTCGCCCACCAGAAACACAAACAGGTTGCTGGCGTCATCGCGGTACAGGCACAGACCAGCCACTGAATAATCGCGTGCGGGCAGATAAACCGGCTTTGACCAGTGTGCTCCGGTCGGATCGAGCTGGGTCAGCATGGCCTGCTGGCGGGCATTATCCAGCGTTGCAATGAGCACACTTGAGCCTGTAGTACGGCTGTCGAGCCCTTGGAACGACCCCGGCATTTTCGCCAGCTCGCGGCCCTGCTCATCCAGCAGCAACAGACCGGCCTTGACGCTCGCGGCCAGGCGGCGGGTGCCGTCACTGCCCGGCAGAAAGCTCGCCGATTGAGCCCTGAACGAAGCATTTTCAGCCCAGCGTGTCAGGTTCAGGTCCATCGGCGGCGAAGCGTGCGCAGCCCCGGCCGCAAGACAAAGCAGTAGCGCCAGGCACGCTGGCTTGGGTGATAACGAAATGATCATGAACGGTTGAATCCTTTGAATGAGCGCGTCAGGTCGATCAGAAGTGAGTGAAGGTCAGGCCGACTTTGTAGGTCGGGCCGTATTCTTCGTACTGGCCGTTGTAGGCGCGATGACCGCTGTAGACGAAATACGGCTGATCGGTGAGGTTCTGCGCCTCGAAGCTGACCTTGAGGTTCTTGGTCAGTGAATAGCGGGCGCTGAAATCGACGAAAGTCTGCGCATCCACGTACTGGTCGTGATCCTTGTCGCCGATCGACGCCAACTCGTAGAGATAGGCCGATTTGTAGTTGGCGGACAGACGCAGACTCAGCTTGTCGTTCTCCCAGCCGAGCATGACGTTACCGACGGTTTTCGACTGGCTGGGCAGGTCGATATCGCGCTTGCGGTTGGTGCCGGTGCTCTGGTCGAAACCGTTGATGCTCGCGTCGGAACGGCTCAACGTGGCGTTGGCGCCCAGCAGCAGACCGTTCCATGGCGATGGCAGCCAGTCGAGCTTTTGCGAATAGGCCAGTTCCAGGCCATAGAGCTTTGCCTTGTCGCCGTTGGCGTAGGTGTTGGCTTCGGAGAAGTTCGCCCACTGCCCGGTGCCCGCCAGGTCGGTGTTGTAGACGAAATTCTGGATGTCCTTGTAGAACACGAACGCCGACACCGTCCCCGCTCGGCCCATGAAGTGTTCGATGCCCAGGTCAAGGTTGCTCGACTCCAGCGGCTTCAGATTCGGGTTACCGAAAGAGGCTTCGTCATCGTCGATCACAAAGCCCGGCGCCAGTTGCCCGAACGTCGGGCGCACCACGGTTTTGGTCCAGGCGGCGCGTAACTGGGTGCTCTTGTCGATCTGATAACGGGCATGCAGGCCCGGCAGCCAGTGGTGATAGCGGCGGTTGGTGGTACTGGACTCGAACGCGCCATCGCGCACACCGGTGCCCTTGGCGTCCATTTCCGTGCCTTCGTAACGCAGGCCGGCGATGAAGCGCCACTTATCGACATCCAGGGTATTCATGAAATAACCGGCATTGATGTCTTCGTTGATCTTGAAGTCATTGGCCCGGCTTTCGGCCTCGTCGTAGGCGTCGGCGGCGTTCAGGCCGCCGATCAGGCCCTTGACCGCAGTGGGACTGATACCGCTGCCGAAATTGCCCAGTCGATAGTCGATGGTGCCTTTCTGGAACTGTGTCAGGTTGAGTTGCTGATCGCTGAAACCCTGGTCATCGAAATCGTCGTATTTCCAGACTTCCAGATCGTTGCTTTTGTCGCGTCGGCTGACCTTGCCGCCAAACTTGAACTGCGAGGCATAGCCCTTGAAGTCGTAATCGCGGGCCAGGTCGAGGCGCACGTTCTTCTCGGTGTCTTTGGTGTACTGCTTTTCCCGGTCGACCTTGTCCAGAGTAAAGTTCGAATTGTCGTAGAACGAGGGATCGACGATGGGCCTTGGCTTGTCGCGGTCGTAGAAACCGGTGTCGGCAAAATCATCGTTGCCCACGAATGTGGCCCCGGCAATATGGCTAGGGCTGTCTTCACTGGACTCGCTGTAACCGGCCTGGCCGCTGAGGGTCCAAAGGCCGACCATACGCTCGCCACCAAACACGTAGGACTGGATTTCCTGAGTTTCGGTGCGCGCCTTGAGCTTGCGCGTGCCTTCGGCATCGCCGGTCTGCCCTGCGCTCTGGGCATTGGCAAATTCGAAACCGTTGGTGGTGCGCACCTCATCATCCTTGAAACGGCTGTACAGGGTGCGCAGGTAGTATTTGCTGAGGTCATCGGGTTTGTAATCGAAGTTAAGACCACCCCCGGTGCGCTCGCGGCTGATGTCGTAGTCGCGTTGTTCAAACGATTGCAGTCGCGAGCCGTCCCAGTCTCCGCCGGTCTCGACGTTGTCGGAGCCGAAATCACGCTTCTGCCAGCTCAGTGCTGCCGCCACACCGAAGTTGTCGATGCCGTCGCCAAGGCTGAAACGATTGCTCGCCGCGCCGGAAAACTTGGGGCTGGTCTGGTGGGTGTTCTTGTCGTAGCTGGCTTCGCTGCTGCCGGTGTAGAACAGCCCTTTGTGGTCGAAGGCAGAGAGGCTTTCGACATCGACTGTACCGCCCAGCGAGTTGGCGTCCATGTCCGGGGTCAGGGTTTTGATCACTGACAGTGACTGCACCAGTTCGGCAGGCAGCACATCCAGCGCCACGGCGCGTCGGCCACTTTCCGGGGCAGGCACCAGCGTGCCGTTGATGGTCACGCTGTTGAGGTCAGGCGCCAGTCCCCTGACGGTGACAAAGCGCCCCTCGCCCTGATCGCGCTCGACGCTGACGCCCGGCATGCGTTGCACTGCTTCGGCGACGTTCTGGTCCGGTAACTGCGCAACACCGTCGGCATGCACCACGCTCTTGATGCTGTCGGAGCTGCGTTGCTCCTTGAGCGCGTTGTCGATACTCGCCGCCTGCCCGACCACTTGCACGTGCTCGGTGGTATCGGCTTCGGCCGCCTGTAAGCGTTCGCTGGCAATGGCAAATGCCAGCGCGCTGAGTGTGAAGCCGACCAGTTGAGCCCTGCTGCGACGCCTGTGCATGTTAAGTCCTCCCCCATAATCCCGACAGGCCAGGCAAATGACCCGGCAACTGGAGGCGCAAGCTAGAGTCGTGCAGTGACGGTTCTGTGACAGGTAACGGGCGCAGGGGCTGGAAACAGCGGGTTTGGGGGTGACTTGGCAGGCAAATGAGCTGATTTGACTTTCAGGCGGGGCTGGCCGGAATCAAAAGCCGATGTGCGTATGACTCTCGTTCCAACGCTCCGCGTTGAAACGCAGTTCGTGACGCTCTGCGTCGCCAGTGCCACCGTGATCGAGAAGCACGTATGGCGACCTCCTGCAGACGCATCATGACATTGTGCTGCTCCGGAGACTTGTGACGCAAAGCGTCACGAACCGCATGCGTTTGGCAGGCGAACCAGCCGGGTGGCGGTCAGGCGCGTAGAAAAAGCCTGCAACACACGTGAGCTGATTCGACCTTTCGCGGTCCGCGTTACCCGTCACCGAAGTGTCATGTACATCTGTTCTGCTGGCCGATAACCAGCAGCTCGGGAGCCGTCTTTTCATGTTCAGGATCATCCAACCCCATCGCTGGAAACTCGCTGCGCTGATGGTCGCTTCCAACCTGGGCCTGCTGGCCTTTCTGGCATTTGGCAACGTCAAACAGGTCAGCGAATGGCAATGGCTGGACATCGTCGGCGAAGGCGGCTCCGCGCTGCTGTCGCTGGTCTGGCTGTTTCTGGTGTTCAAGAGTCGACCAGCCGGTCGGGTCACCAATTACCTGTCGACAGGCCTCAGCTGTGTGTTCTTTTCCTGGTGGATCGACGCGCTGGACGAGTTCATTCGCCTGCCCAGCCACATCCAGTGGGGTCACTGGCTGGAATCCGGACCGATGCCAATCGGCCTTATCCTGCTGACCCTCGGTATCTATCACTGGCATCGCGAGCAACTGGCGATCAGTGCGCAGATGGAAAAGCGCGAGCGTGGCTTTCGTGAGCATCGGCTTTACGACAAGCTCACACCGCTGGGCAGCGCCGACTATCTGAAACGCCAACTGGTCGTCAGCCTTGAAGAAAGCCTCTGCCAGCAGCAACCGTTGTCGCTGCTGGCACTGGATGTGGATGACTTCAGCGCGATCAATAACGCATTCGGTCATGCCGAGGGCGATGAGGTTCTATCGGCGCTCAGCCATCTGCTGGTACTCAATTTGCGCCGCCAGGACCTGCTCTGCCGTCTGGCGGGCGACCGGTTTGTGGTGTTGTTGCCCAATACTGGAGAGAGTCAGGCGAAACTGCTGGCGCTGGAGCTGCAACAGGCGGTTGCCAGCCTGGCGCACAAGACTCGGCAACAAGGTGAACGCATTCAACTGTCGGCCAGCGTGGCGGTGGTCATGGCCCTCAATGAAACGCCGGACAACCTGCTGCGTCGCCTCAACCTGTCGCTGGCCCGCGCCCGACGTCCCCTGACCCGTACTGCCTGAGCGACTGCCGTGACTCTCAAAAGTGACTGGTACGAAGCCGACAGCCGCTTCATCCCCGGCCATTACCAGCCGGCTACGCTGATTGATCTGGCCTTGTCGCGCGGGATCGACAGCCATCGCCTGCTCAAAGGCACAGGCCTGTTCTACGAAGACATCGTTGCGGGCAAGACGCGGCTCAGTGCGCAGCAATTCTTCGTTCTGATCGGTAACGCGCAACGCCAGATGGAAGCCGACGACACCAGTTTCCTGTTCGGCCAGCGACTGTTTCCCGGCCATTACGGCGCCGCAAGCCATGCGCTGCGTCATGCGCAAAACCTGCATCAGGCGCTGGAAATCCTGATCCACCAGCATGCGCTGCTCAGCCCGCTGCTGACGCCGCGTCTGGAGCTGGATGAGCATTTTGCCTACCTTTACTGGCTGGACAGTTGCGGCGCTGGCGAACAGCAACGCTTCCTGCTGGAGGCCGGTATGACTGCACTGGTCGCGATGAGTCAGTTGCTCAGCGGGGAACGGCTGCCGTGGGAATGCAGTTTCTGTCACGAGGAACCGCGCTACATCGAACAATACTGGGTGCATCTGGGCGAGAACACGGCATTTCGCCGCCCGCTGGACATGATGCGCCTGCCCCGGCATTACCTCACCCGTGCGTGGCCAGGCGCATCACCCATCGCCGTGCAGGTCGCACAACAGGAAGCCGCCGGGCAACTCGCTGCGCTGGGTATGCCATTCAGCCTGCTGGACCGGTTGCACCAGCACCTGCGTGATAACGTGCGCCAGGCTACCAGCCTGGAACAGGTTGCAAATGCCTTCGCCATGAGCCCGGCTACGCTGAAGCGCAAGTTACACAAACACGGCACCAGCTTTCAGGCCCAGCACGACCTGGCGCGCAAGCATGTCGCGCTGTACCTGTATCAGATCAAGGGGCTGAGCAACGAGGCTGTGGCGGACTACCTGAACTTCAACGATCCGGCCAACTTCCGCCGCTCGTTCAAACGCTGGACCGGCAGTACACCGACCTTGATCCAGCGCCTGTTCAATTTCGACTGAGCAGGCCTCAGCGCTGGACACACAACTTGTAACCCAGGCCGTGAGCGGTATGCAGCAACGGCGTCTCGTGATCGCCGTCCAGCACCCGCCTAAGGATATGAATGTTGCTGCGCAGGCTACTGCTGTTCGGGGCATCACGCCCCCAAAGCACTTCTTCCAGCTCGGATCGCTTCACGATATGGGGACTTTTGCGCATCAACAATTCCAACAGCTTCATGTTGGTCGGGTTGAGCTTCAAAGGCACACCGTTGCGGGTTATCTCAAGGGTATCCAGATCGAAGTGCAGGTCAGCGACCACCATCACCCGGTTATCCTTGCGCTGGCGTCGGCCCACCACCGCCTCGACCCGGGCGAGCACCTCGGACATTGCAAACGGCTTGGTGATGTAATCATCGGCACCCACCTTGAAGCCGGTGAGACGGTCATCCAGCTCATCCCGCGCACTGAGCATCACAATGGCGACTTCCGACTTCGAATACTGGCGCAGACTGCGGCAGATCTGGTTGCCATCAATGCCCGGCAACATGATGTCGAGAATGATTGCATCGAAGCGCTTCGAGGCGGCCAGGTGCAGCCCGCTCAGGCCGTCCAGCGCACCTTCGACCGCGTGCCCCCTGAGTTCGAAGAATTCCAGCAGGTTATCGTGAATGTCACGGTGATCTTCAATAACCAGAATGTTCATTGCAGCGCCTTCTTGTTTTTCTACCCGGCCGAGCGGGACCCTGTTGCCATTGAATCGGCAGGTTGAGTAAAAAATTCATCACGCCGACCGGAAACCGCTGCGTTGCGAATCGGCTGTTGCAACCTGGACCGTCCATAAAAGCACAGTGCGACCAGCAGCGTGCTCAGCCACACCACGATACCCGCCCAGAACGTGTGCGACATAAAGTGCCAGCCTTGCAGCACCCGCGTAGTGCCGTAGATCATGCCGAGCACAAGAATGCCCGCCAGCAGGGCGTTGGTATGTTTCCAGCAGTAGCGCCGAGCCACGAAGTACAAGGCCAGCAGACTGAATGCGCTTGACGCATGACCACCCGGCCAGCAACGCCCGGCACCGGCCTCATGCAGAAAATTGAAGTTTCGGAACCACTCGATGTGCGCCTCGCTGCCACCGTACAAGGTGGTTTCAACGGGGCAGTACACACTGGTGTGGCTTTTCAGGTAATGGATCATGCCGGTGCTTAACGCAAAGGCAACGATCACGAAAAAGAAGTCCAGCCGATGCCTGCGCGTAAAGCGCAGAAACGCCTCTGTCCGGGACCCCGACAGGCGCCTCACGAAGCGCGAACCGGCCTTTTTTTCCAGTAAAGGCCAGACAAACGACAGCATTGCACCAATGATCGCCAACTCGCCGGTCCAGTCCGGGATGATTCGCGCCCACTTGTGCGTGATGGTCTCGAACAGATGCATCTGCCCGATGGGAAATACACCGGCTGCCGAATCAAAAAACAGGTTACTCAACTGTCGGTCAATACTGGTCAGGTCGAATGTCACGAAGACCAGTAGAGCGAAAAAAACGGGTACACCCAGATTGACGGCGTAAAACCGCAGCCTGGGGCTGGAGGATGTCATCAATTGAATTGCTCGCTGCTGAGGTTGGCCCATTGCCCGGAGGTCAGGGAGCCGAGAATTTTAGGCCGGTGGGTACCATCCATCTGCACGAAAAATGCCTGAGCGTATTCACTTGAACGCTCGCCGCCGATCACGCCGACCTTGCGTTCAAACTGGTCGATACAGCCGCTGTGCGTTACCAGCACCAGGTTCTCGCCACTGACCTTATGGTCTTCGACGACCTTCATGAAACCGCCGTCGCAGTCGTTGATCCAGTCCTGAGCGGCCACGGAATGGCCTGCCAGAAGTTGTGCAGTCTGTTGAGTACGGGTCTTGGTGCTGGCGATCATGCGCACATGGTCCATGCCCATTTTCTGCAGACCGGCGCCCACTGCCAGCGCCGCATCCCGCCCGTTGGAAGTAATGCCGTCAGCATCGCCCATGCAAGGGTTGGTCGAGCGGTCGCAGCGTTCGGCGTGCCGAACCATCACCACCACATCACCTTGCCGCCAATGCTCGCGAAGACCGGAAACCTTCAGGTTGCTGCCAACGCCCAGATCCACTACATGCACGCTTGAGAACGCCGTATAAAACCAGGCGCAGATCGCCAGTAATACGACAGTCACCGTTATCGAGACGATGTGCTGATGCACTTTGTGGCGCTGCTGAATGCCCGAATCGGCAAGCACATTCTTGTTTATTGTCGTGTCAGCCAAGTGACCACTCCTGCCATGAACCTATGTGTGGTGTTGACTCGGGAGGTGCCCGATGTCTTCACCGCTCCCGTGCAGGCAAGATAGGTTCAGCATCGTGCTGACGCAGTGAAGAAGATGTGAAAAACGTGTTGTGGCCCAGCGCCATGTTTTTCTGCAAGTGCCCTGAAAACGGGGCTTTGCGGCTTTTCTGATTTGAACATGAAGATAATTTAAGCGTTTTTCGAAAAATTCAGCGCGTCCCTGCCCTGCACGGGGCATTCCTGGCGCGACGACAGGTTCCGTGCAGGCCTCAATGCTATTAAGGGGCTAAAGGTATAACGACTTAAGCACAGTCATGCCGCTCAAACACCCCACAGCAGCCATCGCTACTCGCTCATACCTGCCTATAACGCCCGTCAATACAGGAAATAGTCGTCATACGACTATTGACATCGTCCTACAAGGCTGCAAATAATCGCCCCAGTGTTGTATGACGACATACTAATAACCTGATAACAACAATATCCATGAAGGTCCTCATGAAAATCACTTCGGTCAGTGTCGACGTTTTTTCCTTCCCTTCACGCCGCGCTGTGGACAGCGCAGGTCATGCCCATCCAGGCGAAGAAAAACCGGTCAAAATGGCCATGCTGCGTATCGCCTGTGACGAGGGCAGCGAAGGATTTTCCTTTGGCTCGCCCGAACTGATCCGGCCACACATCATCGAGTCGTTCGTGAAAAAGGTGCTGATCGGCCAGAACCCGATGAATCGTGAAAAAATCTGGCAGGAACTGGCCCACTGGCAACGCGGCAGCGCCAGCCAGTTCACCGACCGTGCGCTGGCACTGGTAGAGCAGGCGCTGTGGGACCTTGCCGGACGCGCCTTGAAACTGCCCGTGCACAAACTGTTGGGCGGCTATCGCGACAAGGTACTGGCCTACGGCTCGACCATGTGCGGTGACGACTTGCCCGGCGGCCTGTCCACTCCGGACGAATACGGCCAGTTTGCCGAAAAGCTGGTAAAGCGCGGTTACAAAGGCATCAAACTGCACACCTGGATGCCGCCGATCTCGTTCGCGCCTGACCCGCGTATGGATGTACAAGCCTGCGCTGCGGTTCGTGAAGCGGTCGGCCCGGACGTTGCCCTGATGCTCGACGGGTATCACTGGTATAGCCGCACCGACGCGCTATACATCGGGCGTGAACTGCAAAAGCTCGACTTTGCCTGGTTCGAAGAGCCGATGATGGAAGACTCTGCCGAATCCTACGCCTGGCTGGCGGCCAACCTGGACATTCCGGTGCTTGGCCCGGAAAGCATTGCCGGCAAGTACCACAGCCGCGCCAGCTGGGTGACCAACAAGGCCTGCGACATCCTCCGTGCTGGCGTGGCTGGCGTCGGCGGCATCGGGCCGTGCCTGAAAGTCGCGCATCTGGCCGAGTCGTTCGGCATGGACTGCGAAGTCCACGGCAACGGCGCTGCCAACCTCGCCGTGGTCGGCGCGATCAGCAACTGCCGCTGGTACGAACGCGGCCTGCTGCACCCGTTTCTTGAATACGACGATGTACCGGCCTACCTCAATACGCTGGTCGACCCAATGGACAGCGACGGTTTCGTGCACCTTTCCGGGCAACCGGGACTGGGCGAAGACATCAACTTCAGCTATATCGAGACACACACCGAACAGCGTTACTGACTGGCAGCATCGCGAAGGGCACGCCGAGCGCCCTTCGCTCGACATCCCGACACAGCGTCTTATAAATATAAAAAAGGACTGCCCCCATGAAGCTCTGGCTCAAGCGCCTGCCCTGGCTGCTATGCCTCGCCCTGACGGCGATACTCGTGCACACCCCGCCCGCTCTGGCGCGCGGTGAAACACCGGTCGATCAACTGGTGGTCGGCATGAGCATGATCAACCTGCTGTCCCTGGACCCGGCAGGTGCCACCGGCCTTGAGGTGTCCGAGGTCAACGCCAATGTCTATGACATGCTGCTGGAACAGGACGCTGCCCGCCCCGACCAGCTGATTCCGGCACTGGCCGAGCGCTGGGAAATCAGCCCCGACCGCATGCGCCTTACCTTCCACCTACGCCCGGGCGTGACATTTCACTCCGGCAACCCGCTTACTGCCCAGGACGTTGCCTGGTCGCTGCAACGTGTGGTCACACTCAACAAGGCCCTGGCTTCCACCTGGAAAGCCTACGGTTACACCGCTGACAACGTCAGCAAACTGATGCGCGCCGAAGGACCATCGACCTTCGTGCTTGACCTGCCCAAAGCCACCGACCCCATGCTGGTGCTCAACACGCTGGCAACCTCGCCCAGCGCCTTCGTCATTGATCGGCTGACCACGTTGCAACATGCCAAGGGTGATGATCTAGGCGCCGCCTGGCTGACCACCAACACAGCGGGCTCCGGCGCATTCAAGCTGGACATCTGGCGTGCCAACGACGTGATTCTGATGAGCCGCTTCGAGCAATACTGGCGCGGCCCGGCCAGACTGCGCCGGGTGATCATGCGCAACATGACCGAATCCCAGGCGCTGCGCCTGATGGTGGAGCGCGGAGACCTGGACGTGGCGCGCGGTATGGCGGCCACCGATATAAAGGCACTGACCCGTTCGAAAGACGTCAATGTGCAGACCATCCCGCGCGGCACTCTGTACTACATCGCACTGAGCATGGAGCAGCCACTGTTTCAGGATATCCGGGTGCGCCAGGCAATTCGTGCGCTGATCGACTATCAAGGCATCAACTCCGTGGTCATGCCGCATTACGGGCTGATCAACCAGCGCCCGCTGCAACTGGGGCTGGCGGCCAGACTGGATGATCCGGGCTATGCGCTCAATGTCGCCGAGGCCAGGCGCCTGCTGGCCGAAGCCGGACACCCGAATGGCTTCAAGATCACCATTCGTTCGCTGACCGATTCGCCCTTCATCAACATCGCCACCAGCCTGCAATCGACCCTCGCCCAGGCAGGTATTCAGGCGTCGATCATTACCGGCACCGGCAATCAGATCTACGGCGCAATGCGTGACCGGCGCTTCGACATTCTGGTCGGGCGTGGCGGTGGCGGTGGCGAGCGCCATCCGCACTCCAGCCTGCGAGCGCTCATTTACAACCCGGACAACCGCGAAGAAGCCAGGTTGAGCAACTTTCAGGGCTGGCGTACCTCGTTCTACAACGCCGAGATCAACCAACTGATCGAGCAGGCCGAACGCGAGCGTGACGCCAGTAAGCAACTGGCCGACTACCAACGCATCCAGACCCTGTATGACCAGAAAGCCGGGCCGATCATGCCGATTTCGCAGATGACCGATGAAGTGGTCATTCACGCCGATGTCCAGGATTACCTGGGTCACAGCGCCGCGACCACGCGCCTGCGTGACGTCTACAAGCAACGCTGAACCCATGCGTTCAATCGCTCAAGCCAAGGCAGGAATAACCATGTCGAGTGCATCGATTTCAATTTGGAGCAGTCGGGTTGCCCACGGCACCCGTCGCAGCGGATCAGTGGCGGCGACCCTGTTCGGCCTGCTGTTGCTCACTTTCTTCATTGGCCGGGTCATGCCGCTGGACCCGGTACTGGCCATCGTCGGCCCTGACGCAGATGCGGCCGCCTACGCTCAGGCGTATCAGGAACTGGGCCTGGACAAGCCGCTGACCACCCAGTTCGTCATGTACCTCAGTGACCTGCTGCACGGTGATCTGGGCAAAGCCCTGCTGACCGGCCACCCGGTGATAGACGACATCGCGCGGGTCTTCCCGGCCACGCTGGAGCTGGCCACCCTGGCAATCCTGTTCGGCGTGCTGCTGGGCTTGCCATTGGGGGTGTATGCCGCCACCCATCAGGGCCGCAGCGGCGACCATATTGCCCGGGTCATTACCCTGTTTGGCTATTCCACGCCGATCTTCTGGCTGGGCATGATGGCTTTTCTGGTGTTCTACGCCTGGCTGGGCTGGGCCGGAGGGGTTGGACGCATCGGTCTGGCTTATGACGGCCTGATCGAAACCCGTACCGGCCTGTTGCTGATCGATACCGCGCTGTCCGGCGACTGGGAGGCCTTTCGCAGCGCACTGCGCCACATCCTCCTGCCTGCGGTAATTCTCAGTTTCAATTCGGTGGCGTATATCAGCCGCATGACCCGCAGCTTCATGCTCGAACAGCTTTCGCAGGAATACATCATCACCGCCCGGGTCAAGGGCCTGTCGCAGCGACGCATCGTCTGGGGCCATGCGTTCCGCAACATCCGCGTGCAACTGCTGACCATCGTCGCCCTTGCCTACGGCGGCCTGCTGGAGGGCGCGGTGCTCATAGAAACCGTGTTCGCCTGGCCCGGTTTTGGCCAGTACCTGACCAGCAGCCTGCTGCTGGGCGACATGAATGCCGTAATGGCCTGCGTCCTGCTGATCGGGTTGATCTTCGTGATCCTCAACCAGATCAGTGACGCCCTTTATAAAGTCTTCGACCCGAGAACCCGCTGATGACGACTTCCATTGCAAGCAGCGCCACGCCCATGGTTCAGGCGCCAACCTCCAGCCTCGCAGCATTGGCCGCCAGCAGTGCGCGCCTGATGCGTTTTCTGTTGCGCAACCCGATGACGCTGGCGGGGCTGATCGTCATCGGCACGCTGATGATCGTCGCGCTGTTCGCGCCATGGATCGCAACTCATGACCCGCTGGCTCAGGACCTGTCGGCCGCGCTGCGCATGCCCGGAGCACAGAACTGGTTCGGCACCGATGAATACGGCCGCGACGTGTTCAGCCGATTGGTCTACGGCTCGCGCATCACGCTGTACATCGTGATGCTGGTGACGGTGATCGTCGGCCCGATCGGCCTGCTGATCGGCACTGTGTCCGGTTATTTCGGCGGCTGGGTCGACAGCCTGTTCATGCGCATCACCGACATCTTCATCTCGTTTCCCAGCCTGGTGCTGGCACTGGCCTTCATCGCCGCCCTGGGCCCTGGCCTGGAACACGCAGTCATCGCCATCGCCCTGACGGCCTGGCCACCGATCGCCCGCCTGGCGCGGGCCGAAACCCTGTCGCTGCGCAACGCCGACTTCGTTGTCGCGGTGAAGCTGCAAGGTGCCTCGGCAGTGCGCGTGATCGGCCGTCACATCATTCCGATGTGCCTGTCTTCGGTGATCATCCGCCTGACCATGAACATGGCCAGCATCATTCTCACCGCCGCCGCACTGGGCTTTCTCGGCCTCGGCGCACAGGCGCCGCTGCCGGAATGGGGCGCGATGATCTCCAGCGGCCGTCGTTACATGCTGGAAAGCTGGTGGCTGGTGGCGGCACCCGGCGCCACCATCATGCTGGTCAGTCTGGCGTTCAACCTGTTGGGCGACGGATTACGCGATGTACTTGACCCACGCAGCGAATGACACGCATCGAACAATAATAAAAGGGCTAAAACCATGTCACAGACAGCCATGCCACAGATAAAGCTGGCAGTAGAAGATTTACGCGTCGAGTTCAGTCATGCGGGCAAGGTCACGGCAGCCGTTCGCGACGTGTCATTCAGCCTTGGCCGGGAAAAGCTGGCGATTGTTGGCGAATCGGGATCGGGCAAGTCCACGGTCGGTCGCAGCCTGCTGCGCCTGCATCCGGCAACGGCCAGGGTCACGGCGAAAACCCTGCGTTTCGGCGATATCGACTTGCTTGAATGCAGCGAAAAACAGATGCAGAGCATTCGCGGGCGGCGCATGTCGATGATCATGCAGGACCCGAAATACTCGCTGAACCCGGTGATCAAGGTAGGCGAACAGATCGCTGAGGCCTATCTGGCGCATCACAGGGTTTCGAAAAAGGAAGCCCGCGAACGCACGCTGGACATGCTCGCCAAGGTGCACATCCGCGAACCGGCGCGGGTCTACGAACTGTATCCCCATGAAGTTTCGGGCGGTATGGGCCAGCGGATCATGATCGCGATGATGGTGATCACCGACCCGCAAGTGATCATCGCCGACGAGCCGACTTCCGCACTGGATGTGTCGGTGCGCCGTCAGGTGCTCAACGTGCTGGAAGAGCTGGTCAGCGAGCGCGATCTGGGCCTGATCTTCATCAGCCACGACCTGAATATGGTCCGTCACTTCTGCGACCGGGTGCTGGTGATGTACGCCGGGCGTGTCGTGGAATCGCTGAACGCCAGCGAACTGGATCAGGCGCGTCATCCCTACACGCAAGGTCTGTTGGCCGCCCTGCCCAGCCTGGATCACCCGCGTGCCAGCCTGCCGGTTCTGCAACGCGATCCCCTTTGGCTCACTCACTGAGAATGCTCCCATGGCAATGATCACAGTCGATTCACTGAACCTGAGCTTCGGCACTGGCCCAGCGCTGAATCAGGTGCTGCGTGACGTCAACCTGCAGGTCGAGCAAGGCCAGTCGTTCGGCCTGGTCGGCGAATCCGGCTCGGGCAAGACCACCGTGCTGCGCTGCCTGGCAGGACAATATCATCACTGGAGCGGCGCACTGAGCGTGGCCGGCCAGACCGTGCAGCGCAAGCTCGATGCCAGTCACTACCGCACCGTGCAGATGGTCTTTCAGGACCCCTATGCCTCGCTGCATCCGCGCCACACCATCGACGCAGCGCTCAAGGAGCCCTTGAGCATCCACCGGATCGGTGACCGCGACCGTCGCGTCTGTGAAGTGCTGAACAAGGTCGGTCTCAACGAGAGCTTTCGTTTCCGTTACCCGCATCAGCTGTCCGGCGGCCAGCGCCAGCGCGTCGCTATTGCAAGGGCGCTGATTCTCGAACCGCGCGTACTACTGCTCGACGAACCCACCTCGGCACTGGACGTTTCGGTGCAGGCCGAAATTCTCAACCTGCTGGCCGACTTGCGTCATCAGCAAGGCCTGACCTACCTCATGGTGACCCACGACCTCGGCGTAGTGGCGCACTTGTGTGACCGGGTTGCGGTCATGCAGCAAGGCCAGGTGGTGGAAACCCTCGATAGCAGCCAGTTGATCAACAACCAGGCTCGGCACGAGTATTCGCGACTGCTGATTCAGGCCAGCCGCGACATGGACCTGCGCCCGACGGGATGAGCCGCCGCCGGGCTCACGAGCGCTGAACCCGTAACCCTGCCGACACTGTGATCCCCGGCCCTCTCGGCCAAGGGATCCGGCTGCCTGCGATTTGCCTCAACACACCCAAAACAGCCATCAAACAAGAATAAAAAAATGAAAAAACCACTCGCACTGATCTCTCTGACTGCTCTGTTCCCCGGCGCCTGGGCGCATGCCGACAGCGCGTACATCAACTACCGTCACCAATATGCAGAAAGCACCCGTATGCATGCTGACCGAGTCAAATTCGGCAGCCGGCTGGACAGCGGCTGGGGCTTCGAAGGCGAGCTCAAATACAAGACCGCAGGCGACCGCCAGGACGTAGCGTTCGACAACACCGTCGGCAACGGCCACGAATTGACGGTCAGCTATCAATACCGGCTTGACGAAAAATGGCTGCTGACGCCTTCGTTTGCACTGGAAAGTATCGAGAAATCGACGGCCTATAAAATGGGCCTCAAGCTGGGCTACAAAGTAAACGATCAGTTGAGCGTATCAGGCCGTTACCGCTACGACTCGATCAAGCTGGACAGGGACAAGGTCAACCATGAAATGCCTGACAACCAGATGGATGATCAGTCGATCAATCGTTACGACGTCTGGGTCAACTACGCCAGCAAAGGCCCGTGGGCGTACGAGTATCAGTTCACCTACTTCGACGCCGACTACATTCGCTATGACAACGGCAAGACCGACTACGAACAGAATGCGGCCTTCAAATACAAATGGGACAAGCACTGGGTGCCGTTCTTTGAAGTCGGCGACATCAAGGTCGATTCCGAAGATGACAAGCGCCAGCTGAGATTGCGCGTAGGCGTGCAGTACAACTTCCTGTAGCGCGCGATAATCTCACCATCGTGCGACGCTCCGCATCGCATGCAGTTCTGGACGCTCTGCGTCCTCTTTGTCTGGCAGAAACTCCGCGTCCGGCCCTGAATCGCTCAGTCGCTGTACAGCGCCTGAGTGCGACGCAGGCGCATGCGGCTGCCGTTGAGGTGCAGGTACATCGCCGAGCGCGCTGCGTCGACGTTGCCTTCGGCGATGGCGTTGTAGATTTGCCGGTGTTCGGTGTTGATTCCGGCCAGGTAGGCGTTGCGATCGCTCTGCCCTGTGTAGGCCGAGTTCATCCGCGTGCGGGGAATCAGCTTGGTGCCCAGATGTTTCATGATGTCGATCAGGTAGGCATTGCCTGACGCCTTGGCGATCTTGAGGTGAAATTGAAAATCGGCATTGATGGTGGTTCCGGATTTCTGCGGGCCTTCAAGCAGCGCATCGAACGCCCGCTTGAGCTCAAGCAACGCTTCAGGGCTGCGTCGTTGCGCAGCCAGCCCTGCTGCCTCGACTTCCAGGCTCAAGCGAAACTCCAGCAGGTTCAGCACATCGGACAAGGTGGCGATGGTCGCAGGCCCTACCGAAAAACCTTCAGGCGGTGGCATGTCTAGAACAAAGGTGCCGACGCCATGCCGGGTTTCCACCAGCCCGGCGGCCTGCATCCGCGACAGCGCATCGCGCACCACCGTGCGGCTGACACCCTCGGCTTCCATGATGTGGATCTCGGAAGGCAGTTTCTCGCCGCGCACCAGCACACCGTCACGCATGCGCTGGGCGAAGCGGTCGACCAGGGTTTCTGCCAGGCGTCGATGGTTCTTTTGCGAGGAAAGCGCGTTGTCCGACATTGCAGCCTCAGTTCTGTCCGATACGCGAGTATAGGCTGCGATCCCCACACAAAACACGCCTTGAGTACGGTTATACTCAGCCACCCGACACGGACCCGATCACCCGCCATGGAACAACCTTCCACATCAAAAGGCCGTCGCTCCAGCCTGACTCAGCAACTGGTCGCCGAGTTTTCGCGCAGAATTCGCGAAGGCGAGATCCAGAGCGGTGAAAAGCTTCCTACCGAACAGGTGATCATCCGTGAAACCGGGGTCAGCCGCACCGTGGTTCGTGAAGCGATGTCGCGTCTGCAAGCCGAAGGTCTGGTCGAAACCCGGCATGGCATCGGCACCTTCGTGGTCGATGCCGCGCAGCCAGGAAATTTCCAGCAGGTTGAACCGCCAATCGGTACACCCGGCGACGCGGTATCCATCATCGAACTGCGCCTGAGCATCGAGCCGGAATCCGCCGCGCTCGCGGCTCAACGCCGCACGCCCGAACAACTGGATGCCATCCGTCAGGCACTCGATGAGCTGCATCGCTGTGCGCGCCTGGGGCACGACACCATGAAGGCCGACTTCGAGTTTCACCGGCAGATATCACTGTGCACCGCCAATAGCTTCTTTACCGACGTGATGAGCCAGCTCGGCAGCAGCATCCTGCCTCGCACCCGCAGCGGCTTCGGCAATATCACGTCGTTGCACGCAGAGGACGACCCAGTCATCCAGCAACGCGAACAGGAGACCATCTTCGACGCCATTGTCCATCAGGATCGGGATGCCGCCCGAGCCGCGATGCGTCTGCATCTGATCAACAGTCTGCTGCGCCTGCGCGCAAAGGATTAGCCACTAAAACGCTTATCGTTTACCATGCCGCCCGTCGGTTTCCGAGAGGAACTAACAGGGAATTCGCACGCTTTGTCTGCACAAGGCCAAAACGAAACTGCCCCCGCAACTGTAGGCATCGAGCCTGCTCCATGACTGCCACTGGATTCAGCTCCGGGAAGGCCGGAGCCTGGCGATGACATGCCAGTCAGGAGACCTGCCGACCTGCTTCAATCCACTAACCGGCGGGGTGTCCGGGAAGGACATCCGCACGCGGCAGCATTTCCCGTCGTGCCCGGTCATTTGCCGGGGATGTGTTTCCTGATGTGCATTGCGCCTTGGCACCTGCTCCAACGGAGACCGCATTTCATGTCGCTGCCCCGCCTTGCCGTACTTGCCGCCAGCCTGACGCTGTCCACCCTGACCCTCGCCGCGCCTACTCAGTATCCGCTGACCCTCGAAAACTGTGGTTCGACCCTGACGTTCGCACATGCGCCGACCAAGGCAGTGACCATTGGCCAGGCCGGTACTGAAATGCTCTACGAACTAGGCCTGGGCGACCGGCTGGTGGGCACTTCGCTGTGGTTCAACAACGTTTTGCCACGCTTCAAGGCGCAGAACGATAAGGTAGAACGTCTGGCCGACAACGACCCAAGCTTTGAAGCGGTGATTGGCAAACGTCCGGAACTGGTGGCAGTGCAGCTGGAGTGGATGGTCGGCAAACAGGGCGTGGTCGGCACACGCGAGCAGTTCCATGACCTGAAAATACCCACTTACATTCTGCCGTCCGATTGCGAAGGCAAAGATAATCTGGTCGGTGCCGATGGCACACGCCTAGAGCCGTTCCGCATCGAAACCATCTACAAGAGCATCGAGCAACTGGCGCAGATTTTCGACGTACAGGACCGCGGTGACACGCTGGTCGCCGACCTCAAGGCCCGCCTGAGCGCCGCGATTGCCAACGTCAAACAGAACAAGGCGAACGACGTCTCGGCGCTGTTCTGGTTTTCCAGTTCCGATCTCGCCAGCGACCCGTTCGTGGCAGGCCGCAAAGGCATCCCGGACTTCATGCTCAACAGCCTGGGCATGCGCAATATCGTCAAGTCCGACGAGGAATGGCCGACAGTGGGCTGGGAGACCATTGCCAAGGCCAATCCAAGCATTCTGGTGATTGCACGCATGGATCGCCGCCGCTTCCCGGCCGACGACTACCTGAAAAAGATCGAATTCCTCAAGAGCGACCCGGTGACGCGCAACATGGACGCAGTCAAGCATGACCGGATCGTGATCATCGACGCCGAAGGCATGCAGGCTGGCCTGCGCCTGTTTACCGGGTTCGAGGAACTGGCTGACGCCGCCAACCGTTTCAACGCTGCACAATGAGATTACAGGTAGCGCTGGGCCATGTGCTCTGGGTCTCGGCAGTACTGGTGCTGGCGATCATGGTCGGTGCGGCGATTGGCGAAACCTCGATCAGCCTGAAGGTGGTTTTTCAGGTGCTGGCCAACAAACTCTGGGCTGCCGGCTATGTGCTCGACCCTATCGACGAAGGCATCGTCTGGAACTACCGGCTGACCCGCGCGATTGTCGCGGCAGCCTGCGGGGCCGGGCTGGCGATCTGTGGCGTAGTGTTGCAATCCTTGTTGCGCAACCCGCTGGCAGACCCATATCTGCTGGGAATTTCCGCCGGGGCCTCGACCGGCGCGGTGCTGGTCGCCATTCTGGGCTTCGGCGCGGGGGCTATTTCGATGTCGGCAGGCGCTTTTGCCGGGGCCGTGGCGGCGTTTTCGCTGGTCGCCCTGCTGGCGCACTCGTCGCGAGGCACCACAGCGGCCGGGCAGATCATTCTGGCCGGAATCGCCGGCTCACAGCTGTTCAATGCCCTGACGTCGTTTCTGATCACCAAATCCGCCAGCTCCGAACAGGCACGCGGCATCATGTTCTGGCTGCTGGGCAACCTCAGCGGCGTACGCTGGCACTCGGTCTGGCTGGCAGTGCCGACGGTGCTGGTCGGTCTGCTGGTGTGCCTCTGGCACCGGCGAGCGCTGGACGCGTTCACCTTCGGCAGCGACTCGGCGGCGTCACTGGGGATTGCCGTGCGGCGCGTGCAGATCATCCTGATCGCGACCGCAGCCCTGGTCACCGCAGTGATGGTATCGATCGTCGGCTCCATCGGTTTTGTCGGGCTGGTGATCCCGCACGCGGTGCGTATGCTGGTCGGTGTGCGCCACGCACGGCTGGTGCCGTTGAGCGCATTGAGCGGCGCGCTGTTTCTGATCGCTGCCGACATCCTCTCGCGCACGCTGATCAAGGGCCAGGCGCTGCCGATTGGCGTCATTACCGCACTGATCGGCGCACCGGTCTTCGCTTTGATTCTTATCCGGGGCAATAGCACGCGATGAACGCCTTTCCTCATCTGGTCAACGCACCGGTGCTGGGCTGCTCAGGGCTGGGTTATTCGGTGCGTGGCACTGCGTTGCTGCGCGACGTCGACTTGAGCATCGCAGCCGGCGAGACACTGGCCGTGGTCGGCCCTAACGGTTCGGGAAAATCCACCCTGCTGAAACTATTGGCCGGAATTCAGAAACCGGTCTGCGGCACGGTCAGACTGGGCGGGCAACCACTTGAGGCAATGAGCCGCAGAGACGTGGCGCGCTTGCTGGCGGTGGTCGAACAACAAGCGGAAACCAGCGATGCCGTGACGGTTCTGGATGCCGTCGAGCTAGGCCGCACGCCCTGGCTGTCGGCACTCGAGCCGTGGAGTGCGAACGATGACGCAATCGTTCGCCAGGCGTTGCAGGATGTGGACATGCTGCACATGCAGAAACGTGCCTGGCACACCTTGTCCGGTGGCGAGCGGCAGCGCGTGCACATCGCCAGGGCGCTGGCGCAACGACCCAGGATCCTTCTGCTGGACGAACCGACCAATCACCTGGATATCCAGCACCAACTGACCATTCTCGGTCTGGTCAGGGCTTTGCCGGTAACCACTGTGATAGCCCTGCACGATCTGAATCAGGCGCTGGATTGCGACCGCGTGGCGGTCATGGAGAAAGGCCGGCTGGTCGCACTGGGGGCGCCGGTCGAGGTGCTGACCCCGGAACGCCTGCTGAGCACCTTCGGCGTCGTGGCGCACTGGCTGACCGACCCTTTCGACGGCGCGAAAATCCTGCGTTTGCGCTCTCACTGAAGACGCGCCGATGGTCAGCCGGTCGCCTGACGCACGCTTCAACAGGTGCGTCGCGCGGCCTGTAGCACTACAATGCGCGCTTTGCCCGCCGCAGGATCCCGTTGCCATGTCGTTACCCAAGCACCACCTGGAGTTGCTCAGCCCTGCACGGGACGTAACCATCGCCCGTGAAGCCATCCTGCATGGTGCCGATGCGGTGTACATCGGCGGGCCGAGCTTTGGTGCGCGACACAACGCCTGCAACGAGGTCAGCGACATTGCCGAGCTGGTCAAATTCGCTCATCGCTATCACGCGCGGATCTTCACCACGATCAACACCATCCTGCATGACGACGAACTGGAACCAGCCCGCAAGCTGATTCACCAGCTCTACGACGCAGGCGTGGACGCATTGATCGTGCAGGACCTCGGGGTGATGGAGCTGGACATTCCGCCCATCGAGCTGCATGCCAGCACCCAGACCGACATCCGCACCCTGGGCCGGGCGAAGTTCCTCGATCAGGCCGGTTTCTCGCAACTGGTGCTGGCCCGCGAGCTGAACCTGCAGGAAATTCGTGACATCGCCCGTGAAACCGATGCCGCTATCGAGTTTTTCATTCATGGCGCGCTGTGCGTGGCGTTCTCCGGGCAGTGCAATATTTCCCACGCGCAAAACGGCCGCAGTGCCAACCGCGGCGACTGCTCGCAGGCTTGCCGCCTGCCCTACACGCTCAAGGATGATCAGGGCCGCGTCGTTGCCTTCGAAAAGCATCTGTTGTCGATGAAAGACAACAACCAGAGCGCCAACCTGCGCGATCTGGTGGACGCAGGCGTGCGCTCGTTCAAAATCGAAGGTCGCTACAAGGACGCAGGCTACGTCAAAAATATCACCGCCTATTACCGCCAGCGTCTGGACGAGATTCTCGAAGACCGTCCGGACCTGGCACGCGCTTCCAGCGGCCGTACCGCGCACTTCTTCGTGCCCGACCCGGAGAAGACCTTTCACCGCGGCAGCACCGATTATTTCGTCAGTGACCGCAAGATCGACATCGGTGCGTTCGATACGCCGACGTTTACCGGTCTGGCAGTCGGCACCGTCGAAAAACTCGGCAAGCGTGATCTGATCGCCGTGACCCATGAGCCGCTGTCCAACGGTGACGGTCTCAACGTGCAGATCAAGCGTGAAGTGGTGGGCTTCCGTGCCAATATCGCCGAGCTCAAAGGCGAGTTCGAAGAAGATGGCCAGAAGCGCTGGCGCTACCGTGTAGAACCCAACGAGATGCCTGCGGCGCTTTCCCGTGTGCGTCCCAACCATCCATTGAATCGCAACCTGGACCACAACTGGCAGCAAGCGCTGCTCAAGACCTCGGCCGAGCGCCGCATCGGCATTCAGTGGCAGGTTACCCTTCGTGAAGACCATCTGCGCCTGGAAGCCATCAGTGAAGAAGGTGTGAGCGTCGCGGTAAACCTTGACGGCCCGTTCGGCGCAGCCAACAAGCCCGAGCAGGCGCTGGATCAACTGCGTGACCTGCTCACTCAGCTGGGCACCACGATCTACCATGCTCAGGATGTCAGGCTCGACGCGCCACAGGCGTTCTTCGTGCCCAACTCGCAGCTCAAGACCCTGCGTCGCGATGCCATCGAGGCGCTGACCGAAGCGCGCATCGAGGCGCATCCACGCGGTGGCCGCAAGGCTGAGACTACCCCGCCGCCGGTGTACCCGGAGTCGCATTTGTCCTTTCTGGCCAACGTCTACAACCAGAAGGCCCGCGATTTCTACCATCGCCACGGCGTGCAACTGATCGACGCGGCCTACGAGGCCCACGAAGAAACCGGTGAAGTGCCAGTGATGATCACCAAACACTGCCTGCGTTTCTCGTTCAACCTGTGCCCGAAACAGGCCAAAGGTGTGACGGGCGTGCGCACCAAGGTCGCGCCCATGCAACTGGTGCAGGGTGATGAAGTGCTGACCCTGAAATTCGATTGCAAACCTTGCGAAATGCACGTGATCGGCAAAATGAAAGGTCACATTCTCGACCTGCCGCTACCCGGCAGCGCTGCGGCTAAATCAGTGGTCGGCCACATTACCCCGGAAGACCTGCTCAAGACTGCGCGTCAGCGTTCTACGCGCTGATCGGTACAAGGGGGTTGGCGCCCTGCCAGCCCCCTTTCGTCTTCTGACAAAGCCCTCTTAAAGAACGCGCTCCATGTGGGTCGTGTTCCACACCGGATCGCTCTCCACATCGGTCACGGCAAAGCCCTGTTTCTCCCAGAAACGGATCGCGCCGGGCAGAAACGGATGAGTATGCAGGTACAAAACCTCTATGCCACCTGCCTCGGCATGGGCCCAGAGCGCCTGACATAAACGGCTGGCCAGACCGTCGCCGCGAAACTCCGGCGTGACGAACAGGCGCACGATCTCAACGGTTCTGCGCCCGCGATAATCGAGCTGCGGGAAACGATGATCGAACGGCAAGTAGCCCACAGCCGCGATGATCTGCCCTTCACTGCGGGCGATCAGAAACTTGCCGTCCTCCCCGTCCAGATACACCTGCTCGAAACCGGCCAGATCGGGCGGAACGGTGACGGTGTCGAGCAAGGGAAAGATCCCGGCACGTGCACGCATGACGAAATCGACGGTGTGCGGGATCTCGGAGGGGTGTACCTCAGTAATAGTGATGTTCATGAGCACGGACTTATTGGGGGAATTGCAGGGTGATACAAATGTTACGCCAGAGATGGGCCTTTGGACGCACGGCTTAACTATAGAGCAGGCGGCGCGGCGCAGAATTGTGACGCGGAGCGTCACGACAGGCATTCCCACGCGGAGCGTGAGGAACGATATGTGCCTGGAGCGACTGGGGCGCCCGGAGGTAAAAACGCCGATTATCGTGAGCGGGCAATGCGGCGCACAGCTTTACAGCGCAAACCCTTCGATGCGCACCAATGCAAGGCAGGAAAAATCATGCGCCGGACGCCCTTGTAAACGCTGCGCAACCTTGCGGGCATTGCCAATTCGGGCTTGGAGCACTGCCAACGCAAGCTGGCACAACCTCTGCATAATCCTCAACAACCCCATCATGAATGTGGTCGGGCCGCCCCGGTTGATCGACGTTGATCGCCAGTCTCGAAGAGACCAGAGGGCCACATGGGTGCATCCGGCAACGTGGCTTGATGGCATCCCCGAACACCCAATAAGAGAACAGGCAAAGGCGCCTGGAACCGAAAGGTTCCGGGCGCTTTTTTTTTGCTTCAAAAAACCTGATTGGCCTCGGCCGGGACTTGCTATGAACACCACAGTCTTCCCCATGAACGATGTAAAAACCCTGATCGTCGTCGGTAATGGCATGGTCGGGCACCATTGCGTCGAGCAGTTGATCGCAGGCGGCGCACTGGAGCGTTATCGCATCCATGTATTTGGCGAAGAAGCACAGCGTGCCTACGACCGCGTGCATTTGTCCGAATACTTTACCGGCCGCGATGCCGAGTCGCTGGCCATGAGTGAAATGTCTGTCTACGAACAACCTGGCCTGACGCTGCACCTGGGCGTACCGGTGCTGGAGATTGATCGTGATCGTCATGAAATCATCACTGCCGAAGGCTGCTTCAGCTACGACAAGCTGATCCTGGCCACCGGGTCCTTCCCGTTCGTACCGCCGATCGAGGGCGCACAGGGCAACTCGCGGCTGGTCTATCGCACGCTTGAGGACCTGGACACCATTCGCTACGCCGCCTCGAAAGCTCGCCGTGGCGTGGTAGTCGGCGGTGGTCTGCTCGGGCTTGAAGCGGCCAACGCACTGAAGTCGCTTGGCCTGGAAGCTCATGTTGTCGAGTTCGCCCCGCGCTTGATGCCGGTGCAACTGGACGAGCACGGCGGGGCTGCCTTGAAAGCGCGTATCGAAGCGCTGGGCGTTGGCGTACACCTGTCGCGCGCCACGCAATCGATCAGCGACGGCAAGCAATACCGCTATCGCATGAACTTCGCCAATGACGAATTTCTGGAAACCGATCTGATCGTGTTCTCTGCCGGTATCCGCCCGCAGGACGCGCTGGCTCGCCAGTGTGAACTGGAACTCGGCCCGCGTGGTGGTATTGCAATCGACGAGCACTGTCGTACCAGTGACGCCGATATCTATGCAATCGGCGAGTGCGCGGCCTGGAACGGCAGTGTATTCGGCCTGGTGGCACCCGGTTATCAGATGGCCCGTGGCGTAGCTGCACAGTTGTGCGAAAAGGACACTGAGCCGTTCTTCGGTGCCGACATGTCCACCAAGCTCAAGCTGCTGGGCGTGGATGTCGGCTCCATTGGTGACGCGCACGGTGCGCTGGCCGGGGCTGTCAGTTATCGTTTCATTGACGAAGCCACCGCCAGCTATCGCCGGCTGGTGGTGTCGGCAGATGGCAAGCAAGTGCTCGGCGCGGTGCTGGTCGGCGACAACAGTTACTACGACACCCTGCTGCAATACGCCCAGAACGGCATCCCGCTGCCCGCCGATCCATCGAGCCTGATTCTGCCGCGTGGCGAAGGCGCGCCGACGCTGGGTGCCGATGCCCTGCCCGCCACCGCGACCATCTGTTCCTGCCATAACGTCAGCAAGGGCTCTATCTGTTCGGCAATCGACAATGGCTGCACCGACCTCGCCGGAGTCAAGGCCTGCACCAAGGCAGCCACCGGTTGTGGTGGCTGCACTGCGCTGCTCAAGCAGGTGTTCGAGCATGAGTTGATGGCGCGCGGTGTGGCGGTCGACAAAAGCCTCTGCGAGCACTTCGCCTACACCCGCCAGGAGTTGTACTCGATGGTCCGCGTCGAAGGTATCGAGACCTTTGACGAACTGCTGACTCGCCATGGCAAAGGCGCGCATGGCTGCGACATCTGCAAGCCTGCGGTCGGCTCGATTCTCGCTTCGTGCTGGAACCGCCCCATCACCGAACCTTCGCTGGTGCCACTGCAGGACACCAACGACACCTTCATGGCCAACATGCAGAAAAACGGCACCTACTCGGTCGTACCGCGTATTCCGGGCGGCGAAATCACCCCCGACGGGCTGATCGCGATTGGTGCCGTGGCCAAGAAGTACGACTTGTACACCAAGATCACCGGCGGCCAGCGCATCGACCTGTTCGGCGCGCAACTGCATGAACTGCCGGACATCTGGAGCGAGTTGATTGAGGCGGGGTTCGAGACCGGGCATGCCTACGGCAAATCGACCCGGACGGTTAAGTCCTGCGTCGGCAGTACCTGGTGCCGCTATGGCGTGCAGGACAGCGTCGCCATGGCACTGCGCATTGAGGACCGTTACAAGGGGCTACGCTCGCCGCACAAACTCAAGTTCGCCGTATCCGGCTGCACCCGCGAGTGCGCCGAAGCGCAGAGCAAGGATGTGGGTGTAATTGCCACCGAGAACGGCTGGAACCTGTACCTGTGCGGCAACGGCGGCATGCGTCCACGCCACGCCGAGCTGTTCGCCACCGACCTGGATGACGAAACCCTGATTCGTTACATCGACCGTTTTCTGATGCTCTACATCCGCACTGCCGACAAGCTGCAACGTACCTCGGTCTGGAGGGAATCGCTGGAAGGCGGCCTCGACTATCTCAAGGCGGTCATCATCGACGACAGCCTGGGCCTGGCCGCAGAGCTGGAGTCGCAGATGCAGCTGGTGGTCGACCGCTATGAATGCGAATGGGCCAATGCCCTCAAGGACCCGGAGAAACTCAAGCGCTTCCGCACCTTCGTCAACGACGGACGTGGCGACCCGGACGTGCATTTCGTCAAGGAGCGCGCCCAGCGTCGTCCGGCAAAACCCGAAGAGCTGGCCCTTATCCCGCTGTTCAAGGAGGTGGTGTAATGAATTCGTCCAACACCGTATTGGCGGGCGAAAACGCCCATTCTGCACTGCAACTGCACTGGCATGCCCTGTGCGGACGCAAGGATCTGGTCGCCAACTCCGGCGTGGTAGCGTGGCTGGACGGCGCGCAGGTAGCGCTGTTCTACCTGCCTGAAACCCCTGAGGGCGAACAGCTCTTTGCCATCGACAACCGCGACCCCAAGTCCGGCGCCAATGTGATCGGTCGCGGACTGATTGGCCATATCGCTGGCGAGCTGGTGATTGCCTCGCCGTTGTACAAGCAGCATTTTCGCCTGCACGACGGTAGTTGCATCGAGTACCCGGAGCAACGCCTGGAGGTCTGGCCGGTACGGCTTAACGGAGATCAGGTAGAGATTGCCGTCTAGCTGATAACAATAGGGCCAGACAACCTGGTCGCTGGCCGACCAGGCTGTTGCGTGGGATGAATGACCGACTATTGCAGCTCGGACACCAGCGCTTTATTGAAGCCCTGCGGATCTTCCATCTGCGGGGCATGCCCCTTGCCCTTGAACTCCACCAGTCTGGCGCCAGGGATCATCTGCGCCACCTGCTTGCCCAGTACCTTGTAATTGCCGATCTTCGCCTTGACCTGGGGCGGCGCGATGTCGCTGCCGATGGCGGTGGTATCGGCATCGCCGATCATCAACACAGTCGGCACCTGCAGCCTGGGAAACTCGTAGAACACTGGCTGGGTAAAAATCATGTCGTAGATCAGCGCCGAGTTCCAGGCAACCATCTTATGGCCCGGCCCCTTGTTCAGGCCCGCCAGCATGTCGACCCATTTGTCGTATTCAGGCTTCCAGCGCCCGTCGTAGTAGGTCTTCTGCTCGTAGGCGCGAATGCCTTCGGCGGTGGTCTTCAGTTCGCGCTCATACCACTGATCGACGCTGCGGTAAGGCACGCCAAGGGCCTTCCAGTCTTCCAGACCGATCGGGTTGACCATCACCAGTTTCTCGGTCTGTTTCGGGTACATCAGCGCGTAACGCGTGGCCAGCATGCCGCCGGTGGAATGGCCGACGACCGACGCCTTGTCGATACCCAGCTTTTCGAGCAACGCGTGGGTGTTCATCGACAACTGCTGGAAGCTGTATTGATAGTACGCAGGTTTGGTCGAGGTGCAAAAACCGATCTGGTCAGGCGCAACAACGCGATAGCCCGCAGCACTCAGCCCCTCGATAGTGTCTTCCCAGGTCGCGGCGCAGAAATTCTTGCCATGCATCAGCACCGCGGTGCGGCCATTGGCCTTGCCGGTGGGTGCGACATCCATGTAACCCATTTCCAGCGTCTGGCCCTGGGACTGAAAACTGAATTTGTGCAGCGCGTGGGGGTAAGTGAAACCTTCCAGTTGCTGGCCGTAACCGGGCGTTTCAGCCAGTGCAGCGCCTGACAGCGTCAACGACATCAACATGCCGGCAATCTTTGCAGCCCGCATAAGGGGCACCTCCTGTAGCCTGTGGATAGGGGTCGAAATCTGCAGCCGCTTCCACGTTAAACCGCAGACCTGCAAGTAGACCTTGTTTCCCGCTACAGATTCGCCCCTTTCCTGCCTGTAGAACCGTAAGCAGACGTTTCATCATGCCAGCCAGACGGCGGCAAAACGCTGGACGCCCCCTGCCACGCTTGCCTAGACTGAGCCGTCGGTTACAGGCCGTCGTGGTCAGCCAGGTCTGATGCCAAGGAACAGCAATGAATCGAAATGAACTGCGCAAGGCCGACATCAACCTGATGGTGGTCTTCGAGACATTAATGCAGGAGCGTAACGTCACCCGGGCCGCCGAAAAGCTGTTTCTCGGCCAACCCACGATAAGCGCCGCACTGAATCGCCTGCGCAACCTGCTCAATGACCCGTTGTTCATCCGCGTCGGGCATCGTATGGAGCCGACCGCGCGCGCCCATGAGATTCTCAAGCACCTGACGCCAGCGCTGGATGCCATGTCTACCGCGCTGAGCCTGACGACCGATTTCGATCCCTCGGTCAGCAAGATGACGTTTCGCATCGGCCTGACCGACGACGTCGAATTCGGCCTGTTTCCCGCCATGCTCAAGGCCATCCGCGAGGAGGCGCCTGGCGTGGTGATCGTGGTCAAGCACGTCGACTACCTGAATATCTCCGAAGTGCTGATGTCCGGCGACATCACCGTCGGCGTCTGCCTGACCCGTGAACTACCGGCCAATGCCAAACGCAAGACGCTGCGCAACGTGCAGCCACGGCTGGTGCGCGCCGACAAACAGCGCGGCCCGATGAGCATCGACGAGTATTGTTCACGACCTCATGTGGTGGTGTCGCACGTGGCCAGCATCAGCAGCTTTGCCGATGAGTGGCTGACCGCACTGGGTCGCAAGCGTCAGGTCGTGTTGTCAGTGCCGCAGTTCGCCACCCTGCCCGCACTGATGGCTGGCACCGACATGATTTCGGGCCTGTCCGACTACGCGGCGAAGGCAATGAGCGCATTGGGTTTGCTGTATGACGAGCCGTTGCCCTTCCCCACGCCGGGGCTGGACCTGTCGATGACATGGCTGAGTGTGATGGACAGCGACCCTGCCGAGCGTTGGCTGCGCAGCAGGATCGAGGAATTCATGGGCGGGCGCCAGGAAGCGCCCGCCCTGGCAGGCTGATCAGCCGAAACGACCGGTAATGTAGTCTTCGGTCTGGGTCTTGGAGGGCTTGGTGAAGATGGTGTCGGTGTCGCCGTGCTCGATCAGTTCACCCATGAACATGAAGGCGGTGTAGTCAGAGCAACGCGCCGCCTGCTGCATGTTGTGGGTCACGATGATCACGGTGAACTGCTCCTTGAGTTCAGTGATCAGCTGTTCGATACGCCCGGTCGAAATCGGGTCAAGTGCCGAAGTGGGCTCATCGAGCAGCAACACCTGAGGGCGCAGCGCGATGGTGCGGGCGATGCACAGACGTTGCTGCTGACCACCGGACAGACCGGTTGCGCTCTGCTTGAGCTTGTCCTTGACCTCATCCCACAACGCCGCACCACGCAGTGCCTGCTCGACGCGATCTTCCATTTCCCGACGCGACAGCTTTTCGTGGTGCTTGATGGCATAGGAAATGTTGTCGTAGATCGACATCGGGAACGGCACCGGCTTCTGGAACACCATGCCCACATGACTGCGCAGGCGGTTCATCGAGTAGCCTGGCGCCAAGATGTTTTCGCCATTGAGCAGCACTTCGCCGCGCGCTTCCTGTTTCGGGTACATCGCGTAGATACGGTTGAAAACGCGCAGCAGGGTCGATTTACCGCAACCCGACGGGCCGATGATCGCAGTGATGCGCTTCTCGGGGATGGTCATGTCGATGGACTTCAACGACTTCTGGTTGTTGTAGAAAAACTCCAGACCGCGCACTTGGATCTTGGTCTTTTCGTTGGCCAGGGAAAGGTTGTTCATCAGGACGCCCTATTGCGCAGAAGAATTAAGCGAGACAGCAGACTCAGTATCAGTACGAACAACGTCATGACCAGCGCACCGGCCCATGCCAGAGAGTGCCAGTCATCGAACGGGCTCATGGCGTACTGGAAAACCACCACCGGAACACTGGCGATTGGTTTGAGCAGATCGCTGCTCCAGAACTGGTTGCCGAAAGCGGTGAACAGCAGCGGCGCGGTTTCGCCGGTGATACGTGCCAATGCCAGCAATACGCCGGTAACCACACCCGCCTTGGCAGCGCGCAAGACGATTTGCAGAGTCAGCTTCCATTGCGGCACACCCAGCGCCAGTGCGGCTTCACGCATGGTCGAGGGTTGCAGTTGCATCATTTCGTCAGTGGTACGCACCACCACCGGGATGACCAGCAATGCCAGAGCCAGCGCACCGGCAATCGCCGAAAACCCCACTTGATGGCCTGTGACTGCGTTGAGCGGCAGTACCACAACGGTGTAAACGAACAGGCCGAGCACGATGGAAGGCGCCGACAGCAGGATGTCGTTAATAAAGCGTACTGCGTTACCCAGCTTGGTGTAGCGAGCAAACTCGGCCAGCCAGATACCGGCCATCAGGCCGATTGGTGTACCGATCAACAGGCCTATGCCCGACATCAGCACGCTGCCATAGAACGCGTTGGCCAGGCCACCCTCGGTGCCAGGTGGCGGGGTCATACCGGTGAACAACTGCAGGTTGAGCGCGTCGATACCCTTGATGATGGTGGTCAGCAGAATCCACACCAGCCACAGCAGGCCGAAGGCAGTGGCACCACAGCTGAGCACCATCGCAATCTTGTTCTTGATGCTGCGAACCCGATACAGGCTCTCGCTGCCAGTCACATCCTTACTCATAACCCCTCCTTACGCGAAAGGCGCGACAGCATCAGACGTGCAAGGGCCAGCACGATGAAGGTGACCACAAACAACAGGAAGCCAAGGGCGATCAGTGCCGAACGGTGCAAGTCGGTATAAGCCTCGTTGAACTCGTTGGCGATTACCGAGGCGATGGAACTGCTTGGCATCATCAGCGATGCAGAGAACTGGTGAGCGTTACCCAGTACAAAGGTGACCGCCATGGTTTCGCCCAGCGCGCGTCCCAAGCCGAGGAACACACCGCCGACCACTGCCGAACGGGTGTAAGGCAGCACGATGTCCCAGACCACTTCCCAGGTGGTGCCACCCAGTGCGTAGGCCGACTCTTTGAGGGCTACGGGTACAGTGCGGAAGACTTCCTGCATGACCGAGGTAATGAACGGCGTGATCATGATCGCCAGCACGATACCGGCGGTCAGCATGCCGATACCCAGCGGCGGGCCTTGAAACATCGGACCGATCAGTGGCAGTGCGCCGAGGTTTTCGGTGATCCAGGGTGACAGGTGTTCAGCCATGAACGGGCCAAAGACAAACAGTCCCCACATGCCGTAGATGATCGACGGGATACCTGCCAGCAGCTCGATGGCCGAGGCAATCGGCATGCGCAGCCAAGGCGGAGCTACTTCGGTCAGAAAGATTGCAATGCCGAAACTCACCGGGACGGCGATCAGCAAAGCCAGAAAAGAGGTAACCAGGGTGCCGTAGATCGGAACCAGCGCGCCGAACTTGCCGGCGTTCACGTCCCACTCGGTGCTGGTCAGAAAGCCAAACCCGAAAGTCTGGAATGCCAGACTGCCGCCCCACAGGGTCGACAAGGCAATACAACCCAGCAAAGCAAGCACCAGCATCGCTGCGGCCTGCAATGAACGCTTGAACCACAGGTCATGACGATGATCCCGTTTGGCGCGCTTCTCGCCCTCGGACTCACCAGCGGAGACGTTAGCGGACAGGTATTGGGTGTTTTCAGTCATGTTGAGGCCACTCGCAAGGAAAAGCCCCTGTCACCGAGCCGATATCGCGGCTGATGACAGGGGTGGTACGGGTTGAATCACTTACTTGGTGAATTCCGTTTTCCAGTAGCTTTCCACGCGTTCAACCAGCGATTTCGGCAATGCTACATATTCCAGTTTCTCGGCTTGTTTCTGGCCGTTTTCCAGCGACCATTTGAAGAAGTCGAAAGCGGCTGCGCTTTTCTCTTCGTTCTTGGCTTTCTTGTACATGATGATCCAAGTGGTCGCGGTGATCGGCCATGCAGCCTCACCCGGCGCGTTGGTCATGATCAGGTTGAAGTCTTTGGCGCTCGCCCAGTCGGCAGTGTCAGCAGCGGCAGCAAAAGCCTTGGCGTCTGGCTTGATGAATTTGCCGGCAGCGTTTTTCAACTGGGTGTAAGACAACTTGTTGGTCGTCGCGTAGGAGTACTCAACGTAACCGATCGAACCCTTGATCTGTTTCACGTAGGCAGAAACACCTTCGTTACCCTTGCCGCCCACACCGGCTGGCCACTGCACGGTTGAACCGAACTTCAGCTTCTCGTTCCACTCCGGGCTGACTTTGCTCAGGTAGTTGGTGAAGTTGTAAGTGGTACCCGAACCGTCCGAGCGGTGAACAACGGTGATCGCAGTATCAGGCAGCTTCACACCCGAGTTCAGGGCAGTGATTGCCGGGTCGTTCCACTTCTTGATGTCGCCCATGAAGATCTTGGCGATAGTTGGGCCGTCCAGCTTCAGCTCGCCACTTTCAACGCCTTCGACGTTGACGATCGGCACGATACCGCCGATGACGCTCGGGAACTGACCCAGACCGCCAGCCTGCAGGTCCTCAGCGGACATAGGGGCGTCGGATGCACCGAAGTCAACAGTCGCTGCCTTGATCTGGGCAATACCGCCGCCCGAACCGATGGACTGATAGTTGATACGGTTATCCTTGGTTTTGCTGTAGTCCTGGGACCACGCTGAAATAACCGGGTAGACGAAACTCGAACCAGCACCTGTGACATCAGTCGCATGGGCCACACCGCTGAGGCACAGCGAAGCGATCAGAAGCGACAAGCGTTTTTTAGTCAGCAGTATCACGGTAATACCTCAGTCCAGGAGATTGTGTGGTGGCCCAGTTAGGGAGGCCCGAGGCGGATTTAAAACCTGAAATGTTGCTGTTTCATGACAATCCAACGAATCGTGTCAGCGAAGGAACTTTTTTGTAGGCGATTTCCTACGCTGTCGACGTTGAAAAACCCCGTAGAGCCCAGTGTTTACGGCGAAATCACACCCTCAAGCGCTAAATAGCTTTTTGCCACCTCTAGATGGATAGCTAAACGCCAGCTGCGTTATAAAAATGTAAGAAAGTATGATTTTAAGAATCGTTGGGGATGACCGGACGGTCAGCTTATAGCTAAATCAACTTAAAAATGTTCCAAACGCGCTGATCAAGCCTATGTAAACAGACGAACGCGAAAGGTTTGAAACCGCCGAATCAAAGAGTCGGTATCAAGTGCGCGCGCGTGGCACACAGCTACCGTTCGTCGGGTTAAAGGGCACCTATGGCCACTGGCCAATGACCAATATACGTACTTTAAAGAACTACTTTAAAACAACGGAGTAAGCATCATGATTAAGACCAAACTGACTGCCCTCACCCTGGCAGGCCTGATGGCCGTCGCTTCGGGTGCAGCCTTTGCCGAATCGACCACCAGCTCTGAAACGCCAATCAACAAGAATGCGACCAAGCTGCCGGGCACTAACACCCAGCCGATGGACCGCACCTCTTCCGAAACTCCTGGCGCGCAAACAGACAGCAAAAAAGCGGCTGCCGAAAAGTCGATGAATCATGACAAGGGCGCACATGGCACGCATGACAAGAGCAACGTTACTGAAAAAACCAAGACTCAGTAATTATGCTTCTGACGCGGGCAGGACAACATGTTTTGCTCGCGGGTCAGTGGCAGATCCCGTAACACCGTTCTACCCCATTGCACTCACGGAGGTTGCAGCATGATCAGGAATAGATTGGGGGCATTAGGCCTTGCAGCACTGCTGGCGCTCTCGTGCGCAAGCGCATTCGCAGGCTCTACAGGCCCAACGAACCCGGTAGGCGACGGTCCGAAAGTACCCGGCACCGGAGCGGAAAAGAACGTGGACGGAACCAGTCCCGGCGCGCCAGGCACAAGTCCCGGCACCAAAGGCATGGACCCGCTGCCCGGAAAGAACGGCAGTGCGGCTGACAAGCCTCATGACTCGAAACAACCGCATGACGCCAATCACCAAGACAGTCAGGATGAACACAAAGCGCCTTGATGGCAGGCCAGCTCTTCAATGACGTCGGCAGCATGCTCAGTTGCCCACTGCACATAACACACCTCCACCGGCATACCATGCTCGGCGCAGAAATCCAGCCAGCGCAGTTGGTTGTCCTGGAGACGATCCCCTGGTCCCTTGACCTCTATCATTCGATAGCGCCGCTGCTCCGGGAAGAACTGGATCAAGTCCGGCATTCCGGTCCGGTTGGCTTTTACATCCTGCAACAGACGACGAAACCAATGACGCAGGTGCTCAGCGGGCAGGCAATACAGTGCCTGCTCCAATAGCTGCGGCGTCAACGCAGCCCAGAATACGAAGGGTGACTGCAGGCCGAATTTGCTTTGAAAATGCTCGCGAATGGTCGCCAGGTATTCACCTGACTCCAGTTGCATCAGGCAGGCATCGAACAATGCCACCCTGCGCTGATAGAAGTCCGGGCTGTACAGATCGCTGGGTGCACTGTGAAACGGGTGAAAGAATGCGCCAGGCAAGGGCGCGAAAATGGCCTTCCAGCACAGCAGACCAAACAGGGAATTGATCAGCGCATTCTCGACGTAATGCACTTCCCCACCCTGCTCTTGTTCAAGGTGCTGGCGTATCAGACGTTCGACACTTATTCCCGATACTGGCGTGATTTGAACGTCCAGCCGCGCAACGGCCTGCACATTGCGTTTGCGCGCGCCCGTGAGGCCGAGCTTGCGTTGCAGCCGTGGCAGTACGCGTGACAGGTGCTGGACCTCGGCATCACTTTCAGGAGCCAGACGGGCCTGTTCCGCCAGCGTCAGCGCCGCGGTGTACTCGGCGTTGCGCTCCAGCACGCGGATTTGCCTTGAACGCGCGCCGGGGTAGCTGGACTGACGGTACACTGCCATCGCCAGAGGCCAGTCCTGCAGGCGCTCGGCCTGCTGCCCGATGCGAAACAGCAGTTTGGCGCGACGCATATGCAACCACGCATTGCCGCACTGGACCGCGATGACCTGTTCGGCCAGCGCATGCAGATCGGTGCAGGTTTCCAGCGCTTCTCGACAGGCATGCAATTGCAGGCACACATCGATGTCGGCGCGCTGATTGATGACGCGCGACTGCACCGAAAATTCGACCTTTTCGTAGCGGTAAATACCCAGATCAGCCAGCACGAACT
Organism: Pseudomonas syringae group sp. 247E2; assembly: GCF_032587795.1. Lineage (NCBI taxonomy): Bacteria > Pseudomonadati > Pseudomonadota > Gammaproteobacteria > Pseudomonadales > Pseudomonadaceae > Pseudomonas > Pseudomonas syringae group sp. 247E2. Next base: position 517,892 of record NZ_JAWHPK010000008.1, on the reverse strand, counting down.
CTGACCACTCCTGATACAGATTGCCGAAGTACAACAATCGCAGGCGGTCACAGAGCGGCATGATGTTCAGGCCGAACACGGCGTCAGACAACGTCGGGTGCCATTGCTCAAGTGCCTGTGGCGCTTCATACAACGGCTGCAAGCGCTCCAGCCATGCCTGCTTGCGCTCTGGCCCCTTGACTGCATGGGCTTTGAAGCACTGGGTCAGCTCGTCGCGGCGCAGCAACTGGAACAGTTCGCTCAAACCCAGCGGCGGGCTGGTGACGACCCAGCCGCGATCCAGCAGCGGCTGCACTGCCTCACGAGGGTCGCCGATTTCGACGTAACTCAGTTTGCTGGCCCGAAACAATACGCCCTTGCGCATCACCATGCGTACCAGCAGACCCTGGGCACGCACGGGCACCTCGGCAAACTCGCTGATGAAACGGCGCTCGGCTGCGTCGAGCAGGTCGTCGTAGCGCAGGGCAATCCAGGCGAGGACCTGCCGGAAGTTTTCCAGGTAATAGAACGGATTGTCGAGAGGAGCAGTATTCAAGGCCAGCGTTCACATGAAAATGATCAGACTGGACAAGAATACTGGTTATCCGTACAGATTCCAGCTCAAATACCTGCTGAGCGCCGGTCGGCCGATCAATGGCACGTATCGCGGCCAGACAGTCGGCCTTAGAATCAGTGGGATAACCTCTATAGCCAAGAGTCGGATATGCAAACGCCACTGGTTTATCTCGCAGGCTTCGACGTGTTCCGGCCAGACGCCGTCGAGTACGGACGCTACCTCAAGGCGTTATGCTCGGCACACGGGCTTGAAGGTTTGTACCCCTTCGACAATGAAGTGACGCTCGGGCGCACGCCGCATGAAACTGCGCAGCAGATTTACTCGATGAATATCGCGATGATTCATCGCTGCTCTGCCGTACTGGTCAACCTGAATGTGTTTCGCGGTCTGGAGCCGGATTCGGGCAGCGCATTTGAAGTCGGTATGGCGGTGGCATTGAACAAGCCCGTTTGGGCGTACTTCGAGCCAGTGACCTCGTTGCGCGAACTGGTTTCTCATGATGAACACGGGTTTGACCGCGACGGCTTTATGGTTGAGGACTTCGACTTGCCCCGCAACCTGATGCTCGCCTGTAGCTGGGCGGGTACCAGCTCTACCGTGGAGCTGGGTGCCGAGGCACTGGCAAGGTACCTGAATGGCTTAAAGGTCATGCCCGGCGAGTAGCTGAACGCACGCGCTCACCCCCAACCCAGAAAGTCCCCGCCGTTGTCACGCAGCATCTGCAACATGCCCTCTGCCGCTGGCGACAGGTAGCCGCCCTTGCGCAGGGTCACGCCGATGGTGCGTTTGAGCGTGGTCTGTTCCAGTGGCACTTCACGCAGGTGTTGCATGGTCTTGCCAAACTCCAGCGACTCGCGGGCGATGAAGCTCAGCAGGTTGCTTTGGGCAATCAATCCTGGCAGCAGGGAGATCGAGTTCGCCTCGATCTGCACTGTCGGCAGCGGCAGGCCGTTGGCAGCAAAGGTCGCGTCCAGCCACTTGCGTGATGAAACGCTGACCGGCGGCAGTACCCAGCGATATGCGCAGAGGTCACTCATCTTCAATGAGGTCTTGAAGATCGGGTGCTTTTTGCTGGCGACCACCACGGCTTCGTCCCTGAGTATGGCAAAGCTGGTGACGTCTTCGCTGTCGGGTGCCAGTGCGCAGATGATCATGTCCAGTTGCCCTGAACGCAGCGACTCACGCAACAGGTCATCCTGGCCTATCACCAGCTTGAAAGTGACATCCGGCGTACGCTGTAACAGGGCCGAGGTCAGTTTCGGCATCAGGTATTCCGCCATCGTCGCGGCGCAGCCGACGCGAATGTTGCCCACCATGCCACTGGCGAAATCCCTTACTTCCCGCTGGGTCTGGGCAATGCTCTGCTGCAGTTCCTTGCCGCGTGCCTGCAACAGCTCACCCACCGGGGTCAGTTTGATGCGTCGACCGTCACGCTGAAACAGCCGCGTTCCGAATGATTCCTCCAGCCGCTGAATGCTTTTTGTCAGCGCGGGCTGACTGCGATTGAGCTTTTCCGCGGCTCGCCCGAGGTGGCCCAGTTCGGCAATGGTTTCAAAATAAGTGAGATCGCGCAGGTCCATATCTATCAACCAAAGTTATCAATTCATGATTATTAGAAAATAGACTTGATCGGTTGCCAAGTCGATACTGTTTGCATGTGATCCACCCGATTCAAGGAGAACGTCCTTGTCAAACGCTTCACGCTTTTCACTTTCCACCCTTGCCCCGCTCACTCAATGGGCGGGCCTGATCCTGATGGCCGGTGCTGCCGGTCAACTGCTCAAACTGTTCAATATGCCTGCTGCGATGTTCCTCGGCCCCATGCTGGTTGCTATCGGCTTTGGCGTGTCGGGCGCCACCATCCGCATGCCCAAGCGGGCGTTTCAGCTCGGCCAAGGCACCGTTGGTGTGCTGATTGCGCATGCGATGTCAGTCAGCGTATTGCTCACGGCGCTACAGTCCTGGCACGTCATGCTGCTGGCCACGATCCTGACTGTGGTGCTGAGCGCGGCGGTGGGCTTGGTACTGGTGCGCTTTGGCGGAATCCCGAGTAACACTGCCGCCTGGGGCACGTCGCCCGGCGCGGCTTCGGCGATGGTCGCCATGTCCGAGGATTACGGCGCAGACTCGCGAGTCGTTGCCACCATGCAATATGTGCGCGTGGTCTGCGTGGTCACCATCGGCGCGCTGGCCAGCCATTTCATCGGCGCACCGGATTCCGGGGCTGACCTGCACAGCACTGCAGCCGCCTTGCATAGCCTGAACCTGATCGACCTCGCCCTGAGTCTGGCAGTGATCGTAACGGGCGTAGCACTGGGCTCGCGCCTGCCAGCGGGTGCCTTACTGGTGCCGTTGATACTGGGCGGCGCGCTGCAACTGAGCGGCGTCATGCAGATCAGCATTCCTGACTGGCTGCTGCCAATCGGCTATGGCGCTATCGGCTGTTATGTAGGGCTGCGTTTCGACCGGCCGACAGTGCAATACGTGTGGCGACGACTGCCGATGATGATTCTGGCCTCACTGCTGCTGATCGTACTGTGTGCCCTGTCGGCCTGGCTGATTGCAGCGATGATGGGCAAGGATTATCTCTCGGTGTACCTGGCAACCAGCCCGGGCGGCCTGGACACCATGGCCATTATTGCCATCGATACTCATGCCGATGTCGGCTTCGTGCTGGCCATGCAGACCCTGCGCCTGTTCGGCGTGATCCTGACCGGCAGCTTCCTGGCCCGGCAGATTATCCGCCTGAGCGACAAACGCATCCCTGCGCTCTGATTGCCGATGCCAGGCTCAGCCGTTCACTCATGCCCCGCCAGAGCACTGGCCAGGCTGGGTGCCAGCGGCAACACCGGCAACAGCGTGGCCTGATAGGCGTGATAAAGGTCCGGCTTGCCCGGCCAGATATCAGCGCTTGGCTCGTTGCGCTGGTTCAGCTCATGGCGCCAGCTACCATGCTCATGATCGATGAACAGGGTCTCGTTGAATTCCCAGAAACGGCGATACCAATCTTCATACTGTTGCTCGCCGGTACGTTGCAGCAACGCGGCAGCAGCAGCGGCCGCTTCGCAGTGGGTCCAGTGCAGGCGATGACGGACCACTGGCTGGTTCTGCCAGTCAAGGGTGTAGACGATACCCGGCGCACCGTCGACATCCCAGCCGTAGCGGCAGGCATTGGCAAACAGCTGGCGGGCGTCATCCAGTAACCATTCCGGATTTGCGCGCCCGACATGGCGACGCGCGGCCTCCAGATGCAGCACCAGCCGTGCCCACTCGAAGGCATGCCCCGGCGTGGTGCCGAACGGCCGGAAGCCATCAGCCGGGTTTTCGCGGTTGTAATCGGGCAGCGGTTGCCAGTTTTGTGTGAAGTGCTCGATGACCTGAAAATTGTTGGCCCCGGCATGTTGATGGATCACCCGCTCGACAATGCTCAACGCCCGGTCGAGCCATTGAGCATCGCCGGTTACGTCGGCCAGCGCGAGGAAGGCTTCGGTGCTGTGCATGTTGCTGTTGGCGCCGCGATAGGCCTCTTCGTTGCTCCAGTCCTGCGCAAACGACTCACGCATGGCACCTTCCTGCTCGCTCCAGAAACGGGTCTGGATGACCTGGATGGCCTCGGACAGCAATGCTTGCGCGCCAGGCCGCCCCGCCACCACGGCAGAACTGGCCGCCAGTGCGACGAAAGCATGCAGATACGCCTGTTTGTCGGTTTTACCGCCGTCTTCGAGCGCAGCACTGAACCAGCCATCGTGTTCGGCATCGCGCAACGGGCCACGCAATGCGGCGATGCCATGATCGACCAGTGCGGCACAGCCGGGTATGCCTTGCGCATGGGCCATGGCAAAACAGTGGGTCATACGTGCGGTATTCATGGTTTCGGCCGTGGCGCCGACCATCAGACGGCCGTAGTCATCCAGACTGCCAAAACCGTTGTCGAGCCGGGAAGCCTTGGCGAAGGTCAACAGACGGTTGCCTTCCAGTGCCAGCCATTGATGATGGGCTGGCGAGCGCAGCCAACTGCTGAAGGTGTGATTATTATTATCCATGACGCGATGCCGCCCCCTTCGATAAGGTTGTGCCCAGACTGTACCGGAGGTCATTTCGACCGAGGGCATAATGCGCGCCCGGTCGATCGTCGGCAAGCGGACACAACCTGTATCAATGTAGGGTTTTACACCTTGAAGCGTGAGACCACCTGATTCAGGTCAGCAGCAAGACGCGACAATTCATGACTCGACGCACTGATCTGGTTGGCACCCTGAGTCGACTGCATGGACAGATCGCGAATGTTGACGATGTTGCGGTCGACTTCACGCGACACTTGCGCCTGTTCTTCCGCAGCGCTGGCAATCACCAGATTACGCTCGGAAATCTGATTGATCGACGATGTGATCTCACTCAACGACTCGCCCGCGCCTTTGGCCAGCGCCAACGTCGAATCGGCACGGTCGCGGCTGGTGTTCATCGAGTCGAGCGCCTGCGCAGAACCGCTGCGCATGGCATTGACCATCGAGTCGATTTCCAGCGTCGACTGCTGGGTGCGATGCGCCAACGCACGGACTTCATCCGCCACTACCGCGAAACCGCGGCCCGACTCGCCCGCGCGCGCCGCCTCGATGGCCGCGTTGAGCGCCAGCAGGTTGGTCTGTTCGGCAATCGAGCGGATCACGTCCAGCACCTTGCCGATATCCTGAGACTGATTGGCAAGGTTCTGCACCAGTGTCGAGGTGGCCTGCACGTTGTCGGTCAGTGTCTGGATCGACTGCACCGTCTCGATCACCCGCGTCTGGCCTGCCAGTGCCGAGGTACTGGACTGGGTGGAGGCGTCCGACGTGGACACGGCGTTACGCGCAACTTCCTCTACTGCCGAGGTCATTTCATTGATCGCCGTGGCGGCCTGATCGATCTCTGCATTCTGCTGGTTCAATCCGCGATAGCTGTCCTCGGTGACCGAGTTGAGTTCGGTAGCCGCCGACGCCAGCTGGGTAGCCGAGCTGCCGATGTGGCGCATGGCTTCACGCAGATTGACCTGCATCATTGCCAAGGCACGCAACAGTCGGGTGACTTCGTCTTCGCCGTCGACCTCGATGGTATGGGTCAGGTCGCCGTTGGCAACCTGCTCGGCAGCAGTCACGGCACGTTGCAACGGCCCCACGATACTGCGGGTCAGCCAGAGCGCCAGACCGATGGTGCACAATGCAGCGAGAACGACAAAGACAATGACGATGTCACGTGATTTGTCATATTGGGCTTCAGCCGACTTGCCTTCGGCATCGACTTTGGTGACATAGAAATCAGCCAGATCATTGAGCTGTTTACCGGAACCGTCGACGATCTGTTTCATATCGACCAGCAGCAGCTTGTTCAGACCGGTGCTGTCGCCCTGCCCGGCGAGAACAAAAGAGCGATCCAGCGCGCTGCGGTATTGACCCATGGTGACCATGAACTGGTCAGTCAGGGTCTTCTCTTCAGGGGTGTCGACGAACGTCTTGAGAATGCCCAGCTTCTTGTCCAGATCACCCAGACGTACGTCCAGTTGCCCGCGATAGGTCGGAATGCTCGCAGGGTCGGTGTCCAGTGCCATGCGCAAGGAGATGGTCCGGATACGCAGCATGATTTCCCGGATATCGTTGACCACTCGCATGCTGGGCAGCCAATTGGTCTCCACTGCCACTTCGCTCTGGCGAATGGTCGACATCTGTGCCAGCGCGAACCATCCAAGTAAAGCCACCAACAGGGAAATCAGGGTAAAACCCAGACCGGCACGACGAGCGATTGTGAGTGTGCGTAGATTCATGACCAGTGCTCTTTTGTATTTGGAGGGCAGTATCTGACGCCAAGTTGTCAGACAACCGAGAGCATATCGCCCTTGTCCGACAATTCTTTAGGATTGCTGGTGATAATCAGGTTTTTTACTCAAAAGGCCGATCGGCCAACTGGACCGAGCCTGTGCAAGGCGCTGCCCGAAGGGCAGCCTTCAGCGTCCTGCCGCCATTTGCCAGAGCCGCGCCAGGTCACGCGCGCGGTCGTGCAGCAGGCGACTGGCATCGCGACAGGCCTGTTCAAGGCTCATCGGCCCGCTGACCAGCGCGAAGGCCGCGCCAATGCCGTGCGGGTAAAGCTGTTCGTAGCCTTCGCCCAGCGTTCCAGCCAGCACGATCACTGGCACTTGCTGGCGCTTCGCGACGCGCGCGACGCCAAGCGGGGTCTTGCCGCGCAAGGTCTGCGCATCAAAACGGCCTTCGCCGGTGATGACCAGGTCGGCCCCGGTCAACGCCTGCTCCAGCCCGGTCAGCTCGGCAACCACCTCAACGCCTGCGCGAAACGAGGCATTCAGATACGCCTTGGCAGCAAAGCCCATTCCGCCTGCCGCGCCGCTGCCAGGGCTGTTGCGCTGGTCCAGACCGAGGATCCGCGCCGAATGGTCGGCGAAACACCCAAGTGCGGCATCCAGCGCCACAACCTGCTCGGGCGATGCGCCTTTTTGCGGGCCGAAGATATGCGAGGCGCCATTCGGTCCACACAGAGGATTATCGACGTCGGCGGCAATCTCGACGCACACGTCAGACAAGCGCGGATCAAAGCCGCTCAGGTCGATACGGGCCAGATCGGCAAGCGCGAGACCGCCCGGTGGCAAGGGCTGATCGTCGGCATCTAGAAAGCGTGCGCCCAATGCCGAGAGCATGCCGCTGCCGCCGTCGTTGGTTGCGCTGCCACCGATGGCCAGAATCACGCGACGGGCACCCGCATCCAGTGCCGCCGAGATCAACTGGCCCGTACCTGCTGTGCTGGTCACACAGGCATCGCGCTGTGCCAGCGTCAGTAATTGCAAGCCACTGGCCATGGCCATTTCGATGATTGCCGTTCTGCTCTCGGCCAGCCAGCCCCAATGAGCCTGGACCGGATCGCCCAGCGGTCCGCTGACCCGGGCGCTCATCAGTTCACCATTGCAGGCTGCCAGCAGCGCTTCGATGGTGCCCTCCCCGCCATCTGCCATCGGGCATTTGATCAGTTGGGCATGCGGCCAGACCTCGGCCAGACCACTGGCGATGGCGTCGGCAACGGCCTGTGCACTGAGGCTGTCCTTGAACGAGTCGGGGGCGATGACTATTTTCATTGTTGTTCTCCATATCCGATGCTCGCATGCTCTCATCCGCCACCAGGTTTGCCGCCAGCCCTTCGCACAACGATCGGCAACCGTTATCGGGCATTTGAACAAAAACCGTGTTCAGTCGTGACGAGTGATCATCTGCGCGCCCAGATACAGACGCAGCAGGTCATCGGTCTTGTAAGGATCGCAGCCGGTCAGCTCGCCGATCTTCTCCAGCCGGTAACGCAGGCTGTTGCGATGGATGCCCAGGGCTTCGGCGCAGGCCTGGCTTTCGCCGCTGTACTCGAACCATTTGCACAGGGTGTCAAGCAGTTGTACGTGGTTATGCAAACGGCCAATCGGCTCGGCGACGTCTTCAGCCAGCCAGTCGTGGCGGTAGCGCCAGAACAGCACCGGCAAACGGTACGCCTCAAGACGCAGCAAGCGTTGCCCCGGCAGAGCCTGACTGGCGTAATCGAGCAGATCCCGCGCCGCCGCACAGGCATGACGCAAGGCAGGCAGATCAGCAGACTGAGCCACGGTGGCCATGCGCAGCACCGGCCAGCGGTGCTCATCGAACTGCTTGAGCAGCAGCGCATCGTCACGTTCCTTGCCCGTCGCTCGGCACCAGTACAACAAGGTGGGCTCGCGCAGCACGCACCAGCTGTCGGCGTAACGCGTGCCAAGCCAGGTTGCCACCTGGCTGGCAACCTGCCCTTGCTGGTCAAACTGGATCAATACCACCTGACGCGCCACATGCGGCTGCAAACCAAGCTGGCGGGCTTCATCCACCAGGCTATCGGGGCAATCCGGCAGCAGCAGGCGCGCCAGCAGGTCTTCGCTGCGCTGTGCCCGCCATTGCAGGTCAGCCTGCTGACGGCGGTGCTCCATAAGCATCTCGGCGGTCATCTTCACCAGCTCGCCGTACACCCGAACCTCGTCCGGCTCGCCGGTGATGCCGAGCACGCCGACCAACTGATGATCGAGCATCAGCGGCAGATTGACCCCCGGCTTGACGCCACCGAGCTGCAACGCCGCCTGCGAATCAATTTCCACCACCTGCCGGTTGGCCAGCACCCGCTGCGCGCCCTCATGACGGGTACACAAGCGCTCGGGGTCGCCACTGCCGATGATGATGCCCAGGTAGTCCATGACATTGACGTTGTAGGGCAGAATGGCCATGGCCCGGTCGACGATGTCTTGGGCCAGCGCCCGATCAAGGGCGAACATGAAAAGCTCCAGACGCGTGGCGAGGCTTGCAATGGTTAGGCATATGGATACATTTTGTTGAAGTTATAGAACGCCCGAGTGTGCCTGAAAGTGGTCACCGGCGCGACGTACATGGCAGAGTGCCCGCGTCGACCTTTTGAATTTCCACACACGTGCACAGGCCCCCTTTTGATCAAATCCCGACTCGCCAGTCTGCTGTCGCTATTGACCCTGCAAGCCTGCACCTCAATGGCGGAAAGCGAAGCACCGACGCAGCGTTTTGAAGACTACCGTCAGCAAACCATTGAACTGATCCGCAAGCACCGCAACTTCCAGACCGCCGACCATGAGGCCGAACTGGGCTGGAACGCGCCGCGCCAATGGACCCCGACTGGAACGCCTAAAGGCGGCGTTCTGCTGGTGCACGGGCTGGGTGACTCAGCGTGGTCCTTCAATGATGTGGCACAGAAACTCGCCGCTCAGGGCTATCTGGTCAGGACTGTGCTGCTGCCGGGGCATGGCACCAGGCCCGAAGACATGCTTGATGTGCGTCTGGAGCAGTGGCAGCAGGTGGTGCGAGAGCAAACGCAACAGCTGAGCCGCGAGGTGCCGAAAGTCTATCTGGGGGGCTTTTCAACCGGGGCCAATCTGGTGCTCGATTACGCCTATGACCACGAAGAAATTGCCGGGCTGGTGTTGTTCTCGCCGGCATTTCGTTCCAACAGCGGCTATGCCTGGCTGACCCCATGGATCGGCTGGGCCAGGCCGTGGCTTGCCGCCCCCAACGACGGCCTGCGCCCGATGCAGACGCCGGTTCGTTACATGAACATGCCCACCAACGGTTTCGCCCAGTTCTATCGCAGCAGCGCGCTGGCTCAGGACCGCCTGCATCAACGTCGCTATGACAAGCCGGTGTTCATCGCCATCGCCGAGCACGACTCGGTACTCGACACTGATTACGTGCTGGACAATTTCAGCCAGCGCTTCAGTAACCCCGCCAGTCGCCTGATCTGGTACGGCGACCTGCCCGCCCGCGCTGCCAATACGCCGCGCGTCGAGGTGCGCAAGGACTACCTGCCGGAATACCGCATCAGCCGCTTTTCCCACATGGGCCTGCTTTTTTCAGCGGATAACCCGCTTTATGGCGTATCCGGTAGCCAGCGCATCTGCTGGAACGGCCAGAGCACACCGGACACCGCGAAATGCATGGCGGGCGAGCCGGTGTGGTATTCGGACTGGGGCTATACCGAACCGGGCAAGATCCACGCACGCCTGACCTTCAACCCGTATTTCGAGTGGCAAACCCAAGTGATGCTCGGCGTGCTGAATGCAACACAGTAAAACTCAAAGGCTCTTACGCCAGCGGCACCAGTCGCTCACGGCTGTTGCTCAGGTGCGTCCACATCGCCGCACGCGCTGCATCCGGGTCCTTGCGGCGAATGGCGCTGAGCAGTGCTTCGTGTTCCAGGTTGGCCAGATAGCCTTGATGCGCGAGGTTATTGCCCGCCCTCTCGCTTGACGCAATGCGGCTACGCGGAATGATCGCGCTGCCCAAGTGCTGCATGATTTCCATGAAATACGGGTTGCCAGTGGCTTCGGCGATGAGCATGTGAAAGCGTTTGTCGGCCTCCACACAACTGTCGTCATTGGCCAGCAGGTCCTGATAATCGTCCAGTGCCTGACGCATGGCCGCCAGTTGCTCATCGGTGCGACGCACAGCGGCCAGCGCGACGGCCTGGGTTTCCAGGCCAATACGCAGTTCGATGATATCGCGCACCCGTGAAACGGTTTCAACCTTCAGACGCAGGCCGGTCTGGTCACTGCGCTCCAGCACAAACGTACCGATACCGTGGTGGGTCACCACCAGCCCTGACGCCTGCAACTTGGAAATGGCCTCGCGCACGACAGTGCGACTGACGCCGTGCTCACGAACGATCTGGTTTTCGGAAGGCAGCTTCTGACCGGGTGCGATTTTGCCCAGCAAAATACGCTGGCTCAGTTCGGTGACCAGATCGGTGGCCAGGCTGTGCTGACGACGTTTGGGCGCTGCGCTGACAGGCTCTTGCATGGCGAATGAATCCTGACTTGTCTGGTCGGGCTGCCGTATCACGGTCATAACAGCGCGAATGTTAGGTTGAGTGCGCAAAAAGGCCGGTGGAATCGGCCTGCGCGGTTGTCTTACTTGTATTACAAGCTATCTGTCACTGTCAAAGCTCTTGATTTACCTCGAAGCGTTTTTTCAACAGCACAGCTTGAAAGAAACGGCTCGTGAATAGGTCATACCCGACTCATTAAAAAGGCTAATACCCAGCAATCAATGGGTAAAAATATTAAATTAACATCGTCATACTGACGCGCCCTGCGCACGTACCTGCATCCAGAAAAACTTTCCCAATCGTCCAAATCATCAGCATCAGGGGATTGCACAAGCCTTTTTTACTTGTATGATGACCGACAATGCGAAGGACACACTTCGCACATACCCGCATAAAAACAACGAGTGGGAGATTCAACTGTGAGCACATCCAATTCCAGGATGGCCGACGGCACTGATTCGGTTCTGAGTTCAGCCGTATCGAAGGTCAAACGTCACGTCCTGCCGCTTTTCGTCATCATGTTTATCGTCAACTACATCGACCGGGTGAACATCGGCTTTGTGCGTTCGCACATGGAGCATGACCTGGGTATCGGTGCTGCAGCCTATGGCCTGGGTGCCGGACTGTTCTTCATCGGTTATGCCCTCTTCGAAGTCCCTTCCAACATTCTGCTGCAGAAAGTCGGCGCACGTATCTGGTTGACGCGGATCATGCTCACCTGGGGCATCGTTGCTGCCTGCATGGCCTTCATCCAGAACGAAACCCACTTCTACATCCTGCGCTTTCTGCTGGGCGTGGCCGAGGCAGGCTTCTTTCCAGGCGTGATCTACTACTTCACCCGCTGGTTGCCCGGGGTTGAGCGCGGCAAGGCAATTGCCATTTTCCTCAGCGGCTCGGCCATCGCTTCGCTGATTTCCGGACCACTGTCAGGCCTGCTGTTGCAGATCACCGGTTTCGGAATGAAAGGCTGGCAGTGGATGTATTTCATCGAAGGCATGTTCTCGGTGGGCCTGTGCTTCTTCGTCTGGTTCTGGCTGGACTCCAAACCGCACGACGCCAAATGGCTGACCCGCGAAGAACAGGACGCGTTGGTCAGCGCCATCGATGCCGAACAGGCTGCCCGCGAAGCGGCGACGCCAGTCAAAGCTTCCATCGGCAAGTTGCTCAAGGACAGCCAGATCATTCTGTTCTGCCTGATCTACTTCTTCATTCAGTTGACCATCTACGCAGCGACCTTCTGGCTACCGAGCATCATCCGCAAAATGGGCAGCCTGACTGACTTTGAAGTCGGCATGTTCAACTCCATTCCATGGCTGCTGTCGATTATCGGCATGTACGCTTTCGCCACGCTGTCCGCCAAGTGGAAGCGCCAGCAGGCGTGGGTAGCGATTGCGCTGCTGATTGCCGCTGCCGGGATGTTCATGTCCACCACTGGCAGCCCGATCTTCGCCTTCGTTGCCATCTGCTTTGCAGCACTGGGTTTCAAGTCGGCTTCGTCGCTGTTCTGGCCCATCCCGCAAGCGTATCTGGATGCACGTATCGCCGCAGCGGTCATTGCGTTGATCAACTCGGTGGGCAACCTGGGTGGCTTCGTGGCGCCGACCACTTTCGGCTTGCTGGAAGAGCACACCGGCTCCATCCAGGGCGGGCTGTATGGCCTGACGGTCACATCGATCATTGCCGCAATCATCGTCTTCGCTGCGCGCAATACGCCCAAGCCAGGCGCGACGCCGGTAGCCGCCATCCATACCCCGGCCACGCATTGATGCAGGTTCGAAGCGACGCCATTACAGGCCATATTTTTTTACGGGATCAGCTATGAACATTCAACAAGCCAACATCACCAGCAAGGCCCCTGTCATTACCGAGATGCAAGTAGTGCCAGTGGCTGGCCATGACGACATGCTGCTCAACCTCAGCGGCGCGCATGGCCCTTACTTCACCCGCAATATCGTGATACTCAAGGACAATGCCGGGCATGTCGGCGTCGGCGAAGTGCCGGGTGGCGAGTTGATCCGCCAGACGCTGGAAGACGCACGCTCGCTGGTGGTCGGCAGCAGCATCGGCACTTACCAGAAGATCCTCAATGAGGCACGCAAAGCCTTCGCCGATCGCGATTCGGGCGGCCGCGGCCTGCAGACCTTCGACCTGCGCATTGCCATTCACGCTGTCACCGCGCTGGAAGCCGCCCTGCTCGACCTGCTTGGTCAGCACCTGGACGTACCGGTTGCTGCATTGCTGGGCGAAGGTCAGCAACGTGATCAGGTCGAGATGCTCGGCTACCTGTTTTATGTCGGCGACCAGCGCAAAACCGACCTGGCCTACCGCAGCGAGCCCGACGCCGATAATGACTGGTTCCGCATTCGTCATGAAGAAGCGCTGACTCCGCAGGCGGTGGTCCGTCTGGCTGAAGCTGCGCACCAGCGTTACGGCTTTCAGGACTTCAAGCTCAAGGGCGGCGTACTGAGCGGTGACGCAGAGATCGAAGCTGTCACGGCGCTGGCTGAGCGTTTTCCCGATGCGCGTATTACCCTTGACCCCAACGGAGCCTGGTCGCTCAAGGAAGCCATCCGCCTGTGCCGCGATCAGCATCACGTGCTGGCGTATGCCGAAGACCCGTGCGGCGCGGAAAACGGTTATTCCGGTCGCGAAGTCATGGCCGAGTTCCGGCGCGCTACCGGGCTGAAGACTGCCACCAACATGATCGCCACCGACTGGCGGGAAATGGGCCATGCCATTCAATTGCAATCGGTGGACATTCCACTGGCTGATCCGCACTTCTGGACCATGCAGGGCTCGGTACGTGTGGCGCAGATGTGCAACGAGTGGGGTCTGACCTGGGGCTCGCATTCCAACAACCATTTCGATATTTCTCTGGCGATGTTCACCCACGTTGCCGCTGCGGCGCCGGGCAACATCACGGCGATTGATACCCACTGGATCTGGCAGGACGGCCAGCGCCTGACCAAGGCCCCGTTGCAGATTATCGGCGGCAAGGTCGATGTGCCCAAGCAGGCGGGGCTGGGCGTCGAGCTGGACATGGACCAACTGGCCAAGGCTCACGAACTCTACAAAGGCATGGGCCTGGGCGCACGCAATGACGCAGTGGCCATGCAGTTTCTGATCCCGGACTGGAAATTCAACAACAAGCAGCCTTGCCTGGTGCGTTGAGCCAGCTTAAAAAACCACTCGCCGCCTGCTGACAATCTGGCTGGCACACGGCGCGCAACCCCCTTGCGCGCCGTTTTTTTCAAATCCGGCTTGGCATGCAAAATGGGCATGCTACTGTCTCGTAATCTCCTGTAACGACTAGACCGCATGCGCCATCTTGCCCGCACCCGCCCTCGCCTGACGCTCGCAGCTCTGGTTGGCCTCACCGCCGGCATTGCCTGGGCCTGGCTGATCCCCCACGCAACACTCACGCAGAGCCTGCTGACCGGCTGGGACACAGGGGTATGGCTGTATCTGATCCTTATTTTCGTTCGGACACTGCGCAGCAATGCCGACGATGTCCGCCGAGTCGCGATGATGGAAGACGAAAACGCGGGCGTCATTCTGGTAACGGTCTGCGTGGCGGCACTGGCGAGTCTGGCGGCCATTATCTTCGAAGTCGCGAGCAGCAAGGGCCTGTCCAGCGACGCCAAAATGCTCCATCACGCCTTCACCGGACTGACCGTCATAGGTTCGTGGCTGATGATCGGGGTGATCTTCAGCCTGCATTACGCACGCATGTTCTATACCTGGAAAGGCAAGGAGCCCGCGCTGGCGTTTGTCGGCGGAGAAAAGCACCCTGACTACTGGGACTTTCTGTACTTTTCGTTCACCCTCAGCGTTGCGGTACAGACCTCCGATGTCGGCGTCGCGACCCGCGAAATGCGCAAGGTTGTGCTTGGTCAGTCGTTGATCTGCTTTGTGTTCAACACCGCGATTCTGGGCTTTTCGATTAATATCGCTGCCAGCCTGTTCAATTAGTGCTCGGTTTCATACAAACCCGTCAAGAGGCCTTCAGACAATGACCCCGTTGAAAATCGCAGTGCTCGATGATTGGCAAAACATAGCCAGCGATGTGGTGGACTGGTCGGTGCTCGACTCAGTGGGCGACATCAGCTTTCTGCACGACTTCCCGGCCGACACCGCAACCATGGCGCAACGCCTGCAAGGCTTCGACATCATTTGCCTGATGCGTGAGCGAACCCTGTTCGATGAGGCACTGCTCAGCCAACTGCCTGCGCTCAAATTGCTGGTCACAGGCGGCATGCGCAATGCGGCGATTGATATCCCTGCGGCCAAGCGGCACGGCATTGTGGTGTGCGGAACAGAAAGCTATAAACACGCGGCACCGGAACTGACCTGGGCGCTGATCATGGGCATCACCCGCAATCTGGTGGCCGAGGCCAACTCTTTGCGCGCGGGCAACTGGCAGGTCGGGCTGGGCAGCGACCTGCACGGCAAGACCCTGGGCATTCTCGGGCTGGGCAGTATCGGCAAATGGATTGCCCGCTACGGTCAGGCGTTCGGCATGCAGGTCATTGCCTGGAGCCAGAATCTGACACCCGAAGCGGCTGCCGAATCGGGCGTCACGTACGTCAGCAAACAGCAACTGTTCGAACAGGCGGACGTGCTCTCGGTGCACCTGGTACTCGGCGACCGTAGCCGTGGCCTGGTGGACGCGGAGGCACTGGGCTGGATGAAACCGAGCGCCTACCTGATCAACTCGTCACGCGGCCCGATCATCGATCAGACTGCGCTGCTTGAAACACTGCAACAGCGCAACATCGCAGGCGCCGCACTCGACGTGTTCGACATCGAACCGCTGCCGGCCGATCACCCGTTCCGCACGCTGGACAACGTGTTGGCAACACCGCATATCGGGTACGTCACCGAAAACAACTACCGGACCTTTTATGGGCAGATGATCAAAGACATTCAGGCCTGGCATGCGGGCTCGCCGATTCGGCTGCTTGGCTGACACGTTGTACGCCGTCAAAACGGTAATCTGTCGGCTCAGTCACTCAGACTTTTTGTTGCTCTAAAAACCCTGTTTATGCGACCCTGCTCCGCTAACAGATAACGCTCAAAACAGGATTATGCCAGGACGCCATATTCCAAGGAAGAACAGAAAAAGAAAAACGTTAATAAAAGCGTCATCTTAAGTTTCCCTCCCCGTTATATGAATACTGCAATCCACTAAGTTATAGCTGGCCTGGCGACTTATTCTCCTGTTTCGCAGGGCGCAGCCACTTGTCGCACGGAGCCTACAGAGACATTCGATGAATATTCGCTCAGACAGGTCATATGACCCCCTCATGGCCGCCAGGGAAAAGCCTGTAATGGCCGGTAGAACCACGCGTGCTGTGGGCGCTGGCGCTACTGAAGCGAATCCGGATACGCAGGCGAAGCTCGACACCTACACCGCCTCTGACAGCCGCTCCGCCGAGGCACCGGAAGCTTTTCCGGTCTACACGAGAACCATGCTCAGTCGAAATGCTCGGTCACTGGAGAGCGAAGCATCCCCGTCGGATAGGGCATTGCTTGCCAGTCAACAGACGCTTGCCACTCAGGGCGATACCAAGGCTCTGCGCGACGAAGTGGCCGCTGTCAAAGACAACGCAACCCCTTCCGCGCCAGAAACGAAAGTCACAGACAAAGACAAGGTCGCCTCTGCAGAGCCTGTCAAAATCGCCGAGAAAGTCTCGCGCGGGGGAGCCAACGCCAATCCTGATGACATCGCCACACCTGCTGCTGCCACGAAGATGATTCAGGACCTGAAAACGATTGGAGGCGGGACCTTACGCTTCCAGATGACGCATGATCAGATCAAGGACGCCAGGCAGATGGATAAGCTCAGGGCATTGCTTAGCGAAGGAGACAAACAGGGTGTGAAAGTTCAGTTCACCTTTCGCGACAATGCGAACCAGGGTGGCGGAAACGTGCTGACCGGAGAAAAGTTGAAGCAGGCCTCGGCCGACATCAGTAATGTGGTCAAAAAGTTTGGCAGTCGTACCAGTTTCGTACTGGACACTTTCAATCAGGGCGGCAAAAGCGCCAGTCAGGACTGGGCTGACATGCAGACCACATTAATTAAAGCCGCGCGCAATTCCGGCTATAAAGGAACTATTGTTGTCGAGGACAGCAACTGGGGAGGTGGCCTGACTGCTGGCCCGCAAAGCGGCCTGGTCAAGTTTGCCGATCAATTAAAGGCCGCCAATGGCGAAGACAACCCTGCCCTGATTGGCAGTTTTCATGTGTACGCCAGGGAAAGCGAAGCCTCTTCCCGGCTCGGAAAACAGATCAAGGCACTGCGAGAGGCTGGTTATAAATTCCAGATTGGCGAAGTGGGTAACGCCAAATTTCTGGTAGGAAACACGTTCCAGCAAAAGGACGAAGCCACCAAAGCCTTGCAGGATAATATGACCGCTCTCAAAGCAGCCGGAGCGGACATTCTACCTGGCAAGGACCAGTTCCAGGATGGCAAACTTCGCCGCCGTGCCGGCTTTTCAAAGTCAGATCAGTTCTTATGATTCAATACGGCGCGTGATCAGGGTCCGGTATCCATGACACACGCTGCTGAACCTGACCCTCAAAGGGTCAGGCTTTGCATCTCAGGTACTTGCACCATCACAACGTATAAGCAATCCCCACCTGCACCGTCCGCGGCGCCCCCGGATACGCATAGACGTTGCCAAACGCACCTTCCTCATACTCGGTATCGAAGACGTTCTTCAGGTCCAGGTTGAGCTTCACGTGCTGGTTGACCTTGTAGTACGCCAGCAGGTCGAACACGGTGTAGCTGTCCATCGAAAAGGCGACATTGGCGGTGCGCCCGGCGCGCTGGTCGACATAACGACCGCCGCCGCCCAGACCCAGGCCGCGCAAGGTCCCCTCCTGAAACTCGTAGACGTTGAGCAGGCTGAAGGTCTGCTCAGGGATGTTCATCAACCGTGTGCCGGAGCGCAGGGTGTTGTCCTTGGTCACTTCGGCGTCGACGTAAGCGTAGCTGCCCATCATCCGCCACTCGGGCGTCAGGTTGCCGACCACGTTGAGATCCAGGCCACGGCTGCGCACTTCGCCTGCCGCTACACTGAATGTGGAATCAACCGGGTCGGTGGTCAGCACGTTACGCTTCTCGATCTGGTAGATCGCCGCATCAACACTCAACTGGCCTTCCAGCGCTTCCCACTTGGTGCCGATTTCGTAAGACTTGCCCTCTTCCGGCTTGAAGCCGCCACCCAGCCGGCTCGCGCCGCTGTTGGGTTTGAATGAACGTGCGGTATTGGCGTAGACAGCGATGGTGTCGGTCAGGTCGTAGCTCAGGCCC
Organism: Pseudomonas syringae group sp. 247E2; assembly: GCF_032587795.1. Taxonomy (NCBI): domain Bacteria; kingdom Pseudomonadati; phylum Pseudomonadota; class Gammaproteobacteria; order Pseudomonadales; family Pseudomonadaceae; genus Pseudomonas; species Pseudomonas syringae group sp. 247E2. Next base: position 499,626 of record NZ_JAWHPK010000008.1, on the reverse strand, counting down.
ACACGCGGTGTGACGGCATTATCGCTGGCGGTCCAACTGCTGGTGCCGGGCAGGAAGGAATCGTAGTCATGTTCAAAACGCTCCAGACGCACGCCGCCCAATAGCTTCAGACGCTCGGTCAGCGCCACCTGATCCTGCACAAAGGCAGCCCAGGTCTTGAGGTTTTCCTTGTCGTGGGTCGTGGTCCGGGTAAGTGCTGGCCGGGCCTGACCATAGACAGGGTTGAAGATGTCTATCGGGTAGGCACCGACGGCGCCGCTGGAACGCTGGATGATCGACTTGTAGTCATAATCCTCATACTCGACCCCGGTCAGCAGCGTGTGGTCGAAACCACCGACGGAAAAGTGCCCGGTCAGGTTCAACTGCACATCGCGATCTGTCCATTCCAGCTTGCGATAGTTGAAGTTGCGCCCGAGGGTGCGACCATCTGCCGCCAGGCCGTTGGCCTCGATGGCATTGCCTTGCAGGGAACCGTCGAGAAGCTGGACGCCGCCACCCAGCTTCCAGTCGGCATTGAGGTCATGTTCGAAGCGCAACTGAGCCATGTTGTTGTCGTTATGCAGCTTGCCCACGCTCTTCTCGCCGAAGAACGTATCGCGCGAGGCGGTACTCGTCTGGTTGGCATAACGCGTCAGGCCACGATCCAGCGGTGCATTGTTGCGCATGAAGTCGCCTTCGAAGGTAATGCGCGTGGCGTCATTGACCTCCCAGCTCAAAACCGGAGCCACGCCATAGCGTTCGGTCTCGACGTGATCACGAAAGGTATCGCCGCCTTCGCCCACGACGTTGAGGCGATAGGCGAAACGCCCTTCGTCATCGAGCGGACCGGACGCGTCCAGCGTGCCGCGCTTCATGCCCTGATCATTGAGCTGGCTGCCCAGCGTGACCTTGCGCTCGGCCAGCGGCTGCTTGGAGACCACGTTGAAGGTGCCGCCCGGATCGCCCCGGCCGTACAGCGTAGTGGCCGGACCGCGCAACACTTCAAGGCGCTCGATGGTGTTGGCATCCGGCATGTTCGGATAGCCGCGATTGATCGGGAAGCCGTTGCGATAGAACTCGCCGGTGGTAAAACCGCGCACCGTGAATGTAGTCAGCCCTTGACCGCCGAAGTTGTTGGCCCGCCCGACGCCACCCGCGTAGTCCAGAGCGTCCTGCAATCGTGTGGAACCGATGTCTTCTACCGCGTCGCGGGTCACAACGCTGACGGACTGTGGCGTTTCATGCAGCGAGGTATCGGTGCGCGTGGCGCTGGCGGAGCGTGTGGCCCGATAGCCTTCGACCGGCCCTTGCGCCGTTTCGGCATTGGCAGCGCCCTGGATGTCGATATTCTGCAACTCTACGGAAGGTTGCCCGGCAGTAATCTGGTCAGCCCAGGCGGCTTGAGAGATCGCTTGAATGACGCAAAGTGAAACGAGAGTACGACGCATCGACGTGCAGCCCTTGGCAAGAAACCAGGCCTCTTGGGACCCGGCAGGATTTTTCGCGAATAGTACAGATTCGTATTAACACCTGATACAAATTCGCAAAAATATCTTTTGCCCATGCTGCGCATCACACTTCGCAACCGTGGGGACAAACAGGCAAACTGGCGCTCATCGCACCTGACAAGAGAACCGACAATGCCTCTTTCCAACAAGCCCGCCGACCCGCGCTGTGCTTTGCTGGTGATCGACATGCAGTACGACTTCATGCCCGGCGGACAACTGGCGGTGGCTGACGGCGACGCGTTGCTGCCGTTGATCAATCGTCTGGGCGCGCGCTTTGCCCGAGTGATCATCACGCAGGACTGGCATCCTGCCGGGCATATTTCGTTTGCTTCAAGCCACGCTCAGCGCCTGCCGTTCGAGAGCATCACCCTGCCCTACGGCCCGCAAACCCTGTGGCCGGACCATTGCGTGCAAGGCAGCCACGGTGCGCAGTTGCACGCTGATCTTGACCTGCCTCACGCACAACTGATCCTGCGCAAGGGCTGCAATACGCATATCGACAGCTATTCGGCATTTCTGGAGGCAGACCGCACGACCAGCACAGGACTGGCCGGGTATCTGAAAGAGCGCGGCATCGACACGGTATTCGTGGTCGGTCTGGCGCTGGATTTCTGCGTCGCCTGGTCTGCTCAGGATGCACGCAGTGCCGGTTTCAATACGTATGTCATCGAAGATGGCTGTCGCGCCATCGACATGAACGGCTCGCTGGAGAATGCCTGGAAGACCCTCCTGAGCATGGGTGTAGAACGCGTGCAAAGCTCAGATCTGCTGGGCTAGACGGGCGCACCCTGCAACCGGCGCAAACAATCGTTGATACGTCCCGCTGTTAGCGAACGACCGCGCGCGGCGCCTGTCTGAACCATCGGACCGGCAATGCCCGTGCCGGTCCCTTTCATCACTGGCGCTGAGGATGTTGTATGGATCACGAAGTAGACGGCAAGACCCCCGGCCTGTCAGCCGAGGAAGAGCGCGAGATTGATGAGAACCAGCCGCCCCGCGCGGCGGTGCTGCACGAAACCATCCGTATTCAGGGCGATCACGAACTGGAGCGCAGTGTTGCCGCCCTGTGGTGGTCGGCGCTCGCGGCCGGGCTGACGATGGGCCTGTCGTTGATGGCGATGGGGCTGTTCAAGTCGCGGCTGGAAGGCATACCCGGCAGTCACGTCATCAGCAGCCTTGGCTATTCGGCCGGGTTTCTCGCGGTCATCCTGGCGCGCCAGCAATTGTTCACTGAAAACACTATTACCGCCGTGCTGCCGGTCATGAGCAAGTTGAACCTGGCCAACATCGGTCGATTGTTTCGGCTCTGGGGCGTGGTATTGGCGGGCAACCTCGCAGGAACGCTGCTGGTGGCGTATGTCATGCTCAATCTGCCGATTTTCGACACCAGTACAGACAAGGCATTTCTGGAGATTGGCCACAAGGTCATGGAAAACGACGTCAGTCAGATGTTTTCCAAGGGCATCGTGTCCGGCTGGATGATCGCAACTATGGTCTGGATGATTGCATCCATGGAAAATGCCAAGATCGCCATCATCATTCTGATCACTTACCTGATGGCGCTCGGGGACTTCACGCACATTGTCGTGGGCTCGGCCGAAGTGTCCTATCTGGTATTTGCCGGAGAGCTGGGCTGGAAGGATTTCTGGTTTACCTTTGCCGGTCCTACATTGGCAGGCAATATCATTGGTGGCAGCTTTATCTTTGCCTTGATCAGCCATGCACAGATCCGCAGCGAAAAAGACACGACCGCCAAACTGGAACGCGATCGTCAGGACAAGGCAGAAAAAAGCCGCCGGGAAAAGCAGCAGCAAACGCTCAAGGACGCGGATATCAGCATGCAGAATGACATATGATCCCTATCATTAAACTTTCTTTCAGGAAGCGCAGTGGCTTTTAAAGGCAGAATGAGTTTTTGAACGCACTTATTCAGGCAGGGACCATGACCCGAATTCTGGCAATCGAAGATGATGCCATCACAGCAAAGGAAATCGTGACCGAACTCAGCAACCACGGACTGGAAGTGGACTGGGTGGACAACGGCCGTGACGGTCTTGCACGTGCAGTGAGCGGCGACTATGACTTGATTACTCTGGACCGCATGCTTCCGGAGATGGATGGTCTGACCATCGTCACCCATCTGCGCGCCCAGGGTATCGCCACGCCAATCCTGATGATCAGCGCTCTTTCCGACGTGGACGAGCGGGTGCGCGGGCTGCGTGCAGGTGGGGATGATTATCTGCCCAAACCGTTTGCTTCCGACGAAATGGCGGCGCGTGTCGAAGTGCTCCTGCGCCGCAGTAACCCGGTCAGCGCGGGCAAGACAGTGCTACAGGTCGCTGATCTGGAACTGAACCTGATCAGCCGCGAAGCCTGCCGTGGCGGTGAGCCGCTGACCCTGCTGCCCACCGAGTTCAAGCTGCTGGAATTCCTGATGCGTAACAGCGGCCAGATCATCACCCGCATGATGATTTTCCAGGAAGTCTGGGGCTATCACTTTGATCCGGGCACCAACCTGATCGACGTGCACATTGGCCGTCTGCGCAAGAAGATAGACCAACCTGGCACCGCACAGCTGATCCAGACCGTGCGAGGTTCAGGTTATGTTATTGCCGAACCCGTCTAAGGGCTGGCGATCTTCAACAAGCCGATTACTGGCGCTATACAGTTCCCTGTTTGTCGCCTGGAGCGTGATGCTGCTGGGCGTCCTCTACTGGGAGGTCAACTCCTACCTGGACAACCTCGCCCGCCAGTCACTCACTCACCGCCAGCAGCTGTTTTCGCGCTTTGAAGGCCAGGCCCTGGTTGATGCTCTGGCCACCAGCATGACCTTCGATACGCGCGCAGTGGACGCCTATGGCCTGTTCGACCGAAACTTTCGTCCCGTGGCAGGCCCCATCACCCGTGTGCCGAAAAATCTGCCCATCGACGGCCAGATCCATGTACTGAGCGACTGCATCGAATCGGATGACCCGGGCCTGCCGCAAGGCAGCTGTGATGCGATAGTCAACCGAACGTCCGACGGGCGCTGGCTGGTACTGGTGCGCGAGAATGGCTCGTTGCTTGCCGTCAGCACTCTGATCCTGCATGCCTTGCTGTGGGGCATCTCTCTGACCATTATTCCCGGGGTCGCCGGCTGGCATTTGCTGCGCCGCCGCCCGTTGCGCCGCATACGCGCCATTCAGGCCAGCGCCGAATCAATCATCGCCGGCGACATGGCTGGCCGACTGCCGGTCTCGAACAGACGTGATGAGCTGGACATGCTGGCGGTGATCGTCAACGCCATGCTCGACCGTATCGAAAAGCTCATGAACGAGGTCAAGGGCGTCTGCGACAATATCGCCCATGACCTGCGCACGCCACTGACCCGACTGCGCGCCCAGCTTTATCGCATTCAGCAGCAATCAGCACACGATTCGCCCCATTCCACCCAGATTGCCCAGGTCATCAGTGAAGCAGACACGCTGATGGCGCGTTTCCGCGGGCTGCTGCGCATTTCGGAACTGGAAGACCGCCAGCGACGTTCGGCGTTCGTTGAGCTGGAGCTGCAACCACTGCTGCAGGAACTGCATGATTTCTACCTGCCACTGGCCGAAGAAGACCAGATCACCCTGCTGCTGGACCTGCACGACACATTACCCACGCTGGTAGGCGACCGAGCGCTGCTGTTTGAAGCGCTGACCAACCTGCTGGGAAATGCAATCAAGTTCACCCCTTCCGGCGGGATTGTAAAAATCAGCGCCTACCCCTCCAGCGACGGCATCACGCCGTGCATTGAAGTACAGGACTCTGGGCCCGGCATCCCCGTCGCCGAGCGCGCAGCCGTCTTCCAGCGCTTCTATCGCAGCGAAACCGGCACTGAACAGAGCGGCTTCGGGCTCGGTCTCTCCGTAGTCGCCGCTATCGTCAATCTGCATGGTTTTACGCTGCAAATAGGCATCAGCGAATACGGCGGCGCAAGCTTGTTGCTGGAATGTCGCACCGTAAACACTCTGGCCTGAGATTCAATCACGCCCCCCTGCGCAAAACACTACGTGCCTGCTTTTTGACGAGCTTGAAGCGTCTGGGTCAGTGGTTCCAGAGGTTTCGATAGTTATCTGGCGCAGCCTGCCAAGCGCTAATTTGTAACAATATGTTTCAAAAAATACTGTAGCTTGACCGTTTCAGCGCTCACAAGTTCCACTCAATAAATGCGCTTTTCTGGCTTTATATGACGGTTTTCCCCGAATAAATCACCCCATCGAGCAGATGGCGGTTCTTCGCCTTCCAAGCAAAATGTGAACGAATAGACATTTTTATGACGTCAGCGTCTTGTCGCTTCGCTGGCACTGCGCTATCTATAACCGGGCAAACAAGGTTCCTGCTGCACCGTTTGGCTGCACCCAAAATAATAACTCACCGGATTTCGCCACTAACAAGGCGAGGCTTTGACATGGCTGCCAAAGCAGAGAACGCTGTACTAATTAGTTGGATCAACATCGGCTGGGAGGCTGTTATGGGCGCACAATCAAAGATTTTAAGCGTAGGTCAGTATAAGGTTTACACCGAGACTTACTGGAAAGGCAGCGAGGCCAAGACCATCTTGCTGGTCAACGGTGCGTTATCGACCACCGGCTCTTTCGGGCAAACCGTCAAGTACCTGCAACCGCACTACAACCTCGTGCTATTCGACCTGCCGTTTTCGGGGCAGTCCCGAGCCCACAACCCGGACGACATGATTGTCAGCAAGGAAGATGAAGTAAACATCCTGCTGCAGTTGATCGACCTTTATCAGGTGAACCACCTGCTGTCGGTATCCTGGGGCGGTGTATCGGCCCTGCTGGCCCTTTCCGAGTGCCCGCCATCCGTGGAAAAGGCGATCATCAGCTCGTTCTCGCCGGTCCTCAACGAGGCCATGCTCGATTACATCGATAACGCCCAGATCTATCTGGCCGCCCGCGAGAAGCGCAAGATCGGCTCACTGCTCAATGACACCGTGGGCAAGTACCTGCCGCGCCTGTTCAAACTTTATAACTACAAGCACCTGATCAGCCTTGCCGAACACGAATATCGCCAGATCGACTTTCACATCAGCCAGATTCGCAAACTAAGCGCCACTAACTACGTCGAGCGTTTTTCCTCGATCAAGATTCCGGTGCTGTTCATCAACGGTGAAAAAGATGAGTACACCACCGTTGAAGATGCGCGGATGTTTTCCAACTACATCGCCAAAAGCAGTTTCAACGTCGTTCCGGACACCGGGCACTTTCTGGATCTGGAGAGCAAGGCGGCGTGGCACCACTCGCAACGCACCGCACTGACTTTCCTGGGCACCGAAGCCACTCAACAGGTGTGGCCAAGCGTCACCGCGATGGCCTGAAATACGCTCGCCTGCGCCCGGGAAGCCGTGCAGCTTTTCCGGCGTGACGCAGTGGTTCACCGGTGTTGGTTTCTTTGATCGGGCAGTGCTATTCGTTGATGACTTTTCCCTTTGCAACGCGCTTGCGTTGGTACTGCCGTGCTACCGGAAATGTCCGGCTATCGCACCTTATACCTGTTCAGCCCGGCCTGGTGCTGGGGTTCATTTCACTGCTCTCGCTCAGCGCTTGTTCCGCAGGGAAACCTGCAGAAAAGGCGCTGGTGCGAGTCGAGGTACAGCCAGTTGCCTTGGTGGACGTCTCAAGCAGTGTGACGCTGACAGGCGATATCCAGGCGCGCAAAGTAACCGAGCAAGCGTTTCGCGTGTCGGGCAAGCTGATCAAACGCTACGTGGATGTCGGGAACCGCGTGCGTGCCGGGCAAGTGCTTGCCAGGCTGGACCCGCAAGAACAGAAGAACGAGCTGGCGTCGGCCAATGCCGAAGTGGCCATGCGACAGTCGCGCTTATACCTCGCCGAACAAAATTACCTGCGTCAGCAGTTACTGCTGCCCAAGGGCTATACCAACCTCAGTGAATACCAGAAGGCACGCTCCGGCCTTGAGAGTGCGCGAGCTGAATTGGCAGCGCTGCAAGCTCAACAGGCCAATGCACGTGATCAAGTCGGTTACACCGAACTGCTCGCAGTAGCAGATGGCGTCATCACTGCACGGCATGCCGAAGAAGGTCAGGTGGTCCAGGCCGCCGCACCGGTGTTCAGTGTCGCTCACGATGGCGAACGCGAGGCCGTATTTTCCGTGTATGAATCGCTGCTGCGCTCCGATCAGACAGGCGCTACGGTGATCATTAGCCCTATCGCTGAACAGGGCCTTCAGTTGACCGGCATCATCAGGGAAATCATGCCCATCGTTTCCGCCGCTAACGGCACATTGCGAGTGCGCGTTGCGCTGCCGGACGTCGCCGTTGCACCTGCACTCGGCTCAGTGGTCAGCGCCCGCCTGCGGGTTCGATCACAACGGGCGTACGCTCTGCCCTGGTCAGCGCTGAGCCGCTCCAAGGGTCAACCGGCAGTCTGGCAGGTGGACGCTCAGGCAAGGGTCAAGCTGACGCGGGTCAACGTGCTGCGCTATGAACAGGGCCAGGTGATCGTTTCCGAGGGGCTGTCCGAGGGGGATAGGGTGGTTTCCCGAGGGCTGCAGTTTCTCTACCCGGGGCAACGGGTCGAGGTCGCCGAGCGAGTGCCAGTCGAGGTGGCCGTCTCGTTGGCGTCATCGGCACCAGGGCAATGAGCAGCACACCTGCAGAACCACGACCGACACATGCTTGCTGGCTGCTCTGTTTGCTGATCATGACGCTGCCGGGCTGCCGCGACAAACCGCTTCGCGAAGCGGTCGAGCGGCCCGTGCTGTTCACCGAAATTGCCGATCAGCGCAGCGCCTCTTATGCACGCTTCGCCGGAGTCATCCAGCCGCAATACGAGGTGGCACTGGGTTTTCGTGTGGCCGGACGACTGGCAACCCGGCACGCAGAGGTCGGTGACCGAGTGCGCAAAGGCGATCTGCTCGCCACGCTGGAGCCAGGCGATCAGCAACATCGTTTGCGTGCCCGCCAGGCAGAACTCGGCAGAGCCCGGTCTGCCTGGCAGCAGGCGCGCGATGAGCAAACGCGTTACCAGCAACTCTACGAGCGCGGTATCGGCTCGCGGGCGCGTCTGGACCAGTTGAACAGTGAAGTGCGCACTCAGGACGCACTTCGCAGTCAGGCCAGCATTGCGCTGCAACAAGCTACTGACCATGTGTCCTACACGCGCCTGTCAGCCGAATTCGACGGCCTGATCACCGAATGGCAAGCCGAAGTCGGTCAGGTCATCGCGACCGGTCAGGCAGTGGTCAGCCTTGCGCGTCCGGAAAGCCGCGAAGCGGTGGTCGATTTGCCGCTGGGGGCACTGGATGACAATCAGCGCATCAGGGTGATTTTGCAACTCGATGAGCAAGTCTCAGTGGCCGCAAAAGTCCGCCAGCTTGCACCGCAAATCAACGCCGAAACCCGCACTCAACGTGTCCGTCTGGCCTTGCAGCACATGCCCGACAGCTTTCGTCCGGGCTCGACGGTCACGGTCGAAATCAGCGGCGACGCACCGCCGTTTCACGAGCTGCCCGGTAGCGCCGTTGTGGAGCGCGACGGCCTGTCTCAGGTATGGGTCATCGACCCATCGACCTCGACACTCGTTGCGCGCACGGTGCAGGTACTGACGCGCACGGGCTCGAAGGTACGGATCAGCGGCGAGCTGCACGAGGGCGAAAAAGTGGTGACTGCCGGCGTTAACGGCATGCAGTCCGGACAGAAAATACGCATGCAGCGAGAGGTCAGTTTGTGAGGGAGCGTTTCAATCTGTCGGCCTGGGGGCTCAGGCATCGCACGCTGGTCTGGTACATGATGTTCGTTTCACTGCTGATGGGCAGTTGGTCGTTTCTGAATCTGGGCCGCGAGGAAGACCCTTCCTTTGCCATCAAGACCATGGTCATTCAGGCGCGTTGGCCGGGTGCTACGTTGCCCGACACCTTGCAACAGGTCACCGACCGGCTGGAGAAGAAGCTCGAAGAAATCGACGCGCTGGATTACGTGAAAAGCTACACGCTGGCCGGCGAATCGACGCTTTTTGTCTTCCTCAAAAGCGAGACCCGTAGCGCCGACATCCCGGCAGCGTGGTATCAGGTACGCAAGAAGATCAGCGATGTACGCAGCGAATTGCCCAGCGGCATTCAGGGCCCTGCATTCAACGACGAGTTTGGTGATGTGTTCGGCAGTATTTATGCGTTCACCGCTGACGGCCTGTCGTTCCGCCAGTTGCGCGATTACGTCGAACAGGTGCGCGCCGATATCCGCAGCGTGCCCAACCTGGGCAAGATCGAGCTGCTCGGTGCCCAGCGCGAAGTCATTTATCTGAATTTTTCGATCCGCAAGCTCGCGGCGTTGGGCATCGATCAGCGCCAGGTGCTGCAAAGCCTGCAAGCGCAAAACTCGGTAACGCCCGCCGGGGTGATTGAGTCAGGCCCGGAACGCATTGCGGTACGCGCCAGCGGTCAATTCAGCAGTGAAGAGGACCTTGAGGCCGTCAATCTGCGCTTCGGCGAGCGGTTCTTTCGCCTCAGCGATCTGGCGACTATCGAACGCCGCTACGCTGACCCGCCCTCCTCGCTGTTCCGTTTCAACGGCCAACCGGCCATCGGGCTTGCGGTGGCCATGAAGCAAGGCGGCAACATTCAGGCATTCGGTACGCAGTTGCAGCAGCGCATCGACCAGCTGACCACCGAGCTACCGTTGGGCATCGACGTGCATCTGGTGTCCAGCCAGGCCGACGTGGTTGAAAAAGCCATCGGCGGCTTCACCCATGCACTCTTTGAAGCAATCCTGATTGTGTTGGTCGTGAGCTTCATCAGCCTCGGCATTCGCGCAGGTCTGGTGGTGGCCTGTTCGATCCCACTGGTGCTCGCGCTGGTCTTTGTGTTCATGGAGTACAGCGGCATCACCATGCAGCGCATCTCGCTGGGTGCGCTGATCATCGCCTTGGGGCTGTTGGTGGACGACGCAATGATTACCGTCGAAATGATGGTGACCCGCCTGGAAAGCGGCGATTCGTTGCCACAGGCCGCGACCTTCGCCTATACCTCGACGGCCTTCCCGATGCTGACCGGCACGCTGGTGACGGTTGCCGGTTTCGTGCCCATCGGCCTGAATTCCAGTTCAGCGGGCGAATACGTGTTCACCATGTTCGCAGTCATCGCAGTGGCGCTGTTGCTGTCCTGGCTGGTGGCGGTGCTGTTTGCGCCACTGATTGGCGTGCACATTCTCAAGGCGTCGGCGCCGCATGCCGCGCCGGGGCGCTGGATGCGCGGTTTCAGCGGCCTGCTGGTCAAAACCCTGGAGCACCGCTGGTGGGTGATCGGCATCACGTTACTGATGTTCATCGGCTCACTGTTTGCCACCAGAATGCTGCAGAACCAGTTCTTTCCGGACTCCGACCGCCCAGAAATTCTGGTGGATATCTATATGCCGCAAAACGGCTCCATCGAAGGCACACGCCAGACCATGGATCGCTTTGAGGCCACGCTCAAGAACGATCCCGATGTGCTGCGCTGGAGTTCCTATGTAGGCAAAGGAGCGGTGCGTTTCTACCTGCCACTGGACCAGCAACTGAGCAATCCCTTTTATGGGCAACTGGTGATCGTCAGCCAGGGCGGCGCAGCGCGTGATCGCCTGATCGAGCGTCTGCGCCAGCGCTTTCGTGACGATTATGTCGGGGTGGGCGGCTACGTCCAGCCACTGAACATGGGGCCGCCAGTGGGCTGGCCGGTGCAATACCGGGTCAGCGGCCCGGACATCGAACAAGTGCGCAGCCAGGCGATGGCACTGGCGGCCATCCTCGACGCCAACCCAAACATCGGCCAGGTCATCTATGACTGGAACGAGCCGGGCAAAGTGCTGAAGATTGATATCGCGCAGGACAAGGTGCGTCAATTCGGCCTGTCTTCGGAAGACGTGGCGCAAATCCTCAACAGTATGGTCAGCGGAACGACCATCACTCAGGTGCGCGACAGTACCTACCTGATCGACATGGTCGCGCGCGCAGAAAACGATGAGCGCAACTCGGTACAAAGCCTCGGCAACCTGCAGATCCCGACACCCAACGGTGCGAGCGTGCCGCTGCTGGCGTTCGCCACGCTCAGCTACGAGCAGGAACAGCCGCTGGTCTGGCGTCGCGACCGGCTGGCGACCATCACCCTTAAAGCCAGCGTGCTCGGAAAACTGCAACCGGCCGCGCTGGTCAGGCAATTGAAACCGGAAGTCGACGCCTTCAGCGCCAGCCTGCCACTACGCTATTCGCTGGCTACTGGTGGTGCGGTCGAGGCCAGCGCCCGCTCGCAAGGGCCCATATTGAAGGTCGTGCCACTGATGTTGCTGCTGGTGGTGAGCTTTTTGATGATCCAGCTGCACAGTGTCAAAAAACTTCTGCTAGTGGTCAGCGTGGTGCCGCTCGGCCTGATTGGCGTGGTCGCAGCGTTATTGATATCCGGCTATCCGCTGGGCTTCGTCGCGATTCTTGGCGTGCTGGCGCTGATCGGCATCATTATTCGCAATTCGGTGATTCTGGTCACACAGATCGACGAGTTCATCGCTGCCGGTGAGAGTGCCTGGACATCGGTGGTCAAGGCCACCGAACATCGCTGCCGGCCGATTCTGCTGACCGCAGCAGCCGCAAGCCTGGGCATGATCCCGATTGCCCGCGAGGTGTTCTGGGGCCCGATGGCGATCGCCATGATCGGCGGTATCGCCATCGCCACCTTGCTGACGTTGTTTTTTCTGCCTGCGCTGTATGTGGTGAGCTACAGGATCAGGCCGCCTGCGGCTTAGCGGGTCAGATTTCGATTGGCAGAAAATCGAACAGCGCCTGAGGAGCCTCGACCAGCAACATGTTTTTGAGCGGTTCCGGGCACTCAAGCGCCCGGAACTGCTCGACCACACTGGCGTAACTGACCTCTTGCTCATGCTGGGTGTGTGGCCAGTCGCTGCCCCATACCAACCGGCGCGGACCAAAGCTTTGCAGCAGCAGAGGCAATGCAGCGTGGGCAAACGCCGCATTTTGCTCGGCAGTGCCGTCCAGTCGATAAATTGCCGAGACTTTCATCCACAGCTGCCCGCTCAGGCCCAATTCCAGCAATGCCTGGAACGCCGGGTCATCAATACCAAGGCGCGCATCGGGTCGACCAAAATGGTCGATCACAATCTTGCAACCGAATGGCAGCAACTGCCGGATCAGCCCCGGCAAGTCCGCAACCTCACGGTGCAGTTCAACATGCCAACCAAGGGTCCAGACGTTCTTGAACAACGACTTCCATTCAGGTGCGGTGAAGTCAGGCAATGCCCTGCCGATGAGGTTCAGGCGAATACCGACAATGCCCAGCCCCGCCATACGCTGCAAGGCACCACGGCTGATATCGGTATCAACCACCGCCACACCGCGCAACCGATCAGGGGCCTGCGCCAGAGCGTCGAACAGAAATCGGTTATCGGTGCCCAGAAAACTGGGCTGCACCAGCACGCCATGACTCAAACCATGTTCGTGCAGGTGGGCCAGATACGCTTGCACAGTGGCATCGTAGTCCGGGCTGTAACGTCGTCCTGACGTCAGACTCAAATCCTTGCTGAAGACATGAGCATGGGCATCAATGCCCAGGATTGGCGTGGTACAGGGGTCGGTCATGAGTTCATCTGTAGTCAACGCAGTGCCGTAACACCGCGGGTGAAAGGATATTCAAGCCTGCTGCGCTGCGCCCTTATCCAGCGGGTCGGCAGCAATCAGCGTGGCATCAAGATTGCGTCCACGGGTTTCCGGCAGGCAGAAAGCAGCCACCATCGCCACGCCATAGGCAATACCGGCATCGATGCCGATGGCAGTGCCCAGCGACATCGATTCGCTCATATGGCCCACCAGAAACGGGAACACCGCCGACAATACGCGCCCGAAGTTGTAGCAGAAGCCAACCCCTGCCCCACGTACGTCTGCCGGGTACAACTCGTTGAAAAACGAACCCAGGCTGGCCGGAATGCCAGCGGCGAAGAACCCCAGTGGAAAGCCAAGAAACAGCATTTGCGTGTTGCTCAACGGCAGCATCAGATAGCACTGCACCGTGACCACGCAGCACAGCGCGAACAGCATGATGTTCTTGCGTCGGCCAATGCGGTCGATCAACAGACCGCTGCATACGCAACCGCACCAGAATGCAACGATAATGACCGCCAGATAGCCGCCGGAGCTCAGCACTGACAGGTTACGTTCGGTCTTCAGAAAGGTGGGCAGCCACGTCATGACCGCGTGATAACCGCCGTGCGCACCAAGGCCCAGCAAGCCGCCAAGCAAAGTGACGCGCAATAATTCGGGGCGAAAGATTCCGGCCATCGACTTGAAGAAATTACCCTTCGGCGCAGCGTTTTTCTGCATGCGCTGGAAGCTGTCCGGCTCCTCGACGTTGCGGCGCACCCAGATAATCATCAGTGCCGGCAGCAGGCCGACGAAAAACATTACCCGCCAGGCAATATCCTCCGGCACAAACGAATAGATCAGGGTAAACAACACCACCGCCAGCCCCCAGCCGACAGCCCAGGCGCTTTGCACCGTTGCCATCACCTTGCCGCGGTAGCGCGACTGGATCGTCTCGGCCATCAACACCGCGCCCGCCGCCCACTCACCGCCGATGCCAAAGCCCTGCAGCGCTTTGATGATCAATAACTGATTGAAGCCGGTCACGAAGGCAGACAGAAAGGTGAAGAAGGAAAACCACAGGATCATCCATTGCAACGTGCGAACCCGGCCATAGCGATCCGACAACGTTCCGCCGACCCAGCCACCCAGTGCCGACGTCACCAACGTCACGGCGCTGATCAGCCCTGCGTCGCCTTTGGTCAGGGCAAAGGCGGCAATCAAGGCCGGAATGGCCAGACCGAACATCTGCACTTCCAGAGCGTCCAGCGACCAGCCGCCGAAACAGGCCCAGAAGGTCTTGCGCTCCTTGGGAGTGACTTCGCGATACCAGTTGAACATGGCTTCCTATCCTTATGAGCGTTGAATGAGTCGGGGTGATTGCAGTGCGATCAGCGAATTTCCACGCTGTAGCGGAAATGGCTGGCGTGCCCTCGTGAACGTCGCCACTCCAGAGGTTCACCGGCGTAATTACGCGCCAGTCGTTCAATGACCACTACCGGGCTGCCGGCCGAAACCTGCAGCAACCGGCCGTACACCTCGTTGACCGCTTCAGCCGTCAGGCTCTCTTGCGCATAAGCCACAACCTGACCGCAAGCCTCTTCATAGATCGGATAAAGCAACGGCCCCTGAGTATCGAGATCCAGATCCAGCAACGCCTGGAAGCGGATCCGAGGCAGCCAGATTTCTTCAGCCAGCACCGGCTGACCATCCAGCAAGCGCAGCCGGTTCATCCGAATGACCGGCGCATTGGCCACCAGACCCAGCGCCTGACTGACCGCTGAAGGCGCAGCCACAGGCTCTATTGATAAAATCCGGCTTTCCGGTACACGGCGCTCGCCCGCTTCGGTCTGAAAACGGAAAAAACGAAACAGCGACGACTGAAACCTGGCACGCCGAATAAACGTGCCACGCCCCTGCTGGCGCTCCAGAACGTTGTCGCTGACCAGCAGATCAATAGCCTTGCGCACGGTGCCGGTGGACAGGCAATACTCAGCGGACAGCGCCGCTTCAGTAGGAATGGCTTCACCCGGACGCCAGCGATTATTGGCAATCTGTTCGGCCAGACTGTCGCGCAGGCGTTGATAAAGCGGAAGGCGTTCGTCGCTGGAGAGCTTGTTCATTGTTGTAGTTATCCAGTCATATATATGAATATTTGAGCGGATTATTGGCACGTCGCCGTTGGGCGTCAAGGGCCGATAGTCAGGACGTCAGATCAAGGATATGAATTCAAAAGGTTTCTTGGTGGTGCGGAAATAGCCTTGGTCAACGCTGACGAGCGCGTTGGATGCCGATAATTACATTCACCAAAACCGGAGAAAAGGGCTGAAGAAACTGCTGAGCATCTACCTCAAGCAGGTCATTTTTTAACAGATCGAGAACATCATCTTCCTCAATAAACAGCTCAGCAGGGTCAATGCTGCAAGAAAACAGCAGCGCATCAATCATCTGCTTGCGCTCTCCCACAAGACCCCGGTTCGACTCATGGGTATCGCCTAAATTGAGCACGTTGATACTTGCGCACGCCCGAAGCGTGGTGCCTGCCACCAGGCCCGAAAGCTCAAACTGCAACTCTTTTTCACATTCGATCATCAGCGGCGTAAGCGGCAAAAGCTGACGGCCATGAGCCTTGTCACACCGCTTGGCGTTAGTGCAGCTCGCGACAATATTGCCGAAATCCAAAGTGCGATGCGGTGCTAGATGCTGCGCTTCAACATGTTCATTGCAGGCACTGCCTTTCTCTGCGGTGATCCTGCAGCAGCAATAGGCGCACAAGCCATGCTGCTCAGTGACACAGGCGTGGCGAATGGCATCCTTTATATCTTCATGCCCCACCAGGTCGCCGTATTTCTTTCCCTTGTTCGCGCGCTTCCATTTTTCCAGCACCGCGAGACTTCCCTTTTCAATCTTTCTCACGGCGCACTTCCAGCTTACGAATCAGCAGCGAAGCTTTCGCTAGTTCGATGTGATTTGCAGGTAGTTCGTCAGTCAACCCTGCGTAGAGCGTCCGAGCCTCATCGAGCTCTCCTCTCATCAAAAAGTGCTGCAGTTTATCCAGAACTGTTTGAATCTCCTCATTTCGAATATCAGTGTCCATGACACTCGACAGCACCTGATTGGCATCAAGGCCATAAAGACTGTCCTGCTCATGTAACTCGCCATTGTCCATGACGTACACCAGCACATCCTTGCTGTCGCTGATGACCAACGGCGAATGCGTGGTCAGGAGGAACTGGCAATTGGGGAACGTTGTAGTGAGTTGTGCGATGAGACTGCGTTGCCATTTGGGGTGCAGGTGCAGATCAACTTCGTCGATCAGGACGATGCCATTGCCGTGTAATGGGTTTTCCAGCGCCGGGTTCATCATGGCGAGGCGTCTGGCGATGTCGCCGACGAGCGCCATCATCGATTTTTCGCCTTGGGACAGCTGGGATACGTTTAGCGTCTTGCCTTCTTTATCAATAGCCATGTGCAAGCGCGGCTTACGCTTGACACGCAGTTTTGTGAAACCTGGCATGAACGCCTCAACCGCAGTTCTGACCGCAGTCAGCTGGCGGTCACGTGAAGAGGCATGCTCCCTGGTCAGCACTTTCCAGAGTTCTGTATCAATCAAGATCTTTTGAGACAGCTCATTCAGCAACTCTGTCGAGATACCCGTTTCATTCTCGCTGTCTTCGCGCTCCCGAAACCACTCGAAAAAGCGACGAAAATCCACGCCACGCCCCAAGGCGTTGTCGTAGCCGTCGAGTTGATCAAAGGTATGTCTGGCGTGGACTTTGAGCGGTATCTCGATGACAGAGCGCTCGACGGGGTAGAAAGCCAGAAGAGGAAGAGACGTATCACTTTTTTCAGTCAACTTTGAGCGATAGCCATCAGCAAGTCTGTTGAGCTCGCTTAATACTGTGGATGAGGTGGCGTTTCGGCCTTTCCGAGTAGCGGTAATTGCCCATTCAGATTCAAGTGGATTGATCTCGTCATCCGAAATCAACACATCCTCTATCCGAATGGTAATCGAGGAGGTAGCGGTGCCGTTCTGAACCATACCCTCATCGATACGACTGCCAGCACCTTTCGGCGTCCTGACTCTCGCCACCAACCAGCTCAACGATGTAGCGACAGACTTGAGCAGCGTAGTCTTCCCCGCTCCATTATTGCCGACCAGCACGGTCACCTTCGACGCATATCTTTCGGTAGGCGCCAGAGCGACTTCAAGATCGCTGAAACGCCCCACATTAACGAGCCTGAAGCTTTTGATTTCCATGAAGGTCTCTGAGGGGATTGATCCAGAACACACTGACGGTCGGCATTATGGCACTCCTGCACGCTCCGTGAAGACCTCGCCATAAAACGACTTACATCAAATCATCATTCCTGGAAATATCCTGTATCAACTCGCCGCACCTACTTAATCCCCGACAAAACCGTTAGCCTGCTTGCCATCAGTCAAAAACCCGCCTGACAGATGCGCCTCGCGTGCCTGTCAGGTATACGCTCAAGCGAGAATCTTCATGCCCCACTCGTCCCACGCGGCGCACAAAGCCGTGAGCATGACCCCGGCCATGGTCATGCTGTTTGCCTTCTGCTGCGGCGCGATTGTCGCCAACATCTACTATGCGCAGCCGATCATCGAGCTGATTGCCCCGGACATCGGGCTGTCGAGTACGGCGGCGAGTCTGATCGTTTCGTTAACGCAGATCGGTTATGCGCTGGGCTTGTTCTTTCTGGTGCCACTGGGGGATTTGCTGGAGAACCGCAGGCTGATGCTGATCACCACTGCGGTTGCGGTGCTCAGCCTGCTGGGCGCTGCGTTTGCCGAGCAGCCGAATCTGTTTCTGCTGGTGTCGCTGCTGGTGGGTTTCAGTTCGGTGTCGGTGCAGATGCTGATCCCGCTGGCGGCGCATCTGGCACCGGAAGAATCCCGCGGCAGAGTGGTGGGCGGAATCATGGGCGGGCTGTTGCTGGGGATTCTGCTGGCGCGGCCGATTGCCAGTCTGGTGGCCGACCATTTCGGCTGGCGCGCAGTGTTCGGGGCAGCGGCCGTGGTGATGATCGGTATCAGTGTGGTGCTGGCAACCACCATGCCCAAACGCGTTCCGGATCATCGTGCATCCTACGGCCAGTTGCTGTTCTCGCTCTGGACGCTTTTGCGCACCCAGCCGGTGCTGCGCCAGCGGGCTTTTTATCAGGCATGTATGTTCGCGACCTTCAGTCTGTTCTGGACCGCCGTACCCCTGGAGCTGTCACGCAATCACGGGCTGTCGCAAAGCCAGATCGCGATCTTTGCCCTGATCGGCGCAATCGGTGCCATTGCGGCACCCATCAGCGGCCGCCTGGCAGACGCCGGTTACACCCGCATCGCGTCTTTGGGCGCACTTCTGTTCGGTGCACTGAGCTTTCTTCCGGGCCTTATTCATCCTGCCTACAGCGTGATAGGCCTTGCGGTAACGGGCGTGGTGCTGGATTTCTGCGTGCAGACCAGCATGGTGTTGGGCCAGCGCACCGTCTATGCACTGGATGCCGCCAGCCGCAGCCGGCTCAACGCCCTGTACATGACCAGCATTTTCATCGGCGGCGCGATTGGCTCGGCGGTGGCCAGCCCGTTGTTTGATCATGGCGGCTGGACCTGGGTGCTGATCGCAGGCACGGTGCTGCCGTTGACTGCCTTGCTGGCGCTGCTCAGGGATCGATCCAGACAGAATGCGTAAACGCTGCACTTTGTAACTGATTTGCAGGATAATGCCGCGGCGATGGCATGGCTCATCGCCCTTCTGGCTCTCTCTCGCACCTCAAGGCTCGCGTATCCGGCACCTCTGGATCTGCGCGATTGAACACGGATTGTACAGACGCCTCATCCCAAGGCCCCGAATCCGCCGATACTGCTTTTCAAGCGCATCGGTACGCACTTGCGCAACCCGAACAAGGCAAAACAGCAATGGACGCAGCACCACGAACAAGCAAAATTTCCGCGATTTTCGCCAGGATATCGCTCGGCATCAGCGGCATGATCGGGGCTATCTGGAGCATCTTCACCTACCTTTTCCCGGACCCGGCCGTTCTTGGCCTCAGCATTGACTTCATCAACTGGAAGACACTGGTCATTATCGTCGGCACCGGTATGGTGATAAGCGGGCTGTACATCGCAATCATGGCCAGAAAGCTTCCATCGCCGCTCAAGCTCGGCGTGTGGCTGGCGCTGTCACTGTTTCTCTGCGCGGTGTTCTTCAAACTGGGCGGCGAATACGCTAAACCTTCGGTCGATTTCGCCCGCGGTCAAACACTGTTCACCGAGAATGAAAGCGCCAACCTGTTCGGCAAACGCTCCGAGACGGTCGACAACGTGAGTATGGAGTTGCTGGGTTGTGATCAGAATGGCCAGTCGCCTACCTGCATGCTGGAGCTGACCAACAAAAGTACAGACCGCGACTTCCGTTTTCTGAACCCGATCAGCCTGTTCGAAGAAACAGGCGGCGCTCTGGGCCTTTCGCAACTGCGTGTCGGCGATGCGAAATACGACCGCTGGGACAGCTTCCAGTTGATCCGTAACGTCCCTACCCGCGTGACGCTGATCTTTGAAGCGGCCAAGGGCCGGGTCAAGCAGTCACCTGCTTTGAAGCTGACCTTCCGTGATCGCGAGAACAAGGACAACGTGCTCAAGTTCAACGAGGTCAAGGTCAATTAGTTAGCAAACATAGAGGGTGCGTCGTCTTGAGTATGACGACGCACGTATTCGCTACCGGACTGACTGCTGCAGCCAGTTAGCCAGGTCAATGACTTCGGCTTCGTTGATGCTGTGCCCCAGCCCTTCATACCCATGAAATTGCGGTGACAGGCCAAGCGACTTCAGCGTGGCTTCGGCTTGCGGGCCGCTGGCGTAGGCCACCTGGCGATCCTGTACCCCGTGACCGATGAAGACGTTCAGGCGTTTGAGGTCATCAGAGGCTTTGAGCTCGGACTGCACCACCGGCAACAACCGCCCGCTCAACGCCGCAATCCCCCCTACCAGCTTGGGCTGACGCAGGGCGACTTCGTAGCTCATCATCGCGCCCTGGCTGAACCCGACCAGAAACACCTTGCCCGGCTGCGTGTGGAACTTGCCGGTGGCCTGGGTGATGAATGCGCTCAACTGCTTGCCGCTGCTCTTGAGGTCTTCGGTCACGCCATCGTAGTCAGGCACGCCTGGTTTCTGGGTGAACCACTTGTAACTGTCAGCGCGCAACTCCACTGGAGCCTGCACCGACAGGTAGTTGTAAACGGCCGGAAGATGTTCCTTGAGCCCGAACAAGTCAGCCGCATTACTGCCGTAGCCATGAATGAAGATCACCAGCGGCCGGTTCGGGGTTTCGACGTTGACCTGTGCCAGGTAATCCAGCGGCAGATCAGTGTGCAGGGTGTCCTGCGCCTGCGCCATGCCGGCAACGGCAAACAGCAAGGCAGTGAAAAATTTCAGCATCGGTTCATGACCTCTGTTTGACGCTGCCAGCAAGCAGCGTCGTGAGTGGGTTCGGAAGCAGAAACTGACACAGCCTCAGTTCTGCATGCTGGTCCGCGAAACTTCCGGCTTGATCAACTGCATCTGCTGACGGTAGTCATCCGTCACCTGACGTGCCTGGCTACTGCTGGTGATGACTCGCGGCGTGATCAGCACGATCAGCTCGGTACGGCCCTTGGACTTACTGGTACTGCCGAACAGCCATCTCAAGCCCGGAATGCGTCCCAGATACGGCACAGCGTTGACCGTCTCGGCGTTATCCTGCTTGATCAAACCGCCCAGCAGCACGGTCTGGCCACTCTGCGCGGCCACCTGCGTAGCGACCGAGCGCGTGGAGATACGCGGATTGCCGTTGGCGTCGTTGTCAGCGGAATTGGTGTCGGCGCTACTGACCTGCTGCTGAATGTCCATGTACACCAGTCCGCCCGGATTGATGCGCGGCACGACGTCGAGAATCACACCAGTCTGCACATATTCGACGCTGCTCAATGTGGTGTTGGTGGAGGTGTTAGTGTTGATCGAAGTCTGGCTGATCGGGATGTTGTCGCCAACCTGAATCTGCGCCTGCTGGTTGTTCATCACCACCAGCGATGGTGCCGACAGGACCTGGGTTCGACCATTGGTTTCCAGCGCACGTAAGGCGACCTGCAAGTTGTTGCTGACAAAGGAGTAGAAGAACGCGTCAGTAGAAGCAAGCGCAGCCCCGCCGGTACCAATCGCACCCTGACTGCCCGCAGTGTTGGTAACGTTGCCGGTTGTACCCGAGTTGCCCGCCAAGCGTCCCAGATACCACTGCACGCCCATGTCCAGCTCGCCAGTCAGCGAGACTTCCAGAATGCGCGTCTCGATTTGTACTTGTAGCGGCGGATTGTCGAGGCGCTTGATCGCCGACTCGATTTCCTTCCACTGCGCCGGACGGGTGCGTACCAGCAACTGGTTGCTGCTCTTCTGCGCAGTGATGCGCGTGCTGGCGTCCAGCGACTTGCTGTTGCCGTTCGCGCCTCCACCTTCCTGGCTGGCCGAATCCGATTCACCGCCGCTCTGATCGTCGCTCTCGGATTCACTGTCGCCACTGTTCTGGCTGTTGTTCATGCCCTGGCTGTTGCCAAAGCCGCCGCCATTACTGATGCCACCGCCGTTGCTGCCCAGCCCGTTGGAACTGCTCATGCCGCCAACACCGCTGCCGCCATTGGAGTTGAGCGATGACAAGGTGGTGGTGCGCAGCCCCGGCGCAACCTTGGCTGCCGAGTCTTCCTTGATGGCACCCGACCCGTAGATCTGCCGCAGGTATTTGGCCAGATCGGTAGCTTTCATGTTGCGCACGTCGTACACGTACATCTGCGGCTCGTTACCGCCGCCTTCATCGATGGTATGAATCCACTCGCCGACTTCGCGCAGGTATTCAGGCTGCGAGGAAATCGCCACCACCGAATTGGTCCGCTCGATCGGCAGGAAACGCACCATGCCCGCCAGCGGCATGCCGCTCTCCGGACCGAACATTTTCTGCAACTCAGGCATCAGTTCACCGACCGAGGCACGTTGCAGACCGAATACGCCGACCGACATGCCCTTGAGCCAGTCCACATCGAACGTGTCGATGGTGTCCTGATAGTTGGACAGCTCTTCGGGCGTACCCGCCAGGCTCAGTACATTGCGCGCCGGATCAACCAGCAGGAACGCGTTTTCCCGGGCGAACGGCTTGAGCAGCTTCTGCATTTCGGTCGCCGAGATATAACGCAACGGAAACAACCGCGCCGACATGCCCGCCGACGGTTGCGCTACCGGCATTTCAGGCACCAGCTTGCCGGCAACGGCCTGATTCGAGGGCAGGATCACATAGCGATTGCCCTGTTTGATCATGGCGTTGTCGGTCCAGGACAGCAACGTTTCAAGAATCGACAACGCTTGCTGCTTGTTGACCGGCTTGGAGGTCGAGAAGCTGACATCGCCCTTTACACCTTGGGCAATGCTGTAATTCTCGTGCAGCAGATCACCCATGATGCTGTTGATCACCGCCTGAATCGGCTGATTGGTGAAATTGAAGACGATGTCACCGGTTTCGGCCGGACGCGCCGCCGGAGCAGCAGCGGGCTGGCGGATGAAACGCTGGTTGCCCTTGATGATCTGGCGCTGCGGCGAGCTCGCCGGTTGCTGTGAAGGTGGCTCGACTGGCGGTCGTTCGCTGCGCGGGTCTACCGGCGGGCGTTGTGAACCGGTTCCCTGGAGCGCTTCCTGCAGCATGCCATTGTCGGGATCGAGAGTGTCGGGCTTTGACGCGCAGCCGCCTAGGGCGACGGCGGTAGCCAGGCAAAGCAAGGGTGTGCGCAAGGTAGCGATGGCAGAAACTCCAGAAAAGGTACCCATCACAGGGTGGAATCGTTGGTTAAGGTAATCGGCGGTGTACTCGACGGCGGCGGCAGACGCAACGCGGGCAGGCGTAGCATTTGCGTACGGCCATCGAGTTGAAAGGTGGCCTGGGTAGGCTCCAGACGGTCCAGCGTCCAGCCGTTGGGCAGGCGATCGCCCTGACGGATCTTCAACGCTGGACCGCTGGCTTGTTTGATCAGTGCGACACGCAGCGAGCCGTCCATGATCACCCCGGTCAGGGTCAGGCCGGCCAGGCTGGTGGCCTGCGCGTCGGCTTTGCGAACCGCCACGTCCGGGCTGCGGTCAGGACTGAACAGCGGGGTTTTCCAGGTATTGGCCAGGCTGTCCAGCGTCGCCGACGGCGCATTGTGGGTCTGCGCCTTCTGATCGATCGGGTTGCGCGGTGCCTGCTCCGGCAGCCAGTCGGGCGAGTGTGCAGCGCCACTGAAAATCAGGGCGATCAGCCCCGCCAGCAGCGCGGCCAGAGCCAGTAGCGACCACTCCAGCGGGCGTAAGGAACCGATCATTGCTCACCCTCCCCGGCGCTGGCCGGTTGCAGGTAGCCGCGCACCAGCAGGTGCACCACCAGTTTGCCGGCGGCACCGCTGGCCGGAGCATTGGCATCACGACGCATACTCATCTCGTCAATGAACAGAAACGGGCGCTGGTACTCCAGCGTATGCAGAATGGCCGTCAGTGGTTCGATGGCGCAGTTCAGGGTCAGGCTGACCTTGACCTGCCGATACGGCTCGGCGCTATCCTGCTCTGGCGTGATCGGCATGCGTTGGGTCAGCTCGCAGCCGCCGCCGGTGCTGGCCTGACTGCTGACCAGGTCGGCAATACGCTGCATCAGATCCGCCGCCACAGCGCTCGGGTCTTCGCCCGGCAACAAGCTGGTGCTGCTGGCCGGGTCACGACGGGCCTGTTCCAATTGCTCACGCAATGAGTCGCCCTGCTGCAGAAGGCCGGCGTAACGCTGCTGCTGTTCGCGCAACTGGTCGGTCTGCTCGCTGATGTCGCGCAAGGGTCCGGCGAACCAACTGTCGATCAACAGCCAATAAGCCAGGCACAGCACCAAGGCAAGAATCATCAGGGCCGCGCCCCGCCGCTCACGGCTTGTCAGTGGACGGCGCATCGGCGTTCTCCTGATGCTGGTTCTGGTGCAAATGCGCACGCAGTGAATACTGATCCTTGCCGGTCTTGGTGTCGGGCTGGATCACGCCCTGAAACTGCGCGTTGTCCAGACTGTGACAATCCTTGACGCGGCCGATCAGGGCACTGGCCTTGGCGCTTTGCCCGGAAAACGCGACTTCGGCGCTGTCACTGATTTCCAGATGCTCGATCCAGGTGTCCGAGGGCAGGCAAGCGGTCAATTCACTGAGCAGCGCCGACAGCGGCGGTTGAGCAGCCTTGCGGCGGATCAGGTAATTGGCTGCGCCCAGCGTGTTGGTCAACTGCTGACGCAGCTGTTGAATCTCACCCACCCGGGCCTTCTGCGCCTGGACACTGGCCTGCATGTCATCGAGCAGACTCTGCCGGTCATTCAGCCACAACAGCATGGCGCTCAGCAGCAAACCGGCACACAGCCAGAGCAGCCAGCGCTGCAAACGATGACCGGAGTGCGATTGCTGCGGGCGCAGTGGCATCGGCAACAGATCGATGCCCATACGCTGCCCGCCAGTACCCATGGCGGCAGTCCCCATGTCAGTGACGACATCTACCGCATCGGGACGCAAACCGCGCTCGGCGCACTCACTGAGTATCGCGTCCAGCCGCTCGCGCAATATCGCCACCAGTGTGACCTGCACAAAGCTGGCGCTGCGACTGTCCTGACGGGCCACAAAATACAACTGGCCAGCGTCGAACGGGGTGAAGCGGTCCAGCTCGTAACCGACGACAGTCGACAGATTGCGCGCCGCGGCAGCTGGCAGTTGCAGGGGCTGCACCAGCACCGCCGACGCTGGCAGCAACAACACACGTCGTGCCTGAGGCGATGCATCGGGCAGTGGCTCGACCAGCGGCCAGACGTGCGCCTGCTCCAGGGTCTCGCGGCCCAGCCAGCGACGCACACGCGGCGGCAGGCAGGCGCGAAGCTCCGCGACCCACCATTGCCAACCGTGTTGCGCCGGACTGCCACGCCACTGCCGGGCGACCTGTTCGCGTAACGCGTAGACAGGCGCCAGACGTGCAGAAACTGATGAATTCATTCTTGCCAACGCAACACCCTGTAGGGCTGTGCGCCTCCCTCCGATGGGCTCAATAAAACAGTGGTTTGTAACAGGGCAGTCACACCGCCCGGTCGTTCTGCGCGGCTGTCGATGGCCAGCACTTCACCTGGATCGGCCCCGACCGCGCTCTGGTTCGGCAGGTTCAAGGCCCGTCGCAGCAACGCCGAAGCGAATGCCGGGTCGGGCCGATCCAGGCCGCTCCATAATGTTATTTCCGGCAACAGCCGGGCATACAGCGGCTGACTCATGCCCGGCAACTGGCGTACTTCCTCAACCACCCGCAATGGTGACTGACCGCCGTTGCGCTGCTCTTCCAGCACCTGGGCAATACCGCTGGCCTGATTCTTAGCTGCGCCGCAGGCCTGCAACAGCCGCGATATATCCGCCACCGGCGCGCTGTTGAGGTCCAGCTTGCCGCGCTCGCTCCTGATGCTGACGAGCAATTGCGTATCATCCATCCGCAACGACACCAGACGCCCATCGGCAATCCAGCGTTTGCGCTGCGCAGGATCCAGCAAACCCTGCACAGCCATATTCATGCCAGCTTCGGCGGCCATCAGCGCCTGAGTGTTCTGGCGCAACCAGAGTGCCTGCCGGCTTTCCAGTTGCACCCACCCGGCCAGCCCGCCAAGCAGCAGGCTCAACAGCGCGAGCACCCAAAGCACCACCAGCAGCGCAACACCACGCTGCTGTCGACTGGCTATATTCATTCGCCGCCCGCCCCACCGGACAGGTCCAGACGCAAAGCGACTACTTCAGGGACCCACTTCACCGCCCCGCTGGTCTTCAGGTCGATCCTTACAGCACCGGGCAAACGATTCGGCCAGGGCCATTCGGCCATCCAGCCTGTCGGCTTGCCCTTGGGAGTCAGCCCGCGATAACTGAACGTCAGTGACTCGACGTTTTGCAACAACACCTGAGGCTCACCCCACGGTTTCAGGGCAATGCCGTTTGCACCAGACTGGACCTGAGCAAAAGACACTTGCAAAGACCGATGGCCTTGCGGCCCTCCAAGTTCCAGGCTGTGCACCTGTATGCCACCGCCCAGCTCACCGGGCAACGTGGCGACAAAGCGCAACTGCTGCGCCGAGCCTTCAAAAAAACCGCTGTTGACGTCGTCTTCGGCAGACGTATCCAGCGGTAGGGCCTGACCAATCGAGCTACGCAGAAACGCCTGCGCGGCGCGGACTTCGTCCAGGTTCACGGTGTAACGTTCGGCCTTGAGCACCGCACGGTTGGCACCCAGCAGCGCCCCCGCAACCAACACCAGCAGCACGCCCAACAGACTGATCACCAACAGTACTTCCAGCAGCGTGAAACCACGCTGGGTGCGGGTCATGATCCGGCCCCGCTGACAGCGCCGCGCAGTTTAAGCGTACTGAACTGCGCTTTGCGCTGGTGCTCGCTGAGCATCAGGTCGAGGCGAAACATCCGTGCCTCACCATTGGCACCCGACAGTTGACGGATATCCAGGGTCCAGTCGATGCCTGAGAGTGTTCCCTGACGCGTACCGTTTTCCAGTGGGCCGGCACTTTCCTGATCCATAATCGTGCGTGCTGCATGGCTGATCCGGTCACTGCGCGACACCTGTTGCAGAGAGCGAGCGCTCTGCCCGAATGCAACCAGCAGAACGCCGCTGCACACTGCCATAACGGTCAATGCAGCAAGCATCTCCAGCAGGGTGAACCCCGACTGCGATGTTTTCATTAAAGCGACCGTACCTGAACGCTACCGGTCAGCCAGCCAATATCAATACGCCAGCGCCGGTCGCCGTCGGCGACAACCACGTTGCCGCCACTGGAACCGCCATCCGGGTAGAACTCCACGGACGAGCCGAGATCCGACGCGGTCTGCATGGTCACATGCAGATTTTCAGGCCAGTGCACCTCACGCTTGCCGGGCGCCTTGAACGTCGCCTTGCGCAGATTGAACTCAGTGCGTGCAGGCTGACCGGTGACAATCGCACGCACTCTGGTTGCCCTAAGCGCCTCGACCATGTCGCCGACCGCGCGTCGCTCACTGGCGGTACTCAAACCCTGTTGCAGACCGAACCCCACCAGACCGACGGCAATGCTCATCAACACCAGCACTACCAGCATTTCCATGAGGGTAAAACCCCGGCTTGCGACAGGCGTTCTCATGCTGAACGTTACTCCCAGTTGCCCAGGTCGGCGCTGTACCCTTCGCCGCCCGGCTGACCGTCCTGGCCGTAGAAAATCAGGTCGAAACTGCCGTGCTGGCCCGGGAAGCGGTAGCCGAACGCGTGGCCGAACGGGTCTTTAAGGTCCGAAGGCTTGGCGTAAGGGCCATTCCAGTTCGAGGCGTTGCCCGGTCTCTCGGTCAATTGCTGCAAGGTCTTGGGTGGCGAACCGACGTCCAGCGCATAGCTTTCGATCTTCATGCCCAGGCTGGCCAACTGAGCCTTGCCTGCGCCGTATTTGCCCTTGTCGACGTTGCCACCTACCTGGCGCACGACGATGGTCGCAACGATGCCCAGCAATACGATAACCGCGAGCATTTCCAGCAAAGTGAAACCGCCCTGTCGGCGTGCGGGTTTGAAGCGTGTGCGGCTAAAAGTCATCGGAGTGGTTTCCTCTTTCATGGATTCAGATATTGCTGGTCAGGCTCATCAGCGGCAGCATGATAGCCAGCATGATCACCGCGACCATGCCCGCCATCACCACCGTCAGCGCCGGTACGAGCGCGGCCAGCATGCGGTCGATACCGCGCTTGGCCTCGACGTCGAACACATCGGCGACCTTCATCAGCATGGTGTCCAGTTCGCCCGCCTGTTCGCCGACCTCGATCATTTGCAGCGCCAGATCCGGCAGCAGCGGTTGCGCGCCGAACGCACTGGCCAGCGTGCCGCCGCCCTTCACCGACTCGGCAGCCTGCTCCACCTGCGCCTGCAAGGCGCGGTTGGTGCAGACCTGGCGAGCGATCACCAGCGCCTGCAACAACGCCACTCCATTGGTCAACAGCGTGCCAAGCGTTCGAGTCAGACGCGCTGCTTCAATGCGTTGCAGCAAGGGACCGATTACCCGAATGCCGAGTATGCGGCGGTCGCGGCGTTCACGGCGCTGTGGGTCGCGCATGCGAATGGCCATGCCCCAGATCAGCGCGATCAGGCTCGCCAGAACAGCCAGGCCGTAGTTGCTCAAAAATTGTCCGAGGTTGAGAATGACCTCGGTGATCAACGGAATCGGCACGCCGAGATCCTTGAAGATCGGTACGAACTGCGGCACTACATAGGCCAGCAACAGGGCCAGCGAGCCCAGTACGCCGACCACTAGAAAGGCCGGATAGATCAGCGCGTTGATGACCTCGCCACGCAGCAGTTGGCTACGTTCAAGGTAATCACTCAATTGACGCAGCGTGCTTTCCAGCGCGCCCCCGGCTTCACCGGCGCGGACCATGCTTATATAAAGTGGCGAAAACTGTGTGCCCTCTTCTTCCAGCGCAACGGACAATGGCTTGCCGGCCTTGACCTGTTCGCGGATGCGCTCGATCAATGCCTTGGTCTGCGGTTGTCCAGGCTGTTTGAGCAGAATTCCAAGAGATCGTTCCAACGGCTGTCCGGCACCGAGCAACGTTGCGAGCTGCTGCGTGAAACTGACCAGCGCTGCCCCATTGAGCAAGCCGCTGCCCAGTGCGCGGCGCAACCCGCCCATACCGGCCGCGTCAATCTGCAAGACCATCAGGCCACGTTTTTGCAGCGCGGCGATTGCAGCATCCTGGTCGCGGGCTTCCAGCGTGCCGTTCTGCGGCGCACCTTGAGCATCCAGTGCGCGGTACTTGAACAGGCTCATGTGCCTTCACCTCGGGTGACGCGCAGCACTTCCTCCAGCGAGGTCACCCCGGCCACGGCCTGGCGCAGGCCCTCTTCATGCAGCGTGCGCAAGCCGCCACGTCGGGCAGCTTCTTCCAGAGTCGACGCATCGGCGTGGCGCATCAACAGACTGCGCAGCTCTTCGTTCATGACCAGCAACTCGGTGATTGCACTGCGCCCCCGGTAACCGCCGCCAGGTGCATCGGCACGCGGGCGATACAAGCGAATCGGGCGTTCGTCAGTGAAGCGCTCCAGCCCGTGCTCGGCAATCAACTCCGGCGGCGCATCGAAGGCTTCACGCGTTGCCGGATCAAGACGGCGGACCAGACGCTGGGCCAGAATGCCGTTGACCGTCGAGGCGATCAGGTAGCTTTCGACGCCCATGTCCAGCAGACGGGTAATACTCGCCGCCGCACTATTGGTGTGCAGGGTCGAGAGCACCAGGTGACCGGTCAACGAGGACTGAATGGCGATGCGGCAGGTTTCCAGGTCGCGCATCTCACCGATCATGATGACATCCGGGTCCTGACGCACGATGGAGCGCAGTGCCCCGGCGAAGTCCAGGCCGATGGAAGGCTTGACCTGAATCTGATTGATGCCCTCGAGCTGATACTCGACCGGGTCTTCGACGGTGATGATCTTGCGCTCGGCGGTATTGAGCCGTGAGAGCGCAGTATAAAGAGTGGTGGTCTTGCCGGAGCCGGTCGGCCCGGTGACCAGCAGAATGCCGTGCGGACGCTCCAGCACGTCGAGAAATTCATCCAGCCGCTCGCCGTCGAAACCCAGGCTGGGGAAATCGAAATTGATGGTCTGCCGGTCCAGCAAACGCATGACCACCGATTCGCCGAAGCTGGTGGGCACCGTAGACACCCGCAGGTCCAGCTCCTTGCCCTGGATGCGCAGCATGATCCGGCCATCCTGCGGCAGACGACGCTCGGCGATGTCCAGCCGCGCCATGATCTTCACCCGGGAAATAACCGCCGCCGAAGAACTGGACGGTGGCGCTTCGGCCTCATGCAACACGCCGTCGATGCGATAGCGCACTTTTAGCTGGCTCTCGAACGGCTCGATATGAATGTCCGACGCACGCTGTTCGACCGCGCGTTGCAGAATCAGGTTGACCAGACGAATGACCGGCGCTTCGGAGGCCAGATCCTTGAGGTGCTCGATGTCTTCCAGCGAGCCGCCCTCCTCATCCAGGTTCTCGATCAGGGTGCCCATTGCCGAGCGGCCCTGTCCGTAATAACGCTCAATAAGGGTTTCGACTTCATTGCGCGGCCCGATGGACAGCCGCACCGGCACTTCGCAGGCATAAGCGATGGCCTGGAACGGGTACAGCGTACCGGGGTTGGCGCTGAGCACTTGCAGCCCTTGATCGCTCCAGCCTACGGGCACGACTTGATAGTGGCGCATGAAGCGCTCGGTCAAAGGCGGCAAGGGGTCGAGCAGCGGCGGCACAGCGTCAGCAAGTAGCAGCGGTGCCTGCAACAGGGCTGCCCATGCGCGGGCCAGTTCAAATTCGGAAACCAGCCCCAGACGAGTCAACAGCCCGAGCAGCTCGGTGCCTTCAGACTCTTGCTGCAAACGTTGCGCCCGCTCCAGATCGGCCATTTTCAGACCCGCGTGCTCGGTCAGCCAGGCGCAAACCTGCGCGGCATCCGGAATGAGGAGGCGGGAAACATCGACGGGAACTGGCGGCATGAATGAGGGCATTTTGCTACTTCGGAGGGACATGTTACAGCACTCTCCGACTGGAAAGTGCTGTGCTCAAAGGCTTCAAACGATCAATTTGACTGCTTTTGAGGGGTTGCGTTCTGCGGGCGACCACCTTTTGTCGTTTCGGTCTTCTGGTTTTGCGCCTTCTGCGCTGCCTTGGCGTCCTGGGTCTGAGTCATGACCGTCGAATCGCTTGCACCGGATGTTGCATCGTCATCGGTCGCTTCAGCGGCAACTACTGCACCACTAAGGGCCAGACCCAGAACAACGCCCGCACTGATTACAGAGAATTTCATCGTAGTTAACTCCACAGAAAAAAGAAGTGAATTCTGCAAAAGGCAGAAATCGGATAAAGACCGGGCAAGAAATAGCGTACAGCACGCATCGCAACTTGCGAGCTGTCTTTCTTCGTCCTGAAAAATCTTAAACCAATCGACCAGTAGGTTTAACAAGAGTTCCTAAATTGTAAAGAAAAAATACGAAATGAAAGAAAAATACGCTTTTATTTGACATTTATGCCTTGTTTTAGGGTTAATTGTAACGGTTTTGAGATTCAAAGTGCCACCATGTGATAGCTATTTGATGGCGCTTGAGAAGTAGAAAAGATAATAAATAAACATCGAAACAGTAATTAAACAGCCATAAGTCGCTCCCCTGTTAAGAGGGGAAAAAACGCGACAGCGGGCAACTTTTGCCCGGAGAAAAGAGTAAGCCGCAAAGGCAAATGACGACGAGTTAGTCCTTCGCACGTGCGCAGGCAACCAGTTAATTGAAACGTAGTTGGAGAGCAATATGAACAAGCGAAAGATGATAGGCGCGCACTCGGCGCTGGCCTTGCTGGCATTGGCAGTATCCCAGGTGCACGCCGCTGACCCTACTGTGCAACAAGGTCGCGAGGACCGCGCTGAAAAAGCCGCGCAGAAGACCCTGGCGAAGATGACCATGGAAGAAAAGCTGGCCTACATCGGCGGCACCGGCGGCTGGGATGTCAAGCCGCTGACCAACTACGGCGTTCCGCAGATTCACGGTGCCGACGGCGGCGTGGGCGTGCGCTACACCAGCGAAGGCAACGATCAGGGCGTGGTCTATCCGTCCGGCCCTAACCTGGCAGCCACCTTCAACCCGCGTCGTGCCATCGACCTCGGCCGTGCGCTGGGCTATGACACTGCCGTCGGCGGCTACCAGTTCATCACTGGCCCCGGCGTCAACCTGTACCGCATGCCTTACGGCGGCCGCGCGTTCGAATACCTCTCCGGTGAAGACCCGTTCCTGGGTGCCAGCCTGGCACCGGGCGTCATCAACGGTATCCAGTCTCGTGGTGTATGGGCCAACGCCAAGCACTACGCGGCCAACGACCAGGAAAGCAACCGCTTCAACCTGGACCAGAAGATGCCAGAGCGCGTCCTGCGCGAAATGTCGCTGCCTGCATTCGAGTCGTCCTCGAAGAACGGCAACGTTGCGATGATGATGTGCGCCTTTCAGAAAGTGAACGGTGATTTCGCTTGCGAAAGCGAGCACCTGATCGCGCAGATCCTGAAAAAGGAATGGGGCTTCAAGGGCTTCGTACAGAGCGACTACAACGCTGTCGTTCACGGCTTCGAAGCCGCCCGCGCCGGGGCCGATCTGGACATGATGGGCTACCAGATGAACAGCTCCGTGCTGAAGCCTCATCTGGACGCCGGTGACCTGAGCGCTGCGACCATCGACGACAAGGTCCGCCGCATCCTCAAGCAGATCTACCTGTACAAGTTCGACAGCAAGACGCCGCTGACCACGCACAACATGAACAGCTCGACCAGCAACAAGGTTGCTCTGAATGCTGCGCGTGAAGGCATCGTGCTGCTGAAAAACCAGGGCGATCTGTTGCCGCTGGACAAGCAGAAGGTCAAGAAAATCGCCGTTGTCGGTACCCTGGCCAAGTACTCGCCACCGACCGGTTTCGGCAGCGCCAACGTCATGGCCAGCCATTACGTCAGCGAATTGAGCGGTCTGCAACAAATCGCGCCTAACGCCAAAGTCGACTTCATCGAAGGCCTGTCGCTGGACCCAAGCACCAGTGCCTGGACCACCACCGACGCAACTGGCAATGAAGTCCAGGGCATGAAAGTCGAGTACTTCAGCAACACCAACTGGTCTGGTGATGCAGCGGTCACCCGTACCGAGAAGCATGTTGACCTGGACTGGGCCAACGACAAGGACCTGCCGTTCGAAAGCAACACTTCGACGTCCGATCCGTACACCAGCAAAGGTTCGACCGCTGGCGAACTGAATGGCGATACATCGTCGACTTCGATTCGCTACACCGGCAAGGTCACCCCGACCCAGAGCGGCGAGCAGGTGTTCAAGGTTCGTGCCGACGGCGCTGTGCGTCTGTGGGTCAACGGCAAGAAAATCATCGACAACGGTGACGGCAAGCCATTGCCGGGCAACAGCATCCCGCCGACCATTCCAGAGTTCGCCAAGATCAATCTGGAAGCTGGCCAGTCTTACGATGTGAAGCTCGAGTACTCGCGTCGCGCCGGTTACCTGTCGACCATGGGTGGCCTGGTAGGTGTGCAGCTGAGTTCGGCTTCGCTGAACGCTCCTCAGGACCTGTCCGGCTACGATGCGGTCGTGGTTGCAGTGGGTAACAGCAACGAATACGAAGGCGAAGGTTTCGACCACAGCTTCGATCTGCCTGAGTTCCAGAACGAGCTGATCCAGAACATCGCCAAGGTCAACCCGAACACCGTGGTGACCATGTATGGCGGTACGGGTCTGAAGATGAGCGACTGGATCGAACAGGTTCCGGTAGCGCTGCATGCCTTCTACCCGGGTCAGAACGGTGGTCAGGCCCTGGCCGAAATCCTGTTCGGCAAGGTCAACCCATCGGGCAAGCTGCCGATCAGTATCGAACGCAACATCGAAGATAACCCGGCTTACGCTTCCTTCCCGAAATTCGACAATCAGAACACTCTGACCGACATGGATTACAAGGATGACCTGATGCTGGGTTATCGCGGTTACGAGAAGAAAGGCATCAAGCCGCTCTACCCGTTCGGTTACGGCCTGTCGTACACCACGTTCGGTTACAGCAACATCAAAGTGACGCCGGGCGTTGCGGTGGGCAATACGCCGATCAAGGTGTCCTTCGATCTGACCAACACCGGCAAGGTTGGCGGTTCTGAAGTCGCTCAGCTGTACGTGGGCCAGCAGAACCCGAAAGTCGAGCGTCCGATCAAGGAACTCAAAGGCTACAAGAAAGTGTTCCTCAAGCCGGGCGAAAGCAAGCGCGTGACCATTGAGCTCAATGACCGCTCGCTGGCCTACTTCGACGTGAAAACCAATCAGTGGGTGGTCGATGCCGACACCTTCAACCTGTCGCTCGGTGGTTCGTCGCAGGACATCCGCCTGAACGCCAAGCTGGTCAACTCGTTCCGTCAGGAACTGTCGACCACCACCAGCAACCCGCTGCCACGCTCCGCTCTGAACTCGGTTCTGGTCGAGAAACCACCGGTCAAGACCGGCGGTGTATTCAAGCAGACCGTCGAGTAAGCGTTAGCTGACTGAAGGGTAAACGGACAAATAAAGGCTCAGGGACGAGCCCTTACCGCTGCATCGACCTGCGCAATGTAGGTATCGAAACACTCGACCAGGTCCACCTGATCGGGAAAGCGTAACCACTGAATCTGCAAGCCATCCATCATCGCCAGAATCTGCCGGATGATCTTGTCCAGATCCACATCCGCACGCACCTCCCCGCGCTCCACCAAACCTGCAAACTGTCCCATCAAGTGCGCGTGAATACGCTCGTAGCGCGTCTGGAACCATTCAAAGGCTGGCTGGTTTTCCAGCAGACTTTCAGCATTGAGAATCGAAAAGGCACGCACCACGCCGGGCGCCGTGGCGTTTGAACGGTTGATTGCGCGCAGGCCGCCAAGCAGGCCGGTCAACGTGTTGTCGGTGCGCACCTCGGCAGCAATTCGGCTATTGACCTCATCGCGTCGGTCCAGCACGCCCATCAACAGCGAAATCTTGCTGGGAAAATGGTGCAGCAGCCCGGCGACGGAAATACCGACGATGGCTGCTACCTTGGCCACCGAAGCGCCGGTATAGCCCTCAAGGGAAAACACTTGCAAGGCCGCATCAAGCAGCTCTTTGCGGCGCTTTTCACCCTTTGGCGCGCGCCGCTGCCGGGTGACTGCCGTGCCCGTTTCCGTGGGGTCATGCAGAGTCATATCAGGCTCCTTCTTGAACAGCCGCGTACCCTAACCATTCAGGCGACTACTGGCAACGCTATTGAACCGGATTGTTGGACAATTTCATTTTGCGCGGCCATTTAGATTCAATGCAATTGCCACTGTAATCAACACCAGGCTGATCGCCAGCGACAACCACAGCAGGCCGCTGCCGCCCTGCGCTTCACGCACCCACGCAAAAAACCACGGAGCGCCAGCTGACAGCAGAAAGGCAGGAGCCAGCAATCGGCCCTGCAGGTGTACGTAATGCGAATGTGCAAACAGCTCAAAGGGTAGATTCGCCCTCAGCAATGTGGCCAGCCCGTTCATCGCGCCATAACCGAACAGGAACATGCAGGCCAGCAGGGTATGGCCCTGACTGAGCAGCCCCAGGGTAAAACACAGCACCATTCCGGCAGCGACCCAAACATTCAGGCGCAGCGCTGGCATCGACTGCGCCAACAAAGCCTGCGCCAGACGCGCGCAGGTCTGACCGATGCCCCACAGCGCTGCCAGCACGACCGGCACACCCAAACCGGCCAGCAACGCGGGTAAATGGGCAGACAAGCCGGCTGACAGGAACGCGATCAGGGACATGCTCAGGGCGTAGCCGAACTGAGGTATCCAGGCCGTGGTGTCAGCGGGCGCAGGCGCGGCTGGCCCGGCGTAAAAGACCGGCAACCGGGAGTCCGGCAGGCCGCTGACCAATAACCCGCTGAGCAATGCCAGGCAGCCGTAGACAGCAACCGCACTACGCCAGCCCAACGCATTCAACAAGCCGTGGCCCAGCGGCCAGAATACCGCCGAAGCCAGCCCGCCCAACAAGGTAATCTGCACCATCAGCGCCCGAGAGCGTGCACCGAACAGCGCTGCCAATGCAGCAAACAGCGCATCGTAAAGTGACAGACGCATGCCGACGCCCAGCACTGCCCAGCCAAAAAACCACGACTGAGGTGTCTCGCACACAGCCAGCATGCAGCAGCCAAGCGCGTTGAGCCCGGCCCCGTATTGCAACACCTGCCGTGCACCGAGACGCTGGAGCAAATGCGCACTGAAGATCGAAACCAGGCCCATGATCAACAGTGCGACTGACAGCCCGGAAAAGACCTGCTGGCCGCTCCAGCCCAGATCATCGGCAATCGCATTGCCGAAAGCCCCCGGCAGATAAAACGTCACACCCCAACTGATCAGTTGCGCGAGCCCCAGTTTGACTACCGCCAGCCTGGACAGATCAGCGCGGTCCACGTCAGTCAGGCCCGCTCGGAAGGTGCACTGCCCGAGCCGTCGCCGAGCATGCGCTGCATCAGCACGGTGTCCACCCAGCGACCGTGCTTGAAGCCGACTGACTCGAATACCCCGACACGGCGAAAACCCAGGCGCTCGTGCAGACGCAGCGACGCGATATTCTCGCTATTGCCGATCACCGCGACCATCTGCCGCCAGCCGCCCTGCTCGCAGCGCTGTACCAGCTCGCCAAGCAATGCCAGACCGATGCCCCGCCCGCCCATACCGTCCCGTATATAAACCGAGTCTTCTACGGTAAAGCGGTAAGCAGGACGCGGACGATAGGGTGTGGCGTAGCCATAGCCGACCACCTCCCCGGCGAGCTCGGCCACCAGATATGGCAGGCCGTTGACGAGCACCTGCGCACGGCGCTGCAACAGCTCGGCGACACTCGGCGGATCGAGTTCGAAACTGGAAATGCCATGCAGCACATGATCGGCGTAGATCGCCTGTACGGCAGGTATGTCTTGATCATACGCATCACGCAGGATAAAGGTCGGGGTCATATCGGGCTCTGGGCAAATGTCGTTGGATGAGTGCAATCATGCCGCTCACCAAACCGTTAAAAAAGCTATGATTTATCATTCACAGCATAAGAAATACTTTGCCATGCGCCGACTCAACCTGAATCACTTGCACACCTTCTCGCTGGTCATAGCGCACGGCAGCTTCTCCGCAGCGGCCGAGCGACTGCACCTGACCCAGCCAGCGGTAAGCCTGCAAATTCGGCAGCTGGAGGACCAGTTGAACCTGAAATTGATCGAGCGCGTAGGCAAGCGGCTCAAGCCCACCTCGGCGGGCACTACGCTGCTGGAGCATATTGCGCGCATTGATGCGGTGGTCGAAGACGCCCTGCTGGAGTTGTCCAGTCACGCCAGCGGCGTTGCCGGAAAGGTTGCGATCGGTACCGGCGCGACCGCCTGCATTCATCTGCTGCCGCCCATGTTGCAGGCACTGCGCCGTCGCTTTGCACAACTGGATGTGCGGGTCAGCACCGGCAACACGGACGGCATTCTCAAGGCTGTGGAAGAAAACCGTCTGGATCTCGCACTGGTGACGCTGCCCGCCTCGGGTCGCAGTCTGCATATCACCCCGCTGCTTGAGGATGAGTTCGTGGCGATCTTCGCCAGCAGCCAGCAGCCGATTGCCGCTGAAATGACCCCGGAGCACCTCTGCGAACTACCGCTGGTGGTCTTCGAAGCAGGCAGCAGTACGCGGCTGCTGATCAATGAATGGTTCTTGCAGGCCGGGATCCGGATAAAACCGGTCATGGAACTGGGGAGCATCGAGGCCATCAAGGAAATGGTTGCTGCGGGCCTGGGCTACAGCATCGTGCCGCGCATGGCGGTTGCTGCAGTCCATCACCGCCGCGGTTTGCAGGTGCTGCAGCTGGTGCCGGGGTTGAGCCGCACGCTGGGAATTGCATTGCGCCAGGACAAACCGGTCAGCAAGGCGTTGCGCCAGGTGCTGGATGCATTGCACAACCTCAACGCTACACCACCTTAAAAGGTCACAAAAGCGCGCCACGATAGAAGCCTGATCGCGC
The DNA here is from genome assembly GCF_032587795.1 of Pseudomonas syringae group sp. 247E2. NCBI lineage: Bacteria > Pseudomonadati > Pseudomonadota > Gammaproteobacteria > Pseudomonadales > Pseudomonadaceae > Pseudomonas > Pseudomonas syringae group sp. 247E2. The sequence continues at coordinate 461,848 of NZ_JAWHPK010000008.1, read as the reverse complement.
CCATGCGCTATAAAGAGCAGCGGCGCTTGACCTGGCAAATCAGGCCGACAGTTGCATCAGCAGCGAATCAAGTTGTACGATGACTGCCCACTGGTTTTAGAAAAAATGATCGCTGGCCTGCTTTTACACGCCACATCACTGACAATCTGTAAAGCAACTCGGCAACCCATAAGGAGCGCCGGTCCGGATACCTTCCATACCGACCTCCAACCTCAAAACAACAGGAGATACCGATGCCTAACATTCTCGGCCAGAATTTCATCGCTGGCGGCCGCAGCGCTCTTGGCCAAAGCCTGCAAAAAAGTCTGGATGCCACAACAGGCGAAGAACTGCCTTACAGCTTCCATCAGGCTACCGACGGCGAAATCGACGCTGCCGCCCTCGCCGCCAAGGCTGCCTTTCCAGAATTCCGTCAACTGAGCCCGGCCCGTCGCGCCGACTTCCTCGACGCCATTGCCGATGAACTGGATCAGTTGGGTGATGATTTCGTCGCCATCGTCTGCCAGGAAACCGCTCTGCCCCAGGCACGTATTCAGGGTGAGCGCGGTCGTACCAGCGGCCAGATGCGCCTGTTTGCCAAGGTTCTGCGTCGCGGTGATTTCGTCGGTGCACGCATTGACCTGGCCCTGCCGGATCGCAAACCGTTGCCACGCGTCGACCTGCGCCAGTACCGCATCGGTGTGGGCCCGGTTGCCGTGTTCGGCGCGAGCAACTTCCCGCTGGCGTTTTCCACTGCTGGCGGTGACACCGCTGCTGCACTGGCTGCCGGTTGCCCGGTGGTGTTCAAGGCGCACAGTGGCCACATGGCGACTGCCGATCTGGTGGCCAGCGCTATCATCCGCGCCGCAGAACGCACCCAAATGCCGAAAGGCGTATTCAACATGATCTTCGGTAACGGCGTGGGTGAAGGTCTGGTCAAACACCCGGCTATCCAGGCCGTCGGTTTCACCGGCTCGCTGAACGGCGGCAACGCTCTTTGCAAAATGGCCGCCGAGCGTCCACAGCCGATTCCGGTGTTTGCCGAGATGTCCAGCATCAACCCGGTAGTGTTGCTGCCAGGTGCCCTGCAGGCACGCGGCGAAACCGTGGCCAAAGAGCTCGCCGGTTCAGTGGTGATGGGTGCCGGTCAGTTCTGCACCAACCCTGGTGTGGTCATCGGCCTGCGCTCCCCGGCGTTTTCGACGTTCGTCGAACAACTGACCGAACAGATGGGCAGTCAGGCACCGCAGACCATGCTCAACGCAGGCGGTCTGCGCAGCTACAGCAAAGGCGTCGAGCATTTGCTGTCGCATCCGGGCGTGACGCACCTGGCTGGCAAGCCGCAGGAAGGCAAACAGGCGCAGGCTCAGTTGTTCAAGGCTGACGTCAGTCTGCTGTTGAACGGCGACCAGTTGTTGCAGGAAGAAGTCTTCGGACCGACCACGCTGATAATCGAGGTCGCTGACGATGCGCAGTTGAAAGACGCGCTGCTGGCCTTGCGTGGTCAGCTGACTGCGACCGTGATCGGCGAGCCTGCGGACCTGAGCCAGTACAGCTGGCTGCAACCGATACTCGAAGAGAAAGTCGGGCGCATTCTGTTCAACGGCTACCCGACCGGTGTCGAGGTCTGTGAAGCCATGGTTCACGGCGGTCCATATCCGGCAACCTCGGACGCACGCGGTACTTCGGTAGGCACTCTGGCCATCGACCGTTTCCTGCGTCCGGTCTGCTATCAGAACCTGGCCGACAGCCAGTTGCCGGCTGCATTGCAGAATGCCAACCCGCTGGGTCTGCGTCGTCTGGTCAACGGTGAATGGAGCGATCAGCCTCTCGTGTAACAACCATCGCTTGACTCGTAAAAAAAGCAGCGCGACCTGATGAGGGTCGCGCTTTTTTTTGAAAAATATTTCTTTTTTGTGCTTTAAATCGCTTATAGCGGACCTGTTTTCCAGCCTGGTGGCAGCACCATGGAAGTGCAAAACATGAGCTGTTCATAAAATAACCACACAGCTGTAAGCCACGTGTAACAAGGGTTTCAAAAAGTTACCCACAGACATACCCACGATTTCCGTGGACAACTTTTCATCAATTTCGGACCTTAAAAACCCTGAGCAGCGCAAGCGTAAATTTTTACAGGTTCCCCACACCCTCATGTGTGATGGCACTGGCAATGGCCCTTGGGGCTCCGTGACATAACCTTATGCACGTTTGGCGGTTGATTCGGCAGGCTGTCCGGCGTGAAATAAGAGATTTATCGAGGCATTCCGATTATGCAGCAGCGTTGTGAAGTGGCCGTGCTCGGTCTGGGTGCCATGGGTGCAGCCACTGTCTATCAACTGGCGAAGGCCGGAGTCGATGTAATTGGCGTCGATCGCTACGCCCCTCCGCACACACAAGGCTCCAGCCACGGCGATACCCGCATCACACGACTGTCGGTTGGCGAGGGCCCGCAATACCTGCCGCTGGTACGCAGTGCGCACAGCATCTGGCGCGAACTTGAGGCGCTGAGCGGCGAGTCGCTGTTCGAGCAGTGCGGAGTGCTGGTGATGACCTCCAGCCCTGCGTACGATCCTGAGGACAGTAACGACTTCACCCACCAGACCATCGCCCTGGCCCGCACCTATGGCGTGACGCACGAAGTGCTGTCGGCGGCGGCCATTCGCGAGCGCTTTCCCCAGTTCACCCCTGTTCTGGACACCGCCGTTGGCTACTTTGAGCCTGAAGGCGGATTTGTCCGGCCAGAGCGCTGCATCGAGGTACAGCTGCGGCTGGCGAGGCAACACGGCGCAAGGTTGCTGACCCATGAGACGGTTACGCACTTACAGGCACAGGGTGATCAGGTGCGCATTACCACTGACAAGGGCTCGATCATCGCTGACAAAGTCGTGGTCAGTGCGGGCATGTGGTCAGCCGAATTGCTCGGCGCACCGTTCAGCGACCTGCTGCGGGTGTGTCGGCAAAAGCTGTTCTGGTTCGAATTGCAGGAGAATGCCGCTTTTGCACCACGTTCGCCGAGCTTCATTCTGACTCACGGGCCCGGGGAGGATGATGTCAACTATGGCTTCCCGCCCCTGCCCGGTGAAAACAGTATGAAGGTCGCTACCGAGCAATACATTGAAGCATCCGCTGCCGACCAGCTGGATCGCACTGTTACGGCAAGCGAGGAGCAGGAAATGTTCCAGACCCAGGTGCAGGGCAAGATTGCGGGACTGACGCCGAACGTGGTCAAGTCTTCGGTCTGCGCCTACACCGTCACGCCGGACTGCCACTTCATCATCGATGAACACCCCCATCTGAAGAACGTGACAGTGGTTTCGGCCTGCTCCGGTCACGGCTTCAAACACTCAGCCGGGCTCGGGCTGGCCCTTGCGCAACGCTGTATTCACGGCACCAGCGATGTAGACCTTTCAGCCTTCTCGCTGGCGCGTTTCACTGCGCAGAACTGACCAACGACACTCAGCGCGCCACAACGAAGGCCTCGTCAATACGCGCCAGATCGGTGTCGCGCAACGTACCGGCGTAGTAATGCAGTTTGATCCAGGCCATCAAGTAATCGTAACGGGCTTTCGCCAGATCACGCCGGGTGCTGTAGAGCTGCTGTTCGGCGTTGAGTGCGTCCAGGCTGATGCGCTCGCCGCCGAGAATGCTCTGACGTGTCGACTCGACCAGTGCCTGCGCAGAGACCAGTGCTTTCTGATAAGCGCGCAACTTGCTCACCCCTGACGCACAGGCGTTGAACTGGCGACGCAGCTCGATCAGGGTTTCGCGGGTCTTGCCCTCCAGCTCGTATTCCGCCTGCTCGCGCTTGCTGTTGGCCTGACGCACCGAGGCGCTGGTGCCGCCTCCGGCGTACAGCGGCAGACTGAGCTCGATACCTATCGTGTTGGTGTCGTAACGCTGATTGTAAGTGTTGCCGCTGTCCGATTCGTTCTGACGGATACTCGCGTAAGCATTCACCGTCGGCAGATGCCCGGCGCGGTTGCGCTCCACCTCGTATCGCGCCACTTCCAGCGACTGGCGTTGCGAGGCCAGGATCGGGCTGTTGGCCATGGCCAGCGCATGCCACTCGGTAAAGCTGGACGGTGCCAGCACCAGCGCCTGAAAACTGTCTCTCAACGGCTCCAACTGCGCAACATCGATACTCGACTCGCCCAGCAACGCGGCCAGTTCGCGCAAGGCCGCGTCCTGCTCGTCGCTGGCTTCTATCTGCTCGGCAATCGCCAGCTCGTTGCGCGATTCCGCTTCAAGAATGTCGGTGCGGGTACCCTCGCCTTGCTGGAACATTTGCCGGTTCTGTGCAAACTGGCGTTCGAACGCCTGCTGTTTGGCGCGGGCTATATTGATCTGGTCCTGCGCGAACAGTGCCTGGGTATAAAGGGTCAGAACCCGCACCAGCAATTCCTGACTCTTGCTGCGAAAGGTCTCGTCGGCAAACAACGCCTGAGCCAGGCCTTTGCGATAATTGGCGTAGGCTTCGTAATCGATCAGCGGCTGCTGAATCGTCAGGCTTGAACCAAAGCTGTTGTAGTGGCGATGGTCAGTGGTGTCTTCACGGCCGCCTTTGAGGGTGGCCTTGGAGTCGTTGCGCCCTTTGTTGTAGCTGTATGAAACACGCGGCAGCAAGCCTGCACGACCAATCACCCGGTTTTCCAGGCCCGCATCGCGCTCCTTGAGCGCGCCCAGGTAAGTCGGGTCGTTGCGAAGCGCCAGCTCATAGACCTGAAACGGGCCCATCGCATGACTCAATGAAGCAGTGCCCAGCAGGATGGCCGTCAGCAAAGCGGCTTTCAGGGGATGACGAGACATCCTATTCCTCCGTCAACGCGGAGCCGGCACGGTCCAGCAAAGGTTTGAACAGATAATTGAGCAGCGAGCGTTCACCCGTGCGCACAAACATTTCAGCGGGCATGCCCGGCTTGATCACCAGCCCGTTGAGTTTTTCCAGTGCCGCATCGCCCACCGAAGTGCGCAGCACGTAATAGGGCTGGCCGGTTTTCTCATCCTGCATCTGATCGGCGGAAATCAGGTTTACCTCACCGGAAACCCGCGGCGTGCGACTTTGATTGAACGCAGTGAAGAGGATATCGACCGGCAAATGGCTGGCGACCTTGTCGATCAACTGCACCGGCAGACGCCCTTCGACTTCAAGACGTGTGCCCTGCGGTACGATTTCCAGCAGGGTTTCACCGGCACGCACCACTGCGCCTTCGGTGTGCACGCCCAGGTTGACGGCGATGCCATCAGCAGGGGCAAGAATTGCACTGTGCTGCAGACTGAAACCTGCCGAAGCCAGTTGTTGCTCAAGGGTAAGCGCCTTGACCTGGGCATCGGCCCACTGGCTGCGCACTTCTTTCTGATACTCCTCGCGCTGCTGCTGAAGACGCAACCGCGACTCGACGATCCCCTGCTCTATCCGCCCGGTTTCGCCTGCGTTCTGCGCCAGGCTCTGCTGCACTTGAGAAAGCTGGCGTTGAAACTCCAGCAGACGGTTGCCCGGAATGAAACCGTTCTGCGCCAAGGGTTCCAGGTTACTCAGTTGCTTGCGTAGCGAGTCAGCCTGAGCCAGCAGGTCCGATCGAGCGCGGCGCATACCGGCGAGTTGCAGCCCGGCACCTTCGATACTCGCCTGCAAACCTGATTGCTCTCGAGCCAGGGCCTGTCGCCGACTGCTGAACAGTTGCCGCTGGCCCTCAAGCACCAGCGCCAGACGCGGGTCGGGGTTCTGCCCCTGCCCGGCGGCAATCAGTTCTGCGGGAAAGTGCACCTCATCCAGGTTGTCGCGCTCGCTCTGCCAGCGGGCCAGGCTGGCCCAGGCCATTCGATACTGGGCACGCAGCGATTGCACGTCGGCCTCGACCTGAGTCTGATCAAGGCGAAACAGCGGCTCGCCCTCCTTTACCGACTGGCCTTCGCTGACGAGAATTTTGCTGACAACGCCGCCATCCAGCGACTGCACGGCCTTGCGCTTGCCCGACACCACGACGGTGCCTTGCACGGCAATGCCCTGATCCAGCGGGGCGAGACTGGCCCACAGAAAGAAGCTGCCCGCCCCTGCCAGCATGAGAATCCAGCCTGCGCGAACGAAGAACTGCACGCCGCGCTCCTTGCCCGGCACGGCGTAATGAGTGTCAATGGGGCTGTTCATACGTCGGACTGCCTGTTCTGCGTGCCGTACTGACGGCTCATGGAAAGCCCGGCGGGTGCCGAACGAAGTTGCGCTTGTGAGGGTGCAGCGGGTTGCCCCGACAGGGCTTGCAAGACCTGCGCGGTAGGGCCAAAAGCCTGCATGCGCCCCTCACTCAGTACCAGCAGCCGATCAGTCTGGGTCAGTGACGGGGTACGGTGAGTGACCAGTACGACGGTACATCCGCGAGCCTTGAGCTGACCGATTGCCTCAGTCAGGGCAGCTTCGCCTGCAGTGTCGAGGTTGGAGTTGGGCTCATCGAGGACCACCAGCTTCGGCTCGCCATACAGGGCGCGAGCAAGTGCTACCCGCTGTTTCTGACCGCCGGACAACCCGCCGCCGTCATCACTCAGAACCGTGTCGTAGCCCTGCGGCAGACGCAGGATCAGCTCATGAACCCCAGCGAGTTGCGCAGCCGCGACCACGGCACTCGCCTCGCCGCTGCCATCGCCATCACGAAAGCGCGCAATGTTTTGCGCAACGCTGCCGCCGAACAACTCAATGTCCTGCGGCAGATAACCGATGTGCGGCCCCAGTGCCTCGCGGTCCCAGCGATGCATGTCAGCACCGTCAAGCCGAACTGCCCCGCCCAGCACGGGCCAGACGCCGACCAGCACACGAGCGAGGGTCGACTTCCCGGAGCCGGATGCACCCAGCACACCGAGCACTTCCCCGGCCTGCAGTTGAAAGCTGACGTGTTGAACCGTAGGCGAGGTTTTGCCAGGAGGCGCGGCACTGACCTGCTCCACGCTGACCTGCCCGCGGGGCGTCGGCAACGCCATGCGCTGCGCGGGTTCAGCGTAGGTTTTGAGCAATTGATCAAGACGGCCGTACGCCAGACGCGCAGAACTCCATTGCTTCCAGACCGCGATCAACTGATCTATGGGGCTCAGCACCCGGCCCATCAGTATCGAACCGGCAATCATCATGCCCGTAGTCATTTCGCCGCGAATCACCAACAGAGCCCCCAGGCCCAAAACCAGCGATTGCAGGCACAGACGCAGGGCCTTGCTGATCGAACTGATTACCGCGCCTATGTCGCTGGCACGGTTTTGCAAGGCCAGAAAGCGCCCATGCACATCAAACCAGCGACGCCGCAGCGCTTCGAGCATGCCCATAGCCTGAATGGCCTCGGCTTGCTGCAAATGGCGGGAAGCAAGCTGCGATGACTGCTGAGAATAGCCACTGGCTTCGGCCAGCGGTTTGCGGGTCAGCCACTCGTTCAGACACGCCAGCGCCACCAACAAAACGGCGCCGATACTGGCTAGCAGGCCTAGCCAGGGGTCGAAGAGGAAAATCACCGCCAGGTAGATCGGAAACCAGGGCGCATCGAAAAATGCAAACAAGGCAGGCCCCGTCAGAAACTGGCGGATGAACGTCAAATCGCCCAAAGCCTGGCCAGCCTGACGCTGCCCGGCGTGCAGGTTGCTTTCGAACGCCGCCTGATACACCCGCAGGTTGAACCGTCGCTCCAGCTCGCTGCCGATGCGAATCACGACAAAGCTGCGAATCATCTCCAGCAAGCCGATGAAGGCGAAAAACCCGACCACCATCAGGGTTAACATGGCCAGCGTGGTCTGGTTCTGCGATGTTAGTACGCGGTCATAGACCTGCAACATGTAAATCGACGGGGCGAGCATCAACAGATTGATCAGGGCAGTGAAGCAACCCACGCCGATCAGAGCGCTCTTGTAATCCGCCAACGCCTTGTACAGCGGCGGTTGGTTGCCTTGGGGCGACGTACTCATGGTTCTTCCTTGAAAGCCGCGCTTGCGGCCGGGGGACATCCGGGGATGCATTTTTTCCGGGGAATATGATCGCGCAGCGTCTATGGGGCCACGCGTTCCAGCATCAGCACCTCACCATCCGGTAAACGCGCCTGATAATGCTGCTCTCCCATATGGTTGAAGTGGATCAGTCGATTGCCCTCTTTGCCGGTCAACGCCAGGCCATCAGGTGTAGGGAACCAGCCGACTGGCACTTCGTGCAGCCATTTTGCGGCGCAAGCGGGATCGCCCCCCAATTGCGGCATATCGGTATTGAGCTGCAGTTCGCAGGCTTGATCGGCCCGCGCCTTGATAAATAATCGCCACTTGCCGCTCAGTTCGGCGGGACTGGGAAGTTTCAGACTCATGGCCATGCTTGCTCCAGAAATACTCACCAGCAGCGCAAGAGCAGCTGGAGCGAATTGAAAAAAACGGTTGAGTTTCATAGGGACGAACGTTCTCGATCGTGGGCGGATCAACCGACCCGCCCACGAGTATTACCGATTAAACAATGATGTCAGCAGCGACTGCCTGACCGACAGTGCCGACCAGGAAATCGCTCACACCCTGACCTGTGAAGTCGATCGCCAGGCTACCCAGATTGCTGCTCTGGTTGTAGCTGAGGATCGCTTCGCCGACATGGCCGCTGAACGCGTTGACGAACTGCAGAGCGCTCAGCGTGGAAATGGCCGATACATCGATTTTGTCCTGACCGCTGACAAAGTCACGAATCGTATCCTGCGCTGCACGGTTGGAATCGGAACTGGCACCAAACACAAAAATGTCTGCACCAGCACCACCGGTCAGGCTGTCGGCACCGCCACCACCGTAGATGATGTCGTTGCCGGCACCACCTTTAAGGTCGTTGGCAGCGGCATTGCCGATCAACAGGTCGTTGCCCGAACCGCCCACCGCGTTTTCAACCACCACGCCTTTGGCAATTGAAACGTTACCCACCATGCCACCCACGTCCGAGAACGAGGCCGCATTGAGGTTTATCTTCTGGTTCTGGGTGAAACCCGAGAAGTCGAGGGTATCCTTGCCCCCGCCGTCCCACACCGAGAACACCACCTTGGAAGAGGCAGAAGTGGCGCTGTAGAAATCACGCCCGGCGGTGGAGTTGAAACCGTAGACCGTATCACCGGCACGGGTGCTCATGTTCGCGCCATAGAGCTGTTGAACAGCCGCAATATCGTCCAGCAACGGTGCCGAGGAGTACGCGGCAACGCCGCCCTTGACGAAGTTCTGGTCGGTGTTGGACTCACTCCAGTAACTCATGACGCTGTAGCCACGCGTATCTTCTGCGTAGCTGGCATCCTTGTAGGTCGGGTTGCCTTCGCCAGCGTTGTAGTCGCCAGGGTGAGACAGGCCCAGGGTGTGGCCAATTTCATGGGTCAGGGTCTGACGACCGTAATTGCCATTGTCCGGTGTCGTGTTGACCTTGTAGCTGTTATCGACAAGGTACCAGGACTGACCGTCAGTACGGCTGTTGCCGCTGGGCAGATAGGCAAAAGCCGCTCCGCCAGCGCTGCCGTTACTGTAGTTGCCAAAGGTCATGTGCCCGTCGCCGCCGGAAGCCGCCTGGGTAAAGCTGACTTTGGCAACGTCTGCCCAGGATTGCATCGACAATACGGCCTGTGCTTTCTGCTGTGCGTTGAACGCACTGAAAGTCCCCAGCGAATTGTCGAACCCGGCAGGTTTGGCGGTCAGGAAGGTGTATGTGAGGTTGATAGTGCCGTTGCCATCGCGATCAGTCCACGCAGCGTTGTCGCGAAGGATGTAATCGGCGGCCTGATCGACCGAGTACGAAGGCTTGCCATTGATCGTGAGGTTACCGCCACGGTCATACAGGTGAGCGAACGTATTGATCTGGTCGAAAGAGGTGCTGGTAGCAGCAGAGAGTTGAATTGCAGCATTTTCTTTGACTTTCGTCATGACACTTCCTTGTTTGCTGATTAACAGGTTAGGTACGGCGGGACTCCCCCTGTAGCGAGAGAGTCCAGTCACTCGCCTTGTGGTGCGTAATGCATTGAAGCGTAACAAAGCTGACACATTTAGAAATCTTGTGTCCAGCTCTGTTCCATGATGTCAATTAGCCCAAAACGAGGAAGTGCCCACAGGCCTTGGGGAATCGTCCGATATTATTTTTTGTGATGATCAAAAGCTGATAAGTGCTTGAGCAGACGAGGACAATCTTGATAAAGATGACTGATCGGTCAGGTGTCCTACGATGCGTAATTTGACTGGACGGACAGTCTCTGGCCAATCCGGCTTGCCCTTCCCAGGCTGCCGGAAAGGCATATCGCCATCATCTGAGATCCTGACACTTCTTAAATCCCGGAAACGCAAAAGCCCCGAAAGATCGGGGCTTTTGTTTAACGCGTTTGAAGCGCAACGGCCTGAGTACTCAGGCCGAAGTCATCAGTCGTCGCGGCTCATGATGCCGAAAATCTGCAGCAGGCTTATAAACAGGTTGTAGATCGATACATACAGGCTGACCGTCGCCATGATGTAATTGCGCTCACCACCCTGAATAATCGCGCTGGTCTGGAACAGAATGCAGACCGAAGAGAACAGCACGAAGCCTGCGCTGATCGCCAGTTGCAAACCGCTGATCTGGAAGAACATGCTGGCCACTACTGCGCCAAGCAGAACGAAGAAGCCTGCGGTGATGAAGCCACCCAGGAAGCTCATGTCCTTGCGGGTGATCAACACGTAAGCCGACAGACCGCCGAAAACCAGTGCGGTCATCGCGAAAGCGGAGCTGACGACTTCAGCGCCACCGGCCATGCCCAGATAACGATTGAGGATCGGGCCTAGCAGGAAACCCATGAAACCTGTCAGGGCGAAGGTCGAAACCAGGCCCCAGACCGAATCACGCAATTTATTGGTCAGGAAAAACAGACCATAGAAGCCGATCAGTACCACGAAAATGTTCGGATAGCCGACGCGCATCTGCTGAGCGACAAATGCCATGACACCGCTGAAAGCCAGCGTCAGAGCGAGAAGACCGTAAGTGTTGCGCAGGACACGACTAACCTCTAGCTGGTCGGCCTGCATGCCGGTTTTAAGGCTGTAATCCTGTTCGCGCATGGCGAAACTCCTTCCTGTTGAAATGTTGAGTTGCAAAGATCATAACAGAGGCGCTGCAACTGGCTAGTCACAGAGTTTGACAGCTTGTTTCATTCCGGTATTATGGCGCCCGCAACGATAGTGGAGGTATGGCCGAGTGGTTTAAGGCAGCAGTCTTGAAAACTGCCGACTGTAACAGGTCCTAGAGTTCGAATCTCTATGCCTCCGCCATATTTGGTAGCGCAAAGCCCTGATTATTCAGGGCTTTGTCGTTTCTGGGGTTTGGCTAATGCAATCGCAAGCTCATCCGCCCACGCTTGGCCCGCGCTGACAAAATGTGGATACTGCCAGTTTGCCAGCCGATGAACCATGGAAGATCCCAATGGCACCCAGCCGAACGCTTGTCCATCCTGTTGGAGGCACGCAACCCCACGCGGGCGAGATTCGGCATGCTGCCGAGTCTGACAGTCACGGCTCAGTGTCAGACACCTTTGAAATACGCCTTATCGATGAAGAGCTCGAACGCCTCGCGATCGGTCGATATGCCCGCTTCAGTCGAGCGTCAGGCAATCTCGCGGGCGGCACTCAGCCTTATCCCGACCGTATCCATACAACGGCTTCCGATGAGGACTTCTCCGACCTGGCCATAGGGCGCTATGCGCGCTTCAGCAGACCGTCTCCCAACCTTGTTGGCGGTACACAACCGCAGGCGGACATAGCGTCGGAACAGGCGCCCTCGGCCTTCGCTCCGCAAATGCGCCATCCAGAGCGCGAGTCTGAGTTCTTTACCATCCGGCAGGACTCTCCCGGCACCAACTCTTTCAGCATTCCCAAGGCACCTGATCGTCCGGCGAAGGCCAGATGGCTGCGTCCAGGGGAGCCGTTCAACGTGGCCGATATCACCTTGCCCGGCGGCATGATCTACACAGGAACGCAAAACCCGGAATTCAGGCTATCCGAACCTTCTTTCATAGACGCTGCCTTGCCGGTGGCCGGTTCCGATGCGCCTCCCGCTGCACGGTCGGCATACTATTGGTCGACCTATAAAGACCTCGAACCTGCGGCACGCCGGGGCTATCTGCAGTGGCTGGCAGGGGGACGTTGCGATCCTGAAGCAAGCAGCGGTTACCTGTTCATGTTTTTCCACGGCCTTGAACGGCGTTTACTGATCGACAGCCTTTCTGATCCCGACGCACGAAAAGAAATTCCCGCGTTAAGAGAGGAAATCGAGCGTTTGCGGACTGTTTATCATCGGGATTTTTCGTTTTGCAACCAGGCTTCGCGGCTTCTCGAATACCTGAGCATGCCTGTCATTTCAGGGCAGATGTATTTGCGCGAGCCACCAATGGAGTCGGCCGACTACTATGAAATGCCCATCGTGCTGCGAGTGGCGCTAGGTCAGATGGCCATCGACAAACACCCGCTGAATGCATCCTGGGCCTTGTCTTGGGCGCTGACGGATCCGAATATCTCGCGTGGCAAACCTGTTGGCAGATGCACAGATCTGTTTCAGCGGCTGTTCAGGGCCGAATATGAAGAACAGTTTCCCGATGGCCTGAAGCTGCTGAGAAACAAGACCAGACTATGGGTCGCCTATCGCCCATCGTCCGCCTACCTCGATGTACCGGAAATACCGGTGGGCGACCTGCCAGACGTCAGCATTACGTCCGCCACTCGCAAGAAAATTCAACTCCTCGTGCAGAGCTGTGCTTCAGTACTTGCTCCATTCAGTCGGTACATGGGCCGCAATGCCGATGATCTCGATAAGCATGAGTCATTGGAGGCGCTGCTATTGCTGCCCGTGTCGCTATGGCCCGAATACGCCAGACATGAACTGCGACAGCTTCAATCGGAGGTCAGGACTGCTACGAAGCTGACGACGCTTGATCAACTGGCCATACGTTTCAAGTCTGACGGTGCCCAGTCACGCAACCAGATCGTCGCGCTGACAAAAGTGCTTGAAGGTATGCACATAGGTATGGAGCCGGATGTGCTGGCAGGCAATCGTGCGCCCAAACCTGAGGACAGCATCGTTCTGTTTGTGACCGAGCCAGATCCAGGCATGTCGAGGGTGACAGTGGATTACAATGCGGCTGTTGTCACTCTGGATCTCGCCAGCAGTGTTGCAACGGTTGATAGAGGCACAAGCCAGCGTGCAGTTGCACTGCTCGAACAGCATATCGACTCATGGGGTCATCTGCGTATCTCGCATCGAACACGTCTCAAGGCATATCTGTTGATGCAAATGCAGCAGCCGCCCAACCTGGCAAGCCTGAAAAAGAAGCTGAGCTCGCTAAATCAGGACGAAAAGCAGGCCATCGTCGGTTGCCTGACTCACCTGGCCCACGCTGACGGAGCGGTTACGCCTGAGAAAGTCAGACTGCTTGAGCGGATATACAGGGCACTTGGACTCGATCCTCACACCCTTTACAGCAACCTTCATGGTGCTGCGGCCGGTTCGCAGACAGGCCCGGTATCGACAGCGCTGTCAGCCACTACAGCAACAGGGCCCGACAAGAAGCCAGGCTCCGGAATCGTGCTGGACATGGGCAGGGTTGCCCAATTGCGACGTGAAACGGCAGAGGCGTCGGCGCTGCTGGCTGATGTTTTTCGCGACGATCAGGAGGACGAGCAGCAGGATGACAAGCAGATAGCCAAAGACGATGCATCACAAGACACTCCAGACACTGACGCCCATCTTCATGGGCTTGATGCGGGCCACTCTGCGTTTCTGCGCCTGCTGGTTTCGCGCAACCAATGGAGTCGACGAGAGCTGGAAATCGCAACGGCAGAGATGGCGTTGATGCTCGACGGCGCGCTGGAGCAAATCAACGATATGGCATTCGAATTGTTCGACATGCCGGTTTCCGAGGGCGATGACCCTATCGAAATCAATCCGGATATTTTAAGCGAGCTTGCCCTATGAACAAGATACGAGCCAAGGATCGCGATGCGGTCATTCAATCACTGCGCGCGGGTGTCGTTCCTCGTGTCGGGCAGCACTTGATCCAGGTCGGACGGGCGGGTGAGCTGGCAGCTCTTATCAAGGATGTAGACCGGCTGGCCGAAGGCGGTTCTGCCTTTCGCATCGTGGTCGGCGAGTATGGCGCGGGCAAGACTTTCTTCCTCAACCTGGTCAGAGGCATTGCGATGGAACGCAAGCTGGTGACGATGCACGCCGATCTGAACCCCGATCGACGCCTGCACGCCTCGGGCGGTCAGGCCCGCTCCCTGTACGCCGAGCTTGCCAAGAACATGTCTACACGCACCAAGCCGGACGGTGGCGCACTTCAGGGCATTGTCGAAAAGTTTATTTCCCAGGCCAGAACCCACGCGAGTAGCAAAGGCGTAGACAGCGAGACGGTCATACGCCAGAACCTCGCCGAGCTTACGGAAATGGTCAACGGCTATGACTTTGCCGAAGTCATAGCCGCTTACTGCCGAGGCTTTAACGAAGGGAACGAACAGCTGAAAGCCGATGCAATCCGCTGGCTTCGGGGAGAATTCACAACCAGGACGGACGCTCGCGCGGCCTTGGGAGTCAGAAGCATCGTTGACGACGCGTCCGTTTACGATCAGCTCAAACTGCTTTCCCGATTTGTGCGTCTGGCAGGCTTCGGCGGGCTTATGGTGTGCCTGGACGAATTGGTCAACCTCTACAAGCTTGCCAACACGCAGGCTCGCAATGCGAACTATGAACAGATCCTGCGCATCCTCAATGACTCCCTGCAAGGATCGACTGACGGGCTGGGCTTTGTTCTGGGCGGCACGCCGGAATTTCTGATGGACACTCGCCGCGGCCTCTACAGCTACCCGGCCCTGCAATCGCGCCTTGCAGAAAACACCTTTGCCAAGACAGGCTACGTTGATCTTTCCGGCCCTGTCATTCGGCTGACCAGCCTGACCCCGGAGGACTTCTATGTCCTGCTGCTGAACCTGCGTAACGTTTATGCATACGGCGACGCGAAACAATACCTGCTTCCGGAAGAGGCGATCCCGGCCTTTATCGAGCACTGCGGTCAGCGTCTGGGTGAGGCTTACTTTAGAACGCCACGCACCACCATTACCGCGTTTATCAACCTGTTGGCGGTTCTGGAGCAAAACCCTGAGGCCAACTGGAGAAACCTTCTGGGCGCCATTGACATTGCCAGGGATGACGGCGGCAAAAGTGATTTCACTGTAGAGGCCGATGATGAACTCACAAGCTTCAAGCTCTGACTCATCCGCATTCCAACGGCTTCACCCCAATGTACAGCAATGGGTGTGGTCGCAAGGCTGGACATCGCTAAGGGATGCTCAGGAATGGGCCATCCCTGCGCTGATCGACGCTGATCGCGACGTTATAATTGCGGCCTCCACCGCAGCGGGCAAGACCGAGGCGGCATTTCTGCCCATTCTGACCCATTTGCTCAACAATACCGATGCGCCGGGCGCTGTGCTCTATATCAGCCCGCTCAAAGCCTTGATCAATGATCAGTGGGACAGGTTGACACGTCTTTGCGAGCGTCTGGAGATCCCGGTTGTCGGCTGGCACGGGGATGTTTCGGCAAGCAGAAAGCATCGTTTTCTGAAATCGCCCAGCGGTGTACTGCTCATAACCCCCGAGTCGCTGGAAGCCCTGTTCGTGAACCGGGGCTCGGCGCTTGCAGGCCTCTTTCAGCCCCTTCGCTACATCGTCATCGACGAATTACATGCTTTCATCGGCAGCGAGCGCGGCAAACAATTGCAGTCCCTGATGCATCGCGTGGAAACGGTCGTCGGCAAAAAGCTGCCACGCGTAGGGCTGTCCGCAACCCTGGGCGAGATGGCGCTCGCGCGCGAGTTCCTGCGTCCGGGGCAAGGCCAGCGCATGGACGAAATCATTTCTCAAACGTCGGGCCAGGACCTTCAGGTTCAGGTACGTGGTTACACCATGCTGCCGATGAAGAAACTGGCGGCAAACCTGCAGATGGTCGTCACAAAAGACGACGACAACGATCAGGATGAAGAGCAGGAAGAGGATGTCTCCGGGACCAGACACGCTATAGCCGCGCATATGTACAAGGTGTTACGTGGCAGTAACAATCTGATCTTTCCCAATAGCCGCGACAAAGTTGAATGGTACGCCGACCGGCTGCGGCATTTGTGCGAAAACGACGGTTTGCCGAACGAGTTCCTGCCTCACCACGGAAGCTTGTCCCGAGACTTGCGTGAAGATACGGAGCGAGCACTAAAGGCCGGCAGCCCGCCCGCCTCGGCCGTCTGCACCACGACCCTCGAACTTGGCATCGATATCGGTAACATCAAGGCGGTCGCGCAGATCGGACCTCCGCCATCAGTGGCGAGCCTGCGCCAGCGACTAGGCCGCTCCGGGCGTCGCGCAGGTGAGCCCGCCACACTTCGCGCCTACTGCCAGGAAGACACCCTGACACCTGATTCAGACCTCTCGGATCAGCTCCGGCAAAACCTGGTGCAGACAATCGCCATGATTCGATTGTTGATCGAAAAGTGGTTCGAACCTCCAAGAGCAAACGGCCTGCACGCCTCTACGCTGGTCCAGCAATGCCTGTCTACGATTGCGCAGCAAGGTGGTGCACATGCTTCACAGCTCTGGAATGAGCTGATCGCGAGCGGAACATTCGCGGCCGTTGATAAAAACGACTTCATGGCCCTTCTCAAGGCTCTGGGTGAAAAGAAACTGATCGTCCAGGACAGCTCTGGCCTGCTATTGCCTGGCGAGATCGGCGAAAAGCTGGTCAACCACTACGAGTTCTACAGCGCGTTCAGCAGCGACGAAGAATTCAGGCTGCTTCTCGATGGCAAGCCGCTAGGTTCCATTCCTGTCAGCCGCCCGCTGACCCTCGGGCAACGCATCATCTTCGCAGGCAAACGCTGGCAGGTCATGGATGTGGACCTGGAAAAGAAAGTCATTACTGTCAAACGCGCCCGTGGCGGCGAACCTCCGGTATTCGACGGACTGGGCGCAAAGATCCATGACCGGGTGCGTAAAGAAATGCGCGCGGTACTGACGGAGGTCACCCCCTGCCCGTTCCTCGATGCCAATGCACAAGTCCTACTGGCGGAAGCGCGCCAGACATTTCACCGGCTGGGACTAGCTGACCAGTGTCTGACGGGATCGACCTCAAACAGCTATCTGCTGACCTGGGCGGGCGACTACACCAATGATGCGCTGTGCTTGCTGCTTAACCAGGCTGGGGTCATGTGCACAGCTTCGGGACTAGTACTCGAAATCAGCGCCTCTCAGGAAAGCGTGCTGACAGCACTGGGCAGGATTGCGGAACTGGACGCAACCGACGTGGAACCACTGCTGAAAGATGTGAAGAATCTGATACGGGAGAAGTGGGACTGGGCCCTGCCAAATTCGTTGCTGATCAAATCATTTGCCTCCAGCCAGCTTGATATACCGAACGCGATTGCGCTTGCGAAGACCTTGACGGCCTGACTGCCCTGCCCGCGCAACCTGATATATTGATGTCCATACCGAATCAATAATCCTGGTCATGCAATGCCCATCAATTTCGACCTCAACGACCTCCAGGCATTTCGTGCCGTGGTCGAGAATGGCAGCTTCCGCAAGGCCGCTGAAACCGTACAGATCACCCAGCCTGCACTCAGCCGCCGTATAGAAAAGCTTGAGTCTGCGCTGAACGTGAAGCTGTTCGAACGGACCACCCGCAGGGTCAGCCTGACCACGGTGGGCCGTGCATTTCTGCCTCAGGTCGAGCGAATACTGGATGACCTCGATATCGCATTGATGACCATCGATGGCGTCGGTTCCACCCGGATGGGTAGCGTCACCATTGCTTGCGTGCCGTCAGCCGCCTACTACTTCATGCCGCAGGTCATCAGCGAGTTTCATAAGCTGTTTCCAAAAATCAGAATCCGCGTCATGGATGCCAGCGCCAACGAGGTCAACAGCGCAGTTGCCCTTGGCGAGGCAGATTTCGGGGTGAGTTTCAGCGGCAATCTGGCACCGGAGGTCGACTTCGAATTGCTTCTTCAGGAACGCTACGTGATGGCCTGCCGCCGGGATCACCCGCTTGCGACCTGCGCCAGCGTGAGCTGGGAGGAAATGTACCGCCACGACTACATCGCTCTGGACATAACGTCAGGTAACCGTCTGGTACTGGATCAGGCACTGGCGCTCTCACGCCCGAACAAGGAGAGTATCTGCGAAACGCGGCATGTCACCACCATGATCGGCCTTGTGGAGGCCGGCCTCGGCGTGGCGGCGGTGCCCTCGATTGCCATGCCGATGACCGCTCACCCGTTTCTGGTGAGCGTGCCATTGGTTGCACCTGAAGTGGTTCGCAACGTAGGGCTGATCAAACGTCGCGGGAGGACATTGACGCCTGCAGCCCTTGAACTGGAACGACTGGTCAGGAAGATGCCGCTACGTTCAGCGGGGAACTGAATCCAGCCCGGTAGACTGCACCGTGGCCTGCGCTTTTGGGGACGCCAGGTAATCGAGCAATGCCTTCGCCTGCTTCGGGTGCTCGGCATTGACCGGAATGCCAGCGGCGTAGCGGGTAACCGACTGAACGTCTTCCGGAATCTTCGCCACGAATGTCACGCCGGGAACCGGCAACAGTTCGGCCACCTGTTGAAAGCCCACTTCGTAGTCGCCCTTGGCAACCACTGAAGCAACCGGGATGCGCTCGATCATCTTGCCCTTCGGCGCGAGTTCCTTCTCGATACCGAGCTTTTTGAAAAGCTCTTTTTCGATGTACACACCACTGGCGCTGTCGGAGTAAGCAACCGACTTCGCCTTGAGCAGCGTGTCTTTCAACTCGCTGTCGGTACCGATTGCAGGCTTGGCGGCGCCCTGTTTCACGACCATACCAATACGCGAATCCGCCAGCTCGACACGTGATGCCGGGTCTACCTTGCCTTGCTTGATCAGATCATCCAGCGCATAGCCGACCATGATCACCACATCGGCATGCTCGCCACGAGCCAGGCGGTTTGGAATGGCCTCGGGGGCCTTGCCCATCGACGGGCCAAGGATGGTGTCCAGTGTATCCCCGGAAGACGTCGCGTATTGCGGCCCCAGCAGTTTATATGCAGCAGTAAAGCCGCCTGATGTCATGACCTTGAGCTCTTCAGCCTGAGCGGCAACGCTGACTGCCATACAGCCCAGAAAAAGCACCGCCAATTGATGTTTATGCAACAGTTTCATAGTTTTTTCCTTTATTAAACAGCCAGTTGCGGGCGAACCGAAAGGTGCCGGTAGAGCACCAGGGTCGCGCCAAGCGCGCAAGCTGCAGCGAACGTCATCCAGTAAGCAGGTGCAGCCTTGTCACCGGTCAGATGGATCAACCAGGTCGAGATTGCCGGGGTGAAACCGCCGAAAACTGCTGTCGCCAGGCTATAGGCCAGAGAAAAACCGGCCACCCGCACCTCTACCGGCATGATTTCAGTCAGCGCCGGAATCATCGCGCCGTTATACAAACCGTAGAGAAACGAGAACCACAACAGCACTTCCAGCATATGAGCAAAGCTTGGCGCCTGAGCGAGAAAGGACAGCGCCGGATAAGCGCTGATGATGGTCAGCAGCGTCATCGCTACCAGCAGCGGCTTGCGTCCGAAACGGTCGCTCAACATGCCGCCGACCGGCAGCCAGATAAAGTTGGAGACACCGACCAGCAACGTCACCAGCAGCGCATCGGAGGTACTCAGATTGAGTACGGTTTTGCCGAATGTCGGTGCATAAATGGTGATCAGGTAAAACGTGGTGGTAGTCATCGCCACCATCAGCATGCCGGCAATCACCACGCGCCAGTTTTGCAGCAGCGTCGCGAACACCTGTCGCATGGTCGGACGGTGAGCGCGCGTGGCGAACTCTTCGGTTTCCTGCAGGCTGCGGCGTAGCAGGAAAATGAACGGGATGATCAGGCAGCCGATGGCGAACGGAATTCTCCAGCCCCAGTCGGCGACAGCAGCAGGTGTCATCCATTGGTTCAAGCCGTAACCCAGCGCGGCGGCGACAACGATTGCCACCTGCTGGCTGCCTGACTGCCAACTGGTGTAGAAGCCCTTGCGGCCGGGTGTCGCCATCTCTGCCAGATACACCGACACGCCGCCCAATTCCGCGCCTGCGGAAAAGCCTTGCAGCAAGCGACCGACCAGCACCAATGCCGGTGCCCACAAGCCGATGCTCGCGTAACCGGGCACCAGGACAATCAGTAACGTGCCACTGGCCATGATCGACAGAGTCACGATCAAGCCTTTGCGCCGGCCCACGTCATCGATGTAAGCGCCCAGAATAACGGCACCCAACGGGCGCATCAGGAAGCCCGCACCGAAGACCGCGAAGGTCATCATCAGCGAAGCAAACTCACTGCTGGCCGGGAAAAATGCGGAGGCGATCTGGGTGGCGTAAAAGCCAAACAGGAAGAAGTCGAATTGCTCGAGGAAGTTGCCTGAAGTGACGCGAAATACTGCTCCGGCCTTCGACCGGGTGTTGCCTGTTCCTGATGGGGATGAGCTGTGCATCAGTGTTCTCCAGCGATCTTATTAGAGTGTTGTAAGCGCTTATGGGGAAGGAGTCTGCCGGACACACTTTGAAACGATAAGTGCTATGTTTTCATCGATTGATGCCCGATTAACATCAATCGACACTCAGACGGTTGCGCCCTGACCCAGCGCTTACAGGTCGAACCGCGCCAAACTCACACGTCGGCCCTTGAATTCTTTATCATTGCGGATGTTTTGTTGGCAGAGCCGATCATGAAATTCGCCATCTCACTTTTTTCCGCCGCCCATGCGCCCTCCTCGCGAAGAGCCTTGCTGTTCGCCAAAGCCGTACTCGCAGGCGGACATGAGATCGTCCGGTTGTTTTTTTATCAGGACGGCGTACACAGCGCGTCGGCCAATGTCGTGACGCCTCAGGATGAGCAGGATATGGCCCTGCAATGGCGTGACTTCATCGCCGAACACCACCTGGATGGCGTGGTATGCATCGCCGCCGCGCTGCGTCGTGGCGTGCTTGATGCCCAAGAGGCCGAGCGTTATCAGCGGCCAGCGGCGAATCTGCGGGAGCCTTGGGAATTGTCTGGGCTGGGGCAGTTGCACGATGCCGTGCAATCGGCTGATCGTTTGATCTGCTTTGGAGGGCCGTGACATGCCCAGATCATTATTGGTAGTCAGCCGCCAGTCGCCGTGGTCCGGTCCCGGTGCCCGTGAAGCGCTGGACATCGTGCTGGCGGGTGGTGCATTCGATCTGTCGGTCGGACTGCTGTTTCTGGATGACGGGGTTTTCCAGTTGTCGCCGAAGCAGTTGCCCGCCGCCCTGCAACAGAAAGACCTGACCGCAAACCTCAAGGCCCTGTCGATGTTCGGCGTTGAAGACCTGTATGCCTGCGGGCAAAGCCTGACCGAGCGCGGCATCCCTGCCAGCGCATTGAGCGAAGAAATCAGTCAGTTGTACACACGCTCCGAACTGTCGGCACTTTTTGACCGCTACGACGAGGTGATTACGATCTGATGGCTACTTTGCACGTTCTCTCCCATTCGCCTTTTGCCGACACCCGACTGGACAGCTGCCTGCGCCTGCTGGGCCGTGACGACGGCGTATTGCTCTGTGGCGACGCTACTTATGCACTGACGCCGTCATGCGCACCATTGAAATCCCTACAGCCCCTGGTCGATTCATTGCAGTTATTTGTGCTTGATGAAGACATCAAGGCACGCAATCTGCCACTGCCCACCGGAGTAAACAGCATCGACTACCCTGCCTTCGTGGAACTGTCCTTACGCTTCGACAAGGTCAATACCTGGCTATGAAACAGTTGACGATTGACGGGCACAGCATCGAACTGGACAAGGATGGCTTTCTGCAGGACCTCAACGACTGGTCGCTGGACGTCGCACACGCCCTGTCCGCCGAGGAAGGTATCGCCCTGAGTGCCGAGCACGTAGAAATCCTCCAGTTGCTGCGGGATTTCTACGCCGAGTTTCAGCTTTCGCCGGCCACTCGGCCGCTGATCAAATACACCGCACTGAAGCTGGGTACGGAAAAAGGCAACAGCATGCACCTCAACCGCCTGTTCAACGGCACTCCCGCCAAACTCGCCGCCAAGCTGGCGGGCCTGCCTAAACCGACCAATTGCATATGAACGATTACACCGCGCTTGTTACCGAAACACCTGAAGAACATCCCTTTGCGACATTTGTGCGCATCCTGGGCAAAGGCAAACGCGGTGCGCGCAACCTGACGCGCGAAGAAGCGCGAGAGGCCATGGGTATGTTGCTCGATGAAAAAGTCGAGGACACCCAGCTCGGGGCTTTTCTGATGCTGCTGCGCCATAAGGAAGAAAGCCCCGAGGAACTGGCGGGGTTTACCGAAGCCGTGCGCGAACGCCTCAATGCTCCGGCGATTCAGGTCGATATCGACTGGCCGACCTACGCGGGGAAAAAGCGTCATCTGCCGTGGTACTTGCTGGCGGCCAAGTGTCTGGCGCAAAACGGCGTGAAGATCCTCCTGCACGGCGGCGGTGCCCATACTGCGGGACGCCTGTACACCGAACAATTGCTCGGCCTGCTGAATATTCCCCTGTGCCGCAACTGGTCGGCAGTCGAAACCTCGCTTGAGCAAGGCAATATAGCGTTCATTCCGCTAGGGGACTGGGCACCACAGCTGCAACGCATGATTGATCTACGCAACACGCTGGGCCTGCGCTCCCCCATTCATTCTCTGGCACGCATTCTCAACCCGCTTCAGGCCCGTTGCGGCCTGCAAAGCATCTTTCATCCGGGCTATCAGAGCGTGCATCGCGATGCCAGCAGCCTGCTGGGCGACAACGCCATTGTGGTCAAGGGTGACGGTGGCGAAATCGAGATCAACCCGGACACTATCAGCCATTTGTACGGCACCACTGGCGGCCAGCCTTGGGACGAGGAGTGGCCAGCGCTTTCGCCGCGCCGTCACGTAAAACCAGCGACACTCGACCCGCAGCAACTGTTGGCCTTGTGGCGCGGGGAAATCGAAGACAGCTACCCGCAACTGGCGTTGATATCGACCATCGCGCTTGCCCTGCGCGGCCTGGGTGTCGCTCGCGACGAAGCGTTCGAGCAAGCCCGAGTGTTCTGGGATCGCCGCGACAAGAACCTCTGACCTATCGGCTGTGACGATCACCAGCCCCCATAATCTTGCGCTTTTTCGGTCGAACCGATGCGCCCTGGCTGACCTCCAAGCTCTATAACCTGGAAATGGGAGTCAGACATGGGCCTTCTGGTCGAAGGACACTGGCAAGACCAGTGGTACGAAAGCAGCAAAGATGGCGCCTTTCAGCGAGAAAACGCGCAACGACGCAACTGGGTCACAGCCGATGGACAAGCGGGGCCATCCGGTGAGGGCGGTTTTGCTGCACAGGCCGGCCGCTACCACTTGTATGTCTCACTGGCATGCCCGTGGGCACACCGCACGCTGATCGTACGCAAGCTCAAAGGCCTGGAAAGTCTGATCGGTGTTTCAGTGGTCAGTTGGCTGATGCTGGAAAATGGCTGGACTTTTGATCAGCAGAAAGGCTCCAGCGGCGATGCGCTGGATGATTTCCAGTTCTTTCACCAACGCTATACGGCCGATGATCCCAGCTATACCGGACGCGTTACTGTCCCTGTGCTGTGGGACAAACAGCGGAAATGCATCGTCAGCAATGAGTCTGCGGAAATCATTCGCATGTTCAATGACGCATTCGACGAACTGACCGGCAACACGCTGGATTTTTATCCGCAAGCCTTGCGGGCGAGCATCGACGAGCTCAACGAGCAGATTTATCCGAACGTCAACAACGGTGTCTACAGGGCCGGGTTCGCCACCTCACAGGGGGCATACGAAGATGCATTCAATGATGTGTTTGCCGAACTGGACGTGCTGGAAAACCTGCTCGGGGAAAAGCGCTACCTGACAGGGAAGCACCTGACCGAAGCCGACATACGCCTGTTCACCACCATCGTGCGCTTCGATGCGGTGTATTACAGCCACTTCAAGTGCAACCTGCGGCGCATCGCGGATTACCCGAACCTCAGCAATTGGCTACGTGAGTTGTACCAATGGCCAGGTATCGCGGAGACCGTGAACTTCGAGCACATCAAGGGCCACTACTACGCGAGCCATCGCACCATCAACCCGACCGGCATCATACCCAAGGGGCCAGCGCTTGATCTGCAGGCAGGTCACGACCGGCAGCGGCTGTCCGGTGAGGGTGTCTGGAGCAATTGACAGATTGGCAAAAAAGGATGGATAGCCCGAACGGGCTATCCGCAATCGGCTTCAGACAGTCGCCTGAGCCCCTTCGAACCATGCCAGTTTTTCACGCAACTTGACCACTTCGCCGATGATTACCAGCGTTGGCGCATGCACCTCATGCTCGGCAACCAGTTGCGGCAGATTGGCCAGAGTGCCGGTAAACACACGCTGATTGACCGTCGTGCCCTGCTGGACCAGCGCAGCAGGCGTATCGGCAGAGCGACCATGCCTGATCAGCTCTTCACAGATGACCGGCAAACCGATCAGCCCCATGTAAAACACCAGCGTCTGAGCAGGCGCAACCAGCTCTGACCAAGGCAGGTCTGTTGTACCATCTTTCAAGTGACCGGTAATGAAACGCACAGACTGTGCATGATCACGGTGCGTCAGCGGTATACCGGCATACGCCGCACAACCGCTGGCGGCGGTAATACCTGGAACCACCTGAAACGGAATGCCATGCGCAGCCAGTTCTTCGATTTCCTCGCCGCCACGGCCGAAGATAAACGGATCGCCGCCTTTGAGGCGCACTACCCGCTTGCCTTGCTTGGCCAGTGCAACCAACTGCTGGTTGATCTGCTCCTGCGGAACAGCATGCTCTGCACGACGCTTGCCGACATAGACACGCTCGGCATCGCGACGGCACAGGTCAAGAATCGTCGGCGCGACAAGGCGGTCATACAGCACCACATCCGCTTGCTGCATCAGGCGCAAGGCACGGAAGGTCAGCAAGTCAGGATCACCGGGGCCAGCACCGACCAGATACACCTCGCCGGTCTCCGGCGGCGGCTCGCCAGCGATCTTGGCGATCAGCAGACGCTCGGCCTCGGCCCCCTGCCCGGCCAACTGGCGGTCGGCAATGGCACCCTGAAAAACATCTTCCCAGAACGCTCGGCGTTGCTGCACATTCGGAAACAGACCTTTGACCTGATTGCGAAAGCGCGCAGCCAGCCCGGCGAGCTGCCCGTAGGTGGAGGGAATCCAGGTTTCCAGCTTGGCACGGATCAGACGTGCCAGCACCGGCGCATCGCCGCCACTGGACACAGCGATCACCAATGGCGAGCGGTCGACAATCGCCGGAAAGATAACCGTACACAACGCCGGGGCATCCACCACATTGACCGGAACGCAGCGCAGCCGGGCGTCATGGGAAACCTGGGCGTTGAGCGGCTCGTCATCGGTCGCGGCAATAATCAGCACACAACCATCAAGGTCGCTTTCGCTGTAGCCACGCAGGATCATCTCACCGCCGCTCTGGACGACCAGCTCGCTCAGTTGGGCCTCGATTTCTGGCGCAACCACGCGCAGCACTGCGCCAGCGTCGGCAATCAGGCGTGATTTGCGCAGGGCAATTTCACCACCGCCGACCACCAGCACCCGGCTGCCACGCAGGTTATGGAACAGCGGCAGAAATTCCATTTAACCGATGACCTCAAGGCCGCCCATGTAAGGCTTGAGCACCTCGGGCACACGAATCGACCCATCCGCCTGCTGGTAGTTTTCCAGCACCGCGACCAGTGTACGACCCACCGCCAGCCCCGACCCGTTGAGGGTGTGGACCAGTTCCGGCTTACCGGTTTCCGGATTGCGCCAGCGGGCCTGCATGCGGCGCGCCTGGAAATCACCGCAGTTGGAGCACGAAGAGATTTCGCGGTACTTGTCCTGGCTTGGAATCCACACTTCCAGGTCGTAGGTCTTCACGGCACTGAAACCCATGTCGCCGGTGCACAGCGCCAGCGTACGGTACGGCAGTTCCAGCAACTGCAGAACGCGCTCGGCGTTGCCGGTCAGCGATTCAAGCGCAGCCATGGAGTCCTCAGGCGCAACAATCTGAACCATCTCGACCTTGTCGAACTGGTGTTGGCGGATCATGCCCCGCGTGTCACGACCCGACGCGCCCGCTTCGCTGCGGAAGCAAGGGGTATGGGCAACAAACTTGAGAGGCAGCTGTTTGGCATCAAGAATTTCACCCGACACGATGTTGGTCAACGATACTTCCGCGGTCGGAATCAGGTACAGATCAGCTTCGCCTTCGCGGGTGATCTTGAACAGGTCTTCCTCGAACTTGGGCAACTGGCCCGTACCCTGCAACGCAGGTGCCTGCACCAGGTAAGGCGTGTAGGTCTCTTCGTAACCGTGTTCGTTGATATGCAGATTGATCATGAACTGCGCCAGCGCACGGTGCAGGCGCGCGATTGGGCCACGCAGCAACGCAAAACGCGCACCGGACAGCTTGGCAGCGGTCTCGAAATCCAGCCAGCCGAACTTCTCGCCCAGAGCGACGTGATCCTTGACCTCGAAATCGAAGGCAGTCGGCGTACCCCAGCGACGCACTTCGACGTTGCCTTCTTCGTCAGCACCGACCGGCACCGATTCGTGAGGCAGGTTCGGAATGCTCAGCACCAGCGCATCCAGCTCGGCCTGAATGCCGTCCAGCTCGACCTTGCCTTCGCTCAGCTCGTTGCCCATGCGCTCGACGTCAGCCATCAACGGCGCAATGTCTTCGCCGCGCTGCTTGGCCTGACCGATGGACTTGGAACGTGCATTGCGCTCGGCCTGCAGCTGTTCGGTGCGGGTCTGCACCACCTTGCGCTGGGCTTCCAGCGATTCAATGCGCGCCACATCCAGTGTAAAGCCACGGGAAGCCAGGCGATCCGCTACGTCCTGAAGTTGAGTACGTAACAGTTTGGAATCGAGCATATCGTTCTCTCGTCTATCAAAGTCTGGTCAGGGACAGGCCAACCCAGGTTGCGAGCAGCCCGCCGAATACGCTGATACCGGCATAACCAAGGGCCAGCGGTACTTGCCCGCTTTCCAGCAGGCGCAGCGTATCCAGTGAAAAGGATGAAAAGGTCGTCAGACCGCCTACAAAGCCGACAATCAAGCCGGCACGAATTTCGATGGGCACTTCCGGGCGCAGCAAAAACAATCCATACAGTACGCCGATTATCAGGCACCCTACGATGTTGACCGCAAGCGTTGCTGCGTAAAAATGTCGTGGCCAGTTGGCGCTTACCCAGGTACCCGCTGCAAAACGCAATAATGTACCAGCGATCCCGGCAATCGACACCGCAAGAATGGTCTGAATCATCACTTTCTCCGCTGGCGGGGACTGGCATCGTCCAATGCGCTCAGATGCCTGAGCTTCTCACCGATCTTGAGTTCCAGACCGCGTGGCACAGGCTGGTAATACTGCCGTGGTTCCAGCTCGTCCGGAAAGTAGTCCTCACCCGCCGCATAGGCTTCAGGCTCGTCATGGGCGTATCGGTATTCTTCGCCATAACCGAGCTGCTTCATCAGCTTGGTCGGCGCATTGCGCAAATGCAGCGGAACCTCCAGCGAACCATGCTCGCCGGCTTCGCGCATTGCTGCCTTGAAGGCCATGTAGACCGCGTTGCTTTTTGGCGCACAGGCCAGATAGACGATGGCCTGCGCTACCGCCAGTTCGCCCTCGGGGCTGCCCAGACGCTCCTGCACGTCCCAGGCCGACATGCACAGCGGCAAGGCGCGCGGATCTGCATTGCCGATATCTTCACTGGCCATGCGCACCACGCGACGCGCCAGATACAGCGGATCGCAGCCGCCGTCGATCATCCGGGCAAACCAGTACAGGGCTGCGTCGGGGTCAGAACCACGTATTGATTTGTGCAAGGCCGATATCTGGTCATAGAACGCCTCGCCGCCCTTGTCGAAGCGGCGTCGGCTGTCACCCAGCAGGCTCTGCAGCAGCTCGACGTCGATCTCGCTGCCGTCTTCGGCAAGATCGGACGCGTTTTCCAGAAGATTGAGCATGCGCCGACCATCGCCATCAGCGGCGGCCATGAGAATCGTGAAGCCTTCATCGCTCAGGGTCAGTTGGCGCTTGCCCAACCCGCGCTCCTCGGTCAGAGCACGATGGACCAGTTTGCGCAGCGCCGCCTCGTCCAGGCTTTTGAGCACATAGACACGGGCACGGGACAACAAGGCATTATTGAGTTCGAACGAAGGATTTTCGGTAGTAGCGCCGATAAAAATCAGCGTGCCATCCTCGACATAAGGCAGGAACGCATCCTGTTGCGACTTGTTGAAGCGGTGCACTTCGTCGACGAACAGAATCGTGCGTTTGCCATATTGCCCGGCCTGCTGTTTGGCGACTTCCACTGCCTGACGAATTTCCTTGACCCCCGCCAGCACGGCGGAAACAGTCTCGAAATGCGCGTCCGACACCTTGGCCAGCAGCCTCGCCAGGGTAGTCTTGCCCACACCGGGCGGGCCCCAGAAAATCATCGAATGCAGCGCACCCTGCTCCAGCGCCTCACGCAGAGGCTTGCCGTGGGCAAGCACGTGCTCCTGACCGACGTATTCATCCAGATTGGTAGCACGCAAACGTGCAGCCAGAGGCTGAGCTATTGGTTCGCGGCTGAACAGATCCATGATCAGGAATTAACCCTTTTACTCTTGAATGACATCAGCACCCTTGGGAATCTGGAACTGAAACTTGCTGGCCGCAACAGGCTCGTTGGCCTTGACGCCGGTGAACAGGATATTGGTGCGCTGGCCCACGCTGTCGATCAGTTGCATGTCGTTGATGATGCCGTTACGAAATGACAAACGCAGGCTGTCGAACAGGGTGTCCTTGGTCTTGGGCTTGAGCACGAAGTCGATCACACCACCCGCCTCTTTCGCCGTGATATCGAAGCTTTCGCTGATCTTCGACACGTCACCGGACAGCAACAAGGCTGGGGTCTGGGTCAGGCGCTGATCGAGTTTCTTGATGGTGACCTGCTCCAGATCAGGGTCCCACAACGACACTTTCTTGCCGTCGGAAACCATCAACTGCTCCTGTGGCGCATCGGTGTGCCAGTTGAACAGGCCTGGACGCTGCAACGTCATTTCGCCGGTAGTCTCTTGCAATTGCGTGCCGCCACCGTCCAGTGTCAATTGCGAGAAGCGTGCGGTCAGGGTCTGGGATTTCTCCAGCAACTGGGTCAGGCGTGCCACGTCCTTGCTGTCGGCATGGGCGGACATCACGGAGAAGGTCAGTGCGGTGGCCAACAGCATGCGGATAAGACGCATGGGATTCCTCTTTGAAGTCGATGATGATGCGGCAGCGTGACTTGCACGCTGCCGCCGCAGTTCGGGGTGATAAAAATCAGTCGCGCACCGGTCCTGGAGCCAGAACTTCACGCGATCCGTTGGTATTCATGGAGGTCACGACGCCAGCCATTTCCATCGCTTCGATCATGCGCGCTGCGCGGTTATAGCCGATCTTCAGCTTGCGCTGCACGGCGGAAATCGATGCGCGGCGGCTTTCGAGTACAAACTTGACCGCCTCATCGTAAAGCGCGTCGCTTTCGCTGTCTTCACTGCCTTCGCCGCCACCGCCATCAAAGCCGCTGCCGGGCTCTTCCACACCGGCGAGAATATCGTCGTTGTAGTCAGGCGAACCACGCAGTTTCCAGGCCTCTACCACGCGATGCACTTCCTCGTCGGAAACAAACGCGCCGTGCACGCGAATCGGCAGGCTGGTGCCCGGCGGCATGTATAGCATGTCGCCATGGCCCAACAGTTGTTCGGCACCGCCCTGATCGATGATGGTCCGGGAATCGATCTTGCTCGACACCTGAAACGCCATGCGCGTCGGGATGTTGGCCTTGATCAGACCGGTAATCACATCCACCGAAGGACGCTGTGTCGCGAGGATCAGGTGGATACCTGCCGCACGAGCCTTCTGGGCGATACGGGCGATCAGCTCTTCGACCTTCTTGCCGACGATCATCATCATGTCGGCGAATTCATCCACCACTACCACGATGGTCGGCAGCTTGCTCAGCAACGGCGCTTCGTCATGAATGCTTTCCCGCTTGTACAGCGGATCGGCAAGTGGCTCCCCGGCATCCTGCGCATCCTTGACCTTCTGGTTGAAGCCCGAAAGGTTACGCACACCCATTTTCGCCATCAGCTTGTAACGGCGTTCCATCTCGGCAACGCTCCAGCGCAAGGCGTTGGCAGCGTCCTTCATGTCGGTAACGACCGGACACAACAGGTGCGGAATACCTTCGTAGATGGACAGCTCAAGCATTTTCGGATCGATCATGATCAGCTTGGCGTCTTCCGGGCCGGACTTGAACAGGATCGACAGGATCATGGCGTTGACACCAACCGACTTACCGGAACCGGTCGTACCGGCCACCAGCAAGTGGGGCATCTTGGCCAGGTCGGTAATCACCGGCTTGCCGCCGATGTCGTGGCCCAGCGCCAGGGTGACCGGCGACTTGGCATTATCGTATTCAGGGGTCGACAGCACCTCGGAGAAGCGCACGATCTGGCGGTCTTCGTTGGGGATCTCGATACCGACGGTGGTCTTGCCCGGGATCACCTCGACCACGCGCACGCTGGTGACCGCCAGTGAGCGGGCAAGGTCCTTGGCGAGGTTGGCAATGCGACTGACCTTGACGCCAGCGGCCGGCTGAATCTCGTAACGGGTAATGACCGGGCCGGGATGGATGGAGTCAACCGAGACCTCGACACCAAATTCCTTGAGCTTGATTTCCAGCAGATGACCGACCGCCGCCAGGGACTCTGGCGAGTAGTTGAGCTGCTTCTTTTCTGCCGGATCAAGGATGGAGATGGGCGGCAAGGTGCCTTCGACTGCGCTGTCAACGAACAGCGGGGCCTGTTTTTCCTTCATGACCCTCTTGCTCGGTTCTGCAGGCTTTGAAGGGGCTGGCGCAATAACCGCAGGCACGTGCTTTTGCTCGGTCATGTGTTTGCTCAGCGACACTTCGCGCTCCATCAGGCGCTCTTTGGCCTTGGCCTGCTCGCGACGGTCAGGGGCAACGGGCGCGACCACATCGTTGACGCGCATGTCGACTTCACGCAACTGCGCGACCATCTGCTTGCGCTCGGCACGGGCGGTCCACCAGCGGTTCGCCGCCCCCTGGAACAATTCGAACAGGTCAAGGGTGATCTTGCCGGTGACGTCCATGACCTTGAACCACGACAGGTCGGTAAACACTGTCAGACCGAATAGAAACAGGGCGATGAACAGCAAAGTGCTGCCCTGGATGTTCAGGGCTTTCTTGGCCAGATCGCCCAGCACTTCGCCCAGCACGCCGCCAGCAGAGCCCGGGAAGCCTGCCGAAAAGTGAAAATGAATGTGCGCCAGCGCCGCGCCCGCCAGTATCAGGAATACCAGCCCGATCAGACGCCAGGAGAAGAGCCAGCCGCTCCACTGCCAGGGTTCGTGACGATGACGAAACACCTGCCAGGCCTTGATTGCCAGCAGCAGCGGGAAAATATAGGCGAAATAGCCCAGGATCATGAACAGGATATCGGCACAGAAGGCACCGGCAAGCCCCGCAGCGTTCTGCACCTGCGCGGCGTTACTGCTGGTGTGGCTCCAGCCGGGATCACTCTGATCGTAGGTCAACAATGCCATTATCAGGTACAGGCACAGGGCGCCAAAGGCGATCAGGGCCCCTTCCTTGAGCCGGTAGTGCAATTGCTGCCGCCAAAGCGGAACAGCGCTGGGTGCTGGGGTGGATTTCTTCAAAACGCTTTAATTCCTGCGCTGTAGCGCGAACATCTCGTTGATTGACCAGAAACGGCTGTCGGACGGCGCTGAATGCTCCCGCATGAACAGGGATAGCAGACATCGGGAAGCCCGTTCGGCAGACGTTTGAATGATAACGCCCAAAGCAGGCATTGTACGGCTTTACGGGCGCTTGGGTCTGTACGAAAACGCGTCAGACCGACTTCAGACAGTTCCGCAATGCGGGACATGCTTTCATGTTCGCTGATGATGTTCAATTTGAGCACGCATTCCGTTTTGTGACAAAGGCTTATGACGTGTTTCTATCAACCGCCCACAACTTCAAGGGCTACACCATCATCGCCGCGCTCTTGCCCTACCGTATGTGCCAGGTACGCGCCATAATGACAACCGCTTGTGACCACGCCTGCCGCACAGAGTTGCACTGACAGGCCGGTGCGCCCTCCCCTTCCGCAAAGTTGTGATGCCATGCTGACCTGGTTGAACCGCAATAGCCTGGATTTCCCGCCACTGGAGAAAGCCCTCCGCGAGCCCAACGGATTACTTGCCGCCGGTGGAGACCTGTCAGCCGATCGCCTGATCAATGCCTACCGGCACGGCTGCTTTCCGTGGTTTCAGGAC
The DNA here is from genome assembly GCF_032587795.1 of Pseudomonas syringae group sp. 247E2. Classification (NCBI taxonomy): domain Bacteria; kingdom Pseudomonadati; phylum Pseudomonadota; class Gammaproteobacteria; order Pseudomonadales; family Pseudomonadaceae; genus Pseudomonas; species Pseudomonas syringae group sp. 247E2. The sequence continues at coordinate 429,443 of NZ_JAWHPK010000008.1, read as the reverse complement.
GGCCAGCCGATTCTCTGGTGGTCTCCCGATCCGCGTACCGTACTGTTTCCCGAAGAACTGCATGTTTCGCGCAGCCTCGGCAAAATGTTGCGCCAGTCTCGCTACCACGTGACCTTTGACCGGGATTTTGCGAGCGTGATCAAGGCCTGCGCTGCGCCGAGAAGTTACGCCAATGAAACCTGGATCACCGGCTCGATGCAGGATGCCTATCTTGAGTTGCACCGACGCGGCCATGCGCACAGCGTCGAGGTCTGGGATCAGGATGAACTGGTCGGCGGGCTGTATGGCCTGGCAATGGGCCAGCTGTTCTTCGGTGAGTCCATGTTCAGCCGTGCAGACAACGCCTCCAAAGTCGGATTCGCCACACTGGTGCAGCACCTGACTGACTGGGGTTTTGTATTGATCGATTGCCAGATGCCGACCCAACACCTTCACAGCTTCGGCGCACGCTCGATTCCTCGGCAGACTTTTGCCGACTATCTGTCCCGGCATCTTGATCAGCCAAGCGGTGCCGACTGGTCATCTAGGCGAGTTTGACAGGCTGGCATACACTCACAGGTAAGGATTTACCATTAGGCGACGACCATGACAGAGCTGGCGAGGCTGAAGTTTTATGCCACTCAACCGCACACCTGCAGTTACCTGCCTGAAGAGCAGGCGACGACCCTGTTTCTGGACCCCAGCCAGCCAATGGATGTGCAGGTCTACGCCGACCTCTCGGACATGGGCTTTCGCCGTAGCGGCGATCATCTTTACCGCCCCCACTGCCAGAACTGCAGCGCTTGCGTGCCCGCACGCATCCCCGTGAACCTGTTTGTACCCGACAGACAGCAAAAAAGGATTTTGAAACGTAATGCCGATGTACAGGTGCAAAGCGCCAGACCGGCTTTCACCGAGGAATATTTCGATCTTTATCAACGTTACATAGAGCAACGGCATGCTGACGGCGACATGTTTCCACCCAGCCGCGAGCAGTTTTCGACATTTCTGGTTCGCGACCTGCCCTTTTCGCGTTTTTACGAATTTCGCGTCGACCAACGACTGCTGGCAGTTGCGGTCACCGACCTTTTGCCCAACGGCCTTTCCGCGGTCTACACGTTCTACGAACCTGATGAAGAGCGCCGCAGTCTGGGCCGTTACGCGATTTTGTGGCAGATCGCCGAAGCCGCCAGACTTCAACTGCAGGCGGTGTACCTGGGTTACTGGATCAAAAACTGCAAAAAGATGAATTACAAGACCCAATATCGGCCCATTGAGCTACTTACCAATCAAAGATGGGTCACTCTGTATTGAACCCCTTGGCTTAAACTGGTTTTTTCGGGCACAATGCACGCCGCTTTTGCCTGGCGCCACTTGCACCGGGCCACTCATTTGTATACCGAGGGCTTTACTGCATGTCGAAAGAAGACAGCTTCGAAATGGAAGGCACTGTCGTCGACACCCTGCCCAACACCATGTTCCGCGTGGAGTTGGAAAACGGGCACGTCGTAACCGCGCATATCTCCGGCAAGATGCGCAAGAATTACATCCGTATTCTGACCGGTGACAAAGTGCGTGTAGAACTGACGCCCTATGACCTGAGCAAAGGGCGCATCACCTACCGCGCTCGTTAAACAGGCATTGACGAAAACGCCCGGCATAAGCCGGGCGTTTTTGTTTGCCTGTTTCATACAACCAGAGACCTCGGCCTGCCCCGCATCCATTCACGATGCGGAGCGAGGCTTGGGCGTCAGGCCATTTCTGCTGTGGTTTCGAAGTCGAAGGTAATCTCGCCATCCTTGATATCGATGTGAACCACACCGCCGTGCTCTGACAATTCGCCGAACAGGATCTCTTCGGCCAGTGGCCGCTTGATCTTGTCCTGAATCAGGCGAGCCATCGGTCTGGCACCCATCGCCGCATCGTAACCACCCTGCGCCAGCCAGTTTCTCGCCGCCTCGGACACTTCGAGCAGTACGCGCTTGTCTTCCAGCTGGGCCTGAAGCTCGGTAAGGAACTTGTCGACCACGCTCTTGATGACTTCGTGGCTGAGACGGCCAAACTGAATGATGGTGTCCAGACGGTTGCGGAACTCCGGCGTGAAGCTCTTCTTGATCACTTCCATCGCATCAGACGAGTGGTCCTGATGCGTGAAACCGATCGAAGCACGCGCGGCGGACTCAGCCCCGGCATTGGTGGTCATGATCACGATCACATTGCGGAAATCTGCCTTGCGCCCATTGTTATCGGTCAGCGTACCGTGGTCCATCACCTGCAAAAGCAGGTTGAAGACTTCCGGGTGAGCCTTTTCGATTTCATCGAGCAGCAGCACGCAATGCGGTTGACGAGTGATGGCTTCGGTCAAAAGACCGCCCTGATCGAAACCGACGTAGCCCGGAGGCGCGCCGATCAGACGGGAAACGGTATGCCGCTCCATGTACTCGGACATGTCGAAACGAATCAGCTCGACACCCAACGCCTTGGCCAACTGGCGAGCGGCTTCGGTCTTGCCGACACCGGTAGGGCCTGCGAACAGGAACGAACCGACCGGCTTGTCAGGCGACTTGAGGCCTGCACGCGAAAGCTTGATCGCCGTAGACAACGAGTCAATGGCTGCATCCTGACCAAACACGGTGAGCTTCAGATCGCGCTCCAGGTTACGCAGCAGCTCCTTGTCCGAACTGTTGACGTGTTTTGGCGGAATACGCGCGATCTTGGCGACGATGTCTTCGACCTGAGGCACATCGATGCGCTTGACGCGCTGCTCGACAGGCTGCAGACGCTGGTAGGCACCGGCTTCATCAATAACATCGATCGCCTTGTCGGGCATATGACGGTCATTGATGTAACGCGACGCAAGCTCAGCTGCGGCGCGCAGCGCTTCGTCACTGTACTCGATGCTGTGATGCTGCTCGAAACGGCTTTTCAGGCCACGAAGGATGCCGATGGTGTCTTCGACCGAAGGCTCGGACACATCGACTTTCTGGAAGCGACGCGCCAAAGCGCGGTCTTTTTCGAAAATCCCGCGAAACTCCTGAAAGGTCGTGGAGCCGATGCAACGGATCTCGCCAGACGACAGCAACGGTTTTAGCAGGTTGGAGGCATCCATCACCCCGCCTGATGCCGCACCAGCACCAATGATGGTGTGGATCTCGTCAATGAACAGGATCGCCTGAGGACGCTTGCGCAGCTCATTGAGCAACGCTTTGAAACGCTTCTCGAAATCGCCGCGGTATTTGGTCCCGGCCAGCAGGGCACCCAGATCAAGCGAGTAGACAACGCTGCTGGCGAGCAAATCAGGGACCTGATTGTCCACGATACGCTTGGCCAGGCCTTCGGCAATAGCCGTTTTACCGACCCCAGCCTCACCGACCAGCAACGGGTTGTTCTTGCGACGACGAGCCAGAATCTGAGCTACGCGCTCGACTTCGCTTTCGCGACCGACCAGCGGATCGATGCGCCCCTGGCGCGCCAATTCGTTCAGATTGCTGGCATAGGCATCCAGAGGATTGCCTGAGGAAGATGCTTCACCGCCCTCGTCGTCCTGCATATCCTGTTCACCTTCAGAAGAGTGTTCGCCATGCCCCGGAACCTTGGAGATACCGTGGGCGATATAGTTGACGACATCAATCCGGGCCACGCTCTGCTGCTTGAGCAGAAACACGGCCTGGCTTTCCTGCTCACTGAAAATTGCAACCAGCACGTTGGCGCCGGTTACTTCGCGCTTGCCGGAGCTCTGCACGTGGAAAACTGCCCGTTGCAGCACACGCTGGAACCCGAGCGTCGGTTGTGTCTCGCGATCCTCGTCATGAACGGGGATCAGCGGAGTGGTGGAGTCGATGAACTCCTGCAGATCATGCTTGAGTTTATCGAGGTTTGCACCGCAGGCACGCAGAACAGTGGCTGCAGCCTCATTATCCAATAGAGCCAGCAGGAGGTGCTCGACCGTCATGAACTCATGACGCTTCGAACGTGCCTCCTTGAAGGCAAGATTGAGGGTGACTTCGAGCTCACGGTTTAACATAGCTTCACCTCATACCCAAGTGGTCGGCGTTTAACCGTCCTTCTCGATCTCACAGAGTAGCGGATGCTGGCTCTCCCTGGCGTATTGATTGACCTGCATTGCCTTGGTCTCGGCGATGTCGCGGGTAAACAATCCGCAGACTGCCCGTCCCTCTGTATGGACGGCCAGCATGACTTTGGTGGCCAGCTCACGATTCAGGTTAAAAAACACCTCGAGTACTTCTACGACGAAATCCATCGGGGTGTAGTCATCGTTGAATAAAACCACCTTGTACATCGGTGGCGCCTGCAGGGTCGGCTTGGCGTCCTGCACCGCGATGCCTGCCGCGTCGTCCTCGTGCGACTGCGGACTGTCCTGATTGAATGTTAGTCGAATCTTGCTAAATGCATGCATGGAAAGAAATGTTCGTTTGAGGGCGGATTGAGCTGTCAGTCGCAGTTTGGACGCTTTTCAAACAGACCGCCACATGACCTTGACTATCAGCTAAACGGTGTTACAAACAATAGAGCCCACATTGGGTAAAAAGGGTCCGCGCAGTCAACCAAAATTTTTGGGGAGGCGGATTGAAGTGGATGATACTCCTGACGGAGTCCTTTGCAGAGGGATATGGCGATGCTTAACGGAAAAGTCAAGTGGTTCAACAATGCAAAAGGTTATGGATTCATAATCGAAGACGGCAAGCCGGATGACGACTTGTTCGCCCATTTTTCGACCATCCAGATGGAAGGTTACAAGACCCTCAAAGCCGGCCAGCCGGTCAGTTTTGAAATCATTCAGGGGCCAAAAGGGCTGCATGCCGTGAATATCGCGCCATTGCTGGCTAAAGCAGGTGAGCCCGTGAAGGAAACCCATGCTGCGTCTGAGCATGAACCTGAACATGCACACGCTTGAAGTCCTCCATGGAAACAGCCTGACAGCAGATCAATGGCCTTTCGCGCCAGTTGACTGAGTAATCAGAAACACGCAATGAGCCTGTACCGGATCTTAAGAAACCGCAGCTTTGGTAGCTTGAACCGATGCGACTCCACAGGGTATCGAATTAGCGGTTATTGCACCGCGGATGCCCCTACCGTGACAGAGCCATCAGCGCCCCACTCCTCCGCCAGATCCCGCCTCTTGACGCCTGATTGACACCTCGTAGACATCCCGGTCGTTCGACCAACGGCGGATGTTCATTATTCGATAGCACGCATAGCATTAATGCCTCGCGCCAATGGTTTGATATACTCGCGCCGTGACCGAAGAGTCATAAAGGCTGACCCGTCTGAAATCAGACCCTCAACCTTCCTATGCGTCGGGTCGCTACCTGGCCTGACAGCTTGACGCTCGACTGATGCACCCAACATCACCGCGAATGAACCTCGACCTGGGCCCATGGCCGAACCGTGGGCAAGAGTGCATACCCTGCGCGTATCGAGATTTTGTGCATGCTCAGCAAAACAGAGAGTTAATACGAATGTCCAACCGCTCGAAGATCATCTACACCTTCACCGACGAAGCTCCGGCCCTCGCCACCTATTCGCTGCTGCCTATTATCGAAGCTTTCACAGCCTCCTCCGATATCGACGTGGAAACGCGCGACATCTCCCTGGCGGGCCGTGTTCTTTCAAGCTTCCCGGAGTCGCTTGGCGCCGATCAACAAGTGCCGGATCATCTCGCCGAGCTGGGCAAACTGGCCACTACGCCAGAAGCCAACATCATCAAGCTGCCTAACATCAGTGCCTCGGTCCCTCAATTGAAGGCGACCATCAAGGAGCTTCAGGATCAGGGCTACAAGATTCCCGACTACCCTGAAAACCCTGTCACTGACGCGGAAAAAGAAACCCGCGCACGCTACGACAAGACCAAGGGCAGCGCCGTGAACCCGGTGCTGCGCGAAGGCAACTCCGATCGTCGCGCACCGTTGTCGGTCAAGAACTACGCTCGCAAGCACCCACACAAGATGGGCGCCTGGTCTGCCGACTCCAAGGCCCACGTTGCGCACATGAGCAACGGCGACTTCTACGGCAGCGAAAAAGCAGCCCAGATCGCAGCCGACAACACCGTTAAAATCGAACTGATCGCTCAGGATGGCACCACCACCGTTCTGAAGGAAAAAACCGCCGTCAAGGCTGGCGAAGTCGTTGACTGCTCGGTAATGAGCGCCAAAGCTCTGCGCGGCTTCATTGCCGCCGAGATCGAAGACGCCCGCAAGCAAGGCGTTCTGTTCTCGGTGCATCTGAAAGCCACCATGATGAAGATCTCCGACCCGATCATGTTCGGCCAGATCGTTGATGAGTTCTACAAGGATGCATTGACCAAGCACGCTGACACGCTGAAGCAGATCGGCTTCAGCCTGAACAACGGCATCGGTGACCTGTACGAGCGCATCACCAGCCTGCCTGCTGAAAAACAGGCCGAAATCAAGGCTGACATCGAAGCGGTCTACGCCACTCGCCCACAACTGGCGATGGTCAACTCCGACAAGGGCATCACCAACCTGCACGTGCCGAGCGACGTAATTGTCGACGCATCGATGCCAGCGATGATCCGTGACTCCGGCAAGATGTGGGGCACAGATGGTCAACTGCACGATGCCAAGGCAGTGATCCCGGATCGCTGCTACGCCACCATCTATCAAGCGGTCATCGAAGACTGCAAGAAAAATGGCGCATTCGACCCGACCACTATGGGCAGCGTACCGAACGTTGGCCTGATGGCTCAAAAAGCCGAAGAATATGGCTCCCACGACAAGACTTTCCACATCCAGACCAACGGCGTGGTTCGTGTAACCGACAGCCAGGGCAACCTGCTGATGGAACAGAACGTCGAAGCGGGCGATATCTGGCGCATGTGTCAGGCCAAGGACGCGCCGATCCAGGATTGGGTAAAACTGGCCGTCAACCGCGCTCGCGCCAGCAACACACCGGCTATCTTCTGGCTGGATTCGTCTCGCGCCCATGACAGCGTGATGATCGAGAAAGTCCGCAAGTACCTGGGCGACCACGACACGTCGGGCCTGGATATCCAGATCCTGTCACCTGTCGACGCGATGAAGCTGACCCTGGAACGCACTCGCGCCGGCAAGGACACGATCTCGGTAACGGGCAACGTGCTTCGCGATTACCTGACCGACCTGTTCCCGATTATGGAACTGGGCACAAGTGCGAAAATGCTGTCGATCGTTCCGCTGATGAACGGCGGCGGTCTGTTCGAAACCGGCGCTGGCGGTTCGGCTCCCAAGCATGTGCAGCAGTTTGTTGAAGAAAACTTCCTGCGCTGGGATTCGCTGGGCGAGTTTCTGGCTCTGGCGGCGTCCCTGGAACATCTGGGCAATGCCTACAACAACCCGAAAGCGCTGGTTCTGTCCAAGACCCTCGACCAGGCCACTGGCGAGTTCCTGGACCGCAACAAGTCGCCTTCGCGCAAGGTCGGCGGCATCGACAACCGCGGCAGCCATTTCTACCTGACCCTGTTCTGGGCTCAGGCACTGGCTGCTCAAAACGACGATGCAGACCTCAAGGCACAGTTCACGCCTTTGGCCAAAACCCTGACTGACAACGAAGAAAAAATCGTTGCCGAGCTGAACGCTGTTCAGGGCAAGCCGGTAGAAATTGGCGGCTACTACTTCCCTAACCCGGAAGTCACCAGCAAGGCCATGCGCCCAAGCGCCACGCTCAACGCAGCTATCGATGCGTTGAAAGCGTAAGCGGCATGAGACCGGTGCGACGCATTACTGCGTCGCCCAGCCAAAAGCCCCGGCCCGCGTGTCGGGGCTTTTGCATTAAAGCCAAAGACAGACCGGCAGGCCACATACTGAACATTCTTATCTGGCAGCAGAGGATCAATCCATGACCTGGCAAGCCCACGTTTCCGTCGCCACCATCGTCGAAGATCAGGGACGCTTCCTGTTCGTCGAAGAAATGAAAGGCGGACGCGCCGTACTCAACCAACCCGCCGGGCACCTCGACCCGAACGAGAGCCTGCAACGTGCGGCAGTGCGGGAGACTCTTGAAGAAACCGGCTGGGATGTCGAACTGACCAGCGTGGTGGGCATTTACCTGTACACCGCGCCGAGCAACGGCGTGACCTACCAGCGGATATGTTTCGCCGCCAAGGCCATACGCCATAACCCTGAATATCAGCTGGACGAAGGCATCATTGGCGCCGTCTGGCTGACTCGCGAGGAACTGCTGGCCCAACAGGAACGCTGGCGCAGCGAGCTGGTACTGCGCTGCCTGGACGATTACCTCAATGCCGAACATTTCAGTCTCGACCTGCTGCGCGACAAGGCGTGAGACTCGACGCCCTCAGCCTGATAGAATCGCGTCCTTTTACAGGTCAGCCGTTGAATCCCCATGCGTGATCCAGCCCCCTCGAACTCAGAAATGAAGCGCGTCATAGTCGGCATGTCCGGCGGCGTGGACTCTTCCGTTTCCGCCGTACTGCTCATGGAGCAGGGTTATCAGGTGGAAGGCTTGTTCATGAAGAACTGGGAAGAAGACGACGGAACGGAATATTGCACCGCCCGCGAAGACCTGGCAGATGCCCAGGCCGTGTGTGACAAGATCGGCATCAAACTGCACACGGCCAACTTCGCTGCCGAGTACTGGGACAATGTCTTCGAACATTTCCTTGAAGAGTACAAGGCCGGGCGCACCCCCAACCCGGACATCCTTTGCAACCGGGAAATCAAGTTCAAGGCGTTTCTCGACTATGCGCTGATGCTGGGTGCCGACCTGATCGCCACTGGTCACTACGTGCGCCGTCGCGATACCGATGGCCGCACCGAACTGCTCAAGGGCCTGGACCCGAACAAGGATCAAAGCTACTTCCTGCATGCCGTCGGTGGCGAACAGATCGCCCGGACGCTGTTTCCGGTGGGCGAGCTGGAAAAACCGGAAGTACGTGCCATTGCTGAGAAACACGGCCTGGCGACGGCTAAAAAGAAGGACTCCACCGGAATCTGCTTCATTGGCGAGCGCCGTTTCACCGACTTCCTGCGTCAGTACCTGCCCGCCCAGCCCGGAGAGATCAAGACCACCGAAGGTGAAGTCATCGGTCGTCACAGCGGCCTGATGTATCACACCATCGGCCAGCGCCAGGGCCTTGGGATTGGCGGCCTCAAGGACGCCAGCGATGATCCGTGGTACGTGCTGGTCAAGGATCTGGACAACAACGAACTGATCGTTGGCCAGGGCAACGACCACCCGTGGCTGTTCTCCCGCGCACTGGTGTCTTCGGAAATCTACTGGGTCAACCCGATTGATCTGAGCAGCCCGCGCAAACTCACGGCCAAAGTCCGTTATCGTCAGGGCGACCAGCCATGCACACTGGAAAAGACCGCCGACGGCTACCGAGCCACATTCGATGATCCGCAGCGGGCCGTCACACCCGGACAGTCCGTGGTGTTCTACGATGGCGAAATATGTCTGGGCGGCGGCGTGATCGAAATTGCCGAACCCTGGACCAGCAAGGACAAGCGTTGATGACCCCGATTCAGGAACAACTGATCGCTCTGGGTGGCGTATTTCAGGCCGCCGTACTGGTCGACCGGATCGCCAAGACCGGACAGGTCAGCGAAGCCGCGCTGAGCTGCATGCTCGGCAGCCTGCTGGTGGTTGACCCGAAGGATACGCTGGACGTCTACGGCGGCGATGACCTCAACCTGCACGAAGGCTATCGCGCCATGGCCAGCGCTCTGGAACGCGATCCTGCAACACTGCAGCGCGAACCGCTGCGTTACGCCCTGTCGATGCTCGGCCTGGAGCGACAGCTGGCCAAGCGCGACGACTTGCTCGAAATCATCGGCAGGCGCATCCCGGTGATTCAGTCTCAGGTCGAACATTTCGGCATCGCTCACGAAAACGTGATCGCTGCGACCGGCGCCCTTTATGAAGACACCCTGAGCACCCTGCGCCAACGCATTCAGGTCCAGGGCGACATGCGCAACCTGCAGCAACCGAACAACGCGTCGAAGATTCGCGCCATCCTGCTGGCAGGCATTCGCTCCGCACGCCTGTGGCGACAAGTTGGCGGTCATCGCTGGCAACTGGTGTTCAGCCGTCGCAAGCTATTGAAAGAACTCTACCCATTGCTGCACGGCTGATCCGCCACGCACCAATGACCTTCACCACCACAGGCACGGCGCTGTCTACGCTGGTCAGCGGGCTCCGGTCCGAGTGACTTTTCATGTATGATATGCGCCCTTTTCGTTGCCCGACTGTCCGAGAGCATCCCATGCAGCTTTCTTCGCTCACTGCGGTTTCCCCTGTTGATGGCCGCTACGCCGGCAAAACCCAGGCCTTGCGCCCTATTTTCAGCGAATACGGCCTGATCCGTTTCCGTGTGATGGTTGAAGTTCGCTGGCTCCAGCGTCTGGCGGCCCACCCGCAGATTACCGAAGTCCCGGCGTTCTCTGCGCAAGCCAACGCCATCCTCGACACCCTGGCTGAAGACTTCTCGGTTGAGCACGCCGAGCGCGTGAAAGAGATCGAGCGCACCACCAACCACGACGTCAAAGCCGTTGAGTATCTGCTCAAGGAGCAGGCTGCCAAGCTGCCGGAGCTGGACAAGGTCAGCGAGTTCATCCACTTTGCCTGCACCAGCGAGGACATCAACAACCTGTCTCACGCCCTGATGCTGCGTGAAGGCCGTGACACTGTGATGCTGCCGCTGATGCGCCAGATTGCCGATGCTATCCGTGAACTGGCGATCCGCTTCGCCGACGTGCCGATGCTCTCGCGTACCCACGGTCAGCCAGCGTCCCCGACCACGCTGGGCAAGGAATTGGCCAACGTGGTTTACCGTCTGGAACGCCAGATCAACCAGATCGCCGCAGTGCCCTTGCTGGGCAAGATCAACGGTGCGGTCGGCAACTACAATGCCCACCTCTCCGCTTATGCCGATATCGACTGGGAAGCCAACGCACGCGCGTTCATCGAAGACGAGCTGGGGCTGGGCTTCAACCCGTACACCACCCAAATCGAACCGCATGACTACATCGCCGAGCTGTTTGATGCGATTGCGCGTTTCAACACTATCCTGATCGACTTCGACCGCGATATCTGGGGCTATATATCCCTGGGCTACTTCAAGCAGCGCACCATTGCTGGCGAAATCGGCTCGTCGACCATGCCACACAAGGTCAACCCGATCGACTTCGAAAACTCCGAAGGCAATCTGGGCATCGCCAACGCGCTGTTCCAGCATCTGGCGAGCAAACTGCCTGTCTCTCGCTGGCAGCGCGACCTGACTGACTCCACCGTACTGCGCAACCTGGGCGTCGGTTTCGCCCACAGCGTTATTGCTTACGAAGCCAGCCTCAAGGGCATCAGCAAGCTGGAACTGAACGAGCAGCGCATTGCTGCCGATCTGGACGCGTGCTGGGAAGTTCTGGCAGAGCCGATTCAGACCGTCATGCGTCGTTACAACATCGAAAACCCGTACGAAAAACTGAAAGAACTGACACGCGGCAAGGGCATCGGCCCGGAAGCGCTGCAGACTTTCATCGACGGTCTGGACATGCCTGCCGAAGCAAAGGCCGAGCTGAAAAAGCTCACGCCAGCCAACTACATCGGTAACGCAGCGGCTCAGGCCAAGCGCATCTGACACGCAAAAAAATTGCACACGCCCGGCTGTGCCGGGCGTTTTCATTTCAAGGGCTTACACATGAATCCTGATATTCCTCTGCAACTTCTGGGCGGCATCAGTGCACGCGTTTTTCTGCGTGACTACTGGCAGAAAAAACCACTGCTGATCCGCCAGGCTCTGCCGGACTTTCAAAGCCCGATCGATGCGGACGAGCTGGCTGGCCTTGCTCTAGAGGAAGAAGTCGAGTCCCGCCTGGTCCTCGAACACGGCGAGCGTCCCTGGGAGCTGCGTCGCGGTCCCTTTGCGGAGGATGAATTCAGCAAGCTGCCCGAACGCGACTGGACCCTGCTGGTGCAGGCCGTGGACCAGTTCGTTCCAGAAGTCAGCGAACTGCTGGAAAACTTCCGCTTCCTGCCCAGCTGGCGCATTGACGATGTGATGATCAGCTACGCCGCCCCAGGTGGCAGCGTCGGCCCGCATTTCGATAACTATGACGTGTTCCTGCTTCAGGGCCACGGCAAGCGTCATTGGCAGATCGGCCAAATGTGCGATGCAGAAAGCCCGCTGCTGCAGCATGCCGACCTGCGCATCCTTGCCGAATTCGAAAAAACCGAAGAGTGGACGCTGGAACCGGGCGACATGCTTTACCTGCCGCCACGCCTGGCTCACTGCGGCGTTGCCGTCGACGACTGCCTGACCTACTCGGTCGGTTTCCGCGCGCCAAGCGCTGCCGAGGTCCTGACTCATTTCACCGATTTCCTCAGCCAGTTCATCCCGGATGAAGAGCGCTATACCGACGCGGACGCGCAACCGGTCAGCGATCCGCATCAGATCCAGCACGATGCGCTGGACCGACTCAAAGCGCTGCTGACCGAACACATGAGTGACGAGCGCCTGCTGCTGACCTGGTTCGGCCAGTTCATGACCGAACCGCGCTACCCTGAACTGGTGACCGGCCCGGAACTGGAGGAAGACGACTTGCTCGACAGCCTCGAACAGGGCGCGGTGCTGATTCGCAACCCGAGTGCAAGACTGGCCTGGTCTGAAGTCGACGACGATCTGCTACTGTTTGCCAGTGGTCAGAGCCGCCTGTTGCCGGGCAGTCTGCGCGAATTGCTTAAACTGATCTGTGCTGCCGACGCATTGCACAGTGAAAACCTCGGCCAATGGTTGGCCGATGACGATGGACGCAATCTGCTTTGCGAACTCGTAAAACAAGGAAGTCTGGGATTTGCCGATGAATAAAGTCACCGTAGCTGTCGCACAATGGCAGAAAAACAACGCCGACATCCGGCGCATACGCGATTCGGTATTCATCGCCGAGCAATCGGTGCCACCGGAGCTGGAGTGGGACGCTGAAGATGCGACTGCCGTGCATTTTCTCGCCTATGAAGGGGAATACGCAGTAGGCACCGCTCGCCTGCTGCCCGACGGTGAAATCGGTCGGCTGTCGGTTCTCAAGGACTGGCGCGGCATGAAAGTCGGTGAAGCGTTGCTCGGTGCGGTGATCCACGAGGCCGAACAACGTGGACTGGAGCCGCTGAAGCTCAGCGCTCAAGTGCAGGCCGTCGAGTTTTACCAGCGCTTCGGGTTTGCCGTGGTCAGTGACGAGTTTCTCGAAGCCGGTTTACCGCACGTCGAGATGCGCCGCGAGACACCTGAAACCTGATTATGTAGGCACGTTTCAAAGCACTACATGATGATCGCCCTGCCCTTTTTCGCTAGACGCTTTTCAGGTCGAGACGAAAAATGCCAGGGCGTTTTTGTGTCGCCCCATTCAGCTTGCCCGGCTATAGCCGATACACTGGCAAACTCATGCTTTACGCGCTTATCGCGGAGAATGATCATGTCAGTCCGTAACCTGCTTAACGTGGTAATCACCTCAGTGCTGATCGCATTCAGTACTCAGGCCCTTTCAGCGACCGAAGTCGTTCCTCTCAATTACCGCACCAGTGCCGATCTACTACCCGTAGCTAAATCCTTTCTAGGCACCGAAGGCTCCGTCAGCGCTTATGGCAATCAACTGATTGTCAATGCAGAGTCGCGCAAGATAGAAGAGCTTCGCAGCCTTATCGCGCAACTCGATACCGCGCCTAAACGCCTGCTGATCAGCGTCGACACCAGCGAAAACGCGGCGCGCAACAGCAGTGGCTCACGCGTCATAGAATACGGCACCACCAGCCGTGAGGGCGGCGTGCAGCAAGTGCAGACCAGCGAAGGTACGCCAGCACTTATCCAGATCGGCCAGAGCGTTCCACTGACCTCCTCGTCCACGGATTCCTATGGCTACTCCCAAAGCAATACTGAATATCGCAATGTAACCCAGGGCTTTTACGTCACTGCCAGTGTGACCGGCGATACCGTTCACCTGAGCATCAGCACCAACCATGACCGCATGAGTCAGGAGCGCGCTGATGCCATAAAAGTGCAAAGTACCGATAGCCAGGTCAGCGGCCGGCTCGGAGAATGGATCACGCTGGCGAGTAATAGCGATCAATCGGTTGCTGATCAGCGTGGCCTTGCACAACGCTACTCCACCCAGGGTCGTGAAGACATGATTTTGCGCGTAAAGGTCGAAACCCTCGAGTAGCCTGCGCTGGCGCGAAACCCAGCACCTACGGGCCTTTTAGTGACTCACCAGTCTGATTACGCAATTATGTAGTGATACTTAAAAAGCACTACAAATCGTTTGACGACCCCGATACCCCGAGGCATGATTGCCTCGCTCCCGCTGATCGGAGGCTGCGCAAAAAGCCTTTGATTGTCGCTCTCCGAGCAGCGAGCAGCCATCTACAGTGCCTTCGATAAACGAGGCGTTTTGGCGGAGCAGGACTTCTAATCAAGACCTACTTCTCGGGGTTTACAAAATGGCACTGACACGCGAACAACAAATAGCCGCTCTCGAAAAAGACTGGGCCGAAAATCCGCGCTGGAAAAACGTGACCCGTACCTACTCCGCAGCCGATGTGGTCCGCTTGCGTGGCTCGGTTCAACCCGAACACACCTTTGCACGGCTGGGCGCTGACAAACTGTGGAACCTGGTGACCCAAGGCGCCAGGCCGTCTTTCCGGCCAGACAAGGACTTCGTCAACTGCATGGGCGCTCTGACCGGCGGTCAGGCCGTGCAGCAGGTCAAGGCCGGTATTCAGGCCATCTACCTTTCCGGCTGGCAGGTTGCTGCCGATAACAACTCTGCCGAATCGATGTACCCGGATCAGTCGCTGTATCCAGTCGACTCGGTGCCAACCGTGGTCAAACGCATCAACAATTCGTTCCGCCGCGCCGATCAGATCCAGTGGAAAGCCGGCAAGGCTCCGGGTGACGAAGGTTATATCGACTATTTCGCGCCCATCGTGGCCGACGCAGAGGCCGGATTCGGCGGCGTGCTCAATGCGTACGAGCTGATGAAAAGCATGATCGAGGCGGGGGCCGCCGGGGTGCATTTTGAAGATCAGTTGGCATCGGTGAAGAAATGCGGCCACATGGGCGGCAAAGTACTTGTCCCGACTCAGGAAGCGGTCCAGAAACTGGTTGCTGCGCGCCTGGCCGCCGATGTGGCCGGTGTGCCGACGATCATTCTGGCCCGCACCGACGCCAACGCTGCCGACTTGCTGACTTCCGATTGCGACCCCTATGACAAGCCGTTCGTGACCGGCGAACGGACTCATGAGGGCTTCTACAAAGTACGTGCCGGTCTGGATCAGGCAATCTCCCGCGGCCTCGCCTACGCGCCTTATGCCGACCTGATCTGGTGTGAAACCGCCAAGCCGGATCTGGACGAGGCACGCCGCTTCGCCGAAGCAATCAAGAAGGAGTACCCGGACCAGTTGCTTTCCTACAACTGCTCGCCGTCCTTCAACTGGAAGAAAAACCTCGACGACGCAACCATCGCCAAGTTTCAGCGCGAGCTTTCGGCCATGGGCTACAAGCACCAGTTCATCACCCTGGCAGGCATTCACAACATGTGGCACAGCATGTTCAACCTGGCGCACGACTACGCCCGCAACGACATGACTGCCTACGTGAAGCTACAGGAACAGGAATTCGCCGATGCTGCCAAGGGCTATACCTTCGTGGCCCACCAGCAGGAAGTGGGCACGGGGTATTTCGATGACATGACCACCGTGATTCAGGGCGGCGTATCGTCGGTAACCGCACTGACCGGCTCGACGGAAGAAGAGCAATTCCACTGAGACACCGCGCAACGCGTTGAAAACACAGACCGTCCGTAAGGGCGGTCTGTGTTTTGTATCAGATAGTGCCTGTATTGATTTCGGACAATGTGCAGCTCACGAACAGATGCTACAAAAACCGCACTTTATAAGCGGTGTCCTTCATAACTATGCTCCGAGTATCCTTTGGCGAACTATACAGGTCCATTTAAATGATATTAATTATCATTCAAATTGCCTTTCGTTCCTTTTCGTCACCGAGAAACATAATTAGCCAAAACCTTGCTGACGCCCGGCTGGCATGCCTTACAGCCCTGATAAAGGACGGCGGGCGATTAATTTCGTAAATAAATTTCATGTAGAAAATTTACTTGCCAACTGTTTGCACATAAAATCAATCCGTTGACCGCACTGCGACATTTCGTCACTGCCTCGACTCTTTATCAAGCACAGAGACCTTTGCTCTCTAACAAGGACTGCCAGCATGCCCGAATCGACAGGTCTGATTGCCCACAACTGGGGCTTCGCCATTTTCCTTTTGGGTGTTGTCGGCCTCTGCGCCTTCATGCTCGGCCTGTCCAGCCTGCTCGGAAGCAAAGCCTGGGGCCGCAGCAAGAACGAACCTTTCGAATCCGGCATGCTGCCTACCGGCAGTGCGCGCCTGCGGCTCTCCGCAAAATTCTATCTGGTCGCGATGCTCTTCGTGATCTTTGACATCGAAGCCCTCTTTCTCTTTGCCTGGTCTGTGTCCGTCCGCGAAAGCGGCTGGACCGGATTCGTCGAAGCTCTCGTTTTCATAGCAATTCTGTTGGCAGGTCTTGTCTACCTATGGCGGGTTGGCGCTCTTGACTGGGCTCCTGAAGGTCGCCGTAATCGGCAAGCGAAGCTGAAACAATGAGGCTTTGGCGATGCAATATAATCTCACCAGGATCGACCCGGACGCTCCTAACGAGCAGTACCCCATCGGCAAACGGGAAACCGTTTCCGATCCGTTAGAAGATCAAGTCCACAAAAACATCTACATGGGCAAGCTGGAAGACGTGCTGAATGGTGCGGTCAACTGGGGACGTAAAAACTCCCTGTGGCCCTACAATTTCGGCCTGTCGTGCTGCTATGTGGAAATGACCACCGCCTTCACGGCCCCTCACGATATCGCGCGTTTCGGTGCGGAAGTTATCCGGGCGTCGCCACGGCAGGCGGATTTCATGGTCATTGCCGGTACCTGCTTCATCAAGATGGCACCGATCATCCAGCGTCTCTACGAGCAAATGCTCGAACCCAAGTGGGTCATCTCCATGGGTTCATGTGCCAACTCCGGTGGCATGTACGACATCTACTCAGTGGTCCAGGGGGTGGACAAATTCCTTCCCGTGGATGTCTACGTGCCCGGCTGCCCGCCCCGCCCCGAAGCATTTCTGCAAGGCTTGATGCTGCTGCAGGAATCCATCGGCAAGGAGCGTCGCCCTCTTTCCTGGGTCGTTGGCGATCAAGGCGTATACCGCGCCGAGATGCCGTCGCAAAAGGAACAGCGCCGCGAACAGCGTATTCAGGTGACCAACCTGCGCAGCCCCGACGAAGTCTGATCCAGCCCGTTCTTCTTATAAAAAAGACAGGAACCGGGGTTGATTCTGTACGTTGACCGAAGTGATTGAGACCTATGACTGCAGACAACGCTCTGTACATCCCGCCTTACAAGGCTGACGACCAAGATGTCGTCGTTGAACTGAACAACCGTTTTGGTGCCGAGGCTTTCACTGCCCAGCCGACTCGCACCGGTATGCCCGTGCTGTGGGTCGAGCGCGCCCGACTGTTTGAAATTCTGACGTTCCTGCGCAACGTGCCCAAGCCCTACTCCATGCTCTATGACCTGCATGGCGTGGACGAGCGTCTGCGTACCAACCGTCGCGGCCTGCCCGGTGCAGATTTCACCGTGTTCTATCACCTGCTGTCGATCGAGCGAAACAGCGACGTGATGATCAAGGTAGCGCTGTCTGAAAGCGACCTGAGTGTGCCAACCATCACCAGTATCTGGCCAAATGCCAACTGGTATGAGCGCGAAGTCTGGGACATGTTCGGAATCGACTTTCCGGGACACCCGCATCTAAGCCGCATCATGATGCCGCCAACCTGGGAAGGTCACCCGCTGCGCAAGGACTTCCCTGCCCGCGCGACGGAGTTTGACCCCTACAGCCTGACACTCGCCAAACAGCAACTGGAAGAGGAAGCCGCACGTTTCCGTCCGGAAGACTGGGGCATGAAACGTTCTGGCGCGAACGAGGACTACATGTTCCTCAACCTGGGGCCGAACCACCCTTCCGCTCACGGTGCGTTCCGTATCATTCTGCAGCTGGATGGCGAAGAAATCGTCGACTGCGTTCCGGACATCGGCTACCACCACCGTGGTGCAGAGAAGATGGCCGAGCGCCAGTCCTGGCACAGCTTCATCCCGTACACCGACCGCATCGATTATCTCGGCGGGGTGATGAACAACCTGCCTTACGTACTCTCGGTCGAAAAACTGGCAGGCATCAAGGTGCCGGAAAAGGTCGACGTCATCCGCATCATGATGGCCGAGTTCTTCCGTATCACCAGCCACCTGCTGTTCCTGGGTACCTACATCCAGGACGTGGGTGCCATGACGCCGGTGTTCTTTACGTTCACCGACCGCCAAAAAGCCTACACCGTGATCGAAGCCATTACCGGTTTCCGTCTGCATCCGGCCTGGTATCGCATCGGCGGGGTTGCCCACGACCTGCCTCGTGGCTGGGAGAAACTGGTCAAGGACTTCGTCGACTGGCTGCCCAAGCGCCTCGACGAATACACCAAGGCTGCCCTGCAGAACAGCATCCTAAAGGGCCGTACCGTGGGCGTTGCCGCGTACAACACCAAAGAGGCCCTGGAATGGGGCGTCACCGGTGCAGGCCTGCGCTCCACCGGCTGCGATTTCGACTTGCGCAAGGCACGCCCTTACTCCGGCTACGAGAACTTCGAGTTTGAAGTACCGCTGGCCGCCAATGGCGATGCCTACGACCGCTGCATGGTCCGCGTAGAAGAGATGCGCCAGAGCATCAAGATCATCGATCAGTGCATGCGCAACATGCCGGAAGGCCCGTACAAGGCGGATCATCCGCTGACCACGCCGCCACCGAAAGAGCGCACCCTGCAGCACATCGAAACCCTGATCACGCACTTCCTGCAGGTTTCGTGGGGCCCGGTCATGCCGGCCAACGAGTCCTTCCAGATGATCGAAGCGACCAAGGGTATCAACAGCTATTACCTGACGAGCGACGGCGGCACCATGAGCTACCGTACCCGGATCCGCACCCCGAGTTACCCGCACCTGCAGCAGATCCCTTCGGTGATCAAAGGCAGCATGGTCGCGGACTTGATCGCGTACCTGGGTAGTATCGATTTCGTTATGGCCGACGTGGACCGCTAAGCATGAATAGCCCGCTAATCCAGACTGACCGTTTCGCCCTGAGCGAAACCGAGCGCTCGGCCATCGAGCACGAGATGCATCACTACGAAGACCCGCGCGCGGCGTCCATCGAGGCCCTGAAGATCGTTCAGAAAGAGCGTGGCTGGGTGCCCGATGGTGCCATCTACGCAATCGGCGATTTGCTCGGCATCCCCGCCAGCGACGTCGAAGGTGTTGCCACCTTCTACAGCCAGATCTTCCGCCAGCCGGTCGGACGCCACATCATTCGCGTCTGCAACAGCATGGTGTGCTTCATCGGCGGCCACGAAAACGTGGTAGACGAGATCAAGAGTTCACTGGGCATCGGCCTGGGTCAGACCACCGCTGACGGTCGCTTCACCTTGCTGCCGGTCTGCTGCCTCGGCAACTGTGACAAGGCGCCGGCCGTGATGGTCGACGACGACACTTTCGGCGATGTACAGCCTGCTGGCGTTGCCAAGATGCTGGAGGGTTACCTATGACCATCACTTCCTTCGGCCCTGCCAATCGCATTGCGCGCACGGCAGAAACCCATCCGCTGACCTGGCGTCTGCGCGACGACGGCGAGCCGGTCTGGCTCGACGAGTATAAGGCCAAAGACGGTTATGCAGCAGCGCGCAAGGCGCTGACGCAACAGTTGCCTGACGATATCGTCCAGTCGGTCAAGGACTCGGGCCTCAAAGGCCGCGGCGGTGCGGGCTTCCCTACCGGCGTTAAATGGGGCCTGATGCCCAAAGACGAATCCATGAACATCCGCTATTTGCTGTGCAATGCGGATGAGATGGAACCCAATACCTGGAAAGACCGCATGCTGATGGAGCAACTGCCCCATCTGCTGGTCGAGGGCATGCTGATCAGTGCGCGTGCGCTGAAAGCCTATCGTGGCTATATCTTCCTGCGTGGCGAATACGTAACGGCCGCCAGGCACTTGAACCGCGCCGTGGCCGAAGCGAAGGCTGCCGGTCTGCTGGGCAAGAACATCCTAGGCACCGGCTTCGACTTCGAATTGTTCGTACACACCGGTGCCGGTCGTTACATCTGCGGTGAAGAAACCGCGCTGATCAACTCGCTGGAAGGCCGCCGCGCCAACCCGCGCTCCAAGCCGCCCTTCCCTGCTGCCGTAGGCGTCTGGGGCAAGCCGACCTGTGTAAACAACGTCGAAACCCTGTGCAACGTGCCCGCCATCGTCAATAACGGCAACGACTGGTACAAGTCGCTGGCCCGCGAAGGCAGTGAAGACCACGGCACCAAGCTGATGGGCTTCTCCGGCAAGGTTAAAAACCCGGGTTTGTGGGAGCTGCCATTTGGCGTACAGGCTCGCGAACTGTTCGAAGACTACGCCGGTGGCATGCGCGATGGCTTCAAGCTCAAGTGCTGGCAACCCGGCGGCGCCGGTACGGGTTTCCTGCTGCCAGAGCATCTGGACGCCCAGATGTACGCAGGCGGTATTGCCAAGGTCGGTACCCGGATGGGCACCGGTCTGGCGATGGCCGTCGACGATTCGGTCAACATGGTTTCACTGCTGCGCAACATGGAAGAGTTCTTCGCTCAGGAGTCCTGCGGCTTCTGCACCCCATGCCGCGACGGTTTGCCATGGAGCGTAAAAATGCTTCGCGCCATCGAGAAGGGTCAGGGGCAGCCGGGGGATATCGAAACCCTGCTGGGTCTGGTCAATTTCCTCGGCCCAGGCAAGACCTTCTGCGCCCATGCACCGGGCGCTGTTGAACCGCTGGGCAGTGCGATCAAGTATTTCCGTTCGGAGTTCGAAGCAGGTATTGCGCCAGCCAGCGCAACCACGCTCGTTCCGGGCAAAAGTCCGACCGTGGTCGGCGCATAACAAGACACAACGGTCGGCGGCTGTTCGGGCTGCCGTCCTCGTACCTGCTGACGCCCTCCGGGCTGAACGATACGGGTACTACCGAGATTCCATTAGCCACGCCCGCTGACAACGGGCCAACGAAGACCTTTGAACCATGGCTACTATTCACGTAGACGGCAAAGCGCTCGAAGTCGATGGTGCAGACAACCTGTTACAGGCATGTCTGTCGCTGGGCCTCGATATCCCTTATTTCTGCTGGCACCCCGCCCTTGGCAGCGTTGGCGCCTGTCGCCAGTGCGCGGTCAAGCAGTACACCGACGAGAACGACACCCGTGGTCGTATCGTCATGTCCTGCATGACGCCAGCCACCGACAACACCTGGATCTCCATCGAAGATGAAGAGTCCAAGGCCTTCCGGGCCAGTGTTGTCGAATGGCTGATGACCAACCACCCGCATGACTGCCCGGTCTGCGAAGAAGGCGGTCACTGCCACCTGCAGGACATGACAGTGATGACCGGCCACAACGAGCGCCGTTATCGCTTCACCAAGCGTACTCACCAGAATCAGGAGCTGGGGCCGTTCATCGCGCATGAGATGAACCGCTGCATCGCCTGTTATCGGTGCGTACGCTTCTATAAAGACTACGCAGGCGGCACTGACCTGGGCGTTTACGGCGCTCACGACAATGTTTACTTCGGTCGCGTTGAAGACGGCACGCTGGAAAGCGAGTTCTCCGGCAACCTCACCGAGGTCTGTCCGACCGGTGTGTTCACCGACAAAACCCACTCCGAGCGCTACAACCGCAAGTGGGACATGCAGTTCTCGCCAAGCATCTGCCACGGTTGCTCCAGCGGCTGCAACATTAGCCCGGGTGAGCGCTACGGTGAATTGCGCCGCATCGAAAACCGCTACAACGGCTCGGTCAACCAGTACTTTCTCTGCGACCGCGGCCGTTTCGGCTATGGCTACGTCAACCGCACAGACCGTCCACGTCAGCCACTGCTCGCTGAAGGCCAGGTCAAACTGAGCCTTGACGAAGCACTGGACAAGGCAGCGGATCTGTTGCGCGGCCGCAACATCGTTGGTATTGGCTCACCTCGCGCCAGCCTCGAAAGCAACTACGCACTGCGCGAGCTGGTCGGAGCCGAGCATTTCTACAGCGGCATCGAAGCCGGCGAGCTGGAGCGTGTGCGCCTGATCCTCAAGGTGCTGAATGACAGCCCGCTGCCGATCCCGACCCTGCGTGACATCGAAGATCACGATGCCATCTTCGTCCTCGGCGAGGACCTGACCCAGACGGCGGCACGTATGGCCCTGGGCTTGCGCCAAGCCGTCAAAGGCAAGGCTGAAGACATGGCTGCGGCGATGAAAGTCCAGCCGTGGCTCGACGCGGCCGTGAAGAACATCGGCCAGCACGAGCTCAATCCGCTGTTCATCGCCAGCCTGGCTGAAACCAGGCTCGACGATATCGCAGAAGAATGCGTGCACGCTGCACCTGACGACCTGGCTCGCATCGGTTTCGCCGTTGCACATGCACTGGACGCCAGCGCCCCGGCCGTAGAAGGTCTGGACAGCGAGGCGCTGGAACTGGCGCAACGTATTGCCGATGCCCTGCTCGCGGCCAAACGTCCGCTGATCATTTCCGGCAGCTCGCTGGGTTCGACAGCGCTGATCGAGGCGGCGGCAAACATTGCCAAGGCCTTGAAGCTGCGTGACAAGCAAGGCTCCATCAGCCTGATCGTGCCGGAAGCCAACAGCATGGGTCTGGCGATGTTTGGTGGCGATTCTGTCGATGCCGCCCTGCAAGCAGTGATTTCCGGTCAGGCCGACGCCATTGTGGTACTGGAAAACGATCTGTATCGCCGTGTAGACGCCAAAATCGTCGACGCTTCGCTGAGCGCTGCGAAAGTCGTGATCGTCGCCGACCACCAGAAAACCCCGACCAGTGATCGTGCGCATCTGGTCTTGCCAGCTGCCAGCTTCGCGGAAGGCGACGGCACGCTGGTCAGCCAGGAAGGCCGCGCCCAGCGCTTCTTCCAGGTGTTCGATCCGACCTACCTGGATGCCAGCATTCTGGTTCACGAGGGCTGGCGCTGGCTGCATGCCCTGCGCGCCACCTTGTTGAACAAGCCGGTCGACTGGACGCAACTCGATCACGTCACCGAAGCCTGCGCCAGCAGCACCCCGCAACTGGCGGGTATCGTCAACGCTGCGCCGTCTGCCTCGTTCCGGATCAAGGGCCTTAAACTGGCTCGTGAACCACTGCGCTACAGTGGTCGCACGGCGATGCGCGCCAACATCAGCGTGCATGAGCCGCGCACCTCGCAAGACATCGATACAGCGTTCTCCTTCTCCATGGAAGGTTATTCAGGTTCCGCCGAACCTCGTCAGCAAGTGCCGTTCGCCTGGTCTCCGGGTTGGAACTCGCCGCAGGCCTGGAACAAATTCCAGGACGAAGTCGGCGGTCACTTGCGCGCCGGCGACCCGGGCACTCGCCTGATCGAAAGCCAGGGCGATGGTCTGTCGTGGTTCTCCAGCGTGCCACGTGCGTTCTCTCCAGAGCGCGGCACCTGGCAGGTCGTGCCGTTCTTTCATCTGTTCGGCAGCGATGAAACTTCGTCTCTGGCCGCTCCGGTTCAGGAACGTATCCCGCAGGCTTATGTAGCGCTGGCCAAATCCGAAGCCGATCGCCTGGGTGTCAACGATGGTGCCCTGCTCTCCTTGAGCGTTGGCGGTGAATTGCTGACCTTGCCGTTGCGCATCAACGAAGAACTGGGCGCGGGCCTTGTGGCATTGCCGGCAGGACTGCCTGGCATTCCGCCAGCACTCTTCGGCAAATCCGTTGACGGTCTGCAGGAGGCAGCGCAATGACCTGGTTTACCCCTGATGTGATCGACGCAATCATTGCAGTGGTCAAGGCCATCGTGGTGTTGCTGGCGGTCGTGGTTTGTGGTGCCCTGCTGAGCTTCATCGAACGTCGTCTGCTGGGCTGGTGGCAGGACCGTTATGGTCCGAACCGTGTGGGTCCGTTCGGCATGTTCCAGATCGCAGCCGACATGCTGAAGATGTTCTTCAAGGAAGACTGGACCCCACCGTTCGCCGACAAGGTGATCTTCACCCTGGCGCCGGTGGTTGCCATGAGCGCCCTGCTGATCGCCTTTGCGGTCATCCCGATCACCCCGACCTGGGGCGTGGCGGACCTGAACATCGGTCTGCTGTTCTTCTTCGCCATGGCGGGTCTGTCGGTGTATGCGGTGCTGTTCGCCGGCTGGTCGAGCAATAACAAATTCGCCCTGCTGGGCAGCCTGCGAGCTTCGGCACAAACCGTATCCTACGAAGTGTTCATGGGCCTCGCGCTGATGGGCATCGTGGTTCAGGTCGGCTCGTTCAACATGCGCGACATCGTTGAATATCAGGCGCAGAACCTGTGGTTCATCATTCCGCAGTTCTTCGGCTTCTGTACGTTCTTCATCGCGGGTGTTGCGGTCACTCACCGCCACCCGTTCGACCAACCGGAAGCCGAGCAGGAACTGGCTGACGGCTACCACATTGAATATGCCGGCATGAAATGGGGCATGTTCTTCGTGGGCGAATACATCGGGATCATTTTGATCTCGGCACTGCTGGTCACGCTGTTCTTCGGTGGCTGGCACGGCCCGTTCGACATTCTGCCATCGCTGGCATTCTTCTGGTTCACCTTGAAAACCGCGTTCTTCATCATGCTGTTCATTCTGCTGCGCGCTTCCATCCCGCGCCCGCGTTATGACCAGGTCATGGATTTCAGCTGGAAGTTCTGTCTGCCGCTGACCCTGATCAATTTGCTGGTGACTGCTGCGATTGTGTTGTTGAACACACCGGCAGGCTCGGTTCAGTGAGGATTTGACCCATGTTCAAATATATTGGTGACATCGTTAAGGGTACAGGTACCCAGTTGCGCAGCCTGGTCATGGTCTTCGGCCACGGCTTCCGCAAACGCGACACCCTGCAATATCCCGAAGAACAGGTATATCTGCCGCCCCGCTACCGCGGCCGTATCGTTCTGACCCGCGACCCTGACGGCGAAGAGCGCTGTGTAGCCTGCAACCTGTGTGCAGTGGCATGCCCGGTCGGCTGTATTTCTCTGCAGAAGGCCGAGACAGAAGACGGACGCTGGTACCCGGACTTTTTCCGTATCAACTTCTCGCGCTGCATTTTCTGCGGCCTGTGTGAAGAAGCGTGTCCGACTACCGCAATCCAGCTTACACCGGACTTCGAGATGGCCGACTTCAAGCGTCAGGATCTGGTGTACGAGAAGGAAGATCTGCTGATCTCCGGTCCCGGCAAGAACCCTGACTACAACTTCTATCGCGTTGCCGGTATGGCCATCGGCGGCAAGCCCAAGGGCTCCGCACAGAATGAAGCCGAGCCGATCAACGTCAAGAGCTTGCTGCCTTAAGGAAGTAAAGATGGAATTCGCTTTCTACTTCGCATCCGGTATCGCTGTTGTGTCCACCCTGCGGGTGATCACCAACACGAATCCGGTGCATGCCCTGCTCTACCTGATCATCTCGCTGATCGCTGTGGCCATGACTTTTTTCAGCCTCGGTGCGCCGTTTGCCGGTGTGCTGGAAGTCATTGCCTATGCGGGCGCGATCATGGTCCTGTTCGTGTTTGTGGTGATGATGCTGAACCTCGGCCCAGCCTCGGTTCAGCAAGAGCGTGCATGGCTCAAACCCGGCATCTGGATTGGTCCGGTGATTCTCGGCACGCTGTTGCTGGCCGAGTTACTGTACGTACTGTTCGCCAATCCAACCGGCGCTGCAATCGGTCACACCACAGTCGACGCCAAGGCGGTCGGCATCAGCCTGTTCGGGCCTTATCTGCTGGTGGTGGAACTCGCCTCGATGCTGCTGCTTGCTGCAGCCGTCACGGCATTCCATCTGGGCCGCAACGAGGCCAAGGAGCCAAGCCAATGAATGCTATCCCTCTTGAGCACGGTCTGGCGGTCGCCGGGGTCCTGTTCTGCCTGGGTCTGGTCGGCCTGATGGTGCGCCGTAACATTCTCTTCGTTTTGATGAGTCTGGAAATCATGATGAACGCCTCTGCACTGGCGTTCGTAGTTGCCGGCAGTCGTTGGGCGCAACCGGATGGGCAGGTCATGTTCATCCTGGTGATCAGCCTTGCGGCAGCCGAGGCCAGTATCGGCCTGGCGATCCTTATGCAACTGTATCGCCGCTTCCACACTCTCGATATCGATGCTGCCAGCGAGATGCGCGGATGAATCTTCTCTTTCTGACTTTCGTATTCCCCCTCATCGGCTTTCTGTTGCTGTCGTTCTCTCGCGGACGCATCTCGGAAAACCTCGCGGCGCTGATTGGCGTCGGCTCTATCGGCCTGTCAGCCATTGTCACGGCCTGGGTCATCTGGCAGTTCAACGTTGCACCACCGGAAGGTGGTCACTACACCCAGGTGCTGTGGCGCTGGATGGACGTTGATGGCTTCCAGCCCAACTTCGCGCTGTATCTGGACGGTCTGTCCGTCACGATGCTGGGCGTAGTGGTTGGCGTCGGTTTCCTGATTCACCTGTTTGCGTCCTGGTACATGCGCGGTGAAGCGGGCTACTCGCGCTTCTTCTCCTACACCAACCTGTTCATTGCCAGCATGTTGTTCCTTGTTCTGGGCGACAACCTGCTGTTCCTCTACTTCGGTTGGGAAGGTGTGGGCCTGTGCAGCTACCTGTTGATCGGTTTCTATTACAGCAACCGTAACAACGGCAACGCAGCACTCAAGGCGTTTATCGTTACGCGTATCGGCGACGTGTTCATGGCCATCGGCCTTTTCATCCTGTTTCAGCAATTGGGTACGCTCAATGTGCAGGAGTTGCTGGTCAAAGCACCGGAGCACTTCAAAGTCGGCGATTTCTGGATCGTGCTGGCAACGTTGATGCTGCTGGGCGGTGCTGTCGGTAAATCGGCACAACTGCCACTGCAAACCTGGCTGGCAGATGCGATGGCCGGTCCTACACCGGTTTCGGCACTGATCCACGCAGCAACCATGGTTACCGCGGGCGTCTACCTGATCGCGCGGACTCACGGCCTGTTCGCACTGGCACCGGACATACTGCATCTGGTCGGCATTGTCGGCGGCGTGACGCTGGTTCTGGCGGGTTTCGCCGCACTGGTGCAGACCGACATCAAGCGTATCCTCGCCTACTCGACCATGAGCCAGATCGGTTACATGTTCCTGGCATTGGGCGTAGGCGCATGGGAAGGCGCGATTTTCCACCTGATGACACACGCCTTCTTCAAGGCGCTGCTGTTCCTGGCTTCCGGTGCGGTGATCGTTGCCTGCCATCACGAGCAGAACATCTTCAAGATGGGCGGCCTGTGGAAGAAATTGCCATTGGCCTATGCCAGCTTCATCGTCGGCGGTGCAGCACTGGCTGCCCTGCCGCTGTTGACGGCAGGCTTCTACTCCAAGGACGAAATTCTCTGGGAAGCGTTCGCCAGCGGTAACAATGGCCTGTTATATGCCGGTCTGGTGGGCGCGTTCATGACGTCGCTGTACACCTTCCGTCTGATCTTCATCGCGTTCCACGGCGAAGCCAAGACCGAAGCACACGCAGGTCACGGTATTGCTCACTGGTTGCCGCTGTCGGTACTGATTGTGCTGTCGACGTTCATCGGCGCGCTGATCACTCCGCCACTGGCCGGTGTCCTGCCGCAGAGCGTTGGCCACGCCGGTGGCGAAGCCAAACACAGTCTGGAAATCGCCTCTGGCGCCATCGCCCTGGCCGGTATCCTGCTGGCAGCGCTGCTGTTTCTCGGCAAGCGCCGCCTGGCGACGGCTATCGCCAACAGCGCTCCGGGCCGTTTCCTCTCGGCCTGGTGGTTCGCGGCATGGGGCTTCGACTGGATCTACGACAAGCTGTTCGTCAAGCCGTATCTGGCAATCAGCCATGTACTGCGTAGTGATCCGTTCGACCGCACCATCGGCTTGATCCCACGTCTGGTCAAAGGCGGTCATGACACCATGAGCCGCACCGAGACCGGCCAGTTGCGTTGGTATGCTGCCTCGATCGCCGTGGGTGCCGTTCTGGTACTCGGTGCCGTCGTTCTGGTTGCGATCTGATATGAACCTTGCGAATTTGCGAAAGGAATTGAGCCCGTCATGATTCTGCCCTGGCTAATCCTGATCCCCTTTATCGGCGGCCTGCTGTGCTGGCTGGGTGAGCGCTTCGGCTCTACCCTGCCGCGCTGGATCGCGCTGCTGACAATGACCCTCGAACTGGTTCTCGGCCTCTGGCTGTGGGCTACCGGCAATTTCGGCTATGCGCCGGTGCCTGGCGCCGACCCGACCTGGGCCCTGGAATTTCACCACCCGTGGATCACCCGCTTCGGCATCGACGTGCATCTGGCACTCGATGGCCTGTCTCTGCTGATGATCCTGCTGACCGGCCTGCTCGGCGTGTTGTCGGTACTGTGCTCGTGGAAGGAAATCCAGCGCAAGGTAGGCTTCTTCCACCTGAACCTGATGTGGATTCTGGGCGGCGTGGTCGGCGTGTTCCTGGCCATCGACCTGTTCATGTTCTTCTTCTTCTGGGAAATGATGCTGGTGCCGATGTATTTCCTCATCGCGCTCTGGGGTCACAGCTCTTCGGACGGCAAGAAGACTCGTATCTACGCCGCAACCAAGTTCTTCATCTTCACTCAGGCCAGCGGCCTGATCATGCTGGTGGCGATCCTGGGTCTGGTGCTGGTGCACTTCAATCAGACAGGCGTGATCACCTTTGCCTACGCTGACCTGCTGAAGACCAAACTGGCACCGGGGACCGAATACATCCTGATGCTGGGCTTCTTTATTGCCTTTGCCGTGAAGCTGCCAGTGGTTCCGTTGCACTCCTGGCTGCCGGATGCGCATGCCCAGGCACCGACTGCCGGTTCTGTCGACCTGGCAGGTATCCTGCTGAAGACCGCTGCATACGGCCTGTTGCGTTTCGCCCTGCCACTGTTCCCCAACGCATCGGCCGAGTTCGCACCGATTGCAATGACGCTGGGCCTGGTCGGTATCTTCTACGGCGCATTCCTGGCGTTTGCCCAGACCGATATCAAGCGCCTGATCGCGTTCTCAAGCGTCTCGCACATGGGCTTTGTACTGATCGGCATCTACTCCGGCAGCCAGCAAGCGCTGCAAGGCGTACTGATCCAGATGATTGCCCATGGCCTGTCGGCTGCGGCACTGTTCATCCTCAGTGGCCAGTTGTACGAGCGCCTGCACACTCGTGACATGCGCGAGATGGGCGGTCTGTGGTCGCGTATCGCCTACATCCCGGCCATCAGCCTGTTCTTTGCTGCCGCCTCTCTGGGTCTGCCGGGCACGGGCAACTTCGTGGGTGAGTTCCTGATTCTGCTGGGCAGCTTCGCCAGTTCGCCATGGATCACTGCAATTGCCACGTCCGGCCTGGTGTTCGGCTCTGTCTACTCGCTGATCATGATCCACCGCGCCTATTTCGGCCCGTCGAAGTCCGACGAGGTTCTGAAGGGCATGGACGGACGTGAAATGATCATGGTGCTGGGCCTTGCCGTGTTGCTGGTCGTGCTCGGGGTTTTCCCGCAGCCGTTCCTCGACACATCGGCAGCGACCATGCACGGCGTGCAGCAATGGCTAGGCACTGCCTTCACTCAACTCGCTTCGGCCCGGTAAGAGCGCTATGGACCTGACGATTCAACACTTTATTGCGCTTGCGCCACTGCTGATCACCAGCCTCACCGTTGTAGTGGTGATGCTGGCAATCGCATGGCGCCGCAATCACTCGCAAACTTTCCTGCTTTCGGTAGCAGGTCTCAACCTGGCCCTGCTGTCGATCTATCCGGCACTGAAAGTTGCCCCACTGGTCGTGACACCACTGCTGCACATCGATAACTTTGCCTGCCTGTACATGGCGATCATCCTTGCCTCTACCCTGGCCTGTGTGACCATGGCACACGCCTATCTGGGTGACGGCAAGGCTGGGTATCCGGGCAACCGTGAAGAGCTTTACCTGCTGGTCCTGCTGGCAGCTGCCGGTGGTCTGGTGCTGGTCAGCGCTCAACACCTGGCCGGGCTGTTCATTGGTCTGGAGCTGCTCTCGGTGCCGGTCTACGGTCTGGTGGCGTATGCCTTCTTCAACAAGCGCTCGCTGGAAGGCGGCATCAAGTACATGGTGCTATCGGCCGCAGGTTCAGCGTTCCTGCTGTTCGGCATGGCGCTGCTGTACGCAGAAGCTGGCTCGCTGAGCTTCGAGGGTATTGGCAAAGCCATTGCCGCGACAGGGATGCCAAGCCCGATTGCCAGCCTGGGTCTGGGCATGATGGTCGTCGGCCTGGCCTTCAAGCTGTCGCTGGTGCCTTTCCACCTGTGGACACCGGACGTTTACGAAGGCGCCCCTGCGCCGGTCGCGGCCTTCCTGGCAACCGCCAGCAAGGTGGCGGTATTTGCGGTACTGGTGCGTCTGTTCCAGATTTCACCGGCAGCCAGCAGTGGCGTACTGCATGACGTGCTGGCAGTCATTGCCGTAGCGTCGATTCTGGTCGGTAACCTGCTGGCGCTGACTCAGACCAACCTCAAGCGTCTGCTGGGCTACTCCTCCATCGCCCACTTCGGTTACCTGATGATTGCGCTGGTGGCCAGCAAAGGCATGGCGGTCGAGGCGATTGGTGTCTATCTGGCAACTTACGTCCTGACCTCGTTGGGCAGCTTCGGCGTGATCACCATGATGTCTTCGCCTTACAGCGGACGTGATGCCGACGCGATGTTCGAATACCGCGGTCTGTTCTGGCGTCGCCCTTACCTGACGGCAGTCATGACCCTGATGATGCTGTCGCTGGCAGGTATCCCGCTTACCGCAGGCTTCATCGGCAAGTTCTACATCATTGCCACCGGTGTCGAGTCGCAACTGTGGTGGCTTATCGGAGCACTGGTGATCGGTAGCGCCATTGGCGTGTTCTATTACCTGAGAGTGATGGTCACCATGTATCTGGTCGACAACAAGCTTCCACGCCACGATGCAGCGATCAACTGGGCGCAGCGCACTGGCGGCGTTATGCTGCTGGCCGTCGCGATCCTGACCTTCGTGCTGGGCGTGTACCCGCAACCGCTGCTGGATCTGGTGGTCAATGCCGGTCTGCACGTGGCAGGCTGATCATCTGCAAACAAGAAACCCTGCTATCGAGCAGGGTTTTTTTTGCCTTCGGAAACAGCTGAAATGGTTACCCGTCGACGCTTTTCGCGGCCCGCACAGCGCCTGGCGATATGCCCACCGTTCTTTTGAATGCGCGACTGAAGGCCGCCAATGAACCGTACCCCAGCTGATTGGCAACGGCCTCCACCGAATGCTGCTCGCGGCTCAGGCTGTGCAATGCCAGGCGCATTCTCAGCTCCGTCAGGTACTGCAATGGCGGCTTACCCGTTGCTTCGAGAAAGCGCTGTGCGAACACTGATCGAGAATGCCTGGCCTCATGGGCAAGCGTAGCTACCGTCCAGCGTCTGCCTGGATGCTGGTGCATCATAACGATGGCTCGACTCAGCCGAGGGTCTTGCAAAGCACCGAGCCAGCCCGTGGCATTCCCACAGCCGCCTGCAACCCAGCCACGCACCAGCAGCGCGGCCACGACTTCAGCAAGACGTGCCAGAATGCCTGCGTGCCCAGCCTGTAGCATCAAGGCTTCACGCTCCATTGCCTCGAGCATGGGCCGCAGCTCGGGACACGTCTCCAGCAGAGTGCTGACCTGCATGACATCCGGCATGGCGGCAACAAGCGGCTGCATGCCGCCCAGCTCCAACTCCATGCAACAGCTGAAGATAATCGCCTGATCAACAGCTCCGCCCTCCCCGGCATCTGCCCGATCTTGAACGCCATCGCTGATGCCGGTAGACGGATCAAACCGCTGTACATCGCTTGCAGACGTGTTTTCGGTCGTCAACATAGCGTGGTGCCCACCGCGCGGAATAAGAACCGCGTCTCCGGTATCGAGTTTGTATAGAACGTTCTCAGCGCTGCGTAGCCAGACAGGCCCACGTCCGACGAAATGAAACTGTGCTCGTCCGATTGCGTTAGTGAAGCCAACACCCAGAGGCGGCACAACTTCCAGCCTGCGGAATTGAACGCCGAAAAGACGCATACCGAGCAGCAGCTCGCTGATGGGGTCATTTGACGGGGCTTGCATGGAGAGAGGCCACTTCGAGTTCAGGACGATCAATCAATTTATCAGGATCTTACGTCATAGACCGTCCTACGTCATCGACCTACAGTGCGCCCATCACTTCTGCCGCGTGGAAATAGCCTCATGAATCACATTCGCTTCGTTCACCTGCTGCGCAATACCTTGCTTGCTGCGCTGCTGACCGGACTATCGTCACTGGCCCTGGCAGTAGACAAACACTACACCGTCACAGCCCCTGACGGCGTCGAACTCGCTGTGCAGGAATCAGGCGATCCGAACGGGCAAGCCCTGATTTTCATTCACGGTTTGCTGGGCAGCCGCCTCAATTGGGAAAAGCAGATCGTTAGTCCGCAGCTGCAGCGTTATCGAATGATTACCTATGACCTGCGCGGTCACGGGCTTTCCGACAAGCCCGCTAATACCGAGGCGTACCGTAACGGGCGTCGTTACGCGGACGATCTGGCAGCGGTACTTGAAGCCACGAACAGCAAGCGTCCAGTATTGGTCGGCTGGTCATTGGGGGGCGTGGTCATGTCTAACTACCTCGCCGCCTATGGTGACGCGAAGATCGGCGGCGTTGTGTATGTTGATGGTGTCATTGAGCTTAATGCTGCTCTGATTACAGCCCATCCTCATGTATATGCCGGCCTGAGTTCAGAGGACCTGAAGACACACCTTGATGCAGTACGCACTTTTCTCGGACTGTGCTTCCACACACAGCCAGATGCACCGACTTTCGAACGGCTTTTGTCGAATGCTGCGATGGCATCGTGGACGATGACCCGTGCCACACCTGCAATGACTATCGATGTGGCCAAAGGCTTGCCCAAAGCAAAGGTGCCGGTATTGATGCTGTATGGTGCCAAGGATGAGCTGGTCAACGTTCAGCCCAGCATCGCACGCGCCCGGCAACTCAATGCGCGGATTCTATCGAAGGTGTACGAAAATTCAGGTCACGCGCCATTTCTGGAAGAAGCATTGCGCTTCAATACCGATCTGGCAGCCTTCATGGAGTCGGCTGTCATTGCCGCAAGGGGCTCTGAATGAAGTCTGTTCCAGGCCTGTTACATAAATGAATAACCCGCGCATACCCCTGCCTGATAACGACAGGGGCATTCGCGGGTCTGTATCGGCCATGCGTACCGGTATGTCAGCCTGGCAGCCTGACGGGCTTCTTGGCACCGCTGAACAACCCCCAGCTGGAGATGAACAGTGCGGCCACCAGAGGCCCTATGACAAAGCCGTTCAGACCAAAGACCGACATACCGCCCAGCGTGGAAATCAGGATCAGGTAGTCCGGCATTTTCGTGTCCTTGCCCACCAGGATCGGACGCAGCACGTTATCCACCAGACCGATCACGAAAACGCCGAACAACCCCAGCACTACACCTTGCCAGATCATGCCACTGAGCAGGAAGTAGACAGCCACTGGCGCCCAGACAATCCCCGCCCCCACAGCGGGCAACAGCGACAGGAAGGCCATGATCACCGCCCACAGCAACGCACTCGGGATGTCCAGCGCCCAGAAGATAAAACCGCCCAGCGCACCTTGCGTTACCGCGACCACGACGTTGCCCTTGACCGTGGCACGCACCACTCGAGTGAACTTGAGTTGCAGACGACGCTTCTGCTGTTCGCCCAACGGAAAGGCCGTACGTATCTTGCGTACCAACTCCTGCCCATCTCGCAGGAAGAAGTACAACAGGTACAACATGATGAACACGCTCACCACGAAATCGAAGGTGCCCTGCCCGAAGCTGAACGCTTGAGTCGCCAGATACTGACTGCCCTGCATTGCCCCTTTGGTGATCTTGTCGCGCAATCCTTCAAGATCGCCCATGCCCAGTCGGTCGAGCAGTGCCTGGATCGAATGCGGCAGCAGGTCCTTGAACTCGGCGAGATAACCGGCGATATCCAGTTGCCCGGTCTCGACATTCTTGTACAGCGTGGTGCCCTCCTGAACCAGCAAGGCGCTGATGACGATCACCGGCAGAATCGCAATCACCAGACAGATGGTCAGGGTGCACAGGGAGGTAAGATTGCGTGACCAGTTGAACTTGATCTGCAACCTGCGCTGCACAGGCGCAAAGATGATCCCGAGAATGACCGCCCAGAATACTGCGCCGTAAAACGGCAGCAGAATCCATATGAAGGCAATGGTGACCAGCACCAATAGCATGATGAGGGTTTTATATTGCAACGTGGTTTCGTTCATGTCCTGTCCATGTCAGTAGACCGCGCCTCGCGCCCGGTCTACAGCTTAGTCAGCACTTGAACGTACGAGTGCCATCTTCTATGAAGGCAATATGACCGCGATGGCAGGCGCAGGCTGTTGCGGACATCAGCGCCCCTGCCACGCAAGCATCAGACACGGAACTGGCCGACCAGACTGTCAAGGCGCGAGCCCAGTTCGGCAAGGCTGCGTGAGGTCTGTGCACTTTGCCGGGTTTCGTCGGCGACGCTTTCGACTGCACCTGCGATCTGATGAACACTGCGATTGATTTCTTCGGCAACTGCCGTTTGCTCTTCGGCTGCGCTGGCAATTTGCGCGTTCATCGAATTGATCGTCGCGATCAACTCACCTATGGTCACCAGCGATGTTCCTGCTTCGTTGGCTTGCGCAGAGGTCCCGTCGCCAGCTTCGCTGGAACGGCGCATTGCCGTAACAGCCTCCTGAGTGCCCTGCTGCAGACGGTCGATCATGCCTTGAATTTCCTGCGTGCTTTGCTGGGTGCGGCTGGCCAGCGCCCGAACTTCGTCGGCAACCACAGCAAAACCACGCCCTGCTTCCCCTGCCCTCGCGGCCTCGATGGCTGCATTGAGTGCGAGCAGGTTTGTTTGTTCGGCGATAGAGCGAATGACGCCCAGTACGCTGACGATCGAAGAAACGTCCTTTTGCAGAACATCCAGTGACGAGCCACTTTTGCGGATGTCGTCTACCAGCGCATGAATCTGTCTGATGCTGCCGTCCACAACGCGCTTGGCGGCGCGCCCTTGCTCGTCGGTCTGCTGAGCAGCCACGGAGGCACCCTGCGCGCTCTTGGCGACCTCTTGAGCCGCAGCCGACATCTGATTGATTGCGGTCGCCACCTGATCTGTTTCGTGGCGCTGACGGTCCATGGCGGTTTCCGAGCGCTGTGCCTGGGATGACACTTCTCCGACCAGTCCATTGAGTTGCCCGGTCATTTCACTGACCTGACGAACCATACCGTGGATCTTGTCGACAAACCGATTGAACGAACCCGCCAGATCACCAAGCTCGTCATTACTGGTAATGGCCAGACGCCGAGTCAGATCGCCTTCACCCGCCGCGATGTCATCCAGATTGTTTTTCATCAAACCGAGCGGACGTAGCAGAGTGCCGGCCATCAATATCCCGATGACGCCAATGATGACCAGCACCAGGACGGTGATACCCAAAATGCTGTACAGCATTTCCTTCAGGCGCGCTTCGACGTTCTGCCTGACTTCGGCAACTTTAGCGTCAATGCCGTCTATATTGATGGCAGAACCGATGATCAGATCCCACTTCGGCAGATAATCCGTGTAGCCAATCTTGGGCACAGGTTCAGTCTTGCCAGGCAGGGCCGAGGAGTACATCACATAGTGAGTGCCCGCCTTGCCGACCGCCACCAGTTCGCGGTTGATGTAGACCCCGTTCGCATCGCGGGCGTCATTGAAACTCTTGCCCACGCCATCAGGACTGTTGCTACGGAATATCCGGATTACCTGAGAGTCATAGCCAAAGATATAACCATCCTTGCCATAACTGATGGAGGAAAGCAGCTTGATCGCATTAGCGCGCGCAGTTTCATCACCCGGCGCTGCCGCCTCGTAAAGCGGCTTGATGGCCGTCATGGCGATCGCAACGTAGTTCTGCAACGTTGCTTTGGCTTCAGAGAGCAAACGCTCTCGCGTATCACTGACCTCGCGCTCGGCCTGTCGGTGCAGCATGAACACCGTGGTAGCACTGATCACCAGCGCAAATATCAGAACCGGCAGAACTGCCAGCGACAGAACCTTGGCTTTCAGACTGAGACGCATAGGAGTGGCCTTATGGTTATTTTTATGAGTCAGAGATACCTGTCAGGCTATCGGCGGCATCCGACGGACATTAAGACCTGGCGTATTTTTTTGTATGAACACTCTGAGAGTTGCGGGCTGGCAACTTATGGAGCAGTGCGCTCGGGAAGATCAATGCGTACGCGAAGCCCTCCAGCGGGGCTCTCCTGCAACTGCAGTTGGCCGCCCCAGGCCTCAACGATATCGCGCACAATCCCCAGGCCCAGGCCATGACCGGTAATCTGCTCGTCAAGGCGAGCGCCACGGCTGAACACCTCTGCGCGCTGCGCTTCCGGAATACCGGGCCCGTCATCGTCCACCAGCAGGCTGAAGCCCTGAGCCTGACTGAAAATGCTCAGACGCACTTCACTGTCGGCCCACTTGCAGGCGTTATCCAGAAGGTTGCCCAGCAATTCGAGGATATCCTCCCGGTCCCACGGCAGGTGCATGCCTGCTTCGACATCGTTGACCAAATGAAGGTGAGCACCATGAATCATGCCCAACGTGGAAAACAACCCGGGCAGTTCAGCATCACAGTCGAAACGGGCTCCGGGCAGCGCGTCCCCGGAAAGACGGGCCCGATTGAGTTCACGCTCCAGACGCAGACGGATATTTTCCAATTGCTCCTGCAACGTCTTGCGCAGTGCCGGGTTGCCGTCCAGCTGTCCACTGAGGGCCAGGCTGAGCAATACCGCAAGCGGTGTCTTCAAGGCGTGCCCCAGATTGCCCAGTGCATTGCGTGAGCGTTTCAGGCTGTCTTCAGTATGCGCAAGCAGGTGGTTGATCTGAGCCACAAGGGGCTCAAGCTCAAGGGGAACCTGATTGTCCAGTTGCGAACGCTGACCCTGCTGAAGCTGGAAGATCTGTTCGCGAACGGTTTCCAGGGGACGAAGCGCCCTGCGCACAGTGATGCGCTGCAAAACCAGCACCAGGATCAGCGCCGCGAGGCCGAGCCCGAGCCCGATCTGCTGCATGAGACGAAAGCTCGCCCTGACCGGCGTGTAATCCTGGGCGACGGTAATTGAAATCTGCTTGCCGAACTTTCGGTATTCGCTGGTCAGCATCAACAGCGATTGACCGGTCTTGCCGAGCTCAAGGTTAGCGTGCAACCCCACCCCAGGCTGAGGCAGCTCAAAATCCCACAAAGAACGGGAGCGCCAGTGGCCATGCGGCAAGTCCATGCGGAAATAGTGGCCGGACAGCGGACGCTGATAAGCACCCGACAAACGATGTTCATCCAGTTGCAGCCCGGCAGGACCCCGCACCAGCGCCACCAGCAGGTTCTCGCTCTCATTGCGTAAGCCAGACTCCAGATAGCGCTGCAGGCCCACTTCAAACAACCAGAGACTGGTCTGCGCCATCACCAGGCCGACAACGACCATAACGGCGATAAGACCCAGGCTCAGACGCCGTTGTATGGATTTCAACCTCCGGCTCCGCCGTACAGATAGCCTTGGCCACGGCGTGTCTCGACCACTGCGCGGCCTAGTTTGCGCCTCAGGTGATTGACATGGACCTCGATGACATTGGAGTCACGCTCGTTTTCGCCATCGTACAAGTGCTCAGAGAGATGGCTTTTGGAGAGAATCTGTCCAGGGTGGAGCATGAAATAGCGCAGCAGACGAAACTCTGCAGACGTGAGCTGGATATCAACGCCATCCCGGCTGACACTCTGGCGACCTTCATCCAGATTAAGGCCGGCAGACTCCAGGGTTGGCTGGTTGGCAAGCCCGTGCGAACGCCTCAACAGGGCCTGAATACGCAACTGTAGTTCTTCAGGATGAAAAGGTTTGGTCAGGTAATCGTCAGCCCCCGCCTTCAAGCCTTCTATACGCTCTGACCACGAACCTCGTGCCGTCAGAATCAGTACGGGGGTAGCCAGGCCCTTGCCGCGCCATTGCTGGAGAACTTCAAGCCCGGGCATGCCGGGCAAGCCCAGATCCAGAACAATGAGGTCGTAGGGCTCGGTTGCGCCTTGATAAACCGCGTCACGACCGTCAGCCAGCCAGTCGACTGCGTAGCCTTGCCGTCCCAGCGCAGCGAGTAACTCATCCGCGAGAGGAACATGGTCTTCAACCAGTAGCAGGCGCATCAGTCATCATCCTCGTCTTTCAGCAATCGGCTATCGCGCGCATCGAACTTGAGCTCACGGACAACACCCTGCGGGGTCAGCAACTCGAATTCATACACGTACATGTTATTTTTTTCCTCAAGCTCAGCCTCCAGCAGGCGAGCGCCGGGATGAAGACCCAGCGCGCGCTCGATAAACTGTTCGAGAGGCAGTATCACCCCACGCTGCCGCAGACTGAGCGCTTCATCCTGGTTCAGATCTCTGGCATAGACAAAAGAGCAGGTCAGACTCAAACCAAGGATGACACAGAGACGCTTGTCGACATTCATTAGTTATCCTGATGATTCCTGTAGACCTGGCCCGTAGCGGCGTCTATTTCTAGAACCCACTCAATATCGTGCTTGTCACGCAGCTCGACATTGTAAACGTACCTGCCGTATATATTCTTGAACTGTGTATCAAGAATGCTGGCACCAGGGTGCTTGCTGAGGGCGTTAGCATCGAGCTTTTCAGCAGACTGGAGAGTGCCCGCATTACTGAGGCGCAATACCTCCTGCGGATCGACACCACGCGCCTGGATGACACAAGACGTCAGAACACTTGTCAGGGCCGTCAGCAGGGTTGTCAGCGTTTTCATTACTGGAGGTGTCCATAGCGGTCGATGCTTCTATGGCGATTACCTTACCCCGTACAACTTAACTCAAACTGAATTAATCTGGCCGAGTGCCATCAATCGCACTTGAAAGAATCGTCACACCCAAGCCCTGCATGGAGTTTCAGGCCATTGCTGTTAAACTCGTCGACTGCATTTATCGCGTCTGCGATCGCCATTTTTCCGGGGCCAATACACAGTGGAAATTTTCAAAGAGTTTACCTTCGAGTCAGCACACCGCCTCCCTCACGTACCAGAGGGGCACAAGTGTGGACGTCTGCACGGCCATTCGTTTCGTGTCGGCATACATCTGGCAGGCAAGGTTGATCCTCACACAGGCTGGATCCGCGACTTTTCGGAAATCAAGGCTATTTTCAAACCGCTGTATGAACGCCTTGATCATAATTACCTGAATGACATCCCGGGCCTTGAGAATCCAACCAGCGAAAACCTGGCGAAATGGATCTGGGATGAGCTGAAGCCCCTGCTGCCTGAGCTGTCCGCCGTTCGTATTCACGAGACCTGCACCAGTGGGTGCGAATACCGCGGGGATTGATTCTCCCTGAAAATAAAAAACCACCTCGACCAGGTGGTTTTTTTATATCTACACGGTACGAAAATACTTTAACGCGCCAGACAAACAAAAACCCTCAACGCGTAAGCGATGAGGGTTTTTGGAATTTAATCTTGACGATGACCTACTCTCACATGGGGAAACCCCACACTACCATCGGCGATACATCGTTTCACTACTGAGTTCGGGATGGGATCAGGTGGTTCCAATGTTCTATGGTCGTCAAGAAATTCGGGTACCGAGTCGTGCCTTGCGGCGCGCTTCAGCAAATCGGGTATGTGATAGCTCGGTGCGTTTGTGACGCAAACTTTCGGTTCGTGTCGTCTTCACAGTCACCGCAATCTGATGCTCCTGTCAGGAAGTCGACTCAAATTGCTTGGGTGTTATATGGTCAAGCCTCACGGGCAATTAGTATTGGTTAGCTCAACGCCTCACAGCGCTTACACACCCAACCTATCAACGTCGTAGTCTTCGACGGCCCTTTAGGGAACTCAAGGTTCCAGTGAGATCTCATCTTGAGGCAAGTTTCCCGCTTAGATGCTTTCAGCGGTTATCTTTTCCGAACATAGCTACCCGGCAATGCCACTGGCGTGACAACCGGAACACCAGAGGTTCGTCCACTCCGGTCCTCTCGTACTAGGAGCAGCCCCTCTCAAATCTCAAACGTCCACGGCAGATAGGGACCGAACTGTCTCACGACGTTCTAAACCCAGCTCGCGTACCACTTTAAATGGCGAACAGCCATACCCTTGGGACCGGCTTCAGCCCCAGGATGTGATGAGCCGACATCGAGGTGCCAAACACCGCCGTCGATATGAACTCTTGGGCGGTATCAGCCTGTTATCCCCGGAGTACCTTTTATCCGTTGAGCGATGGCCCTTCCATACAGAACCACCGGATCACTAAGACCTACTTTCGTACCTGCTCGACGTGTCTGTCTCGCAGTCAAGCG
The DNA here is from genome assembly GCF_032587795.1 of Pseudomonas syringae group sp. 247E2. Lineage (NCBI taxonomy): Bacteria > Pseudomonadati > Pseudomonadota > Gammaproteobacteria > Pseudomonadales > Pseudomonadaceae > Pseudomonas > Pseudomonas syringae group sp. 247E2. The sequence continues at coordinate 388,928 of NZ_JAWHPK010000008.1, read as the reverse complement.
CGCTTTTGCCTTTATACTCTACGACCGATTTCCGACCGGTCTGAGCGCACCTTCGTACTCCTCCGTTACTCTTTAGGAGGAGACCGCCCCAGTCAAACTACCCACCATACACTGTCCTCGATCCGGATAACGGACCTGAGTTAGAACCTCAAAGTTGCCAGGGTGGTATTTCAAGGTTGGCTCCACGCAGACTGGCGTCCACGCTTCAAAGCCTCCCACCTATCCTACACAAGCAAATTCAAAGTCCAGTGCAAAGCTATAGTAAAGGTTCACGGGGTCTTTCCGTCTAGCCGCGGATACACTGCATCTTCACAGCGATTTCAATTTCACTGAGTCTCGGGTGGAGACAGCGCCGCCATCGTTACGCCATTCGTGCAGGTCGGAACTTACCCGACAAGGAATTTCGCTACCTTAGGACCGTTATAGTTACGGCCGCCGTTTACCGGGGCTTCGATCAAGAGCTTCGCTTGCGCTAACCCCATCAATTAACCTTCCGGCACCGGGCAGGCGTCACACCCTATACGTCCACTTTCGTGTTTGCAGAGTGCTGTGTTTTTAATAAACAGTCGCAGCGGCCTGGTATCTTCGACCGGCGTGGGCTTACGCAGTAAATGCTTCACCCTCACCGGCGCACCTTCTCCCGAAGTTACGGTGCCATTTTGCCTAGTTCCTTCACCCGAGTTCTCTCAAGCGCCTTGGTATTCTCTACCCAACCACCTGTGTCGGTTTGGGGTACGGTTCCTGGTTACCTGAAGCTTAGAAGCTTTTCTTGGAAGCATGGCATCAACCACTTCGTGTTCTAAAGAACACTCGTCATCAGCTCTCGGCCTTGAGATCCCGGATTTACCTAAGATCTCAGCCTACCACCTTAAACCTGGACAACCAACGCCAGGCTGGCCTAGCCTTCTCCGTCCCTCCATCGCAATAACCAGAAGTACAGGAATATTAACCTGTTTTCCATCGACTACGCTTTTCAGCCTCGCCTTAGGGACCGACTAACCCTGCGTCGATTAACGTTGCGCAGGAAACCTTGGTCTTTCGGCGTGGGTGTTTTTCACACCCATTGTCGTTACTCATGTCAGCATTCGCACTTCTGATACCTCCAGCAAGCTTCTCAACTCACCTTCACAGGCTTACAGAACGCTCCTCTACCGCATCATCATAAGATGATACCCGTAGCTTCGGTGCATGGTTTGAGCCCCGTTACATCTTCCGCGCAGGCCGACTCGACTAGTGAGCTATTACGCTTTCTTTAAAGGGTGGCTGCTTCTAAGCCAACCTCCTAGCTGTCTAAGCCTTCCCACATCGTTTCCCACTTAACCATGACTTTGGGACCTTAGCTGACGGTCTGGGTTGTTTCCCTTTTCACGACGGACGTTAGCACCCGCCGTGTGTCTCCCATGCTCGGCACTTGTAGGTATTCGGAGTTTGCATCGGTTTGGTAAGTCGGGATGACCCCCTAGCCGAAACAGTGCTCTACCCCCTACAGTGATACATGAGGCGCTACCTAAATAGCTTTCGAGGAGAACCAGCTATCTCCGAGCTTGATTAGCCTTTCACTCCGATCCACAGGTCATCCGCTAACTTTTCAACGGTAGTCGGTTCGGTCCTCCAGTTAGTGTTACCCAACCTTCAACCTGCCCATGGATAGATCGCCCGGTTTCGGGTCTATTCCCAGCGACTAGACGCCCTATTAAGACTCGCTTTCGCTACGCCTCCCCTATTCGGTTAAGCTCGCCACTGAAAATAAGTCGCTGACCCATTATACAAAAGGTACGCAGTCACCCAACAAAGTGGGCTCCCACTGCTTGTACGCATACGGTTTCAGGATCTATTTCACTCCGCTCTCCGCGGTTCTTTTCGCCTTTCCCTCACGGTACTGGTTCACTATCGGTCAGTCAGTAGTATTTAGCCTTGGAGGATGGTCCCCCCATATTCAGACAAGGTTTCTCGTGCCCCGTCCTACTCGATTTCATTGCAAAGGGATTTTCGCGTACAGGGCTATCACCCACTATGGCCGTCCTTTCCAGAACGTTCCGCTAATCTCAATACAACTTAAGGGCTGGTCCCCGTTCGCTCGCCACTACTAAGGGAATCTCGGTTGATTTCTTTTCCTCAGGGTACTTAGATGTTTCAGTTCCCCTGGTTCGCCTCTTGCACCTATGTATTCAGTACAAGATAACCATCTTATGATGGCTGGGTTCCCCCATTCAGACATCTCCGGATCACAGTCTGTTTGCCGACTCCCCGAAGCTTTTCGCAGGCTACCACGTCTTTCATCGCCTCTGACTGCCAAGGCATCCACCGTATGCGCTTCTTCACTTGACCATATAACCCCAAGCAATCTGGTTATACTGTGAAGACGACATTCGCCGAAAGTTTGCATTCACAAACTTTACCTTAGCCCGGACACACACCAGTGAAAGAGGTGCCCGGTCTATTTCTTTCTATCACATACCCAAATTTTTAAAGAACGATCTAATCAAAGACTAGAAATCAACATTCATGCACTGATCATCAGGATCAATGGAATGCTCATTTCTAAGCTTTCAAACAGAAGCAGTAAGTGGTGGAGCCAAGCGGGATCGAACCGCTGACCTCCTGCGTGCAAGGCAGGCGCTCTCCCAGCTGAGCTATGGCCCCGTATTTCTACATACC
>NZ_JAWHPK010000008.1:0-382500 GCF_032587795.1 Pseudomonas syringae group sp. 247E2 | reverse complement strand
TGCCGCAGGAATTGCGCTTCATGATCGAGGTAATCTCTACGGCAGCCGTACCTTCGTCTTTCATGCGCCCCAAACGCAGGCAGCCTTGCAGCGCCAGAGTGATTTCAGTCTGCATGTCCGCCAGCTTTTTCTGGATCAACTGATTGGCCGCCAGCGGACGCCCAAACTGTTGACGGTCGAGGGTGTATTGCCGCGCGGTGTGCCAGCAGAACTCCGCCGCACCCAGCGCGCCCCAGGAAATACCGTAGCGCGCAGAATTGAGACAGGTGAACGGACCTTTCAGACCGCGCACGTCCGGGAAGATGTTTTCTTCAGGCACGAACACGTTATCCATGACGATCTCGCCAGTGATCGACGCACGCAGACCGACCTTGCCATGAATAGCCGGGGCGCTCAGACCTGCCCAGCCTTTTTCGAGAACGAAACCGCGGATATCGCCGGCATCGTCCTTGGCCCACACCACAAACACATCCGCGATCGGACTGTTGGTAATCCACATCTTGCTGCCGCTCAAGCGATAACCACCCTCGACACTCCGGGCACGAGTGATCATCGCCCCTGGGTCTGAACCATGGTTGGGCTCGGTCAGGCCGAAGCAGCCAATCCATTCGCCCGAGGCCAGCTTAGGCAGATATTTCTCTTTCTGGGCCTGCGTACCGAATTCATTGATTGGCACCATGACCAGCGAGGACTGCACACTCATCATTGATCGATAGCCTGAATCGATACGCTCGACTTCACGGGCGATCAGCCCATAACAGACGTAATTCAGGCCACTGCCGCCAAACGCTTCCGGAATCGTTGCACCCAGCAACCCCACTTCGCCCATCTCGCGAAAGATGGCCGGGTCGGTTTTCTCGTGACGGAAGGCTTCAAGCACGCGCGGGGCCAGCTTGCTCTGGGCGAACTGCTCGGCAGTGTCGCGAACCATGCGCTCTTCTTCAGTGAGCTGTTGATCCAGCAGCAATGGGTCGATCCAGTTAAAACTTGCTTTACCGCTCATGCCTGTTCCTCACGTTCAGCTGAAAAATCCTGTAACGATCCTAGTCCTGGTATCCCCGGGCGACAAACGAGGTTTTATCAACCTCTTGTGCTAATTTCTCACTCCAAAAGCCGCCTCAGGCCCGCACAACAAAAAGACCAGTGAGAAGAAAGGATATGAGACGCAAAATACCCAGCACCACTGCACTGGTCAGTTTCGAAGCAGCTGCCCGACACGAAAGCTTTACCAAAGCCGCTCACGAGCTGTCCCTGACACAAGGCGCGGTGTGCCGACAGATTGGCGGGCTTGAGGAGTTTCTCGGCGTTGAGCTGTTCCGGCGCTCTCGACGGGGAGTAAAGCTCACGGAGGCAGGGCTTTCCTATAGCCGCCGCGTGGCCCAGCAACTGGACGCAGTCGAGCGCGACACCCTGTCGGTCATGGGCCAACAAGGCGCCAACGCCATCGAGCTCGCCGTGGTGCCGACGTTCGGCACTCAATGGCTGTTGCCACGCCTTAAGGACTTCCAGCACAAGCACCCCGATGTCACGGTTCACCTGACCAACCGCACGCGCCCTTTTCTGTTTGCTGACACCGACTTCGATGCTGCTATCTATTTCGGCGACGCCGACTGGTCCGGCACCCAGTCGCATCGGCTGATGGGTGAAAACTCCATGCCGGTCTGCAGCCCCTCCTTCCTGAACGGGCGAGACCATCTGCAAGCAAGCGAGCTCGCCGAGCTGCCATTGCTTCAACAAACCACGCGCCCCTATGCGTGGCGCCAATGGTTCAACGCGCAGGGCATGGATGTGGCCCGCGATATGACCGGCCCTCGCTACGAGCTGTTTTCGATGCTCGCGCAGGCAGCCATGCACGACATGGGTGTGGCACTGATCCCACCCTTCCTTATTCAGCGCGAACTGCATGAAAAGCGCCTGGTGATTGCCAACGTCTGTTCGCTGCCCGGCAGCAAGGCCTACCACCTGATGATTCCCGAACGGAAAGTGGAGTCGGCATCACTCAGCGCATTTCGCGTCTGGCTGGTCGCTCAGGCCCGGAATTACCAGCTGCCCCAAGAGCAGATCTGAGCAGAATTTCAGGTAGTCAATGAAAGAAAACACCTACAGATGTAACCTTATGTCGCGTTAAAACAACTTCTCGCTCGCCGCAAAAAAAGGACTTACCCCCTAATAGTTACAGGTCTTTTGTCCTATTTTGGCTTGAATGCGAGATTTTCGAGCAAAAAAATATTAATCACCTTTTTTGTACGGAATAGCGCCAAAACCCATACGGGCAATGGCCTGCATCCACTTACTGCGACAATAGGTCACAGTGTGACTTGTAGTTCACCTATAGTTTCGTTACAGAATGTATTGAAGCCCGCAAACTTCGCCTGCAAAATGCCCCGCCCCTGCTGCAAAGGGGCGTGCTGCCTGGCCATGCCAGATGCACCAGCCGTAGTGCACTGGCCTACACACGAACGATAAAAAATCGCGCAGGAGATTTGTCGTGCACATTGGTGTTCCTCTCGAAACGCAAGCGGGCGAAACCCGGGTAGCTGCTACCCCGGAAACCATCAAAAAGCTGATCAGCCAAGGGCACAGGATTACCGTGCAGAGCGGCGCAGGCATTCAGGCCAGCGTTCCGGACAGCGCTTACGAAGCTGCAGGCGCTGTGATTGGGAGCGCGAACGAAGCGTTTGCGGGCGAGTTGATCCTCAAGGTTGTAGCGCCCGACGATAATGAGCTGAGACTGATCAAAAGCGGCTCGGTGGTCATCGGCATGCTCAACCCCTTCAACAATGAACTCATCGGCAAGATGGCCGCACAGGGCATCACCGCGTTCGCCCTGGAAGCCGCACCGCGCACTTCCCGCGCGCAGAGCCTTGATGTGCTGTCTTCGCAGGCCAATATCGCAGGCTATAAGGCCGTGCTGCTTGCCGCCCACCACTACCCGCGCTTCATGCCCATGCTGATGACCGCTGCCGGCACTGTCAAAGCCGCACGGGTGCTGATCCTGGGCGCAGGCGTTGCCGGTCTGCAGGCCATTGCCACCGCCAAACGGCTGGGTGCAGTGGTTGAGGCGTCGGATGTGCGTCCGGCAGTGAAGGAGCAGATCGAGTCGCTGGGTGCCAAGTTCATTGATGTGCCCTACGAGACCGACGAAGAGCGCGAATGCGCCGAAGGCGTTGGCGGTTACGCCCGCCCGATGCCTGCCAGCTGGATGCAACGCCAGGCCGCAGCCGTTCACGAGCGGGCCAGGCTGGCGGACATCGTCATTACTACCGCCCTGATCCCCGGCCGCAAGGCACCGGTGCTGCTCAGCGCCGAAACCGTGGCGCAGATGAAGCCCGGTTCGGTAGTAATCGACCTGGCCGCTGCACAAGGCGGCAATTGCCCGCTGACTGTGGCAGATCAAGTCGTCGTCGAGCACGGAGTGACCATCGTCGGCCACACCAACTTGCCAGCGCTGGTCGCAGCCGATGCTTCTGCACTCTATGCCCGCAACCTGCTGGACTTCATGAAGCTGCTGTTCGACAAGGACGGCACATTCTCGATCAACCTCGAAGACGACATCGTCGCCGCATGCCTGATGTGCCGCGACGGGCAAGTCGTGCGCAAGAACGGCTGAGGACACACCAATGGAAGAGCTGATTTCCCCCGGCGTCTACAACCTGATCATTTTCGTACTGGCAATTTATGTCGGTTACCACGTGGTCTGGAACGTCACGCCCGCGCTGCATACGCCGCTCATGGCCGTCACCAATGCTATCTCGGCCATCGTCATCGTTGGCGCCATGCTCGCCGCCGCACTCACGGTGACGCCGCTGGGCAAAACCATGGGCACGCTGGCTGTCGCACTGGCAGCGGTGAATGTGTTTGGCGGCTTTCTGGTCACTCGGCGGATGCTGGAGATGTTCAGGAAAAAGGCCCCCAAGGCAAAGGATGAGGCGCCGAAGTCATGAGCATGAATCTGGTCACCCTGCTGTATCTGATCGCGTCGATCTGCTTTATCCAGGCACTCAAAGGCTTGTCACACCCCACCACCTCACGCCGCGGCAATCTGTTCGGCATGCTCGGTATGGGTCTGGCGGTCATCACGACAATCGGGCTGGTGTTCAAACTGGCTGCGCTGTCTACCGCTGAAGGTACCAGTGCGGGCATTGGCTACATTGTGGTCGGCCTGCTGGTGGGCGGGACCGCTGGCTCGATCATGGCCAAGCGGGTTGAAATGACCAAAATGCCTGAGCTGGTCGCGTTCATGCACAGCATGATCGGCCTGGCAGCGGTATTCATCGCCATCGCTGCCGTAGTAGAGCCTCAGTCACTGGGCATCGTTGGTCATCTGGGCGATGCCATCCCCGCGGGTAATCGTCTTGAGCTGTTCCTCGGAGCGGCCATCGGCGCGATCACCTTTTCCGGCTCGGTAATCGCCTTTGGCAAGCTGTCGGGCAAGTACAAATTCCGGCTGTTTCAAGGTGCACCAGTACAGTTTGCCGGACAGCACAAGCTCAACCTGGTGCTTGGTCTGGCCACACTGTTCTTTGGTCTGACCTTCATGTTCACCGGTAGCCTTACTGCCTTTGCGATCATGCTCGCGCTGGCGTTCGTGATCGGTGTACTGTTGATCATCCCGATTGGCGGTGCAGACATGCCGGTGGTGGTCTCGATGCTCAACAGCTATTCAGGCTGGGCAGCGGCCGGGATCGGCTTTTCGCTGAACAACTCGATGCTGATTATCGCGGGCTCGCTGGTCGGTTCTTCGGGCGCGATCCTGTCTTACATCATGTGCAAGGCGATGAACCGCTCGTTCTTCAATGTGATCGGCGGTGGCTTCGGCGGCGCAACGGATTCGGCAGGGCCGGCAGGTAGCAAGGAAGCCCGCCCGGTGAAATCCGGCTCGGCAGACGATGCCACCTTCCTGCTGACCAACGCCGACACCGTGATCATCGTGCCGGGTTACGGGCTGGCAGTCGCGCGCGCGCAGCATGCACTCAAGGAACTGACGGAGAAGCTGGTGCACCGTGGTGTCACGGTGAAGTACGCCATTCACCCGGTGGCCGGGCGCATGCCGGGGCACATGAACGTACTGCTGGCCGAAGCCGAGGTGCCTTACGATCAGGTGTTCGAGATGGACGACATCAACTCCGAGTTCGGTCAGGCCGACGTGGTACTGGTGCTCGGCGCCAACGACGTGGTCAACCCGGCCGCCAAGAACGATCCGAAATCGCCCATTGCCGGGATGCCGATTCTGGAGGCATTCAAGGCCAAAACCATCATCGTCAACAAACGCTCGATGGCCAGTGGTTACGCAGGTCTGGATAACGAACTGTTCTATCTGGATAAAACCATGATGGTATTCGGAGACGCCAAAAAGGTGATCGAGGACATGGTGAAGGCCGTCGAAAACGCCTAGCCTGACCCTGCCACATTAAAGCCCCGGCTCGCTTGGCGACCGGGGCTTTTTACATTCTGCGTAACAGTGTTTTGCGCTGAAAGCCGCCAATTAGAGCCCTCAAATGCGACCTTGGTAGCAGGACGAACCTCGTTCAACGCTCTAGACTTGTCGCTCGCTTCTATCTACGAGACAGAATCCATGTACCGTGACCGTATCCGCCTGCCCTCCCTGATGAGCAAGGTTATGAGCGCAGCCGACGCTGCCGCCTTGATTGAAGACGGCATGACCGTCGGCATGAGTGGCTTCACCCGTGCAGGCGAAGCCAAGGCCGTGCCCCATGCGCTGGCCGAGCGCGCCAAAGTGACACCGCTGAAAATAAGCCTGATGACCGGTGCCAGCCTGGGCAATGATCTGGACAAGCAACTGACCGAGTCCGGCGTGCTGTCCCGGCGCATGCCCTTTCAGGTCGACAGCACACTGCGCAAGGCAATCAACAACGGCACGGTGATGTTCATCGATCAGCACTTGTCCGATACCGTCGAGATGCTGCGCAATCGGCAGATCAAGGCGGTGGACCTGGCGGTGATCGAATGCGTTGCGATCACCGAGGAAGGCCATCTGGTGCTCAGTACCTCTGTCGGCAACTCGGCCAGCTTCGCGATTCTGGCCAAGCAGGTGATCGTGGAAATCAACCTGTCGCAGCCGCTGGAGCTGGAAGGTCTGCACGACATCTATATACCCAGCTACCGGCCGACGCGCCTGCCGATTCCGGTGCTGGAAGCAGACTCGCGCATCGGTAGTCATGCAGTGAAGATAGATCCGGCGAAGATCGTCGGTATTGTCATCAGCAACCAGCCAGATTCACCGTCCACCGTCACGCCACCTGACGCCGACACGCAGGCCATCGCCAATCATCTGGTGGAGTTTTTCAAGAAGGAAGTGCGCGAAGACCGGCTTACCGACAAGCTGATGCCACTACAGGCGGGTATCGGCAATATCGCCAACGCCGTGATGCACGGCCTGCTGGCGTCTCCCTTCACGGACCTGACGATGTACTCCGAAGTGCTGCAGGACTCGACATTCGATCTGTTCGACGCGGGCAAACTGACCTTTGCTTCAGGCAGTTCCATGACGTTGTCGGCGACCAAACACGCGGAAGTCTTTGCCGATTTCAATCGCTACAAGTCCAGGCTGGTACTGCGTCCCCAGGAGATCTCCAATCACCCCGAGGTTATCCGCCGCCTGGGCATCATCGGCATCAACACTGCGCTGGAATTCGACCTGTACGGCAACGTGAATTCTACCCACGTGTGCGGGACGCGCATGATGAATGGCATTGGCGGCTCGGGGGATTTCTCGCGCAATGCGCACCTGGCGATATTCGTCACCAAGTCGATTGCCAAGGCCGGCGCGATTTCCAGCGTTGTGCCGATGGTCAGCCATGTCGACCACACCGAACATGACGTCGACATCCTGGTCACCGAGCAGGGCCTGGCAGATCTGCGCGGCCTGGCCCCTCGCGAACGTGCGCGGGTCATCATCGACAACTGCGTACACCCGGATTACCGCGACGCGCTGAACGCCTATTTCAATGCCGCTTGCGTGCTGGGCGGCCATACCCCGCACATCCTGCGCGAAGCACTGAGTTGGCACATCAACCTGGAAGAAACCGGGCGCATGCTGCCGGGCTGAACAGGACAGTTGGAAGTGAACGAGACCTTTCCCGACTCACTTCCTGCTCGTATTCAACAGCTTCTTGAAAAACTGTACTGCTGTACCGGTCATAAAACTGCCTCAAATCGCCAAAATCACCATAATCGACCACAAAATGCACTCATATGGTGCTGACCGGTACAGTTGCCCCATTTATGAACAAAACAGTGCCCAATCACAGTTAACTGAACCCTCACAATACAGGTGAACTGTGTCTATGGAAGCTGGACGCGTGCGAGGAAAATGGGCACCAGTCAAGCAACTCACTTATCCCGCCACAAGCGGAAGGAAGTCACACCATGGAACGTACAATCAGTTCCGATCTGTTCAGCGAAAGCACCGTTACCACTGCAAAAGCTTCTTTGCCTCTGCGTGTATTCGCCAACCTGATGCTCTGGCAGCGTCGCCTGTCCAGCCGCCATCAACTGGCTCGTCTGGATGCACGCCTGCTGGCTGACGCCGGTATCAGCGAATCCCAGCGTTACGAAGAGCTGAGCAAGCCGTTCTGGCGCTAAATCAGCGCTCGCTGGTCCCAGACCTTAAAGTCTCTCGCCAGCAACCCGAATTGCTTCATACACGACCCGTCTCAGGCAACCGAGACGGGTTTTGTCGTTTTCGGGCAGGTACTTAACAGATTGCCAATAACAGCACAGTTTCAGATAAATCAAAAACGTCAGGTACAGTTACCAAATAATGCAAACTGTGCAAGCTGCAGCCATCGACTGCCATGACAAGCGCGCTATCAGTGGGATAGTCTAGCGCTCTACCTCGGCCCTTCGGCCTCGCAGGCAGCCTGTGCCCTTTTGACCACAATGGAACTCGATCATGTCTCTGCTACGTACCCTCGGCGCTGCCTTCCTGTTGACTGCTGCTGCAGGTGCCAACGCCTCCAGCTTTATTGTGACCACTGACGCAGTGGTCGATGCAGTCAATGCATCGACACGTGCCACGTCCAACATTTCCTCCTCTCTGAAAGATGACAAGATCGTTCTGGCCGCCCGAGACGATGCCGCCAGCTTCGTGGCCAGCTCCGGCGACATCCGTAGCGCTCGCCTCGAAGGTGCGCTGCAACACATCCGCCAGGTTCTGCCTGAACTGCAAGCGACCGACAGCCAACTGGCTCAGGCCATTCTGGCCATCTGACCGTTGTGCCCCGGCCACGTGCCGGGGTAGCTCTGGCCAGAGCATTGCGCTAGCCTTGCTACCTGTTTTGCCGGTTCGTGAAAGTCATGCGTTTACTGCACCTTCTGTTTATCGCACCCGTTGCCAGCCTGATGTGCATCAGTCAGGTTCAAGCGTTCGATACGACCACGCAGGGTATGGTCAAGACCGGCTATGCAACCAGTCAGGTCACAACAGCACCTTTCGATAACAAACTCATGATGGCTGCCAGAGACGACGCTGCTGCGTTCATCGCCAGCGACGGAGATATACGCTGTGCCCGGCTTGAGGCCGCGCTGCACGCCCTGCGTCAGGCAGATGCAAAACTTCGTGCCAGCGACCTTGAACTGGCGCAGGCAATCCTCGTCCAATAGCCACTTTCCCCTCTTTGCGTAACTGGAGACGTCACCACATGCGTACCCCGCTGATTGCTGCTTCCCTTGGCCTGCTATTGCTGGCCGATTTTGCCCAGGCTCAGACCGTTGTAGCCACGAGCAACATCATCGTTCGCGCGTTTGGCCGTACCATTGATTTCACCTCGGACACCACTACATCAATTCGCGACTCAAAAGTCGTGCTCCAGGCCAAGGACGACGCCGCCAGTTACGTTGCCAGCGGCGGTGACATCCACGGTGCCCAGCTGGATGCTGCCTTCGATACACTGCGCACTCGCGTACCAGAAGCACGCGGCGCAAGCGATCAGACCCTGGCTGAAGCAATCCTCGCATTGTGAGGCGATTTCGCGCCTGGCTGCTTGCTGGCGCGCTGTCGCTGGTCGGGACGCATGCCTTTGCCAGCCTGAAGCTGGAACTGCACACGGACGGCCTCGATGCGCCGCAACAGCAAGCCAGCCAGATGCTGCTCGACGAAGCCATGCACGCGCTGCCGCCCAGCTTCGTCGAAGCACTGGACCGAACCGTCGAGGTAAGCTGGTCCAGCGACATGCCGCAAAACGCCTACGGTCAGGCGGCGGGCCCTTATCAGCTATACCTCAACAGCCACTTGCTGGCCTCGTTGACCGACGGTTCGGCAGCCACCGCCCAGACAGGCCGTCCACACGGAACGGTGCGCCAGGAGTTGCTCGCCACCGTCCTGCATGAGCTGACCCACGTCTACGACCGCGCCCGCCTGTGGTCGCCCAGCGAGCGAGCGGCGATTTTTCGCTGCACATCACGTAGCAGTTCACTGGGCAAGGTAGGTCTGCCTGACGACTGCCGCGGCCAGACCGAGCGTCGCTTTACCCTGAGTGACGACCCTCGCCTGCTGGACCTGGCGGGCTGGCAGCAATACGTCGGACGCCGCGGTGAACGCGAGGAACATAACGGCCAGGTCGCCCGCAGCCCGGACATCTACGAAACCACCAGCCCGCTGGAATTCGTGGCCGTGAACATGGAGTATTTCCTCCTCGACCCGGCCTACGCCTGTCGTCGCCCGGCGCTGTATGCGTATTACAAAGAGCGCTTTGGCTGGGCACCCGCAGCACGGGATAAATGCCCCACGTACTACCCTTATCTGAATGCCGGCAGCGACTTCGACCGTGAGCCGCTGGGCAAGCTGGACCCCGAGCGGGTCTACGCGGTGGATTATCTGCTCGCCGAGGCGAATCAGAACTGGGCAAGCCGCTGGGGTCACAGCATGTTACGCCTGGTGATCTGCAAACCTGGTCGTCCTCGCGGGCCGGACTGCCGCCTGGACCTCGACCAGCATCTGGTCCTGTCTTATCGGGCATTCGTCGGCGATGTACAGCTATCGAGCTGGGATGGCCTGATGGGTGCCTACCCGTCACGGCTGTTCGTCTTGCCGCTGGCGCAGGTCATCGATGAATACACCAAGACCGAACTGCGCAGCCTGGCCTCCGTGCCAATCAAGCTGTCGCGTCCGGAAATCGAAGGGCTGGTTCAGCACGCTGCCGAGATGCACTGGAGCTACGACGGCAATTACTACTTCCTCTCGAACAACTGCGCCGTTGAAAACCTCAAACTGCTGCGCGCCGGCACGCACAATCCCAAGCTCGTCGGCCTGGACAGCATTTTGCCCAACGGCCTGCTTGAAGTCCTCAAAGGCCGAGGGCTGGCCGATACCAGTGTGCTGGACGACCCCAGAGAAGCATTGCGTCTGGGCTACCGGTTCGATTCCTACCGTGACCGCTATCAAGCCATGTTCGAGGTTTTGAAGAAGCACCTGCCGATCAAGCAGAACACCGTGGAAGAATGGATGGCCCTGCCAGCCAGTGAGCGCAGCCAGTGGTTCGCTAAGGCCGATCTGCGTACCAGTGCTGCGATTCTGCTGCTGGAGCAGGCCAGCCTGCGCAGGCAACTGCTATTGGCCCAGGACGAAGTGAAGCAGAGCTATCTCGGTGCACGCGAAGTGAAAGATGGCAAGGTCTCCAATGCCACCAAAACGCTACAGGAGATCCTCGCCAGCAGTGGCTTTCTCAGCCGGCCAGCCGAGCTGCTCGGCAGCGGCGGGTACGGTTTGCCACAGGCGGGGGAATGGCAGCGGCTTGAAGCAGAAAGCAGTCAACGCCAGAAACAACTCAAGCGCCTGACCGGCGATCTCGACAAGGAAGTGCGCGCCCTGCTGGAGCCCGAACGCGCCAAGGAAATTGCAGCCAACGAAGCCAACCTCAAACAGGTGTCCGAGCACCTTCGGGCGCTGCACAAGGCGGCAGGCGGGCTGCAACTGCCGTGATCAGGCAGCTTTCTTTTTCGGCTTGAGGTATTTGACCAGGCCCTGGAACCAGATCACCAGGGCCGGGTTGCCCTTGATCTGAATATCCTTGTCCTGAATGCCCTTCATGAACGCCAGCTGCTTGTTCTTCGCCTGGAGGGTGTCAAAGCCAAAGGCTGCATCGCGAAACGAGATGGCAAAGGCTGGCTCTGCAACCACACCGCTGGCACTGCGAATGCGCTGATCGTGCACCACGAAGTGACGCGCGATTTTGCCATCTGCGGTCTGTAACTGAAATGTCAGGTCCTTGCCAGCCAACTGCTGCTGGAACGCGGGGTTGTTACGACTGGCGCGGGCCATCAGCATGCCCAGCATCCACAATAGAAAACGAAACTTCATGCTCGGCCTCTGTACGCACTGGATCCGGTGATCAGGATCGGCGTGGCAGTGTAGCGGTTTATTGGCCCAAAACCTGTAGGACAAGATGAATTTCGAAGGAGATCGGTACAAAAACACTTGTTGGACGCAAGGATGCTGCTTCGCGTGGGAAGCAGCATCACGGCAGCATTAACGAATGCTGTTGATGTTGCCTTTGCTGCCGGTGACCTTTACATCAACCTTCTTGAAGATGAAGTAGTCCTTGATGCTGACTTCATAACGCGGTGCCACGATCAGATCGGCACCGGAAGATTTGACCGCCTTGTAAGCCGCAGCAGCCTTGGTGGTCGATACCGGATCAGGCAGCGCCAGACCCAGGCCGCCACCGCCACTTGCACCACCGTAGGTCACGCCATCGGCGAACTCGTTATCGCCGCCGAAACTCAGGAAATTGAACAACACATTGGTGGACGACTCGCCGCTGATGGTACCGCCTACCTTGACGTCCGCCTTGAGGTCGGTTTTGACCGTGCCTTCCAGCGGTGCGCTTGGCTGGCTGACGTTGTAGCTCACGCAGCCGCTGGTAGCGGCGATCAGAGTTGCAACAGCAGCAAACTTCCATAGCTTTTTCATTCGAGATTTCCCAAGAGTAATTGAAGGGGTGCAGCAAGGGCGGGACTCTAAGGGAATCAGCAATAAGAAAAAGTCAGGCAAAGCCGGGGTTTGAGAAGGCATTCATACGAAATTGAGTAGGACAATTCTCACTGAGCGTTTCTACGAATCATCGGCGGTACAAACGACACAAACAAAAAGCGGGCACCCAGTCTGATTGGTATGCCCGCCTGTGAGTTGCCCGCCTCCCGCCGAGGCGCACAACAGGGTGTCAAGGGTTGACGCTGTCTTTCAGGGCTTTCCCCGGTTTGAAGGCCACTGTGTTGCTTGCCTTGATTTTAACCGGCTCCCCGGTCTGTGGGTTCTTGCCAGTCCGGGCACCGCGATGGCGTTGCAGAAAAGTACCGAAGCCTACCAGCGTGACACTGTCCTTACGGTGCAGTGCGCCAGTAATCTCTTCAAGGATGGCATTGAGAACACGATTGGATTGTTCTTTGGTGAGATCCGCCTTTTCAGCAATGGCGGCTGCAACTTCTGGTTTACGCATATGAAGCCTCTTTTACGGTTTTTTGTTTTTATGTCCCGCGCCGCTTTGTAAAAAACGGCAACAAGGCGCCGCGACGGCTCTACGTAGCGGCAGACAAGACCGAGGATGGCATGCCGAACCAGCCCGCGCCAGTGCGCAGGCGGGGTTTATTGACAAAAATACGTGGTCTATCCGACAAAATGACGCGAAATTATGCCAATAACGCAGGCAAAACCTTGTTCAGTGCGAGTTTTTCCATAACTGCCGCACCGGTCAGCGCATAGCCCAGCAGGTTGCCATCTGCGTCATGACACAGCGCCTTGATATCAGCCCCCTGCCCTTCGACACTCCAGCGGCCGTCGGTGCCACGCGGTGGCGGCGAAACCACCAGCGGGCAGGCTGGCGTCTTTACGGTGATCGGCATGGGGCCATATTTTACGGCCATTGGCGTTCCGGCCAGCGTCTGGGCCAACGCCCGAGCGCAGCTCATCAACGGCATGACATAGAGCAGGTTGAGGCCATCGACTTCAGCGCAGTCACCCAACGCATGGATGTTGGCGTGGGAGGTCTGCAACTGGCGATCCACCAGAATACCGCGCCCCGTCTGCAAGCCCGCGGCAGCGGCCAGATCGATGCGTGGGCGCAGACCAATGGCCGAAACCACCAGGTCGCAGTCCATCACCTGCCCGTCCGACAAATGTGCTTGCAGGCCGTCACCACTGCGATTCAGGCGGGTCAGCACCGGGCCCAGGTGGAAACGTGCACCCAGGCTTTCAAGGCCGGTCTTTACCGCAGCCGCAGCGGCAGGTGGTAACAGGGTTGGCATGACCTGCTCGCACGGCGCGACCAGATCCACTTCATAACCGCCCAGAATCAGATCGTTGGCAAACTCGCAGCCAATAAGCCCGGCCCCCAGAATCAGAACCCGACGCTTTCCCGCCGCAGCCGCTCGAAAACGGGCGTAGTCCTGAAGGTCGTTGATCGGGAAAATCGCATCGCCTGCATCACCTTCCACCGGTACGCGGATGGTTTCAGCCCCCCAGGCCAGCACCAGATCGCGGTAGTGAACCGCTTCTTCACCGATCCACAGACGCTTGTGACCCGGGTCGATCCCGCTGATCCGCGTATGCGTGCGAATTTCAGCCTTGAGCTGATCGGCCATTGCACCGGGCTCGGCCATGCTCAACCCGTCGGCTTCCTTGTTTTTGCCAAAGCCGGTGGAAAGCATCGGTTTGGAATAGGACCGCCCATCATCGGCCGTGATCAATAGCAGCGGCGTGTCTGCGTCCAGTTTGCGAAACTCTCGGGCGAGGTTGTAACCCGCAAGGCCGGTGCCGATGATGACCACAGGTGCGCTCATTGTTCTTCCCTATTCATTATTTTTCTGCTGGCTGCTATCAGCCGATTTCGATCATCTCAAAGTCCATTTTGCCCACACCGCAATCCGGGCACAGCCAGTCTTCCGGCACATCCTGCCAGAGCGTACCAGGCGCAATCCCGTCATCCGGCCAGCCGTCGGCTTCGTTATAGATCAGGCCACAGACGATGCATTGCCACTTCTTCATGTTCGGTTCTCTCGTTTATCAGGCTAAATAGCGTGTGACGGTCGATTGCCGTCTGAACGGGCGTTGTACTGATCGGCAGGCCCGGATGCAAGTCTGATTCTATAACCTGACGTACTACCGGCGGTCGGTCGGGGCCTGCAATCATGCTAAGCTCGCGGCCTCGTTGGCTGCCGGAACTGGCTTACCGTGACCCAGCAATCCCCCGCATTCATTAGCCCGATCTGGCTCAAGCGCGAGCAATTGATCGATGCGCCCGAACCAATAATGCTCGACTGGTTGTTCAATCAGGATTCCCTCACACGCCGGCTGGACCGTTTGTCTGACGGTGGCCTCAGCGTATTTCCGCAATTCGAAGGCTGGCAGGCTTTGCGCCGTGATGAGTGTCTGGCGCTGGGCCTGCCACTTGCCAGCGAAGGCTGGGTGCGCGAGGTGTACTTGTGCGGTAATGACAGCAACTGGGTATTCGCTCGCAGTGTAGCCGCCCGCAGCGCTTTGCAGGACGGTGGCCTGAATATGGATGAGCTGGGCACGCGCTCGCTGGGTGAGTTGCTGTTCAGCGACCCTGCGTTCGCGCGCGGCACCCTTGAAGTGTGTCATTACCCTGAAGCCTGGCTGCCTGACGCTGTTGCAGCTGGCGGACTATGGGCACGCCGCTCGCGATTCAGTCGTGGTGCGTTGAGCATGCTGGTCGCCGAAGTGTTCCTGCCCGCTCTGTGCAATGCGATCCATGACAAGGACCCTGTCTGATGTACCTGTCCCTTCTCAAATCCCTCAATCGTCTTAGCCCCCGCGCCTGGGACTTTATCCAGCTGACACGTATCGACAAGCCCATAGGCATTTACCTGCTGCTGTGGCCAACCCTGTGGGCAGTCTGGATTGCAGGCAAGGGCTCGCCGTCGCTGAAGACAGTGTTCATCTTTGTGGTGGGCGTATTTCTGATGCGCGCGGCAGGCTGCGTGATCAATGACTTCGCCGACCGCAAGGTGGATGGCCACGTCAAACGCACCGAGCAGCGTCCTCTGGTCAGTGGCAAAGTCAGCTCACGGGAAGCGCTGGCGCTGTTTGCGGTGCTGGTCGGCCTGAGCTTTGTGCTGGTGCTGTTTACCAATGCGACAACCATCTGGCTGTCGTTCGGCGGTCTGGCGCTGGCTGCCTGCTATCCATTCATGAAGCGTTACACCTATTACCCGCAAGTGGTGCTGGGTGCTGCGTTTTCGTGGGGCATGCCGATGGCATTTACCGCAGAAACCGGCGACCTGCCAGCTGCGGCCTGGCTGCTGTACATCGCCAACCTGCTATGGACCGTGGGCTACGACACCTATTACGCAATGGTCGATCGTGACGATGACCTGAAAATCGGCGTGAAATCCACTGCCGTACTGTTCGGCGATGCCGACCGGGTGATCATCCTGACCCTGCAAGGTCTGGCGCTGGGTTGCCTGATGCTGGCCGGCGCGCGTTTTGAATTGGGTGCGTGCTTCTACATAGGCCTGCTGGCAGCAGCAGGATGCTTTGCCTGGGAATTCTGGAGCACCCGTCAGCGCGAGCGGGACGCCTGCTTCAAGGCTTTTTTGCACAACCACTGGGCCGGGCTGGCGATATTTTTGGGTATCGTCGCCGACTATGCGGTGCGCTGAAAACAGCCACCGCCAGCCTCTTTCCGACTGAAATAAACGCAGGATCGCGAGGCCCACCGACCTCCCGAAACCTGTCGGCGTGCTAGCCTCAACCACACCTGTCACACGACTGCAATAATTCCGTTATCTAATGCGCCCCAAGACAGTTAAATGACAAGAGGTTCGAGCATGGCTGGCAGGAGCATCCTGATCGTTGACGACGAAGCGCCTATTCGTGAAATGATCGCCGTTGCGTTGGAAATGGCTGGATACGACTGTATTGAAGCCGAAAACTCTCAGCAGGCCCATGCGATTATCGTCGACCGCAAACCTGACCTGATTCTGCTCGACTGGATGCTGCCTGGCACATCCGGCATCGAACTGGCCCGTCGCCTTAAACGTGATGAACTGACCGGGGACATCCCGATCATCATGCTCACTGCAAAGGGTGAAGAGGACAACAAGATCCAGGGCCTGGAAGTCGGCGCTGACGATTACATCACCAAGCCCTTCTCGCCCCGCGAGCTGGTGGCACGTCTCAAGGCCGTGCTGCGTCGTGCCGGCCCGACTGATGGCGAAGCACCTATCGAAGTCGGCGGTCTGCTGCTCGACCCGATCAGCCACCGCGTCACCATCGACGGCAAACCGGCTGAAATGGGCCCCACCGAATACCGTCTGCTGCAATTTTTCATGACCCACCAGGAGCGCGCCTACACCCGTGGCCAGTTGCTGGATCAGGTCTGGGGCGGCAACGTCTACGTCGAAGAGCGTACGGTTGATGTGCACATCCGCCGCCTGCGCAAGGCCTTGGGCGATGCGTATGAAAATCTGGTACAAACCGTGCGCGGCACTGGCTATCGCTTCTCGACAAAGAGCTGACAGGCGTTGCGTCGACGCAGGGCAGTGACCAGACAAGGATTTACCCTTAATTGAATCAAAATTGGCACGGCACCTTGATACGCCACATGTTGTTGCTGGTCACCGCCTGCCTGTTGGTCGGCCTGATCAGTGGACAGTATGGCTGGAGCCTGGCCACCGGACTGGGCCTGTATCTGGCCTGGACCCTCAAACAACTGCTGCGTCTGCATGACTGGCTGAGCAGTCACAAGGCTGACGAGCCGCCTCCGGACGGTTATGGTCTGTGGGGCGAAGTCTTCGACAGCATCTACCACCTGCAACGTCGGGATCAGCGCGTCCGTGGCCGCCTTCAGGCCGTTATTGACCGCGTGCAGGAGTCCACCGCCGCGCTGCGTGATGCAGTGATCATGCTCGACAGCGACGGCAACCTGGAGTGGTGGAACCGTGCCGCTGAAACCCTGCTGGGTTTAAAGACGCCGCAGGACAGTGGTCAGCCCGTGACCAACCTGGTCCGGCATCCGCGCTTCAAAGAGTACTTTGCGCTGGGCGACTACAGCGAGCCGCTGGAGATTCCCTCACCGACCAATGATCGCTTGCGCATTCAGTTGTTGATTACCCGTTACGGCAACAATGAGCACCTGATGCTGGTGCGCGATGTGACGCGCATCCATCAGCTGGAGCAGATGCGCAAAGACTTCGTCGCCAACGTGTCTCATGAGTTGCGCACGCCACTGACGGTGATATTCGGTTATCTGGAAACCCTGCTCGATAACGTGGACGAGGTCAATCCGCGCTGGGTGCGGGCGCTGCAACAGATGCATCAGCAAGGCGGGCGCATGCAGACGCTGCTCAACGACTTGCTGCTGCTGGCCAAGCTCGAGGCTACCGATTACCCATCGGACAATCATCCGGTAATGGTCAGTACCTTGCTCAAAACCATCACCGCCGATGCCAACGCGTTGTCGGGCAGCAAGAACCAGCAGATCCACCTGAGCCTGGAAAGCGATATGCGCCTCAAGGGCAGCGAAAGCGAGCTGCGCAGCGCGTTTTCCAACCTGATCTTCAATGCCGTCAAGTACACCCCGGCAGAAGGCGTCATCCGTATCCGCTGGTGGGCCGACGAGCGGGGCGCGCACCTGAGCGTGCAGGATTCGGGGATCGGCATCGAGACCAAACACCTGCCGCGCCTGACTGAACGTTTCTACCGGGTCGATACCAGCCGCGCGTCGAATACCGGCGGTACAGGGCTCGGTCTGGCCATCGTCAAACATGTGCTGCTGCGCCATCGCGGCAACCTTGAAATCAACAGTGTTCCCGGCAAGGGCAGTGTTTTTACCTGTCACTTTGCCAGCGGCCAACTGTCCAAACCCGTACACGACGATTCAGACTACTAGGCAATCGCGCCTTGAGCCGCTACATTGCCGGGCTCATAGCGTCTTCTCTGGCGTGACATTACCCTCTTCTGTTAATACGGACCCTGCAAAACCCCATCATGGACCCTTCCCCTAGTTTCAACCTGTCTTCACTCTTCGCCGATTTCGGCATGATTCTTTTTGCTTTGTTCCTGGTCCTGCTCAACGGCTTTTTCGTTGCGGCAGAATTCGCCATGGTCAAACTGCGCTCGACCAAGGTTGAAGCCATTGCCGACAAGAACGGCTGGCGCGGGCACATTCTGCGCAAGGTACACGGCCAGCTGGATGCCTACCTTTCAGCCTGCCAGCTGGGTATCACCCTCGCCTCCCTGGGCCTGGGCTGGGTCGGTGAACCGGCGTTCGCGCATCTGCTGGAGCCGTTGCTCGCAGCGCTGGGCGTCGATACTCCGGAGCTGATCAAGGGCGTGTCGTTTTTCACTGCGTTCTTCATCATTTCCTACCTGCACATTGTCATCGGCGAGCTGGCCCCCAAATCCTGGGCGATCCGCAAACCGGAACTGCTGTCGCTGTGGACAGCGGCCCCGTTGTACTTCTTCTATTGGTTGATGTACCCGGCGATCTACCTGCTCAACGCCAGCGCCAACGCCATTTTACGTATTGCAGGCCAGGGTGAACCCGGTCCGCATCACGAACACAGCTACAGCCGCGATGAGCTGAAGCTGATTCTGCACTCCAGCCGTGGCCAGGACCCCAGCGATCAGGGCATGCGCGTGCTGGCGTCTGCTGTCGAAATGGGCGAGCTGGAAGTGGTCGACTGGGCCAACTCCCGCGAAGACATGGTGTCGCTGGACTTCAATGCGCCGCTCAAGGAAATCCTCGCCTTGTTCCGCCGCCACAAATTCAGCCGTTATCCGCTGTATGACGCTGAACGTGGCGAGTTTGTCGGCCTGCTGCACATCAAGGACCTGCTGCTGGAACTGGCAGCGCTGGACCACATCCCGGAGTCGTTCAACCTGGCTGAACTCACCCGCCCGCTGGAGCGTGTTTCGCGACACATGCCGCTTTCGCAGCTGCTGGAGCAGTTCCGCAAGGGCGGCGCGCACTTTGCCGTGGTCGAGGAAGCCGACGGCAAGATCGTCGGCTACCTGACCATGGAGGACGTGCTTGAAGTGTTGGTGGGCGACATCCAGGACGAACATCGCAAGGTGGAGCGCGGCATTCTCGCGTATCAGCCGGGCAAACTGCTGGTACGGGGCGATACACCGTTGTTCAAGATCGAGCGTCTGCTGGGCATCGATCTGGACCACATCGAAGCCGAGACACTGGCCGGTCTGATCTACGACACACTCAAGCGCGTGCCGGAAGAAGAAGAGCAAATGGAAGTCGAAGGCCTGCGCATCATCATCAAGAAGATGAAAGGCCCGAAAATCGTACTCGCCAAGGTGCTGAAGCTGGACTGACCCTATCAGGTCTACCCGTTCAAGAGCGGACGCAAGGTGTTCTACCGGACGCCTATCGTTCCTCACGCTCCAGCGTGGGAATGCCTTGGGTAACGCGCCGCGCCGCATACTCAAAACGGACGCAGAGCGTCCAGAACTGCATACCCACGCGGAGCATGGGCACGATAGGTGCTCTCCCGGACGCCTATCGTTCCTCACGCTCCAGCGTGGGAATGCCTTGGGTGAAGCTCCGCATCACAAATCTGCGCCGCGCCGCATACTCAAAAGCGGACGCAGAGCGTCCAGAACTGCATACCCACGCGGAGCATGGGCACGATAGGTGCTCTCCCGAACGCCTATCGTTCCTCACGCGCCAGCGTGGGAATGCCTTGGGTCACGCTCCGCGTCACAGATCTGCGCCGCGCCGCATACTCAAAGCGGACGCGGAGCGCCCAGAACTGCATACCCACGCGGAGCATGGGCACGATAGGTGCTCTCCGGACGCCTATCGTTCCTCACGCTCCAGCGTGGGAATGCCTTGGGTGACGCTCCGCATACTCAAAGCGGACGCGGAGCGCCCTGAACGGCATACCGACGCGGAGCGTCGGCACGATAGTCAAGAAATGCACGGTCGCCCCAGCAGTCAATTCCCGCCGACGGCGAAGTTGGGCAGGCTCTGCACTGGTCTGGCGAATTCGTAAGGGATCGATACCAGTTCATGGCCCGAATTGCGTTGCACGACAAAGTGCAGATGCGGGCCGGTGCTGTTGCCGGTATTACCCGACCGCGCCAGCGCGGTTCCGACGCTGACCCGCTGACCTTCCCTGACACTCACCGAACCGCGCATCAGGTGCAGGTAGACGCCCATCGTGCCGTCTTCGTGCAGAATCCGTACGAAGTTGCCTGACGCATTTGACCCCCTCCCTGACTGGCTGTTTTCGATCTTTATCACCGTCCCGCCGCGTGCGGCGATGATCGGCGTGCCTTCGGGCATGGCAATGTCCATCGCATAGCGGCCCTTGGCACCGTAATGACTGTATTTACCATTCGGCCCCTGAGTCAGGCGAAACGGTCCGCCAATCCACGGCAATGGGTATTTATAGGCCTGCACCGAACCTTTGGGATCGCCCAGGGTTGAAGTCAGCACCGAGGCGTAGTTCATCGGCTTGCTCCCCACTTTGGGGCTCAGCACCACCACACGTTCATTACTGCGCGCAGGGATCGTGCGGCGCAGCGTTGCTGACGAGCCAGAGACGCCCAGCACGTTGGTTACGCTGGAAAGCTTGAGTTCGACCTCGACCGGGGCGTACAGATCGTTGCGCACGTACAGGCTGTGCACGCCCTTTTCACGTCTGACGCTCAAATGCACCTGGCCGTCGATACGCTCGACCATCCGGTCCCGAAACACCATGACCGATGCGCCAGGTGTTGGCCGATCCGAGAACGACACCACGCCATCGGCATCGGTGAATTTATAGATCGTGACTGCCCCGGCCGACTGCACAGTCAACATCAGGGCAAACAGGATAAGCAAGCGTGCAAGCATCAGAGGCGTTCGGGTTCAAGGGCACTGGGTGCCAAGCCTAGCAGCCTTGCAGACAGAAGAGGACTCGTCGGTATCAATCGGACATGAATAACGCGCCAGACAAGCCACGGACACAGCATGATCAGCGAGGGGGTGATTGCAGCGGGGTGAAGTTATTAGGTAGCTGTGCAGTAGGTATTTGGGGCATGCCAACGCGAACGTCGGCATGCCAGTCAGCAGGAGGCGTGTATCAGGCTCCGGGGATAAAGTGCTTCTGAGCCGTGCCACGTGCGATCAGGCGCGACAGGTAGTCGAGCTTCTGCGCATCCTGATCGACAAAGCGGAAAGTCACTTGCAGCCATTCACTGTCAGGCTTCTGCTCGAACGCGGCAACGGAGTGCAGGTAGCCATTCAGGCGTGCGACCTCGTTGCTCTCGCCTTGCTCAAGGTCCAGTACCGCGCTGTCGAGCACCTGCGGCAGGTTTTCGCTGACGCGTATCACCAGTGTGGCGTCTTTCAGCGTCAAAGCCTTGATCACGCACGACTGAATGCCGTTGGGCAGGCGCAACTGACCCTGTCCACGACCGGCAGGCTCCGGCGATTTGGCTGCTACAGGCGGCGCCTTGGCGATACCGGCAGGCGCGGCAGCTGGCGTGGCGCGAACCACTTCGGCCTTGCCGCCGGTCAATGCACTGAGCGAGTCATTGAGCGGCGAGTTCATGCGTGCCGGAGCTGTGGACATGACCGCATCAAGCTTGCCGACCTTTGCCAGCGCCTTCTTGACCTTGGTCAGCAACTGCTCGTTGGTGAACGGTTTGCCGACAAAATCGGTCACGCCGGCCTGAATAGCCTGCACGACGTTTTCCTTGTCGCCACGGCTGGTCACCATGATGAACGGCACGGTTCTCAGGTAATTGTCTTGCTCACGACACCATGTCAACAGCTCCAGGCCGGACATCTCGGGCATTTCCCAGTCGCACAGAATCAGATCGAACGACTCTTTGCCCAGCAAAGCCTGAGCCTTGCGACCATTGACTGCGTCCTCGGTATGAATCCCGGGAAAATAATTGCGCAGCCCTTTCTTGACCAAGTCGCGAATGAAAGTCGCGTCATCCACCACCAATACACTGACCTTACTCATCGACGCTCCTGCGGGCGTGTTCACCTGGAGGCGAACTGCGGTATGCCAACACGCCCTTTGTTTCGGCAAGCATAGCGTTGACCGGTGGCCAACTGCCATATTGATTGACTGCGCCGCGACATTTAATCCGCAGGCGACGGGAATACTCGTCTGCACAACGAAAAACGCCCAGCGCATGCTGGGCGTTTTTCTCGCAGGCAATCTTACTTATCGTCAGCGTCGCCCGGAACATTAGCGGTTTCGCTCGAGATACCCTGCACTTCTTCCTTCATGCGCTTGAGCCCCATGTGCCGCACGTCGGTGCCACGCACCAGATAAATCACCAGCTCGGAAATGTTGCGAGCATGGTCGCCGATGCGCTCCAGAGAGCGCAGCACCCAGATGACGTCCAGCACGCGGGAGATCGAGCGTGGATCTTCCATCATGTAGGTCGCCAGCTCGCGCAGGGCGGTTTTGTACTCACGGTCGATGGTCTTGTCGTACTGCGCGACCGACAGGGCCAGCTCGGCGTCGAAACGCGCGAACGAGTCCAGGGCATCGCGAACCATGTTGCGCACCTGATCACCGATATGACGGACCTCGACGTAACCGCGTGGCGCCTCGCCCTCTTCGCAGAGTTTGATGGCGCGGCGGGCGATCTTGGTGGCTTCATCACCGATGCGCTCCAGGTCGATCACCGACTTGGAAATGCTGATGATCAGGCGCAGATCGGACGCCGCTGGCTGGCGACGAGCCAGAATGCGCAGGCATTCTTCGTCAATGCTGCGCTCCATCTGATTGATCCGGTCGTCGACCTCGCGAACGCGCTGGGCAAGACCAGAGTCGGCCTCGATCAGTGCCGTGACAGAATCGTTCACCTGCTTCTCGACCAGGCCACCCATTTCGAGCAAATGGCTGCGAACGTCTTCGAGTTCAGCGTTGAACTGTTGGGAAATGTGATGCGTATGGCTGTCTTTGTGGATCATGCTGGGTGTCCTTGGAACGTCCGGTTAATAGCGAAAACGCAGCGGTGGTTCAGGTCTGACGAAGCACGTCCTAGCCGTAACGACCGGTGATGTAGTCTTCTGTCTGTTTTTTTGCCGGGTTGGTGAACAAGGTATCTGTATCACCGAACTCGACAAGTTTGCCCATGTACATAAACGCGGTGTAATCCGACACCCGAGCCGCCTGCTGCATGTTGTGCGTAACGATCACAATGGTGTATTTCGATTTCAGTTCGTAGATCAGTTCTTCAACTTTAAGGGTCGAAATCGGGTCAAGTGCCGAACAGGGTTCGTCGAGCAGCAGCACTTCCGGCTCCACGGCGATCGTTCTGGCAATGACCAGACGCTGCTGCTGCCCCCCGGACAAACCCAATGCCGACTCATGCAGTCGATCCTTGACCTCATCCCAGAGCGCAGAGGCTTTCAGCGCCCACTCGACGGCTTCATCGAGTACGCGCTTCTTGTTGATGCCCTGAATGCGCAGGCCGTAGACCACGTTTTCATAAATCGTCTTGGGGAACGGGTTCGGCTTCTGGAACACCATGCCGACGCGCCGACGCAATTCAGCAACTTCCTCGCCTTTGGTGTAGATGTTGTGACCGTACAGGTTGATTGCGCCTTCAACGCGGCAGCCATCGACCAGATCGTTCATGCGATTGAAACTGCGCAACAGGGTCGACTTGCCACAACCGGACGGACCGATGAACGAGGTCACTTTCTGCTTGGGGATATTCAGGGCAATATCAAACAGCGCCTGCTTGTCGCCATAGAACAGATTCAGACCCGGCACTTCGATGGCCACGGTCTCATCGGCCAGATCCAGGCGTTGCTTGTGACGCCTCAGGGCCGACATGTTCATGCCGTGAGTCGGGCTTTCATGCTGCATGGATTGCTCCTGTGCGAACGATTCGCTTCATCGAACGGCTGCGTTTGCCAAAGGGCGAATTCGGGATCAATTGTCGAGCGCCTTATATTTTTCCCGCAAATGGTTACGGATACTCACAGCCGAGAGATTGAGCAAGGCGATGACCAGCACCAGCAACAGCGCGGTGGCGTAGACCAGCGGGCGCGCCGCCTCGACGTTCGGGCTCTGGAAGCCGACGTCGTAAATGTGGAAACCCAGGTGCATGATCTTCTGATCGAGATGCAGATAAGGATAGTTGCCATCCAGCGGCAGCGACGGGGCCAGTTTGACCACGCCCACCAGCATCAATGGCGCAACTTCCCCAGCGGCACGCGCCACCGCCAGAATCAGGCCGGTCATCATTGCCGGGCTGGCCATTGGCAATACAATCTTCCACAGCGTCTCGGCCTTGGTCGCGCCCAGCGCCAGCGAGCCTTCGCGCAGGGTCAGCGGAATACGCGCCAACCCTTCTTCGGTGGCCACGATCACCACCGGCACGGCCAGCAGCGCCAAGGTCAGCGAGGCCCATAACAGGCCTGGCGTACCAAACGTCGGGGCTGGCAGCGCTTCAGGAAAGAACAGCCGGTCTACCGAGCCGCCGAGCACATAAACGAAAAAACCGAGGCCGAACACGCCGTACACAATCGCCGGCACACCGGCCAGGTTGTTCACCGCAATGCGGATCAGCCGGGTAACCGGCCCCTGACGCGCGTACTCGCGCAGGTAAACCGCTGCCAGCACACCGAACGGCGTCACGATCACTGCCATGATCAGGGTCATCATCACCGTGCCGAAGATAGCCGGGAAAATACCCCCTTCGGTGTTGGCTTCGCGAGGGTCGTCACTGAGAAATTCCCACAGTTTCTGGAAGTAGAAACCCAGCTTGGTAAAGGTGCCCATCGCGTTGGGCTGGTAAGCACGCACCACTTTGCCCAGGCTGAGTTCGATTTCTTTGCCATTGCCATCGCGTGCCGTCAGGCTGTCGCGATCAAAAGCCTCATGCAGGCCGTCCAGACGCCCCTCGATGACCTTGTAACGCGCGTCCAGCTCGGCACGTTCTGCAGCCATGTCAGCTTGCGCAGCGGCATCGAGCCGGCCATTGAGTTCCAGCTTGCGGGCCTGCAGACGCAGGCGCTCAATACCGTGATTGATGGCCCCGATGTCTTTCTTTTCCAGAATATAGAGTTCGTCAGCCAGCTTTTCGACGCGTTTGATGCGCTCTTGCAGGATCGGCCAGGCAGCTTCGCCTTGCGCCACTATCCGGCCATCTTCCTTGACGTTGACCAGATAGCCGTAGAAATTGCCCCACTCCCGGCGCTCCAGTGTCATCAGTTCGGCAGGACGGCTCTGGTCGGTCAGCCAGTCGCCCACAACCCAGGTGAAATCGCTGGGGTTGAGGTCACGGTTGCCAACCTTGAACAGCTCACGGGTCATGAACTCCGGCCCTTGGTCAGGCACCGGCAGACCCGCGCTTTTCAAACGCGCACGAGGAACCTGTTCCTGCTCGACCCGCTCACCGACCAGCACACTCGATTCCTGATTGGGCACCGCATAACGTGCGACCACCAGATCAGCGGGCCAAAAGTGCCCAAGACCCCGCACGGCGATCACTGCCAGCAGGCCGATGGTCATGATGACAGCGATGGATACGGCACCCGCACTCATCCAGACGCCAGGGGCGCCGCTTTTGAACCAGCTCTTGAGGGAGTTCCGCTTCACCAACGCCTACCTTCTTTACAACGCCGAGTATTGCTTGCGCAGTCGCTGACGAATCAACTCTGCGAGGGTGTTCATCACGAAGGTGAACATCAACAGCACCAAGGCCGCCAGAAACAGCACCCGATAATGGCTGCCGCCCACTTCCGACTCCGGCATCTCCACCGCGACATTGGCCGCCAGCGTGCGCATGCCTTCAAACAGATTCATGTCCATGATCGGCGTGTTGCCGGTCGCCATCAGCACAATCATGGTTTCCCCCACGGCCCGGCCCATGCCGATCATCAAGGCCGAAAAAATACCGGGGCTGGCGGTCAGGATGACTACACGCGTCAGGGTCTGCCACGGCGTTGCGCCCAGCGCCAGAGAGCCCAGTGTCAGGCTGCGCGGCACGCTGAACACGGCGTCTTCGGCAATTGAATAGATGTTGGGGATCACCGCGAAACCCATTGCAATGCCGACCACCAACGCGTTGCGCTGATCGTAGGTGATGCCCAGTTGGTCGCGGATCCATGTGCTCATGTCGCCGCCGAAGAACCAGCTCTCCAGGTGCGGACTCATGCTCAGTGAAAACCAGCCCACCAATAGCACAACGGGAATCAGGATCGCGCCTTCCCAGCCATCGGGCACGCGCAGGCGAAGCGAGTCAGGCAGACGGGTCCAGAAAAAGCCTGCCAGCAAAATGCCGATCGGCGTGAGTAGCAGCAAACTGAAGATGCCCGGCAAATGACCTTCCAGGTACGGTGCCAGAAACAATCCGGCAAAGAAACCGAGAATCACCGTCGGCATCGCTTCCATCAATTCAATCACCGGCTTGACCTTGCGGCGCATGCCCGGCGCCATGAAGTAGGCGGTGTAGATCGCGGCAGCCACGGCCAGCGGCGCGGCCAGCAGCATGGCGTAGAAAGCCGCTTTCAGGGTGCCGTAGGTCAACGGTGCCAGGCTCAGCTTCGGCTCGAAGTCGGAGTTGGACGCCGTGGATTGCCAAACGTACTTGGGCTCGTCGTAATTCTCATACCAGACCTTGCCCCATAGCGAGCTCCAGGAGACTTCCGGGTGCGGGTTGTCCAGCGCCAGCGGCAACAGCTTGCCAGCGCTTTCGATCAGAACCCGGTTGGCGCGCGGCGATAACGCCAGAATGCCGGGACCGTCAGTTACCTTGTCGATCAGCAAGGTTCGGTGCGCGGTGCTGTGGAACACGCCAAGCTTTCCCGAGGCGTCCAGAGCAATGAAGCCCTTGCGCCGCTGTTCGGCCTTGATCTGCTCGATAGGTGCGCTGCCCATTTTAAAGTCGCGGATGCGCATCAGGCGCTGCTCGCCGTCAGTGTCCCGGGCCATGAACCACTGGGACATGCTGCCCTTTGAGTTGCCAATGATCAGCGAAATACCGCCGACCAGCTGGGCACTCGCCGTGATCTCGGCGTTACCGTCTTCCAGCAATTTATAGCGACCATTGAGGGTTCGGTCGCGCAGGCTGAACACATCCGCCTGCGCGCGACCATTGATGACATACAACCATTGCTGGCGCGGGTCGATGTAAATCGCTTTAACGGCGGCCGACATCTGCGGTAGCTCGATGCGCGTCTGCTCACGCGTCATCTCGCCGGTCATCATGTTTTCTTTCTGCTCGAGCGAGATAACGTGCAACTGAGTGCCGGTAGACCCTGCCAGCTTGAGGCTGTCGCCATCGGCACTGACGGTCACATGCTCGACTGCGCGACCGGCCTCATCCAGCACCAAAGGCGCTTCGCCGTAGGGCCAGGCCACGCTCGGGGTGATGGTTTTCTGATTGTTCGGATAGGTCGTCAGGTACGAGTGCCTGAACACCAGCACCTGGCCATTGGACAGGCCCAAGGCTATCAATGGCGCGCCGGGCTGATCCTTGCCGATGGAAGCGACGGACACGCCAGCGGGCAGTGGCAAGGCAACCTTATGCAGCTCTGCGCCATCCTTGACGTTGAAAAAGATGACTTCACCCTTGTCGGAAATGCGCATCCCGATCTGGTTCTGCTCTTCGATTGCGATCATCAACGGCGCACCCGCATCCTGCATCCAGGCGGTATTCAGCACGGGTTCGGAGGTGAGGCTTGCGCCTTTGAAGAGCGGCGCGACGACATAGGCCAGATAGAAGAAGATCAGTGTGATCGCCGCCAGAACGGCAAGGCCACCAATAGCGACGTACCAGTGAGTGAGGCGATCCTTGAACGCACGGACACGACGCTTTCTCACCATCGCAGGCGTATTGAAATCAATACGCGCTGGAGGCGAGCTTTGGTCCATCGTCGATTTGAACAGCTCATTCATGCGCACACACCGTAGACGCCTTGTATGACAGAAACATTACAGCAAGGTGACGCAAGAAAGCCCGCTGCCTGCGAAACCGGCGGCGGACTGTTCAATTTGTATGCAGGCCAGTCCATTGAGCCCCGCTCCAACGCGTACGTGACTACTTTACCGCCACGCCGCCCGCGCCCTGCAGGCCAAGATCGGCCAGCGTCTTCTCGACGACACGGGCGGGCAGCGGGATATAACCGTCCTTCATCACCACTTCCTGGCCCTGTCTCGACAGCACCAGTTTTACAAATTCGGCCTCCAGCGGCGCCAAGGGCTGGTTCGGCGCCTTGTTCACGTACACATAAAGGAAGCGCGACAGTGGATAACTGCCGTTCAAGGTATTGGCTTCGCTGTCTTCGACAAACTCGCCCCCTTCCTTCTTCGCCAGCGGCACAGTTCTGACATTGGATGTCTTGTAACCGATTCCCGAATAACCGATGCCGTTAAGCGAATTGCTGATCGCGCTGACCACCGAAGCAGAGCCGGGCTGCTCGTTGACGTTGGCCTTGAAGTCGCCTTTGCACAGGGCTTCTTCCTTGAAGTAACCGTAGGTACCCGACACCGAGTTACGACCGAACAACTGAATCGGCTTGCCTGCCAGGCTGCCGCTCACACCGACATCACCCCAGGTTTTCGCATCCGCCCTGGCACCGCACAGGCGGGTCGCGGAAAAGATCGCGTCCACTTGCTGCAGGGTCAGGCCCTTGATCGGGTTGTCCTTGTGCACGAAAACGGCCAGTGCATCCACCGCGACCGGGATGGCAGTGGGCTTGTAGCCATGCTTCTGCTCGAAAGCCGACAGCTCGCCGTCTTTCATCCTGCGGCTCATCGGGCCCAGATTGGCCGTGCCCTCGGTCAGCGCGGGTGGCGCCGTGGAAGAGCCGGCCGCTTGAATCTGGATGTTCACGCTCGGGTATTCTTTCTTGTAGGCCTCGGCCCACAGGGTCATCAGATTTGCCAGAGTATCGGAGCCGACACTGGAGAGATTGCCCGACACACCGGAGGTCCTGGTATAGGCCTTGATGGCAGGGTCGACGGCAGCCAGCGTATTGGCTGCCGTCGCGCTGGCGGCAACCCATATCAGTGCAGCCATCAAACGCTTGAGTGTCATCCTTGCGCTCCTGGCAGGGTATGTAGGTGTCCACAAGCCTTTTGGGCCAGTCTTGTGACTACTCTATGAATTGATTATGACAATAAGATGAAAAGGCCATCGCCCCTCGCAGGGAGATAGCCTTTCGCTGTAGCGGATACCTTGAGCGTTTTACCAGTGGGTGCTGATCAACGCTTTCTGGTGAGCAAAAACACGCCGATTGCCATACCCAGGCCGCAGAGAATCGCGACATACCAGGCCGGGCCCATCGGGCTGCTCTTGAGCATGAACGTCACCACCATCGGCGTCAGCCCCCCGAAAATGGCGTATGCCAGGTTGTAGGAGAACGACAGCCCGGAGAAACGCACCACGGGCGGGAAAGCCTTGACCATGACATAAGGAACCGCGCCGATAGTGCCGACGAACAGGCCCGTCACGGCATACAGCGGGAACAGCACTTCCGGATGGCTGCCGAGGACGTGATAGAACGTCCAGGAACTGACCAGCAACCCCGCGCTGCCCAGCAGAAACACCCAGCCTGCGCCGAAACGATCCGCCAGCGCGCCAGCAGCGATGCAACCCACGCTCAGGAAGACAATTGCCAGGCTGTTGGCTTTCAGCGCGGTAGCGGCCGGAAAGCCATAGATGGTTTGCAGAATGGTCGGCGTCATCAGGATAACGACGATGATGCCGGCCGAGAGCAACCAGGTCATCAGCATCGACAGCGCAACTGCACCACGATGATCACGCAGCACCGCCTTGAGCGGCACTTCTTCAGCCAGCGCCTTGCGCAGTTGCAGTTCGGCGAACACCGGCGTTTCGTGCAACAGACGGCGCAGATAAACCGACATCAGGCCAAACACGCCGCCCAGCAGGAAAGGGATCCGCCAGGCGTAATCCGACACTTCGACCGGGGTATAAATACTGTTGATCGCCGTGGCGACCAGCGAGCCCAGCAGGATGCCCGCTGTCAGCCCTGCGGTCAGGGTGCCGCAGGCATACCCGACACGCCGTGCAGGCACATGCTCGGACACGAAGACCCAGGCGCCAGGCACTTCACCGCCGATGGCGGCACCTTGAATGACGCGCATCAACAGCAGCAGAATCGGCGCCCACATGCCGATCTGTGCGTAGGTCGGTAGCAGACCCATGATCAGGGTCGGCACCGCCATCATGAAAATGCTCAGCGTGAACATTTTCTTGCGCCCCAGCAGATCGCCGAAGTGCGCCATGATAATGCCGCCCAGGGGCCTCGCCAGATAACCGGCGGCGAAAATGCCGAACGTCTGCATCATGCGCAGCCAGTCGGGCATGTCCACCGGGAAAAACAGCTTGCCGACCACCGCCGCGAAAAACACGAAAATGATGAAGTCGTAGAACTCCAGCGCGCCACCCAAAGCAGACAGCGAAAGGGTTTTGTAATCGCTGCGGGTCAAAGGCCGCGCAGGCTGCGTGGAACTTGAAGGAACAGATGACATGACAAGGCTTCTCTTTACTTGTTCTTTAAAAAGGGGCAAGCGACAGCAACGCTGGCTGCTGCGGGGTGCCGTGCAGAAGCGATTGTCGAGGGCAAAGGCGCAGATAGGCACCAAAATTGCGTGTACAGGCAGTCTTGTCACCTGTAGAGGTCCAGCAAGATAGCAAATTGCTCTTAAAAACACATGTCAAGAACTGCATCATTACAAAATGGAAACCCGACGGTCGTTCTATGACGCAACGCCCGATATACTCGCAAGTCGTCAGCAGCACTGGGAAGTTGTGCGAAAACGTCTGAATCAGCGGGTTTCGCAGAGTTTCTCTATGGGCCACACCGGCACTGAACACACAATGTTCATGCGCATGGTTTTGAATGGCGCCTGTTAACCGCGGCATACAATAATGAGAGTCATGGGTCAGAGGCACCCTAGGCATGATCGAGCTCGAACAAGAAGATCCAACTCCGCAAGGCGACCTTGCACTGCAAATTACCGCCCTTCCCCGCGAAACCAATGGCTTTGGCGACATCTTCGGCGGCTGGCTGGTCTCCCAGATGGACCTGGCGGGTACAGCCATGGCCAGTAAAGTGGCCGGCGGCCGTGTAGCGACCGTGGCGATTGATCGCATGGCGTTTCTGGTCCCGGTCGCAGTTGGCGAGCAGCTTTCCTTTTACACCCGCACCCTGGAAGTCGGACGCACCTCGATCAAGATGATGGTCGAAGTGTGGAGCGATGACCCGCTCACCAGCGAATGGCGCAAGGTCACTGAGGCCGCATTCGTGTTCGTGGCCATAGATTCCAGCGGGCGGACACGCTCGGTTCCCGCACGACGGTAACTGGTTGCTCAACCCAAGGATGGCTGCCCGGTTAAACTCACCTTGCGTGAAGCGGTCTATTTTCGTCACGGTCATTGAGTGAGAACTTTGCATGCCAACATCCCCGGTTGAACCCAACGTTGAATCTGTCCAGTACGACGAACTGAACTGCTGGCGTATTCGCCACGGCGAAGCAGAGCTGCTGGTTGCGCAGCAGGGCGCGCATATCCTCAGCTATCAAGTGGCCGGACAGCAGCCTCTGGTGTGGCTGAATGAAGAGGCGGTTTTCAAGCAAGGCAAACCCATTCGCGCGGGCATGCCCATCTGCTGGCCGTGGTTCGGTAATCTGGAACGCAACCCGCAAAGCGTGCAGGCAATGCGCGACAGCAGCGAACCTGCCAAGGCGCATGGTGAAGTGCGAGCGCTGGATTGGCAGTTGCTGGGGATCGGAGCAGATGGCGACGCACTGCTGGTGGAATTCGTCCTTCCGGAAGCCGAAGGCCACCTGCCAGGCTGGCCGCACAACGTCGCCCTGAAACTCAGCATCCGTCTGGACCATGCTCTGAACGTCAGCCTGGTCAGCTACAACTGCGGCACAGAATCTGTCGTTATCAGCCAGGCGCTGCACACCTATTTCGCCGTCAGCGATGTTCGTCAGGTCAGCGTCGAAGGGCTCGACGGCCTGCGCTACATCGAAACCCTGGCAAACTGGGAAGAACGTGAACAGGCCGGCGACCTGACGTTCACTGGCGAAACCGACCGTATCTACAAGGATACGCCGGGGGTACTCAGCATCGTTGACCCCCAATGGCAGCGCCGCATCCATATCCGCAGTACCGGCTCGAAATCAGCCATCCTGTGGAACCCGTGGATCGAGAAAACCGGCAAATTCACCGACATGGCAGCAGATGGCTGGCAGCGCATGGTCTGCGTCGAAACGGCCAACGTGCTGGACGACGTGGTGACGCTGGCCCCCGACCAGATGCATGTTCTGGGTGTGAGTATCTGGAGCGAGGCGCTCTGATCAGTTATTGATCAAGCCCATCAAAGGTCCGACTCAACCACAACGCGGACCTTTGACGCATCCATCGCATACGCCGCATCAGCCAGATCGTTACTGACCTTCTCGATTTTCAGGGTGCCTTCTACCCACAGTGGTGTGTAGATATCATCCAGTTTCAGGCCTTTGGGGTAACGCACCAGCACCAACTGGTTGGGCGGCGGTGGCGGAACGTGAATGCAGGCGCCTGGATAGGGCACGATGAAGAACAGCGTGCTGTGGCCCTTGGCATCGGTTTCGAGGGGTACAGGGTAACCGCCAAGACGAATGGTCTTGCCGTTCATTGCCGGGACGGTCTTGGTCGAATACATGACCGCTGGCAAACCCTTGCTCTGCTTCAAGCCACCCTTGCTGTCGAACGTGCCCATCGCTTCCGGAGAATTGTGGTCAATCTCGGGCATGGCTTCGAGGGCTTTTTGATCGGACTTGGGCATCAGCTCAAGCCAGTCGGTTTCCGGCAACTGGGCGTGTGCAAGCCCGGACAGCAGCAGAAGAGTCATCAACAAGAAGCGGCGCATGATAAAGCTCGGCAAAGAAGGAAGAGTTGCCGCGCATTCTAGCCCTCTGTACCGCGCAGAACAGAGGGCTGAACATTAAACGTTATTTCTTTTTGATCATGCCGTAGATAACCAGCAGGATGATTGCACCTACCAGCGCGCCGAGGAAACCTGCACCCTCGCCCGCTTGATAGATACCCAGCGCCTGACCACCATAAGTGGCTGCGAGCGAGCCGGCGATACCCAGTACGATGGTCATGATCCAGCCCATGCTGTCGTCGCCCGGCTTCAGGAAGCGAGCCAGCAGACCAACGATCAGGCCGATAAAGATGGTTCCAATGATACCCATGCCATTCCCCTCTGTATTAAGTGAATATGCCTGGGCTAATGAGCAGCCCCGACCTACTGCTATCTGAGAACAGCGGCAGGGAATGGTTCCGGCGCAATGGACAGTTTGCTTCGAGGTGGAGGATTCTTCATGAATGACAGGGCCTGGCGACAGCGCAGAACGGCTAAACAAGGCTGACACCCCGCTAATTCTCGTTCCCACGCTCCGCGTGGTAATGCATTTCGTGACGCGGAGCGTCACCCAATGCATGCCAACGCGGAGCATTGGCACGATAGTCAGTTGGATTTGTGTATTACGTCGAGCGCAGAGCATTGGCACGATAGCCGCGGGCCTGATCAGCCCTTGATCAACGCTTCAACCAGCTTCACCTGACGATCCAGCGTAGCGCGGTCAGCGCTGCGGACCGTAGCGTGCCCTACTTTGCGGCCTGCCTTGAACGCCTTGCCGTAGTGGTGCAGGTGGCAATCTTCGACGGCGATGACCTTGTCCACTGCTGGCACTTCACCGATGAAGTTGAGCATGGCGCTCTCGCCGACCTTGGCTGTGGAGCCCAGCGGCAGACCGGCAACCGCCCGCAGGTGATTTTCAAACTGGCTGCACTCGGCGCCTTCGGTGGTCCAGTGACCGGAGTTGTGTACCCGCGGCGCAATCTCGTTGGCTTTCAGGCCGCCGTCGACCTCAAAGAACTCGAATGCCAGCACGCCCACGTAATCCAGCTGCTTCAGGACACGACCGGCGTAGTCTTCGGCCAGTGCCTGCAATGGGTGATCGGTGCTGGCGATGGACAGGCGCAGGATGCCGCTGTCGTGCGTGTTGTGAACCAGCGGGTAGAACCGGGTCTCGCCATCACGTGCGCGAACGGCGATCAGCGACACTTCGCCAGTGAACGGCACGAAGCCTTCCAGCAGGCAAGGCACGCTGCCCAGCTCGGCGAACGTACCGGTCACATCTGCTGCCGAGCGCAGGACCTTCTGGCCCTTGCCGTCATAACCCAGCGTACGAGTCTTGAGCACGGCCGGCAGGCCAATGCTGGCCACCGCAGCATCCAGATCGGCCTGCGACTGAATATCGGCGAATGCGGGCGTCGGAATGCCCAGATCCTTGAACATGCTTTTTTCAAACCAGCGGTCACGCGCAATGCGCAACGCCTCGGCGCTCGGATAGACCGGTACGAACTGCGACAGAAACGCCACGGTCTCGGCCGGAACGCTTTCGAACTCGAAAGTCACCAGATCGACTTCATCAGCCAACTGACGCAGATGGTCCAGATCGCCGTAATCGGCACGCAGATGCTCGCCAAGTGCAGCAGCACAGGCATCCGGCGCGGGATCGAGAAAGGCGAAGTTCATGCCCAGCGGCGTACCTGCCAATGCCAACATGCGGCCGAGCTGGCCGCCACCGATTACACCGATCTTCATGGAAAAACCTCAGGCGTGGCGTGGGTCTGGATTGTCCAGGACGCTGTCTGTCTGCTCAGCGCGGAATTTCTTCAGCGCTGCGTGGAATTGAGGGTGTTTGGCGCCCAGGATACTGGCCGAAAGCAGCGCAGCGTTGATCGCCCCCGCTTTGCCGATGGCCAGGGTCGCTACCGGAATACCGGCAGGCATCTGCACGATCGACAGCAGGGAGTCGACACCCGACAGCATCGACGACTGTACCGGAACGCCCAGCACAGGCAGGTGGGTCTTGGCGGCACACATACCCGGCAAGTGAGCGGCACCGCCAGCACCGGCGATGATCACTTCAATGCCACGGCCCTCTGCTTCGTCGGCGTACTGGAACAGCAGGTCCGGCGTGCGGTGAGCTGAAACCACCTTGACTTCATAAGGGATGCCGAGCTTTTCCAGCATGTCGGCAGTGTGGCTAAGGGTGGACCAATCGGACTTGGAGCCCATGATCACGCCAACCAGTGCGCTCATCGTCGTGCCTCTCATCGGGCGCCCGCAGGCGCGTCTGAAAACAACAAGCCACGCGGGGGAACCGGCGTGGCTTGTTGTACGAATAGTGACCGATTTAGCCGGCCAAAGGCCGCGCAGTATACCGCAAAGTGGTGAGTTTAAAGCACCTGCGATCACCTTCTGTCAGCAGCACCGCCAGAGATCGACGCAAGCCGTGCCCTGGAGCCGGACACACTGAAATTCCAACACGTTAACCAGCGCGCCTTACAACATGAAAGGCCTTGCCCTACGACGCTAAACGACATAGCAGGACTGTCAGGCCCGGACAGTATTTGTTTAACTGGAAGCGCGACATTGAAGTCGCAATCTAACCTGACTCTCAAGGATGAGAACGTACCAATGAAAAACAAACTGACAGTCTGGCTGTCACTTGCCGTCTTTTTTTACCTGCCATTTGCCAGCGCCGACGGCCCCAATCTGGGACTGTTCGTGATCATGCACGATCAACTGACAAAATATGAACGCGCTGAACTGGGTGACAACTACTTGAATCCCTTTCTCGCTCAGTTGCAGGAAATCACGGGGCGCAGGACAACGGTCACATTCATCAACGACGAACCGGGCCTTACAGACTTCGCCTATCGTGGGGAGGAGGATGAACAGTCGTTATACAGGCTATTTCAGACGAGCACCGCTTACGCAGACGCTAAAAACCTGCCACGCCCGTCCGAGCGCCATAAATACGTGCTGGTGACTTCCAATAAAATCCACGGGACGTTACACGGCGTTGCAGCAACAAGCCATCACGTCGCGATGGCGTCTCTGAAAGATTACAACACGCTGCCGCATGAGATCGGCCACCTGTTTGGCGCTACGCATGAGGCGGCTAGCGGTTTTCCATGCCAGACGACTATGTGGGGATATTCCACCACTTCAATCATCCCCTGCTATTACTTCAGCGATGCCAACAAGGAATTGATTCGCAAATACGTCGATAACATATCTGTTCGCTGAGCAAACGGCCTGTTGTCATGCATCACAACAGGCCGTTTTTATGCTTCGCCCGGCGACGCTGCACTCTCAAGCTTGCGCCACAGCAGGCGCACATTGGCCTTGCGTACCAGAGCGCAACGGTAAAGGCGAATCTCCAGCGGCACATGCCACTGCGGCCCGCCACACACCACCAGTTCACCGCGCGCCAGTTCGGCGCGCACACTCAGTTGCGGAACCCAGGCGATGCCCAGCCCTTCCAGTGCCATGCTTTTCAGGCTATCGGCCATCGCCGTCTCGTAAACCGTCGTGAACCGCAGGTTGCGCTGACGCAGCAGCAGATTCACCGAGCGCCCGAGAAAGGCCCCGGCGCTGTAGGCAAGCAACGGCACACTGCCCTCGCCTTCCATATCGAATAACGGCTGCCCATCGGCATCTGCCGCACAGACCGGCAACATCTCGGTATGGCCCAGATGCAGCGAGGGGAAGATTTCAGCGTCCATTTGCAGCGCGGCGTCAGGATCATAGAACGCCAGCATCAGATCGCAGCCACCTTCACGCAACGCGTGTACGGCATCGCCAACGTTGGTGGCCACCAGCCGGGTGGCAATGTTCAGCCCTTCGTTACGTAGCTGGGCAATCCAGCGCGGAAAGAACCCCAACGCCAGCGAGTGTGCCGCAGCAACCTGCATCACCTCGCCCTGCCCACCTTCCAGATGATGCAGATGGCGCACGACTTCGCCCAGTTGCTCGACCACGGTACGCGCGGTGACCAGAAACAGCTGCCCGGCAGCCGTCAGTTCGATGGGCGTGCGCGAGCGATTGACCAGCGTCAGCCCCAAGGCCGACTCAAGACTGCGGATACGCCGACTGAACGCTGGCTGAGTCACGAAACGACGCTCGGCGGCCTGAGAAAAGCTGCGGGTGGCCGCCAGGGCGCTGAAATCCTCCAGCCATTTGCTTTCCAGATTCATCAGGTCCTCCCGGACAATGGATGACTGCTTCGACAGGCGACTGCGCATGCCCTGCACCCACCCGGCTTGAAGCGACCGCAGTGGGACGACCGGCAATGCGCTGCGGATACATGGCCAGACGGCTCTGGCAAGGCTGCAGAGGCAGCGTCCGGGTGCGACATTTTGCCCCCTTTACGCACTTAACGGAATCCGGGTCACACCCTGATTATGCCGTTATTGCATAGGCCAGCGTTTAACAGCATTGGTCAAGACAGGGTGGGAAGCCCACTATTCGCGGCGTTCCGGCATTGTCCGTGCCTTTTTGAGACTTCTTTTATCATGTCCTCGCCTGCATCATCGCGCATCGAAAAAGACCTGCTTGGTGTTCTCGAAGTACCTGCCAACGCGTATTACGGCATTCAGACCCTGCGAGCGGTGAACAACTTTCACCTCTCAGGCGTGCCGCTTTCGCACTACCCTAAACTGGTTGTGGCCCTGGCCATGGTCAAACAGGCGGCAGCTGATGCAAACCACCAGCTCGGACACCTCAACGATAAAAAGCATGCGGCCATTAGCGAGGCCTGCGCCCGCCTGATCCGTGGCGACTTCCACGATCAGTTCGTGGTCGACATGATTCAGGGCGGTGCCGGCACGTCCACCAACATGAACGCCAACGAAGTCATCGCCAACATCGCCCTGGAAACCATGGGCTTCGAGAAAGGCGAATACAAGCACCTGCACCCCAACAACGATGTAAACATGGCGCAGTCGACCAACGACGCCTACCCGACCGCGATCCGCCTGGGTCTGCTGCTGGGCCATGACGCCCTGCTCGCCAGCCTCTCCAGCCTGATCCAGTCGTTCGCCGCCAAGGGCGAAGAATTCAACCATGTGCTGAAAATGGGTCGTACTCAGTTGCAGGACGCCGTGCCAATGACCCTGGGTCAGGAGTTCCGCGCCTTTGCCACCACGCTGACAGAAGACCTCAACCGCCTGCGCAGCCTGGCACCCGAGCTGTTGACCGAAGTGAACCTGGGCGGTACGGCCATCGGCACCGGCATCAACGCCGACCCTGGCTACCAAAAGCTTGCCGTCGACCGCCTGGCGCTGATCAGCGGCCAGCCGCTGGTGCCGGCAGCCGACCTGATCGAAGCGACCTCCGACATGGGCGCGTTCGTACTGTTCTCGGGCATGCTCAAGCGTACTGCGGTCAAGCTGTCGAAGATCTGCAACGACCTGCGCCTGCTGTCCAGCGGCCCGCGTACCGGGATCAACGAAATCAACCTGCCGGCACGCCAGCCAGGCAGCTCGATCATGCCCGGCAAGGTCAACCCGGTAATCCCGGAAGCGGTCAATCAGGTTGCTTTCGAAATCATCGGCAACGACCTGTCGCTGACCATGGCCGCTGAAGGCGGACAATTGCAGCTCAACGTGATGGAGCCACTGATCGCTTACAAGATTTTCGACTCTATCCGCCTGTTGCAGCGCGCCATGGACATGCTGCGCGAGCACTGCATTGTGGGCATCACGGCCAACGAACAGCGCTGCCGCGAGTTGGTCGAGCATTCGATCGGCCTGGTGACCGCACTGAACCCCTACATCGGTTACGAAAACTCCACCCGTATCGCCCGCATCGCGCTGGAAACCGGCCGCGGCGTGCTGGAACTGGTGCGTGAGGAAGGTCTGCTCGACGATGCCATGCTCGACGACATCCTGCGCCCGGAAAACATGATCGCTCCGCGTCTGGCCCCCTTGAAGGCCTGACAGGAAATGACCTGCGCACCAAGCTCACCAGATTGAGGGCCTAGACACCCCTCAATTTTTTGAGGGTCTGGGAGTGATTCTCCAGACCCTTTTTTTTGCCCGCAGCAAAGGGCTCCGACACTGGACCCAGAGCCTTCGGCACCCCACTTTGGCGGAGTAATCCGTGGAAGTATTCATTCATCGTCGCGAATGAAGAATCAGACGTCCAAGAAAGCGACTACAGACGTAAAAACTTTGCACCGGTATAGTGCGCCCCCTCAAAAGTAGCGAGGAATAACAAAAATGCTGGAAATGATTAACGACTTTCTCTCCGGTAAGGTACTGATCGTACTTATCGTTGGCCTGGGTAGTTACTTCACGATCCGCTCGCGTTTCGTTCAGTTTCGACACTTTTTCCACATGTTCTCGGTTTTTCGCGACAGTCTGCGCAGCAGCGCGGGTCAGTTGAGTTCGTTCCAGGCCCTGATGCTCAGCCTTGCGGGCCGCGTCGGAGCAGGCAACATCGCAGGCGTCGGCATTGCCGTAACGCTGGGCGGTCCGGGCGCCGTATTCTGGATGTGGGTAACCGCACTGGTCGGCATGTCCAGCAGTTTCATCGAGTGTTCACTCGCCCAGCTCTATAAACGCAAGGATTCCGAAGGACAGTTCCGCGGCGGTCCGGCGTTTTACATCCAGCACGGTCTGGGCAAGCGCTGGCTAGGCATGGTCATGGCCGTACTGTTGCTGGTGACCTTCGGTTTTGCCTTCAACGGCCTGCAATCCCACGCCGTGACCGACTCGCTGAAAAGCGCGTTCAACATCGACACCCGAACCACCGGCATCTGTCTGGTCGTGCTGCTGGGTCTGGCCTTCGTCGGCGGCATCAAGCGTATCGCGGCAATTTCCGACCTGCTGGTTCCAGTCAAGACCCTGATCTACATCGCGGTCACCATCTACGTCATCGTTCTGCAGATCGACCACGTTCCCGGCATGCTGATGACCATCGTCAGAAGCGCCTTCGGTCTTGACCCGGTATTCGGCGGCCTGATCGGCAGCGCTATCGTGATGGGCGTCAAGCGTGGCGTGTTTGCCAACGAAGCCGGTCTGGGCAGTGCGCCCAACGTGGCTGCCGTGGCGCATGTAGAGCACCCGGTTGCACAAGGCGTGGTTCAGGCGTTCAGCGTGTTCCTCGACACCTTCGTGATCTGCACCTGCACTGCCTTGCTGATCCTGCTGTCCGGTATCTACGACATCGGTTACGACGGCAACGGCATCGTTCTGGCGCAGAACTCGCTGGCCGCAGTGGTCGGTGACTGGGGCAGAATCTTCATCAGCGTGGCGCTGGCACTGTTCGTCTTCACCTCGATTCTCTACAACTACTACCTGGGTGAAAACAGCCTGCGGTTCCTGTTTGGCGAGAAGATCCAGACCATCATCATCTACCGTATCGCGGTGCTGGTACTGATCATGTGGGGTGCCGTCGTCGACCTGAAAGATGTACTGGCGTTCGCCGACATCACCATGACCATGCTGGCGTTCGTTAACCTGATCGCACTCGCCATGCTGTTCAAAGTCGTCAAGCGCATTCTGAACGACTACGATTCGCAGCGTCGGGCGGGTATCAAGACGCCGGTGTTCGATTCCAGCCAGTTCCCTGATCTGGACCTGGACCGCAACGCATGGCCAGCCAATCCGACCCGTCAGTCGACACAGGACGCCGAAGCGGCCGCCAAGCCTGTACCCGAAGCACGATAACCAACGCGACCTTACGCCGGAGAACAACCATGACTGATCATGCACATAAACCCGCTCAGAGCGTCATGGTTCTTTACACCGGCGGCACCATTGGCATGCAGGCCAGCGCCAACGGCCTGGCACCTGCCTCGGGTTTCGAGGCGCGGATGGCCGGGCAACTGGCCGAGCACCCGGAACTGGTGGTGCCGCAGTGGCGCTTTCGCGAGATGTCGCCGCTGATCGACAGCGCCAACATGACCCCTTCCTACTGGCTGCGCCTGCGTGAGGCGGTGATCGAGGCGGTGGAGGTCGATGGCTGCGATGCTGTTCTGGTGCTGCATGGCACCGACACCCTGGCGTACAGCGCAGCGGCGATGAGCTTCCAGTTGCTGGGGTTCAGCGCACCGGTGCTGTTCACCGGCTCTATGCTGCCTGCCGGCGTGCAGGACAGCGATGCCTGGGAAAACGTCAACGGTGCCCTGCTGGCGCTGGGTTCGGGTCTGGTGTCAGGCGTTCAGCTGTATTTCCACGGGCAACTGATGACGCCTGTGCGCTGCGCGAAAATTCGCAGCTTCGGTCGTCAACCGTTCGCACCGCTGCAACGCTCGCGTGGCGGTCATGCGGTGGTTTCGCTGCCCGATGCACTGAACTACCGGCAGGCGAAGACGCTGGCGGAGGTCGCCGTGTTGCCGCTGTTTCCCGGCGTCGGCGCAGCTCAGCTGGACGGTCTGATCAACAGCGGTATTCGGGGTCTGGTGCTTGAGTGCTTCGGCAGCGGCACCGGGCCAAGTGATGATCCGCAGTTTCTGGCCAGCCTGGAAAATGCACGAGCGCTTGGTATCTGCGTGGTGGCGATTACCCAGTGCCACGAAGGCGGTGTCGAGCTGGATGTCTACGAAGCGGGGAGCCGTCTGCGCGGTGCAGGCGTGCTCTCCGGTGGCGGCATGACCCGTGAGGCAGCGCTTGGCAAACTGCATGCACTGCTGGGGGCAAGCCTGACGACCGAGGAAGTCAGGCGGCTGGTCGAATTGGACCTGTGTGGCGAGCTGCGTTAAGCCGCCGCAATCTCTGCGTTATCCGAGGCGTTCTGCACACGCGCAACGCCTCACCCTCTTTACGAAGCCTTGCTTTCTTCCTGCGCGCCCCTGAGCATCGAATCCAGATTACGCTCGATGTTTTCGCACAAAGCCGTCATCTGAATCTCATGTTCGCTGGCACGGAACGGACTCTGCAGGTCGGTGCCGATCTTTTCGATGGCCAACAGCATGAAACCCACCACGGTTGATGCCAGCGGCGTGAACCAGCCCAGGGTCTCCACCAGGCCAATCGGTACGATCAGGCAGAACAGTGTGATGAACAGACGCGGAAAAGCGACGTACGGATAAGGCAATGGTGTGTTGGCAATACGCTCCATACCGCCCTGGCAATTGGAGATGTCCACCATGGTCGACTCAAGACGCGCCAGACGAATGCTGTCCAGTCGCCCCGCCTGATACTCCTTGGCCAACAGCGCAGCCGACGTATTGAGCAGGTCGTTGGGAAAGTTGTTGGTGTCGTGACGACGTTCGAATTCCTCGCGAGGAATCAGCATCTGAACCTCATCACCACATTTGGCGCCCTTCAGGTGCGC
The DNA here is from genome assembly GCF_032587795.1 of Pseudomonas syringae group sp. 247E2. NCBI lineage: Bacteria > Pseudomonadati > Pseudomonadota > Gammaproteobacteria > Pseudomonadales > Pseudomonadaceae > Pseudomonas > Pseudomonas syringae group sp. 247E2. Next base: position 340,375 of record NZ_JAWHPK010000008.1, on the reverse strand, counting down.
GGACAGGCATTTCACGTAGGCAACATGGCGACGCAACAGCGTGGCCTTGACCGGGTTGATCCCGTCGTCATCCTCGACCAGCGTCAACACCTGCCGAGCGAAGCTGCGCGAACTATTGACCAGCGCGCCCCACAACGTTCGTGCTTCCCACCAGCGGTTGTAGGCGCTGGAATTACGAAAGCTGGTGAGGACCACAAGTGCCGAGCCCAGCAGGGTCAACGGCATGGAAGGCAACGTGATCTTGCGCTCCAGATACAGCATGAAGTCGACCGTGACGATCACATCCCAAATCAACAACCAGAAAAGCGACCAACCCACGTAACCGATGGTCTTGCCGAGAAAACGGATTTTCGAAATGATCGTTTGCTGCAAAAGAACTACCCCATCGAAAAATAAGCGAATCGCAGGCTGACATCTGCCGCATGGCCTTTGAATGCCAAACCGGCAGATGGTTCGCAAACGACCCGCTTTATCTTGGGGTTACAGACTTCCTCAGCAGCCAGTCAGCGTCACTTGCGGGCGTTCGCCAGCAAAGAAAATCGGCCTCAAACGCACGCCGATCACGTTACCGGCGTAGGCTGCAACCAGCCATAGCCAGCCGTGCAGGCTACCCGAGGCAATACCGCTGAAGTACGCGCCGATGTTGCAGCCGTAGGCCAGTCGAGAGCCATAACCCAGCAGCAACCCGCCGATGACCGCAGCAACCAGCGAGCGCGTGGGAATGTCCAGGCTCGGCGCAAAACGGCCGGCCAGCCCTGCCGCCAGCAAGGCACCGAGCATGATGCCGATGTCCATCACACTGGTGACGTCTTCCCACACCGGAGCCGCCAACGCCTTGGCATTCGCCGCGCTCTGCCAGAACACCCAGCTGCCGACGTCCACACCCAGACCACTGGCTACCTTCGCGCCCCATAGCGCAAACGCCGAGGTGATGCCCCACGGACGACCCGCCAGCGCCAGTGTTGCGTAATTGAGCAGCGCCAGCGCGACAGCGCCCCAGACCAGAACCCATGGCCCGCGCAGCACCCGGCTCAACCCACGATGGTCAGTGGTAACCGGCGTTTCAAGCTGTCCATGACGCCGCTTTTCGAGCTTCACGGTTATGAAAGCGATCAAGGCGAACAGAGCGAGATTCACGATCAGCGCAGGCAATACGCCGAAGGTCTTGACCACCGAAACTGCCGGGAACGAAGGCAGGGCAAACCACCAGTCGACGTGATGGGTCGCAATCAACGAACCGAGGATGAAAAACAGCAGCGTCACCAGCATGCGTGCATTGCCGCCACCTGCGGTGAACAACGTACCGGACGCACAGCCACCGCCCAGTTGCATGCCGATACCGAAGATGAACGCCCCCACGACGACCGAAATTCCGACCGGCGCAACCAGTCCGGTAACGGGCTGACCGAACAGCGTGCCAGCACCCAGCGCAGGGAAAAACAGCACCACAGCCACCGCCAGCATGACCATTTGCGCCCGCAAACCCGCACCGCGCCGCTCACGGATAAACACCCGCCACGCCGAGGTGAAGCCGAATGCCGCGTGATACAGCGTCACGCCCAGCGCTGCGCCGACGATCCACAGCATTACCTGGCGGGCGCCGACACTGAGCAGCAGAAACTGGGCGCCCATCAGCAGCAGGAACAGCGCAGCCAGCGGCGCGCCGAACTTGCGTCCGGGTGTTGCAGTAAGAGAGTTGTTCATGGGTATCTCAGGACAAGTAACAGAAAGTGCAGATTATACGCCTGCCAGCGGGACTACTCGGACCAGGCCTTGCGCAGCCTGTTCAATGCAACGGCGATCTCGACCTCGGGCACGGCGGCGAAACCCAAAACCAGCCCGGCGCGGTTATCCACTGGCTCACTGGAGTCGGGCAGCCAGTAATCACTCAAGGCATTCATCTCGACGCCAACGCTACCAGCCTTGGCAATCAGTGCCTGCTCACGCGCGACACTGTCTACCTTGACCATCACATGCAGCCCTGCAACCACCCTGGGCATTGCAGCGCACCCTGCTATGTGGGCAGGCCAGTTATCCAGCAGCGCATTGCGACGACTCAGCGCCGCGCGACGCATACGACGGATGTGTCGTTGGAAATGCCCCGACGCAATGAATTGCGCCATGACCGCCTGCACGCCAATCTCGGTATGGCGCATGTCTACCGCCTTGCGCTGGCTGAACGGGCGGACAAGTTGCTCAGGCAGAACCAGATACCCCAGGCGCAGCGCCGGAAAGGCGACTTTTCCGAATGTGCCGACATAGAGCACTCGACCACTCTGCTCCAACGCAGCCAACGGGGCCAATGGCGAACCGCTGTACCGATACTCCCCATCGTAATCGTCCTCGACAATCCAGCTCTGGTGCCTCTCGGCCCAGGCCAGTAACTCCAGGCGCCGTGCCAGGCTCATGACTACGCCAGTCGGGTACTGATGCGAAGGGGTCACATACGCCAATCTGCAATCGGCCTGCTCAAGCTCGGCGCAACGCATGCCCTCGTTATCCACAGGCACGCCGTGCAATCGCGCACCTGCCAGTGCAAACGCATGACCCGCCGCGCGATAGCCTGGATTTTCCACAGCAACGCCATCGCCCGGCGTCAAAAGCAACTGTGCACAAAGGCTGATTGCATGTTGCGCGCCACTGGTGATCACAATTTGCTCAGCCGTGCAGTGCAACCCACGCGATGAACGAAGATAAACGGCAATCAACTCACGCAGCCGCGAATCTCCCGCAGCGGTGCCGTAACCCAGCTGAGCAAGGTCCGGCTTGCGCCAAAAGGCCGCATACAGCTTGCCCCACAAGGCAAACGGAAAAAGATCGAAGGCTGGAACGCCTACCCGAAAAGCCCGCGGCCTACCCGTCGGCGGCTCGTGCAAATGATGCTTTTCGAGCCGCACGCGTGTCGGGTTGTGGATAACTTCATCGGAACAATTCGACGGCATTTCAGCCGCAATTGTGGACAAACCTGTGTGTAACCCTGTGGATACACCTGTGGGTAAGTTGGTGGATAGTTTTTTACGGCTTGGCCGTCGAGGCGCAGCGCTTCGTTCAGACAGCTGCGCAACATACGTACCGTCGCCAACGCGCCCTTCAATAAAACCCTCGGCATACAGCTGGTCATAGGCCCGTATGACGCTGTTACGGGAGATGCCCAGTGAATGCGCCAAATCGCGACTGGCGGGCAGACGCATGCCGCCACTCAAGCGCCCATCCAGCACTTGCTGGCGCAAAATCTCGTAGAGCTGCTTGCTCAAGCCGTGATTCGGGTCCAGCTCAATGCCGGTAAGCGTGGGTGGAAACGCGACAGGGGCGATGGGCATGAATTGGTCCCATGAAACTTATAAAAAATGGATCTTATATCAGACCAATACCTTGCCTACGATCGCTTCATCAGCCAAGGAACATGACCATGTACATACCTGCTGCCTTCAAGGAAAACGACACGCTCAGCCTGCACGAGCAGATGGATCAAACTCGCCTGGCTATTCTTGTCACACAGGGTGAAGAAGGATTGCACGCGACTCACTTGCCGCTGCTGTTGCGCCGCGATGAAGGTCCGCACGGCACGCTTTACGGGCATCTGGCCAGAGCCAACCCACAGTGGCAGCAGTTGAACTCAGGTGTCGAGGCGCTGGTGATTTTTCCCGGCGGCGATGCCTATGTGAGCCCGTCTTTCTACCCGAGCAAGGCAGAACACGGCAAGGTTGTACCTACCTGGAATTATCTGGCCGTGCATGCCTATGGGCAGGCCACGGTTTTTACCGATGCAGCGCAACTGCACCAATTGCTGGCTGACCTGACCCATCGCTATGAATCCAGCCGCCCGCAACCCTGGTCAATCGAGGATGCACCTGCGGACTACATTGCAAAAATGCTGGGAGCGATTGCAGGGTTTGCAATTCCCGTGCAGCGGCTGCAAGGCAAACGCAAACTCAGCCAGAACCGCAGCGCTTCGGACATGGCCGGTGTACGCGACGGCCTCGCAGCAAGCGAGAATGCAAACGACCAGCAAATCGCTCGTTTGATGAGCGCAGGGAGAACGTTTTGACCGATGTCCGGATTCGCGTCGTTACTGTCAACGACCATAAAGCCTGGTTGCCGCTATGGCAGGCCTATCTGCGCTTCTACAATACCGAGCTGGCCGAAAGTGTCAGCGACGTCACCTGGCAACGCCTTGTGGATTCGCACGAGCCGACCCACTCGGCGCTGGCCTGGCTGGATGGCGAAGCGGTGGGCATGGTGAACTTCATCTACCATCGCTCCAACTGGAGCATCAACAATGCCTGTTACCTGCAGGACCTGATTGTCGCGCCCGAACAACGCGGAACAGGCATTGGCAGGCAACTGATCGAGTTTGTTTACGCCACGGCCAAGGCAGACGGTTGCGACAAGGTGCATTGGCTGACCCACGAAACCAACGCCACGGCCATTCAGTTGTACGAAAGGATTGCCGAACGGCCTGGCCTTATACAATTTCGCAAAGCGCTCTGAAACAGGAAGTGATTGATGTCCGACACTCTGCTGGACTGGCAAGCCGCTGCATTGCCCACAACCAACACACTGACAGGCCGTTTCATTCGCCTGGAAAAACTCGATGCCACACGTCACGCCGATGACTTGTGGGCTGCGCTTCAGGGCCCGAATGCCGACCCGAAACTGTGGGATTACCTGCCTTACGGGCCTTTTATCGAGCGCAGTGCCTTTGATGCATGGCTGTCCGGGCATCAGGCAGCGTCCGACCCATGGTTTTATACGGTCGTCGATCAGCAGACCGGTAAAGCCGAAGGTGTCATCAGCCTGATGTCGATCGTCGCCGCCAATGGGCGTATCGAAATAGGTCATGTCACCTTCAGCGCGGCCATGCAACGAACCCCCAAAGGCACCGAAGCCATTTACCTGCTGGCCAGAGAAGCATTCACGCTGGGCTATCGCCGCCTGGAATGGAAGTGCAACGCCAACAACGCCCGTTCCAAACGCGCAGCCCAACGCTTTGGCTTCAGCTACGAAGGCGCCTTCCGCCAGCACATGGTAGTCAAGGGCCAGAGCAGGGACACAGCGTGGTACTCGATCCTTGACAGCGAATGGCCTGAATTGCAGAAGGCCTTTGAATGCTGGCTGGCTGTGGATAACTTCGCGGACGGGCAGCAGATCAAAGGGCTTGAGGCGTTTCGCTGATCCTTAGGACGCAGAGCGTCGAGAACGGCATTCCCACGCTGGAGCGTGCGCAACGATAGCGGTGACAACCGCGCCCGCCTGCACAGAATAAAAAAAGGGAAGCCACGAGTGCTTCCCTGAGGTAAATCGTTGAATTATCTGTATGTGCCCGGTCAGCCTTCGATCTCGACCAGAACCTCACCCGGATTGACGCGGTCGCCCTTGGCAACGTGAATCGCCACAACCTTGCCCGCGACCGACGCCTGGACCTCGGTTTCCATCTTCATGGCTTCGGTGATCAATACCGCCTGCCCTGCTTTGACCATATCGCCTTCCTTGACCAGCACATCGACGATATTGCCCGGCATGGTGGTGCTGACGTGGCCCGGTGCATGAGCCTGCTTGCGTTTGCTGGCACCGCCGCCGACAAATTCGTTGAGCGGTTCGAACACCACTTCTTCCGGCATGCCATCGATGGACAGGTAGAAGTGGCGCTTGCCCTCGGCCTTGACGCCCACGCCGGTGATGTCGACCCGATAGGTTTCGCCGTGCACATCAATGACGAACTCGGTCGGCACGCCCTCGCCGCCCGCTCTGGCCACGCTTCCGGCTTCGGGAATCGGCAGCAGCGCTTCCGGCGTCAGCGTTCCAGCTGCACGCTCTTCGAGAAACTTGCGGCCGATGTCCGGGAACATGGCAAACGTCAGCACGTCCTCTTCGGATTTGGCCAATGCGCCGATATCGGCACGCAGCTTGGTCATCTCCGGCCTGAGCAGATCGGCCGGACGAACATCGATCAGTTCTTCATTGCCAATGGCCTGACGACGCAGCTTTTCATCTACCGGCCCCGGCGCCTTGCCATAACCGCCCTGTAGATAAAGCTTCACTTCATTGGTGATGGTCTTGTAGCGCTCGCCAGCCAGCACATTGAAGAACGCCTGAGTACCGACGATCTGTGAGGTCGGCGTTACCAGCGGTGGATAACCGAGGTCTTTGCGCACGCGCGGAATTTCAGCCAGCACTTCGCCCATGCGATTGAGCGCGCCCTGCTCCTTGAGCTGATTGGCCAGGTTGGAAATCATCCCGCCAGGCACCTGATTGACCTGCACACGGGTATCGACCGCCGTGAATTCGCTTTCGAACTGGTGATACTTCTTACGCACCGCGTAGAAATACAGACCAATTTCCTGCAACAGCTCCAGGTCCAGCCCGGTGTCGAACTCGCTGCCCTTGAGCGCCGCAACCATCGACTCTGTGCCTGGATGACTGGTGCCCCAGGCAAAGCTGGAGATCGCCGTATCAATATGATCCGCGCCGCTTTCAATGGCCTTGAGCTGGCACATGGCAGCCAGGCCTGCGGTGTCGTGGGAGTGAATGAACACCGGTAGCGACTGTTCGGCTTTCAGCGCCTTGACCAGTTCACCCGTGGCATAGGGAGTCAGCAGACCGGCCATGTCCTTGATCGCCACCGAATCGCAGCCCATCGCTTCCATCTGCCGGGCCTGTGCGACGAACGCTTCGATGGTGTGCACCGGGCTGGTGGTGTAAGCGATGGTGCCCTGCGCATGCTTGCCCGCAGCTTTTACCGCTTCGATGGCAACGCGCAGGTTACGCACGTCGTTCATGGCATCGAAAATACGGAACACATCGATACCATTCACCGCCGCCTTGGCGACGAACGCCTTGACCACGTCATCGCTGTAATGCCGATAGCCCAGCAGGTTCTGGCCGCGCAGGAGCATTTGCAACCGGGTATTGGGCAAGGCCGCGCGCAGTTGACGCAGGCGCTCCCATGGATCTTCCTTGAGAAAACGCACGCAGGCATCGAAGGTCGCGCCGCCCCAGACTTCCAGCGACCAGTAACCGACCTTGTCGAGCTTGTCGCAGATCGGCAGCATGTCCTCGGTACGCATGCGGGTCGCCAGCAATGATTGGTGAGCGTCACGCAGGATGGTGTCGGTTACGAAAATCTTCTTGGACATTTCACTATTCCTTACAGACCGGCGTGTGCGGCAATGGCGGCGGCGATGGCCAGAGCCAGCTCTTCGGGTTTGCGCTTGATCGAATAATTGGTCAGCTCGGGGTGGCTCTCGACAAAGCTGGTGTTGAATTCACCGCTGCGAAATTCCGGGTTACGCAGAATTTCCTGGTAATAGGCAGCCGTGGTCTTCACTCCTTGCAGGCGCATGTCATCCAGCGCACGCAGGCCACGGTCCATCGCCTCCTCCCAGGTCAGCGCCCAGACGATCAGCTTCAGGCACATCGAGTCGTAAAACGGCGGAATGGTGTAGCCGGTGTAAATCGCCGTATCGGTGCGCACGCCTGGTCCTCCGGGCGCGTAATAGCGGGTGATCTTGCCGAAACTGGGCAGGAAATTGTTCTTTGGGTCTTCTGCGTTGATCCGGAATTGCAGGGCAAAACCGCGGTGAATGATGTCTTCCTGCTTGATCGACAGCGGCAGGCCGGACGCAATACGGATCTGCTCGCGAACAATATCGATGCCGGTGATTTCTTCGGTGATGGTGTGCTCGACCTGAACCCGGGTATTCATTTCCATGAAGTACACCTCGCCCTCGGCGAGCAAAAACTCCACGGTCCCTGCGTTCTCGTAACCGACAGCCTTGGCCGCACGCACCGACAGATCACCGATATAAGCACGCTGCTCGGGAGTCAGTTGCGGGCTGGGGGCGATTTCGATGAGCTTCTGGTTACGGCGCTGAATCGAGCAGTCGCGTTCGAACAGATGCACTACATTGCCGAAGCTGTCACCCAGAATCTGCGCTTCGATGTGCTTGGGATTGACGATGCACTTCTCGAGAAACACTTCCGCCGAGCCAAAGGCCTTGGTTGCTTCGGAAATCACCCGGGGGAAGGCCTGCTCGAGTTCTTCGCGGCTGTTGCAGCGGCGTATGCCGCGCCCGCCGCCGCCGGAAGTGGCCTTGAGCATTACCGGGTAACCAATACGCTCGCCTTCGACCAGCGCCTCGTCGATGTCCGCGACGTTGCCTTCGGTGCCGGGCGTAACCGGCACACCGGCCTTGATCATGCTGCGCCGCGCTTCGGTCTTGTCACCCATGCGACGAATCACTTCTGCGGACGGACCGATAAACTTAATGCCACGTTCAGCACAGATGTCGGCCAGCTCGGCGTTCTCCGACAGAAAGCCATAACCGGGATGCAGCGCATCGCAGCCCGTCTCTACCGCCAGATTCACCAGCTTGCGCGGGTTCAGGTAACCGGCCAACGGTTCGGCACCAATGCTATAGGCTTCGTCAGCACGCTTGACATGCAGGGCATGCCGGTCGGCATCGGAAAAGATCGCGACCGAGCGAATACCCATCTCGGCGCAGGCACGCACGATCCGGACGGCAATCTCCCCGCGGTTGGCAATCAGAATTTTTGTTATCACTGGCGTTTTCCTCGACCCGTTTTTGTAACAGGGCATGTGACTGAATGCCGCAGGGACACCCTATGCCGAATCAAGGATTAACAAAAATGAGTAAAAGTTGGGACATGCATAAGTAAAAGCTTATAGTTGAAGCTTCTTGTCGTCTCAGGAAGCTCTTATAAATGCGTAAGTCATTGATGCGTATGACATTGCGTCAGCTGCGTATTTTCAATGAAGTATGTGATCTGCGCTCATACAGCCGTGCAGCCGAAGAGATGTCTCTGACGCAGCCTGCCGTCAGCCTGCAGATTCGCCAGCTTGAGGAGCTGATCGGCCAGCCGCTGTTCGAATACGTCAGCAAAAAGCTCTACCTGACTGAGGCGGCGCAGGCACTGCAACTGGCCAGCCGGGATATTTTCGGACGCCTGGAAAGTCTCGACATGCAGCTTTCGGACATGCAGGGCTCGCTGCAAGGCCAGTTGAAGCTGGCGATTGAATCCAGCTGCAAGTATTTCATCCCTCACCTTTTCGCTGCATTCAAACGCCAGCACCCGGAAGTCAGCCTGAGCCTGATGGTGGTCAATCGTGCACAGATAATCAGACGATTATCGGACAACCGCGATGATCTTGTAGTGATGTCAGCGGTTCCGCTGGATATGGGCCTGGAGTTTCTACCCTTTCTCAACAACCCGATTGTCGCCATAGCACCACCCGACCACCCGCTGAGCAGCCATGCGACGCTGAATTTGAAAGACCTGGAGCCCTGGCCGTTGCTGACCCGGGAAACGGGATCAGGTACACGACGGGCCTGCGAGGAGTACTTCAAAGAGAAACGCGTGCATTTCACGCAGACGCTGGAGGTGTCTTCCAGCGAGGCGCAACGTGAATGCGTGGTCGCCGGACTGGGCCTGGCGATACTGACACGGCATGCGGTCTGCCAGGAACTCGCCACCGGTGCTCTCGTGGAGCTACCCGTGGCGGAGCTGCCGCTGTATCGAAGCTGGTGCGTGGCTCAGGCCCGAGACAAACGCCTTTCACCCGTGGCACATGCCTTTCTTGCGTTCATCCGCACCGAACGTGCGCAGATCAACCAGCTTGTCGAGCGTTTCGACGGTCGACCGCGGGCAACTTGATAGTCTGCCATACAGCGTTGTCGATACCATCCATATAGTCACACAGCTCCTGATTAAGCTGACGCGCTTCACTGTAGCTCTCAATAGCCCGACGAAACTCCATGCGGCGCTGGTCTTCCTGCTGGCGGCGGGTTTTCACGGTGCTGGTAGGTAAATCATCGTAATGCCGAGCCATATCCTGTCTCCCAATACGTTTTGTGGGAGCACCAGAATGGAGCGCGACAGTGACAATCAGGCGGCATGCAGATGACAGATCGATGAATTCCGCTCGGTTGAGCGATCAGTCTTCGTGAGTCTTTATCGACTTCGGCGACAGACGCAAGCCGCGCAGGCTGCGCTTGACGCTCTTGAGGTGATTGACCAGGCTCGGGCCGCGGGCCATTGCCACGCCCATCGCCAGCACATCGATCACCACCAGGTGCGCGATACGGGACGTCAGCGGCGTGTAGATTTCGGTGTCTTCATGTACATCGATGGCCAGATTGACCGATGACAGCTCGGCCAGCGGCGTCTGGCTTGGGCACAAGGTAATCAGCGTCGCGCCGCTCTCGCGGACCAGATTGGCGGTGATCAGCAAGTCCTTGGAGCGCCCCGACTGGGAAATGCATACCGCGACGTCTGTCGGCTTGAGCGTGACCGCCGACATCGCCTGCATGTGCGGGTCGGAATACGCTGCCGCGGTCAGCAGCAAACGAAAGAACTTGTGCTGCGCATCGGCAGCCACTGCACCGGAAGCGCCAAACCCATAAAATTCGACCCGATTGGCCCCGGCCATGGCCGTGACTGCCATCTGCAAAGCATGGGGGTCGAGGTTTTCGCGCACTTCCATCAGCGTGTGCAGGGTAGTGTCGAAAATCTTCAGGCTGTAGTCGGCGACCGAATCGTCTTCGTGAATCGCGAACTGGCCGAAACTCGCACCCGCCGCCAGACTCTGCGCCAGCTTGAGCTTGAGGTCCTGAAACCCGGTGCACCCAATGGCGCGGCAGAAGCGCACGATGGTCGGCTCACTGATGCCGACGCTGTGCGCCAGATCCGCCATGGAACTGTGCATCACAGCCGCAGGGTCAAGCAGCACATGATCGGCAACCTTGAGCTCCGATTTGCGCAGCAAATTACGTGACTGGGCGATGTGTTGCAGCAGATTCAAGGGGCAGACTCGGCAAAAGGAAGATGGGCTGGGTTGTAGCTTTCTTGTAGTTATACTACATGACCTGCAAACCGCCCAGTTAAACGACGCTGAAACCTGTTACACGGGCCCTGAATGGGTGAATCGAAAAAAATTGTGGGAATAATCCTACATTACGCGGAATCCTGCGCCTGGCCTGCGAATGGCCAATCTTCAAGGTCGACTGACCGCGCTCGACCCTGCAACGCTCGACGACCGGTCGTCAGCACCCGGTCATTTTTATTGCCTGACGCAAAGCATGGTTTGCCCGGCATGACGCAGCACCCTAGAATGCGCGGATGCGCGATGATCTCTCTCTTCTTCTGAATTCCCTCAACGATGCCCAACGTCAGGCCGTAGCCGCCTCATTGGGTCGTCAGTTGGTCCTGGCTGGTGCTGGCTCCGGCAAAACCCGTGTGCTGGTGCATCGCATCGCATGGCTGATGCAGGTTGAGCAAGCCTCCCCGCATTCGGTTCTGTCGGTGACGTTCACCAACAAGGCTGCCGCCGAAATGCGCCACCGTATCGAGCAGCTGATGGGCATCAGCCCTGCTGGCATGTGGGTGGGCACCTTCCACGGTCTGGCCCACCGCCTGCTGCGAGCGCACTGGCAGGAAGCCGGGCTGGTGCAGACCTTCCAGATTCTCGACAGCGATGACCAGCAGCGCTTGGTAAAACGCGTGATGCGCGAGCTGGGCCTGGATGAGCAACGCTGGCCTGCACGTCAGGCCCAGTGGTTCATCAACGGCCAGAAAGATGAAGGCCTGCGCCCGAAACATATTCAGGCCAGCGGCGATCTGTTCCTGACCACCATGAAAAGTGTCTACGAAGCCTACGAGGTCGCCTGTCAGCGGGCCGGCGTCATCGACTTCTCCGAACTGCTGCTGCGCGCACTCGACCTGTGGCGCGATAATCCGGGTTTGCTCGCGCATTATCAGCGTCGTTTCCGCCATGTATTGGTGGATGAATTCCAGGACACCAACGCCGTGCAATACGCGTGGCTGCGTCTGCTCGCTCAGGGTGGCGACAGCCTGATGGTGGTCGGCGATGACGATCAGTCCATTTACGGCTGGCGTGGCGCGAAGATCGAGAACATTCACCAGTATTCCTCTGACTTCCCGGACACCGAAGTCATCCGTCTGGAGCAGAATTACCGCTCCACAGCGAGCATCCTCAAGGCTGCCAACGGCTTGATCGTCAATAACAGCGGTCGCCTGGGCAAGGAGCTGTGGACTGACGTCGGCGATGGCGAGCTGATCAACCTGTATGCCGCTTTCAACGAACACGATGAGGCGCGCTATGTGGTCGAGACCATCGAAAGCGCGCTGAAAACCGGCATCTCGCGCAACGACATCGCCATTCTGTACCGTTCCAACGCCCAGTCGCGGGTGCTGGAAGAAGCCCTACTGCGCGAACGTATTCCATATCGCATTTACGGCGGGCAGCGCTTCTTCGAACGCGCCGAAATCAAGAACGCGATGGCGTATATGCGCTTGCTGGAAGGTCGTGGCAACGATGCAGCGCTGGAGCGGGTGATCAACGTTCCGGCTCGCGGCATCGGCGAAAAAACCGTCGAAGCGATTCGCGAGCATGCGCGTCATGCCGACGTCTCCATGTGGGAAGCCATGCGCCTGCTGGTCGCCAACAAGGGCCTGACCGGCCGCGCCGCCACGGCCCTGGGCGGGTTCATCGAGCTGATCGAGAACCTGTCGGCGAAGGTCATGGAGATGCCGCTGCACCTGATGACCCAGACGGTTATCGAGCAGTCCGGGCTGATCACCTATCACGAGCAGGAAAAAGGCGAGAAAGGCCAGGCGCGGGTAGAAAACCTTGAGGAACTGGTCAGCGCGGCCCGTGCTTTCGAGAATCACGAAAGCGAAGAAGGCCTGACGCCACTTGCAGCTTTTTTGGGGCATGCCTCGCTGGAAGCAGGCGACACCCAGGCGCAGGAGCATGAAGACAGCATTCAGCTGATGACCCTGCACAGCGCCAAGGGCCTGGAGTTTCCGCATGTGTTCCTGGTGGGCATGGAGGAAGGGCTGTTCCCGCACAAGATGAGTCTGGAAGAGCCGGGGCGCCTGGAAGAAGAGCGACGTCTGGCTTATGTCGGCATCACCCGCGCCATGAAACAGCTGGTGATGACCTACGCCGAAACGCGTCGTCTGTACGGCAGCGAAACCTACAACAAGGTCTCGCGTTTCGTACGCGAGATTCCGCCGGCGCTGATCCAGGAAGTGCGCCTGTCCAACAGCGTGAGTCGCCCGTTCGGTGGCACTCCGAAGTTCAACAGCAGCAGCCTGTTCAACGGCACCGGCATTCCGGAAACCGAGTTCACCATGGGCCAGCGCGTACAGCATGCGGTGTTCGGCGAAGGCGTGATCCTCAACTTCGAGGGCGCTGGCGCTCAGGCACGGGTGCAGGTCAACTTCGCCGAAGGCAGCAAGTGGCTGATGATGGGCTATGCGAAGCTGGTGCCGTTGTAGCGTTCAGGGGTTGGGCGCGGTGCCAGTTCTTGTTCCCGCGCTCGGCGTCATACATTAGTCCGCTTTTGATTCTGGCCGCAGGCCGTGGGAGCGAGCTTGCTCGCGAAGGCGCTGTTTCAGTCGATGCATTTTCGGCGATTATAAAGACCTTTTCGCGAACAAGTTCGCTCCCACGCCCTTCGGGCAGAAGCACAGGGGCCATTTATTCCGGGCGTTCCAAGACCTGTGTATAACCTCGGTGCGTGGGGCTAATCAAAAGTCTTACGAAGCGCGCTGAAAAGTCCTACGCTATTTATGTAAAAGTCCGAAACACTAACGCGCTGGTCATGTAGTCATCTGCTGTGCAACATGGCGCGCGTGCAATCACAAAACGGGAATACCCTTATGCAACGTTTTTTAAGCATCGCGATGGCGCTGTGCATCGGGCTCACCATGAGCCTGGATGTGAACGCCGCGCGTTTCGGTGGCGGCAAGAGCATGGGCTCGGCGCCTACGCATCAGGCACGCCAGACCGCACCTTCCACTCCGGCGGCTGCACCTAACGCTGCTGGCCGTCCTGCGCCTGCGGCAAGCGGTGCGTCGCGCTGGCTGGGCCCATTGGCCGGTATCGCTGCCGGTGGCCTGCTCGCGTCGATGTTCATGGGTGACGGCTTCAACGGCCTGCAACTGTTCGACATCCTGATCATGGGTCTCATCGCCTTCCTGATCTTCCGCTTCATTGCGCGTCGTCGTCAGCAGCAACAGCCGAAAATGGCCGCTGCCGGTGCACCGTACCAGCGTGAAAGCAGCCAGCCTGTGCAGAACCCGATCTTCGGCAGTTCCTCACCGGCCTCCGCTGCGCCAGTGATCAACGCCCCGGCCTGGTTCAACGAAGAGCGCTTTCTGGAAGCCGCTCGTGGCCACTTCCAGTCGCTGCAGCAGCACTGGGACGCCAACGAAATGGACAAGATCGCCGAGTTCGTTACCCCGCAAATGCTGCAGTTCCTGAAAAAGGAACGTGCGGACCTGGGCGATGGCTTTCAGTCGACCTACATCGACAACCTCCAGGTTCAACTGGACGGTGTGGATGATCGCGCCGACAAGACCATCGCTACCCTGACCTTCTCGGGCGTGTCCAAGTCGTCGCGCTTCGACCAGGGCGAAGTGTTCAGCGAAAGCTGGAATATGGAGCGCCCACAGGGTGATAACCAGCCGTGGCTGGTAGCAGGAATTCGCCAGAACGGTTGAACCAGATTCCTTTCTCGCGTTCAGAACCCCGGACATGTCCGGGGTTTTTGCTTATCCGTTCGGATAGTTATTTTGAGAAAGGCTTTACGCTACTGTATAACCCGCGCCATCAAGTGAGAGGATCTGTGTCGTGGAAGAAGTCATCGAAAAACTGCGTGAAGCAAACGAACCGGTCCCGGTTCCGCTTGAGCTGCCAGACGAAGACCAGCTGGTCGAAATTGAAGAACAACTGTTCATCAATATTCCGTTCGTCTTCAAAGAGTTTCTCCTGACGGTCAGCGATGTGGTGTACGGCAGCCTTGAGCCCGTCACCGTGACCGATCCGCAGTCGCACACCTATTTGCCGGACGTGGCCGCCACGGCCTGGGATCTGGGCGTGCCGCGCGAGCTGATTCCGATCTGCCAGGACGGCGACGACTATTACTGCGTCGAAGAGGACGGCACGGTCGTGCTGTGGTCCGCCGAAGAGGAACTGGTCACCGAGGAAAGCTGGGAGTCAGTCTGGCACTGGGCTCGGGATGTCTGGCTGGAAAGCTGAGACACCCCGTTCGGTAAAGACTGTAAGGTAATCGCCGGGCTCAATGCCCGGACGATTCCTGATTATTGCCCAGCGTCTCCAGCAGCGCGATCTGCATCCGCGTATGCACGCGGATCAGCCAGCGCCAGAGCAGCGCCGCAACCAGAGCGGCAATCAGGGCGATGACCAGCAGCAATTCGTTGGCAGGCAGAATGCTTGCCGACAATGCTGCCAACATCACGAAAATCACCACCAGCGACAACAGCGGAATCACTTCCGCCACGACCTTGCGCACCCGCACGGTATGTCGGCCCGCCATCTCGGGTTTGACGCCCATCTCCGCCAGCAGCATCGACAGCGCCTTGAGCTTGCGATACGCCGCAATCAGAAACGGCAGCGACAGCAGCAACGCCGCGCCGCAGATCCAGGCTTTCTGGTGACTGACATCCGCCACCCATTCGTCCATGTATCCGCCAAGACGCTCGGCAAAGTAACCACCGCTGAAGAAAATCGCCATTACCAGCGCCAGATTGACCCCGACCTGTAGCAGAATCCTCCGGATCATTCCGGCAAGCACTGCACTTTGCCCTTGTGGCTGAATGCTGCGCAGCCATTCACCGTACATGCCGAACACCCGCGCAACCCGCCGGGGCATGATCGACGCCAGCTTGAGTGACAGCGGATCAGCACCGCGAATCAGATAGGGCGTCAGCAAAGTAGTAATGGCTGATACCGCCACTGCCACCGGGTAGAGAAAGTCGCTGGTGACCTGCAGGGTCATGCCCAGCGCCGCGATGATGAAGGAGAACTCGCCAATTTGTGACAGCCCCATCCCCACGCGCAATGAGGTGCGACCGTCATTGCCGGCGATAAACGCCCCAAGGCCGCAAGACAGCATTTTGCCCAGCACCACAGCGACAGTGATAACTGCAATCGGCCAGGCATATTCCAGCAGGATTTTCGGGTCGATCATCAAACCGATGGCGACGAAAAAGATTGCGCTGAACATGTCGCGAACCGGTTCTATCAATCGCTCGATTTTCAGCAGCTCACGCGACTCGGCCATGATAGCGCCGATCAGGAACGCGCCCAGCACCATGCTGTATTCCAGCTTGACCACCAGCAGGCAGAAGCCGAAACACAGGCCCAGCACGGTAATCAACAGCATTTCATTGCTTTCGAACCTGGCGACATAAGACAGCAAACGGGGCACCAGCAGAATCCCGATCACCAGCGCTACGATCATGAACAGCGACAGTTTGCCGACCGTGGAAAACACTTCCCCCGAACTGACGGAGCCGCTGACTGCGATGCCGGACAACAGCGCAATAATGCCGATGCCGAGAATGTCTTCGACGATCAGCACACCGAAGATCAACTGGGCAAAATGCTGGTTCTTCATCTTCAGGTCGTTGAGCGCCTTGACGATGATGGTGGTGGAAGAGATCGCCAGAATCGCGCCGAGAAACAGCGAGTCCATGGTTTTCCAGCCAAAGAACTGGCCGATCTCGTAGCCGATCCAGATCATCAGGGCAATTTCCAGGAAAGCCGCGATGAACGCCGTCGCGCCGACCTTGAACAACTTGCGCAGGCTGAATTCCAGCCCCAGGCAGAACATCAGGAAAATCACTCCCAGCTCGGCCAGAATCTTGATGGTGTCCTCATCGTGAATCAGGCTGACCGGTGGTGTATGCGGACCGATAATGAAGCCCGCCACGATATAACCGAGCACCACTGGCTGCCTGAGACGGTGAAAAAGGATGGTCACCACGCCGGCCACCAGCATGATTACTGCCAGGTCCTGAATGAAATTGATGGCATGCATGGGGGTACGGCTCCTTGTGGGTGATGACTCCCAAAACCGCTGGCGCTGTTCTTGCAACGGCGTCGGCGGGTAATTGCGCCATCAAAATCGGATGAAAGCGTAGGAAAATTCCCGATCCACGGGTTTTTGCAGGTTAACACCGCCCCCTTCGACATAAAGCCGGTGCAATATATGGAAACAGATAGTTATGACGCGTGACGGCCGCCTGCTGGCCAGCGTCCCGATAACTGTCGCAAGCCCCATTGAGCGCCAGCATAGGCGCCCCTTGAACACCTTGACCGTGTGAGTACGCTATGGAACCCGGAAACGCCCAGCTGTCGATGACTGTATTGATGACCCCGGACATGGCCAACTTCTCTGGCAATGTACACGGCGGTACGTTGCTCAAGTACCTGGACGAAGTGGCCTACGCGTGTGCCAGCCGCTACGCCGGACGCTATGTGGTAACGCTGTCGGTGGACCAGGTGATTTTTCGCGAGCCGGTGCATGTCGGCGAACTGGTGACCTTTCTCGCCTCGGTCAATTACACCGGCAACACGTCCATGGAGGTGGGCATCAAGGTGGTCACCGAAAACATCCGCGAGCGCTCGGTACGCCATTCCAACAGTTGCTTCTTCACCATGGTTGCCGTGGACGACAATCGCAAACCCGCCAGCGTACCGCCTTTGGAACCGGAAACCCCGGAAGGCAAGCGTCGTTTCATTCAGGCGCAACAACGCCGCCAGATTCGTCAGGAACTGGAAAAGCGTTACCAGGACATCAAGGAAGAAGCCTTGTAAGGGACAGGCTCAGACATGGATGCTGAGCCCTCGGTTACATCTGAAGGTTACAGACGCACAGCGTCGAACTTCACCCGTGGGTGCGCGATGCGATCCTGGGCGCGCACCAGTTCCAGCTCGTAACTGCCGCAAGCCTGCGTTTCCAGCAACACTTCGTGGACTGCCGCTGCGGTGAATTCGAACGCTGCGACCAAATCGTCGCCCAGTAAAATGCGTGACAGGAACAACCCGGACGTCAGATCCCCCACACCGACCGGCTGGCGTGGAAATGCCAATAGCGGACGGCGCAGATGCCAGCTTGCCTCGGCGGTCACCAACAGCATTTCAAAGCCGTCGGCAGCCTTGCCGGGGTAATCAAGGTGTTTGACGACAACCGCTTTGGGACCCCGCGCCAGCAAGGCCCGCGCCATCGCCAGGCAGTCGGCCAGCGATTCGGGCTTGCGGCCAGAGAAGCTGTCCAGCTCCAGTTGATTGGGACACATGAAATCTGCCATGGCCGCAGCCTCTTCCAGCAGGAAGTCGCTGACTTCAGGCGCAACGATGCAGCCTTTTTCAGGATGGCCCATCACCGGGTCGCACAGGTACAGCGCCTTCGGATTGGCAGCCTTGATGCGCGCCACGCCGGTCAGAATCGCCCTGCCCTGCGCCGCACTGCCCAGATACCCGGACAGCACGGCATCACAGTTGCCCAGCTCGCCGATGGCGGCTATCCCCTCGATCAGCGCGGGAATCTGCTGCGGGGCCAGCACTTCGCCTGTCCACTGCTTGTATTGCGTGTGGTTGGAAAACTGAACCGTATTGAGCGGCCAGACATTGACCCCGATACGCTGCATCGGGAACACCGCTGCGCTGTTGCCGGCGTGGCCGAATACCACATGGGACTGGATAGCGAGCAAGTGAGGCGTACGTTTCATTGGGGGCGGAATCCTGAACACGATGCAAATGCAATAATGAGAAATATAAGTTGCGCAGTATGGCTGTAAATCACTCAGGGCAGTTAAGCTGGTAACTCCTACGCTGGAGCACTCCGTCATGCTGACCCTGGGAAACATCTTCGTGCTGATGCTGTTCGCAAGCGCTGCGGCCTGGTGGTGGCACGCCCATGGTCTGCGAGAGAAAGCGCTGGCGCGCGTCAAGCAGCATTGTGCACGTCTTGAGCTGCAACTGCTGGACGACGCCGTTGCCCTGCGCCGCCTGACCTTTGCCCTCGACGCTCAGGGTCGCAAGCGCCTGGCCCGCGTGTATGGCTTCGAGTTCACCGTGACCGGCGAGCAGCGTCACCCTGGCACGATCACCATGTTCGGCGCGCACACTGCGCAAATCGAACTGGCACCCTACCCGTTTGAAATCAAGACGCCACCACCCAGCGCTGAAATTATTCAAATGAGCGAGTGGCGTCAATCGCATCAGAAATGGAAGCAGTAGCGGCTGGTTAAATGCAAATCGTTGTGGGAGCGAGCTTGCTCGCGAAGAGGGCGTCAAAGCCTCCGAAAAGAGGGCGTTTGAAGGGTCGCCTTCGCGAGCAAGCGGCGCATCACGCCAGACACTCCACCATCTGCGCCTGCAACTTATCCACATCCTGCGGTGTAGAGAAGATCAATTCCAGGCGTGAATCCTGACGCCATTCGCTGATTTGCCAGGCCAGCGGAGCACCGTCGACCACGTTGCCGGAATACCAGCCGCCTTCGCTGTGGATAACCATCTTCGCGCGCCGCCACTCAATGCTTTCCAGCCAGTACAGAATGCGCTGCAGGTCAAAGCGTTGCGAGGGATGCCAGCGCCAGCCGATGCTCCAGCTTTCAGCACTGGCCTGAATCAGGCAGATCGGTACCTTCGGGTCGACCCATAGCGCAGGCAACTGGCCAACGCTGTTGGGCAGCATCAACTTATCCACAGCCTGTTTATCCACAACGGCAGCGGCGTTGAACCCCGGTATTTGGCTCGGGTGCAGCTCCCCGTATCGGGTCCAGATCAAGGCGTGCGGCAGCAACTGTTCGGCCAATGCCAAGCGAGAGACTTCATCCAGCTGCTCGGACTTGTTCATGACCACAAGCCCTGCATCCGCCAGTGCTTCCTGTTGAGTGCTCGGCAACGGTTGTCCGGCGAGCATTGCTTGCGCGTCCAGCACCACCACGCCGGGCTGAACATTCAGGACGCCACGCCAGGGCGCCTCGCGCAATTGCGCCATGAGTTGCGCAGGATGACCCAACCCCGAAGGCTCGATCAGCAGACGATCAGGCCGGGCCTTGCGCAACAACCGCCCCAGACCGATCTGGAACGGCACGCCATTGACGCAACACAGGCAGCCGCCAGCCACTTCGCCAAGTGCGATACCATCGGCATCCGTGGTCAGCAGGGCGGCATCCAGACCGATCTGCCCGAACTCATTGATTAACACGGCCCAGCGTTCATGGGCGGGTTTGTGCGCCAGCAGGCGTTTGATCAGGCTGGTCTTGCCGGCGCCCAGCGGGCCACCGATGACATGCGTCGGTATGTTTTGCAGCATGGGATCACTTTTGACGAATGCGTGGGTCATTGAAGAGCAAGGAAGGGTAATGATGCAAGTGATGTGGCTGCCCGTCCGCCTGGCACTGACGCTGCTGGCGGTGAGTTCGGGTACGGCGTGGGCCGAGGCGTGTCTGGTCCACAGCCAGGCCGAAAGGCTGGATGTGAAAGTCTGCCAGGAAAATATCAATATCCCGGCAGACCTGTTCCACGACAGCTTCTGCAAGCCACAACTGGCCGGGCAGAAGACCGAAACGACCTACTCGCAACAGTGCCCGGCAGGTGCCTTCGGTGTCTGTCGCAATGCGCAGGTCGCCAATCTGCCGTATCGCGAGCACATTCACTATTACGGGGTCGCCCGTGACGCGCTGTACCTCAAGCCCTTCTGTGAAGGCCAGAGCAAGGGGCAATGGGTAACGCCTGAATAAAGCTTCAGTCCAGCCAGTCCAGCGTCAGAATCAACCTGCGCTCGTTACGCAGCAGTTGCGGCGAGCGATGGATCAAACCGAAGCCTTCGTTACCGTGCCAGCGTTCACCCTTGAGCAACGCCACTTCCCCGCTGTTGATCTGCTGGATGTCGGCGGCATTGGTGGGCTCGGCATCGAGGCGACCGAGTTGTTTGCGGTCCATGACGTCTTCATGCAGCCACTGGCTGCCCACCCCGCCGTAAGTGGTGATGAGGCGCACCGGCACATGATCGACATGGAAACGCGGGCACATGGCTTTATCGAGCACCCGCAGGCGCAGGCCAACGCACTCGACACCCAGCAGACAGGCATAAGCGCTGACCAGCCAGGAAACGTCGGCAATGAAGCCCTGATACCCCTGCAAATCGGAATATCCCCGAGCCAGCGTGGTCAGGTCAGGCTCGACTTCACCCCCCCTTACTTGCAGGGGCATGGACTCGGCAAGGGGCTCGCCCATCGACAGCAACAAGGCACCGAAATCTTCGATGTGCGCAGGCAGCTGACGCTGCCAGACCGCAAGGTTGACGTCATCCTGGAGGATCTCGCTCAATACCTCAGGCGTGCCGCCGTGTGCCTGACGAACGGCGTTCTTGTCATTCAAACGATAGGCCAGCATCAGGCAGCCACCTCTTCTTCGTACCAGTCGCCAAAAGGATCGGCCAGCGTGCGCCAGCGCTCGACACCCGCCGCCATCTCGGTATCAGTGAGCAGGCATTTGTCCAGTTCGGCTGTCAGCAGGGCAAAATCAATGTTCTGACCGATGAACACCAGTTCCTGACGGCAGTCACCGGTTTCAGTCGACCAGTTCTCCAGAATGGATTTGACGCTTTCTCTGTCCTCTGGCCAGCTTTCACGGTTCACGAAGCGCCACCAGCGTCCGGCAAAACCGTGGCGCATCAAGCCGCCCGCCTGCGACCAGCTACCTGCATCCTTGTATTTGCTGGCCAGCCAGAAGAAGCCTTTGGAGCGCAGCAGTTTGCCATTGGTCCACGGGCGATTGATGAAATTGAAAAAACGCTCCGGATGGAACGGGCGCCGGGCACGATAGGCAGTTGATGCTATGCCGTACTCTTCGGTTTCCGGCGTGTGTTCGCCGCGCATTTCCTTGAGCCAGCCCGGTGCCTGAGACGCGCGCTGGAAGTCAAAACGCCCGGTGTTGAGAATCGTCGCCAACGGCACCTGGCCCATCACCATCGGCACAATCTCGGCTTCGGGGTTGAGGCGCTTCAGGATCGCCATCAGCTCTTCACGCTCACTGGAGCTGATCAGGTCGATCTTGCTGAGCAGGATGACGTCGGCAAATTCGATCTGCTCGATCAGCAGGTCGGTAATCGAGCGGTCATCGTCTTCACCCAGGCTTTCACCGCGTGTGGACAAGCCGTCCGCCGCTTCGTAGTCGAGCAGAAAATTCACGCCATCGACGACGGTGACCATGGTGTCCAGACGCGCCAGATCCATCAGGCTTTTGCCAGCTTCGTCACGAAAAGTGAAGGTCTCGGCCACTGGCAGTGGTTCGGAGATTCCAGTGGATTCGATCAATAAATAGTCAAAACGACCGTCCTGAGCAAGACGACTGACCTCTTCGAGCAAGTCCTCGCGCAAGGTGCAGCAGATACAGCCATTGCTCATCTCGATCAACTTTTCTTCCGCACGGTTCAGGCTGACATCGCGCTGAACTTCGCTGCCGTCGATATTGATCTCACTCATATCGTTGACTATTACGGCAACCCGCAGGTTTTCACGATTGCGCAGCACATAATTGAGTAAAGTGCTTTTACCGGCCCCTAGAAAACCGGACAGAACGGTAACGGGTAGAAGATTTGCCATCAGGATTCTCCAGGCAGCTGCAAGGCTTGAACCTTGTTCATGTCGGCTGCAACGAATCCCTCAGGCAGCCGGCTCTAATCACACTGAGATGTTATAGTATAACAACACATAATAGCTACGGCGTTGGTGAAGGGATCTTCATGAGACGGGTTTCAACAGGTTTGGTGGCGATGTTGATCAGCGCGCACTTGATGGCAGCACCACCCAGGCCTTCTGCCGACCTCGCCACCTGTACGCGTAGCGCGACGGTGCTGGCGTGCAGCGATGCCCAAGGCAATAGCTACAGCGTGACCACCGCCGGATCGACGACCTGGTTGAAGGGTTACGAGGTACTCGATAAGCGCCGCTGGACGCAGACCAACAGTCGCTATGGTCAGCTGACGTTTTTTACCGGGCTGGCTTCCAATGGCGAAGCCTGGGTAGGCACTGTCCAGCGCGTGGGCTGGACAACAATCACGCGGGTGTCCAGCTCAAGCGGTACGCGTAGCAAGATCACCTGCAGCCGGCTGAACGGCTGCCGTTGACCTGCTCAGACCTGCTCAGACCTGCTGTTCCTGCTTCTGCGCTTGCAGCCAGGCCATGTGCGAATCCACTGGCGGGTTGCGCTGGAAATAGCGCTGCAGGCCATCGAACAAGCCGTCTGCAACGGCCTGCTGATGGCGCGCTGTGACCAGACGCTGACTGTCTCGACTGTTGGAGATAAACCCGGTTTCGACCAGAATCGACGGTACGTCCGGTGACTTGAGCACGGCGAACCCGGCCTGCTCGACACGCTTCTGATGCAACGTGGTAATGCCTTCGAGACTGCCGAGAACGGTGTGGCCCAGTTGCAGGCTGGCTGCAATGGTAGCGTTCATCGACATGTCGAGAATGACCCCGGCGAGCATCGGGTCCTTGTCCTTGAGGTTGAGCAGCGACGAGGCACCCAACAAATCGGCACCGTTTTCCCGCTGCGCCATGAAACGCGCCGTTGCCGAGGTTGCACCGCCTTCGGAAAGGGCAAACACCGAAGCACCAGAGGCCGTCAGACGAGGCGCTGCGTCGGCATGTACGGAGATGAACATGTCGGCGTTGGACTTGTGCGCGAACTCGACGCGCTTGCGCAGTGGTACGAAGAAGTCATCGTTGCGCACCAGACGCACGTCGAAACCCTTCTCGCGCTTCAGGCGTTTGGCCAGCAACTGCGCGATGGAAAGCACCACATCTTTTTCGCGTTCACCCCGAGAACCTACAGCGCCCGGATCCTTGCCGCCATGACCGGCATCGACCACCACCATGATGTCGCGTCCGGTGTGCGCCTTGTTGGTCTGGATCGGGACGGGCACCGGTGGCGGCAGCTCAGCCATCTGCACGGGCGCATGGGCCGTGGAACTCATGTCCAGCACCAACCGGTGTCCCTGCCCACCTTCCGGGCCGAGCAGAAAACTATTGAGTTGCACTGGCACGGTCAGGTCCAGCACGATGCGCGTGTCGTCACCCTGGCCGTA
Source organism: Pseudomonas syringae group sp. 247E2 (assembly GCF_032587795.1). Classification (NCBI taxonomy): domain Bacteria; kingdom Pseudomonadati; phylum Pseudomonadota; class Gammaproteobacteria; order Pseudomonadales; family Pseudomonadaceae; genus Pseudomonas; species Pseudomonas syringae group sp. 247E2. The sequence goes on along the minus strand of NZ_JAWHPK010000008.1, from coordinate 316,418 downwards.
GTGCCCGGAGCGAATGGACTTGATAACGGTACGGTCCAGCGCCAGCTGGCTGAAGTCGCCGGTGAGCCGCGAACCGCTGACATCGATGATCAGGCGGTCGGGGGCGGTAAGCGTGAAGGTTTTGTATTGCACCGGGCCGCTCAGGTCGAGGACCAGTCGCAGCTTGTCGTTGGTACGCCACAGGCGGGCGTTACGAATCTGTGTGGCATACGCACCCAACGGCAACGTCAGGGCCGCGCTGGCCAGCAGCATGTTGAGCAACACTTGGCGTCGGTGCATGGAACATCTCAAAGAGCAAATTGAGCATCCCGGCTCACGAAGGGTTCATCCACATCATTAGTAACAATATAACATGCAGTTACGGACGAAACATGAAGCCCTTCATGAAGATTCCGTCATCTGGCGCCCCGCCAACGTGACAAAAAATCACCGCCTTCAGACAGAGTGTTCCACGTGGAACATAACCCTCTGAATTTGATCAGGTACGCGGGGCGACATTGCCGCACTGTGGCCCCAGCCATACAGCGCGAGTGTCCATGCTGCCATTCTGTTGCTGACCAGTGGCATTGAAAGTACCCACCACATTTGTGGTGAACTCACGATCACTAAGGAACTGCGCCTGCCCGGTGCCCTGAGCTTTCGGGCAGCTAAACTGAAAGTTCCAGGTCTTGCCATTTCGCGCGGTGATTTTTTGCGTGCACCCGGAAGCCGGATCAGTCAGCGGGATGTTATCAGACTGTACCTGAGCCTGTGTCAGGCAGGCTCTCACGCCCTTGCCGCCGAGCGACACGCCCTGCTTCTTCATCATCTGTTCCATCATGGCGCGCTGCTCAGGCGGCAGATTCTGCAATTGCCCCAGCATCAATTGCATGTCCGGCAATTGCTGTCCGTCCACCTTCATATTGCTCGACGTCAGTTCCCACAAGCCGGGTTGCAGCATCTGCGCTTGAGCCAGGGGGGTTGCCAGGCAAAACATCCAGGCCAATATGCGTTTATTCATTTCAAGATTCCTGATGGGCGATTGCAGATGTAAACGGGGCCGGAATCATCCAGCCGGAAGATAAGCCTTAGACGGCACAGGCGTCGCCCAGTTGCATGGGTAATAAAATAGCGACATTCCCGTTCAGCTGTGGTCTGTTAGGCAGCAAAGACGAGGAGCATTGTTCCACATGGATTATCACGACCCGTACTTTTTCGGTTATGTCCTCGGCTTCATTCATTTGCTGGGCACATGCGCCGCTATTCACGCGCTGCTGACGGTGCGTACCTCTCAAGGTGCGATTGCCTGGGCGATGCCGCTGCTGTTCATTCCGTATTTCACCCTGCTGCCTTATCTGGTGTTCGGCAGAAGCTCGTTCGACGCGTACATCAAGGCGCGTCGCCAGGCCAACCAGGAAATGCGCATTGCGATTGGCAGCCTCAACTGGCGGCCGTGGATCGAGGAAGCTGTGGCAGCACGTCGCTCGGATGCCTATGCGGCGTTGCGCGCCATGCCCAAGTTGGGAAACATGCCTGCACTGGCCAACAACAAAGTCAGGTTATTGATTAATGGTGAGGAAACCTTCGGAGCGATCTTCAAAGCCATCCGTGAGGCGAAAAAGACAATCCTGATTCAGTTCTTCATCATTCATGACGACAACCTCGGTCGCCAACTGCAAACACTGCTGCTGGAAAAAGCCGCCGAGGGCGTAGGCATCTTTGTCCTTTATGACCGGATCGGTAGCCACGCACTGCCGGGGGCCTACATCGACAAATTGCGCGACGGTGGCGTGCAGATAAAAGCCTTTGCCACACGTGGCGGCTGGTTGAATCGCTTTCAGATCAACTTCCGCAACCACCGCAAGATCGTCGTCGTCGATGGCCTGAAAGGCTACATGGGCGGGCATAACGTGGGTGACGAATACATGGGGCTGAAGCCGCCGCTGGCTCCCTGGCGCGACACCCATGTAGAAGTCATCGGCCCGGTGGTCGCCTGCCTGCAGGAGTCGTTCGCCGAAGACTGGTTCTGGGCCACCCGCGAGCTGCCACCATTGAGCCTGCCTGATGAGTTTCCCGAGGATGGTGTGCTCTGCCAGTTGCTGACCAGTGGCCCGGCCGATGCGCAGGAAACCTGCTCGCTGTTCTTCGTCGAAGCCATCCACGCTGCCGAAGAGCGCGTATGGATCACCAGCCCTTACTTCATACCTGACGAAGCCGTGACCGCTGCGCTGACCCTGGCGGTACTGCGCGGGGTGGATGTGCGCCTGCTGCTGCCCTCACGGCCTGATCATTATGTGGTCTATGCCGCCTCCAGCCTGTACGCCTTCGATGCCGTGCGTGCCGGCGTGCGGGTATTCCGTTACGAACCAGGCTTCCTGCACCAGAAGGTCGTGCTGGTCGACAACGACATCACTGCCATAGGCAGCGCAAACCTCGACAACCGCTCGTTCCGTCTCAACTTCGAACTGATGCTACTGACGGTCGACAGCGACTTCTCCAGCCAGGTGGAATCCATGCTCACTGCCGACTTCAACCTCGCCCGCGAAATATCCGTGCAGGAAAGCCACGAAACGCGGCGCCTGCATCAACTGGGTATGCGCGTGGCGCGGCTGATTTCGCCGATTCTGTGAAGATTAAGGTGTACTACATTGTTGCACCTCAAACATTGGATAACCCATGAGTTTTCACTAGAATTTTGATAACCACGCGCATTGATGGATTTTACGAGGCTCAAGATGAAGGCGTCACTGCAGCAGGTGTTACAGGCTGATCGAATAGACGACCTGCAAAAGCTAGGAACATTTATTGAAGTGAAGAGAGGCATCGAAACTCAGCTGATGTTGAAGCTCGGGGTCAATGGCTGGGTAGCGTTATTCTCGAAACTGAATGTTCTGAAAACCGCGCTCTTGGCGAGTAAGACCTCCGTCCACATGGCCGCCCATGAAAACACCTTCAGAGAAGCCAAACGCAAACTCTCAAAAAGCCTGGGTTTTCAAATAACGGCACACAATCAAGCAGAGCTCGACCGGCTGATACAAACATGCTCACTGTATGTTCTCGGTCGTACGGTCGACCCGCATGAGCGTTTTGAAGAGAACAAACATAGAAATTTCATTAGCAGTTCGAAACTGGAAGGAATCCACATACCCTTCACCGACGAGAAAACGTCTTTGGAGATGATACTGGCCAAGCACAGAAGATGATCAATGGACAGATACGATGCTTCTCATGACCACTATTGCTATCCCGGCTCATCGGTACTGAAAAACAAGCTGAACATTCAAGACATGGATGACCTTGAAGCAGCAGAGCGAGACATCACTGCCGTTACCGTTAATCGCGTCCAGTACGTCGCACCTCCTTACAGTCTCGACAATTTAAAACAGCTGCATCACCTACTCTTTTCCGACCTCTATGAGTGGGCCGGAAACATCAGAAGTGTCGATATTTCAAAAGGTGGAACTCGCTTTTGTACCTGCGCACGAATTGAGGTGGAGGCGGCTAAAATTTTTGCCAGTCTTCAGAAGAAAAACTGGCTGGGCGCATTGGACAAAGACGATTTTTGCGGAGGCTTGGCAGAGTATTACTGTGAACTCAATATGATTCACCCCTTCCGCGAAGGCAACGGCAGGGTTCAGCGCATTCTCTTTGAGCACCTTGCCTTGTCTGCAGGCTATGAGCTCGATTGGGCAACCGTCAGTCAGGAGGAATGGGTAAGGGCCAATATTGATGGCGTCAACGTGAACTATGGCCCCATGAAAGACATATTCGAGCGCATCGTAACCCTCTGCTAATCGGCCTGCCGAGCACGAACGCCGCCTTGCGTGCTCAAGACACTTAAGACACTTAAGACTCTCAGAGTATCCCGGCCTCGATATTCGTAACTAAAGCTCATCCATAAATATCCTCCCGCGTCAGCGGCAACCCGGTCTTGCCATCGGCAAAGGGCTTCACGGCGAGTATCTGGTGCAGGTTGATCCAGCCCTTGGCGAATCCATAGGCGCAGCCCGCCAGGTACAGACGCCAGATGCGCAGGGTATGTTCGGGCACGATACGGGCGGCTTCGCCGAGCCTTGATTCAAGCCGCGCGCTCCAGTGTTCCAGCGTTCTGGCGTAGTGCGGGCGCAGGCTTTCCACGTCGACTATTTCCAGCCCGGCTTCACTGATATGGGCGCTGATCATGGCCACGTGCGGCAGCTCGCCGTTGGGGAATACATAGCGGTCGATGAACTCCCCGGCACCGCGCCCGACAGGACGCCCATCAGTATGCCGCGCGGTGATCCCGTGATTCATGACCAGGCCGCCCTCCTTCACCGCACCGAACAGGCATTGCGCATACAACGGCAAGTTAGCGTGCCCTACGTGCTCGAACATACCGACGCTGACCACCTTGTCGAAGCGCGCATCCTGCGGCAGGTCGCGGTAGTCGAGCAGTTGCAGGTCGACCTTGTCCTGCAAGCCCTCGGCCTGCACTCGTTGACGGGCCAGCGTCAGTTGTTGCTCGCTGAGCGTGATGCCGAAAACCTTCGCGCCATATTCGCGAGCGGCAAACCGCGCCAGTCCGCCCCAGCCGCACCCCACGTCCAGCAGATACTCACCTGGCTTGAGCCGTAACTTGCGGCACAGGTGGTGGAATTTATCCTGCTGCGCCTGCTCGAGCGATTCGTCACCGGTCTTGAAGTACGCGCAGGAGTAGACCATCTCTTTGTCGAGCCAGAGCTGGTAGAAGTCGTTGGATACGTCGTAATGGTAGGCAATCGACGCGGCGTCAGTGTCCTTGTCATGCTGGACGCGGATCGGGTTGTCGGTGCTGTCGTCATCATCCACAAGGGCATGAGTCAGTTCATCGCAAACCCGGACAACTTCGCTGATCGAACCTTCCAGCTCCAGCCGCCCCTCTACGAAGGCACTGCCGAGCAAGCCCAGGCTGGGGTGGTTGAAATCGGAGACCAGTTGCGGGTCCTTGACCACTATCGTGACGCTGGGCGCAGGCCCCAGGTCCATCTGATGGCCGTCCCAGAGCTTCAGCCGTAACGGCAGATGAAGGTTCTGCAAGGTCGTTGGAAGTTGTGTAAGCATTCAAAATCACCCCCTTATCCAGAAACTCAAAAAGAGTAATCCAGCAAGGGCCCCGCAAAAGGGCCCGCAAAGGCTATTGGCGACGGCAAAACTGCAATGAATCAACTTCGGGGAACAGCCCTGTACCCACTGATTCGAGCCGAAAGACAGCCTGAATTTGGATCACGCACTGAAACACAGCGCTTAATTTGTAACAGAATTCGTCAAAGCTCAAGCCGTTTTAAAGCGCTGATCAGCGCCGCTAGCCTGAGCCTTGTCGTTCACCAAATGCCTAGAGCTTCAGCAATGGCTCCTGAAAGCGCAGCAGACGTCCAGCATTGCCCAACACCAACAAGGTGCTCAGATTGTGCAGGATAGCTGCGACCATCGCGCCGGCAGCGCCGAGCAGACCAAAGGCGGCCAGCGCAACGATGGCCAGCGTCCAGCCCAGTCCGATGATTACGTTGACCTGTAAGGTCTGACGGCACTGACGGCTGAGCCGCACACAGGTGCCCAGACGACGCAGATCGCTGCCGATCAGCACGATATCGGCGGAAGCCAGGGCAATGTCCGCCCCGCCCGCCCCCATCGCGACGCCGACCACGCCTGCTTTTAGAGCCAGCGAATCGTTGACCCCGTCGCCGACCACCATCGGCCGGAAGCCACTGGCGATCTCGCCCATGACACGGTTCAGTTTGTCCTCCGGCAATGCCTGCGCCTGGACGTCTGCTATGCCAATATCGTGTGCCAGGTTGTCGGCCACACTTTGTCGGTCGCCGGTCAACAGCAACTGCCGTCCCATGCCCAGTTCACGTAATTCAAACAGCGCAGCCTGCGCTTCAGGCTTGACGCTGTCGGCCAGCAGCAGCCAGGCCAGGAAAACGCCATCCAGCGACAACCCGGCCAGCGGGCCGTCATGTGCAGGTACGCCGGGGGTGACAATGCCCAACTGCTCGAACAATTCCGGACGACCCAGCGCTGCCTCACCCTGCCCGGTGGACGCCACCACACCCAGTCCCTGCCGCTCACGGGTGTCCAGCAACGGCAACAGCCGAGTGTTATCCACAAGCCCGGCCAATGCACGGCTGACCGGGTGACTGCTGGCCGACCCCAGGCTGGCCGCCAGTTCGAGCAATTGCGGATGCTGCGGCCCTTCAGCCTGCACCGACTGCAAGCGCAGTCGGCCATAGGTCAGGGTGCCGGTTTTATCCACAACCAGTGAGTTCAGGTCAGCCAGTTCTTCGAGAAACGCCGAACTGCGGATCAAAATGCCGTGCCGCGCGGCGACTGCGATACCGGCAATAGCCGTGGCCGGAGCCGAAAGCACCAGTGCGCAGGGACAGGCAGCCACCAGCACCGCCAGCATCGCCTGAGCATCCTGAGTAATAAACCAAGTCAGCGCCGCGATCAGCAAAACCAGCACCATGTAGCTGCCTGCGTAGCGTTCCAGCAGGCGTGTGATCGGCGGCTTGGAACGCTCCGCGCTCTGCATCAGCGCGATGACCTTGCCCAGCGTGGACTCATCGCCGATGCGGGTCACTTCGATACGCAGCAGCCCGTCTAGGTTGATCGCCCCACCAAACACTTCGATGCCGATACTGGCTTCCAGTGGCACCGACTCGCCGGTAATTGATGAAGTGTCCAGACTGGCCTGCCCGGAAAGAACCCGACCATCCGCCGGGACCCGGTCACCCGCACGCACTTCAACCTGATCGCCAGCCTTGAGCGTTGCGTTGTCGACCTCGCGAATATTGCCATCAGGCCCCAGCAAACGTGCCTGGCTGCGGGTCAGACGACCCAGCGCTTCGATGGCTTCCTGCGAGCCGATCACGCTGCGCTCTTCCAGCACATGGCCAAAGATCATGATGATCGGCAGCAAGGCGGCGGTCATCAGATCGCCAGTGGCCCAGGCACCGAGCATCGCCAGCGCGATCAACTGATCGGTGATGCCATGCAGGCTTGGATGCCGCAGGCTGTGCCAACCGGCGCTGATCACAGGTATCGCCACCAGCAGCGAGGCAGCACCCAACAGCAATTGGCTGACACCTGCCTGTTCCGGAGCGAAAAAACGCCAGACCAGACCCAATGCCAACAGGCCCAGCGCCAGCATCGCGAGGGTCAATTGCCGGGCTGCGCTACGCTGCTCTGCGTTGCTCAGCAGACTGCCATCCGCTTGCGGTTTGATGGCGTGATGGGTGTGAACGGCTTCGCCACTCATTGCGGTGCTCCCTGAATAATCAGGCGGGAATCGTCTTTGGGATCGACGGTGGTGACCGAACCTGCCTGATGCAGAATGCCCGGCACACGTTCACGGTAAAGGCGCTGCATGAGGCCAGGATCGCTGCGGTTCTCGGCAGATTGCGTCAGGCTGACGACGGTCGCGGTGGCTGCCTGTGCCTTGGCCAGGCGCTCGGAAGCCTGTGCGTGCGCCACTTGCAGGGTCCGGTCAGCGTATTGATTAGCGGTCTGGGTCAGTTTTTCTGCATCCGTACGTGCGTTGGCCACGGCCTGGTCGGCCTGCTGACTGGCCGTCAGCACGGCATTGAAAGCATTGACCGCCGACGTCGGCAGACTCGACTGCACATCCACCCGAGCGACTTCGACGCCAATGCCCATCCCGGTCGCGTTGAGTTCAGTCAGGCGTTGATTGATACCGCGCACCAGGTCGCCGCGCAGCCGCTCACGGCGCTCTGCTGCCTGGCTGTCAGCGCCGATGAGCTCGGGGCGGGCAACCAGAATGGTGTCCAGGTCTCGCGCTGCAGTCAGCGCCACGGCGCTGCGATTGACCAGCCGGTCCAGTGCGGGCAATACATGATCGCCCTGCAATACGAAGGCGTTGGGGTCAGTCACTTTGTAGAACACGGTGACGTCCAGCTGCACCACACCGGCATCACCGGTCAGCAGAAAACCGGAACCAGCCAGAGCATCGCTCATCGGCGCCGACAGGGTCGCGATTTCATCGGCTTTCAGTGCCGCTGGCGAACGCAGCAAGGTTTCCACCCGTCGCTCGATCACCCGATCAGCCGAGGGCAGCAGCACTACCTGCTCGAACGGCTGCGGCCAGGCGGTCAGCAATCCTGCGTTCTGCACCCGCTCGAGCGCGCCGAAGCGCATGACCACGGCACGGTTCTGCGGATCGATCTGGCGCACGTTGGACGTCGCCCAGGCAAGCGCAGCCAGCAGGGTCACGCCATACAGCCCGATGAACGCCAGTCGGCTCGCCTGCAACCATGGGCTATTGGCAGGCGGTTGTTGCGTTACGGGCTCGTCGACCGGTTGGCTCATGGCTGCGTTCCGCTCTTGCCGTCCAGCGTTGGCGGGCCATCTACCAGCACGCGGAATGGCGCGGCGTCGGTGCGCAGTATCAGGCGAGTACCCGGCGTCACGATGGTGCCCAGCGTGTCCAGCGAGCGCAGCAGGTTGTAGAGCTGCGGCGAACCCGCATAGGCGCGGCCATAGATCTGCGCGGCTTCAACCCGGGATTGCGCTTCGATATCGGCCGCCTTGACCGTGGCATCTGCCTCTACAATGCGCGCGTCACGCTCCGCTGCCGAACGAATCTGCGCCGCTTCACGCTTGCCCACGGCGGTCCGCTCGGTGGCGATGGTCTCGCGCTCGGCGCGCATGCGATCCACGGTGGCGTTGAGCGTCACCGACGGCAAGGTCAGTCGTTCGACGCCTACCTGCAGAACACGAACGCCATAGGTCGCCAGCAGTTGCTGATCGATCTGCTGGCGCAACTGATTTTCGAACGCGGTGATATTCACCTTGTTGGCGTCGGTGTTCACCAGGCTGGACAGGTCGAAACTGCTCGCGGTGGTTTCCAGCGCCGAGCCGACAAAGGTGCGGATCTGCCGGGCTGCTTCGTCGGGCTGGTTCTGTACCGCGCGCATGAAGCGCTGCACGTTGTCGGCATCGCCCTGTACCTGCCACGCCACATAGGCCTGAACGATGATGCGCAAGCCGTCACGGGTGCCGACATCCTGCAAACCGCTGGATGTGGTACGCAGGCGCAGATCCACCGGAATGGTCGCTTCGAACGGTGCGGGCCAGCGCCAGTTAAGGCCCGGGTCGAGCAGAACGCGGGAAGGATTGCCGAAGCGGGTGACGACGGTCGCTTCACCCGAGCGCACCTGCACCAGGCTCGCCGCCGCAATCGCGAAGGCGATCAGCACCGCCGCCAGGCTTGCCCGTCGCCAAGGGAACGCTGCCGGACCGGTCGCGCCATGATGATGGTGATGATGGCCGTGGCCGCCATGACCGTGACTGTCATGGCTATCGTGGTCGGCGTGATCGTGATGATGATGAAACAGACTCAAGGGACGACTCCTTACTGAACGGCTTTACGCGGCGCCGTTGGGTCTGCCGGTGGGGTGAAGGTACGCAGGTCGATGGTCGGCGCGTTGTCGCCGCCCAGACGGTGGTCGAGTATCAGCAGCTTGGCATTGCCCAGGCCTTCGGTCAGTTGCGCCAGGTATTGTTCCAGCAAAAATGCCTGCCCTGCCTTGGCATAGGCCTGGCGCTCGGCACTGAAGCGCAGGTCCGCGCCTTGCGCTGTGGCCAGAACTTCACGGGCTGCAGCGCTGGCCTGATCTCGGGCAACGCTGGCATTGAGTTGCGCCTGGTTGGCCTTGTCACTGGCCGCACCGCGTTCGCGGGAGATCAGCGCCTGTGCGCCGATCTGCGCAGCCTGCACGGCATGATAGGCATTGGCGGCACCTGCTGGCGGATGGATGGCTTCGACCACCGTGGCGAGCAGTTCAACGCCGCTGTCCAGACGCTGCAAGTCAGCCTGCACGGCTTTGCCGATGTCATCGGCCAGCCCGCTGCGCTGTTCGCCGAGCAGCTCGTCCAGCGTGCGCGAGGCAAAGTCATGCACCAGCACGCGGCTGGCCGTGCTGCGGATCAGAGAAGGAATATCGGCGCTGTTATAGGTCGAGGCCATCGCCGCGGCATCTGTCAGGCCGATGCGGTAGACGAACCGCACATCCATATTGACGATCTGAAAGCTCTGCTTGTCGCCGGCACTGCTGGCAATGACCTGGGATTTTTCGTTGATATGGCTGGCATCCCATAGCCGGTTGGCGCTGCCCGGCGGCGGGCCTTCGGCCGGGTCCAGCGTCTGCTCGGCCGCGTCGGCCGCAGAAACACTGGTCGCCAGCTCATGAACCACACCGTTTTCAACCGCCAGGACCCGGCCGAACGGCCAAGGCAAACCGACATGCAGACCCGGTCCGAAGACCTCGACCGGCTTGCCGAACCGCTCGTAAATGCCTCGCCCCTGCATCGGAATTTCATGCACGCCGCTCAGCGCCCACCCCAGCGCCACCACCACCGCCAGCACCGGCAAAAAGGCGCGGCGCATGTAGGTAAAGGCCCAGATCTGGCGCAGATCAATGCCGAAGCGGTTGTGCAGCTCATGCTGCAAGGCGAGCAACGGGCGCGGTGGCCAGCGCAGCAGGTCAGCGATAAAACTGGCGGCCAGCAGGCGCGGCTCGAGACGCGGAGTGCGCGGGCTGAACACCGACAACACAGCCCGCAACAGAAATTCAAGCGCCACACCCAATGGCAGCAGGCCGATCAACACAGCCAGCCGTGCAGGCCAGACGCGATCAGCGCTGGAGAAGAACAGGCACAACGCGCCGACCAGCAGAACGATAAGCGTCATGCGCACCAGCTGCGCCAGCGCCCCGGCCTCTGGCGACTGGCCTTCGGGCTCGCTGCTCAGTTGCCGCTCGATGACCAATAGCCCGAACGCCAACAGCAACAGAATACTGCCCGCCAGATTGCCTGAAGTGGAAAGGTCGGAGCCAGACAACGTCAGGTTCCAGAAGGCGCGGATGACGATCAACGCCAGCACTGCCCACCCGGCAAGCCACAGGGTCGAGCTGCCGATGTGCCGAACCAGTGACTCGCCCGAATCGCTCAGCCGGGTAAGCAGGCGCTCATACCAGCCGGTTTCATCGAGCGCTTGCGCCGTCGCGGGAGAGTCTGCGGCAACAGGTGCAGCCAACGCGCGGGCACGCCACATCGCGACGTGCCTGGCCGACTGCAGGCCCGCAGCGAGCAGTATCAGCGCCGCCGACGCATTGCCCAGCACGGCCATCCACAATGAACCAGGGGAAAACAGATCGATGGACAGCGCCAGCAGCAGCCCGAACGCGCCCACCCCACCGCTCACATACATCAGTCGCCCGAGACGCCGAACCTGCTGCACCGCCATTTGAAAACGCGGCAGGCCTTCGAGGCCATCGTGCTCACCCAAATCAACCCGCATCACTACCCCGGCACCCGCTGATTATTGCCCTGTGGAGAGCCGTGTATCGGCATCCATTAATGCAGCTGCATCATAGCGTTACGATATAACACGCAGAGTGAAACTTTCGTCAGGACTATTGCCTGAACGAATACGATATAGCGGCAAATGATTGGGCTGGATATCGTGCAGATGCTCCGCACCAGCATGCGGTACTGGACGCTCGCCTGCGGCAGGCTGACATTTGCTCAGTTTGCGACCCGGCAAAATGGTTGCTGAATATTGCGCGCATATTCGGGCGCTCTGCGCCAACGCACCCTATCGCCCTGACCGGCGCTGCGCACCCACCTCGCTCGCAAGCCTTGCGCCAAGCGGTGCCGAGCGCATTCAACCCACCCCAACAGGCCTGAAAAACGCCCATTCCTGCCATCTGGATGCCACTTCCATTGAGCACAATCGGCGATTTTTTTTGACTGATTTCCGAACGGGATCTCGTCTTTGTTATCTGTTGTGGGTAGTTTGCGTTCGGCAAGGAGTCGTTGGCGCGCCATTTTTTGTGCAGGACGCACAGAATTACTCAGAGGCTTCACCCTTATGAATCGCAGAAATCTCCTGAAAGCGTCCATGGCGTTGGCCGCTTACGGCAGCGTGTCGGCCTCAGGGCTTTATGCTGCGCGAGCACTGGCCGCCGCAGCCGATGGCGAAATCGAACACTTCGATTTTGCAGAGCTGCAAGCCCATGCCAAGAAGCTCGCAGGCAAAGGCTATGTGAGCAACAAGCAAGTGCTGCCACCCGTCCTGGCAGATATGACGCCGCTGCAATTCAATGCTATTCGCTACGACCCGAACCACTCACTGTGGAAAGACGTCCACGGTCAGCTCGACGTGCATTTCTTCCACGTCGGTATGGGTTTCAAGACGCCGGTGCGCATGTACAGCGTCAACCCGCAGAACAAGCAGGCGCGCGAAGTGCATTTCCGCCATGACCTGTTCAATTACGAAAGCAGCGGCATCGACAAGAATCTGGTCAAGGGCGATCTGGGCTTTGCAGGCTTCAAGTTGTTCAAGGCGCCCGAAATCGCCATCAACGACGTTGTCTCGTTCCTCGGTGCCAGCTACTTCCGGGCCGTAGACAGCAACAAGCAATACGGTTTGTCGGCCCGCGGCCTGGCCATCGACAGTTACGCCAAGCGTCAGGAAGAATTCCCCGACTTCACCAAGTTCTGGTTTGAAACGCCAGATAAAAACGCCACACGCTTTGTGGTTTACGCACTGCTCGACTCACCCAGTGCAACCGGTGCCTACCGCTTCGACATCGACTGTCAGGCTGGCCAGGTAGTCATGGAAATCGACGCGCACATCAATGCCCGTACCGATATCCAGCAACTGGGCATTTCGCCGATGACCAGCATGTTCAGTTGCGGCACTCACGAGCGCCGCATGTGCGACACCATCCACCCGCAAATTCACGATTCGGATCGCCTGTCGATGTGGCGCGGTAATGGTGAGTGGATCTGCCGTCCGCTGAACAACCCGGCCAAACCGCAATTCAGCGCGTTCGCCGACACCGACCCGAAAGGTTTCGGGCTGGTGCAGAGCGATCACGAGTTTTCCAGCTATCAGGACACTGTAGTCTGGTACAGCCGCCGTCCGAGCCTGTGGGTCGAGCCGATTACCGCGTGGGGCGAGGGCGAGGTCAGCCTGCTGGAGCTGCCGACCACGGGCGAAACGATGGACAACATCGTGGTGTTCTGGACACCGAAGACGCCGGTCAAGGCCGGGGATTCGATGAACTACGGCTACAAGCTGTTCTGGAGCCCGTTGCCACCTGTAAGCACGCCGCTGGCGCAGGTCCACGCCACTCGTTCAGGCATGGGCGGCTTCCTCGAAGGCTGGGCACCGGGCGAGCATTACCCGAAAACCTGGGCGCGCCGTTTTGCCGTGGACTTCAACGGCGGCGGTCTGGATCGCTTGCCGGAAGGCACCGGGATCGAGCCTATCGTCACGGTCACGCATGGCAAGGTGCAGGACTTCAACATCCTCGTATTGCCGGACATCAAGGGCTACCGCGTCACCTTCGACTGGGTACCGGACAGCGACTCGGTCGAGCCGGTTGAAATGCGCATGTTCATCCGCACCGCCGACCGTACGCTGAGCGAAACGTGGATGTACCAGTACTTCCCGCCAGCACCGGACAGACGCAAGTACCCGTAGTCCGCAGATAGGTGACGCAGAGCGTCACGAAAGGCATTCCCACGCGGAGCGTGAGGAACGATAGGTGCAACTATCGTGCGACGCTCTGCGTCGCATGCCTTTCTGGACGCTCCGCGTCCGATCCTGAATGTGCAGTGCGGCGCAGAATTGTGACGCGGAGCGTCACGCACTGCTTTCCCACGCTGGAGCGTGAGGAACGATGAGCTCAACTAAGTGCCCGCCAAAACACTATCGTGCCCATGCTCCAGCGTGGGCACGCCGTTCTGGACGCTCCGCGTCCTGTCCCGGGTACTAAGTCCAGCGCATAGCCCTTAATCCTGACTAATTAATTGACAGTTGCCCGAACTGCGACTGATATACGTGTTGTCACGCCGTTGCGAGCGTTCGCTCCAGACCTTTCATCTCCCAGAGCCTTCCTGTGTCGACACATGCCCGTGATCGTCGGGCGGTAGCTTTGTCCGCGCAATTCCCCTGACGCATATCCAGAAGGCAGCCAGCATGGCGTTGACTACTGCGAACAGCGCCGACACCAGGTCGTCGGTGATATCCTTTGATAAATCCACGGTTGTGATGTGGGTCGCCATCAGCCTGATTCTGGTCGAGACCTTCTCCGGAGCCTTGCGCTTCTACTTCGATCAGGCAGGCATCAGCCTCCTGCTCTACACGCCCAAAGCTGCCTGCATCCTGTTGTTTGTGCTTGAGCTGTGCACCTTCAAAGCGGGACGGTTGTTCTGGGCGTTCATGGTGGTGTGGCTGATTTCCGGGCTGCTGGCCATGCTGCATCGCGCCAGCGTCCACAACCTGGCGTTCAGTCTGTTCGCCCTGAGCCCGCTGGTGTTCGGCCTGGTGTGCAGCAAGCACCTGCTCTACCGCCGCACGCTGTTGTACCGCGCCATCGGCTTTTGCCTGCTGGCCTCACTGCTGGGTATGGCTCTGGACAAGTACACCTCGGTGCCCTGGAAGGGCTACAGCTACAGCGTCGGTGAAACCGAACTGAGCGCCAACACCACATGGAGCGCGGACGAGGTAGACCGCATTGCCGGTTTCGCCAGAGTGTCCAACGTGCTGTCGATCATGATCGCCTTCTACACGCTGTACCTGATCATTTTCGTGCGCTCACGCCTGATGATGATGCTGCTCAGTGCCGTGGCGCTTTACGCCATCGTGCTGACCACCAGCAAAGCGCCAGCCGCGGCATTCGCCCTGACCCTCATTCTGCTGTTGCTGCGGCGAATGAGCTGGACCTGCCGAACGCTTTGCATCGTGGTGGTAGGCATCGGGCTGCTGCTACCGACTCTAGGGCTGATTGTGAGCCCCGATGCCTATGCGGTGAGTAGCGGCGGCTCTCTGGCCTCGCTGTATGACCGGATGATCAATACCTGGCCCAACCTGATCAATGCCATGAGCCGCGAAGGCTGGATGATCAGCGGCGCGGGCTTCGGCATGGTCGGCAGCACAATGGGGCTGTTTCCGGTCGAAGGTGCCGGCGTATTTCTCGGCATGGACAGCTCGGCGCTGTATCTGTGGGCGATGCTGGGCGTGCTGGGGCTGTTGCTGTACGCGCTACAGATTCCGCTTTTGTTCCGACTGATCGATGATCAGACCCGCATCGGCCACATGCTGCTGGCGATCAGTTTCTGCTGGTGCCTGATCAGCTGGACCACCGACATGTTCGAGGTCGCTGTCGCCAATCTGTTTATAGGCGTGGCCATTGGTCATGTGATTGCCAGCAGACAATCCGCTGCAAGCCATGCGCTCAGGCTGCCCTCCACTGCCCACTGACGGACCGCCAGATCATTTACCGGCCGCTGCACAGTGCCATTCTCCCTTACGATCATCCACCGGATGGCTTCATCAAATGGACTTCAGAAAAGACATCAATGGGCTGCGCGCCATCGCGGTGGCTGCGGTGCTGCTCTTTCACTTTCAGCCCGCCTGGATGCCTGGTGGTTTCGCAGGGGTGGACGTGTTTTTCGTGATCTCGGGGTATCTGATTACCGGGATCATCCTGCGTGGCTTGAGGAGCGGCAAATTCAGGCTGGCAACGTTCTACACGTCGCGGGCCAGACGCATCGTCCCGGCCCTCGCGGTGCTGTGTCTTGCCTTGCTGCTGCTGGGCTGGTTCTCTTTGCTGCCGCTGGACTACAGCGCGTTGGGCACTCATGTGGCCAGCAGCCTGGGATTCGTTTCCAACGTTGTCTATTGGCGCGAGGCCGGTTATTTCACCGCCAGTGCTCATGAGAAATGGCTGCTGCACACCTGGTCGCTGTCGGTGGAGTGGCAGTTTTACCTGCTGTACCCGATTGCACTGTTGCTCCTCAGTCGCTTTGTCGCGCTGCACAACCTGCGCTGGTGGGTGCTGGGCGCAAGTCTGGCGGGCTTTGTGGTGTGTGTGTTTGCCTCGTCCCGATGGCCAGAAGCTGCGTTTTACCTGCTGCCGACCCGTGCCTGGGAGTTGCTCGCGGGTGGCGTGGCCTGCCTGTTCCCGCTGCAACTCAGGCCCCTACAGCAGCGAGTTCTGGAACAGGTCGGACTGGCGCTGATCGTTGCCGGTTTCTGTCTGCTGTCCGTACAGGATACGTGGCCAGGGTATCTGGTGCTAATGCCGGTGCTGGGGACTTTCGCGGTGATCGAGGCGGCCCGCAATGATTCGCTGCTGACCTGCAACCCACTGTTTCAATGGGCAGGCAAACTGTCGTACTCGTTGTACCTGTGGCACTGGCCGGTGGTGGTGTGGATGAACTACACCGGTTTGCTGGGCGACACCCGCACGGTGCTATTGGGCATCGGCGTGGCTCTGACACTGGGGCTGATCTCATGGCGGTTGATCGAGCGGCCCGCCAGCCCACATCAACCTGACCAGCGCCGGAAATTTGCCATGCCTGGCGCACTGGTCGTTCTGGTCTTCGTGGCGGGGGCGCTGGTGGGTGCGACGCGAGGCGCGGTATCGCCACTTCGCCCGATCAGTGTTTCGGACAAGGCGCATTTCATCCAGGAATACGTTGATCGACAGCACAACCTGTACGAGCCCTACTGGCTGAAATGTGACGCCTTTTCCGCCCTGACCCAGCGTGGCCAGTCGGCCATCGACGAGACCTGCACGCGCAAACAGGGGCCGGGCGGAGTGTTCTTGTGGGGCGATTCTCACGCCCAGGCGTTGTCACTCGGGCTGCGTACCTTGCTGACACGCACGACCCCCTTCTATCAGGTGGCCTCGGCCAGTTGCGTTCCCGACCTGAATGACCACGAGGGACGCGCTTCAGCGACCAGCAAGGCCTGCGACTACTCCAACATGACTGCCCTGCAGAGCATCGAGAGGCTGCGTCCGGACATCGTGGTCATCGCGCAGAAGGATGGCCACGACAAGACCGACTGGAAGCAGATTGCGGCCCGCCTCAAGGGGTTTGGCGTGAAACATATCGTGCTGATCGGTCCGATGCCATCGTGGAGCCCATCGCTGCCCAGTGTCATCGTCAACCGTCACTGGGGGCTGAGCGAGTCGCATATCCGCGATCCGGCGCTGGATCAAAGCGTCATGCGGGTGGATCAGGCAACCCGCGCGCTGGCTGTATCGGCGGGCATCCAGTTTGTGTCGCTGATCGACAAGCTGTGCATCGCCGATGCCTGCCGGGTACGCCTGGAAAACAGCCGCTCATTGCTGCAGATCGACTCGGGACACTTGAGCGCAGAGGGTTCGTTGTACGTGGTACGCAACTACGTATTGCCACAATTGGTGAATGAGTCGAGCAAGCAGCGCGGCGCAGAGTTGTGACGCGGAGCCTCACGCAAGGCGGTCACACGCTGGAGCGCAAGGAACGACAGGTGTGCAGGCGTGGGTTAATCAACGGAGCTCTTTGAGCCGCTCGGCAAACTTGACCAGGTCAGCCAGCGAGTCGGCTTCCATCTTGCGCATGACCGAGCCACGCCGGACCTTGACGGTGATTTCACTCACGTTCAGGCGGGCTGCGATCTGTTTGTTGAGCAAGCCACTGACGACCAGTTCCATCACCTGCTGTTCGCCATGATTCAGGCTGGCGTGACGGCGCTGTAACTCGGCTTCGACGGCTGAGTTGCGGCGACGGCTGCGGTCTCGCTCAAGCCCTTGCTGGAGCGCATCCAGCAAGTCCTGGTCACGGAAGGGTTTGGTCAGAAACTCCACCGCACCGGCCTTCATCGCCCGCACGGACATGGGAATGTCGCCATGCCCGGTGATGAAAATGACCGGCAGAAAAATCCCCGACCTGGCCATGTGCTCCTGAAAATCCAGGCCACTCATGCCGGGCATGCGAATGTCCAGAATCAGACAGCCCGGCGCATCAGGACGAGGGGTGTCCATGAACTCGCGGGTCGAGCCGAACAACATGCTGCGCAAGCCGACTGACGCCAGCAGGTCTTCCAGCGAAGAACGCACCGAGAGGTCGTCATCGATGACAAAGATGACCGGCTCTTCGGCCTGCGGTGCAGTGGCGGCTGTGTTCATCAGGTTTCCATTTTTCCAGTGGGCAGCGTGAAATGAAACGTGGCCCCGATTGAGGGGTTGGGCGTCACCCAGATTCGCCCGCCATGCGCTTCGATGATAGACCGACTGATCGCCAGTCCAATCCCCATGCCTTCCTCTTTGGTGGTGTAGAAAGCGTCGAAAAGCCGGTCGGCTGCTTCCGGCTGAATCCCTACACCGCTGTCGCTGACAGTGAACTCGATTTCCCCGCCTCCGCGCCACTCGGCCCGCACGTCCAGTTGCGCCTGTTCCGGTTCGACTTTCCTCATCGCGTCCATGCCGTTGAGCATCAGGTTCAGCAGCACTTGCTGGATCTGCACCCGGTCAGCCAGCAGCGGTGGCATTCCCTCCGGCACGTCAACCGACAGTGTGACGCCCTGCCCGTCTATCTCGCTGTGCGCCAGCGCGACAATCTCGGCCACCGTGTCCGCCACACTGATCCACTCTTTGTGCGTCGACGAGCGCTTCGCCAGGGCGCGCACGCGCACAATGATATCTCCGGCGCGATTGGCATCACCGATCATGCGCTCGACTGCCTGACGGGCCTTTTCCAGATTGACCGGCTCGGTGGCCAGCCAGCGCTGACAGGCGTTACCGCTGATGACAATCGCCGACAGCGGCTGATTCACCTCATGGGCAATGGACGCAGCAAGCTCACCCAGCTGATTGACCCGAGCGATGTGCGCCAGTTGCGAGCGCGCTTCATGAACCGTGCGGATGGCCCGCGCCATACGCAGCGCCAGCCAGGTGGTCATGGCGATGGCGGCCAGGCTGATGACGCAGTTGATCAGCCCGGATGCCTCGCTGCCTCTGGAGGTGGTCATTTCGTAACTGACCACCGTCAGCAGCATGCACACCGCCGCCATGACAATAACGCCCCTGACCGGCAAAAGCCTGACCGCCAGCAACACCACCGCGATCTGGAACACCCCCACGGCGATCTCCAGATCGGTCAGGGTATCGGCAATCGCGATGACCAGCGCCAGCGCCAGCAAAGCGACCCACCTGACGACCATCGCGGCTCTGCTACAGGATTCTGGCTCGTGCATCTGCACCATCTCGCTCTTCAAAAGGCCTGCCGAGTATGTCGTACAAACCTCAGGACGGGTTATCCAGACTGAACTGATCGGCCAGCTCATCATAAGCGAACAGCTCGGCGTAACGCCCCCATTGCGTAACGACATTCAGGGTCTGCATGGCATCGCTTTCCGACATGAAGTCTTCCAGTTGATCGCGAAAACGCCGCGCCGGTGCCGTGTGCGTGGGGCGATCATCCAGCACTCGCCGAATGTGCGCGACCAGCGGCACGAAGCTCAGCAGGTGCTGTGCAAACAGTTGCTTGCGTTCGTCCACATCCGCCAACGCGTAGCGATTAGCGGCAGGCAGCAGGCGAATATCACCGCCCTTGAGCTCTGCAAAACGCAGCAGTTGCAGGACCTCGGCAATCGGGAACAGCTCATCGGCGTTGTAGTGCAGCGCGCTGGCCAGTTCCGGCAGGTCCGCTTTGAGGCTGTAGGGCGGCGCATGAATGGCTTCGATCAGCCCTGCCAGCGCATTGGTGGACACCTGCGGCAAGACCATGCCCAGCCCGGTGCCTGGAAACACGCCCTGACGTATTTCGCCTGCATCGTTGTCCTGGGTCATCAGCACGTAGATCTCCTCCACCAGCGCCCGGAAGATTGGGTCCTGGCGGTTGCGCGGCTGAGGCAGATCGACCTTGATCTCGCTGATCACCCGACCCGGATTGGAGGAGAACAGCAGAATGCGATCGCACATCAGCACGGCTTCGGCAATGTTGTGCGTCACCATCAGGATCGACTTGATGGGCATGCGCCCTTCGCTCCACATATCCAGCAAGTCGGTGCGCAGGGTTTCGGCCGTCAGCACATCGAGCGCGGAAAACGGCTCGTCCATCAGCAGTACATCAGGGTCGATAACCAGCGCACGTGCCATGCCCACGCGCTGGCGCATGCCGCCTGAAAGCTCTTTGGGGTAAGCACTCTCAAAGCCGTCCAGACCGATCAGGTCGATGGCCGCCAACGCGCGCTTGCGACGCACGGCAGGTGGCACACGTTGCGCTTCAAGCCCGACTTCGACATTTTCCAGCACGGTCAGCCACGGGAACAGGGCAAAGCTCTGAAAAACCATGCCTACCGACATCGCCCGCCCCTGCGCGCGGCGAGGAAAATTCACTTCGCCTTCCGTGGGCACCACCAACCCCGCGATGGAGCGCAGCAGGGTGGACTTGCCCGAGCCGGAGCGACCCAGCAAGCCCACAATTTCGTTCTCATTGAGCGTCAGTGTCACGTCATCCAGCACCAGGCGCTCTTTGCTGCCTTTGCCATACACATGTCGGACTTTCTGAACATCTACCAGGCAACGCGTTTCGACAGCCATCATGATGGCGCCCTCCTCAATCAAAATCACACAAGACTCAGACGCCGCTCGGCAAACCCGTACAGCGGACGCCACAGCAACCGGTTGAACGCGATCACGAAGATCGACATGACAACAATGCCCAACGCAACGCGTGGAAAGTCTCCCGCCTGAGTCGCGTTGGCGATGTAAGAACCCAGCCCTGCCGCTTCCAGATGCTGATCACCCCAGGACACCGCTTCAGCGACGATACTGGCGTTCCACGACCCACCCGATGCGGTCAGCGCCCCGGTGACGTAGTAGGGGAACACCCCCGGCAAGGCCACACGCCGCCACCACTGCCAGCCGCGCATGTTGAATATCGTGGCCGCTTCGCGCAGGTCAGTCGGCAAGGCGCTGGCCCCTGCGATCACGTTGAACAGGATGTACCACTGGGTGCCGAGCACCATCAGCGGCGAAAGCCAGATGTCCGGGTTCAGGTGCAGGCCGACAATCGCAATCACTGCAAAAGGAAACAGTACGTTGGCTGGAAAGGCCGCCATGAACTGCGCTATCGGCTGCAAGCGTTCAGCCCACACGGGGCGCAAGCCGATCCATACACCGACAGGCACCCAGATCAGGCTGGCAATGACGATCAGGACAATCACCCGCACCATTGTTGCCAGCCCCAATCCCAACGCGGTGACCAGGTCGCTCATGCCCAGCGATGTCTCGATGAACCTGAACAGGTAAACACTGCCGGTCAGGCAAGCAGCCATCACCAGGGCCAGCCATAGATAGTCGAGCAACCGGGCAACGCCAGGCGTGAGCTTTACGTTCCACAGCCGGGATACCACGCGCCAGTCGATCAGCATCAGGCATTTGCATGGCGCAGCGAGGATCGAGCCCAGCATCGGTGCCACCCGCGAGCGACCCAGCAGGCTGTACATCCAGGAGCGCGGACGCTTTGACGACGCGGTTTGCTCGAAGCGAAACTTGTCCGCCCATGCCACGATCGGCCTGAACAACAATTGGTCATAGGCCAGGATCACCAGCGCCATTGCGCCCACCGCCCAGGCAATCGCAGCAAGGTTTTTCTGCTCGATGGCCAGCGCCAGCCACGAGCCGATGCCGGGCAAATTGACCGTGGTGTCACCTACCGAAATGGCTTCGCAAGCGACCACAAAAAACCAGCCGCCGGACATCGACATCATCATGTTCCACACCAGCCCCGGTACGGCGAACGGCAGCTCCAGGCGGGTAAAACGCAGCAGTGGAGACAGTCCGAACTGCCAGGTGACTTCATTCAGGTCGCTCGGCACGGTACGCAGTGACTGATAGAAACTGAATGCGAGATTCCATGCCTGGCTGGTGAAGATGGCAAAAATCGCTGCGCATTCGACACCCATTTGCCGACCGGGGAACAGCCCCATGAAAAAGGTCACTGTGAACGTCAGAAACCCCAGTACCGGAACCGATTGAAGAATATCCAGCGCCGGGATAATCACCTGCTCGGCCTTACGGCTTTTGGCCGCCAGCGTGGCCACGACAAACGTGAAAACCAGCGAAGCGGCCAGCGCGATGAACATGCGCAGCGTGGTGCGCAATGCATATTCGGGCAGGCGCGCAGGGTCGAGGCTCATCGGGCTTGAGTTCAGCGCGGCAAGTGGCTGCATCATCTGGCCCACGCCATACAGCACCAGCGCAAGAAACACGGCAATAACGACCAGGCAAATACCATCGGCCCAATAAGGAGTGCGCGCACCGGGTTTTACAAAACGGGGCGTGCGCAGGCTTTTACCGAATTCAAATATCGAATGCATTGTTCACCTCGAATCGGCTGTGCAGGCGCGTACCCGCCAGCGTGATAAACAAACAGGCGGTCGGCGATAACAGAAAAAGGCCGTGAGTTAATAGTTGCCGGACAGTGAGTAAAGCTTATCGAGTTTTGAACAACTGTTAAAACCTGCAAACGTAGGTCATGTTTATCTGTGAGTATGAGTTATATATACCAACGTATATTTGCAGGACTAACGGGTATGCCGTTCTGAATGTTCTGCGCCCGATCGTGAACAGTCGGCGCTGCGTAGATTGGTGACGCGGAGCGTCACACACGGCATTCCTACGCTGGAGCGTGAGGAACGATAATCTAAGCTATCGTGCGACGCTCTGCGTCGCATGCCGTTCTGGACGCTCTGCGTCCTCTTTATGACTTCTTAGCTGGAGCGCAGGGAACGAGAGGTGTCCGAAAGAACACCTCACGCGCCCCGCGCCGCACGGGCACAACAGTGCGCTGGTTCAGACGCGGAAGTGGCTGACCATCGTTTGCAACTGGCCTCCCAGACGCGCCAGTTCGACGCTGGAGGCTGCGGTTTCTTCGCTGGCTTCGGCGGTCTGTTCGGATACGTCGCGAACGTTGACGATGCTGCGGCTGATTTCGTCGGCCACCGAGCTTTGTTGCTCGGCGGCGGCTGCGATCTGCTGGTTCATCGCCTGAATATTCGACACGGTCCGGGTGATGCTTTCCAGTGACGTACCGGCCCTGCGCGTCAACTCGACACTGCTGTCAGTCAGTGTGCGGCTGCCAAGCATGATGCCCGACACCTGACGCGTGCCATTCTGCAATGCCGCCACCAGGCCCTCGATCTCCTCGGTGGACTGCTGGGTCCGTTGCGCCAGGCCGCGGACCTCGTCGGCCACCACGGCAAAACCGCGACCGGCTTCCCCGGCACGCGCGGCCTCAATGGCTGCGTTGAGTGCCAACAGGTTGGTCTGCTCGGCAACCGCCTTGATTACATCCATAACCTTGCCGATCTTGTCGCTTTCCTGCTCCAGCACGTTCATTGCATCGGATGAGCGAACCACCTCGGCGGCCAGTCGCTCGATCTGCTGGATGGCTTCGCCGACGACCTTGTCACCCTCACGGGCCTGCTTGTCGGCATCGGAGGCAGCAACGGACGCCTGCTCGGCATTGCGTGCCACTTCGTGCACGGTGGCCGACATTTCATGCATGGCGGTCGCCACCTGATCGGTCTCGACCTTCTGGCTGTTGACCCCGGCGCTGGTCTGCTCGGTAACCGCCGACAGCTCTTCGGCAGCGCTGGCAATCTGCGTGACGCCGTCACGAATACCGGAAATCAGCTCGCGCAGGGTGGTGCCCATGCGCTGGATGCCCTGCTGCAATACGCCCAGTTCGTCACGTCGGGTGACGGCTTCGGTATGAGTCAGGTCGCCAGCAGCGATGCGCTCGACAATCGCCAGCGTGTCGCGCAGCGGCCGGGTGATCTGCCGGGTAATGACGATGGCCGCAAGAATGCCCAGCAACATGACCAACAGCACGCAACCGATCTGCAGATTACGCGCCTGAGCAGTGTCATCCTTGCCCATCTGCATCTGAATGCCATACAGCTCTTCGCCCAGTTTGACGATGGCAGCCCCTTGGGAAGTCAGGTCCTTACGCACGCTCGCAGCAGTCTGAGTGGTGGCCTTGAAAGCCTCGACCGAGCTGCGGTAGCTACGAAGAGCGCTTTCAAACTGGGCAATTTGTTCGCGGTTGGCAGCGCCAAAAGTGGTTTTGAGCCTGTCCAGATGACTGATCGCCGTATCCAGTTGCTGAAAAGCTGCTGTCTCGGTCTTGTCATTGGGGTTGCTGGTATAACCACGTACTTCATAGCGAACCAGAATCAGGTCTTGCCTGGCGGCAGTCGCCAGTTGGGCCTGATCAAAACGCGCCGGGTCCGCAGGATCGATCTGCGTGACGGCATCGTTCAACGAGTCGACAGCCCGCATGGCAACCATGGCATTGGCGGTCATCTCGTTACGCACTTTGGCGCCAGCCTGAAACGCAGCGCGCATGCTGTTCAACGAGGCTTCATAGTCACGGGTGACATCGGCCAGTTCGCGCAGAGGCTTGAGGTTGAGCGGGTTGTTGAAGCTGATGAGCAGTGATTGCTGCTGCGCCTTGAAGACATCCAGCTTGCTCTGCATGTTTTGTGCGGCGGTTTCATCGCCGTCAGTCAGCATATATTGCAGGCGCGCGACCCGCAGATTGGTCAAGTTGTCACTCAACTCAGTGATGTCGCCGATTCTGTCGGTGCGATTGATGAGTTTATCGAGGCTGGTCCAGCCGACCAAGGCGAGAATGGCAGTGAAAAAAAGAACCGTCCCAAAGCCCAATGCCAACTTCATGTTGACGCTGATATTCGCAAAGCTGCTGTTCATAAAATCTCCTGAAAATGCTTTTTGTGCGCGACGAAAGAGCTGAAGATTTGTTTTTATGGACAGCAAACCCGCGCGCCAGAGCTATCGGCTGCAGAAGAGCAAAACTTGATCAAAAAAAGGCAATCAGCGTTCGAACGCCGATTCGAGAGGAGAATCGGGGGGCTGCAAGCCCCCGATCCGGTCAGGCAGTCAGCTTGAAACGCGCCACGACATTGCGCATGTCGGTGGCAACTCGCGCCAGTTCTTCGGCAGTGACCGCATTGTTGTCGATACCCAGCATCAAGGTCCCGGAGCTGTTGCGGATCTCCATGACATTACGGTTGATGTCTTCGGAAACCGCATGCTGCTGCACCGCGGCGCTGGCGATCTGAGTGTTCATCTCGACGATACGCTCGACGCCCTGGCTGATGCTCGACAGGCTGCCAGAAGCATCGCTGGCGGCACTGATGCACGCTTGAGCCTTTTGCTGGCCGGCCTGCATCTGCTGCACGGCAACCTCGGTGGCACTTTGCAGTTGCTGGATGATGTTGCGGATTTCTTCGGTCGACGCCTGAGTGCGCGAAGCCAGTGTGCGGACTTCATCAGCCACCACAGCAAACCCACGGCCTTGCTCGCCAGCCCGGGCCGCTTCGATGGCAGCATTCAGGGCCAGCAAGTTGGTCTGATCGGCAATCGTACTGATGACCTGAATAACCCCACCAATCGACTGACTGTGCAGGGCCAGCGCCTGGACTTTCTGGGCGCTGACTTCCACTTCTTCAGCCAGAGCCTGAATGGTCGAGTGGGCCTGATGCATGATGCGCAGCCCGTTACGCGAGGCAGTGTTCGCTTCATCAGCAGCCAGCGCAGCACCTTCGGTGTTCTGCGCTACGTCGGCCACGCTTGTGGTCATTTCGTTGATGGCCGTCGCCACTTGCTCGGTTTCAGCCTGTTGCGCGTTCATCGACTGCTTGGCCAGACCGATGGAGGTGCCCAGGCGGGCAGCTACATCAGACAGCTCGTATGACGTGCGGTCCATGTGCGAAATGGAGCTGGCGAATGCTTCGGCCATCAGGTTCAGACCGTTGGCGATGTCAGCCACTTCGTCCTTGCTGCTCACCTGTACACGGGCGCTCAGATCACCGTCGGCCAGGCGACGGGTGACGCCCAGCAGACCATCAATGGTCAGGCGCAGGGCACGGTAGATGCTGAAGAACGCATAGAGCAACAGCAAGCCCATGATTACGCACATGGCAATCACGACTTCGCGTTGCAGCAAGAGCGCGTCGTAACGCGTATCCAGTTCACCTTGAAGCGCACTCTGGATTTCGTCCTGGGCCTTATAAAGCCCGGCTACCACGGCGTTACCGCGCGCGCTCAGCGCCTGCCCCTGCTGCACCGAGAACTCTGTACCTTTAACGTAGGCGTGCAGGTCGTTGCGAAAGCTGTCCATCGTCGAGGTGGCCGAAGCGATAGGGTCGCCAATGCGGGCAGCAAGCTCTGGAGCACGACGCTTGAGCAGTCGAATGCTTTGCTCCAGCTCCGCGCGAAATTGCAGTTCGATCTTCAACAGGCTTTCAAGCGAGCCGCGCATCGGTACGCTTAGCCCCTGACCGGTACTCAAACCGGCTGTGATACCCCGGATCTGACCAGCCACGTTGATTTCTCTGGGCATACGAATGGTGCTCAGGTCGATCAGAAACAGCGACGCATAATCTTCGTCGAGCACCATGCCCGAGGTAGCCGAGACGTAATAGATAAAGTTGAGTGTCTGGGCCAGTTGCTCATTCCACTGTGCAAACACCTCGTCTTGCGAAAGACCAGGCTTGAGACTTTCCATCAGGGAGCGCGCACCTTCGCGAAGACGCTGCACGCGACTCTCGGTCTCCAGCAGACGTCCTTGACGGGCATCCATGTCGGCGAGGTTACCAAGCGCTGTTTCAAGCTGGGTGCGGTTGCTGGCCAGATCCTGGGCAGCGGAGGCATCACCGGCGAGCAAACGGTTGGTTGCTGCACGCTGCAGCATGGAGAGTCGCAGAACGGGTGTCATGACATGCAGGTATTCGCGACCGATACGTTCCTGGGCAACGGTGTCGATGCTCGCATTCAGACTGTTGAAAACCCGAAGACCAAGAACGATCAGCGGGATGACAATGATGATGGCTAAAACGGCAAACTTGGCAGGGAACCGCAGGCGATTGGTAAGGTAAATACCAGGCGAAAGGATGTTCATAGTGGTCTCTATTTTAATTAGGGTGCCCGATCCGGCTGAAAAAGCTCCTTTATTTCTTTGCATCACGGCAGGTGCAAGGTCAGTGGTACCACCTCGAAGGGAATCATCCATTCAGATAGAGGCATAGTGACATCACTTCAGAGCTGTGCCCTATCAGGGAAGTTCAATGAGGCCATAATCTGATACCGGGCTATCGGCAGGGCCACGTAGAACGTGAGGTTGCGGGGATTTGCGGCGGGGAGCGGAAGCGGGGTGTGAGGTGCGGAGCTTGCGATGAACGCTGATCCAAATGAGGTGAATTCAGCTCAGTATGGCGGGAAACGGGTGTCCATCCGGCAGATCTGCCGACCACAGATTTTTCAGCGCGTACACCGTCGTGCGGCATCGTGACGCACGACGGTGAGCTTCATAGCGTTTTGAACGAGGACCTTTCAAGCCCTCGTCCACTCCACGTTCGACAACCCGAGCTTTTCAGCTTGAGGCTTGCTCAGCTTTGGTACCGGGTCGGAACGGTACTTGGGGATCGCACCGAATCCTGCATCCACCGACGCCCAGTGCCAGGCTTCTTTATTGTCCATGACAACCGCTCTTATATAGAACGTCTTGTAACTGCCATGCAGCAGGTAATCGATACGGTAGTGTTTTTCATCAGCCATTGTGGTGCTCCTGCTTTGTCGACTCGCAAAACAGATCGCAGGGTTTTCGAAAAATTCAAAATATTAATGCCATAATGTAAGCGATATCATATAGCCACCCTCACTCATGCCGATAGGGATGGCCGCAAGGCTATGACAACTAATAGACTTTGTTTATAACCCGTCTTTTTTGAATTTTTCGCCAACACAGACGGCTTACGCTCTGAGCATTGCCTGCGGGGCCTCTGAACTAAGAGTGTGTTGTTTTTCAAACATTCAGCGAATAAGAAAATTCTATTGAACCCGGATTTTCAGGCCGTTCATCCCGTTCACTAAATTTATACGCAACGTCTACATCCCCGCTTTCTCATATCCAGTGACTGCGTTGAATAAAACCCATCCAGGTGGGTTGACGCTTCCCAAAAGATCACGCCTGAGGATACGACATGTTTATTCATAACAAGCGGCTTCAATATACCGTGCGGGTAGCTAGACCAAACCCTGGACTGGCCAATCTTCTGCTGGAACAGTTCGGCGGTGCCCAAGGCGAGCTGGCAGCAGCCGGACGTTATTTCACTCAAGGGTTGAGCGAGGAGGATCCAGGCCGTAAAGACCTGCTGATGGACATCGCCACCGAAGAGTTGAGCCACCTGGAAATAGTCGGCTCGATTATTGTCATGCTCAACAAAGGCGCCAAAGGTCAATTGGCTGAAGGCATCGAAGAAGAAGGCGAGCTTTACCGCTCCATCAACGGCAATGGCAACGACTCCCATATCACCAGCCTGCTGTACGGGGCCGGTGCGCCGTTGACCAACTCTGCCGGTGTGCCTTTTACGGCGGCCTACATCGATACCATTGGCGAGCCAACGGCTGACTTCCGCTCCAACATCGCTGCGGAATCCAGAGCGAAGATTGTTTACGAGCGTTTGATGAACGTGACAGATGACCCGGGCGTGAAAGAGGCACTGGGCTTTCTGATGACACGTGAAATCGCTCACCAGTTGTCTTTCGAAAAAGCCCTGCACGCCATCCAGCCCAACTTCCCGCAGGGCAAGCTGCCAGGCATGCCGGAATTCACCAACAAGTACTTCAACATGTCCGGTGAACCCAATGTACGCGGTCCGTGGAACCAGGGCGGTGTCTGGGAGTATGTGGAATCGCCACAACCG
The DNA here is from genome assembly GCF_032587795.1 of Pseudomonas syringae group sp. 247E2. Classification (NCBI taxonomy): domain Bacteria; kingdom Pseudomonadati; phylum Pseudomonadota; class Gammaproteobacteria; order Pseudomonadales; family Pseudomonadaceae; genus Pseudomonas; species Pseudomonas syringae group sp. 247E2. The sequence goes on along the minus strand of NZ_JAWHPK010000008.1, from coordinate 287,821 downwards.
GCTGTCGATGGCGGCGATGGCACTGCTTCCGTCACGCTGGATGCCAAGGATGCAGAAGTGCTGGAAATGATGAAGGAGCGGACCCAGTCAGATCCGACTGCCAACCCTATTACCGGTGCGGATCTGGGTTCTGGTTTTGTACAGGGCAAAAATGTTTGAAACGGGTTTAAGCCTGTCTTGTTCAGGAGAACGGAATCATGAAAAAACTTCGCTCCCGTAAATCTCTCCCGTCTCAGGGCGAGTTGGATACTGCGTTGACCGACGTGGTGTTTGTAAAAGGGCTTCGTGCTTTCGAGGCTCAGGCGCTGCTCGCACGTCGGGGTCTTCAGGTGGTGATGGCTATGAAGGTCTTCGGAGTTGGAACCTTGCTTGATAACAACCTGCCAGAACGCTGATCACATTCGGTCATCAATGGCACACGTTCTATAAGGCGAGTCCCCGGGCAGGCTGGACACCAGCCTTGCCTGTGGATAAGTCACTCGGTTACTGAAAAGGGTATAACCATGACTCGTATGACCATAGAAAATTTGTTCATTCACGAACGCTCAGATGTTTGCAGCGCCGAAAGTCATATCATTCAGTGACGTCTCAATAGCCGCATGACGTTACCTCTCGCCAGGAAGATGTCATCATGCGCAATATCCCATCACGTTTTTACAGTTACATCACTTTTTGGCAGCGTCGTCGCCATGCGCAGCAGAAAGTTTTTTCGCATGTTCAAGATGCTGCTCAAGTATTGGTAACGTGGCTTTGGCAAACGCCTTGAGCTCGGGGTCATCACCGTTCTCGGCCTCTTCCTTGTACAGTTTGGTCGCCTGCTCATGCGCAATGACCTGAGTATTGGCATACGCTTGATCAAACGACTTCTTGCGCATTTCCAGAATGGCGGCCTCGGCTTTGTCCATCAGTATGGGGTCCTCGGACAGTTCAAGGTTCTTGCTTTTGGCAATCGCTGCCAGCTTATCGTTAGCAGCCGTGTGGTCTGTGACCATTTGCTGAGCAAACTTCTTCACGTCGGCAGACACACCCTTCTCATCCTGTACAAGCTTGCCGACCAGAACTTCTGCGATCCCTGCTGCAGAAGCATCTTTTACAAAGTCATCAGCGTCCTGCGCAGCGGTAGCCACTTGAGAGCCTAGCGAAAGCACGATGGCAATGGCGCTCATGCGAAAATAATTGTTCATTTTCGATCATCCTTGTGTGGGCTGAATACATCATCGTTATCGACGATATAGACGTTTTGACCCACGCCCAAAACCTGTGTTCAGCCTGTCCGACCGCTTGCAGCAAAAGGCCGATGTCGATGATCCTGAACCCAGCAGGTGAGCCAGCCAGCTTATGTATTCAGACTGAGCAGTCGTAAAACTCGCTCAAGACAGTCATCCATTGATAATTGACTGGTATCAAGACAAAGGGCGGCGCCAGCAGGCGGTTCGTAAGGGGCGCTGATGCCGGTAAAGTCTTTCAACTCGCCTGCCAACGCCCGGCGATAAAGCCCTTTAGGGTCACGCTGAATGCAGGTTTCAAGCGGTGTGCTGATAAACACTTCGATGAAGCGTTCGTGACCAATGATCGAGCGAGCGGCTTCCCGGTCGGCCTCATAGGGCGAAATGAACGACGAGATAACGATCAGGCCTGCGTCATTCATCAACCGGGCGACTTCAGCGATGCGCCTGATGTTCTCCGAACGGTCTGCCGCAGCAAACCCCAGATCCCGGCACAAACCCTGACGTACGTTGTCGCCATCCAGGGTATACGCAAGCCTGCCAAGGTCCATCAACGCTCGCTCCAGTGCAAACGCTATGGTGGACTTTCCGGAGCCGCTGAATCCGGTCAGCCAGACTGTTTTCGGCGTTTGCTTCAAATGCTGCTCACGGTCTGTCGAGGACACTTGGCTGGTTTGCCAGACAAGGTTCTGTACGCCATGTGAGTTGTCCATGATCGCCTGTTCCTGATGTGCACACAGAACGAGAATACATTTTTTCCGCGAGGCATTCGTGCTCATGGAATAACCACATCTGCCACCTATCGGCCCTCGGCAAAATACGCTGAATTTCCCCGTATCACGATACTCACTTATCTACGCTGCATAGAAAACAGAAAGTCTCGCGTGACCGCGTCAATCGTGATTTTCAACTGCCGAGGTACGATTTTCATGACGTCTCTTCAAGTGATGACTGGCAATGCCGTCGTCAAAACCGTCGTTGAAGAAGCCTGTTCAAAAACCGTCTATCAATCATGGATGAGTGAACGTGCTCCAGAATATCAACACGATGCGGTCATGTTTCTGAATCACTGCCTGGCCCAGGCCGAGCGGGAAAACTGCGACCTTCCGGCTCAGCCTGAAGCGCTGGAACACTGGATGGAGCAGAACGTAGGGGGCGTAGCCGATCACTATGCGCTCTACCTTGAACAACGTCGCGCCGGGCAGCCCAGGCGATTTTTCAAGACCAAGGCTCACGCGATGTATTTCATTCAGCAGGTCGCGCCGACCAAGCTGGTTGACGGCGCATGGCTGTATGGCTTGCTGCCGCATTGGGCAGACTACCGTTTTCACGGTCTGATTCGTACTTACCTGGAAGAACTGGGCGACGGCGAACAGGCGCAGAATCATGTCTCCCTTTATCGCAAGTTGCTGGCCGACCTGGACTGCGACACCAGCGCCCCACTGGCAGATGACGCCTATCTGCAAGGCGCCATTCAGCTGTCATTGGGGCAACTGAGCGAGCAGTACCTTCCCGAGGTGATTGGTTACAACCTGGGCTATGAACAGCTGCCGCTGCATTTGCTCATCACATCGTTCGAACTGAATGAACTGGGCATCGACCCTTATTACTTCACGCTGCATGTGACGATCGATAACGCCAGCACCGGCCACGCACGCAAGGCTGCGCAGAGCGTTCTTGAGCTGTTGCCTGTGGGCCAGGAACGCGACGAATTTTATCGCCGTGTTGCCAATGGCTACAGGCTGAACGAGTTGGGCATGGGCTCTACCCAGGTCATCCAGTCGTTCGATCTGGAGCAGGAAGTGATCGCCATGCTGGAGCGCAAGCGGACCTTTGGTCAGCACATGCATTCCGACTATTGCCGTCTGGACGGCAAGACGGTCAACGAGTGGCTTGCCGAGCCCGACCAGATCCCGGAGTTTCTTGCCGTGCTGCAAAACAGGGGCTGGATCAAGCGTCACGAAGACCCTCTCAATAGCCGCTTCTGGAAATTGTTCGAAGGGGTCGGTGCACCGATGTTCGGCGTGTTCAATGGCTACGAAAAGCAATTGGTGCACGACTGGATCGCCGGCGAATGGCTGTCGGATGGCAGCGCTCAGCAGCCTGTCGGCAAGCGGCTGCCGGAAGCATTTCGATCCCGTTTCCGCAATCTGCAAGGCGGCGCTCAGCCATCGCCGGTTCTTGCCGTGCCTGCATCGGCGGATGCTGACCCGGATGTGCGCGAGCTGCACATGAAACTCGAGTCGGCAGCAGCGTCCGAGAAGATGTCCACGTTGATCGAAAGCATGTCCCCGGCAAGGCACGCGACAGCCGCCGGGCTGCATGCCACTCGCCTGTTTGTCAGCAGCATGGCCGAGCGAGTGACAGGAGCCCGCCCATGACTCATTCACTGCCCGACAGCGCCGCGCTGATTGCGCTCGCCCAGCGCCTCAAAACCAGTGGCTATCGTTTCATCACGCCCACGCCGTTGACTCATCAATACGTCAATCAACGCTCGGAAAACCGCATTGCCGCGTCACTGCGGGATGTCTTCGGCTGGAGCCGTACGATACCGGAATCCATGCTTCCGGTTGCAGAGGCTCAAGGGCTTTTGGAAGCCGGTATTCTTCAACGCAGCGAAGACGGCTTGAAGAGCCGGGTGAGATTTTCAAGCCTGAATGACTTGTTGCTGGTGCATTCCGCGTTTCCTACCGGCGATGAAGACTCGGTGTTTTTCGGTCCGGATACCTATCGCTTTGCGCACTCCATCAATCGTCATCTGCAAGGCACTTCACACTCGATCAGCCGTGCTGTCGACATCGGCTGTGGCACCGGCGCTGGTGCCCTGCTGATCGCAGTTGCGCGCCCGCAGGCGCAGGTCTACGCCGTCGACATCAACCCCAAGGCCCTGCATTTCGCTCAGACCAACGCCAGGGTGGCCGGGCTGGAAAACATGCAATGCTGCCACAGCGACATCCTCTCGGGTCTGACGGGCAACTTCGACCTCATCGTTGCCAACCCGCCGTACATGAAAGACGCCAAACGCCGCGCCTACCGCCACGGTGGTGACGCATTGGGCGCGGACCTGTCAGTGCGCATCCTGCGTGAATCACTGGATCGCCTTACCCCGGGCGGCTCGTTGGTGCTCTATACCGGCGTGGCCATGGTGGGCGAGCACGACCCGTTCTTCGAGGCCGTACGCGACGATATCGATCATGCGGCGCTGGCATGGACCTATCGCGAACTGGACCCGGATGTGTTTGGCGAAGAGTTGCTTGAAGAGGGTTACGAAGACGTGGACCGCATTGCAGCGGTGGAGCTGGTGGTGACAAGGCGGGCATAGAAATGCCCCGCAGGCCCACTTCGGTGTCCTTTAATAGTTCAGGCTTATAACGCACATAAGAACCGAGCATTGGTCAGCCCGTCGGCCTCCCGGTAAAACTTGCCACACGCCCTTGATCAACGAGAAGCCGTTGATCAGGGAAGACTTGTCGCAAAACGGAAGGGATGACACCACATGCTACGACTCAACAAAATTATCGAAACGGCGCTCTATGTAGAGAACCTCGCCAAGGCCAGGGACTTTTATTCCGACACCCTTGAACTGGATGTCATGTTTGAAAGCCCGACATTGGTGGCATTCAATGTGGGCGGTGTAAGTACCTTGCTGCTGTTCAAATGCGGAGCTTCACTGCAGACGCAGTATCTGAGCGGCGGAGAAATACCGCCTCATGATGCGCAAGGGCGAATTCATGTGTGCTTCGCTATCAACGCCGACCAGATGCAACCATGGTCTGATCGCCTTGCTCAGGCCAAAGTGGCCATCGAAGGCCGGACTGAATGGCCCCGGGGCGGATCAAGCATTTACTTCCGCGACCCCGATGAAAATCTCGTCGAGCTGCTGACGCCAGGGTGCTGGGCGATTTATTGAGTCGTTATTGATCCGTAATCCCAGCATATTTCTTTGCCGCATGCTGCTCAGCGAGCACGGCGTTCGTGATTTTTTCGATGTAATCAAACACCTCTTCCTGCACTGAATATACGCAATGCTCGCGGCGGTTTTTGGAGACAGTAAATGACCCGGCAGATCCTCCGGATCGAGCGAAACGCCTGGAGGCACGGCCAGGGTTTCGCCGGTTTGCTCAATCCTCGTGACAGGCTGAACCCTTGCCGGTCGATGCAGAGGGAAGCCCGCGAGCTTTAGCGATTCCTGATGCCGGGCATATCCAGCCAGATGCATGGGAAAATCCTTTGTCAGTCTACGCGTCCAGGTTTTTCTTACTCAGCAAAGAAAATCCTGACTTCGAGCGACTGCGCTCGTTTTTTCTTGATTAACCAGTGATAAGCGTAGGTCTTCTCACATCCTTGGAGAAAAACAGACGTGTATATCGCCGCCAAAATGTTATGTTATAACACTAACAAATCATCAAGCGCAGTCCTCCAAAGCGACCCTTCAATCCATGATCAGCCCTCTTTTCCAGTCCCGCCGTGTAGTCACAACCCTCTGCCTGCTGGCCAGCAGCGCAGGTTACGCAAACGCTTCCGAACAGGTCGAGCTTGCCCCGTCCATGATTAAGGCTACGGCCCAGTCGCAAGATGGAGAGCATCTCGATTCAGTTACCCATGCCGGTTCTCGCCTGTCATTGACGGCCTTGCAGACCCCGGCCAGCACCAGCTCGCTGAATGGGGACGAGGTGCGCAGTCGCGGTGACGAAAATGTGCAGCAGGCTGTGGCCCGCAGCCCCGGTATCACGGCGATCGGTACACCCGGCGACGGAGGCACGGCGTTGTCCGCGCGTGGTTTCACAGGTCAGGGCTCGGTGATGCAATTGTATGACGGCAGCCGCATGTACAGCGCCATGGGCACCGTCACCATGCCGGTGGATACCTGGGCAATCGACCGCATTGAAGTGCTGCGCGGCCCGGCCTCCGTGCTCTATGGCGAAGGCGCTACCGGGGCAGTGATCAATGTCATTCCCAAGAAACCTTTTGAAGGCGATATCGAAAACCACCTGCGCCTTGGCTACGGTTCGTACGATAGCCAGCAGACCGCGCTGGACAGCGGCGGCTCGTTAACCGATCAATTGAGTTACCGTTTGAACCTCAATCAGCTGCGCAGCAACGGCTGGATCGATGACGGCGACTCGCAAAGCACGTTCTTCAGTGGTGCCCTGCGCTGGCAGGCCAGCGAAGACCTGACGTTCACCCTCGCCCATGACGGCGGCAATCAGCGCCCGATGAACTACTTCGGCGTGCCGATGATCGATGGCCGTTATCACGAAGGCTTGCGAGACAAGAACTACAACATCGAGAACGACAAGCAACATTACGACGACCAATGGACGCGGCTGACCACCGACTGGCAGATCTCCGACCGGCTCACCTCATCCAACGAGCTTTACTACCTGACCTCGCACCGACGCTGGCAGAACGCCGAAAACTACAACTGGGACGCTGCTACTCAGCAGCTGTCGCGCAGCGGCTATTTCAGCATCAAGCACAATCAGGAGCAGGTGGGAGATCGGCAGACGTTCACCTTCAAACACAGCCTGGGCGGGCTGGATAGCCAGAGTGTGCTGGGAATGGACGTCAACCGTATCCGTTTCAAGCTGACCAACAATTCGCCCTACAACGATGTGAATCCCGCGGGAGACCCCATTGATATCGAACATCCGGCACCGGGCAATTTTCAGAGTGCGTCGCCCTATTCGGAGCTGTTCAAAAGCACGACCCGACAACTATCGGTCTTCGGGGAAAACCGCACGCAGCTGAGCGACCAACTCTCGGTGATCACAGGCGTGCGCCGTGACTACGTGGATATCGAACGCAACGCCCTGCGTGACGACAGCCGCACAGAAAAGGACCTGATCGGCAACAACTGGAAAATCGGACTGGTTTACGCGCTGACGCCGGACAGCTCTGCCTACGCTCAATACTCGACCAGCACCGATGGCGTTGGCAGCCTTGTCTCTCTCAACCCCACACAGCAACAATTCGACCTGGCCACCGCCAGGCAATCGGAGGTGGGTTTCAAACAGTCACTGTGGGACCAGCGCCTGGAGTGGACGCTGGCGGCTTACCATATCGTCAAGAAAAAGCTGCTCACTACCGATGCCGGCAATCCTGACCTCACCCAACAGGTAGGCCAGCAGTCTTCCGATGGACTTGAGGCCAGCATGAAGCTGCAACTGCCGCAGGACTGGGCCCTGACCGCCAACGCGGCCTTCGTTCGTGCGCGCTATGACCAATTTGATCAGAGCGTATCGGGCGTGGCCGTCTCGCGTGACGGCAATACACCCGTCGATGTGCCAAAGCGCACGGCCAACCTGTGGCTCGACAAACAGCTCGGCAGCGCTGTACAGATCGGCGCCGGGCTGCGCTACGTCGACAGCCGATACGCCGATATCGCCAACACCCGCGAACTGCCCGCCTACACCGTGGCGGACGCCAGCCTGTCATGGAAAGCACTGCGCAATACCACGCTCGGCTTGCAGGCGCGCAATCTGTTTGATCGGCAATACGCAGCGAGTCAGTACAACGAAGGCCAGCAATGGATTCTGGGTGAACCCCGCTCGCTGTACGTGACTGCGGACCTGAGTTTCTGATGCTTGCGCTAGAGCGTATCGCGTGGGCGCCGGAACAGGCGTCGGTCTGCGCGCACGAACACTTCGCCCTGAAAGATATCGACCTGCAGATCGCTGCCGGCGAGTTTGTCGGCCTGATCGGTCCCAATGGCAGCGGCAAGACCAGCCTGCTGCGTTGCGCATTCCGCTATAGCCGTCCGCACAGCGGCAAGGTCGCGATCAACGCTCACGATATCTGGTCCCGCAGCCCGCGCTGGTGCGCCCGGCACGTCGCAGTGGTCGCTCAGGAATTCCCCGATGCATTCGGCCTGACGCTGCTGGACGTGACGAGCATGGGCCGCGCGCCTCATCAGGGCTTCTTCGCTGCGGACAGCGCCCACGACCGCGCGATTGTGCAGAGCGCTTTGAACGCCGTAGGGCTGGCGGGCTATGAACAGCATCGGTTCGACACATTGTCCGGCGGCGAGAAACAGCGTTGCCTGCTGGCGCGGGCACTGGTGCAAGAACCTCGGTTGATGGTGCTGGACGAGCCGACCAATCACCTGGACCCGCGCCATCAACTGGAACTGCTGGGACTGGTCAAGCAGCTCGGCGTGGCGACGCTGGCCAGTATCCATGACCTGAACCTGGCGGCGGCATTCTGTGATCGCCTGTGTGTCATTCATCACGGCAGGCTCATTGCGCAAGGCACGCCCCAGGAAGTGCTGACCCCGGAAATGCTGCTCCACGTATTCGGCGCCAAGGCGCTGGTCGACAGCCACCCTCTGCGTGATTACCCGCGCATTACCTGGATACCCTGAAATGAACGCCCTGCTCACCCGCCTGGCTTTGATTACCTTGTTGTGCAGCCCGATGGTGCAAGCGCAACCCAGCGCCTACCCCGTCACCGTGCAAAGCTGCGACCGCTCGGTGACCTTCACGGCTGCGCCGCAGCGTGCAGTCAGCAACGATGTAAACCTCACCAAAATGATGGTTGCCCTGGGTTTGCAATCACACATGGTCGGCTACAGCGGTATCACCGGCTGGAACAAACCTGATCAGGCCCTGCTGCGCGACCTTGGCAACCTGCCCGAGCTGGCCAGCAAATACCCCTCTCTGGAAACACTGCTCAATGCCAACGCCGACTTCTATTTTGCCGGCTGGAACTATGGCATGCGGGTGGGTGGCGACGTCACGCCGCAGAGCCTGGCCCCATTGGGTATTCAGGCCTATGAACTGACCGAGTCCTGCGCGCAGATAATGCCGCGCGCTGAAGCCACACTTGCGGATGTCTACAACGACTTGCTGAACCTGGGCCGGATATTCGACGTGCAGGCGCGCGCAGAGGCGCTGGTTGCGCAAATGCGCCGCAGCGTGAGCGAGGTTCAGGCAAGCGTGGCAGGCAAATCGTCGCCCAGGGTTTTCCTGTATGACAGCGGTGAAGACCGGCCCATGACCGCCGGGCGTCTGGCCATACCCCAGGCACTGATCAGCGCCGCGGGCGGGCAGAATGTCATGGGCGACGTCGCGGCCAGCTGGACCCACGTCAACTGGGAATCGGTTGTGCAAAGCAACCCCGAGGTTATCGTGATCGTCGACTACGGCGAAGTCAGCGCCGCGCAGAAACAGCACTTCCTTGAAAGCAACCCGGCGCTGCAATCCATCGACGCGATCCGCAACCGACGCTATGTCGTGCTGCCCTACGTGGCGGTGACGCCAGGCATCGACAACGTCGCGGCCATCGAGACGCTTGCAGCAGCATTTCATGACGTGACGCGATGACCCTGGCGCAGTGGCTGACCGAGCACCCTCGCCGTTACACGGGTTTGCTGATCACTCTGACGCTCGTGCTGCTGATGTCATGTCTGGTGTGCATCACCTTCGGCGCGGCCCCTGTGCCGTTGAACCGGGTGATGGATATCCTGATGTTCAAGCTGTTCGGCGCCAGCGAAAACCCACCTCTCTGGACCGCGGGACAGGAAACCATCGTCTGGCTGATACGCACGCCCCGCGTGTTACTGGGCGTACTGGCAGGCGCGGGACTGGCTCTGATCGGCAGCGTCCTGCAAGCCGCGACGCGCAACCCGCTGGCAGACCCTCACCTGCTGGGCGCGACCTCGGGCGCGACACTTGGCGCGGTTATCGTGGTCATGCATGTAGGAGAAGTGCTTGGCACGCTGACATTGCCACTGGCTGCGTTTGTCGGCTCGCTGGTCAGCCTGTGCCTGGTGCTGTGGCTGGCCAGCCACAAAGGCCGACTGGACAGCCAACGCCTGCTGCTCGGCGGCGTGGCCGTGTCCTTTGTAATGATGGCGATCGCTAACCTGTCGTTGTTTCTGGGCGATCACCGCGCCAGCTCCTCAGTGCTGTTCTGGATGCTCGGCGGCCTGGGGCTGGCGCGCTGGGAGCTGCTCGTTGTGCCACTGATCACGGTTCTGTCTGGCTGGGTTCTTTTGCAAGGGCTGGGTCGTTCCCTGAACGCATTGATGGGCGGCGATCAGACCGCCACAAGCCTTGGTCTGCAAGTACGCAACGTGCGCCTGCTGGTTTTCCTGATCGCCTCACTGATGACCGGCGTGCTGGTTGCGCTGTGCGGCTCCATAGGTTTCGTCGGCCTGATGGTGCCGCACATCGCCAGACGTCTGGTGGGCTCGGAACATCGACGACTGTTGCCCGTCGCCACGCTTCTGGGTGCTTTATTGATGATCTGGGTGGATGTCGTCTCCCGCACGCTTATCGCGCCAGAGGATCTGCCTATAGGTATTGCGACGGCATTGTTGGGAGGGCTGTTTTTTATTTTCATGATGAAGCGCGGTTGAAGGAACCACTCGATAGGTAGAAGGGTAATTTCTCATGACACTCACGCAGCATCGCACTGAGCCTGACTGTTCACTGGCACTTCTGAACTACCGCACTAGAACCAGGTTTCCATCTGAATGCCAAATTGCCAGACACCACCGGAGTTGAAGTCGGTTTTGCCGAAGTTGCCGGTTGTGCTGTAGCGGTCCAGGTCCGAAGACCAGTTCATGAGGCTTGCGAACACTCGCAATTCGGGACGCGTTAGCAGGTCACCCATGTCCGGCTTGAAGGTCGGCGCAACCGTGAATTTCCAGAAGTTGCCGTCGACTGCATTGCGTTGCAGGTAGCCTTTGGGGTCAAGGTCCATGGTTTGCCAACTCAGCTCGTAGGCCATCTCGAAGTTACTGTTGATCTCGTTGGCCAGGCGCATGTTCAGCGTGAGCCAGCGGTAATCGTCGCCTTTGACGTAGCGGTCTTTGCTCTGCTCGGCCAGCAAGCTGGGACCGATGCGCCACCCCGGCGCAATAGGCGTCTCGCCATACATCGCCAGACGCACCGCGCGGGCGTCGTCGATCAGTTCGCCATCCGCGCCAATGTCCTTGACCTGAGCCCCCAGGCCCTGCCCATAGAGCAACGCCGTCTTGAAGAAGCCTTCCCTGCCGAAAAAGTCTTTCTGGTGATTGGCCAACATGGTGTGCAGGCCTGAATCTGCGGGCGCAAAACCCGCTTGATTGGTGCGCGTGCCGACGTCGTTTTTCTTTGCGCCAATGGCGTTGAACATCCACTGCCACTGACCATTGTCGAAGAATTGGTTGGAGGTCAGGATGTAGCTTTCCACATCGGCATCGACGCCGCCCTCACTGAAATCTCCGTAGTTACGTCCAATCAGGGAATAGTTCGATCGCCAGTCCTTGGTCATCTGCACATCGTAGATACCGCCACCGGTACCGGCCAGGAAGACCACGTCCGAGTCCAGCCAGTGGATATCGAAGTTATCCCTGTCGAATCGCTTGCCGGCCCACAGTGTGGCGTTCTCGAACACCGAATTCCCCTTGAAGGCGGCGATATGGTCGAGTTCGGTAAATACCTGACGCACGTTCAGGCTGCTTTCTTCGGCTGTCCAGTCGTTATAGCTCTCAACGCCATCGGCGATGGAGACCGTGAATTTGGAACGCGTGCCGTTCTGCGCGTAGATTTCTTTCGACAGATCGAAGCGCATGTAGGTGTCGTCTTCGTTACCCAGGCGCCCGACCGCTCCACCGACTGAACCGGCCGGGGTCGTATAAGGCCCACCGCGACCGCCGCCCAAACCGTCGTTGATCAACAGACCGGAGCGAGCGTAGCCCTTGAAGCTGAACCCGTCGGTGAGGTGTCCGGCACTGCCTGGCTTGTCCATGCTTTGCTGGCGGGCTTCGAGTTTTGCCACGCGATCATCCAGGGCGGGTGCTGGACTGGACGCCACAGCCGGGGCGGCAGGCTGCAAAGCGGGGTTGGCGAGTTTGATTTGCTGCAGTTCCCTGGCAAGTGCCTGAGTTTGCTGTTCGGCTGCGGCGGCACGCCGTTCAGCAGCGCTGGCACGAGCTTCAAATGCAGCCATCCGCTCTTCCAGAGTCGCGGCCTGAGAGACGGTTGTCGAGGTGCCGAGTACCCCTGCGAGTAGCCATCTTGATGCGTTCTGCATGTGGACTTCCTGTTTTGTTTTTATTGTTTTCGTGACGTTGGCCGAGCCCTTTTCCTTCAGCACAAAATTGTGCAAATCGGAGAAAAAAGGGTGCTACATCGAAAATACGCTGTTACATTGACGATGTTAACGTTAACTTTTATAAAAACAAAAATAAAGAGGGCTCTATGAAACAGCTGAAATCTCTTCTTCCCGCCGCGCTGCTCACCCTGTCTGCCGGGTTTTCTGCGCTGTCGAACGCAGCCGATCTGACGATCTCGTGCGGGGCCGTCGGCGCTGAATTGCAACTGTGCAAGGAGGCAGTCGATAGCTGGTCAAAACAGACCGGCAACAACGTTCAGGTGGTTTCCACGCCTAACTCGGCAACCGAGCGCCTGTCGTTCTACCAGCAGATCCTCAGCGCCCAGTCCACCGACATCGACATCATTCAAATCGACATGGTGTGGCCGGGGATGCTCGCCAAACACCTGACGGATCTGCGCGAACTGCTTCCGGCAAATGCGACACAAGGCTATTTCCAGGCACAGGTGGACAACGCCACCGTCGACGGCCGGCTGGTGTCGATGCCCTGGTTTACCGACTCGGGGCTGCTGTATTACCGCAAGGATCTGCTCGACAAGTACCAACAGCCGGTCCCCCAGACCTGGGAGGACATGACCGCTACCGCCAAAAAAGTGCAAAAAGCCGAACGCGATGCGGGGAATGCCACTATGTGGGGCTACGTGTTCCAGGGGCGCGCCTATGAAGGCCTGACGTGCAACGCCCTGGAATGGATCAGCAGCCAGCCGGACGGCGGACTGGTCAACCCGCGCGGAGACATCGTGGTCAACAGCCAGGCCTCACGAGTCGCGCTGACCCTGGCAAAAAGCTGGATCGGCGAGATCTCCCCGCCCGGCGTACTTAACTACACCGAGGAAGAAGGCCGTGGCGTATTCCAGTCGGGAAATGCGCTGTTCATGCGCAACTGGCCTTACGTCTGGGCCTTGGTGCAAAGCAAGGACAGCGCGATAAAAGACAAGGTCGGCGTCGCGCCCCTGCCCAGTGGCGGCGCAAACGGCACCCACGCTTCAACGCTCGGAGGCTGGGGCCTGGCGGTTTCGCGCTACAGCCGCAACCCCAAACTGGCGGCAGAACTGGTTGCCTACCTGACCAGCGCCCAGCAGCAAAAACAGCGTGCCCTGGCAGGCGCTTACAACCCGGTTATCGAGTCACTTTATACCGACCCCGAGTTGCTCGCGGCGATGCCTTACTACACCCAGTTGCACGGCATCCTCAGCAATGGGGTCATGCGCCCCGCCGCGATCACGGCCAACGGCTACCCACGCGTCTCCAACGCATTCTTCGATCGGGTGCATAGCGTGCTGGCGGGCGATATTCCGGTCGATCAGGCACTGGTCGAACTGGAACGCGAACTGACCCGCATCAAACGCCGGAACTGGTAAGCCACACGTAAGGAGATCAACATGCCGTCCTCTTCTATCGACTTTCCCGGTGACGACGAACTCGTCACCCGGGAAACGCCTGTACAACGTCGCAGGCTACGCGCCGCCTGGCTGTTTCTGACGCCGATGCTGGTGTGCCTGGTCCTGGTGGCGGCCTGGCCGTTGCTGCGCACATTCTGGTTCAGCCTGACCGATGCCGATCTGTCGGATACCGGCAGTGGCTCATTCGTGGGCCTGAGCAATTATCTGCTCTACGACGGCACCCTCTGGTCAGGCGTGCTGGTCGATCCGCAATGGTGGAACGCGGTGCGCAACACCCTGCACTTCACCGTGGTGTCGGTCGGGCTGGAAATGGTCCTGGGACTGATGGTGGCGTTGCTGTTGAACGTCAAGTTCACCGGCCGCGCGCTGGTCCGTGCGTTGATTCTGATCCCTTGGGCGATTCCGACCATCGTCTCGGCGAAGATCTGGTCATGGATGCTCAATGACCAGTTCGGCATCATCAACCACATGATGCTGAGCCTGGGCCTGATCGACGCGCCGCTGGCCTGGACGGCAGATGCGGACCTGTCGATGTGGGCAGTGATCATCGTCGACGTCTGGAAGACCGTGCCCTTTGTCACCCTGCTTATGCTCGCGGCACTGCAGATGCTGCCAAGCGATTGCTACGAAGCCGCCAGGGTCGACGGCATTCATCCGGTGCGGGTGTTCTGGCGAGTCACCTTGCCGTTGCTGATGCCCGCCTTGTTGGTCGCGGCGATCTTTCGCATCCTCGACTCACTGCGGGTGTTCGACGTCATCTATGTGCTGACCTCCAATTCCTCGAGCACCATGAGCATGTCGGTCTATGCCCGCCAACACCTGGTGGAGTTCCAGGACGTCGGCTACGGCAGCGCCGCCTCGACCCTGCTGTTTCTGGTCGTGGCAGTGATTGCCATGCTTTATCTGTACCTCGGCCGTCGCCAACTGGAGGTGCGTTCATGAACCTGCGCCAACTGAAGAAAGCCCTGCTACGTGTGGGTTTCTGGTGCCTGATCGGGATCTTGCTGCTCTACGCCATATTCCCTTTCTACTATGCCATCGTGACATCGCTGAAGCCGTCCAGTGCCTTGTTTGAAGTGAGCTACTGGATCACCGAAGCCGACTTCTCCAATTACGCAGCGGTCCTCGGTCAGGCGTCATTCCTGCAGGCCATCGCCAACTCGCTGGTGGTTGCGCTGAGTGTGGTAGCGCTGGCGCTGTTCCTGGGCCTGACGGCGTCCTACGCCCTGGGCAGGGTCAAGTTCCGAGGCCGCGGCACGGTGCTGATGATGGTGCTCGGCGTCTCGATGTTTCCTCAGGTCGCGGTGCTCTCGGGGCTGTTTGAAGTGATCCGCGCACTGGGTCTCTATAACACCTCATGGGCACTGATCCTGAGCTACACGATTTTTACCCTGCCCTTCACCGTCTGGGTGCTGACCACGTTCATGGGGCAACTGCCGCATGAGCTGGAAGAAGCGGCAATCATGGACGGCGCATCGCCCTGGGTCACGCTGACCCGCGTGCTGTTGCCGCTGCTGTGGCCCGCACTGGTCACGACCGGCCTGCTGGCTTTTATTGCCGCGTGGAACGAGTTCCTGTTTGCCCTGACCTTCACCCTGACAGACGCGCAACGAACGGTCCCGGTCGCCATCGCCCTGATTTCGGGCGGCAGCTCCCACGAATTGCCCTGGGGCCTGTTGATGGCGGCGTCGGTGCTGGTGACCGTCCCACTGGTGATTCTGGTGCTGATCTTCCAGCGCCGCATCGTTTCCGGCCTCACTGCCGGCGCGTTGAAAGGTTGATGCACACAACTGACAAGGAACAGCATCGTGATGAAATTGAAGCTAGCCAACATCAACAAGCAATTGGGCGGCACGCGCATTCTGCGCGATGTCAGCCTGGAAATCGCTGCGGGTGAGTTCGTTGTGTTCGTTGGCCCTTCGGGCTGCGGAAAGTCGACGCTGCTGCGCTTGATCGCCGGGCTTGATTCGATCTGTGGTGGCGACCTGCTGATCGACGGACGCCGGGTCAATGACCTGGAACCGCGCGAGCGTGGCGTCGGCATGGTCTTTCAGTCTTACGCTCTGTACCCGCACATGAGCGTCTACGACAACATCAGTTTCGGTCTCAAGCTGGCCAAGACTGAAAAAGGCAGCCTGCGCGAACGCGTACTGAAAACCGCACAGATCCTGCAACTGGAAAAACTGCTGCAACGCAAGCCCAGGGAGCTGTCCGGTGGGCAGCGCCAGCGTGTTGCAATGGGCAGAGCCATGGCGCGGGAACCGGACATTTTGTTGTTCGATGAACCACTCTCCAACCTCGATGCCTCGTTGCGGGTGCAGATGCGCAACGAAATCGCCCGGCTCCACAAACGGCTGGGCTCGACCATGATCTACGTCACTCACGATCAGGTAGAGGCCATGACCCTGGCTGACAAGATTGTCGTGCTCAACGGCGGTCAGGTCGAACAGGTTGGCTCACCACGCGAACTCTATGAGCGCCCCGCCAGCCTCTTCGTCGCCGGTTTTCTGGGCTCGCCAAGAATGAATTTTCTGCCAGTCCGCTTGCACGCACCAAGCCGCAACAGCCTGATCGATATCCCGGCACTGGGCATGACATCCCTGCCCTTCGACAGCTCGAACCTGGCCGACGACGCGCAATTGACCCTGGGTGTCCGTCCGGAACACATATCTCTAAGTGCAGCGAACAGTGGCACTGGCGTCACCGTGACCAGTGTCGAATACCTGGGTAGCGAGGTCTACGTGCATCTCGCTACAGACGAGAACGAACCCTTGATCTGCCGTTGCGAGGCAAAAGCCGGATGGCAGGTGGACGACCGGGTCGCGCTGCAGTTCGATACCGAAAATCTGCACGTGTTCGACGCCGATGGCCTGGCCTTGAAACGCCACTCTGACGCCGACCAACACCTGACACACGACACCACGCCGCACTTCGTACAAGCGGGTTCCCTATGAGTTTTTCTGTGAATGCCATGAACGGTCCAATATCCACCGCCCTTGAGCGCGCGCACCATGCATTGAGGGATAGCCTGGCGCAGGTAATCCACGACTATCGACCCGGTTACCACCTGGCCCCGCCTGCGGGCTGGATGAACGACCCTAACGGGGTGGTGTACTTTCGCGGCGAATACCATGTGTTTTATCAGCACCACCCCTTCGATGCGAAATGGGGACCAATGTACTGGGGCCATGCAAAGAGTGCCGATCTGGTCCATTGGCAGCACCTGCCCATTGCGTTGGCACCGGGCGATGACTGCGACCGGGACGGTTGTTTTTCCGGCAGCGCAGTGGTGTGTGGCGACACCCTGGCACTGATCTACACCGGGCACACCTGGCTGGGTGAGGTAGGCGACGAGCTTTTGATCCGTCAGGTGCAGTGCCTGGCCACTAGTCTCGACGGCATCAACTTCGTCAAACACGGCGCCGTCATCGACAGCCCGCCGCAAGACACGATCATTCATTTCCGTGATCCGAAGGTCTGGCAGCAGGATGACCACTGGTACCTGATTGCCGGTGCGCGTCTGGGCGACAGGCCGTTGCTGCCGTTGTATCGGTCTGTGGACCTGCACGCGTGGGAATTCGTGAGCTATGTATCCAGCGGCAACGAAGGCGATGGTTATATGTGGGAGTGCCCTGACCTGTTTCGCCTTGATGGACGCGATGTACTGCTTTACTCCCCCCAAGGCATGCCAGCCCAGGGCTACGAGCGACTGAACAAGTTTCATACCGGCTACCGAGTGGGCCAAATCGACAGCCAATGGCAGTTCAACGGCGGGCCTTTTATCGAACTGGATAACGGCCATGACTTTTATGCTGCGCAGACCCTCGTGGCTGCCGATGGCAGACGTCTGGTGTGGGCGTGGCTCGATATGTGGGAAAGCCCGACCCCCACAGCAACCCATCACTGGCGCGGAATGCTCGGCCTGCCACGCGAACTCGAACTGCGCGACGATCGCCTTTGCGTGTACCCCGCACGCGAACTGACAGCGCTGCGCAACACGCCATTGCCTGGCACTCCCTGGTGGAGCGAAGCGGGCACTCAGTGGCTGACTGACGTACACGGCGATCTGCTCGAAATCCACGTGCACCTGGACCTGCTCGACTGCACCGAAGGTCACCTGGGAGTGGCGTTGCGTTGCAGTTCAGATGGCAAGGAGCAAACTCTGCTTTACTACGATGCGTCGCTAAAACGTTTGATACTGGACCGCGATCAGTCGGGCACCCACGTCAGCGGTCAACGCAGCGTAGCAATACACCCACAACAGGACCGGCTTGAGCTGCGAGTCTTCCTGGATCGCTCGTCCATTGAAGTGTTTGACCAAAACGGCAGCTTCAGCTTCAGTAGTCGCCTTTATCCACAGACCGACAGCCTGGGGGTAAAGCTTATTGCCAACGGAACCGGAGGCCGGGTGTGCATTGCCAATGCCTGGGAACTCTCTTCGGGATGCTTACAGGTAAATCATTGAAGTCGCGAAAAAAATCAGGCCTCTGTAGCATGATAATTATCAGTCAACCTGACAGGCCCCGCCTTGCATGACCTCAGTTAAAGACGTTGCACGATTGGCCGGTGTGTCCCTGATGACGGTATCCCGGGCGCTTAATAATCCGGAAAAACTGAGCCCCGAGACGTATCAGCGAGTCCGTAGCGCGATTGACGAGCTTCAATTCGTACCCAGCCTGTCAGCGCGCAGGATTCGCGGCGACAACTTGCAGACACGAACCATCGGAGTGTTTGCGCTGGACACCGCGACAACGCCGTTTGCGGTAGAGCTGCTGCTGTCCATCGAGCAGACCGCACAGCAGGCAGGCTGGAACGTATTTATCCTCAACCTGCTAAGCAACCCGCCCACCGACCAGAACGTCGACCTGATGCTGTCCCACCGACCTGACGGGTTGATCTTCAGCGCTATGGGGTTGCGCGAAGTGACTATTCCCCAGCGCTTGAAAAGCAAACCGCTGGTGCTCGCCAACTGCGTAGCCGATGACAGCAGCCTCGTCAGTTATGTGCCGGACGACGAAACAGGGCAGTACCGCGCCTTGCACCATGCGTTCAGCCAGGGCTACCGACGTCCGTTGTTTATCAATCTGCCAAAAAAGAGCCTGGCCTGGAAAATTCGCCAGGCGGGTATGCAGCGGGCCTGCCATGCATTCGGCCTGGCTACCGGCGAACTCTTGCAATACGACCTCTCCGAGCATGACGCCTATGGGGAAACCGCAGCCATCCTCGAACGGCACATGATTGAAGGCCGTCCGCAGTTCGATATTCTGATCTGCGGCAATGACCGCATAGCCTTTTGTGCCTACCAACTGCTGCTGGGCCGTGGCCTGAAAATCCCCGGTGATGTCGCCGTGCTGGGCTATGACAATATGATCGGCATCTCCGAACTGTTCATCCCCGCGCTGACCACCGTGCAACTGCCGTATTACGAGATCGGTCGCAATGCCGCCCGGTACTTGATCGATGGCCTCGAAGTCTCGGGCGCCCAGCCGGTAGATTGCCCGCTTGTGGTCAGGGAATCGTTATGAAGGGCTTGCGGTTTCGGTAACGTCAGTTCGAAGCTGGCTTTGTAACCGCCAACATCATCACAGAGCAACTTGATCAGCGATCGGTTGCTATCGACTCGCGTCAACCCCAGCGCTTGACGACCCGACGATGACAATCGGCCGGAGTCAGCACCTTGCCCGCCTTGGAACGTACGGCGATGGTTTCTACTGGCTCCGACAATTCATTGTCGAGCAGCACCGAGTAGCTCTCCCCTGCGTTGAACAAGTAGCGCTCCCCCCACTGGCGCATGCTGACGACGATGGGGAACACCGCGCGGCCCATATCAGTCAGCACATATTCTTTGTAAGCACTGCCGTCGGAGGCCGGCTGAATGTTGAATACGCCCAACTCCACGAGCATTTTGAGCTTGACCGTGAGGATGTTCTTGGCGAGACCAAGACGTTTCTGAAATTCACTGAAGCGGCGAACGTCGTCGAACGCGTCGCGGATGATCATTAAAACCCAGCGATCTCCGATTGCTTCAAGCGTGCGGGCGACAGGGCATTCGCTCTGCGCCAATAATTGCTGTTTGGCCATGGGGCTCCTAGAGGCGAGGTAGCAGGAAATGTAAAAAGTTCTAACGTCAGACGAAAATGTTTTACACATGTGGTTGCATTTAACAACCTCGCTTGTTAAAAGTTCACACAAGGTTTTCTTTTGCAACCACATATTCCAAGGATGGAGCGATGCCGTTCAAGTCTCGTGCCCCGGTAAAGATGGAAATCGAAGCCGAAAAATCGAGCGGTGGGTACACGCAAGCTCCCCAACCCCGGGACACCCCCAAGCTTAGTCGCTATCAAACTTTTCTTTTTGCAATTACCTGCGCCATGGCGGTCGCAAACGTCTACTTCGCCCAGCCTTTGCTGGAATCGATGGCTGCCAGCCTGTCGGTTTCGCCGGGCACGATTGGTGTCGTAGTGACCGCGACACAAGCAGGTTATGCCGTCGGATTGTTGTTCATCGTTCCGCTGGGTGATTTGCTCAATCGCAAGAAACTTATCCTTACACAAATGCTGCTGTCAGCTCTGGCCCTGTGCGCAGTGGGTCTGTCGCAGGATTGGGGCATGTTGCTCGGCTCGATGGTGCTCGTTGGCCTGATGGCAGTCGTGGTGCAGGTGGTGGTTGCCTACGCCGCTTCGCTGGCGAGTCCCGAGCAACGTGGCGAAGCCGTCGGCACCGTGACCAGTGGCGTGGTGCTGGGAATTCTGCTGGCCCGCTTCGTCTCCGGTGCAGTGGCTGATCTGGCCGGCTGGCGCGGCGTTTATTTTGTCTCGGCCGCCCTGATGATCGGCATGGCACTGGTGCTGATGCGCGCCATGCCTGCCTCCACCACGCCACCGGCGAAAGGCAGCTACTGGCAATTGCTGCGATCGGTGTTCCAGTTGTACCTGACCGAACGCACATTGCGTGTCCGGGGCACCTTCGCCCTGCTGATCTTCGCCGCATTCAGTGTGTTGTGGACGTCGATGGTACTGCCGCTCAGCGCACCGCCGTTGTCGCTGTCACACACCCAGATTGGTTTGTTCGGACTCGCCGGTGTGGCCGGTGCGCTGGCAGCGGCACGGGCCGGACGGCTCGCCGACCAAGGGCTCGGCAATCGCACCACGGGCATCGCGCTGGCACTGTTGACCTTGTCCTGGCTGCCGACGGCGTTCGTTGAACACTCATTACTCGCCATGGTGGTGGGTGTGGTGTTACTGGATTTCGCCGTGCAAGCCGTCCATGTCACCAATCAGAGTCTGATCTTTGCCGCACGCCCCGATGCGCAAAGCCGACTGGTGGGTGCCTACATGTGTTTCTACTCGGTAGGCAGTGGTCTGGGTGCCATCGCTGCGACTTATACATATGCACACTTTGGCTGGGTCGCCGTTTGTAGTTTGGGTGCCGCCATCAGCGCAGTTGCCCTGCTGTACTGGACCTACCTGGAACTGACGTCCACATAACGTTCAACCCTAATAAACTTCTCGCGATCGTCAGTTAACGGATGGCGTGAAACAGCGGGAAGCCGGTGGCAAGAACATCATCCCGCTGGGCTGCCGCGTCGCGGACGACCACCTTCACCAAGGCAAATAATCCATGAAACCACTGCACGTAGTGTTGGCTGTATTGATAACGGCAATCTGGGGTGTGAATTTCTCGGTGATCAAACTCGGACTGGCCACCGTCGATCCGCTCATCCTGGCGGGTATACGCTTCAGTCTCTGTGCATTACCGGCGATTTTCTTCATCCGTAAACCCGACGTGCCGTGGCGCTACATCATCGGCTATGGCCTGGTGTTCGGCATTGGTCTGTGGGGCGTGGTCAACCTAGGTATCAAGGCAGGGCTGTCGGCGGGCATCGCGTCCTTGGTGCTTCAGTTCAGCGCGTTCTTCACCATCCTGCTCGGCGGTTGGGTGTTCAAGGAAGCGCTGACCCGCTTCCAGGTGCTGGGCATGTTGATCGCCCTCGCGGGGCTGTTGTGCATCATCAAGATCAGTGACGGTTCGGTGAGCCTCACCGGCGTGTTACTGGTGCTGATGGGCGCGGCATCCTGGAGCGTTGCCAACATCATCAACAAGAAGGCCAGCACCAAGGATGTTTTCGGCTTTCTGGTCTGGTCCAGCGCGTTTGCACCGATTCCGCTGTTCGCCCTCGATTACGCGGTGAACGGCAGCGCCGGCTACACCGCGTTTGTCAGTCAGGTGAATACGACTGCCGTGTTGTCGATCCTGTTTCAGGTCTATCCCAACACGCTGTTCGCTTACTGGATCTGGAACTCGCTGCTCAAAACCTATCCGGTTTCCACAGTGGCGCCGCTGTCTCTGCTGGTGCCTATCTTCGGCATGCTCGGCTCGGTAATGGTGTTCAACGAAAGCGTGCCGGTGAGCAAAGTACTGGCGGTGGTGTTGATCGTACTCGGCCTGGCCGTCGGCCTCTACGGTCAGCGTATGTTCAATGCTATGTTCGCGCGTCGTGCACGCACTTCAATGTGAGCCCAAGGGGCAAGATTTAACAACTCGAACACGACAAGAAAGCGGTTCTGACACAGCACTCTTGTCATGGTCTGTTTTATGTTTTTTGGCCCCTGGGGGATTCAAGCGCAGCGGCCAAGATGCTTGAGCGAAGTCTTGGCCACCGGCCTGCTTCCGTCCCAATGAAACCTCAAGGAGATGAGTGCAATGTCGCGTAAAGTTTTTGTAGCCGGCGCATCCGGCGTAATCGGCAGAGCCCTGCTCAAGCTCTTGGTGGCTGCGGACTACAGCGTGTATGGCGCTACCCGCCGCGCCGAAAAAGTGAAGGACATTGAGGCCACAGGTGCTATAGCAGTAGTGGTCGATGTCTATGACGCCGAGCGTTTAAACGAAGAGCTGGTCCGCATACAGCCATGGGCTGTTATTCATCAACTGACAGATCTGCCTCGTGGCCTAAGTCCTGAGTTGATGGCAAAAGCGGTCGAGAACAACGCACGTATCCGTACAGAAGGAACGCGTAATCTGGTAGCCGCCGCTCGAGCTGCTGGCGCTACCCGTCTGATAGCTCAAAGCATCGCCTGGGCCTACCGTCCAGGCGACACCCCTTATCTCGAAACATGTCCTCTGGACGTGGAGGCACAAGGCAGCCGTGGCATAAGCGTGGGGGGTGTGGCGGCCTTGGAAAAGCAAGTGCTCAGCGAGCCGACATTGAACGGAACCGTCTTGCGCTATGGCCAGTTATACGGGCCCGACACTGGCACTGACGAGCCGACAGGCACCAGCCCTGTGCACGTACAAGCCGCTGCCCGCGCCGCACTGCTGGCGTTGCAAACAGAGCAAAGTGGTGTTTTCAATATCACCCAGGACAGCCCGACCGTCAGCAACGAAAAAGCCAAGCGCATACTGGGGTGGTCGCCTACCGTGGAGGCTTGACGCCCCAACGCAGCTATTCCATACGAAGGCAGGCTTTGTATTTCCAGTCACTTGCCTGCCAAGGTCAACAGATGGCAACTTTCAGACAGGAAGTGTTATGAAACCACTGGACAATGTTTTTCATGAGTTGCACAAGAATGGCCTTTTGATCCTAGCCAATGTCAGCGATGCAGGCGGCGCAAAAGTCGTAGAGTCATTGGGTGCCGCCGCGATCGCCACCAGCAGTGCGGGCATGGCTTGGGCGCATGGTTACGCCGATGGCAATCAGCTTCCCCTGACGCGGCTGGCGGCCAGCGTTGAATCCATGACGCGAATACTGCACGTCCCCCTGACCGTAGACATTGAGGCCGGTTACTCCGACGACCTCCAGCACGTTGCCAGGGTTGTCGAAGCAGTTGTCGCTTCAGGTGCCGTGGGTATCAACATCGAAGACGGTGCCGCACCACCGGAGGTACTTGTGCGCAAAATCGAAGTTGCCCGAGAAGTCGCCAACAAACACGGCGTTAACCTATTCATCAATGCACGCAGTGACGTCTACCTGAAAAGCCTGGTGCCCGCCTCCCAGCGTCTGGATGAAATCATCCGGCGTACAGCGCTTTATGCACAGGCAGGAGCCAACGGCATTTTCGCCGCAGGTATGGTCACACCCGCCGAGATTTCCACACTGTGCAACACCTCCACACTACCGGTGAACCTGCTTGCCCGCGATGGGCTGTCAGCGCCCGAAGAACTGCAGCGCCTAGGCGTTAGACGCCTGAGCGCCGGCTCAAGTATTGCGGAGTTCCTGTACGGCGCGATGGAGGGGCTGGCCCGCTCTTTCATCGAGCGCGGACAGCTGGATACGCAGGCGCTCAAGGGTTTTACGTATGGGAAGTTGAATGGCTTGATGGCGGAGCGTGGATAAAGCGAAAAGCCCATGGGCAGATTGCGCGAAAGTACTCAGAAGCCTAGGGGCCATGACGTTTTCCGCGACATCCCTACTTAAGTAACGCGGCGCGGTGATAGGCCCCTTAAGGCCCATCACCGCGGATGCAGAACACTCCGGACCGGTGCTTTTCAGGGACCTAAGCCAGCGATGTTCATGTATTCAGGGAATCTCGGGGGGAAGGAAAAGCGGCGGCGTGCGAAGGTTCTAATTCACAAATACCACTGTCTCTTTTGAATAAAATTTGTACGTAAAATCGGCTTAAGTCATTGATTTTTCGTACCTACCGAAAGCGATCTTTGGAATAAAGTTTGGACATACGGCTAAATCCTGCCACTGACTATCGCCACCAGCCTTTCTGTAAGCTCCCTAGCGTTTCGCATCCGGCTCTTGGTGTGAGGTGGAGGATTGGAAATAGATACGGCTTTTCGAAAATCAATGGAACGATTACCTGGCATTGGCTGCCCTTTTACATTGATTTGACCGACACCACTTCCACGTATCGATATTTGCCTTGGCTGCTCTAACCGCTTCTTGCTCTGCTAGCAGGGTGCTGAGGGTCATCCTTCAAGGCGGTGACACCTGCTAGATGGCAAAGGATCAGCTAGGATGCCGGGATCTTTCTGGAAACTGCATCGGGAGCTAAAAGTAGAAAAATGGTACAAAGAAAATCTGCGAGAAATCGACGAGAAATCTTTGCCCGAGATCCGTTACCCCAACCGTCAAGCGCAGCTACCCAGTCAGTTCGCTGTGTCACTGGTGCCTGGGATGGGGTCGTGGTGAACGCGCGAGAGGCTTGGTTCAAGCCGACATCTTATGTCGTGGGCACGGCAAGGTACCTTGCTGCCCCGCCTGAAAACGCAGCGCAACCAGTGTGTCGTTCTCGTGTCGATGCGTCGGGCCCATACGCTCATGCCAAATGCCGTGCCTGCGAAAGTATCTTTCCAACTGCACCGTCGTGACCGCCACGACAGTATTGGCCCCCGATGCACCCGCTTCTAACAGCGCATGGCGAAAGAGCGCAGCCCCAACATCAGGACCGGCCTGTTTGGCAGCAGCGAAGCGCGATACTTCCCACACATGTGGATCGACCGGCAACGGAGCATCGCTGATCCACGCAAAAACCTCTCCCAGTAGATAAGGTTTGAGCGTGGGCAATAATCGAGCGCAACTCACGACCTGTCCGTCCTCCAGACCAACGATGTAGCGCGCATGAGGAGTATCGAACTGATCGGTCTCTACGCGGGCCGTCTGCTGATCCAAGGGAAGGCGCCATCGCAATTTACGGATGAAAACCTCGTAGCGAAAACGTATAAGCGATTGGTAGACACTGTCGCCCAGTTCACTCGCGCTGCCCGCCAGAATCTCCATCTGCATCACCCGAAGTTTGAAAGCACGCAATTACCCCATGACCGAGCGATCAACGACAACTACCTCTTCTGGTAGCGCGAGCGTTCAGATCAGATTCAATGCCACGGCGTGTGCGGCCGCGTGTGCCTTGTTGGGCGATCCAAACTTACCGACGATCTTCTTGATATGAAAATTCACCGTGTTATCGGAGATGCACAGGATCTGGGCGATATCACTGACGCATTTGCCGTCTGCAGTCCATCTGAGGATTTCCACTTCCCTGTCGGAAAGGACGCAGCGTTCGACTGCCGACAGGTTCCACCGCGCCAACGCCTGGCGGCTGGCATCGCTCAGGCAACGCAGCTTCACCCCCAGCTCCAGTTGCTCGATCTGACTGACCCGGCCACGGCCTCGAGCAAAAGAGATGACGTGCGTATCACGGCTGGTCGCCAAGGCACTGTAGGTCATTCCATGAACCAGGCCAAACTGAGCGGCCTCGGCGAAGAAACGTCGGTGGCAGCTGGCTTGAACATCACTCCAGTTCAAGACATCCGCTTTGGCCATGCTGTGCTCAATCACAGGATCAATCGCACCATAACTTTGCTCGTCATAGCGCTCCTGCCACTCAAGCGGATAGGTGCCCATGATGAGCGTCTTACGCCGAGTGAAAGGCGTGGGCGCTTGCAAGGCCAGACCAACATGTTCGAAGCCACACTCTATGGCCTCACGGTGCAGGATCGACACCAGATTTTCGATTTCATGAGCCGCCGAAATGTCTCTCATGACGTCGCTATACCACTCCAACATTCCCAATCCCACCGACGAGCCCTCCTGGTCATCCACCGGCTGAACAGTGTAGAGCGCTTTTGCCCGTCTCGCAGCCCCGGTCAGACCACACATCGCTTATACGAATAGACGCCACGATTAATCACCTACCAATTCTTGTAATTTCTTGCATCTGGCCACTGCCCTAGCATCCCTGTTCCCGCCCGCAGCCAGAAGGCAATGCCATGCAATCCGATGAGCGTTCGACTTGCCACACCGCGAAAATCGTATGGTCTGCCGAATCTTGCAGCCCTGCCTCGACCGGTAGAACGTGGCTTGCAATAGCAGATGGCCAACACTGCGATACCCCCGACGGCTGCATTCCGATCGATGCCGACCGGATCGCAGGCAGCGCCCTCGCGGCGGGCGACACTGTGCTGGTGGCTGTATCCGAAACCGAAACCTCTGGCCCATGGCAGCTGGCGCAAAGCCAGTTTGAGTCGATTCATCGCATCATCGCCGCGCTGCTGGCGACGGGCACGCCTCTGAAGCTTTTGCTTTTCAGCGGTATCGCCAACGCCGACGCAGCTGCTGCGCACGGCTTGTTGCAATCCCTGCGCTGCGAAACCGAACAACTGGCTCACACCTGGCTGGAAAGCGATGCGAGCCTGGCACAGTCACTCACCATCTGCGGGCTAATGCAGCAGGAAGGGCTTCGGCGCCTGCGAGTCGAGGGTGGCAAGCGCCTAGTGGCTCATCTGCACCAACAAGTAACGCCGCTCGCGAACGAACCCAGAAGCCAGGACGGGCCGGCGCTGATCATCGGCGGCTTGGGTGGCATCGGCCAGCACCTGCTGGAACATATCGTCGGCCAGCAACCGGTTTTCGTCATGGGCCGCTCGCCCTTGAGCGATGAACGACGCTCGCGCTTGAAAGCGCTGGGTTGCTCAGGCTACTTCCAAGGCGATGCGACGGACACCGAGAGCCTGCGACAGACGCTTTCGACGCTCCATGAACGCTACGGTTGGGTGGACACCGTCTTTCACCTCGCCGGTCATCTGGAAGATGGCCTTTTCCAATCGCAGACGACTCCCTCTTTGGAAAAGGTCATGAAGACCAAGATCGCGCCGGCCCTTGCCCTTGCGCATCTGCAGAACGAGATGGCAATACGCCGCGTGGTCATGTTCGGCTCGCTATCAGCAACCGTCGGTCTGGCCGGACAGACGGCCTACGCATCAGCCAACGCCTACCTGCATGCTCTGGCTGAGCGGCAATGCCTGCAAGGCCATACGGGCTGGTCAACCATCGGCTGGGGTATCTGGGATGTGAGCGGTATGGCGATGGGCCAGGACCGCGGACTGCTGTTGCCTATGGCCCCTGACAAAGCCCTGGCGGCGATGGATGAGCTGCTTGCCGCCCGCTGCGCCGACGCCCTGATTTACGCTGGCAGGCTGCTGACTGAGGCAGCCTCCGGTCGACAAGCGGCGAAAGCCAGTCGCGCGCCAACGCTGGATACTAAGCTGCTGGTGCGCCAAGCCATTGCCAAGTTTACTGGCCTGGAAAATCTCGCAGAGGCTGAAAACGTGCTGGATCACGGCGCTGACTCAGTCGCGGCGATCAGCATTGCCGCAGAGATCGAACGCCGCCTGGCCGAGGCAGGCATGGTCACTAGAGTCCCCCGCTCCATCCTGTTCGAGTACCCGAGTATCTCGAGCCTATCGGCCTACATAGAGGCTCGCGCGGCAACCATTGGACTGCAGCCCGAGCCCGCGGTGGCCCCCCAGTCCCCTCCCGAGCTCACTTGGCGAGCCCCCTCCCCACATGTGCGCGCTCACACCCAGGACGAGCCGCACTGGCGGGCGCAGGATATTGCCATCGTCGGTATGGCGGGCTCTTTTCCAGGTGCTACCAGCATGGAAGAATTGTGGCCGCTGCTGGCAGAAGCGCGATTGGCAGTGCGCCCCGTCCCATCGGAACGCTGGGACTGGCGCGCGTTCTATGACAGCGATGCCAGCGCCGCGGGCCGTAGCTATGCCCGCCATGGCGGCTTCATCGACAATGTCGAGATGTTCGACCCGCTGTTCTTCCAAACCACGTTCAAAGCTGCCGAGCGCATGGACCCAGCCGAGCGCAAACTGCTGCAGACGACTCACCATGCGCTGGAAAACTCAGGATTCTTCGCCGCGCCGACTCCTGACGTAGGGGTTTTCATCGCAGCGATGTACGGACACTACCAGCAATTGGAAGCGTCCCAGCCCATCGACACCTCGTTCTCTGCCCAGGCCAACCGGCTTTCTTATCATTTTGACTTCCGTGGGCCATCGCTGACCTTGGATACCATGTGCTCAGGATCGCTGACGGCCCTCCATCTGGCCATCGCAGCACTGCGCCGCGGCGAGTGCCGGCAGGCAATCGTAGGCGCAGCCAATATCATGGTCAGCCCACATAAATATCGGGTGCTCAGCCAGGGCAAATTCCTCAGCCCGACGGGCCGCTGTCATACCTTCGGGGCACAGGCAGACGGGTATGTCCCAGGTGAAGGGCACGTGGTCTTCGTCCTTCAGCCCTTGCAGGAGGCAATCGATGCCGACGCACGCATCCATGCGGTCATCCATGGTAGCGCGGTTAACGCAGGCGGGCGCAGCAGCGGCTTCACGGTACCCTCGGCAGCAGCGCAAACCAAGGTCATCGAAGCCGCACTGCGCGATGCCGACCGCCAGGCACACGACATCACCTACATCGAGGCGCATGGCACCGGCACTCGCTTAGGAGATCCGATCGAGATCGAAGCGCTGAACGGCATATATGGGGCACGTGATTACGGGCACTGCGCCGTAGGATCGATCAAAAGCAATATCGGCCATCTGGAGCCTGCCGCCGGTCTGGCGGGATTGGCCAAGATCGTGTTGCAACTTCGTCACCGCTCGCTCGCCCCTACGATCGGTTGCGACATCGCCAATCCATTGATACCCGTCGGTGAGGGAACAGTTCGTCCGCAGACCGAACTTGTGCCTTGGAACACACCTGACGGCCAGCGTCGCTACGCCGGTCTAAGCAGCTTCGGCGCTGGTGGTGCCAACGCCCATGTCATCGTGGGCGAATACATGCCGCCGCAGGTGAATGCACCGGCACGACATGACGCCGTACCCATGGCAGTGGCCATCAGCGCGCAAAGTGAAGCGTCGTTGAATGCGCTCAAGGCCGCCATCCTCGACTACCTGCTTAAGCAGGAGGGGCTGTGCCTGGAGGACGTCGCCTACACGTTAAACGTGACCCGTCCGGCAATGCGCTACAGGTTCTGCGCCTTGGTCACCGACCTGGATGACCTGGCCAACGCACTGGCATCGTCGACTGCGCACCAAGCGACCTTCAGCGCTCAGCTCGAGCAGGCAGCCAGCCGCTTTCAGGCAGGGGAAAGCATCGACTGGCGGCACCACAACCCACCGGGCAAGATGCTCGACCTCCCGAGTTATCCTTTCGAGAAAATACCACTGTGGGCCAATGAACTACGTGTATCACACGAACCACAAAGCTTGAATCCACCACCAGAAACCGATGATAGGCTTCTGCTCGCAGTTGCGGACTTCACGTCCAATGCGTCCGAGACAACGCGCACGTTCACCAGCCCCTTCACCTTAATTGTCGATCCGGAGCTGGATCGACAACTCCGAGGCCATGGGCATCGGATCGTCGTGCTGCACCCGGTCGACCCGGCGCCAACATCGTCCTGCGGTGCCCCCCGTACCACCAACCTCGTACAAGCCTGCAAGCGCGCACTCGACGACATCCCGCAAGAGCATCCCATCGTCATTGCCCTAGGCAACACATCGAGTACCCCTATCGCGCAGGAGCCTACCCAACGCGCGCTGCACTGGGCACTGTTCCAAGCCATTGCTCATCTGCAAGGCCCAAGATCACTGATGGTCTGTCTGCCAAACGAACCCGATGCCCAAGCAGGTCTCGTCGGCTTGCTGCGCAGTCTTTGCAAGGAACAACCGCAGCTGAGGATCTTGTCACTGCAGCTCGGCGGTTCGCTGGCGCACCCCAATGTTCTCCAGCAGGCCTTGGCACGCCTAGCGTTCATACCAGTCAGCGGCCACGTGCACGAACGTCTGCAGGGCACGCAAAGCCAACGCCTGCAATGGCGCCCGATAGAGTTGCCAGTCGCACCCCCGACGCTATGGCGTCAGGGCGGACATTACCTGATCGCCGGAGGCTTCGGCGGAATCGGCCAAGCCGTCGCTCGCCGACTGGCGAGTGACTTCGGTGCCCATATCAGCCTGGTAGGACGGCGACCTGACAGCGCGCACATCAGGCATGAGTGCCAACAAATGAGCGCGCAGGGCGGGACGGTTCGCTACTACAGCGCTGACCTGGCAGACGTCGGGGCAGCCAAGGCATTGCTCGCCCAAATGAGCCCACTGAACGGTGTGCTGATCGCGAGCGGCGTGCTGCGCGATGGGGTACTGACCGACAAGGCGTTCGAAGACTTTGAACAAGTCGCACGCAGCAAGATCGAGACCACCCTGGCGCTGGACGAAGCGATCGGCTCGGCCCCGTTGGACCTGTTCATGCTGTTCTCTTCAATCGCTGCGGCATTCGGCAACGCAGGGCAGACCGACTACGCCTACGCTAACGCCTGGCTCGATGGTTTCGCCCAGGCGCGCAGCCGTGCGGTGGCGCTCGGGCAGCGCCATGGCCGCACCCTCAGCGTCGCATGGCCGCTCTGGAAAGACACTGGCATGCAAGTCGATACCCAGACCCTTCAGTTCATGACACATGAAACCGGGCTCGAGCCCCTTGAAGCGAACACTGGGGTAGATCTGGTGCTGCGACTGCCCTCAGCACTGGCCGCAGATGTGTGGGCGGTGGCGGTACTTGGCGGCGATACCGGACGCATCACCGAACGGTTGCTCGCACCACCTCGCCAAGATCCCGCAGGCAATCGGGCTTGCGAGTCGAACTCACCTGATGCATTGCGTGAGGCAGTGAACGAACTGCTCGAGACGCTCACCGCCATTCCTGCGCAGAGGATTGATCCTGAGGCGCGTTGGGGCGAGATGGGGCTCGACTCGGTCGGCCTACAAGAACTGGCGAAAAACGTACAGGCTCGGTTCTCGGTGCCTATGGCCGCCAGCGCCCTGTTTCGCTACAACACCCCGAGTCAGTTGGTCCACTATCTCGACAGCCAACGGGCATCCGACACACAAGACCTGAGCACGAGCAGAGCACCCGACGCCGGCCATCCCGATGAATCGCTCACAGGCTATGCCATCATCGGTATGGCCGCCACGTTGCCAGGTGGGGACACTGTCGAGACATTCTGGGACTCGCTCCTGCATGGGCGCAGCGCCATCGTGCCGATGACGCGCTGGCCCGAGGAGGACCTCTACGGCGGTGCAGTGCGGAATATCGAGCATTTCGATGCACGCTTCTTTGGTCTCTCGGCACGTGAGGCGATGCTGATGGATCCCCAGCATCGACTGTTCCTGCAAACGGCATACAACGCCTGCCTCGACGCGGGCTATCGACCAGGCGACATCACCCGCACCGGTGTCTTCGCGGGCGTGCAGTTCAACGACTACCAGGTGCTGCTGCAGCTGTGGGGTCGCTCAAAACATCCCTTCGCCGCCACGGGCAACGCTCATGCGATGCTCTCCAACCGGGTGTCCTACCAATTCGGTTTCAGTGGCCCCAGCGAAACGGTCGACACCGCTTGCTCGTCAACACTGGTCGCCTTGCATCGCGGCATCAAGGCCCTGCAGGAACAGGAGTGCAATACGGTACTGTGTGGCGGAGTCAGCCTAATGATCGACCCGGTCGTAACCCACGCGGCCGCCAGCATGGGTGTGTTGTCGGCGAGCGCTCGCTGCGCCACGTTCGATGAATCGGCTGATGGCTATGTGCGCGGTGAAGGGTGTGGCGCCTTCCTCATCAAGCGCTACGCCGATGCGGTGCGCGATGGCGACAACATCAGAGCGCGGATCGTCGCCAGCCAGGTCAATCACGGGGGGCGTGCCAATTCGCTGACTTCCCCCAACCCGAACGCCCAGTGTGATCTGTTGCTGGCGGCGTACACGCCCGAGTTGGCAGAGCGCCTGGGCTACATCGAGGCGCATGGCACCGGTACGCGCCTTGGTGACCCGATAGAGCTGCAAGCCCTGAGTGCCTTCATCGCCCAGCAAGCCCCCGCAAAGCCACCGGCAAGCGTGCTGGTCGGAGCGGTCAAGACCAATACGGGCCACCTGGAACCTGCAGCAGCCGTACCGGCCTTGGTCAAGGTCATCAAGGCGATAGAGACCGGCTGGCTGCCTGCCAACTTGAACTTCCGTCAGCAAAATCGGGAAATCGACCTACAGGACACGCCTTTTTCACTGCTCACCGAAAAGCAGCCCTGGCGGTCAAACGACCGTGTCGCAGGCATCAGTTCCTTCGGCTTTGGCGGCACCAATGCGCATGTGGTGCTAACGCAGGCCGATGCACCGACACAACAAGTCACGGCACAACCTGGGCAACTGCACTTGGTAGGCCTGTGCGCCAGAACCAAGGAATCGCTTGAACGCATGCGCGATGAACTGATCGAGCATCTGCGCAGCAACCCGCACCTGCCCCTGGCAGACGTGGCCCGGACCTTGGCAATAGGGCGTGAAAGCTTCGAGCACCGACTGGTGGTAAGCGCCATGGATCTGCCCTCATTGATCGAGCAGTTGAGCAGCGCGGCCTTGCACTACGTCGAGCCCCAAGCCCTCAGGAGTCACGTCAACGAAGGGCCGCTGCTGGAGCTCGACAACAGCGTCGTCACCGAGCTTGCGTCAGCTTACCTGCAGGGCCGCGACACGCTCAGACGCATTTACCTGAAGGGCCCCGGCAGACGCATTTCGCTACCTGGCTATGCCTTCGACAGCAAACCTTACTGGTTCGAAACCGCCGCAGACCTGGAGGCCTCATGACTCACCCTGACGCATTATCGTTATCGGCCCTGCAGAAACTGTTCGCCGATGCGCTGCTCGAAGTCGAGCCGCTCGAAGCAGACGAACCCTACATCGAACGTGGCGTCGATTCGATCCTCGCGGCGCAGCTGGCGAAGGCCATTACCCAACGCTTCGCAGTGCCCTGCCGCACGGCGGACCTGTTTGAGGCCGCCTCGCTGCGCGAGCTATTGAAACTGCTTCAAGTACGCATCGAACCTTCGACCACAACACGGACAACGCCAAAAGAAAACCCTCGCTCCAAGACTGGACGCACACCGGTGATCGTGGGTGCCGCCGGTCGTTTCCCAGGTGCGGCATCGCTCGACGAACTGTGGGCAGTGCTCGAGAGCGGCAAACCGCAAACCGGCGTCATGGGTGAGCACAAACGAACCGGGAGCTTCAAGGGTGGGTTTCTGCGGGACATCGACGCCTTCGACAATGGCTTCTTCCATCTCTCGCCCAACGAGTCGGTCTGCGTCGATCCGCAGCAACGGCTTTCCCTGGAGCAGGCCTGGCACGCCATTGAGTGCAGCGGACTGACCCTGACCGAGCTCAAGACACTGCGTTGCGGCGTATTCGCCACCGGGCTGCCGGGCGACTACCGCCACGTACTCAGCGCACACAGCGAGCAAGCAATCAGTGCTGCGGCTTTCACCGGCAATGCGTTCTCCGCCTTGGCCGGTCGTATCGCCTACTGTTTCGACCTGCCGGGACCTGTGCTTTCGATCGACACCGCCTGCTCATCCTTCCTGGTGGCACTACACCAAGCCGCCATGGCGTTACGCAGTGGCGAGTGCGATGCCGCTATCGTCTGCGCAGCGACGCTGTTCTGCACCGATGAAGTTTTTCGCCTAGCACAGGCAAGCCAGGTGCTCTCTGCCTCCGGGCACTGTCTTGCATTCGACGAACGCGCTGACGGCTTCGCACCCGCCGAGGGCGCCGGAGCGCTGTTGTTGACCACCCAAGAGGTGGCCCAGAACCTGGGGCTGGCAATGCTTGCGCAGCTCGATGGCAGTGCTGTTGGCCACGATGGTCGCAGCAATGGCCTGATGTCGCCGAGTGTGAGCGGGCAAACCGAGGTCATCCGTGCAGCCTGGGAGGATGCGCGACGACAAGGTGGGCAAGGACCTGAGCACATTGCCCTGATCGAGACCCACGGTACAGGAACCCCAGTGGGCGATCCGCTCGAAGCCAAGGCGTTGGCGCAGACCTACGGGGAGCTCGAGGGACAAGGGCTGCGATACCTTGGAGCGAACAAAACGATCTTCGGTCATACCTTGGTCAGTTCTGGGCTACTCAGCGTGCTCAAGGCTCTATTGGCCCTGGACAGGCAGCAGATACCCGGGCCGCTGCTGAGGCCATCCTCTTCTTCGCACTGGCACGACATCATGCCGGTATCATCCCCGCACACCGCACATGCGCTGCCGCCCGGTGCCGGCATCGCCATCAGCGCGTTCGGCTTCACCGGTGTGAACGCCCATGTGTTGTTGCACAAGCCAGGCAGCGCAAGCGCTGTACAGGTCGATATCGAAGGCCTGTGCATCAGCGCCGCCAGTGAGGCCGGACTACAAAGAACGGCACTATTGCTGGCCCGATTTCTCGCCCAAGGCACACTGTCATATGCACAAGTGTGTGCCAGTTGTGCCGCCAGAACGCCTCAGGCCGTGCGGGCGGTGG
Source organism: Pseudomonas syringae group sp. 247E2 (assembly GCF_032587795.1). NCBI lineage: Bacteria > Pseudomonadati > Pseudomonadota > Gammaproteobacteria > Pseudomonadales > Pseudomonadaceae > Pseudomonas > Pseudomonas syringae group sp. 247E2. The sequence goes on along the minus strand of NZ_JAWHPK010000008.1, from coordinate 252,972 downwards.
TCTGCGCGGAGCAGGTCGACCAAGTGGTCGATGCTCTGGCGCGATGGGGGCGCTCGACTCCGACAGGGGTGGTTGTCGCTCGCGACTACCAAGAGCTGCCCGCCAGCACTCGTCGACCCGACGGCGTCGCTGCTCGCTGGCTGCAAGGCATGGCTACCCGCATCGGAGTATCCCAGGCCATCCATGTGCCCCCCTACCCCTTCGCCCGCCGCGCGTTCTGGCCTGGCCTGCCAAGCACAGCCACAGACCAGGACAACGCTGGCGGATCCGCCAACGTGCTGGAGGAACTGCGCCAACGCCTGGCGCAGCTGTGCGGCTACCGACTCGAAGAGGTCGATAGCCAAGCTCCGCTGTCCAGCCTTGGGCTCGACTCCCTGACGGTACTGCAACTGCTGGCACCCTTCCAGAAACGGAGCGGGAAGATAGCTGTCGAACAGGCCTTTGCCGCAAGCACTCTTGCCGAACTGGCCACGCTGATCGAACGTGCGGCGCAGTCGGGCCGGGTAGCTGACCAAGCGGCGACCGACCTGCCACTGGGCCTGCGCCGGCGTCAGACCCGCAGCGGCCTGACAGTGCTGGACCAGGCAGGCAACTTGCCGCCTGTGATACTGGTCAGCCCGCTCAATGCCTCACCCAGAATCTGGGTGCAGCAGTTGCCCATGCTGCGTCGTGATGGCTGGAATCCTTGCATCGTCGAATTGCCGCTGCATGACGCAGTACAGCCCGATACCCCAGAGATCGATCTGGGTAGGGTCGCTGCGCAATTGGCGCAATTGTGCGAGGAACTGTCCGTGACGGGTCAGCCAGTCCCGTGCATCGGCTGGTCGCTTGGAGGCTGCGTGGCACTGCATGCTGCGCTCCAACACTCGCCCTGCGTAGGGCCCATCACGGTGATCAGTGCCGCGCCGTGGTTCGGCGAGACGATCCTGGAAGACACTCTGCAAGCGCAAAGTGAACTGGAGGGGCGCGGCGAGATGTTCGACCAAATTCTACCGGGTAACGGCAGCGTCGCCTCACGGATCGGCGCGGGCCTGAACCTCAGGAGCCTGGGTGCCTACATTAATGCGCTGAGTACATTCGACATCCGCGAGGCATTGGGAGATCTGAACGTGCCGCTGCTGGTCATCCACGGCGCTCAGGACAATGTGATCCAGGCCCAGTGCGTCATGCCGCTGCGACAGCTCGAAAAGGCACGGTTCTTGGAGATTGCCGATGCCGGTCACTTCTCGCCTCTGACACACGCCACGCTCGTCAACCGAACGTTGCTCGACTGGCTACACGTCAGCAAGCCCTCCGCCAACGTCACTCAGGTAGCTTGAATGGACACACTCATTGCCGATTCCCGTCCTGCCACACCAGAAGAAACGCTGATCTGGCACCGCAGCCAGACGCATGCCGGCGATCCGGGACTGATATTGAGCTACCGCTTCGCGCTGGCATCATCGGTGGATGTCCAGCTTCTGGACCATGCACTGTATAGGTTGCTGGCCGGGCCCTTCGCCAGCCTGCGCAATACGTTTTTGCTCAACAACGGCACGCTGCTCAGCAAGCGCCTGGCCCTCAGCCCTGAGGTGCTGGAGTACGATAGTTGCCCGCAACCATTGCAATCCCTGACGCAGGGCCACTCAAGGCACTATCGCTTCGTCCTGCAGACACTTGAGGACGGGCAGTGCTACCTGGACTGCCTCTTCAGCCACCTGGTGATGGACGGCGTGAGTCTACAGCGCTTTCTGGCAGCCCTTAGCGAATGCTACGCCGGCCGCACGCCGGTGCCCTGCCCCGCAGCCGGCCCACGCACACCGGCGCCTGCAGGTTTCTGGAGCGAGCTGCTCGGCGGCTACACCCTTGAGCAATCCCTGCCGATGATGCCGCCTGCCTCAGGCCCCCGGTCAGGTCAGGTCAGGACAGCCACAATGACCTTGAGCCGGGTCACCCCCGATCAGTGCAACACCCTGCAAACCAGCGGATTTCGCCTGACCTGCGCGGCCATGGCACTGACCCTTGCCCGCTACCTGCGGGCTTGGGAGCAGAACGCCAAGATAATGCTGTGCCATACAGTACAAGTGCCTGGCGGCCCCGACGCAGGGACCTGCAGCAACCTTGTTCCTCTGCCTGTCGACGTGGATGCCTGTTCAGACGCTCACACACTGTTGCAACACATTGGCGAAACACGTCGACGCATCCGTCCCTTCCAGCACACACCATGGAACGAGCTGCTGGCTCAGTTCCCGGCGGGGAGCGCAGGCAATGTCGTCATCAATGAGTCGCCTGGGCTGCTTACACCGACCGCCCCAACGATAGGCGAGGTCTGCGAAGTTCGTGCCTTGCCATGCGCAGGTGGACCGTACGATCTGGCCGCCGTGTGCTCGATGGCCGGAGGATGTCTGCAAGTGCGCCTGGAAGCCAGTCACGAACGCAGCACGCCGCGCTGGTTCGCGCAGTTCGCAGAACAGTTTCAACACAGCCTACACGACCTGCTCGAGGACACGCAGCAGCCCTTCGCAGCGCTGGCAACACTGAAGCGACCAGAGCCTGGCGAACGAGGCCAACGAATCCCTCCCGTTTCGCTGGAGCAGATGCTGTGCGCACTGGAACAGGCCGAGGCAGAACGGATTGCGGTAATTGACGACGATGGTGAGCTGACCTACAGCGCACTGCGCAGCAGTATCGATGCCACCGTTGTACGCCTGGCGCAACAAGGAGTCAGCCAAGTCGGGGTCTGCATCGGCCGCAACCGTTGGCTGCCGATCGCACTGCTGGCAGCGCTCAAGCACGGCGTTCGCTTCACCCCACTTGAGGCCGGCCTGCCCGACGAAGCATTGAGCGATCTGATCCACCGAACCCAGATCAGCTACGTACTGTGCGATCGCTCTACCCATGCCCGTCTTGCCCATGCGGCTCCCCAAGCGGTGCTCCTGAACATCGAAACACAGGTGATGTCCGGGGCAGGAACGTCTACATCGTCTTCGCAAGAAATCGACCCCATTGCCTACCAGATGTTTTCCTCAGGCAGTACTGGCGTCCCCAAGGGTATCCAGATCGGCCGTGACAATCTGGCAGCCTTCCTGACGGCCATGGCCGCGATGCCGTTCTGCTATCCGGGTGCGCGCTGGATTGCGCTGACTCCACTCAGCTTTGACATTTCCTTGCTAGAAGCACTGCTACCGCTGTGCAGCAACGGCTGCATCGTGATGGCCGACGACCCTGTACGACGCAGTGGCCGACAACTGATCGATCGTATCGAGCGAGATCGGATCGAAATCCTGCAGCTCACCCCATCCAGCCTGCGTCTGTTGAAAGACTCCGACTGGCAGGCACGACGCCCCATCACCCTACTGTGCGGTGGCGAGCGTCTGAGTCAGGAAATGGCAGACTGGGTCCTGGCTGCAGGCCATACGCTGTTTCATGTCTACGGCCCTACCGAGGCCACCATCTGGGCCAGTTGCCAGCGCGTCACCCGCGGCATGCCGCTCAGCATCGGGCATCCGCTGGACAACACCGCCCTGCAGGTCGTGGACGATCAATTGCAGCCGCTCGCCTTGGGTGTTCCCGGCGAACTGCTCATCAGCGGATCGTTGGTCGGAGCGGGTTACCTGCCGCCGGCCCCGCAGCACAACTTCATCGAGCCATTCAGCGCGCAGAGCAATCGCGCCTACCGCACCGGCGATCGAGCTGTAGCCTGGGGCGAGCAACGTATCGACTACCTCGGTCGGCTGGACTCTCAGGTCAAGATACGCGGCCATCGCGTGGAGCTGTCCGAGGCTGAGGCGCTGATCAGGCGCCTTGCACCCGGTGTGGAGCCTTGCTGTGTGGTGCGCGAGGAGCCTGTCGCCTACCTGTGCGCATTCATTCGACCGGCTCAAGGCCGTCCATTCGACGTGGAAACGCTGCGCGCACAAGTCGAATCTCGGCTACCCGAGCAGCGTTGCCCATCACGCTATGTATTGGTGGACCAGTGGCCGCACACCCCCAACGGCAAGCTCGATTTGCGCAGGCTGATGCAAGCCGAGTTGCAGACGCTGGCTCGCTCGGCGCATGAGCAAGAGAGCGGTCCAAGCCGCGACAGCGAGTCGCAGGGAATCACCGAGCTGCGCAGATTAATTGCCGAAACATTGGGTGTACAGGTCCAAGACCCCAATCAGTCACTGGTCGCTGCGGGTGTGGATTCAATCGGCTTCAACTTGTTGGCAGAGCGCTTGCGCCACGAACTCGCAGTGGATATTGCGCCGCATCGCTTTTACGAACTCAGCAGTCTCACCGCCATCGCCAACGCATTGCATACCGAAACGCCAAGCGAACTTTCCAGTCCCAAACCAGCAGCCCAGTTTGAGGCTGCGCCGCTGGCCATCCTCGGGATGGCAGGCGTCGGCCCGGCAGGGCTGGACATCGATGAACTTTGGCAAGCGATGCTGGAGCAGCGCAATTGCATAGCCCCATGCGTCAGATCCGATTCGCCGAGCATCTTGCCGGGCGGCTACCTGAATGACATCGACAGCTTCGATGCCTCTTTTTTCGGCATTTCGGCCGTTGAGGCTGCGCACATGGACCCACGCCAGCGTCTGCTACTGCAAGAGTGCTGGCGGACGTTCGAAGATGCCGGCCTAGTCCCCGACGACTACCGCGGCGCGCGCGTTGGTTGTTATATCGCGGCCACAGGCTGCGAATACGCCACGGTCGTATCGGCGCGGCAAAAAACGGCCCATGCCTACGACATGACAGGCACCTCGGCGAGCATCCTGGCCAACCGGCTGTCGTACCAATTCGACTGGCGGGGGCCATCGGTGACGATCGACACGGCCTGCTCCAGCGGTCTGACCGTACTCGCCCGAGCTGCGGCCGATCTGCATCAGGGCCGCTGCGACATGGCGTTCGTAGGTGCGGTGAATCTTCTGATCGATTCACGCACAGATGATGCTTTGCGTGCAGGACAGTTCCTCTCACCGAACGGTGTCTGCTCCCCATTTGCCGAAGCTGCGAACGGGTATGTCAGGGGCGAAGGCGTTTTTGCCATGCTGTTGTGTAGGGCCGGAGAGACATTGCCCGGCCTGGGGCCGTGTGCGCTGCTGGCAGCGGTCGAGGACGGCCATTGCGGACGCTCCGCATCCTTGACCGCGCCAAGCGCCAGCGCCCAGGCTGACATGATCGCAAGTATTTATCGCTCCCTTGGCGGCACCTCAGATGTCGGATTCATCGAGACCCACGGAACAGGCACGCGCCTGGGCGACCCCATCGAGGCCGAAGGCATCAGTCGCGCACTGAGCAGCATGCACGTTCGGGGCGACGCACCGATCTGCCTTGGCACGTCCAAGGCCGCCTTCGGCCATCTGGAGGCTGCTGCCGGACTGTTCGGCCTGATCAAGGCGGTTAAGGTCGTCGCCGAAGCCATGGTGCCGGCAAACCCGGAGCGAGGCCCTGAGAACCCGCGGGTGAAACTGGAGGGTGCGGCACTAGCCAAGGCCGGCAACCAGAACTGGCCCAAGGCCGGCGATATTCGCCGGGCCGGGGTCTGCAGTTATGGCTTTGGAGGTTCCGGGGCACACGCGGTGGTGCAAAACGTTCCCTCACGGCCCGCCAGCCACGAACGAATGCAAAACCAAGCCCCCTGCCTTGCAGTGCTCTCGGGATTCGATGCGCCAGCACTCAAGCGTCAGGCCAAGGCTCTGAAAACCTGGCTGACGGAACATCCGGATGCGAGTCTTGCTGCCATTACCAAGACCCTGGGATTGCATCGCACCGCAATGGCCTCGCGCGTTGCCGTGGCGGTGCACGATCACCAGAGCCTGCTTCAGGCCCTGGAATGCATCATCGAAGACCATCCCCTACCTGCAATCGAAGACCTTGCACTGCAACAGGCAGCAAGCAACTACCTGCAGGGGGGCACGCTTGAGCCGTCACTGTTCGACCCCTCGATACTCCCAGTACGCTTGCCAACTTATCGCTTCGATGGCAGCTATCGCTACCCACTGCCATCGACCTTGCAGCTGAACTTGAAGCCCTGCCACGATCGCCCCTCGGAGGTGACCGCACGTCACCCTGTCTTCCAAGACCATCAGGTGAACCGCCAAGGCGTTCTACCCGGCGTATGCGCATTGTATTGGGGGTTACGTCTCGCCCGCCACGATACCTTGCACAGGAGCCTGGTGGACATCACCTGGCGCGTACCGCTCAGCCAGTTCGCCGCCGATAGCGCGCTGGATCTGACCCTTACAGACGATGGCACGTTCAGGTTGCTGGCAGGCGACACACCGTTGGTCAACGGGACGCTCTCGTTCGACCTGCATTACCCGGCTCCGACCAGCCAGGCATTGCAGCGCCTGCGTGAGGTCCAAGGACGCCTGCCGGATGCGCGGCGTATAGATGCTGCCCGTCTTTACGAGGCATTCGATGCCTTGGGTATCGAGTACAGCAGGGATTTTCGCAGCGTCATCTGGGTTGATCGGCAAGGGCCGCTCGCATGCGCACGCCTGATTTGCCACGGCACTGAAGCGATCCAGCAGTGGGGGTTGCTCGACGGGGCATTGCAATCGGGATTGGCCTTGACCCTGGAGAGCCGCAGTACACCCGTATTGCCATTCACCCTGGGCGCACTGGTCTGGAGCGCACCTGTGGACTGCCCGGCCGGCACCTACTACGCCTTGACGGAGAAGACCAGCGACTTCAGGACCCAGATCCTGCTCTGCGATGACCGTTTCCGAGTGATCGCGCAATTCATAGACCTGGGTATCAAGCCTTATTCCGGGAACATTTTGGGAGACGCGCATGAACAGCAACGCTGACACACCAAGCCTTGGCCTCTTCGAGCCTGACTGGCAATTCACCATGACCGCGCATTCGCCCCAAGAATCGGTGCCAGACTGGATTCTGGTGCCAGCAACACAGCCGTCGCTGGCAGAGGAAATGGCAGGACTACTGGGCGAGCAGAGGGTGCGAACCTTTACCGAAGCGCCGCTTGACCTGCCACCCGGTGATCACTACGCAATCATCGTACGCAGCCCTTGGGCACAAGGGGCACAAACGTCGGTGACAGTGGCGGTGCTGAATCTGCTCAAGACTCTGAGCCGGCTACAGCGCGCACGGATCGATGTGGTTGCCTGCCGAGCCCTTGCAGGACCACCCGGGCAGGATGTCCGTTATCCGTTGGATGCGACCTGCCTGGGGCTGGCCCAGACTGCCAGTCGCGAGTATCCCCACCTGAGCATCAATGCCTTCAGCCTGTGCGATTTCGCTGTAGCCACCTTGCACCGCGCGTTCAGCCACCGTCCCACACATGCCCCCGCGACACCGGTGCACATCACTCAGGACGGCTATGCCGTCCGCCACTTCAAACGGGCATCGCTGAACAGCAGCGTATCGGGCCTGGCCCTGCGCAAAGGCGGGCACTATCTGGTGCTGGGTGGCACGGGCGGTCTGGGACGGATGCTTGCCAGCTATCTGGTTGAGCGCCATCAGGCGCGGGTGCACCTGGTCTCGAGGTCTGCGCCCGACTTCGAACTGCATGAACTCATGCGTCATAGCTCCTGCGACATCAGCGTGCCTCAAGCGCTCGAGGCGATCTTCGAAGCGCACGGCCCGTTCGACGCGGTGATTCATTCTGCGATGGATCTGCACGACCAGACCCTAGACACGTTGCAGCCTGCCCAGCTTGAACGCAATCTGCGGCCCAAGCTCCTGGGCAGCTATGGTTTGATTCAAGCACTGCGCCAGCATCCGGTAGATTTCGTGCTGTTCTTTTCCTCGATCCAATCACACCTTGCCAATCCTGGCCAAGGCGCCTACACGGCCGCCTGCGCGGTCAAGGACGCCATGGCCGCCTTGCTTGAGGAGACCTTCCAGATCCCTTCGAAGATCATCAACTGGGGTTATTGGGGCAGTGTCGGCGCGGTGGCCGCGCCTTACTATCGGGAACGCATGGAAAAGGTCGGGGTTGGCTCACTCGAAGCCGAAGACGGCATCGCCACCATCGAAGCCCTGATCAGCAGCGACCAACGCCAGGTGATGGCGCTCAAGGCCAACGCACAAGCCCTGTTGGCCATGGGCTTCGAAACCGCCGACAGCCCAGGCGTCGTGCCAGTCGATGAACTTCAAAGCCTAATCCCCCCGTTTGATGATCAGGCCGAATGGGTCAGACGCAACGAGCAGGCCAGCGTGGCGCTGGATGAATACGCCCGTCGCGCCATTCATCGCATAGGCATTCCCACCAACATCGCAGCTCACCACCAAGCACTGGCCCAGGCACTGAGCGCCATAGAGGATGCGCCCCAGGCGCTGGATCGACACAGCTTGTTGCAGCGCTTTGCCCACCTGCGCGCGCACCTTGATCTGCTGGACGCCTGCATGGCCGACTTCGCCTCGATCCTGCAAGGCAAGACCGATCCGCTAGAGGTGCTGTTCCCCCATGGCAGCTTCGACCGGGTAGAGGGGGTGTACCGTAACAACCCCGTGGCCGACTATTACAACCAGACCATGGCGACCATCGTCGAGCGTCTGGCCGACAGCACTGAACAGCCGCTTCGCGTGCTCGAGATTGGCGCTGGCACAGGTAGCACTACCGAGCAAGTGATGGCGCGCGTGGGCCACAGGCTAGGCCAGTACCGCTTCACCGACCTCTCGCTATCTTTCATCAACCGGGCCAGAAGAACCTTCGACCAGCCCTGCTTCGAGGCCAGCATCTACAACGTGGAACAGCCTCCTCAATGGCTTGGCGCATTCGACATCGTGCTGGCGACCAACGTGATCCACGCCACCCGCGACATCCGCGAGTCACTGCGCAATATTCGTCGCGCATTGCGTCCAGGCGGCGTAATCGTGCTCAACGAGGTGACGGCACTGCAGCACTACGCAACCTTGACGTTCGGCCTGACCAAGGGCTGGTGGCTCAACACCGGCCCCGAGCGAATAGAAGGAAGCCCATTGCTCGACGCGGCCACCTGGCAGCGGCTGTTGCGCGAAACCGGCTTCGAAAACACCGAGCACCACGGCAATCAAACCCAAGGACTGATCGTCGCCCGCGTTCCTGTATCGGCCACGGCAGGCGCGCCAGCCGAAAGGGCCCCTGCCGCCAGCGCCAGCCAAACCTCGGGCGCAGCAGCCGCGAACATCGACGAGGTGCGCTTGAGCTCGGCGATGGCGTTCGCTCGGGACGCGATCGCCTCGGTCATGCACCTGACCCCTTCTGACCTCGACCCCACGCGAGCACTGAAGGACTATGGGATCGACTCCCTGATTGCGTTGGAGTTAGTAAAGCCGTTCAAAGACAAGGTCGGATACGTGCCAGCCACGCTGTTCTTCGAATACCCCACCCTCGCCGACCTGGCGGGCTATCTGGAGCAGTGCCACCCAGAAGCCTTCAAGGTTGCGGACAGCAGCGCCCCTGCAATCGCCTCGCAGCCTGGTGGGGAGTCCGACACCCTGCACTTCGTGCGTGAAAGCATCGCCAAGGTCATGCACATGTCCCTCGACGAACTCGACGATGACGCTGCATTCGCCAGCTACGGCATCGACTCACTGATCAGCCTGGAATTGATCAAGCCGATGCAGGCTCGTTACGGCTATCTGCCCGCGACCTTGCTGTTCGAATACCCAAGCATCGCGCAACTGGCCGGTCATCTGGGCCAGCACGCCACGAGCGCGCAAGCCAAGGTAACAGCTGCGGGTCATGCACACGCCACGACCGGGCAAGGACCACAGCCTGCTGACCTGCGCACCGATCAACCAGCGCAGGCGCAAGCGATCGCCATCATCGGCTACCGCGGACGTTTCCCGGGTGCGGAGGACACCGCACAGCTCTGGGAGCGACTGCTGCAGGACGTGCCTCTGAGCAGTCCGTTACCTCCCGCACGCTGGCCCCGGGAGCACATGCAAACGTCGACCTATGCCGGTGTTGGTGCATTTCTCAGTGACGTCGACAGGTTCGATCACGGGTTCTTCAACATCACACCAATGGACGCAACCCTGATGGATCCCCAGGAACGGTTGTTCCTGGAGACCGCGTACCAGACATTTCTGCATGGTGCTCATCCGGCATCGCGACTCAAGGGCAGCCGAACCGGCGTGTACGTCGGCGTGATGAATACCGGCTATGCCAACCTGACACCGATAGACAGCGACGGCCCGAGGCCGACATCACTGCATTGGTCGATCGCCAATCGGGTGTCATACCACTTTGATCTGCACGGTCCGAGCATGGCGGTCGATACCGCATGCTCTGCCTCCTTGACCGCTCTGCACACTGCGGTGAATGCGTTGCGCCTAGGCGACTGCGACATGGCCCTGGTCGGAGGCGTGAACGTGATCGCACACCCTCGACAGTACGACGACTTGTGCCGCTTGCACATGCTCTCGCTAGAGGGCGTATGCCGACCGTTCGGCGAGGGCGCCGATGGTTTCGTCGACGGCGAAGGGGTGTGCGCCATGCTGCTCAAACCGCTCGACCGGGCTCTGGCGGATGAGGATCCGTTGTACGGGGTGATAGAAGCCTCGGCACTAAATGCCGGAGGCAAATCCAACGGCTACAGCGCACCCAACCCGCAGGCGCAGTCCCGCCTGATTCGCGAGGCCTTGGACAAGGCCAAGTGGGCTCCGACGCAACTGGACTACGTCGAGGCTCACGGCACCGGCACCGCGCTCGGCGATCCGATCGAGTTCAAGAGCCTGGCGGCGGTGCTTGGCGAAGGACGCACGGAGACCTCGCGTCTGCCGATCGGCTCGATAAAGGGCCACATCGGCCACCTGGAGTCGGCAGCCGGACTGGCGGGTGCAGTGAAGATCCTGCTGCAGATGCGTCATCGCACACTGCTCCCGTCGCTGCATGCACACCCGGCCAATCCATTACTGGAGCCTCAGGCGACCGGACTGATGGTCAATCGCCATGCCAGGCCATGGCCTGCACGCGATAACCAACCCTATCGCGCGGCGTTGTCGTCCTTTGGCGCAGGAGGTGCCAACGCACACGTGCTGCTGAGCTCTGCGATCCAGACCTCGAGGCCGGCGAGACATCCAACATCGGCGAGACAGCTGATCATGCTGTCGGCCCATAGTGTTCAGGCACTGGATGCCTCTCGTATCGCGCTATTGCAATGGTTGGAGCAAAACGATGTGCCTCTGCCACGCCTGGCCTCCAGCCTTGCACACCAGCGTGATCACCTACGCCACCGCCTAGCCTTGTGCAGCGACTCGACGCAGGATCTGCGCCGCCAGTTGGCGCTATCGTTGGTAGACCTGCGTGGTAACGGTGAAAGCACTGCGGTGGCGGGTTGTGATGCAAACGCGATGAACTCGATGCGCATGCCGGGCCAGCAGCAAGACATGGACCTGGACAGCGTTCGCCTGGCTTATCTGGGTGGTGCACTGCCAGATTGGCACGCCCTGTTCGCAGCCGATGAACCGCTCGAGCTGCCGGAATATTGCTTCGACGGCACGCCACTCTGGGTGCAGGCTCGGGAGTCGGGTTTCGAAAGCCTTGACACGCTGCTGGCCGACCACAACATCGACGGACAGGCGATAGTACCGGCAGGCTACTACTTGGCACGCCTGCTGGCTGACACTTCAACCGCTGGACTGATGGATGTGCGATTCGAGGCCCGCGCCCAGTCGTTTGATTGCGTCGGCACGGAGCAGACAGCGGATAGGTTTGTAGTGACCATCGCCAACACTACTGTCGCCAGCGCCTCCACCCTGGAGCAGCACAGCCACGACCAGCAGCAGCCTTGGACGCTGGACTCGGGCCATTACCTGCAGCGCACAGCGATCTACCAGAAGTTCGCACGCATGGGCTATTGCTACGGTGACTCACTGCGCCTGCTGCGCTGGGCCTGTGTTGGAGACGACAAGGTGCAGGCGAGTGCGCTGCCCGCGCGCAGCTTCTCTATGCCACTGTCGCCCGCAATCATCGACGCCGGTCTGCAGACCGCGCTACTGCTCGACGACGGGGAGGCAGGTCCGGCCTGGGTACCCTGGATGGCCGAGAAGGTCGAGCGGCTGTCCACTCATGCGGCGATTGCCTACGTGTGCTGCCAGCGACGCGAAAAAACCGCCCGGAGCGTGACCCACGATTTCGAGTTTCTTGCGCAGGACATGAGTCCGGTTCTGCGTATCCAAGGCTTGGTTTCACTGAACCCAACCCATGATGTGGCGCGCGGGCAAAAGCCTGCGGCACGCCCGAAGGTGGTGCTGCATGAACTTTGAACGACCTGGCGCGCTGGCAATCGTCTTTCCTGGCCAAGGCTCGCAATTTCCTGGAATGGGGCTGGAGCTTCTGCCCAGGTTCCGCGAGATGACCGAAATCGCTGAGACACTGCTGGGCCTGCGGCTAGCCGAGTTGCTCGAAGATGCCGGCAGACTTGCCGACACCGCTTTCACGCAGCCTGCCGTATTCGTCGTCAGCGCGATGAGCTTCGAGGCAATGCGCCAGGACCGCGATATAGATCGAGCCGACCTGATGCTTGGCCACAGCCTGGGGCTGTTCGGCGCCATCCACGCCAGCGGCCGGCTCGGTTTCGCAGACACCTTGAAACTGGTGATCGAGCGTGGACAGCTGATGAAGGCTGCCGGGGACGGGGCGATGCTCGCGGTGATGGGCATCGACGCCCAGGGCCTGGAGGCCTGCCTGCTCGAACAGGGGCTGGACAGTCTCGACATTGCCAACGTGAACGGGCCGGAGCAAACCGTGCTCAGCGGTCCGAGCCAGGCCATCGAGCGCGCGGCACACGACCTTCAACAACGCGGCCTGCGCGCGGTGCAGCTGAATGTCAGCGGGGCGTTTCATTCCCGGTACATGGAAACCGCACGCGTAGCCCTGAGTCGCTATGTGGAGCGGGTCACTTTCAGCACCGGGACCTGTCCATTGATTTCCACCACCCATGGCGGACCGGTACCTGACACCCATCTGCTCGAAGAAATCGTTTTCCAGCTGACCAGCCCGGTGCGCTGGCTGCAGACAATCCAAGTGCTGAGGCAACGTTATTCACTGCTCGACTTCATCGAGCCGGGCCCGGGCCAGGTACTTACGCGCCTTATCGCTGCCATAGACGCCCATCACCAATCGAAAGAGGCATCGCGATGAAACCACAACGAATCGCTATCGTTGGTGGCGGGACCGCAGGCGCGACGCTTGCCTGGCATCTCGCCGCGCTGCACCAGGTCACCCTGTTCGAGGCGGGCGAGCAGTTGGGTGGCCACGCTTTCACCCACACCCTGATACATGAGGGCAAGCTAATCCATGCCGACATGGGTGTCGAATACTTCACGGAGCGGCTCGCACCCAATTTGATGGCGCATCTCAAGGCGCTCGATGTGGGAACCTTCGTCGCGCCCTTGTCATTCAGTTGCCTGGACCCCGACGCCTCCGAGCTATGGAGCAACCAGCACACCGGCAAAGCATTGAGTCCGGCGCTGCGACAGGCATTCGATCGGTTTCATCAGGACATGGTTGAGGTCAGCCTCCACCAGGAACGCTACAAGAGCTGGTCGGTGGGAGATTTCGTCAGGGAGCGGGGCTACGACTCCAGCTTTGTCCACCAAGCCTTGCTCCCGCTGTTGACCGTGTACTCCGGATGCAATGGTCCCTCACTGGACTACAGCCTGGTGTACTGCGCGGTCTCCTTCAACATGAACCTGCTGTCGTTCTTCTCACCCGCTTACTGGCGCAAGGCCACAGGCGGGATTGATGGATACCTGAAGATCATGCATCGCGTGCTCGGCCCGCGGGTGCGCCTGAATACCCCAGTGACGGCTGTCCGTCCGCACGAGCGGGGCGTGGAGGTCAGCACGTTTGCAGGATCACAGGATTTCGACCAGGTTGTACTGGCGAACCACGCCGATCAGGCGCTGCGCCTGCTCGAGACGCCCACTCCCGAACAGACAACCCTGCTCGGGGCGTACGAATATGTTCCGGTCGAAGCCATCCTGCACAGTGACAGCGCAGCGGTCGCCCACGGCTCGCCCGAAAGTTACTGCGTCTTCGTCAAAGCCGCAGACGCACCGGCCGAGGCGAACAATGCCTGGGGGACCCTGACCCGAGTAGTCACCCACTTCGAGCCCTCATCCACGCCGCTTTACGTGACGTTCGACCCGAAAATGGTGCTGGACCCATCCAAGGTCATCCTGCGCAAGCAGTGGAAGCTGCCCAAGCTGCGACCACTCGACCTGCATCGGCGCTCCCTGATAAGGGCGATCCAAGGCCGTGAACGAATCTGGTACTGCGGAACCGACTTCTCCTATGGCGGCCATGAAGGCGCCCTGACCTCAGGTCTGGTGCTGGCCCAGCGTTTCGGCGCGTCAGTGGACCAAGGCAGCAATGCCAGTGCACGCATCCAGTTCGAGCTGGTCAAGGACCTGATGGGCGTTGAATCGGCGTCCGGGAAACTGATACGCCAACTGGACCAGCGCCTGCTGCGCATCGCCGAAAAAATGGGCGCCGTCGAGCGTCTCGCACCGCGCGTGATGCGCCATTACTTGCAATGAGGCTTGCATGACATCTTCGATCCCTTCCCGTGCCCATGGCAAAAAAACCCTGATCATTAACAACATGCAAGTCGATCTGCTGCCCATGATCCAGGACGCTAGCCGCGTGCTGGAGCATTGCTGCTGGCTGGCGGAGCTTGCCCAGGAAATCGAGCTGCCCATTGCTCTAGTCTTCCATGAAAAGCTGGGCGCGCTGCCAGCACGACTACGCAAGGCAGCAGGTGTTTGCACAACATTTTCCAAATGCCACTTCAATGTGCTCGATGAACGGGGGATCGACATCTTCCGTACCGCTACGCCCGGCAATCACTGGATTTTCGCGGGTGTGGAAACCCACGTGTGTATCCTGCAATCGGCACTGGCGCTACGCGCACGCGGTGACCAGGTTTCGGTTGTGGTAGACGCAGTGGCGTCCCGCAGCGTCCTGGATCACGAGGTCGCGCTCTCGCGCATGTCACGCCACGGTGTGGAACTGATCACCCGCGAGATGTTGTTCTTCGAAACCATGGCGCAGTCGGAGCGATGCGATTACCTGGCGCTGAGCCAACGCTTTCTCGATGGCCGCTACCTGAGGACCTACGGCGAATGACTCGGATTGCCTCACCTGACACCATGCCCACTCGCACCTTTTTCGCAAGGAGCCAGCCATGACCGCCGTTCTCTCGCAGACACCCGCCACTGCCAAGGCCGCGCCCTTGATCCTGCTGATGATCATTTTCATCGACGGCCTGGGCACGGCATTGCTGCTGCCGATGCTACCGATGCTGCTCGACCCGGGCGACCCTGCGGGGGTGGTTTTCGGCAGCGCACCTACTGCCGCTCGGACCGCCGGGCTCTACGGCGTGCTGTTGGCAGGCTACGCCTTTGCGATGATGGTGGGCGCGCCTCTGCTGGGTGCGCTTTCAGACCGCATCGGGCGGCGCCCAACGCTTCTGCTTGCGGTGACAGGGTCGGTCGCCGGGTATGCCCTGAGCACTTGGGCCGTGAGCGTGGGCAGCGTGGGCTTGCTGATCGCCGGGCGCTTGCTGGGAGGCACCTTCGCCGGTAGCGTCCCGGTAGCACAGGCCATGCTGGTCCAGACCCCCGACAGCGCAATGAAACGCATTGGCTGGGTAATGTTTGCCATGACTGCGGGTTTTTTCACCGGTCCCGCGCTCACGGGCATCCTGCTAGCAGCTCATACACCGGGAGCAAGCCTGCTCCTGCCCTTGCAGGTCGCGCTGACCCTCAGCGTGCTGTGCCTGTTGATGGCCTTCTTGCTGCCCTCTACCCCAGCTCCGGCTGCAACAATGGGCCCATCGCTGATCAGACAGGTCTTGAACGGCTTCACCTCGCCAGCCACGCGCAGACCATTGTTTGCACTGCTCTGGCTGCAAATCGGCTGGAATCTCTTTTACCAGTACTTGCCCTGGATGCTCGCACGCCAGAGCCAGACCGTAGGCAGCATCAGCCTACTGCTAACAGTGGTCGGGATCGGCATGTGCATCGCCTTCATCTGGGTGGCCGGAGCCTTGCAAACCCGGTATCCAGCGCCACAGATCGCGCGCGCAGCCATCCCCGTGCTGGTGGTAAGCTGCGCATTGCTAGCGGCCACGCTCGACAACTCGCTTGCCCTGGTTTTCGGTGCGCTTGCCGCGATCGCCTATGGGGTGGCCTACACTGCTTTGATCGGGCATGCCTTGGCATGCGAGCAGTCAAGCCTGCGTGGCACGGTGCTGGGCATCGCCGCTTCACTAGCTGCCGGCGCCGCAGCCGTCACGGCGTTGCTCGGCGGGATAATCGGCGTCTGGGACAATCTGCTGCTGGCCTCGTTGAGCGTGGCTGCGCTGGCCCTGAGCTGGGTCATCCTGGTTTTGGGAAGAGATCGAGATGAGTAGCGACAACGCCACCTTGATCATCAAAGACCTGACCTTGCGCCTGCCAGACGGCAGGCCGCTGTTCTCGGGGCTCAACGCAACGTTCTCCAGGCAGTTCACCGGCATCGTCGGGCCCAACGGCAGCGGCAAATCGATGTTGGCGCAGATCATGGCGGGTCGCCTGACCGCGAGCGAAGGCAGCGTCCAGTGTGCTGGCAGTGTCGGTTATTTGCCGCAATGGCTCGGGCCTATCGACGGGACCGTTGCCGACCTGCTGGGGGTACATAACGCTTTGCAGGCCTTGGCAGAGGTCGAGGCGGGCGCCTGCGACCCAGCGCTGTTCGACCTGATCGACGACCGCTGGAACCTGCTGGGCGATATCCACGCCTGTCTGACGCGCTTGGGCCTAGCACATCTGCCGCTTGATCGCGCAAGCGAGGCCTTGAGCGGAGGCGAGACTGTACGCCTGATGCTCGCCGGTCTGCGCCTCGGCGGCGCGCGGGTATTGATACTCGACGAGCCCACCAACCATCTGGATCGCCAGGCCCGCGAGCAGTTGAGCAAAGAGCTGCGCCAAGGCAAGGAAACCCGCATTGTCATCTCCCACGACCGGGCGCTGCTGGAACATGCCGATCGTATCCTCGAGCTTCGCAGCGACGCGCTGGTTCAATACAGCGGCGGCTACAACAACTATCGCGAGCAGCGCCAGGCGGAGCAGGACAACGCACAGGCTACACTGGTCAGGGCACGCGCGGCACGCGACAGCGTCGAGCAGCAGATCACCATGGCCCGCCAGCGCGAAGTGCAAAGTGCCAGTCATGGTCGTAAGGTGGCGCGTGCCACAGGCACCCCGGCCATCGTCGCCAATGCGCAGGCAGAGCGCGCCGAGCAGCACAGCGGCCATCAGCGCATCCAGCAGGCGCGTCTGAGCCAAATGGCGCGAGAGCGGGTCGACCAGGCCAATGCGAACGTCGAGCCGGTACGCCCAAGCCAACTGCTCGCCCCGACCGGCCTGGTCGCCAACGCGACCCAAGTGGTCACGCTCGAACACTGCGAGCTCCCCTACGGCCCCCCCGACAGCCGCTTCATCGATCTCACCCTGCACGGCCCGATGCGAGTCGCGGTGATCGGGCCGAACGGCTGCGGAAAATCAACCCTGCTGAAGGTGATAGCCGGGCAACTGGCGCCCGCCAGCGGCATCGCCCGGCATATCTCACGCACTCACCTGATCGACCAGCACGCTCAAACCTTCGACCCCGAGCACAGTATCGAGCAGGTGCTACGCAATGAGCTAGGCACTGTCGAGGAGGGCCGCTTTCGCCAGGTCTTCGCCAACGCCGGGCTCGACGCTCGGCAGATGGCTACGCCATTCGGTCGGCTCAGTGGTGGCGAGCGCCTGCGCGCAACGCTCGCCTGGCTGGCAGGCGGCCCCGAACAGACGCAACTGTTGCTGCTCGACGAAGTGAACAACCATCTCGACATCGCGGCCTTGGAAGCAGTCGAGCAGTTGCTCGGACAATTCAAAGGCGCGCTCATAGTGAGTGCTCACGATCTTGATTTTCTGCAGGCCTTGGAATTGACGCACCAGTTCATCTGGCAACCAACAGGTTGGCGCTACGAGCCGTGGGATGATGGCGGGCAATGAATAGCGAAGGCTGAGTTACGATTCCGGGCATCGACAGGTAAGAAATTCCCGAATCTGAAGCCCGGTGTTATCGCTGATGCAGAATTGACCGATCTGCCGACCTGGCGTTGCCTCATAAGGAGTTACCCCAAAGTCAGACCTGCTAGTCGGTATCTAACAGAGCGAATAGGGTCCGTCACGTCGTCAGCGACACGAACGGACCCCAAGAGGCAAAGAGGCTGTCTAAGTGACGGGGCGAGAAACTATTTTGGAGAAACCTGCGACAGTTTTAATTCTCAAAAATCAAAACCCCCACCCCTGTGGATAACTCACTCCACCGTCACCGACTTCGCCAGGTTCCTCGGCTGGTCAACATCCGTCCCTTTCAACACAGCCACATAATACGAAAGCAGCTGCAGCGGAACGGTGTACAGAATCGGTGCCAAGGCATCGATGATGTGCGGCATGGCGATGACGTGAGTGCCTTCGCCGTTCTTGAGCCCAGCCAGCTCATCCGCGAACACGATTAACTCGCCGCCGCGGGCGCGTACTTCCTGCAGGTTGGATTTGAGTTTCTCCAGCAGCTCGTTGTTCGGCGCGACGGTGACGACCGGCATGTCGGCATCGACCAGCGCCAGCGGGCCGTGTTTGAGTTCGCCGGCCGGGTAGGCTTCGGCGTGGATGTAGGAGATTTCTTTGAGCTTGAGTGCGCCTTCCATTGCTACAGGGAATTGCGCGCCACGACCGAGGAACAGGGTGTGGTGCTTCTCGGCGAACAGCTCGGCGACTTTCTCGATGGTGCCGTCCATTGCCAGGGCTTCGCCGAGTCGGGTTGGCAGGCGGCGCAGTTCCTCGACCAGTTGTGCTTCAACGCCCTCTTCCAACGAACCTTTGACTTGGCCGAGTGACAGGGTCAGCAGCAGCAAGGCGACCAGTTGGGTGGTGAAGGCTTTGGTCGATGCCACGCCGATTTCCGGGCCAGCCTGGGTCAGCAGGGTCAGGTCGGATTCACGTACCAGTGAGCTGATGCCGACGTTGCAGATCGCCAGGCTGGCCAGAAAGCCCAGTTCCTTGGCGTTGCGCAGCGCTGCCAGTGTGTCGGCGGTTTCGCCGGATTGCGAGATCGAGACGAACAAGGTGTCCGGCTGAACCACGACCTTGCGGTAGCGGAACTCGCTGGCCACTTCCACCTGGCAAGGAATGCCGGCCAGACCTTCAAGCCAGTAACGCGCGACCATGCCTGCGTGGTAGCTGGTGCCACACGCCACTATCTGAACGTTGCGTACTTTGGCGAACAGTTCGGCAGCCTGTGGACCAAATGCGTGGACCAGCACTTGCTGTTGCCCCAGGCGACCTTCGAGGGTGCGCTGTACAACCTTGGGCTGCTCGTGGATTTCCTTGAGCATGAAGTGACGGTATTCGCCCTTGTCAGCGGCTTCAGCGCCTTCATGATATTGCACCACTTCACGCTCGACCGACACACCCTCGACGTTCCAGATCTGCACGCTGTCGCGACGGATCTCGGCGATATCGCCTTCTTCCAGGTACATGAAACGGTCGGTCACCTGACGCAGCGCCAGTTGATCGGAGGCCAGGAAGTTTTCACCCAGGCCCATGCCGATCACCAGCGGGCTGCCACTGCGGGCGGCCAGCAGGCGATCCGGTTGTGCAGCGTTGATCACGGCAAGACCATAGGCACCGTGCAATTCTTTCACGGCAGCCTTCAGGGCAACCGCCAGATCTGGCGTGTCCTTTAGCTTGTGGTGCAGCAGGTGAACGATGACTTCGGTGTCGGTATCGGATGCGAAGACGTAACCCAGGCTTTTCAGCTGTTCACGTAGCGCTTCGTGGTTCTCGATGATGCCGTTGTGGACAACTGCCAGTTTATCGGCCGAGAAGTGTGGATGAGCGTTACGTTCACACGGTGCACCGTGGGTCGCCCAACGTGTGTGGGCGATGCCCAGACGGCCGGTCAGCGGCTCGCCTGCCAGTGCCTGTTCCAGCTCACTGACCTTGCCCGAGCGACGACGGCGCTCAAGGGTGCCTTCGTTACTGAAAACAGCAACGCCTGCGCTGTCGTAACCGCGGTACTCAAGACGCTTGAGGCCTTCGAGCAAAATGGCCGTGATATTACGTTCAGCAACGGCGCCGACGATTCCACACATGGTTATCTCCTAGCTGACAGCAGCACAAATCAGATTGATGCCGCGGGCCTGTATCTGATCGCGAGCCTCGCTGGGCAGGCGATCATCAGTAATAAGGGTGTGGATACTGCTCCAGGGCAGCTCCAGATTGGGGATCTTGCGACCGACCTTGTCGGCCTCGACCATGACAACGACTTCCCGGGCGACTTCCGCCATGACCCGGCTTAAACCCAGCAGCTCATTAAACGTGGTGGTGCCACGAGTCAGATCGATGCCGTCGGCACCGATGAACAACTGATCGAAATCGTAGGAGCGCAGTACCTGTTCAGCGACCTGCCCCTGAAAAGACTCCGAGTGCGGATCCCATGTTCCGCCAGTCATCAACAGGACCGGTTCGTGTTCCAGTTCAGTAAGGGCTCGCGCCACATGCAGTGAGTTGGTCATGACCACCAGGCCAGGTTGCTGGCCCAGTTCAGGGATCAACGCAGCCGTGGTGCTGCCACTGTCGACAATAATTCTGGCGTGCTCGCGAATTCGGGAAACCGCAGCGCGGGCAATGGCCTGTTTGTAACGGGAAACCGGCTGGCTGCTTTCGCTGATCAGCTCGTGAGGAAGCGGCACTGCGCCCCCGTAACGGCGCAACAGCAAACCATTGGTTTCAAGGGCTGCCAAATCCTTTCGAATCGTAACTTCAGAAGTTTCAAAGCGTTTGGCCAAATCGTCGACACTGACTTCACCCAGCTCATTGAGCAAAGCAAGAATATTGTGGCGGCGTTGTGGTGTATTGCGCTTCGACATGACAGCCTCAAGTTTCGTTTCGAAAGATAACGAAGGCAATCAAAACCTATTTTTTGGGTTTGGTCAAGGCCAGAGGGTTTGGCAGGGTATTTTCAATGGAACTTTAGGAACGAGATTCCTGTAACTCTCGCTCCAGTGCTCCGCTCTCAGAAGTATGCATAGGCCAGTTGGACCAATCCGGAATGCATTTCGTGGGAGCGGACTCGTCCGCGAAAACTATTTACAAAGATTCCAGGACGGGGGATGGCTTTCGCGTACGAGTCCGCCCCCACAGAACATCATTTTTCCGGGCTGTGGATAACTCAGTCTTTCCTGATTTTTACCGGACGCTTCCAGCCTTCGATGTTGCGTTGGCGGGCGCGAGCCACGCCGAGTTGTTCAGCGGGCACGTTCTGCGTGATGGTCGAACCGGCTGCAGTCGTCGCACCGTCAAAGATATCCACAGGCGCAACCAGTGAGTTGTTAGAACCAATGAACACGTCTGCACCCAACGTGGTCTTGTGCTTGTTGGCCCCATCGTAATTGCAGGTAATCGTCCCGGCACCTATGTTGGTACGTGCGCCGACCTCGGCATCGCCCAGATAGGTCAGGTGGCCAACCTTGGCACCCTCGCCCAAGTTCGCATTCTTGAGTTCGACAAAGTTACCCACATGTGCTTTGGCACCCAGCACACTGCCAGGGCGAAGGCGTGCAAACGGGCCGGCATCGCTGCCCTCGCCCAGAATTGAACCTTCGATGTGGCTGTTGGCTTTGACGATGACCCCCTTGCGCAGGGTGCTGTCTTTGATGACGCAGTTAGGGCCGATGACCACGTTGTCCTCGATGACTACCTTGCCTTCAAGGATCACGTTGATGTCGATCAGCACATCGCGGCCGACGCTGACTTCGCCGCGCACATCGAATCGCGCAGGGTCACGCAGGGTCACACCACCTGCCATCAACCGGCGGGCTTCGCGCAGCTGATAATGGCGCTCCAGCTCGGAGAGCTGTTTGCGATCATTGGCACCCTGCACTTCCATTGCGTCGTAAGGCTGCTCTGTAGCAACAATCAGCCCATCATTGACGGCCATGGCGATTACGTCTGTGAGGTAATACTCGCCTTGGGCGTTGTTGTTCGACAGCCGCCCCAGCCAGTCAGCGAGACGCTTGGCAGGCACCGCGAGAATGCCAGTGTTGCCTTCGGTGATTGCCTTCTGTGCATCGTTCGCATCCTTGTGCTCGACAATCGCGCAGACACGATTCTGCTGGTCGCGAACGATGCGGCCGTAGCCGGTGGGGTCGTCCAGAGTAACGGTCAACAGGCCCAGTTGCTGCGGATTGACGAGTTTGAGCAGGCGCGCAAGCGTCTCCACTTCAATCAACGGCACATCGCCATAAAGAATCAACACGGTCTCAGCCGTAAGTGCAGGCAGCGCCTGAGCAACGGCGTGGCCTGTGCCCAGTTGCTTGTCCTGCATCACGAAATTCAGGTCATCGGCTGCCAGCTGTTCACGAACAGCATCCGCACCGTGTCCGATCACGACGTGTATTCCACTTGGGGATAACTGACGTGCGCTGTGGATAACATGACCAAGCATGGAGTTGCCAGCCACAGGATGCAGGACCTTGGGCAAGGCGGAACGCATCCGGGTACCTTGGCCAGCAGCGAGAATAACGATATCGAGAGACATGATAGGACTACCAACTGAGCGGCAACCGGGCCGAAGGCGGGCTGACTTGAAAGAGGAAATCTGAAAAAAGAAAAAGGGTAGCCGAGGCTACCCTTTTTCTCAATCGCGCATCGAATGCAGCGGGGTTAGCCGCCGAACTTCTTGCGAATTTGCTGAACGGTGCGCAGCTGAGCTGCAGCCTCGGCCAGACGAGCAGTTGCAGAGCCGTAGTCGAAATCTGCGCCTTTCTCGTTCAGAGCCTTCTCGGCAGCCAGTACGGCAGCCTGAGCAGAAGCTTCATCCAGGTCGGCAGCACGTTGCACAGTATCGGCAAGCACCTTGACCATGTTCGGCTGAACCTCAAGGAAACCACCGGAGATGTAAAACACCTCGGCTTCCCCACCCTGCTTGATCAAGCGGATCGGGCCCGGCTTCAGATCAGTGATCAGCGGCGCGTGGCCTGGAGCGATACCGAGATCACCCAGGTTGCCGTGCGCAATCACCATCTCGACCAGACCGGAGAAGATTTCCCCTTCCGCGCTGACGATGTCGCAATGGACTGTCATAGCCATTTGCTTGCCTCAACCTAATTAGCGCCCGTTTCCGGGCGCCGGGATTACAGTTTCTTGGCTTTCTCGATCGCTTCTTCGATGCCGCCGACCATGTAGAACGCTTGTTCTGGCAGGTGGTCGTAGTCACCGTTGAGGATGCCTTTGAAGCCAGCAATGGTGTCTTTCAGGGAAACGTATTTACCCGAAGCACCGGTGAAGACTTCTGCCACGAAGAAAGGCTGGGACAGGAAGCGCTGGATCTTACGAGCACGGTTAACCAACTGTTTGTCGGTCTCCGACAGCTCGTCCATACCCAGAATCGCGATGATGTCTTTCAGCTCTTTGTAACGCTGCAACACATACTGAACGCCGCGAGCGGTGTCGTAGTGTTCCTGGCCAATGACGTTCGGGTCCAGCTGACGCGAAGTCGAGTCCAGTGGGTCTACCGCAGGGTAGATACCCAGGGAAGCGATATCACGGGACAGTACGACGGTGGCGTCCAAGTGGGCAAACGTGGTCGCAGGCGACGGGTCAGTCAAGTCGTCCGCTGGTACGTATACGGCCTGGATCGAGGTGATCGAACCATTCTTGGTGGAAGTGATGCGCTCTTGCAGAGTGCCCATCTCTTCAGCCAGAGTCGGCTGGTAACCTACTGCGGAAGGCATACGGCCCAGCAGTGCGGATACTTCGGTACCGGCCAGGGTGTAACGATAGATGTTGTCGACGAACAGCAGAACGTCGTTACCTTCGTCACGGAACTTCTCGGCCATGGTCAGGCCGGTCAGTGCTACGCGCAGACGGTTACCCGGCGGCTCGTTCATCTGACCGTAAACCAGTGCCACTTTGTCCAGAACGTTGGAATCCTTCATCTCGTGGTAGAAGTCGTTACCCTCACGAGTACGCTCACCCACACCGGCGAACACGGAATAACCGCTGTGCTCGATGGCGATGTTACGGATCAGTTCCATCATGTTTACGGTCTTGCCGACACCGGCACCACCGAACAGACCGACTTTACCGCCTTTGGCGAACGGGCAAACCAGGTCGATAACCTTGATGCCGGTTTCCAGAAGGTCGTTGCCGCCAGCCTGCTCAGCGAAGGACGGTGCAGGACGGTGAATGCCCCAGCGCTCTTCGGTGGCAATCGGGCCAGCTTCGTCGATCGGGTTGCCCAGCACGTCCATGATCCGGCCCAGAGTCGCTTTACCGACCGGTACGGAGATGGCTGCGCCAGAGTCTGTTACTTCCAGACCACGCTTCAAGCCCTCGGTGGAGCCCATCGCAATGGTACGAACCACGCCGTCGCCCAGCTGCTGCTGAACTTCCAGGGTGGTTCCTGCCGCGCTTTGAACTTCCAGCGCGTTGTAGATACTCGGTACGCTATCGCGTGGGAATTCCACGTCGATCACGGCGCCGATGATTTGAACGATACGTCCGCTACTCATTAGCTGGTTCCTCTAATATTTGAACCGTTAAACCGCGGCAGCGCCGCCGACGATTTCCGAGATCTCTTGGGTGATCGCTGCCTGACGCGCCTTGTTGTAGATCAGCTGCAAATCGCTGATCAAATCACCGGCGTTGTCTGTGGCGTTCTTCATCGCGATCATCCGCGCTGCTTGTTCAGCTGCGTTGTTCTCGACCACCGCCTGGTACACCTGCGATTCCACGTAGCGAACCATGAGGCCGTCTAGCAGCTCTTTGGCATCGGGTTCGTAGAGATAGTCCCAGTGGTGCTTGAGCCCTTGATCCGGGGTTGCCACCAGCGGAATCAATTGCTCCACTGTTGGTTGCTGGGTCATGGTGTTGATGAACTTGTTGGATACCACGGACAGGCGATCAATACGGCCATCCAGGTAGGCATCCAGCATCACCTTGACGCTGCCGATCAAGTCGTTGATCGACGGCTCTTCGCCCAGGTGGCTGATCGCAGCGACGACGTTACCGCCGAAGTTGCGGAAAAATGCCGCACCTTTGCTGCCGACCACGCACAGATCGATCTCTACACCGTTTTCACGGTTCACCGCCATGTCCTTGACCAGAGTCTTGAACAGGTTGGTATTCAATCCACCACACAGACCACGGTCACTGCTCACTACGACATAACCGACGCGCTTCACAGGGCGCTCGATCATGAACGGGTGGCGGTACTCCGGGTTGGCGTTTGCCAGATGACCAATCACCTGACGAATGCGCTCCGCGTAAGGACGGCTAGCAGCCATGCGCATTTGAGCCTTGCGCATTTTGCTGACCGCCACTTTTTCCATGGCGCTGGTGATCTTTTGCGTGCTTTTGATGCTCGCAATCTTGCTGCGAATCTCTTTTGCGCCTGCCATGTAACACCTATCAGGTTAGCAAGCGGGAGCCTTGCGGCCCCCGCTGCGGCTTACCAGGTTTGGGTGGCCTTGAACTTCTCGATGCCGGCTTTCATGCCAGAATCGATTTCGTCATTGAAGTCACCCTTCACGTTGATCTTCGCCATCAAATCGGCGTGATCGCGGTTGAAGTAAGCAATCAGCGCTTGTTCAAAGCTGCCAATCTTGGCGATTTCGACGTCAGTCAGGAACCCACGCTCAGCGGCATACAGCGACAGCGCCATGTCAGCGATCGACATTGGTGCGTATTGCTTCTGCTTCATCAGCTCGGTAACGCGCTGACCATGCTCAAGTTGCTTGCGGGTCGCCTCGTCCAGGTCAGAAGCAAACTGGGCGAATGCCGCCAGTTCACGGTACTGAGCCAGAGCGGTACGGATACCACCGGAAAGCTTCTTGATGATCTTGGTCTGAGCGGCACCACCCACACGGGATACCGAAACACCGGCGTTCACAGCCGGACGGATGCCGGAGTTGAACATGGCCGATTCCAGGAAGATCTGACCGTCGGTGATGGAAATCACGTTGGTCGGAACGAACGCGGAAACGTCGCCAGCCTGGGTTTCGATGATCGGCAGTGCGGTCAGCGAGCCGGTTTTGCCGGTCACTGCGCCATTGGTGAACTTCTCTACGTACTCTTCGGAAACACGCGATGCGCGCTCCAGCAGACGGGAGTGGAGATAGAACACGTCGCCTGGGTAAGCTTCACGGCCTGGTGGACGGCGCAGCAGCAGGGAAATCTGGCGGTAAGCCACTGCTTGCTTGGACAGATCGTCATAAACGATCAGCGCGTCTTCACCGCGGTCGCGGAAGAACTCGCCCATGGTGCAACCCGAGTACGGTGCAAGGAATTGCAGCGCAGCGGATTCGGAAGCACTTGCAGCCACGACGATGGTGTTAGCCAGTGCGCCGTTTTCTTCGAGCTTGCGAACAACGTTGGCGATGGTCGATTGCTTCTGACCGATTGCTACGTAGACGCAGAAGATGCCGCTGTTCTTCTGGTTGATGATTGCGTCGATGGCCAGAGCGGTTTTACCGATCTGACGGTCACCGATGATCAGCTCACGCTGGCCACGCCCGACAGGAATCATGGCATCGACAGCCTTGTAGCCAGTCTGTACAGGCTGGTCTACCGACTTACGCCAGATCACGCCTGGAGCAACTTTCTCGACCGCATCGGTCTCGGTGTTGTTCAGCGGACCTTTGCCGTCAACTGGGTTACCCAGTGCATCGACAACGCGACCCAGCAGTTCCTTACCAACCGGAACTTCGAGGATGCGGCCAGTGCACTTGGCGCTCATGCCTTCAGCCAGAGTCGTGTAAGCGCCCAGTACAACGGCACCCACGGAGTCTTGCTCAAGGTTCAGCGCCATACCGTAGACGCCGCCCGGAAACTCGATCATCTCGCCGTACATTACGTCGGCCAGACCGTGAATCCGCACGATACCGTCAGACACGCTGACGACTGTGCCTTCGTTACGGGCTTGGGAGGTTACATCGAGCTTGTCGATGCGACCCTTGATGATTTCACTTATTTCGGAAGGATTGAGTTGCTGCATTGCTCTGCTGCCCCTTCAAACTCAAGATTTCAATGCTTCGGCTAGTTTCGCGATCTTGCCACGAACTGAGCCATCGATAACCAGGTCGCCGGCGCGGATTACGACACCCCCTATGAGAGAGGCATCCTCCGCAGCATGCAGGCGCACTTCCCGGCCGAGCCGTGCACTGAGAACCTTGGCGAGTTTGTCTTGCTGTTCTTGGTTCAATGCGAAAGCACTGGTGACATCCACATCGACCGATTTTTCCTGCTCGGCCTTGTACAGGTCGAACAGTTCGGCGATCTCCGGCAGAAGCGGGAGGCGGTCGTTTTCAGCAACGACGTGAATGAAATTCTGTGCCTTGGCATCGAACTTTTCGCCACACACTTCAATAAAAGTGGTGGCCTTTTGTGCGCTCGTCAGTCGCGGGGCCTTGAGCATGCGCTGCATGGTGTCGTCTTGCGACACCGCAGCAGCCAGGCCGAGCATGGCTGACCAATTGGCCAGCTGCTGGTGGGCCTGCGCGTGCTCGAAGGCCGCCTTCGCGTAAGGTCGGGCCAACGTGGTCAGTTCTGCCATGATCGCCCTCGCTTAAATTTCAGCAGCCAGTTTGTTAACCAGCTCCGCGTGCGCGTTTTGATCGATTGTGGCACCCAGAATCTTCTCTGCGCCATTGACTGCCAGGCTGCCCAACTGGGCGCGCAAGGCGTCTTTGACACCGTTCAGTTCCTGCTCGATCTCGGCCTGAGCCTGGGCCTTCACACGGTCAGCTTCAACGCGTGCCGTTTCACGGGCTTCGTCGACAATCTGAGTACCGCGTTTCTTGGCTTGCTCAATGATTTCAGCTGCTTGAGCCTTAGCTTCGCGCAGTTGTTGACCCGCTTTCTCTTGGGCCAGCTCCAGGTCGCGAGCTGCTCGGGAAGCAGCGTCCAGTCCATCCGCGATCTTCTTCTGACGTTCGTGCAAAGCCGCGATGACCGGAGGCCACACGAACTTCATGCAGAAAATCACAAAAATGAAGAACGCAACGGACTGGCCAATCAGGGTTGCATTAATGTTCACGCCAACACCTCGCTCGTTCGTTGTCCATCACACCAATCAACTCGAAAATTCGAGTGATCAGCCAGCGAGTTGACCAACGAAGGGGTTCGCAAAGGTGAAGAACAGAGCGATACCAACACCGATCATGGTCACGGCGTCGAGCAGGCCCGCAACGATGAACATTTTAACTTGCAGCATTGGAACCATTTCCGGCTGACGCGCAGCGCCTTCCAGGAATTTGCCGCCCAACAGGCCGAAACCGATTGCAGTACCCAGTGCGCCCAGGCCGATCAACAGTGCAACAGCGATAGCGGTTAGACCAACTACAGTTTCCATCTTTCCTCCCGACTTTTACGTCGTATTGGTTAGGTTTTTTTAATTGAAGCGGTAAAACAAAATCGTTTCTACATCAGCCCTTGCGGGCACCGTCCCGCCGATGGCGAGACGGTCATCAGACACGTCCTGAGACGAATCTCAATGGTTATCTTCGTGAGCCATCGACAGGTAGACGATGGTCAGCATCATGAAGATGAACGCTTGCAGGGTGATGATCAGGATGTGGAAAACAGCCCACGCCCACTGCAGCACTACACCCAGACCGCTGAGCCACAACAGACCGCTGCCGAACATCACGGCGATCAGAATGAAGACCAGCTCGCCAGCATACATGTTGCCGAACAGACGCAGAGCCAGAGAAATAGGCTTGGCGATCAGCGTCACGAATTCCAGCAGGAAGTTGACCGGGATCAACAGCGCCTGAACGAACAGGTTCTTGCTGCCGAACGGGTGAAGGGTCAGTTCGCCGATGAAACCGCCGATGCCCTTGACCTTGATGCTGTAGAAAATGATCAGTGCGAACACAGACAGGGCCATGCCCAGCGTGGCGTTCGGGTCAGTAGTCGGAACGGCACGGAACGGAATGTGCTCGTCGCCCGAAATCAGCATCGCCAGCTGCGGAATCCAGTCCACCGGTACCAGGTCGACCGCGTTCATCAGGAAAACCCAGACGAAAATGGTCAGCGCCAGTGGCGCGATAACCGCGCTGCGGCCGTGGAAGCTGTCTTTCACGCTGCCGTCGACGAAATCGACCAGCACTTCGACGAAGTTCTGCAGTGCGCCAGGCTGACCGGAAGTTGCCTTCTTGGCCGCCATGCGGAAGATCAGAACGAAAATCAGACCCAACGCAACCGACCAGCCAAGGGTATCGACGTGGAAGGCCCAGAAACCCATTTCCTTGGCTTCTGCTGCGGTGTGGGCAAAGCCCCATTCGCCATTGGGCAGGTGCCCGAATGTAAGGTTCTGCAAGTGGTGCTGGATATAGCCCGAAGCTGTTTGCTCTGCCATGGTTGCCTCAAACGCCCTAAGGTCTCGAAAGTCTTGTTCTCGTAAGCAGGGGAGCGAACCAGTTGACCACCTGGATCAACATGAACACACCGAATACCGCCAGCGGTGCCAGTGGCTTCACACCTGCGAACGTCAATGCAAAAAGCACTGCCGTGAAAATCAGTTTGCCTGCCTCGCCGGCGTAGAACGACCGCACGATGGCTTGCGCTGCTCTGGCCCCGGAAAACCGGAATGCCTTGTGAGCAAAGTATAAATTGGGTAGCCAGGCTATCAGGCCTCCACAGAGTCCCGAATATCCTGCAACGACTCCTTGCCACTGCCATAGCACCAATGCGGCCATGAGCAGCACGATCAATTGAGCCAGCAATAGCGGAAAAACCGCCAGGCGATAGAACGGCAAGCGGTCTGGCATGCGGGATTCCATCGCAACTGCTCCTTTGATGTCGGTCGCCATAATCAATAACTTGGCATAATTTGTGCCGACAAAATGCGCGCAGAGTATAGGGGCGGTTCAGCCCCTATTCAACAGTCGGGTAGTGATTTCCGACTATACGCTACAGAGCAATTGTTTCAGCGGATGTGAGCGAGCACTCCTTGCAGCTCATCCAGCGAGTTGTATCGGATGACCAATTGGCCTTTGCCCTTCTGTCCGTGGCGAATCTGCACCGCAGAGCCTAAACGCTCGGCCAGACGCTGTTCGAGGCGGCTGATATCAGGGTCGGCCTTGACTGGTTCGGCAGCCTCCGGCTTACCGCTCAGCCACTGCCTGACCAGTGCTTCAGTCTGGCGCACGGTAAGCCCGCGTGCGACAACATGTCGCGCACCTTCGACCTGCCGATCTTCGCTCAGACCGAGCAAGGCGCGTGCATGCCCCATTTCCAGGTCGCCGTGGGACAGCATGGTCTTGATGGCTTCAGGCAAGGCAATCAGGCGCAACAGGTTGGCCACACTGACACGCGACTTGCCGACGGCATCCGCCACCTGCTGCTGGGTCAGTTGAAACTCCTGCTGCAGGCGCTGTAGCGCCATGGCCTCCTCGATAGGGTTGAGGTCTTCGCGCTGAATGTTCTCGATCAACGCCATCGCAATCGCGGTCTCGTCCGGAACATCACGGACCATCGCCGGGATTGTCTCGACACCTGCCTGCTGGCTGGCACGCCAACGGCGTTCACCGGCGATGATTTCAAAGCGGTTGTCGCCGATAGGCCGAATCACGATCGGCTGCATCACACCCTGTGACTTGATCGACTGCGCCAGTTCTTCGAGCGCCTGAGGATCCATGTCGCGGCGCGGCTGATACTTGCCGCGCTGGATAAGGTCCAGCGGCACATGCTGCAACTCACTTGGCGGAGCCTTGACGGCCTGCTCTTCCAGCGAACTGACGGTTGGACTGCTCAGAAGTGCGTCCAACCCACGTCCGAGACCTCGTTTCTTGACGGCCATGGGAATTCCTTAGGTTGGCTGAGCGGTTTTTGCGCCGCGACGTTGACGACGAACCAGTTCACTTGCCAGGGCCAGATAGGCCAGCGCACCGCGAGACGATTTATCATACGCCAGCACCGGCATGCCGAAACTCGGCGCCTCGGCCAGCCTGATGTTCCTCGGGATCACCGTGTCGTACAACTGCTCGCCAAAGTGTTCCTTGAGCTGTGCCGAAACATCGTTGATCAGGCTCAGACGCGGGTCATACATGGTGCGCAGCAAACCTTCGATTTTCAGCTGCGGATTGAGCAGTTCAGCGATGCGCTTGATGTTATCCACAAGGTCGCTGAGACCCTCGAGCGCGAAATACTCGCACTGCATGGGGATAATTACCCCGTCTGCCGCAACCAGCGCGTTCAGGGTCAGCATCGACAACGAAGGTGGGCAGTCGATGAGAATGTAATCGTAATTTTCGCGGATCGGCGCCAGCGCATTGCGCAGACGACTCTCTTTCATCTGCATTTCCAGCAGAACCACTTCACCCGCCGTCAGATCACGGTTGGCCGGAAGCAGTTGATACCCGCCGTGCTCGGAAAACTGCATGGCCTCGCCCAGATCGCATTCGCCGATCAACAGGTCGTAGACGGAGTTTTCCAGGTTATGTTTATCCACACCGCTGCCCATGGTCGCGTTGCCCTGGGGATCGAGATCGATCAGCAGCACACGGCGCTTGGTCGCGACCAGCGATGCGGCGAGGTTGATGCATGTGGTGGTCTTGCCGACCCCACCTTTCTGGTTCGCTATCGCGAATACCTTAGCCATTCTTGCTTGTGTTCCCAGTCATGCCGTGCGGCGCAGTATCAGCAGATGGCGTTGGCCTTGGCAACCCGGAACGGTCAAGGCGTGTGCGCTATCGAGGTGAAAATCCGAGGGCAATGCTACCAGCTCATCGTCAGGATGCAGCCCTTTCATTGCCAGCCAGCGTGTATTCACGTCGCCCATATGGCGAGTCCAGCCCGTGAAGTCTTCAAGGCTGCTGAACGCCCGGGAAATGATCCCGTCGAACGGCGCATCAGGCTGATAGTTTTCTGCACGGCTGTGGATAACTTCAAGATTGTCCAGTTTCAGCTCCAGTTTGACCTGTGTCTGAAACCGGGTCTTCTTGCCGTTGCTGTCCAGCAGCGCCACTTTGCGCTCCGGAAACAGGATGGCCATGGGAATGCCAGGCATCCCACCGCCGCTGCCGACGTCGATCCAGCGTGTACCTTCGATGAAGGGCACCACACTGAGACTGTCGAGCAGATGCCTCGATACCATTTCGTCCGGGTTACGGACTGCAGTCAGGTTGTAGGCCTTGTTCCACTTGATCAACAACGCCAGATACGCCAGCAATTGCTCGTGCTGCGCCGGACTGAGGTCGATCCCCAATTCCCGGGCACCGGTGGATAACTCTTGGGCGTGTTGCGGGGTGACCATAGAACTCAAGCGCTTTGCTCCAACTGACGGCCCGCGCCGCGTTTTTTCAAATGGATCATCAACAGCGAAATAGCCGCCGGCGTAACGCCAGGAATGCGCGAAGCCTGTCCGAGTGTTTCTGGCCGAGTTATCCCCAGCTTGCTCTGGATTTCTTTCGACAGGCCGGATATCGCGGCGTAATCGATGTCTTCCGGCAGACGCGTGTCTTCACTGGCGCGCAGACGGGCGATTTCGTCCTGCTGGCGGTCAATGTAACCGGCGTATTTTGTCTTGATCTCGACCTGCTCGGCTACCTGAGGGTCAGTGCAGCCCTGCCCGGTAAGGGCAATCAGACTGGCATAGTCGATTTCCGGACGGGTCAGCAGGTTGAGCAGATTGTATTCGTGGGTCAGCGGCGTGCCAAAGTGCTCTGCAATCGCATCGCCCTGCGCGGTACCCGGGCGCACCCAGGTACTTTTCAAGCGCTGTTCTTCCAGCTCGATGCTTTCGCGTTTGGTGCAGAACGCAGCCCAGCGGGCATCGTCGACCAGACCCAGTTCGCGGCCTTTTTCGGTGAGTCGCAGGTCCGCGTTGTCTTCACGCAGGATCAACCGGTATTCGGCCCTGGACGTGAACATCCGGTAAGGCTCTTGCGTACCGAGCGTGATCAAGTCGTCGACCAGAACGCCGATGTACGCTTCATCGCGACGCGGGCACCAGCTGTCTCGACCCTGTGCGCGCAGCGCGGCATTGGTCCCGGCCAGCAAACCCTGGGCACCGGCCTCTTCATAACCGGTTGTGCCGTTGATCTGACCGGCAAAGAACAAACCGCCGATAACCTTGGTTTCCAGGCTGTATTTCAGATCACGAGGGTCGAAATAGTCATATTCGATGGCGTAACCAGGACGAACGATGTGTGCATTCTCCATGCCGCGAATCGACTGGACGATCTGCAGTTGCACGTCAAATGGCAACGATGTGGAGATACCGTTCGGATAAAGCTCGTGCGTGGTCAACCCCTCTGGTTCGATGAAGACCTGATGGCTTTCCTTGTCGGCAAACCGGTGGATCTTGTCCTCGATCGAAGGGCAGTAGCGCGGGCCAATCCCCTCGATCACGCCGGAATACATCGGCGATCGATCAAGGTTGGACGCAATGATTTCGTGAGTCCGGGCGTTGGTGTGGGTAATCCAGCAACTGACCTGCGGCGGATGTTGTTCTTTGGAGCCCAGGAACGACATGACCGGAATCGGCGTATCACCCGGTTGCTCGGTCATCACCGAGAAATCGACCGAGCGGCCATCAATGCGTGGCGGCGTCCCGGTTTTCAAGCGACCTACCCGCAGTGGCAGTTCACGTAAGCGGTGAGCCAGTGCGATCGATGGAGGATCGCCTGCGCGTCCGCCAGAGTAGTTCTGCATGCCGATGTGGATAAGTCCACCCAGGAATGTACCGGTGGTCAATACAACCGAATCGGCAAATATGCGCATCCCCATTTGGGTCACTACACCGCGCACCTGGTCCTGTTCGACGATCAGGTCATCACAGGCTTGCTGAAATATCCACAGGTTCGGCTGATTTTCCAGCGTTTCGCGGATGGCTGCCTTGTACAGCACGCGATCTGCCTGAGCACGAGTAGCCCGTACAGCCGGGCCCTTGCGACTGTTCAGCACACGGAACTGGATGCCACCCTTGTCAGTAGCCATGGCCATCGCACCGCCAAGGGCGTCGATTTCCTTGACCAGGTGACTTTTGCCAATGCCACCGATGGCCGGGTTGCAGCTCATCTGGCCGAGCGTTTCCACGTTGTGCGTCAGCAGCAGGGTTTTGACACCCATGCGCGCCGACGCCAGTGCGGCCTCGGTACCGGCATGACCGCCACCGATGACGATCACTTCAAAACGGGAAGGGAAATCCACCACGCACCTCGTGCCTGTTGTCGATGAGAAATTGGGATAGCTGACAAGTATAGGGACTTACCCCACCTGAATGAAACCCGTTGGACAAAATTTAACCAGCTGTGGAAAACTCACGAATAAAGAAAATAAAAAGGAAAGAAAGTTTATAAAGCCTTGTTTTTATGTTTATTCTTACTGAGCATGATTTCTGTGGATAGATCTCTACAAGCCTTTATATTCGATGTGTACAGAGAATCAAAAGTCTGTGTTCATGTAGGGATGAGGGGGTTGGATAACCGACTTGAGCCTGTTGATAAGATAGCCACTTGTCCACAGGGCAGTTTATCTTCAGGTTTGCACCCTGCTTACCCACCGAGCTGAAGGGCAGTTATTCACAGGGCTTAATCTGCATAAAAGCGCCCAGTCAGCAAAAATCAGGCGCAGAAAATCGCTTCGCCGAGGATTTTTGTTAGGCAAATTCAGCATGTGGGGAACGTTAGTGGGGAAATGGCAGACCGTGTGGATAACGACGCGACTAAAAAAGCGTCTTGTGACGCCTGAAAAGGCATGACCCCGGTGCGGGTCACGCCTGACTTCATTCAGCGGTAGTCACTTGCCGATGCAGAAGCTGGAGAAGATTCTGCCAAGCAAGTCGTCGGAGCTGAATGCGCCGGTAATCTCGCCAAGCGCTTGTTGTGCCTGACGAAGGTCTTCGGCCAGTAGCTCTCCAGCGCCTGCCAGGGTGAGTTGAGCCCTGCCGTGCTCCAGCGAGTCGCTGGCATGGCGCAGTGCCTCAAGATGGCGTCGACGTGCGCTAAAGCTGCTCTCCGAGGTTTGCTCATAGCCCATGCAGGCCTTGAGGTGCTCACGCAGCAGTTCAAGCCCCTCGCCCTCTGACCTGGCGCTCAGGCTGATAGTGACGTGGCCATCTACGCTGGTTTGCAGATCAATGTGGTCTCCACTCAAATCTGCCTTGTTGCGGATCAGCGTGACTTTCGCCGGATCCGGACGTTGCTCAAGGAACTCCGGCCACAGAGCAAACGGGTCGGCAGCCTCGGGTGCCGTTGCATCCACAACCAGCAGAATCCGGTCAGCTTCACCGATGGCCTTGAGTGCGCGCTGCACGCCGATCATTTCTACCTGATCCTGGGTATCACGCAGGCCTGCTGTGTCTACGACGTGCAACGGCATCCCGTCGATGTGGATATGTTCACGCAACACATCGCGCGTAGTGCCGGCGATCTCGGTGACGATGGCCGCTTCTCTGCCCGCCAGAGCATTCAGCAAGCTGGATTTGCCTGCATTGGGACGCCCGGCAATCACAACGGTCATCCCGTCGCGTAACAGGGCACCCTGCCCCGCTTCACGCAACACTGTGGATAACTCAGCACGCACGTCATCTAGCATATTCAGGACATGGCCATCGGCAAGGAAGTCGATTTCCTCCTCGGGGAAGTCGATTGCAGCTTCCACATAGATGCGCAAGCTGATCAACTTCTCGGTCAAGTTATCCACACGCCGCGAAAAAGCGCCCTGCAACGAGCGCAGTGCATTGCGCGCTGCCTGTGCAGAACTTGCCTCAATCAAGTCAGCGATGGCTTCTGCCTGGGCAAGATCGAGTTTGTCATTGAGGAACGCACGCTCACTGAATTCTCCCGGCCGTGCCAGGCGGCTACCCAATTGCAGACAGCGCTGCAGCAGCATGTCCAGAACGATGGGGCCGCCGTGGCCCTGAAGCTCAAGTACGTCTTCGCCGGTGAATGAGTTGGGCCCCGGAAAATACAGCGCGATCCCCTCATCGAGGGTCTGTCCGGCTTCGTCGACAAAAGGCCCGTAATGGGCAAATCGTGGCTTTGGCGTCCGGCCAATAATGGCTTCAGCAGCCTTGCTGGCCAAAGGACCTGACACCCGGACGATACCG
The DNA here is from genome assembly GCF_032587795.1 of Pseudomonas syringae group sp. 247E2. Taxonomy (NCBI): domain Bacteria; kingdom Pseudomonadati; phylum Pseudomonadota; class Gammaproteobacteria; order Pseudomonadales; family Pseudomonadaceae; genus Pseudomonas; species Pseudomonas syringae group sp. 247E2. The sequence continues at coordinate 216,902 of NZ_JAWHPK010000008.1, read as the reverse complement.
ACACCACCACGCCCTTGGGCTGTGGCAATGGCGGCAATGGTTTCACGAGGAACGTTCATGCTCCGGCTCCCGGACAAATGACGGATAGCAAAACGCCCCACGAGGGGGCGTCTTGTAGAACTTATTCACAGGTTAGATCAGGCAGCTGCTTTCTTGGTAGCCGCTTCGATCTTGCGAGTGATGTAAGCCTGCTGAGCGATCGACAGGGTGTTGTTCACAACCCAGTACAGAACCAGACCGGCAGGGAACCACAGGAAGAAGAACGTGAAAATGATTGGCATCATTTTCATGACCTTGGCCTGCATCGGGTCCGGCGGAGTCGGGTTCAGACGCTGCTGGATGAACATCGTCGCGCCCATGATGATCGGCAGGATGAAGAACGGGTCCTTGATCGACAGGTCGGTTATCCACAGGATCCAGGGAGCCTGACGCATTTCCACACTTTCCAGGAGTACCCAGTACAGCGAAAGGAAAACCGGCATCTGGACAAGAATCGGCAAGCATCCACCCAGCGGGTTGATCTTTTCTTTCTTGTACAGCTCCATCATTGCCTGGGACATCTTCTGGCGATCATCGCCATGTTGTTCCTTCAGCAGTGCAAGCTTGGGAGCCACGGCGCGCATGCGTGCCATCGACTTGTAGCTGGCTGCGGACAACGGGAAGAACAGGCCTTTGATCAGCATGGTCAGAACAATGATCGACCAGCCCCAGTTACCGAGAATGGCGTGGATATGTTGCAGCAGCCAGAAGATAGGCTGGGCAATGAACCACAGGAAACCATAATCGACGGTCAGCTCCAGACCTGGGGATAACTCTTTGAGTACCGCCTGGCTTTTTGGACCTGCATACAGGGTAGCGCTGGTTTCACCTTGTGCACCTGGTGCAACCGACAGAGTCGGGCTGGTGAAGCCGATGATGTAGTTGCCCTGGCTGTCTTTGCGGGTCTGAACAGCGTTGGTGGCGTTGTGATCCGGAATCCACGCAGTCACGAAGTAGTGCTGCAGCCATGCCACCCAACCGCCCTGGACAGTTTCCTTGACCTGACCCTTGTCGATATCTTTCATCGACACTTTCTTGTACGGCTCGGCCGCAGTCCACAGGGCAGCACCCAGATAGGTGGCTGTACCGGTAGCAGTCGTCGAAGAAGGATCGGAGCTGGCGTCACGCTTCAATTGCGCGAACAGATTACCGGCCCAGGGTTGTGCGCTCTGGTTATCCACAACGTAAGTCATGACCAGATCGTACAGACCGCGCTTGAAGGTGAAGCGCTTGATGTAGTTGATGCCGTTTTCCGAGAATTTCAGATCCACGACCATCGTGTCCTGGCCGTCAGCCAGTTGATAAGTCTTTTGTGTGGAGGTGTAAACCGGACGACCGGCAGCGCGTGCATCAGGACCATTGGTCCCGGTCAGGCCGCTTTGTGCCAGAAAAGTACGCTCGCCGCCGTTGTCGAACAACTGAAACGGAACGTCAGGACGATCCTGACGACGCGGGTACAGAGGCAAACGAAGCTGAACGACGTCGCCACCCACCGGATCGATCGCCAGATCGAGCACATCGGTCTTGACGTGGATAAGGTCTTTGCTGGCTACGGCCGGAGTTTCAAGAGGTGCTGCAGCCGTATTGGCCGTAGCGCTTGCGCTTGGAACATCGGCACTTGCAGAACCATTAGTACCAGCGGCCGTGTCCGGAATACCCGGTGCGGTGGTGCTGGCTGCAACATTCTGGGTCGGCATGGCAGCCTGGCCATAGTCTTGGTTCCATTTCAGAACCCCGACGTAGGTCACGATTGCCAGGGCGACGATCAGGATCGTGCGTTTAATATCCATGATTACTCGGCCATCGAAGAAGAACGGGAGGTGGGGACAGCTGGAACCGGGTCATAACCACCGGGATTCCATGGGTGACAGCGACCCAGGCGACGAATTGACAGCCAGCCACCGCGCAAAAGGCCATGATTTTCGATGGCTTCATACGCGTAGCAGGAGCAACTGGGGTAGAAACGACAGTGACTGGCCATCAGCGGGCTAATGGCATAGCGATAAAACTGGATCGGAACGAGTGCCAGTTTACGCATCTGGACTGTCTACCCCTGCAGGTTCGGATTTTTCTTCCGGAATGGGTCGGCTACGCGCCAGACGTTTCCAGAGCTTGCCGAAATGCTGAATCAGTTCAGGGTTTTCTACGTCACCCAAACCTTTACGCGCGACGATAACGATATCCCAACCGACCAAACTGTCTTGGTGTTGGCGAAATGATTCGCGCATCAGGCGTTTCAAGCGATTGCGCTCGACGGAGAGCTTGACGCTCTTTTTACCTATCACCAGCCCCAGACGGGGATGATCAAGGTCGTTGTTGCGCGCAAGGAGCAGGAGATTTTTCCCCGGAACCTTGCCGGTAGGGGAGTCAAAGACTGCCTTGAAATGCCGGGGAGTCAGCAAACGCTTTTCCCGACTGAAGTCTCGACTCACCTCCTGTGCCGATTTATCAAACTGCCAGACGCTTACGGCCTTTGGCACGACGACGCGAAAGGACTGCGCGGCCGTTTTTGGTGGCCATGCGTGCACGGAAACCGTGGGTGCGGGCGCGCTTGATAGTGCTGGGTTGGAAAGTACGTTTCATGGCGTGTTACCTGGTTCGTCCACTACGGGCCGGAATGGCCCCCGTTTTAAGAGACCGGGGATTCTAGAGAAAGCAGGCCCGCAGGTCAATTTCCAACCAGCTTTTCTTCATACGCGTCTTTTATAGGTAATTTCCCGCTGGCACTCGATTTGGAGCAGTCGGGCTCGTGTCAGTTATAGAAATAAAAAGAAGAGAGTATTTAAAGCTTCTTTATAAAGCTTATAACTCTTACGTAGCTGTTTTCTGTGGATAACATCCTATAGCCCTTGTAATTCAATGTGTACAGCGAAAAGAAAGATTGTCCAGAAGCGGTGCTTTGCCTGTGCCACACGGTCGGAAAAGCTGTGCATGGAATGCGGTTTTATCCACAGGCGAGTTATGCACAGAGTTTAACCCTGACTTATGCAATGGGCTGAAGAGGGGTTATCCACAGAGCTCACGATTTGACCGTTTGTCGTGTGACCACTGCATAAATCGTTGATTTATAGCTGCCTGTGAGCAACCTACATGTGGATAAGTCGTCTGCGGATCGTTACAATGGCGGCTGTTTTTGCCTCACCGGCTTTCAACTCAGGGGATATCCGTGTCAGTGGAACTTTGGCAGCAGTGCGTGGAGCTTTTGCGCGATGAGCTGCCTGCCCAGCAATTCAACACTTGGATCCGTCCGCTACAGGTCGAAGCCGAAGGCGACGAGTTGCGTGTGTACGCACCGAATCGTTTTGTTCTCGATTGGGTCAACGAAAAATACCTCGGCCGTTTGCTGGAGCTTCTTGGCGAGCATGGCCAAGGCATGGCGCCTGCCCTTTCCTTATTAATAGGAAGCAAGCGCAGCTCTGCACCGCGTGCCGCTCCGAATGCGCCATTAGCTGCCGCGGCGTCCCAGGCGCTGTCTGCCAATTCGGTCAGCAGCGTCTCGTCGTCTGCACCCGCCATGGCTGCTCCGGCTGCTCCGGCTGCTCCTGTCGCGGTGCCTGCACCGGTTCAGAACGTTGCAGCACACGATGAGCCTTCACGCGACAGCTTCGACCCAATGGCTGGTGCCAGCTCGCAACAGGCACCCGCTCGTGCGGAGCAACGTACCGTGCAGGTCGAAGGCGCGCTCAAGCACACCAGTTACCTGAACCGCACGTTCACGTTCGAGAATTTTGTCGAGGGTAAATCCAACCAGCTGGCACGCGCTGCAGCCTGGCAGGTTGCCGATAATCCCAAGCACGGCTATAACCCGCTGTTCCTTTATGGCGGTGTAGGTCTTGGTAAAACCCACTTGATGCATGCTGTGGGTAACCACCTGCTGAAGAAGAATCCGAACGCCAAGGTTGTTTACCTGCACTCGGAGCGCTTCGTCGCAGACATGGTCAAGGCCTTGCAGCTCAATGCAATCAACGAGTTCAAGCGCTTTTACCGTTCAGTCGATGCATTGCTGATCGATGACATTCAATTTTTTGCTCGCAAGGAACGTTCACAGGAAGAGTTTTTCCACACGTTCAACGCGCTGCTGGAGGGCGGGCAACAGGTCATTCTGACCAGCGACCGCTATCCGAAAGAAATCGAAGGCCTTGAAGAACGACTCAAGTCGCGTTTCGGCTGGGGTCTGACAGTTGCTGTCGAGCCTCCGGAGCTGGAAACCCGCGTGGCTATCCTCATGAAGAAAGCGGATCAGGCCAAGGTCGATCTGCCTCATGACGCGGCGTTCTTCATTGCCCAGCGGATTCGCTCCAACGTTCGAGAGCTGGAGGGCGCGCTCAAGCGTGTCATCGCTCACTCGCACTTCATGGGCCGCGACATCACCATCGAACTGATTCGCGAATCGCTGAAAGATTTGCTGGCGTTGCAGGACAAGCTGGTGAGTGTGGATAACATTCAGCGTACTGTCGCCGAGTACTACAAGATCAAGATCTCCGATCTGCTGTCCAAGCGTCGTTCCCGTTCTGTTGCCCGGCCTCGCCAGGTTGCAATGGCGCTTTCCAAGGAACTCACCAACCACAGTCTCCCGGAAATCGGTGACGTATTTGGTGGTCGGGACCATACGACTGTCTTGCACGCCTGCAGAAAGATCAACGAGCTCAAGGAATCCGATGCGGATATCCGCGAGGACTACAAGAACCTGCTGCGCACTCTGACTACGTGATAACGCCAGTGCAGCTTATTAAGGCAAGGGACTAGACCATGCATTTCACCATTCAACGCGAAGCCCTGTTGAAACCCCTGCAATTGGTCGCCGGCGTGGTAGAACGCCGCCAGACCTTGCCGGTTCTTTCCAATGTGCTTCTGGTCGTCGAAGGTCAGCAACTGTCGCTGACCGGTACGGATCTGGAAGTCGAACTGGTTGGCCGCGTCCAGCTGGAAGAGCCCGCCGAACCTGGAGAAATCACGGTTCCTGCGCGCAAGCTCATGGACATTTGCAAAAGCCTTTCCAATGACGCGCTGATCGATATCAAACTCGATGACTCGAAGCTGATCGTCAAGGCAGGTCGTAGCCGTTTTACTCTGTCCACGTTGCCTGCCAATGATTTCCCGACAGTGGAAGAAGGCCCGGGCTCGTTGACCTTCAATCTGGTGCAGAGCAAGTTGCGCCGCCTGATTGAACGCACCAGCTTTGCGATGGCCCAGCAGGATGTTCGCTACTACCTCAACGGCATGCTGCTTGAAGTGAGTGCCGGTATTTTGCGCGCCGTCGCTACTGACGGTCACCGCCTGGCGATGTGCTCGATGTCTGCCGATATCGAACATGCCGATCGTCATCAGGTGATCGTCCCGCGCAAAGGCATTCTCGAGATGGCGCGCCTGCTGACTGAGCAGGACGGTATGGTCAGCATCGTTCTGGGTCAGCATCACATCCGCGCGACTACCGGCGAGTTCACTTTCACTTCCAAACTGGTCGATGGAAAATTCCCGGATTATGAGCGCGTGTTGCCCAAAGGCGGCGACAAACTGGTGCTGGGTGACCGTCAGGCATTGCGCGAAGCGTTCAGTCGCACCGCAATTCTGTCCAACGAGAAGTACCGCGGTATCCGCCTGCAATTGGCCAGTGGTCAATTGAAAATTCAGGCCAACAACCCAGAGCAGGAAGAGGCAGAGGAAGAAATCAGCGTCGAGTACAACGGCGATTCGCTGGAGATAGGTTTTAACGTGAGCTATCTGCTCGACGTGTTGGGTGTGATGACGACCGAGCAGGTACGTCTGATTCTGTCGGACTCCAATAGCAGCGCCTTGGTGCAAGAGTCGGATAACGACGATTCCGCCTACGTTGTCATGCCGATGCGTCTGTAACTTCATGTCCAGCGCAACCTAGATGTCTCTTAGTCGCGTCTCGGTCACCGGGGTGCGCAATCTGCACCCGGTGACCCTCTCCCCCTCCCCGCGTATCAATATCCTCTACGGCGCAAACGGCAGTGGCAAAACCAGTGTTCTGGAAGCCATCCACCTGCTGGGGATCGCGCGTTCGTTTCGTAGCAGTCGACTGCTTCCTGTCATCCAGTACGAGCAGCCCTCCTGCACCGTCTTCGGACAGGTCGATCTTGCGCAAGGTGGTCACAGCAATCTCGGAGTTTCGCGCGACCGACAAGGCGAATTCCAGATTCGTATTGACGGGCAGAATGCGAGAAGTGCCGCTCAGCTTGCTGAAATATTGCCGCTGCAACTGATCAATCCGGACAGCTTCAGATTGCTGGAAGGTGCTCCGAAGATACGCAGGCAGTTTTTGGATTGGGGAGTGTTCCACGTGGAACCTCGCTTCATGGTCACTTGGCAGCGCCTGCAGAAGGCCCTCAAGCAGCGAAACTCGTGGCTTCGGCATGGTACACTTGACGCCGCTTCACAGGCGGCATGGGACCGAGAGCTGTGCTCGGCAAGTGACGAAATAGATGAATTCCGTCGCGCCTATATCAAGGCATTGAAGCCCGTTTTTGAACAGACTTTGAGCGAACTTGTTGAGCTTGAAGGTTTGACCCTGAGCTATTACCGAGGATGGGACAAGGAAAAAGAGCTGAGTACAGTGCTCGCCTCTTCCCTGCATCGTGATCAGCAAATGGGCCACACCCAGGCTGGACCACAACGAGCTGACCTGCGCCTTAGATTAGGCGCTCATAACGCGGCGGATATATTGTCTCGCGGTCAGCAAAAGTTGGTGGTCTGCGCATTGCGTATTGCTCAGGGACACTTGGTCAGCCAGGTCCGTCGCGGCCAGTGTATTTACCTGGTGGATGACTTGCCCTCCGAACTGGATGACAACCATCGACGCGCGCTTTGCCGCTTGCTGGAAGAATTACGCTGCCAGGTGTTTATCACCTGTGTAGATCAAGAATTTTTGAGGGAAGGCTGGCAGACGGAAACGCCAGTCGCTTTGTTCCACGTGGAACAAGGCCGTATCACCCAGACCCACGACCATCGGGAGTGATTGCATGAGCGAAAACCAAACGTACGACTCGTCCAGCATTAAGGTGCTGAAAGGACTTGATGCCGTACGCAAGCGTCCCGGAATGTACATCGGTGATACAGACGATGGCAGCGGTCTGCACCACATGGTGTTCGAGGTGGTTGATAACTCGATCGACGAAGCATTGGCAGGCCATTGCGACGACATCAGCATCATCATCCATCCAGACGAATCTATCACCGTGCGCGACAACGGCCGCGGTATTCCGGTAGACGTGCATAAAGAAGAAGGCGTGTCGGCAGCCGAGGTCATCATGACCGTGCTCCACGCTGGCGGTAAGTTCGATGACAACTCCTACAAAGTATCCGGCGGCTTGCACGGTGTAGGTGTGTCGGTTGTTAACGCCCTTTCAGAACTTCTGCTGCTGACGGTTCGTCGTAGCGGCAAGATCTGGGAACAGACCTACGTGCATGGTGTTCCACAGGAACCGATGAAAATCGTCGGTGAAAGTGACACCACGGGCACTCAGATCCACTTCAAGCCTTCTGCTGACACGTTCAAGAATATCCACTTCAGCTGGGACATCCTGGCCAAGCGGATTCGCGAACTGTCCTTCCTGAACTCCGGTGTTGGCATTGTCCTCAAGGACGAGCGCAGCGGCAAAGAAGAGCTGTTCAAATACGAAGGCGGTCTGCGTGCCTTCGTTGAATACCTGAACACCAACAAGACGCCGGTCAACGAAGTGTTCCACTTCAACATCCAGCGTGATGATGGAATCGGTGTCGAAATTGCCCTGCAGTGGAACGACAGCTTCAACGAGAACCTGCTGTGCTTCACCAACAACATTCCGCAGCGTGATGGCGGTACTCACTTGGTGGGCTTCCGTTCCGCGTTGACGCGTAACCTGAACAACTACATTGAGCAGGAAGGTCTGGCCAAGAAGCACAAGGTCGCGACCACCGGCGACGATGCGCGTGAAGGTTTGACTGCGATCATTTCGGTCAAAGTACCTGATCCGAAATTCAGCTCGCAGACTAAGGACAAACTGGTTTCGTCCGAAGTCAAAACTGCAGTGGAACAGGAGATGGGCAAGTACTTCTCCGACTTTCTGCTGGAAAACCCGAACGAAGCCAAAGCCGTCGTTGGCAAGATGATCGACGCAGCCCGTGCCCGCGAAGCAGCGCGCAAGGCTCGCGAGATGACTCGCCGCAAAGGTGCACTGGATATCGCTGGCTTGCCGGGCAAGCTTGCCGACTGCCAGGAGAAGGACCCTGCCCTCTCCGAACTGTACCTGGTGGAAGGGGACTCTGCTGGCGGATCAGCCAAGCAGGGGCGTAACCGTAGAACTCAGGCGATCCTGCCACTCAAGGGCAAGATCCTGAACGTTGAAAAAGCGCGTTTCGACAAGATGATCTCTTCCCAGGAAGTGGGCACTTTGATCACCGCGCTGGGCTGTGGCATCGGCCGTGAAGAGTACAACATCGACAAGTTGCGTTATCACAACATCATCATCATGACCGATGCTGACGTCGACGGCTCGCACATCCGTACCCTGCTGCTCACCTTCTTCTTCCGTCAGTTGCCTGAGCTGATCGAGCGTGGCTACATCTACATCGCTCAGCCACCGCTGTACAAGGTCAAGAAAGGCAAGCAGGAGCAGTACATCAAGGACGACGAGGCCATGGAAGAGTACATGACCCAATCGGCCCTCGAAGACGCCAGCCTGCACCTCAGCGAATCGGCACCGGGCATCTCTGGTACTGCGCTGGAGAAACTGGTCAATGACTTCCGCATGGTCATGAAGACTCTCAAGCGTCTGTCGCGTCTTTATCCACAGGAACTGACCGAACACTTCGTCTACCTGCCGCCGATCTCGTTGGAGCAACTTTCCGACCACGAGGGCATGCAGGCCTGGCTGGCACTGTTCGACGCGCGTCTGCGCACCGGCGAGAAATCGGGTCTGGTCTACAAGGCCAGCCTGCGTGAAGACCGTGAACGTAACGTCTGGCTACCAGAGGTAGAACTGATCTCTCATGGTCTGTCGAACTACGTCACCTTCAACCGTGACTTCTTCGGCAGCAATGACTACAAGACCGTTACCGCTCTGGGACTGCAGATCAGCACACTTCTGGAAGAAGGTGCCTATGTACAACGTGGCGAGCGCAAGAAGCCTGTCACCGAGTTCAAGGAAGCCCTCGCCTGGTTGATGGCCGAAAGCACCAAGCGCCACACCATCCAGCGCTACAAAGGACTGGGTGAAATGAACCCGGACCAATTGTGGGAAACCACGATGGACCCAAGTGTGCGCCGTATGCTGAAAGTGACGATCGAAGACGCCATTGGCGCTGACCAGATCTTCAACACCCTCATGGGTGATGCGGTTGAGCCACGTCGTGACTTCATCGAGAGCAATGCGCTGGCAGTGTCCAACCTGGACTTCTGATGGACGTGTAGCTTCACAGAAAAGCTAGCCGTTATCCCTCCATGGTGATTTCGGCTTGATAAGGCCAACCCCAGGGTTGGCCTTTTTCATTTGAGTGTCTTTCAGGCCTATCCTGTGTCGTAACGATCTTATGGACTTGGCCACGATGAACGTTGAATGAATCTGCCGTTTAGAGTGGCCAAAACAGTCGATCCGTACGTTTGCGCGGAGAACTTCAGCGCAGATGATTTCGCTGAGCGATTAACCTGATCAATATCGCAGCCGCTCAAGGCTGCACGTATCACTACGATATTGGCAGGAATAGCAAAAATGCCCGCACCTCTGATCCCCGTCGAGACCTCCCCCAAGCTTCCCTTGGAGGCGGATGTAGTTGTAATTGGCGGCGGCATAATAGGCAGCTTCACCGCCTACTACCTCGCCCTGCGCGGCATGAAGGTCGCTCTGGTTGAAAAAGGCCGTATCGGTGCCGAGCAATCGAGTCGTAATTGGGGGTGGTGCCGGCAGCAGAATCGGGATGCCCGGGAGCTGCCGATGGCAACCAAAAGTCTGGACCTGTGGGAGCAGTTTGCCAAGCAGAGCGGCGAGCAGACAGGCTTCACCCGCTGTGGCCTGCTTTACTTGAGCAACGACGAGAAAGAACTTGCGGGATGGGCGCGCTGGGGAGAATTTGCCCGTACTGTAGGTGTCCAGACTTACATGTTGACCGCCCAGCAGGCCGCTGAACGCGGCAAGGCTACAGGCAAGCAATGGAAGGGCGGAGTCTATGCGCCTACGGATGGTACTGCCGATCCATCTCGTGCAGCACCAGCTGTTGCGCGAGCGATTATGGCGCTTGGCGGCACCGTGCATCAAGGTTGCGCCGCTCGGGGGCTGGAAACCGAAGGTGGGCGATTGTCTGCCGTGGTCACCGAGCACGGCACCATTCGTACCCGGCTCGCGGTACTTGCCGGAGGCGCATGGGCTTCTTCGTTCTGTCGCCAGTACGGTATCAGTTTTCCCCAAGCCACTATTCGCCAGACGGTAATGTCAGTGTCCCCGCCGACCGGTGAGTTGGTGCCAGCATTGCATACTTCAAATGTTTCCATGACTCGCCGTCATGACGGTAGCTACACTCTGGCAATCAGTGGCCGTGGAAGGGTTGATCCTACCCCACAGTTGTTCGGGTTTGCTGCGCAGTTCCTGCCCATGTTTGGGCGCCGTTGGCGCAATCTGGCGCCGGGAGGTCTGGAAGGCTTGCGCTCAGGTCACGAGGGCCGTGGCAAGTGGCGTCTCGACCAACCGACACCTATGGAGAAGATGCGCATACTCGATCCCAAGGTAGATACCTCTGCGGTGGAGTTGACCTACAAGCGCGCGGTGGCGATGGTCCCCGCTCTCAAGCAATCATCGGTCAACGCAGCCTGGGCTGGTTATGTCGACAGCACACCTGATGGTGTGCCCGGGATCGGTGAAATCGCCAGCCTGCCCGGCCTCGTCCTCGCCGCCGGATTCAGCGGCCATGGTTTCGGTATTGGACCAGGAGCAGGTCATCTGATCGCTGACATTGTCAGTGGTGTCGCCCCTATCGTTGATCCTAAACCTTATCACCCAGACCGTTTCCACGGTTCAGCATGGGGTAAGGTGGCAGATTTCTGAGTGAAACGAGGAGCGACGTTCCACAGCGACTGCCGTGCTTACATCGACGTGGTCACCCTCAACAACTGTGTGCGTGTTGAAGCTGAGAAAACTTGCGACCGGTGTTCCACGTGGAACACCACAGCTTTGGGACATTAGTGACTATTCGACGCATTAATGGATCCGGCCACCCTTTTCAATAACGGACCAGGCAACCGCTTAATCCGAGAAGAAACTAACGCTGTGTCCGGAATTAGGTGCCCACTACCCTACACACGTTACGGTCTACATCCCTGAAAGCAGATCTGCTTTCTTTATCAGAAACTCATCTTTTGAGGGAAAGTTGCAGCCAGAGTGAACGGGACATACCCCTTCTGCCCTTTCAGAAATATTGGAGCGGTACGTTGGCCTGACTGAAATCGGCTTCGCCTCGGGCGTTAGCCCACGCAAAAAAAACCGACCTTTTTGAGGTCGGTTTTTGATACATCACCAAAACTTATGCACTTTTTTCCGGTTTTTATAGCCTGAAAAAATATGTATACGAATTAAAGAGTTAGCCAAGCTTTTTGGCGGATTTCAGAAAAACCGTACACAGGTTATCCACAAAATCACGCTGGCACTTTTTCAGGACTTGCTGCTGGTGTAACAGGCGAGCCCATCGCGCGCTGTGCTTCCTCATTCCAGGCCTGTACACGGTCATTCAACGCAGCAATGGCGCGCGGGCCTGTACCTTCTGCGTACATCGGTTCGCCAATCACTACCTGAATAGTGCCTGGCTTTTTCGCCCAGCCATCCCGAGGCCAGTATTTGCCAGCGTTGTGAGCGATAGGCAGGACTGGCAGATCAGCGTTTACCGCCAACGCAGTACCGCCGCGAGAGAATTTTCCGACCTGTCCGTAAGGCACGCGTGTGCCCTCCGGGAAGATCAATACCCAGACGCCATCTTTGAGCAACTCGTCGCCCTTCTTGGCTATTTCCCGCAGTGCGGCTTTAGGGTTATCGCGGTCAATGGCAATGGGGCGCAGCATCGCCATGGCCCAGCCGAAGAACGGCACGTAGAGCAACTCACGCTTGAGGACCTGGCTCAGCGGCTCGAAGTACGCCGACAGGAAGAAGGTCTCCCAGGTGCTCTGATGGTTGGAGATGATTACGCAGGGCGTTTTCGGTACGTTTTCTGCGCCAGTCACTTCAACCTGGATGTTCAGGAACACCTTGGTCAGCCAGATGGCGCAGCGGCACCAATAGACGTTGATGAAGCGATAGCGAGCTTTGAACGGCAGAAAAGGCGCAATGAAAAAGCTCAATGTGCACCACAGCAAAGAGCTGGTGCCCAGCAACAGGTAAAAGACGAAGGTCCTGATTGCCTGCATGATCGACATAGTTACGTTTACCGTACGGGCAGGTGCCCGCTCCTTGAGCGTCCTGAACCTGACTAGCTAACTGTTCAGTGAAGCGCTGTTGTGGATAAGTTCTGCGGCAACCGCCGCCAGATCGTCAAAAATCAACGTGCCTGCCGGCACTCCGCCTTCCATCGTTTTACGACCTTTGCCGGTCATCACCAGCACAGGCTGAGAATCGACGGCCAAAGCGGCCTGTAGGTCACCTTTACTGTCGCCCACGAACCAGAGACCTTTGGGGTCTACTGCGTAATGAGTGACGATGGCCTGCAGCATGCCGGGTTCGGGCTTGCGGCAGCTACAGCCATCGTCTGGCCCATGCGGGCAGTAGACGATCAAACCGACCTCGCCACCCTGCTCTGCCACCAGCTTGCGCAAGCGCTCATGCATGGCGTCCAACGTGGCCAGATCATAATAACCTCGGGCAATGCCCGACTGGTTAGTGGCGACGGCCACCGTCCAGCCGGCCTTGCTCAGATCTGCGATAGCCTTGATCGAGCCGGGAATGGGCACCCACTCCTTCACTGACTTTATGTAAGCATCGGAGTCATGGTTGATGACTCCGTCTCGATCAAGTATCAGCAGTTTCACCATCGACCCCTTCTCAGCCCAGCAGCGAGATATCGGCAACGCCAAGGAACAGGCCGCGCAAACGCGACAACAAGGCATAGCGGTTGGCGCGCACATTGGCGTCTTCCGCGTTGACCATTACCGCTTCGAAGAATGCATCGACCGGCTCACGCAGCATCGCCAGACGCGCCAGCGATTCGCTGTATTGACGCTCGGCAGCCATCGGCTGGACCGCGTGGTCAGCCTGCTGAATAGCCGAGTACAGCGAAAACTCGTTGGCGTTGTCGAAATACTTGGGCTCGACGGTCTGGGCAATACTGCCCTCGGCCTTGCTCAACAGGTTCGATACGCGCTTGTTCACCGCGGCCAGTGCAGCGGCCTGTGGCAGTTTGCGGAAAGCCTGGACCGCCTGAACACGCTGATCGAAATCCAGCGCCGAAGCAGGTTGCAGCGCACGTACCGAGAGGTACACAGCCACATCGACGCCTTCGTCTTCATAACGCGCGCGCAGACGGTCGAAGATAAAGTCGAGTACCTGCTCCGCCAGACCGGCAGGCTTGATCTTCGCGCCAAACTGCGTGACTGCGAATTTCACCGTTTCTACCAGATTCAGGTCGAGCTTCTTCTCGATCAGAATACGCAGGATGCCCAATGCAGCACGACGCAGCGCATAGGGGTCTTTGCTGCCGGTGGGCAGCATGCCGATACCGAAGATACCGACCAGCGTGTCGAGTTTGTCGGCGATGGCCACCGCAGCGCCAGTCAGCGTTGTCGGCAGTTCGGCGCCCGCGCCACGTGGCATGTACTGCTCGTTGAGCGCCAGCGCGACATCTTCAGGCTCGCCGTCCGCCTTGGCGTAGTAGTAACCGGCAATGCCCTGCATTTCCGGGAACTCACCGACCATTTCGCTCGACAGGTCGCACTTGGACAGCAGACCAGCCCGTGCAGCACGCTGGGCGTCGCCGCCGATGCGTGGGGCGATGTAGGCGGCCAGTTTCGAGACACGCTCGGCCTTGTCGAACACGCTACCCAATTGCGCCTGGAACACGACGTTTTTCAGGCGATCGTTGAAGGTTTCCAGCTTCTGCTTCTTGTCCTGCTTGAAGAAGAACTCGGCATCAGTCAGGCGTGGACGAACCACCTTCTCGTTACCGGCAACGATTTGCGCCGGGTCTTTGCTCTCGATGTTGGCCACGGTGATAAAGCGCGGCAGCAACTTGCCTTCGGCATCCAGCAGGCAAAAGTATTTCTGGTTGTCCTGCATGGTGGTAATCAAGGCTTCCTGAGGGACTTCCAGGAAGCGCTCTTCGAATGAACACACCAGCGGAACCGGCCATTCGACCAGACCGGCCACTTCGTCCAGCAGACTTGGGGGCACGATGGCGGTGCCTTCCTGTTGGGTGGCCAGCTCGTCGACGCGCTTGCTGATGATCTGCCGACGTTCATTGAAGTCGGCCAGCACATGCGCGGCGCGCAGGTCGCTGAGGTACCCGGCAGGCGAAGAAATACGCACGTCTTGCGGGTGATGGAAGCGATGACCGCGAGAATGACGACCCGCGCTCTGGGCGAGGATCGTGCAGTCAACCACCTGATCACCGAACAGCATTACCAGCCACTGGGTCGGACGCACGAACTCTTCCTTGCGGGCACCCCAGCGCATGCGCTTGGCAATTGGCAGGTCGTTCAGCGAGTCTTCGACAATGGTTGGCAGCAGCGACGTGGTCGGCTTGCCAAGGATGGTCTGGCTGTAGCGCAGTTTCGGGCCGCTCTGATCGATTTCGCTCAGGTCGACGCCGCACTTCTTGGCGAAGCCCAGTGCTGCCTGCGTCGGGTTGCCGTCCGCATCGAAGGCTGCCTGACGCGGTGGGCCGTCGAGGTTGACGCTGCGATCCGGCTGTTGTGTGGCAAGCGCGGTGATCAGCACTGCCAGGCGACGCGGTGCAGCGTAGACCTGTTTGGCGCTGTAGGTCAGACCTGCGCCCGACAGGCCTTTTTCAATACCGGCCAGAAATGCATCTGCCAGGGAAACGAGGGTCTTGGGTGGCAGTTCTTCAGTGCCCAGTTCAACCAGAAAATCTTGAGCACTCATTGCGCTGCCTCCAGCTTGGCCAACACTTCATCGCGTAGATCGGGCGGCGCCATCGGGAAACCGAGACGGGCGCGGGCCTGCAGGTAGGCCTGAGCCACCGAGCGGGCCAGCGTGCGTACGCGCAGGATGTATTGCTGACGCGCGGTCACGGAAATCGCGCGGCGGGCATCCAGCAGGTTGAAGGTGTGCGAGGCCTTGAGGACCATTTCATAGCCCGGCAACGGCAGCTCCAGCTCGATCAGACGTGCGGCTTCGCTCTCATAGAAATCGAACAGTTCGAACAGTTTGTCGACGTTGGCGTGTTCGAAGTTGTAGGTCGACTGTTCCACCTCGTTTTGATGGAACACGTCGCCGTAAGTCACTTTGCCGAAAGGGCCGTCAGCCCAGACCAGATCGTAGACCGAGTCCACGCCCTGCTGGTACATGGCCAGACGCTCAAGGCCGTAAGTGATTTCGCCGGTAACCGGGTAGCACTCCAGACCGCCGACCTGCTGGAAGTAGGTGAACTGCGAGACTTCCATACCGTTGAGCCAGATCTCCCAGCCCAGACCCCAGGCGCCCAGCGTCGGCGATTCCCAGTTGTCTTCGACGAAGCGCACGTCGTGCACCAGCGGATCGAGGCCGATGTGCTTGAGCGAACCCAGGTACAGTTCCTGGAAGTTGTCCGGGTTGGGCTTGAGAATCACCTGGAACTGATAGTAATGCTGCAGGCGGTTCGGGTTTTCGCCGTAGCGGCCGTCAGTCGGACGACGGCTTGGCTGTACGTAAGCGGCGTTCCAGGTTTCCGGGCCTACGGCGCGCAGAAACGTGGCAGTGTGGAACGTGCCGGCGCCTACTTCCATATCGTAGGGCTGAAGTACCACGCAACCTTGTTCTGCCCAGTATTGCTGGAGGGCGAGGATCAAGTCTTGGAAGGTACGCACGGCTGGCGTAGGCTGGCTCACAAATTTCACCTGTGCTGGGCTGCGATTCAAAGAGCGGGAGTATACCCGATTCGGCCGCACGTCCACTCCTTGGGAGCCCTATGACACGCTGCTTTTGGTGCAACGAAGACCCCCTGTACATCGCTTATCACGATCAGGAGTGGGGAGTGCCGCTGCGCGATGCGCAGAAGCTCTTCGAGTTGCTTTTGCTCGAAGGGTTCCAGGCCGGGTTGTCGTGGATCACGATTCTCAAGCGTCGGGCGCGTTATCGCGAAGTGCTGCACGGCTTTGACGTCGAGCGCCTGGCGCAGCTGAGCGATGCCGAAATAGAGGCGCTGATGCTCGATCCGAGCATTATCCGCAATCGCCTCAAGCTCAAGGCCGTGCGCACCAATGCGCGGGCCTGGCTGGCGCTGCAAGACCCGGTCGGTCTGCTCTGGTCGTTTGTCGGTGGCGAGCCGAAGATCAACCATTTCAAGGATCGCAGCGAAGTTCCGGCGATTACCGCCGAGGCCGAAGCGATGAGCAAGGCGCTGAAAAAGGCCGGCTTCACGTTTGTCGGCCCGACCATCTGTTATGCGTATATGCAGGCCAGCGGTATGGTCATGGATCACACTGTAGATTGTGATCGGTATGCGATCCTGAGCCGCTGACGGTTACACTACCCGCCTCGAGAATCTGGGAGTCATCTGTGGATAAGTTCAAAGGCGCCGTAATGGTCGGGGCGTTGCGATTGTTTGCGCTGTTGCCGTGGCGCGCGGTGCAATGGGCAGGCACTACGATTGGCTGGCTGATGTGGAAGTTGCCCAACCGTTCGCGCGAAGTGGTACGGATCAACCTGTCCAAGTGCTTCCCCGAGTTGAGCGAGCCCGAGCTGGAAAAGCTCGTTGGCCGCAGCCTCATGGACATCGGCAAGACCTTGACCGAAAGCGCTTGTGCGTGGATCTGGCCTGCGCAGAAATCGATCAACCTGGTGCGTGAAGTCGAAGGGCTTGATGTGCTCAAGGACGCGCTGGCGTCCGGCAAGGGCGTGGTTGGCATCACCAGCCACCTGGGCAACTGGGAAGTGCTTAATCACTTCTATTGCAGCCAGTGCAAGCCGATCATTTTCTATCGTCCACCGAAGCTGAAGGCGGTCGACGACCTTTTGCGCAAGCAGCGTGTGCAGTTGGGCAACCGGGTGGCGGCGTCGACCAAGGAAGGCATTCTCAGTGTCATCAAGGAAGTGCGCAAAGGCGGTTCTGTAGGTATTCCGGCCGACCCGGAGCCGGCTGAGTCTGCGGGTATCTTCGTACCCTTTTGCGGCACCCAGGCCCTGACCAGCAAGTTTGTGCCGAACATGCTGGCGGGCGGCAAGGCAGTGGGTGTGTTCCTGCACGCCATGCGCCTGCCGGACGGCTCGGGTTACAAAGTGGTACTCGAAGCGGCCCCTGAAGCCATGTACAGCACCGACACCGAAACCTCGGCAGCGGCGATGAGCAAAGTGGTCGAGAAATACGTGCGGGCCTACCCGAGCCAGTACATGTGGACCATGAAACGCTTCAAGAAACGCCCGGCAGGCGAAGCGCGCTGGTACTAGGAAAGATCGGACGCAGAGCGCCGCACGATAGTCAGGTTATCGTTCCGCACGCTCCAGCGTGGGAATGCCGTGCGTGACGCTCCGCGTCACAGATTTGCGCTGCGCCGCGCATTCAAGATCGGACGCAGAGCGTCCAGAACTGCATGCGACGCGGAGCGCCGCACGATAGTCAGGTTATCGTTCCGCACGCTCCAGCGTGGGAATGCCGTGCGTGACGCTCCGCGTCACAGATTTGCGCTGCGCCGCGCATTCAAGATCGGACGCGGAGCGCCGCACGATAGTGTTTCCCTCAACTGGCCGCCGCAATCAACCCGCGCCGTTCCAGCGCCACTTGCGTCCCCTCCGAACTCATCCGCACCAGGTTCACCGGGATGGATTTGGCCGCAGGGGTGTTGCCGTGTTTATCCCGGTTGGCCAGTGGCAGCAGCCCGTTGGTTTCCGGGTAGTAGGCTGCGCAGCAGCCTTGCGGCACGTCGTAGGGGATGACTTTGAAACCCGGTGCACGCCGCGTCGTGGTCGGGTCGAGCGCTGTCTGAAACTCAATGTAGTCCCCGGCCTTCAGCCCCAGGCGTTCGATGTCCTGTGGGTTGAGCATCACCACCATGCGGTCGCCGTAGATATCCCGATAACGGTCATCGTTGGAATACACCGTGGTATTGAACTGGTCATGGCTGCGGATCGTCATCAACTGCAAATGCTCCGCGCCCGGCGGCGTGTCGTCTTCGTCGTAGACGCCTTCAGGAAAGAGAAAGTTGGCCTTGCCCGACTCGGTGTCCCACTTGCGCTCACTGGCGGCATTGGGCAATCGAAAACCTCCGGGTTCTAGGATGCGCTGATTGAAGTCATAAAACTGCTCGGGCAACACTTCTTCGATCTTGTCGCGAATCCTGGCGTAGTCGCCCACATAACTGTCCCAATCCACCTTGGGATTGGGCGCAAGCGTCGCTTTGGCGATACCGGCGATGATGGCGACTTCGGAAATCAGATGCTTCGACGCAGGCTCGAGCATGCCGGTCGAGCCGTGCACCATCGACATCGCGTCCTCCACCGTAATGGTCTGCGCCACGCCGTTCTGCAGGTCGCGTTCCGAACGCGCCACGCATGGCAGCAGAAAGGCCTTCTGACCATGCACCGTCGCGCTGCGGTTGAGTTTGGTGTTGACCAGCACCGTCATTTTCAAACGGCTGACGGTCGGGCAGATCACATCGGTGTCCGGAATGGCGCGGAATAAATTACCGCCCATGGAAATGAGTGCTTCCACCTCGCCACGCAACAGGGCTTCGCAGGTCTGGGCCACGGCATGGCCTTTTTTTCTGGACGCCTCGAAACCGAACACCTTGCTCATGCTGGCCAGAAACGGTTCGCCGGCCTTTTCATAGATGCCCATCGTCCTGTCGCCCTGTACGTTGGAATGCCCCCGCACCGGGCAAGCCCCCGCACCGAGCTTGCCGATGTTGCCGCGCAATAGCAGTAGGTTGATGATCTGCTGCATCGCATCACCGCCACGCTTGTGCTGAGTGATGCCCATCCCCCAGCAGCAGATGACCCCCTTCGAGCGCTTATAAACCGCAGCCACCTCTTCGATGGCCTGGCGCGTCAGGCCCGAATGGCGCTCGATGATGTCCCAGGGCAACTGTCGGCAATAATTGGCGTACTGCTCAAAACCATGGGTGTGTTCTTCAATGAACGCCACATCAAGGACGCGCGGCAGGTTTTCACGCTGCGCCACGTCGTCGGCTTCGATCACGGCCTTGCAAACGCCTTGCAGGGCGATCATGTCGCCGCCGATTCTCACTTGATGGTACTGCGAGCTGATCTCTACGCCATGAAGGCTGAGCATGTCGCGCGGGTCCTGCGGCGCCGCAAAGCGTACCAGCGCCCTTTCCCGCAGCGGGTTGAACGAGATGATACTGGCACCCCGTTTTGCGGCCGCGTGCAGTTCGGACATCATGCGCGGGCTGTTGCTTCCGGGGTTCTGACCAATGATGAAAATCGCGTCGGCGTTCTCGAAATCTTCCAGCGTCGTGGTGCCCTTGCCGACCCCGATCGACTCGGGCAGCGCCGCAGTGGTGGTTTCATGGCACATGTTCGAGCAGTCAGGGAAGTTGGCCATGCCGTACAGCCGACCGAACAGCTGATACAGAAAGGCGGCTTCGTTCGACGTGCGCCCGGAGGTGTACAGCTCCAGCTTCCACGGATCGCTCAGGCCGCGCAGCTCTGCGCCGATCTCGGCGAACGCTTCGTCCCAGGTGACGGGCAGGTATTTGTCTGTGGCGGCGTCGTAGCGCATCGGCTCGGTGATACGGCCTTCTGCTTCCAGCTCGTGATCGCTCCAGGTCGCCAGTTCGCTGACTGTATGCCGGGCGAAGAACTCAGGCGTCACGCGTTTTTTGGTCGATTCCCAAGCCAGTGCCTTGGCACCGTTCTCGCAGTATTCAAACGTGTGCGGTTTTTTTGGGTCCGGCCAGGAGCAGCTGGGGCAATCAAAGCCGCCGGGCTTGTTCATGGACAGCAGCGTGCGGTTGCCCTTGATCAGCACATGCTGGTGCAACAGGTGCTTGTTGACCGCACTGAGCGCAGGCCAGCCACCCGCAGGTGTGCCGTCGGTCTGTGATCCTTGAAGCGGGGCCCGGGAATTTTCCGATTCGGACATGGGGTGCGTTCTCTCTCATAAAGCCCGTGCAGGCATGAAGCTCGTGTGTCTGAGATGCACGGGCTCAGAGAGAATTCGTCCGAGTCGACGAGCGTTGCCGACCAGACAGGTCGGCAAGAGGTTCAGTCAGGGTCACACCCTGTTCAGGAGCGGTTCAGAAAAAGCTCAGGCCGACCTGAAACAGCCGCTCAACCTCGCGGATGCACTTCTTGTCCACAAGGAACATGATCACATGGTCACCGGATTCGATCACGGTGATGTCATGGGCGATGAGCACTTGTTCGTCGCGGATGATCGCACCGATTGCCGTGCCGGTCGGCAGGTTGATGTCCTTGATGGCGCGACCGACCACTTTGCTGGATTTCGGGTCGCCGTGCGCGACGATCTCGATGGCTTCGGCTGCACCGCGCCGTAACGAGTGCACGCTGACGATATCGCCCCGTCGTACATGAGCCAGCAGCGTGCCGATGGTTGCCAGTTGCGGGCTGACCGCCACATCAATCTCGCCGCCCTGGACCAGATCGACGTAGGCGGGGTTGTTGATCAGGGTCATCACCTTGCGTGCGCCCAGCCGTTTGGCCAGCAGCGACGACATGATGTTGGCTTCATCGTCGTTGGTCAGCGCCAGGAACAGGTCGGTATTGTTGATGTTTTCTTCCATAAGCAAATCACGGTCCGATGAGCTGCCCTGTAGCACCACCGTACTGTCCAGATGCTCCGACAGATAGCGGCAGCGCGCCGGGTTCACTTCGATGATCTTTACCTGATAGCGGCTTTCAATGGCTTCAGCCAGACGCTCGCCGATGTTGCCACCGCCTGCGATGACGATGCGCTTGTAGTTCTCGTCCAGACGCCTCAGCTCACCCATCACCGCACGAATATCGGCCTTGGCGGCGATGAAGAACACCTCGTCGTCGGCTTCGATGACCGTATCGCCGTGGGGCAGGATCGCCCGGTCGCGCCGATAGATCGCCGCGATACGGGTGTCGACATTGGGCATGTGCGCACGTAACTGGCGCAGCTGCTGGCCCACCAAGGCACCGCCGTAATAGGCTTTGACCGCGACCAGTTGTGCCTTGCCTTCAGCGAAATCGATGACCTGTAGCGCGCCGGGGTACTCGATCAGGCGCTTGATGTAATTGGTGACCACCTGTTCCGGGCTGATCAACACGTCGACCGGAATCGCGTTTTTATCGAACAGGCCCGCGCGTGTCAGGTACGCCGCTTCGCGGATGCGCGCGATCTTGGTCGGCGTGTGGAACAGCGTGTGGGCCACTTGGCAGGCGATCATATTGGCTTCGTCGCTGCTGGTCACCGCGACCAGCATGTCGGCGTCGTCCGCGCCCGCCTGGCGCAGGACTGCGGGATAGGAGCCCTTGCCCTGCACGGTACGGATGTCCAGGCGGTCGCCCAGATCGCGTAACCGGTCGCCATCGGTGTCGACCACGGTAATGTCGTTGGCTTCGCCCGCCAGATGCTCGGCCAGCGTACCGCCTACCTGACCTGCACCCAGAATGATGATTTTCACCTGCTTACTCCCGCGCCGCCTCGACCTTGATCCGCGATCTTGATCAGTTTGGCGTAGTAGAAACCGTCGTGGCCGCCTTGCTGGGCAAGCAGCTGGCGACCATGGGCTTGCTTGATACCTGCGGGTGGCTGTCCGGCCTGCCCGGCGATATCCAGTTCTCTGGCCCCGGAGGTACGCGCCAGAAACGCCTCGATGACGTCGGTATTTTCGGTCGGCAGTGTCGAGCAGGTCGCGTACACCAGCATGCCGCCTACCTGCAGCGTAGGCCACAACGCATCGAGCAGCTCGCCCTGCAAGGCCGCCAGCGCGACGATGTCGTCTGCCTGACGAGTCAGTTTGATGTCCGGATGACGACGAATCACGCCGGTCGCCGAGCACGGCGCGTCGAGCAGGATGCGCTGGAACGGCTTGCCGTCCCACCACTGCGCCGTTTCGCGGGCGTCGGCAGCGATCAGCTCGGCGTCCAGCCCCAGACGATCAAGGTTTTCACGCACGCGCACCAGGCGCTTGGCTTCGAGGTCCACCGCGACTACGCCGCTCAATTGCGGCTGCACTTCCAGCAAATGGCAGGTCTTGCCACCTGGCGCGCAGCACGCGTCGAGTACGCGTTGCCCGGGTGCGAGCTCCAGCAGGTCGGCGGCCAGTTGCGCGGCTTCGTCCTGAACGCTGATCCAGCCTTCGGTAAAGCCCGGCAGCGAGCGCACGTCGCAGGGCTCGGCAAGTACGATGCCGTCCTGACTGAAGGTGCACGCGCTGGCTTGCAGCCCGGCAGTGTTCAGCAGCTCAAGGTACTGGTCGCGGCTGTTATGCCGACGGTTGACCCGCAAAATCATCGGCGGATGCGCATTGTTGGCTGCGCAGATCGCTTCCCATTGCTCCGGCCACGCCGCTTTCAGGGCTTTTTGCAGCCAGCGCGGGTGGGCGGTGCGCACCACCGGGTCGTGTTCCAGCTCAATCAACAGCGCTTCGCCATCGCGTTGCGCGTTGCGTAGTACGGCGTTGAGCAAGCCTTTGGCCCACGGTTTTTTCAGCTTGTCAGCGCAGCCAACGGTTTCACCAATGGCCGCATGCGCAGGAATTCGGCTGTAAAACAGCTGGTAAAGACCTACCAGCAGCAACGCCTCGACGTCGGCATCGGCGGCCTTGAAGGGTTTTTGCAACAGTTTGGCCGCCAGTGCCGACAGGCGTGGCTGCCAGCGTGCGGTGCCGAACGCCAGATCCTGAGTCAGGCCGCGATCACGCACCTCGACCTTGTCCAGTTGCGTGGGCAGCGAACTGTTCAGCGATGCCTTGCCGCTGAGCACGGCAGCCAGTGCCTTGGCGGCGGCCAGACGCGGGTTCATTGGCCCAGCACCGTGCCGATGGCGAATTTCTCGCGACGGCTGTTGAACAGATCAGCAAAATTCAGCGGCTTGCCGCCCGGCAGTTGCAGACGGGTCAGGCGCAGGGCGTTCTTGCCGCAGGCGACGATCAGGCCGTCCTTGCTGGCGCTGAGTACAGTTCCCGGTGCGCCCTGCCCTTCGGCCAGATCGGCAGCCAGCACTTTCAGGGTTTCTTCGTTCAACGTGCTGTGGCAGATCGGCCACGGGTTGAAGGCGCGGATCAGACGTTCCAGCTCATCGGCCGGACGTGTCCAGTCGAGACGCGCCTCATCCTTGTTCAATTTGTGAGCGTAATTGGCCAGGCTGTCGTCCTGAACCTCGCCGACCAGCGAACCATCCGCCAGCCCTGCAATGGCCTGCAACACCGCTGGTGGGCCGAGTTCGGCCAGACGGTCATGCAGCGTGCCACCGGTGTCCTGTGCGGTGATCGGGGTGACAGCCTTGAGCAGCATCGGCCCGGTGTCCAGACCAGCTTCCATTTGCATCACGGTCACGCCGCTTTCGGCGTCGCCGGCCTGCACCGCGCGCTGAATCGGCGCAGCTCCGCGCCAGCGTGGCAGCAGTGAGGCATGGCTGTTGATGCAGCCCAGACGCGGAATATCCAGCACCACTTGCGGCAGGATCAAGCCGTAGGCGACCACCACCATCAAATCAGGCTTGAGCGCGGCCAGTTCGGCCTGCGCGTCAGGGGCGCGCAGCGTGGGCGGTTGCATGACCGGGATGTCATGCTGCAGTGCCAGTTGCTTGACCGGGCTGGGCATCAGCTTTTGTCCACGACCGGCCGGGCGATCAGGCTGGGTGTACACGGCGACGATCTGGTAAGGGCTGTCTAGCAGGGCCTTGAGGTGTTCGGCGGCAAATTCCGGGGTGCCGGCGAAGACGATGCGCAGTGGCTCAGTCATGGGCTTCTCGTTCTAAAAAACAAAAAGGCCTTGTGCAGGCCTTTTGGAGGGACGAAGGATCAAGCGTTCAGCTTGTGCTGTTTCTCGAGTTTTTTCTTGATCCGGTCGCGCTTGAGGTTAGAGAGGTAATCAACGAACAGCTTGCCGTTCAGGTGATCGCACTCATGCTGGATGCAGATGGCGAGCAGGCCTTCGGCAACCAGTTCGTAAGGCTTGCCGTCACGGTCCAGCGCCTTGACGCGGACCTTTTGCGGGCGGTCGACGTTCTCGTAGAAACCGGGTACCGACAGGCAGCCTTCCTGATACTGATCCATTTCATCGGTCAGTTTTTCGATTTCAGGGTTGATGAAGACCATCGGTTCGCTGCGGTCTTCGCTCAGGTCCATGACAACCACACGCTTGTGGACATTGACCTGCGTGGCTGCCAGCCCGATGCCGGGCGCTTCGTACATGGTTTCAAACATGTCGTCGACCAACTGGCGAATGCCTTCGTCTACCATCGCCACAGGTTTGGCGATGGTGCGCAGGCGCGAATCGGGAAATTCGAGGATGTTTAGAATGGCCATATACGTAAGAGCTGCACTGTTAAGGTAAAGTCAATGTTGGGTGCCGGGCCCGGGAGTTCAAGGCAGGCAGCCCAGGACAGGACTCTAGGGTTCGCGTGAGGCAACATGATAAAGGGATTCACCGCATGAGGAAATCACTACTCGCCCTGCTGCTGTTGACCGCCAGCGGTCTTGCTCAGGCGCAAGTGCAACTCAGGGAAGGCTATCCGCAGAGCTACACCGTTGTCGCCGGGGACACACTCTGGGACATTTCCGGCAAGTTTTTGCGTGAACCGTGGAAATGGCGCGAGATATGGCGGGCCAATCCGCAAGTCCATGATCCTGACCTGATCTACCCCGGTGACACCCTTGCGCTGACCTGGGTCGATGGTCAGCCGCGCGTGACGCTCAATCGGGGCGAGTCGCGCGGGACCATCAAATTGTCACCGCGTGTGCGCAGTACGCCGATGGTCGAGGCCATTCCGAGCATTCCGCTGGGGGCGATCAACGCATTCCTGATCAGCAATCGCATCGTCGACAATGCCGAGCAGTTCGAAAAGGCCCCCTACATCGTTGCGGGCAATGCCGAGCGCGTGCTTAGCGGTAGCGGTGACCGGGCCTATGCACGGGGCACGCTGGACCCGGCGCACACCGTCTACGGCATTTTCCGACAGGGCAAGACCTACACCGACCCACAGACCAAGGAAGTGCTGGGGATCAACGCGGATGACATCGGCAGCGCTGAGGTGGTTGCCTCCGAGGGAGACGTCTCGACCCTGGTTTTGCAGCGCTCTACGCAGGAAGTGCGCCTGGGCGACCGATTGTTCAGCAGCGAAGAGCGAGCGATCAACTCGACTTTCCTGCCCAGCGCCCCGCAAACGCCGATAGAAGGTTTGATTCTGGATGTGCCACGCGGCGTAACCCAGGTCAGCGTGCTGGATGTGGTCACTCTCAACAAAGGTAAACGTGACGGCCTGGCCGAGGGGAATGTGCTGGCGATCTACAAAACCAGCGAGACAGTGCGCGACCGAATCACCGGTGAACAGGTGAAAATCCCTGACGAACGGTCTGGCCTGCTCATGGTTTTCCGTACGTACGACAAGCTTAGTTACGCCTTGGTCCTGCAAGCCAACCGATCTTTGGCCATCATGGACAAGGTTCGAAATCCTTAAAGGTATGTTTCAGTTCTGCTACGGATTTGTGTGACGAGCCAGACACTTATCAAATTGTTGTCAACAGAGTTATCCACAGGTTTGTGCATCGTCTGAGATGCACAATGGATCAGGGACGATCTCATGCCACTGTTCGAAAATGCCCTCTCTTCGCCAGCAGAGCTGGAAGCCCGTCTGCGTATGCATCGCTTGCCCGAGATCGGACCGAAACGCTTTTCCAGGCTGATGGAAGCCTTCGGTTCTGCGTCGTCTGCGCTGAGCGCACCGGCCAGTGCATGGCGTGCGCTGGGTATTCCAGGTGCCTGCGCCGAGGCGCGTCGAGCCCCTTCCGTCAGGGACGGGGCGAGTGCTGCATTGGCCTGGCTGGAGTGTCCGGCCCAGCATTTGCTGATGTGGGACGACCCTTGCTACCCCGCGCTGCTGGCCGAAATCGCCGACCCTCCGCCGCTGATCTTCATTGCCGGCGATCCTTCAATCCTCGAGCGTCCGCAGTTGGGAATGGTCGGCAGTCGTCGCGCTTCCAGACCCGGTCTGGACACCGCCAGAGCTTTTGCGCGCAGCCTGGCGGGTGCCGGTTTTGTGATCACCAGCGGTCTGGCGCGTGGCATTGACGGAGCCGCGCATCAGGGCGCACTGGATGTCGGTGGGCATACAATCGGTGTGCTGGGCACCGGGCTTGAAAAACTTTATCCACAGCAGCATCGTGCGCTCGCCGCGCAGATGGCGGCACAAGGTGGCGCGGTGATTTCCGAGTTCCCGCTGGACGCTGAACCACAGCCCAGTAACTTCCCGCGGCGCAACCGAATCATCAGCGGCCTATCGCTCGGCGTACTGGTGGTCGAGGCCAGTGTTGCCAGTGGCTCTTTGATTACCGCACGCCTGGCCGCTGAGCAAGGGCGAGAGGTTTATGCGATACCGGGTTCGATTCACCATCCGGGTGCCAAGGGTTGCCACCAGTTGATACGCGATGGCGCAACGCTGGTCGAGACCGTTGAGCACATTCTTGAAGGCTTGCAGCACTGGAAGAGCGTTGCGCCCGCTGCACCGCCCGAGACACCTGCCAAACCGGTGCCTTGCGACCATCCACTTCTGGCGCTGCTGCACGCTGCGCCGCATACCAGCGAGGGGTTATCGGTCTCCAGCGGCTGGCCGTTGCCCAAGGTACTGGCGGGCCTGACCGAGCTGGAACTGGACGGCAGAATAAGCTGTGAAGCGGGACGATGGTTCGCCAGAGCGCCCTGAGGTTAAACTGCCGTCAGGATTTAGCGGAGAGACAAACAATGGTCAGCAGTTGGCGTGTGCAACAAGCCGCTCAGGATATTCGAGCCGGTGCGGTGATTGCTTACCCGACCGAGGCAGTCTGGGGCCTGGGGTGTGATCCATGGGATGAAGAAGCGGTTTATCGTTTGCTGGCGATCAAGTCACGGCCAGTGGAAAAAGGCCTGATCCTGATCGCCGACAACATTCGCCAGTTCGACTTTCTGTTCGAAGACTTCCCCCAATTGTGGCTCGACCGCATGGCCAGCACCTGGCCAGGGCCCAATACCTGGCTGGTGCCGCATCAGAACCTGCTGCCCGAGTGGATTACTGGCATTCATGAAACCGTGGCGCTGCGCGTCACCGACCACCCTACGGTGCGCGAACTGTGCGCGTTGGTCGGCCCGTTGATTTCCACATCGGCCAACCCGGCAGGTCGCCCGGCTGCCCGTTCGCGATTGCGCGTCGAGCAGTACTTCCGGGGTCAGATCGACGGTGTGCTGGGCGGCAGCCTGGGCGGCCGCCGAAACCCCAGCGTGATCCGTGATATCGCGACCGGCCAGGTCATGCGCGCTGGCTGACGCAGGCTCAGGGAATCAGAATGGTCGAGCCAGTGGTGCGCCGAGCGGACAGCTCGGTTTGCGCCTTGGCGGCGTCCTTCAAGGCGTACTGCTGAATGTTGTCGACCTTGAGTTTGCCGCTGGCGAGCATGTCGAACAGCTCGTCAGCCATGGCTTGCAGGTTCTGCGCATTGTTTGCGTAGGTGCCCAGCGTCGGGCGGGTGACATACACCGAGCCCTTTTGCGCCAGAATCCCCAGATTCACACCTGAGACCGGTCCGGACGCATTGCCGAAGCTCACCACCAGCCCACGCGGTGCCACGCTGTCGAGCGAGGTCAGCCAAGTGTCCTGCCCCACGCCGTCGTAGACCACCGGGCACTTCTTGCCGTCGGTGAGCTCCAGCACACGTTTGGCGACGTCTTCGTGGCTGTAGTCGATGGTTTCCCAGGCACCCAGCGCCTTGGCGTGAGCGGCCTTCTCCGGTGAACTGACCGTGCCGATCAGCTTCGCGCCCAATGCCTTGACCCACTGACAGGCCAACGAGCCGACACCACCAGCCGCCGCATGAAACAGAATGATCTCGCCCGGCTTCACCTGATAGGTCTGGCGCAGCAGGTATTGCACGGTCAGGCCCTTGAGCATCAACGCAGCGGCCTGCTCGAAACTGACCGAGTCCGCCAGCTTCACCAGATTCGCCTCAGGCAGCACATGCACGTCGCTGTACGCACCCAGAGGCCCGGTGCCATAGGCGACACGATCACCGACCTTGAAGCGCGTCACCTCATCACCCACCGCCTCGACCACGCCCGCCCCTTCAGCACCAAGCCCGGAAGGCAACTCAGGCGCTGGATACAGCCCGCTACGGTAATAGGTATCAATGAAATTCAGGCCAATGGCCTTGTTGCGCACAACCACCGCCTGCGGCCCTGGAGCCTCCGGCTCGAAATCGACATATTCAAGAACCTCGGGTCCTCCGACAGTGCTGAACTGGATACGCTTTGCCATGTGCTCTCTCCTTGATGGTTAAAACAAGTTCCGAAAGCACCTATCGGACTCCTTCCCCCGGCCTTCGTCAACTGCCAGCCCGCGCTGCCGATGGTATGCTACGCGCCAATTTGCCTGCGCCTCTTTTGCTGCGGGGGCTCAGCCGTTTGACGTCAGCCGTAAGGGATCCTCATGAGTACCCGTACCGAGGCCGTAAAAGCCTACCTGCTCGACCTGCAAGACCGGATCTGCACCGCGCTCGAGCAGGAAGATGGCAACGCACACTTTGTGGAAGATGCCTGGACGCGTCCGGCGGGCGGCGGTGGTCGCACGCGGGTGATCGAGAATGGCGCGGTCATCGAGAAAGGTGGTGTCAACTTTTCCCACGTGTTCGGCAGCAACCTGCCTCCGTCGGCCAGTGCCCACCGGCCTGAGCTGGCCGGGCGTGGTTTCGAGGCGCTGGGCGTGTCGCTGGTGATTCACCCGCACAACCCGCATGTGCCGACGTCCCACGCCAATGTGCGGTTCTTCATTGCCGAGAAAGAAGGCGAGGAGCCGGTCTGGTGGTTTGGTGGCGGTTTCGATTTGACGCCCTACTATGGCGTCGAGGAAGACTGCGTACACTGGCACCGGGTGGCCGAACGCGCCTGTGCGCCCTTCGGCGACGATGTCTACCCGCGCTACAAGGCATGGTGCGACAGTTACTTCCACCTCAAGCATCGTGATGAGCCACGCGGTATCGGTGGTCTGTTTTTCGATGACGTGAACCAATGGGATTTCGATACCAGCTTTGCCTTCATCCGCGCCATCGGTGATGCGTTTATCAATGCCTACCTGCCGATCGTGCGTCGTCGCAAGGCTGCGGCCTATACGGTGCAGCAGCGCGAGTTTCAGGAATTCCGTCGGGGGCGCTACGTCGAGTTCAACCTGGTGTACGACCGCGGCACGCTGTTCGGTCTGCAATCGGGTGGCCGTACCGAATCGATCCTTATGTCGCTGCCGCCGCAAGTGCGCTGGGGTTATGACTGGAAAGCCGCTCCGGGCAGTGAAGAGGCGCGTCTGACCGAATACTTCCTGACTGATCGCGACTGGCTGGCGGACAACTGATGGACCGGTACGTCGTCTTCGGTAACCCCATTGGCCACAGCAAGTCGCCGTTGATTCATCGCCTGTTCGCCGAGCAAACCGGGCAGGCGCTGGATTACCAGACGTCGCTGGCACCTTTGGATGATTTCACCGCATTTGCCCAGGCGTTTTTCCAGACCGGACGTGGTGCCAACGTGACTGTGCCGTTCAAGGAAGAAGCCTATCGCCTCGCTGATAGCCTGACCGAGCGCGGGCAGCGTGCGGGAGCCGTGAACACCTTGAGCAAGCTCGATGACGGTACGCTGCTGGGTGACAACACCGACGGTGCCGGGCTGGTGCGCGACCTGACAGTCAATTGCGGGCGCAGCCTGCGTGGTCAGCGCATTCTGTTGCTGGGTGCGGGTGGTGCTGTGCGTGGCGCGCTGGAGCCGTTGCTGGCGGAGCAACCCGCAGTGCTGGTGATTGCCAATCGCACCGTTGGAAAAGCCGAACGACTGGCTCAGGAATTTGCGGATCTTGGCCCTGTGTTTGCCAGCAGCTTCGATTGGCTTGAAGAACCGGTGGATGTGATCATCAATGCCACCTCTGCCAGTCTGGCCGGAGAGCTGCCACCGATTTCCCCGAGCCTTATCCGGCCCGGTGCGACCTTCTGCTACGACATGATGTACAGCAAAGAGCCCACCGCCTTTTGCCGTTGGGCTACTGAGCATGGTGCGGCACAGTCGGTTGATGGCTTGGGTATGCTGGTGGAGCAGGCGGCAGAAGCTTTCCTGCTATGGCGCGGCGTGCGGCCGGACTCGGCTCCGGTACTGGCCGAGTTGCGCAGGCTGCTGGCGGCTGGTTGACTGAGAGACTATCGTGCCAATGCTCCGCGTTGGCATGCCGTTCTGGACGCTCCGCGTCCTCTTTCGACGCGGAGCGTCGGGACGATGAGTTATGGCTCAATCCTCAAACAGAATCGGGCAGTTCTGCGGCCCTTCCAGCTTATGCAATTCCTCGATCACTTGGGGTCTGGCATTTCGCATTACCAGCACTCGCCCCTGCTGACCCAAGCGCCTGGCTTCCTGATGAAGCATTTCCACGCCTGAGTAATCGATAAAGTTGATCTGCTGCGCATCGATCACTACACGCAGCCCTTCAGTGCGTTGCAGGCGAGTTTGCAGGTAATGGCTGGCACCGAAGAAGATCGAGCCGCCGACCCGCAGCACATCCTCATCGCCTTCGCGCCATTGCTGCACGCGCGGTTGTGAAGTGCGTTTGAGGTAGAAGAACAGCGAGGCCAGCACACCGGCATAAATCGCGGTTTGCAGCTCCAGCAGCAGGGTGGCCAGACAGGTCAGCGCCATCACGAAAAACTCGGCGCGGCTGACACGGAACAGTGCACGAATGCCACGGCGATCCACCAGGCCCCAGCAGATCAGCAGGATCGAGGCGGCCATGGCCGGGATTGGAATGTGCGAGATCAACGAGGCTCCGGCGACCGCGAACAATGCCACCCATAGCGCCGAAAAAACGCCGGCCAACGGCGAACGCGCACCCGCCTCGTAACTCAGCGCCGCACGGGTGAACGAGCCCGCTGACAGGTAGCCGGAAAACAGCGAGCCGACCATATTCGACAGACCTTGCGCACGGACTTCCTGATTGGCGTTGAGCAGCTGCTGCGAACGTGCCGACAGCGAGCGGGCAATCGACAGGCTGTTGACCAGCCCCAGCATGCCCACCGCCACTGCTGTCGGCAGCAGCTTGAGGATCAGCTCAAGGTCCAGCGGTAGCGGGCTGAAAGGCGGTAGATGGCCAACGAAAGCACTGACCACACGGACATGGCCGAACATCGCCGGCCACAGCCACACCAACAGGCTGCTCGATACCAATGCAATCAATAAGGTTGGCCAGCGAGGCACCAGGAGTTTGAGCCCGATGCTCAGCGCCAGGGTCAACAGGCCCAGTGTCAGTGAAGGTAGATCGACCTCTCCAGGATGTTCTAACACGGCGGTCAGGCTTCTAAGGGCGGTGGTCTGACTCGGCAGGTCAATGCCCAGCAGATTGGGCATCTGCCCGAGTGCAATGACTATTGCAGCGCCCAGTGTGAAACCGAGCACCACCGAGTGCGAAACGAAATTCACCAGCGCACCGAAGCGCATCATCCCCAGCAATAGCTGGAATACACCGGCGATGAACGTCAGCAGCAGGATCAACATTATGTAGTCCTGACTGGCCGGAACGGCGAGCGGACTGACACTGGCATACAGCACGATGGAAATAGCCGCAGTCGGCCCACAGATGAGGTGCCAGGACGAGCCCCACAGGCAGGCGATCAGAACAGGAACAATGGCGGCGTACAGACCGTACTCCGGAGGCAGCCCGGCGATCAGTGCGTAAGCGATGGACTGCGGCAGGGCCAGAATGGCACCGCTCAGGCCCACCAGCGCATCACGCCCGACACTGGCGCGGCTCTGCTGCGGCAGCCAGGCTAGAAACGGTAGGAATTTATGGCGATTGAGCCAGCGCATCGGTCCCTCGAGTGAATTGAACGTAGAGGACGCAGAGCGCCCAGAACGGCATACCCACGCGGAGCATGGGGCACGATAGTCGGACACCTATCGTTCCTCACGCGCCAGCGTGGGAATGCCTTGGGTGACGCTCCGCGTCACAGATCTGCGCCACGCCGCGCACTCAAGACTTTACGCCTACAACCTGGCCTTCACCGCCGCCAGCCCATCCTTGCCATCAAACGTCTTCACGCCCTCCAGCCACGTGTCCAGCACTGCGGGATTGGCTTTGATCCAGGCCTTTGCCGCTGCGCTATTGCTGACCTTCTTGTTCGCAACTTCAGCCATGATGCTGTTTTCCATGTCCAGGGTGAAGCTCAGATTGGTCAGCAGCTTGCCGACGTTCGGACAGGCTTGCGCATAACCCTTGCGAGTCAGGGTGAAGACCGAGCCGGTATCGCCAAAGTATTTCTCGCCGCCCTTGAGGTAATGCATACCTTTGATCTGCACGTTCATCGGATGCGGGGTCCAGCCGAGGAAGACCACAAACGCTTTCTTCTTCACATTGCGATTGACCTCGGCGAGCATCGCCGTCTCGCTCGACTCGACCAGCTTCCATTTGCCCAGATCGAATTCATTCTTCTTGATGATCTCCTGCAGCGACAGGTTGGCAGGTGCGCCAGCGCCAATGCCGTAGATCTTCTGGTCGAACTTGTCAGCGAATTTATTCAGGTCGGCAAAATCATGCACGCCGGCGTCCCACACATAGTCCGGCACGGCCAGGGTGAACTCGGTGCCTTCAAGGTTCCTGGCCAATTGCGTTACATCGCCGGTCGCCACGAACTTGTCGTAAAAGCCCTGCTGCGCCGGCATCCAGTTACCCAGAAAAACATCCAGCTTGCCGTCTTTCAGGCCGCCATAGGCAATCGGCACGGCCAAGGTGTCGACCTTGGCCTTGTAGCCCAGACCTTCAAGCACCACGCTGGCGATAGCATTGGTGGCCCCGATGTCACTCCAGCCCGGATCGGCCATTTTCACGGTGCTGCAACTTGCGTCCTCTGCCTGCGCCGCAAGGCTGCCGAACGCCATGACCGCGACCGCAACGGCTGTGGATAACTTCTTCATTGATGTACCCCTTTTGATTTTTTTGGTGTGGGCAGGGTCAAGGTTGCGGAAAACGTGCCTTACGCTCCAGATCGTCCAGATCAATGTGGTTGCGCATGTACTGCTGACTGGCGTCGACCAGTGGCTGGTGATCCCAACTCTTCAGCTTGCCGGTTGCCAGCGATTTGGCGACGAAGCGCCTTCTGCGCTGGCTGGCGAGCACCTGTTGGTGTATCGCCGGTATATCCCACTTGGCTCGAGCTTCAGCCAGGAAGTCATTGAACAGCTTTTCATGGGCGGGTGACTGGCTCAGATCATTCTGCTCTTTCGGGTCCTTCTTCACATCGAAGAGCAGGCACGGGTCCTGCTCCGAATAGATGAATTTGTAAGCGTCGCGACGGATCATCATCAACGGGCTGGTCGTGCCTTCGGCCATGTACTCGCCGAACACCTCATCGTGCCCGCCCTTGCGTTTCAGGTGCGGCATCAGCGAGCGTCCGTCCAGTGGCAACCCGGCGTCCAGTTTGCCGTTGGCCATTTCGACGAAGGTCGGCAGCAAGTCGGCAGTCGACACCGACGCACTGACCCGCCCTGGCTTGAACTGGCCCGGCGAATACACCACCAACGGCACGCGGGCGGCCATTTCGAACCAGTGCATTTTGTACCAGAGGCCCTTCTCGCCCAGCATGTCGCCGTGATCGCCGGAGAACACCACGATGGTGTCTTCCGCCAGTCCGACTTCATCCAGCGTCTGCATCAGCTTGCCGACGTTGAGGTCGATGTAGCTGCACGCGCCAAAGTAGGCGCGGCGCGCATCACGAATCTTGTCGGTCGGCATGGGCTTGTCCCACAGGTCATAGACCTTGAGCAGCCGTTGCGAATGCGGGTCCAGCGCGGCCTGATTGGCGTGCGGCGGCGGCATCGGGATCTCTTCGTCGGCGTACAGGTCCCAGAACGGCTTGGGAATGGTGTACGGATCATGAGGATGAGTCATGGAAACGGTCAGGCAGAAAGGCGCATCACCGTCCTGGCGTACGTAGTCGTACAGATACTGCTGGGACTTAAACAGCACTTCTTCATCGAAATCCAGCTGGTTGGTACGAATGCACGGGCCGGCCTGCAACACTGAGGACATGTTGTGATACCAGCTCGGACGCACATCCGGCTCGTCCCAGTTGACCGACCAGCCATAGTCGGCCGGGTAAATGTCACTGGTCAGGCGCTCTTCGTAACCGTGCAGTTGATCCGGCCCACAGAAATGCATCTTGCCTGCCAGAGCGGTCTTGTAGCCCAGCGCACGCAGATAGTGAGCGTAGGTTGGAATATCAGCCGGGAAGTCGGCTGCGTTGTCGTACGCGCCGATCTTGCTTGGCAGCTGACCGCTGACCAGTGTGAAACGCGATGGTGCGCACAGAGGGCTGTTGCAATACGCTGAATCGAACACCACGCCGTCGGCAGCAAGGCGGCTCAGATTCGGCATCAGGATTGGAGACCGGGAGTAAAACGGCAACATTGGCGCGGCCATTTGATCGGCCATGATGAACAGAATATTTTTGCGCTTCATGTAATCGCTGCATCCCATTGTGAAAAGTTATGCGAAAGTGCTGGGTATGAGGATGAAGTCGTCGTGTTTGATGGTAAAGCCCATGCGCAGCAATGCCTAGGATAAGCACCGCTTATGTTTGAAGCTTTTGGCGACATGTCTCTCGACCTGCTACGTGCCTTTGAAGTCGCGGCTCGCTTGCGCAGCTTCACTGCGGCGGCTATCGAACTGGGCACTACTCAGCCTGCCGTCAGCCAGCAGATCAAGCGCCTTGAAGAACAGCTGGCCACCCGCCTGTTTGACCGGATCTATCGCGGCATCGAGCTTACCGAAGCCGGTGAAATATTGTTCAGCCATGTGCAGGCTGGCCTGCAATCCATCGACAGCGGACTGATAGCGATCACCGAACAGCACCAGCACGAAGTGCTTCAAGTGGCGACCGACTTTGCCTTCGCCGCCTACTGGCTGATGCCGCGTCTGCACCGTTTCCACAAGGTCAACCCGGACGTGGATGTCAGCCTGGTCACCAGCGAGCGTACCCACAGCATGTTACGCGCAGATATCGACGTTGCCGTACTGTTCGGCGACGGGCGCTTCAAGCAAGGCGAAAGCCATTGGCTGTTCAGCGAAGAAGTCTTTCCAGTGTGCAGCCCGCAACTGATCACGGGTCGCCAGACGCCGCTGCCCAACGAGGCACTGCGCGACTTTCCGCTCTTGCACCTGCGCGGCGAAAGCAGCAACAACTGGTTCGACTGGGCGGGCGTATTCCGCGCCCTCGACATCCCCCAGGCTCCTACCCCCGGCCAGCTGCGTTTCGACAACTACACCCTGCTCATCCAGGCTGCGATTGGCGGACAAGGCATCGCCATCGGCTGGAAACACCTGGTCGACGACCTCCTCGACCAAGGCCTGCTCTGCCGCCCCATCGCCGGAGCCGCCATTTCCGGCCAGGGCTATTACGTGGTTTTGCCCCAGCGCAAACGGCGCGTGCAGATCGTTCAGCAGTTCGTGGATTGGCTGGCGAGTGAGCAGGCGTTGAGCGGGGTTTCGCTGGCGGGCAGGCCGTTGCCGTCGATTGCGGTGTAAGCAGGCGTTCATTTTTTGGTCAGGAAGGACTCATACATGCAAGACATCCACGGCTACCACGCCCATATCTATTTCAACGCCCAGACCCTGGACCAGGCCCGAGCCCTGTGCGAAGCCGCGACCGAGAAATTTGCCGTGCAGATGGGCCGCGTTCACCAAAAGCTGGTTGGGCCGCATCCGGACTGGAGTTGCCAGTTGGCGTTCGGGCATGAGCAGTTGGCTGATGTCACTTTATGGCTCGCGCTTAATCGCGATGGATTGGTGGTTTTTCTGCATCCGTTGACGGGCGATGAGCTGCGCGACCATACCGACCATGCCATCTGGATGGGCGCGGTTCGGCCTTTGAATCTGGGCGCTCTAAGTGGCTGATAGCCAGCTTCTCGGCCGTTTTCCTTCAGCAATTACAAGCGCATTCCTCGTCGAAAAGATCGGTGTAAGATAGCTCCGCTGAAAAATGACCAATCGGTCCGTTGCAGCGCAAATTTCAACAAAATGGTCATGCATACGCGTCAACATCGATAAGCCGCCTTTCACGGGCTGCTTGAAATGAATGCTGAAAGACCAGACAGAGGATCATCAGAAATGCCGGATCTACTCATCGACGGTAAGACCCTTCACTACGCTGACCAAGGCACCGGGCCGGTTGTCTTGCTCGGTCACAGTTACCTTTGGGAAAAGGCGATGTGGAGTGCGCAGATCGACACGCTGGCCAGCCGGTATCGGGTGATTGTGCCGGACCTTTGGGGGCATGGAGATTCCAGCGGTTTTCCGGAAGGCACCCGCAATCTCGATGATCTCGCCCGTCATGCGCTGGCGCTGCTGGATCATTTGAATATCGAGCGTTGCAGCATCGTCGGGCTGTCGGTGGGCGGCATGTGGGGTGCGATTGCTGCGCTGCTCGCGCCAGAGCGCATTACCGGGCTGGTGCTGATGGACACTTATCTGGGCAAAGAGTCGGAAGCCAAGAAAGCCTACTATTTCTCGTTGCTCGACAAGCTGGAAGAGGCCGGTGCCTTTCCTGAGCCGCTGTTGGACATTGTGGTGCCGATCTTCTTCCGGCCTGGCATTGACCCGCAGTCGCCGGTGTATCAGGCGTTCCGCTCCGCATTGGCGGGTATGAATGCAGAGCAGTTGCGCCAGACTGTAGTGCCTCTGGGGCGAATGATCTTTGGTCGTGACGATCGGCTTGGGTTGATAGAGCAACTGAATGCAGACACCACGCTGGTGATGTGTGGCGATGCTGACATCCCGCGTCCGCCTGAAGAAACCCGTGAGATGGCCAGCCTGATTGGCTGCCCTTACGTGCTGGTGCCTGAAGCGGGTCATATTGCCAATCTGGAAAACCCGGATTTTGTGTCAGGGGCGCTGATGACGTTTTTGGCGCGGGTTAATCAGCAGCAGGGTTGAGGTGGGCTGGTTTCTGCGCTGGGCCTTCAAGATCGGACGCGGAGCGTCCAGAACGGCATGCGACGCGGAGCGTCGCACGATAGTTGGATGATCGTTCCGCACGCTCCAGCGTGGGAATGCCGTTCGTGACGCTCCGCGTCACAGGTCTGTGTGTCACCGCGTATTCAAGGGCGTCAGCAGACCATCAATTCAACACACCATCCAGAATCGCGTAAACAATTCCCGAACCCACGGCGATCAGTACGACGTCGGTGCCCAGGCGGCGCCATTCGTAGCCGTCATAATGTGGCAGGTATTGCAGCGAGCGGCTGTCCAGGCGTTTACCGTAACCAGGTGGCAACGGACGGCCTTTGGCGATGTGTACACCAGGTGGCAGCGGCTGGCCTCGGCCGATGACGTCGCGGTGCTGCTGGAAGGTCTCGCGTACCGGGCCGAAATCCTGCGGTGGGCGGTTGCCGCCACGGTTGTCCTGATGGGCCTGTCTGCCTGGCTGACTGGCCGGGCCCTTGTCTGGACCCCTGCCGTTATCGTTGCCCGGTCCACGGTCATTGCCACGCTCGTTATGCCCGCCGTTGTTCTGCGGTCCCTGCTGCTGGCCGCCGCGGTTGTCGTCCGGGCCATCACCGCGCTGGTCAGGCGGCGCCGCTTGCAATAGCGGGCTGGCGCTGATCATCAAGATACCCAGCCCGGTGATAAAACGGTTTGGCAGTTTCATGGTGCTTCCTCAGCTTCACTCAATGCAGCAAAAAGGGGTTCATGACATTGGTCATGAACCCCTTGTGTCGTGCTACATAGAACCGCTGATAGCGCTTTGATTCCTCTGTATCAGAAACTTTACCCTCAGCCGATGCGTGCGTTACGTACACCTTCGGCCAATGCGGCGCACAGAGTCAACACGCCATCGATTGCCTTTTCAGGCGACTCAGCAGTGGCGATCTTATCGACGAACGCCGAGCCCACTACAACGCCGTCTGCCAGACGAGCAATGGCCGCTGCCTGCTCGGGTGTGCGGATACCGAAACCGACGCTGATCGGCAGGCTGGTGTGGCGACGCAGGCGTGCGATGGCTTCAGTAACGTGCTCGGTGGTCGCCGAGCCAGCACCAGTTACACCGGCAACCGACACGTAGTAGACAAACCCGGAGCTGCGCTCCAACACACGCGGCAAGCGCGCATCGTCGGTGGTTGGCGTGGTCAGGCGGATGAAGTCGATACCGGATGCCTGTGCAGGCGTTGCCAGTTCGGCGTCGTGCTCGGGAGGCAGGTCAACGATGATCAGACCGTCGACGCCCGCTTCTTTTGCCTGCGCCACGAAGGCTTCGACGCCAAAGCGGTGGATCGGGTTGTAGTAACCCATCAGCACAATCGGCGTGGTCTGATCGTCGACACGGAATTCGCTGACCATCTGCAGGGTTTTCTGCAGGGTCTGGCCCGCGTCCAGAGCGCGTAGCGTAGCGAGCTGAATCGCCACACCGTCTGCCATCGGATCAGTGAACGGCATGCCCAGCTCGATCACGTCAGCACCCGCAGCAGGCAGGCCCTTCAGGACTTGCAGCGAGGTGTCGTAGCCTGGGTCGCCGGCGGTGATGAAAGTGACCAGCGCCGCACGACCTTCGGTTTTCAGCTGGGCGAAACGTTGTTCGAGACGGCTCATACCAGCTTCTCCTGAGTTTTTTCGGCGGCTGCCATATGGTTCATGACGGTTTGCATGTCTTTGTCACCGCGCCCGGACAGGCACACGACCATCAGGTGGTCGTCGCGCAGGTTGGTTGCCCGCTTCATGGCTTCGGCCAGTGCGTGAGCGGTTTCCAGTGCCGGGATGATGCCTTCGAGCAGGCAGCATTGATGGAAGGCATCCAGCGCTTCGTCATCGGTGATGCTGACGTACTCGACGCGTTTCACTTCGTGCAGGAAGGCGTGCTCCGGGCCGATACCCGGATAGTCCAGGCCAGCAGAGATCGAGTGCGCGTCGGTGATCTGCCCGTCGCCATCCTGGAGCAGGTAGGTACGGTTGCCGTGCAGCACGCCCGGTACGCCGCCATTGAGGCTGGCCGCGTGCTTGTCGGTATTCACGCCGTGACCGCCCGCTTCAACGCCGATGATTTCTACGCTGGCGTCATCGAGGAACGGATGGAACAGGCCCATGGCGTTGGAGCCGCCACCCACGCAGGCTATCAGGCTGTCCGGCAGACGACCTTCCTTCTCCTGCATCTGCTCTTTGGTTTCCTTGCCGATGATGGCCTGGAAATCACGCACCATCGCCGGATACGGATGCGGACCTGCCACAGTGCCGATCAGGTAGAAGGTGTCGTCGACGTTGGTCACCCAGTCACGCAGGGCTTCGTTCATCGCATCTTTCAGGGTGCCGGTGCCGGAAGTGACCGGCACGATTTCAGCGCCCAGCAGCTTCATGCGGAACACGTTGGCCTGCTGACGCTCGATGTCGGTCGCGCCCATGTAGATCACGCAAGGCAAGCCAAAGCGCGCCGCGACGGTAGCGGTAGCAACGCCGTGCATGCCCGCGCCGGTTTCCGCAATCAGGCGTTTTTTGCCCATGCGCTTGGCCAGCAATACCTGGCCGATGCAGTTGTTGATCTTGTGCGCGCCGGTGTGGTTCAGCTCTTCGCGCTTGAAGTAGATCTTCGCGCCGCCACAGAATTCGGTCAGGCGCTCGGCGAAGTACAGCGGGTTTGGACGGCCCACGTAATCGCGCTGGAAGTAGGCCATTTCCTTGGCGAACTCCGGGTCGGCCTTGGCGGCTTCGTACTCGCGGTTGAGGTCTAGCACCAGCGGCATCAGGGTTTCAGCCACGTAGCGGCCGCCGAATGAGCCGAACAGGCCGTTGGCGTCGGGGCCGCTGCGGAAGTTGGTCTGGGTCATGAAGTGCTCCAGTTGCAGTATTGGGCGAATGAATTGAGCCGGATCGGCAATGGGTCCACTTTAACCAGCGCACGGCTCGATGAAAACCGATAAGATCGCTGCAACCTGTCAGGAAAACTCACAGATCATGAGCCGCGACCTTCCTCCCCTCAACGCCCTGCGTGCCTTCGAAAGCACCGCCCGACTTGGCAGCGTCAGTCAGGCCGCCGAACAGCTGAACGTGACGCACGGTGCTGTCAGTCGCCAATTGAAAGTGCTTGAAGAGCACTTGGGTGTAAGCCTGTTCAGCAAGGACGGACGAGGCTTGAAACTCACAGATGCAGGCATTCGGTTACGCGATGTGAGTGGCGAAGCATTCGATCGATTGCGCGGCGTATGTGTCGAGCTGAGCAAGGGCAGCGCAGACGCGCCATTCGTGTTGGGATGTTCCGGCAGCCTGCTGGCGCGCTGGTTCATACCGCGTTTGAGCCGTCTTAATGCCGAGTTGCCAGACCTGCGCCTGCACCTGTCGGCAGGTGAAGGCGACCTTGATCCGCGCCGGCCCGGTCTGGATGCATTGCTGGTATTCGCCGAGCCGCCGTGGCCTGCAGACATGCAGGTTTTCGAACTGGCGAGCGAACGAATCGGGCCGGTCTTGAGCCCACGCTTCGCGCGATTCGAAAGTCTGCGCGATGCACCCGCCGCAGCAATGCTCAAAGAATCACTGTTGCAAACCACCTCACGTCCGCAAGCCTGGCCAAGCTGGGCGCAGCACAACGGCATCGATCCGCAGTCATTGCGTTACGGGCAGGGTTTCGAGCATTTGTATTATTTGCTGGAGGCGGCCGTGGCGGGCCTTGGCATTGCAATTGCGCCCGAGCCTCTGGTCATCGATGACCTGAAGGCCGGTCGCCTGGCTGCGCCTTGGGGGTTTAGTGAAACCCCGGCGCAGCTGGCGCTTTGGGTACCCAGACGTGCGGCCGATGGACGGGCGCGACAGCTTGCTCAGTGGTTGAAAAATGAGCTGAAGCGGTCTGAGGACCCGATCAGAATCTGATCAGTTACCACGCTTGAACAGCATGTAGGCAGTGATCAGGCCAATGGCACCTACCGCAACACCAGCGGTGGTCCAAGGGTGCTCCTGAGCATAGTCACGAGTTGCCAGTGCATTTTCGCGGGTTTTCTCTTTAACGTCTTCGTAGACATCGCTGAGCAGGCTGCGCGAATGGCTCAGTGCGCTTTCAGCGTTGGCTTTCAGATTTTTCAGTGTCTTGCGCGACTCGTCGGTAGCGTCGGCTTTCAGGCCCTCGAGGGACTTCAGGAGGCTCTCGATCTCAGCTTCCATACTCTGCAACGAGGCTTTGCGAAGTGACGTAGTAGCCATGGTGTTTCTCCTGCAATGATGAGTGGGCGTGTTGTTTCCGACTCCGGGCTTTTTGGAAAGTGCGATGGGATTTTTGCAAAGCGCTGAACTTTTGCGCGCGTTCTCCTGACAGAAGCAGGGAGCGCGGTCTATATCGCGTCTTTTCCAGACCTTCAGGAGAACTGCCATGACCGATCATCACACGTACAAAAAAGTTGAAATCGTAGGCTCTTCCACTACCACTATCGAAGACGCCATCAACAACGCCCTGGCCGAAGCCAGCAAAAGCCTCGACCTGATGGAATGGTTTGAGGTGACCGAAACCCGCGGCCATATCGAAAACGGCAAAGTCGCGCATTTCCAGGTCACCTTGAAAGTCGGCTTCCGCATTACCAATAGCTGATGCCCTTCTGAACCTTTCGGCTGGCCGATTGCCATAACCTGCGCTACACACACACTGATATGACCACACGGTTGATGTGTGGGCGTGGGGGTTTTCAATGGGCGCCTGTTCCGATGGCGTCTTCATTTGGCCGGACGAGAGGGATTACCCATGAAGAAGTTTTTGTTGGCTGTAGGCTTGCTGAGCATTGCAGGTACTGCCCTCGCGGCAGGCAAGCCATGTGAAGAGTTGAAAAGTGAAATCGACGCTAGACTCCAGGCGAAGGGCGTAACGTCCTACACGCTGGAAGTGGTCGAGAAAGGCAGCGCGTCCGACAAGCAAGTCGTCGGCACCTGCGAAGGCGGCACCAAGGAAGTCGTTTACCAGCGCGGTTGATTGCCAGCCGGGCCTGACTCAGGTCGGTTCGCCCGGCTAATCCCGTTTGCAGGTTTCAAAAACAGCATCGCCCCGGACTGTCATCCAGTCCGGGGCGATGCTGTTTTTGAAGCCCGCGTTGTGACCCGAAAGGTTGCTATCAGCCTTGTGCGACCTGCGCCAGAATCTCGTAGGACCGCAGCCTGTCCTCGTGCTCATACATGTCGCACGTGAAGATCAGTTCATCGGCATCGGTCTGTTCAAGCAGCACATCCAGTTTGGCGCGGATCTTGTCCGGGCCGCCAACCATCGCCAGCCCCAGGAAGCTCGCCACCGCTTCACGTTCATGCGGCAGCCACAGGCCGTCCATGGATTCGACCGGTGGGCGCTGCATCAGACTGTGCCCGCGCATCAGCGCCAGGATGCGCTGGTAAACAGATGTCGCGAGGTATTCGGCGTGCTCGTCGGTGTCTGCTGCGGACAGCGGAACGCCGAGCATCACGTAGGGTTTGTCGAGCACGGCCGATGGCTGGAAGTGATTGCGGTACACGCGAATCGCCTCATGCATATAACGCGGCGCAAAATGCGACGCGAAGGCATACGGCAAACCGCGCATGCCTGCCAGTTGAGCACTGAACAGGCTCGAGCCCAGTAGCCAGATCGGCACGTTGGTGTCTGAGCCAGGAACAGCGATCACTTTTTGATCAGGCGTACGCGGCCCCAGATATTCCATCAGCTCGGTGACGTCATCC
Source organism: Pseudomonas syringae group sp. 247E2 (assembly GCF_032587795.1). NCBI lineage: Bacteria > Pseudomonadati > Pseudomonadota > Gammaproteobacteria > Pseudomonadales > Pseudomonadaceae > Pseudomonas > Pseudomonas syringae group sp. 247E2. The sequence continues at coordinate 173,861 of NZ_JAWHPK010000008.1, read as the reverse complement.
GGAAAATCTTCGGCGCTGCCGGAGCGTTCGCGGCGCAAGGCGCGAGCGGTCATCTGATCGGAACCCGGCGCGCGACCCAGCCCCAGATCAATCCGACCGGGATACAGGCTGGCCAGCGTGCCGAACTGCTCGGCAACCACCAGTGGTGCATGGTTGGGCAGCATGATCCCGCCAGCCCCGACACGAATGGTCGACGTGCCGCCTGCCAGGTAGGCGAGCAGCACCGCGGTCGCTGAACTGGCGATGCCGTCCATGTTGTGGTGCTCGGCTACCCAGAAGCGGTTGTAACCCAGCTTTTCAACATGCTGGGCAAGGTTGAGCGAGTTGCGAAGGGAATCGGCGGGCCCTTTGTCGTGGCGCACCGGCACCAGATCAAGGGTGGAAATTTTTACATCTGCCAGACGTTTCATAGGCCGGGGTAGCTCCTCGAATTGTGATGGGCTGGCTGCTAGAGCTGCCCACGATGAAACAGCAGTGCGGGCGCAAGTCTGGCTTTTCAATGGCAGGCGGATAAAAACCTACTTAAACGCTTGGTCTTTCCGACGGTTGAACTTTCCAGAGCCGTCTATCCTCAGAACCTTGTAACAGCATTGATCCAAATTCATCTCAAGAAGGAGCCACCATGAGCATCGTCAAGAAAGCATCCGCCCACTGGGAAGGTGATCTGAAAAACGGTATCGGCAGCATTTCCACGGAAACCGGCGTGTTGAAAGAAGCGCCTTACGGCTTCAAGGCTCGTTTTGAAGGCGGTAAAGGCACCAACCCTGAAGAATTGATCGGCGCGGCCCACGCAGGCTGCTTCTCGATGGCATTGTCCATGATTCTGGGCGGTGCAGGCCTGACTGCTGAGAGCATCGACACTCAGGCTGACGTGACGCTTAACCAGATTGAAGGCGGTTTTGAAATCAGCGCTGTGCATTTGACCCTAAAGGCCAAAGTGCCAGGCGCAACGCAGGAGAAGTTCGACGAACTGACCAAGCAAGCCAAAGAAGGCTGCCCGGTTTCCAAGGTGCTGAACGCCAAGATCACTCTGGATGCTACGTTGTTGAGCTGATCCACAGCGAGCTTTGCGGGAGCGCCTTGTGCGCTCCTTCATCTCCTGTATAAAGCTGGCTTGCTTCATCGGTCATGCGTTCATTGGCGCATGGTTTGATTTTGATCAGGAGTCGAGCATGAAACGTTTTATTCTGGCAGTAACCTGCACCCTGCTGGCAACCAGCGCCCTGGCGGCGCCGAAATCCTGTGAAGAACTCAAGGATGAAATCGAAGCCAAGATCCAGGCCAACAACGTCACGTCCTACACGCTGGAAATTGTTAGCAACGAAGAGGCTTCCGATCCCAGCATGATCGTCGGCAGTTGCGACAACGGTACGAAAAAAATCATCTACCAGCTCAACGGTCGCTGATCAGATGCAGTGCACCCCGCCCTCTTCTTCCTCTTCGGCCACCACCTTGCGCTCTGCATCGTAAAGCCAGGCGTCGACACTGTTCGCCAGTGAGCGTACCTCCAGCACATAACGCTGCCCGGCAGCGAAGTGGTCGTAACGAACACTGACGTAACACGTGATCTCGGTGTACTCGTCGCCGATCATCCCCATGCCGCCCGACCGGTACTCATAGTCATAACGCACCTGTAACTCATGGCTGCCCGGCGTCACCTGAAAATAGCGCCCGTCGTAGGTGTTCTCGCCATCCAGCTTGTCGCCCATGATCAACTGGCCGGTGACGGTGCGCATCTCGACCCACACCATGTCCGGATTGACGGTGGGCAAGGGGCCGGCGCATCCGGCGAGGGTGGCTAGAGTGAGTGCGGTTATCAGTATCAGAAGACGGTTTGGCACCGAGGTGTACCTCTGTTTAAAAAGGTTTAGTGGCAACCGTTGACATGACCTGCTGTTGGCCATTCATCCAGTCTGCAGAAACTGCGCAGCGTGTTTCGGTCAAGCGTTGGATAACGGCAAAATCGCTTCTCAGGTTTCGTGAAAAGATTGGTTCATGATGAGCAATTCGATTTCGAAGCAATCGGATTTGTTCGAGATCAGCCGCGATCTTTGCTCGGTGGGCAGATACAGTGAAGCACTTTTCGAGGTTTGGAAAAAAGCGGTATAGATAAGGAGTCCAGATACGGCCTTCAAACCGTTTTGTGAACATTTTTTCCCAAAAGACGAATTTCAACTCCGCAATAACGGCCCCGGTTGTTCCACATTTCTGTCTGGCTCTTGCAAGCTCTTGTTTTGGCTTGAAAACCGGACCTGTAACATTGGGCAAGCTTTGTTCGAAGCCGGGACTCCAAGGCCACTCGGGGCCGTAAACCGAAGCGATTGCGTCTGCAACACCGTTACGAACAATCACCTCGCACAGGTGTAGCGGTGTAAGGAACGCTGCAGAGACGAGGGCGTTCCAGGCATACAAAGTGATGGCCTCATCAAGACCCCGGCCCACAGCGCGCGCTGCGTTCTCATACGTCGAAATCCGGGCAGAGGAAATGGACAATCTGATTGCCTTTGCGACCTCTAAAGCTGACATTGACGACAACTGCAAATCTCCCTATAGTCTGCCCACTTGCCGAGGGCCTAGCTGGCTTATGCCTCCCCCCACGGACAGATGATATAGCAATACCTAAAGCCCACCTGCACGGTGGGTTTTCTGTTTGTGTCTAATGAAAATAGCTTTTTACACGGGCGCACAGCTTGGTGCGTTCCAGCTCGTCCGTGGTTTGAGTCTCTGTAACCTTCAATCCTCATAACAGTTGCACATCCCCACTCCCCTCCTGCATAACATCACCGTACCCAAGCCACCAAAGCACTTCCTTCATGGCCACATTCTCCCTGCCACGCCTTCGACACCTGCCAGCGCTGACGGCCGTCACGCTGCTTGCCGGCTGCTCCAGCGTTTCTTACTACGGGCAGTTGGCTCAGGGGCAGTGGCAATTGCTGCAGGCTCGCGAACCGGTGGCGAAGATCGTCGCTGACCCGAAGCGGGATGCCGGGTTGCGTGAGCGTCTGGCCCGTTCACAGTTGGCACGGACGTTTGCCAGTGAGCATTTGCATCTGCCGGACAACAAGAGTTACCGCCTGTATTCGGACCTGGGCCGCCCTTATGTGGTGTGGAATGTGTTCGCGACGGATGAGTTCTCGCTGGAGCCTGTTACGCATTGTTTTCCGATTGCCGGCTGTGTCGCGTATCGCGGTTATTACAGCCCTGGCGGGGCGCGTGGTGAGGCGGCGTTGCAGCGTCAGGCGGGCAAGGATGTGTATTTGAGCGGTGTGGAAGCCTATTCGACACTGGGCTGGTTCAATGACCCGATTCTCAGTTCGATGATGGGCTGGGGAGATGAGCGTTTGGCGACGCTGATTTTTCATGAGTTGGCGCATCAGTGGTTTTATGTGAAAGACGACACCGAGTTCAACGAGTCCTACGCCAGCTTCGTCGAACAGGAAGGTACGCGGCAGTGGCGTGCGGCGCGGGGTTTGCCGCCGGAGAGTGTTTCGCAGTCCGCACGGCGTGACCAGTTTATCCGGTTGGTGCTCGACACTCGGGAGCGGCTCAAGGCGTTGTATCGTCAGCCGTTGTCGGCTGAGGTGATGCGCGCGCGCAAGGCTGAAGAGTTCGAGCGGTTGCGCAGTGACTACCGCAAGTTACGCGATGAACAATGGGCAGGCGACAAGCGTTTTGATGCCTGGATCAACAGCCCTATGAACAACGCCAAGCTGCTGCCATTTGGTCTTTATGATCAGTGGGTGCCAGCGTTTGCAGCGTTGTTCAGGCAGGTGAATGGCGATTGGGTGGCGTTTTTCAATGCCGTGGAAAAGCTGGGAGGGCTGCCGGTCGAGGCGCGCAAGGCGGCGTTGCAGCGGTTGATGCCCTGAGTACGATTATCGTTACTACGCTGCGCGTGGTAATGCCTTTCTGGACGCTCTGCGTCCGGTCTCGAGTGAGCGGCGCTGTGCAGATTTGTGACGCAGAGCGTCCCGGGATGCATTCCTACGCTGGAGCGCAGGAACGATAGTCAGGCCTTATCAAACCCCTCCGCCAGATGCTGATCCTTGAGCTTCACGTAGTTAGTGGCGCTGTACGGAAAAAAGGCGATTTCCTTGTCGGTTAATGCACGTACCTGTTTGACCGGACGACCAACGTACAGAAACCCGCTTTCCAGCACTTTGCCCGGTGGCACCAGGCTGCCTGCGCCGATGATGACCTCGTCTTCGACAACCGCGCCGTCCATGATGGTGGTGCCCATGCCGACCAGGATGCGGTTGCCGATTGTGCAGCCATGCAGCATGGCCTTATGGCCGATGGTCACTTCGTCGCCGATCAGCAGCGGGAAACCGTCCGGGTTGAAGGGGCCTGCGTGGGTGATGTGCAGCACGCTGCCGTCCTGCACACTGGTGCGGGCACCGATGCGGATGCGGTGCATGTCGCCGCGTATCACCGTCAGCGGCCAGACGGAGCTGTCGGCTCCGATTTCAACATCGCCGATAACCACCGCTGAATGGTCGACAAAGGCCCGTTCGCCGAGGGCTGGGGTGTGGTCCTGAAACTTGCGAATGGCCACGATAGGCTCCTTCTTTGGCAGTGATAGGCGTGCAGAGCGGGTTTGGTTGCTGCGGTCGGCGTCGATTGTAATTAAGATGGTTGGGTGTTTCTTCCAGCCAAGGTGCAAAACCGTGAGCGCGAACAACCCTCTTCTGCAATCGTACGACCTGCCACCCTTTTCGGCGATTCGTGCCGAACATGTCAAACCTGCTGTTGAAAAAATCCTGGCGGACAACCGTGCCGCGATTGCCGACATCCTCGCTAAACAGGGGTCGACACCGACCTGGGCCGGGCTGGTCCTGACGATGGACGAATTGAATGACCGCCTGGGCGCTGCCTGGAGCCCGGTCAGCCACCTGAACGCCGTGTGCAACAGCGCTGAGCTGCGCGAAGCGTATGAGTCGTGCCTGCCGGCGTTGAGCGCCTACTCCACCGAGATGGGCCAGAATCGCGCACTGTTTCAGGCCTATGAAGCGCTGGCCAACGGTCCTGAAGCCGCCACCTTCGACGTCGGTCAGAAGACCATTCTGGAGCAATCGCTGCGCGATTTTCGCCTGTCCGGCATCGATCTGCCGCCTGAACAGCAGAAGCGTTACGCCGAAGTGCAGAGCAAACTGTCGGAGCTGGGCAGCCAGTTTTCCAACCAGTTGCTCGATGCCACTCAGGCCTGGACCAAGCTGGTTACCGATGAGTCCGCCCTCGCCGGCCTGACCGATTCTGCCAAACAGCAGATGGCTGCCGCCGCCAAGGCCAAGGATCTGGAAGGCTACCTGATCACGCTGGAATTCCCGAGCTACTACGCGGTGATGACCTACGCCGAAGACCGCGCACTGCGTGAAGAAGTCTATGCGGCATACTGCACTCGCGCGTCGGATCAAGGCCCGGATGCGGGCAAGAACGACAATACCCCTGTCATGGAGCAGATCCTCGACCTGCGTCAGGAACTGGCGCAACTGCTTGGCTACGCGAACTTTGCCGAGCTGAGCCTGGCAACCAAGATGGCCGAGTCCAGCGATCAGGTGCTGAGCTTCCTGCGTGACCTGGCCAAGCGCAGCAAGCCTTTCGCGGCCCAGGATCTGGAGCAGCTCAAGGCCTACGCCGCCGAACAGGGTTGCCCGGATCTGCAAAGCTGGGACAGCGGTTTCTACGGCGAGAAGCTGCGCGAACAGCGCTATAGCGTTTCCCAGGAAATCCTGCGTGCCTACTTCCCCATCGATAAAGTGCTCGGCGGTCTGTTCGCTATCGTCCAGCGTCTGTACGGCATCGAGATTGCCGAGCAAAAAGGCTTCGACACCTGGCACCCGGATGTTCGTCTGTTCGAGATCAAGGAAAACGGCCAGCACGTCGGGCGTTTCTTCTTCGATCTGTATGCGCGCGCCAACAAGCGTGGCGGTGCCTGGATGGACGGCGCCCGTGATCGCCGTCGCACGGCTGAAGGCACACTGCAAAGCCCGGTGGCCAATCTGGTGTGCAACTTCACGCCTGCGGTCGCGGGCAAGCCTGCGCTGCTGACCCACGATGAAGTCACCACGCTGTTCCACGAATTCGGTCATGGCCTGCATCATCTGCTGACCCGCATCGATCATGCCGGCGTATCCGGTATCAACGGCGTGGCCTGGGACGCAGTCGAGTTGCCGAGCCAGTTCATGGAAAACTGGTGCTGGGAGCCCGAAGGCCTGGCGCTGATCTCCGGTCATTACGAAACCGGCGAGCCATTGCCGCAGGACCTGCTGGAGAAAATGCTCGCCGCCAAGAACTTCCAGTCCGGCCTGATGATGGTGCGTCAGCTGGAGTTCTCGCTGTTCGACTTTGAATTGCACGCCACCCACGGCGACGGCCGCAGCGTGCTGGAGGTGCTGGAAGGCATTCGTGACGAGGTGTCGGTGATGCGTCCGCCTGCTTACAACCGTTTCCCGAACAGCTTCGCGCACATCTTCGCAGGTGGTTATGCCGCCGGTTATTACAGCTACAAGTGGGCCGAAGTGCTGTCTGCCGATGCGTTCTCGAAATTCGAGGAAGACGGTGTGCTCAACGCCGAAACCGGTCGCGCCTTCCGCGAAGCCATTCTGGCCCGTGGCGGTTCACAGGCACCGATGGTGCTGTTCGTCGACTTCCGCGGACGCGAGCCGTCGATTGACGCACTCTTGCGTCACAGTGGCTTGAGTGAGGATGCGGCAGCATGACCGATACACCGGTAATCATTACCAAGAAACGCTTCATCGCCGGGGCTGTTTGCCCGGCGTGCAGCGAGCCTGACAAGCTCATGATGTGGAGCGAAAACGACGTGCCGCACCGCGAATGCGTGGGTTGCGGCTACAGCGATACGCTCAACGAACAAGGTATTTCGATACCGAAGGAGCTGGGTACACGGGTCAACAAGGTGGTGGTCAAACCGGCAGACCCGAAGGTGCAGGGTGTGCAGTTTTTTCCGAATCCGAAGTTGAAGAAGCCGGTGGATTTGGGTTGATTGATCCATCGCTAAAAAGGGGCGTATAAAACGCCCCTTTGCGCAAGATAGAGGCTGAGGGTCTTCGCACGCACGGCTTTACTGGCTGGAAATTTTCAGTTTTACAAATGCGTTGACCAGACCCAGAACAAGTTCATTATCTGCCTGGCCAACACCTGCTACTCCGTCGACATCAGCACCGCTTTTAACGGTGTCGTAGGGCTTGCCTGATTCTGGTGTAGTAGCATAAGCCGTATGGGATAGTTCACCTTTTTGAGTAACTAAAATCTTGAGCCCAGGAAGCGTGTAGTCGGTGCCTACCGACTTATCAAGGTTCCAGAACTCCACCAAAACCTCAGGAACTCCATCACTTTCAAAATCGTCACTAGAAATTCTGATTTCATAATTAGCCATGTTCTCAATCCTCTTTTATTGATTGAGATGCCAGCACTGCGGACCTTTCCGGCACCTGTAAAAATTAAGGTTTTGCGCCAAGCCTAAGCCAGGCCTTACCAATCCGCCAGCTCAGCGACCTTCTTCCTGAACGCCAACGCCAGAACATGGAGCACTTCCTCATCCCTGCCCAGTTGGCCTCCTATTATTTCGTATCGTCCATGAGGATAAAGTTTTATCAGGGCATGTTCTTGAAGTTCATTATCCTCATAAAACTCAATGGCTATTACAGGATGGTTATGTCGCTTGGTATCTTCAGCCCACAACCGAATCTCGTACTTGACCATCACCCACCTCGTTTTCAGGTAAATGCGCCAGTACCCGCTAGCCGAGTTGGCGTTTCGCTACACTAGGCCTGACGAGAAAGTACGTCTACTGGCAGAAGTAACAGGTGGTTGTTTGTACAGGGAGGAACGTATCTAACGGCGGGCGGTAATAATGCTTATTAGTCTATTGCGGACACGCGGCAGGCGCCACGTGTCCGTCCATATATTGAAGTCTCAGCTTTCTGTCTGCAGCCTGCGTTTCTCTGCCAGACGGCTTCTGCCGTACAGCACCGCAATGGCGATCAGGGCAATGGCCTGTGCGCTCAGCGAGTACAGGTCGGCGTGGATACCCAGCCAGTCGAACTCGAAGAACGGCACGGGTCTAGTACCGAATATGCCCGCTTCCTGTAGCGCCTTGACGCCGTGACCGGCAAACACCACTGACAGCGCGCACAGCAGCGCAGCGTTGATACCGAAGAACAGCGACAGCGGCAGCTTCGCCGAACCGCGCAGGATGACCCATGCCAGGCCCACGAGCAGCACCAGCGCCGTGGCACCACCCGCCAGCACGGCATCGTGCCCGGCGGGTCCTGCCTGCAACCACAGGGTTTCATAGAACAGGATCACTTCGAACAGCTCGCGATACACCGAGAAGAACGCCAGCACCGCGAAGCCGAAACGACCACCGCCGCCGACCAGACTGCTTTTGACATAGTCCTGCCATGCGGCGGCATGACGACGGTCGTGCATCCACACACCAAGCCAGAGCACCATTACGCTGGCAAACAGCGCGGTGGCACCTTCCAGCAATTCACGCTGTGCGCCGCTGACGTCGATGACATAGGCCGCCAGTGCCCAGGTACCCAGCCCTGCCAGCAGCGCCAGACCCCAGCCGATGTTGACGCTGCGTACCGCAGACTGCTGGCCGGTATTGCGCAGAAACGCCAGAATCGCCGCCAGCACCAGAATCGCTTCCAGCCCTTCACGCAGCAGAATCAACAAGCCCGAAACGTAGCTCAGCGACAGGCTCAGACCATCGCTGCCCAACAGCCCCGCCGATTCCTTGAGCTTGCCTTTGGCCGCTTCCAGCTTTTGTGCAACCTGCGCCAGCGGCAGGCTATCCTGCAAGGACTGTCGGTAAGCCATCAGGCTTTTTTCAGTGTCCTTGCGCACATTGGCGTCTACGTTATCCAGCGAGCTTTCGACCAGTTCGAAACCTTCCAGATACGCTGCCACCGACAAATCATAGGCCTGCTCGCGATCACCGGCCTTGTAGGCAGCCAGGCTTTTGTCCAGCGTTACACTGGTGTAATCCAGCAGTTGCGCCGGGCCGCGCTGCACCTGTGGCGGCTGCGCGCGCTGGACACGAAAGGTTGCGCTGGCATCCGGCCCCTCGGCTGTCTGAACTTCGGCAGGTGTCTGACGAGCCAGGTCGGCGATGTTGAAGGTCTTGGCTGGGTTGGCAACCGGTTGCGCACTGAAGCTGGCGATATAGGTCGCGATGTCCCAGCGCTGGCGGTCGTCCAGCTGGTCGGCAAATGCGGGCATATCGGTACCGGCGATGCCCAGCCCGGTCGCGTTGTAGAGATCATAAAGACTCAGGCGATCCAGCCGTGCCGTGTCACGCAGGTTTGAGGGAGGCGGTTCCAGGCCGATGCCTGCCGGGCCATCACCTGCGCCGCTATCGCCATGACAGACCGAGCAATGTTGAGCGTAAAGGGGCGCACCACGGGCCGGGTCCGGAGTAATGGCCGGGGCCTGGCTGACTTCGTAGGCAAGTGCCAGCTTCGCACTCAACTGCCGCGCCTGACGAGCGACCTGCGCACCGTCCTGTCGACCCGCTACGGCGCTTTTCAGCTGCGTCACGGCCCGTTCCAGGTCAGCACGCTCTGCGCGTTGCGGCAGGGCCACGACGAGGCTTTGCAGCGCGGCCAGGTTGTCGACCTGCTGTTGATACTCGGCGCTATTCACGACCTTGCCATCCGCCACAGTGGCCGGATAGTCGGCACCCAGATAATCCAGCAGATGCAACGCCTGGGCTGCGCCCTCGACAGGATCAGCCAGCGTGACGCCGCTGCACAGCGCCAGTAGCGGTATCAGCAGCCAGGCAAGGAAACGAGAACGGAGGGGCATTGCAGAATCTCGACAGGAATGCGATGCGGTGCATTGTTAACGCCGCAAGAGCACTACTCAAGTGTCGAAGTCTGTTTTTGTTACAGAATCTTACATTCGGACTTCATATAGCCTTCGAACAGGACATTAGCCCGTTCAAAGGCTTGAAGAGGTCGACAGGTTTACGCTGTACCGCGATGCAGCGTGGCCAGAAACCCCGCAGCCCCTACGAACAGACTGGCAAACGTACGATTCAGGCGACGCTGCTGGCGAGGTGTCTTCAACATGCGCAGCACCTTCGACGCCAGCCCGGTGTAGCCGGCCATCACGATCAGATCGACCACGACCATGGTCGCCGCGATAATGGCGTACTGGATGAGCAGTGGAGCAGCCGGTTCGATGAATTGCGGCAAAATCGCCAGCATGAAGATCAGAGCCTTGGGGTTGCTGATATTGACCAGAAAACCGCGGATCACCAGCGTCATCGGTTTGCCGACAGGGCGCACGGCAGACTCGTCGCCAAGGTCAGCAGGCAATGCGCGCCATTGCTTGATGCCCAGATAGACCAGGTACGCCACGCCGAACCACTTGATCAACGTGAAGGCCATCTCGGAAGCTGCCAATACCGCGCCGAGCCCGGCAGCAACAATCGCGATCTGCGCCACCAACGCAATTTGCAGCCCCAGGGCATTCCAGTAGCCGCGCAGGAAACCGTATTGCAGGCCGCAGGACATGGAGGCGATAGCGCCTGCGCCAGGGGAAAGGCTGATAATCCAGCAGGCCGCAAAGAAGCCCAGCCACGTTTCAAGCGCCATCACGCACCTCAAGCAAAGTCGAATGCCCGATAAATTAGTGGTTAACGCTTTGGAAGGCTAACTATTTTTAATCCTGCTCGTCAGGCTGCTTCGCAACCACCATCTGTGGAAACAGATCACTGCCGCGCCAGCGCCGGACCGACTTCTGGAAGAACTGGCTGTTGGGCACCTGAACCAACGCGCCACCGGCTTCCGGGGGCTCGATCAGGGTGGTGAACATAAGATTGATAGCGACCACGCGACCTTTTACCCCGGGCTTGTCCAGCGTATCGACCAGCTCGACCATGTCACCGATGCGGAACGGGCCGATGGTGAAGATCAAAATGGCGCAGAGCAGGTTCGACAGCACGCTCCACATGGCGAAGAACGCCACCGCCGCGACGGCTACAAAGCCGGACAGTGCCGTCCACAGCACCGTGGCCGAAACTCCGAGGCGGCCGAGGACGAGAACAAACGCGCTGCCCATGATCAACCAGCGCAAGCCGCCACGCACCGGCACCAGCAGCTCTGGCGGCAACGGATAACGCTCGCCCAGACCGGTCAGAAAACCGCCCACGATGCGTTGCAATACGTAACCGGCCAACAGGATCAGCAGAATCTGCGCACCCACCAGCAGCGGTTCAAGCCAGTACGCGGATACCGGCAGGCCCAACATGTCCATCACTTCCCCGCCTCTCTCACGACAATGCTTCCAGCTCGGCCTGCATGGACTCCAGCAGTTCCAGCGCCTGCATCCAGGCGTCTTCCAGCTCGGACTCACGCACTTTCAGCTTGGCCTGCTCGGCCAGCAGGTCGCGCAGTTTGTCCTTGTTGGCCGCCTCGTAGTTGGTGCTGTCCGCCAGCGCTTCCTCGACCTTGGCGAGTTTTTCATTCACCAGCCCAAGGTCACGCTCCAGCTTGTCGGCTTCACGCTTGTGTGGCGCCAGTTGCTGACGCAAGGCCGCTGCCTGCTGACGTTGGGCTTTCTTGTCAGTCTTGTCGGCGTTGACTGGCGTGGTGCTGACCGGCGCGTTGCGCAGGCGGTAATCGGCCAGCCAGCGCGTGTAGTCATCCAGATCGCCGTCGAACTCCTGTACGCGGCCGTCAGCCACCAGCAGGAAGTCATCGGTGGTGCTCTTGAGCAAGTGCCGATCGTGAGACACCACCAGTACCGCGCCACCGAACTCCTGCAAGGCCATGGTCAGCGCCAGACGCATCTCCAGGTCGAGGTGGTTGGTCGGTTCATCGAGCAGCAACAGGTTAGGCTTTTCCCAGGCAATCAGCGCCAGCGCCAGACGCGCTTTCTCGCCACCGGAGAAATTCAGCACGGGCTCATCCAGACGTGCGCCACGGAAATCGAAGCCGCCGAGGAAGTCGCGCAGCGTCTGTTCACGCTCGGTCGGTGCCAGGCGCTGCAAGTGCAGCAACGGGGTCGCCTTGGCGTCCAGTGAGTCAAGCTGATGCTGGGCGAAGTAGCCGACGGTGAGGTTTTCGCCACGCACCAGCCGACCGCTTTGCGGCTCGAGCTCGCCGGCGAGGTTTTTGATCAGCGTCGACTTGCCTGCGCCGTTCGGACCCAGAAGGCCGATGCGTGCACCGGGCGTGAGTTGCAGCTTGACCTTCTCGAGGATGGTCTTGTCGCCGTAACCCAGACGCGCGTCTGACAGATCCAGCAACGGGCTGGAGATCTTGTCGGACTCACGGAAAACGAAGTTGAACGGCGAATCGACGTGCGCGGCGGACAGCTCTTCCATGCGCTCCAGTGCCTTGATCCGGCTCTGGGCCTGACGGGCCTTGGTGGCCTGGGCCTTGAAGCGCGCGATGTATTTTTCCATGTGCGCGCGTTGCGCCTGCTGCTTCTCGTAGGCCTGTTGCTGCTGGGCCAGACGTTCGGCACGAGCGCGCTCGAAAGCGCTGTAGCCGCCACGGTAAAGCGTGATCTTGCGTTGCTCGACATGGGCGATGTGATCGACCACAGCGTCCAGAAAATCCCGGTCGTGGGAAATCAGCAGCAAGGTGCCAGGGTAGCTTTTGAGCCAGTCTTCAAGCCAAAGAATGGCGTCCAGGTCCAAGTGGTTGGTCGGTTCGTCGAGCAGCAACAGGTCCGATGGGCACATCAGCGCTTGCGCGAGGTTCAGGCGCATACGCCAGCCGCCGGAGAAACTGCCGACCTGACGTTCCATCTGTTCGTTGGTGAAGCCCAACCCTGCCAGCAGCTTGCGTGCCCGCGCATCTGCGGTGTAACCGTCGGCGCTGTCGAGCTCCGAATGCAGACGCGCCTGAGCAGCGCCGTCCTGCGCGGCTTCCGCCTCGGCCAGCAGACGCTGAACCTCGCGCAGGCGCTCGTCGCCGTCGAGTACGTAGTCCACGCCCAGGCGCTCAAGGGTGTCGACCTCCTGACGCATATGCGCGATACGCCAGTCGGCGGGCAGCAGGCAGTCACCCGCATCGGGCGTCAGCTCGCCACGCAGCAAGGCGAACAGGCTGGATTTACCGGCGCCATTGGCACCGATCAGGCCGGCTTTATGGCCGGCGTGCAGGGTCAGCTCGGCGTCTTCTAGCAGACGTTGCGGACCACGCTGTAAGGTAAGGCTTTGAAGTCGAATCATAATGGCGGCGGAGTCTACCAGCTTCGTCCTGAACAGGTGGATCACTATGCCTTCAGCGCTCTGGAGTTTCACCCTCGATTTCTACGCCCGTCCGGGTGTAGAGCAGGCTTGTCTGACGCTGCAAGCCAACGGGGCCAACGTGTGCATGGTGCTTTGCGGGGTCTGGCTCGGCACGCGCGAAGTGGCGTGCAATGCGCAGCGATTAACGCAAATAAGGCAATTGGCGACACCCTGGCACGATGAAGTGGTGCGTCCGCTGCGGGATTTGCGTAACCAATGGCGCAATGCAGCGCTTGAGGACGCGGTGCTGATGACGTTGCGAATGAAGGTCAAGGCGCTGGAGCTGGAGGCCGAACAGAGTCTGATGCTGAAGCTTGAGGCACTGGCTGGAGACTGGCCAGCGGGTGAGGCGAGAAGTGCAGAGGAATGGCTGATCGAGCTCGCTGACGGAGAGGCAGAAAAAAACCGCGATGCGCTGCAGGTGCTGCGCATCGCGGTTGGACATGCCGTCGACCAGACTTAGGAAGCGCTGGTTGGCGTTGCGCCGTTGGCAGGTGTTGCCGGTGCAGCAGATGGCGCGGCAGGTGCAGGCGTCGTCGGCTTGGCAGCGGCAGCAGGCGCTGGCGTAGCCGGTTTGGCGGCGGTCGGCTTCGCTGCTGGCTTGGCCGCAGGTTTTGCGACAGGCTTGGCTGCTGCTTTCACAGGTGCCTTGACTGGTGCTTTGGTCGCGGCCTTCGCGGGCGCTTTTACCGGGGCTTTGGCCGCTGGTTTAGCTACCGGAGTTTTTGCTGCTGCTGGTTTGGCAGCGCTGCTTGCCGTCGTTTTGGCGACAGGTGCCTTGGCCGCAGCCGCTTTGGCAGCCGGCCGGGTGGCGGCAGGTTTAGCCGTAACTGGCTTGGCGGCGGCTGTTTTTGCCGCGGCAGGCTTGGCTGCTGCCGCTGCCCGGGTGGCAGGTTTGGCGGCAGCTTTGACCGGGGCCTTGGTTGCCGCAGGTTTGGCTGCAGGCTTGGCGACCGACGAAGGCTTGGCAGCAGTTTTGGCGACTGGCTTGGCAGCGGCCGCTTTTACTGCGGTTTTTGCAGGTGCTTTTGCTGTAGCGGCAGTCGCTGCTTTGGTGGCGGCTTTAGGGGCAGCAGGCTTGGCATTGCGAGTGGTGAGGATCTTGCCGACCGCCTCTTTCACGCGACCGATACCCTGGGCCAGCTTCAGGCTCTCTTGGGCATCGCGCTTGAGGTGCAGAATGTAGGTGCGGGTTTCGGTCTGGCGATCCTTGAGAGCATCGAGCAACTCTTCCAGCTCGGAAACGGCGTCTTTGGCCTTGGCCTGTGCCTTGGATTTTCCGGCGGTGGCAGCGTCCTGCAGTTTGATGCGGGAGTTGTGCAGTTTTTCCTGCGCCTTGCCGCGTTGTTTCTCAAGCTTGGCGAGCAGTTTCTCGGCATCAGCCAAGGCTTGGGAACAGGCGTCTTCCAGATGTTCAAGCAAGCTGCCCGATAATTGTTGAAGCAAATGCAACGGAGTATTTACTGGCTTCTTTTTGGCCGACATGACTTACCTCCTGGGTGACGAAATTGCGGCTCATACTAGGCTTCTGCGCGCATCGCCGCTAGCGCATCTTGACAGCATCCAGGGGGCGCTGTTGCATACTGCAAAAAATGATTGCCTGACACGATGCACAGGCATTGTGAAATTCACTTGGCAAGACTCGTCACTACACGCGCTGGCGCTGGCATAATCGCTGCCTTCCCAGGCCGGAGAGCATTAATGTCGCGCTACCTGTTAACGTCGTTGTTCCTCTTGCTACCCCTGGCTCAAGCTGCCGAAGCACCACCTGCGGCGGCCGATGATGGTCATGATCTCGCCTACAGCCTGGGTGCAAGCCTGGGTGAACGCTTGCATCAGGAAGTCCCTGACCTTGATCTGAAGGCACTTGTCGACGGTCTGAAACAGGCTTATCAGGGCAAGCCGCTGGCACTCAAGCAGGAGCGTATCGACCAGGTCCTGCGTGAGCATGACGCCGCAATCGCGCAGGCCGAGACCGCAGGCACAGACGCGCCTACCGAAGCAGCCCTGAAGGCAGAGCGCACGTTCATGGACAGCGAGAAGGCCAAGCCGGGTGTGAAGGTATTGGCGGACGGGATTCTCATGACCGAGCTGACACCTGGCACGGGGCCCAAACCTGATGCCAATGGCAGGGTTGAAGTGCGCTATGTGGGTCGTTTGCCGGACGGCACGATCTTCGATCAGAGCACCCAGCCGCAATGGTTCCGGCTCGACAGCGTGATCAGCGGCTGGACCAGCGCATTGCAGACGATGCCGACCGGCGCGAAATGGCGACTGGTGATTCCTTCGGATCAAGCCTACGGCGCTGAGGGTGCTGGCGACCTGATCGATCCGTTCACTCCGCTGGTATTTGAAATCGAGCTGATTGCCGTTTCACAGTAAGCGGATGTAAATCCGGAATCCAGAAACGCGAAAGGGTGCAAAAGCACCCTTGGCGGTTTGTAGCCTCTGCACGCGAGCGGTCACACCTGCGCGGCGATCTCTTCCTTGTGGGAGTTGTGCAGCACTTCAATCAGGCAGTCTTCCAGCTCGAAGCGCTCGTGCAGCAGTTGCCCCAGCTGGTTGAATTCCTTGGCCACCACCGTAGCGTCCGAGCAGTCGCCCTTGTCGCAACGATCATTGAACGTCAACGCGAACTTGGTAATGACGTCCAGGCGCGGGTAGATCGTGTCAGCCAGCTCGAGCCCACGCTCGTCGTTGAACGCGCGGGCTTCATCACCCAGCTGTTCATAGACCTCAAAGTGGCCGGCCGATACGTAATCGACAAGAACTCCACAGAAGTTCTGCAAGCCTTCACGGTCGGCTGCCAGAGCCTGGGGCGTGTCGCCCAGCGCATCGTAGGCTTCGACCAGTTCGAGGCGGCTTTGAAGCCAGCGATCAATCAGCTTATTGACTCCGCCCCAGCGTTCCTGAGCATTCTGACAACTTTCCAGCATGGTCTTCTCTCTTCCCTTCAGGGGCATGCAGTCCTGGGCCGGTCCTGGCGGTTAGCCTGTACCTGGCCTGATAGATGCGCCAGGACAGCATATTTCCAGTGACGCGTGCGGGCCAGATTATGCCCGCTCGACAAGGCCTTCAAGGTACGCAGGAGATAAAGTTCATACAAGCGTTTAATACCTGGCCCGATCTTTGGTCGCCAGCCAGTGGCTGAATTCGCTGAAAAGAGGATACAGGGGTAACAGCGCAAGGCCGGTAAATGCCAGCAGACTCCACTCCGGCAGGCTTATACCGAACAGGGTCCAGGTGATTTCTGCGCAAAACATTGCATCGCTTCGCAGCCGGTCAATGCACATGTCCAGTGAGAGCAGGCTTAACAGATGCTCCAGTCTGGTAATGAAAGGTATCAATTGATCTGCCGAGGCGGTTTGCAGCCATACCTGAGCGCCTGCCGTAACAAGCCCTGTCAGCGCGATCAGCAGAAAGCCCAGGCTGTAGCGCCGCATGCCTGTCGGGCCGGGAGCGTGGCAGGCAGCGCACAATGCCAACACACCGCAGGCGATGATTGCCGCGCGTTGTATCAGGCAAAGGACGCAAGGGTCGAGGCCGAAGGTTTGCTGCAGATAAAAGGCGGTGCCAATGATTGATGCACAGGCCAGCGATGCCAGGAAAAACAGGAAGCGTGTGCGAGCCAGATACATGGCAAATCCGTAACAAAGGACGAGGCGATTACGGTAGAGGAAAGGGTGCGGCGCATTCAAGGTGGCGGCGTGCGGATACGTCGCTGTTTACCTGGGAAAACAAACACACTACTACGTGGTTCTTTTACACATCGGCGTAGGAAGATTCTCACGCACTATTTTCTGATGGTCTTCGAGACAGCATGGAGAGCCCTCGCACGGGGCTCTCCGGCAGCTTTATGCTTTGGTCAGCACAGGCACAGGGCGCGACAGGAAGCGTTCGTCGAGCAGGCCCAGGCCTTCCTGAAACAGCGTATTGCTGCGATCTGTCTCACCCAGTTGGGCCAGCAGACGAGCCAGCTCTGCGCAGGTCTCGGGATTGCGTTCCAGACGCAGGCTGCTCTCCAGATAATCCCGCGCCTTGCCCCACAATCGGCCTTGCAGGCAGATACGCCCCAGGCTCAGCAACAGGCTTGGATCGGCAGGATGATGCTTGAGCCAGCCTTCTGCCGTTTGCAGTTGCTTCAGCGGATCGCTGCCGCGCACCAGGCCATACAGACGCGCCAGATGGCTGTTGTATTCGCGCTTGAGGGCGCTACGCAGCACCTCTTCAGCCTGAGCTTCGGCGCCCAGACGACGCAATTGATCGGCATACGCCAGCACCAGTTGCGGCTCCTGACGCTGTGCGGAGCCGAGTCCTTGCCAGGCGCTTTCCAGCGAAGGCAACCCGGTGGGTGAGCCTTCGATACCATCGCGGTAGGCCGCCAGGGTCAGGTTCTCGCCCCAGGCGCGGCGCTCCAGCTCGGCAAGCTCCTTGGCTGGCAGGACCTTGTCCTTGCGCAGTTCCGGCATCAGACGGACAACATCGGACCAGTCGCCACGTTGCTGATAGAGCCGTTGCAACTGGCGAAGCACCTGAGGGTTATGTGGATGACGCTCTTTCATTGCCAGCAGCGTGGTGAGCGCACCTTCGGTGTCGCCACGATCCTGTTGCAGTTGAGCGTGATTCAGGGCAATTGCCAGCTCGGCTTGCGGCTGACGCTCCAGCGCACGCTCCAGCAAGGCATCGCAGTCTTCGTAACGCCCCTGCTCATTAGCCGCGCGGGCGGCGCCAATGTAGTAAAGCAATGGATGGGCATCGGCTTCGGCCGCCCGTTGCAGATGACGTTGTGCGCTGGCCCAGCGTCCTTCGGCAAGGTCCATCTGGCCATGCTCGATAGCCAGTTGCACACGGCGACGGCGGTTACGACGCGACCATGGGTTGACCACGCGGCCTGACGTCGTCAGCAGCGTGATGACCAGCCTGAGAAGGGCGATCACCAGCAGAACTGCGACCAGCAATGCCAGCGTTGCCCATAGACTCGATTCATAGCGGAAGTTCTGATAGGCGATCAGCACGTAGCCGGAATGCTCGGCGATGGCGACACCAATCAGCGCCGCAGCAGCGATAGCGATGAATAACAGCACATAAAAGCGCTTCATCGGCTGGTCCCCTGTTGCGCCTCGGCTGGCTGGCCCGCGGCATGACGGCGTTCAAGGTAGGCCTGCACCGAGCTCAGGCTCTGCGCAAGATCAGGGGTCTTGACCGACACAGGCTGATTGGCCAGCGCCTCAAGCCCTTGGGCGAGCACTTTGCTCTGAGGGTCGTCCTGATCGAAGTTGGCCTTCAAAACGCTCTGTGCTTCGGTGATGGCCTTGGTATAGACCTGCGGCTCGCCGTTGAGCGCCGCCCATTGCGCTTGCTCCAGCGCCAGGCTCAGGGCAAGGCGCACTTGGGAAAGGCTCTGGCCTGCCAATACCGGGCGTATATCCTTGTCGGCGTTGAAATCGATACGGAAGTAGTGGGAAATTTCGTCCCACCACTGCGTCCACCGGCTTTGTTCAGTCTTGTCGGCGGTCAGGCCCAGAAGAGACTCGCCCTTGTCTTCGTATTCAGGTGCCAGCTTATTGAGCTGCTCAGCCTGTTCGCGTAGGGCGGCCAATTGCAGGAACAGTCCGGTGCGGTCTGGCTGCTCGACGCTGCGCAAGGCGGCAAGGCTCTTGGCCAGTTGCTCGCGGGCGGCAAAGGAGCCGGGATCGTCCTGCTCACGTAGAATTTCGTCGGCACCCTGAACCAGCGCCTGAGCACTGTTGATGTCCTGCAGCGCTGAAAGACGCAGGCTGGCCAGACGCAGCAAATGCTCGGCCTCGGCCAGGCGCCAGTCCTTGCGGCTTGCGCCCAGCACGGTTTCGAGTCGCTGGCTGAGACGCTGCTGATCGCCCTGCAATTGCGCGACCAGCCGTCTGCTGTCTGCCAACTGATCGGCAGGCGGGAATTGCGCAAGGCGTGCGCTCAGCTGCTGATCATTCTGAGCCAGTACCAGCGTCTGCTCGGCGATATCTTCAACCTGGCCGCGCTGCTGTTGGTGGCCGGCTTGCAGCATGCGCAGTTGCCAGACTCCCCAGCCTGCGACCGCGACACCAGCGATACCGAGCAGCAAGGCCAGGAATACCAGGCCACTGCTGCGGCTGCCGGTGCGCTCGGCACGTACTGGGTCAGGCTTGGGTGCAGGCGTTTTCAACACCGATTCTTCGTCTTTAGGCAAGGCTGTTTCGCTCACGTATCCCATCCTTTGCATTTTGGCGTAATAGCGTAAACGACAAGTGTCGATCATTACGCCTTGACGGCAGGCTGAGGTTGATCCCGCAACGCTGCCAGCAATGCCGTGGCGCTGGCGCCACGACAATCAATAACGGTCCGGGCTCCAGCTGCCTGCGCAATGCTGGCCACCCGGGGGCTTGGTACGAACAGTGGCAAATCGGCCAGGTCTGGCCAAGAATCACCCGCCAGCTGAAGCAAATGTTCAAAACCCTGCCCACTGCTGACCACCAGCCCGTTCAAGCGTTCCACCGCAACACGTTGCGGCACGGCGTCGGGGGCATGCTGCGGCAGGTAGCGACGATACAACGGCAGGTAGTCAACTCCCACCCCCAACGCGCGCAATTGCTCGGCCAACAGTTCGCGTCCTTCGTCGCCGCGCATGATCAGCACACGGCTTCCCGGTACGGCAATCGCCTGTTTCAAGCGCGGCAACTCGAGCAAGGCTTCGCTGTCATCGCCCTGCTCCGGCCAGCTCGCATCGAGCCCGTAATCAAGCAGTATCTGCCCGGTTGCTGAACCCACACTGAACCAGGGTTGCATGGGTGGCTGTGGCCACACTTCGTCGATCAGCTCGATGGCCAGCCGCGCCGCAGGTTTGCTGACCACGATCACTGCACAATAATTGAGCAGCTCGAAAATGATCGAACGCTGTGCAGGCGTCAAGGGCAATGGCTCGGTCTCGAGCAAAGGCAGGCTGCTGCTGAAGATACCGGCCTCGGCCAGCACTTTTGCCAGCGCTGCCGATTCTTCGGCCGGGCGGGTCAGCAACAGGCGCCAGGTGCTCATTCGTTGTTGGCCTCGCCATACACCGCTTTCAGAATGTCGGCGGCACCCTGCGCCAGCAGTGCTTCGGCCACCTGCACACCCAGCGCCTGGGCGGATGTCTGTGGCGCGCGGGCTTCGGCGTGCAGCAATACACTCCCGGCCGGGTCGCCCACCAGTCCGCGCAACCAGACGTCATCGCCTTCCAACACGGCGTAACAGGCGATAGGCACCTGGCAGCCACCGTTGAGGTGTTTGTTCAGCGAGCGTTCGGCAATCACGCGCACGGCGGTGTCTTCGTGATGCAGAGGTGCAAGCAAGGCATGAATTTCGGCATCGACGCTGCGGCATTCGATACCCACCGCGCCCTGCCCGCCCGCAGGCAGGCTGTCGTCGACGCTGATTGCCGAGGTGATACGATTTTCAAAGCCCAGGCGGATCAGGCCCGCAGCGGCAAGAATGATGGCGTCGTACTCGCCGGCATCGAGCTTGGCCAGGCGCGTATTGACGTTGCCACGCAGGAAGCGGATCTGCAGATCGGGGCGGCGTGCCAGCAATTGCGCCTGACGGCGCAGGCTGGAGGTGCCGACGATGCTGCCAGCTGGCAGTTCGTCCAGGCTGGCAAAGGTGTTGGACACGAACGCATCGCGTGGGTCTTCGCGCTCGCAGATGCAGAACAGGCCCAGGCCTTGTGGAAAGTCCATCGGCACGTCTTTCATCGAATGCACGGCGATATCGGCGTTGTCTTCCAGAAGCGCTGTTTCCAGCTCCTTGACGAACAGACCTTTGCCGCCGATTTTCGACAGTGGGGAGTCGAGCAGCTTGTCACCACGACTGACCATGGGCACCAGCGTCACGAGCAGGCCGGGATGAGCCTGTTCGAGACGGGCCTTTACGTATTCTGCCTGCCAGAGTGCCAGCGCACTTTTGCGCGTGGCGATGCGGATTTCGCGAGAGGACATTGAACAATCCGTACTGAGTGAATGCGACGGATAATAACAGCTCAATCCCGGTCAGGGCGGCTTCGGCGCTGATTGAAACTTGCGTCAGACACTGAGCCGATCAATCAATCGGCAGTGGCTGAGGGGCGCATGGGAAAGGCTGCGCGTAGGCCAGCCGAAAAGCACATGGAGCCGGAATTCTCTCCCGTTCCATGACTCGGTCTGGGCCCAGAGGCTTCAGAGCGGCGAGGCGCTAGAGCTGCTGCATCATCTTGCGTACACCGGCTACATGGCGGCGACTGACGATCAACGCATCGCCATTAAGCCCTCTGAGAAACAGCTGGAAATGCCCCAGCGGCGTGCGCTGCAACCGTTCTATTCGCTCGCGGGCCACCAGTGCATTGCGGTGAATACGCACGAAACGGTCGCCGAATTCGTCTTCCAGCGCCTTGAGCGGCTCGTCCAGCAGCACTTCGCCACCCTCATGACGCAAGGTCACGTATTTATGATCGGCGATGAAGTAGATCACCTGATCGAGTGGAATCAGTTCGATACCCTTGCGAGTCCGCGCGCTGATATGGCTGCGTGGGCCCGATCCGCTTTCGGCAGCCGGACGGGTCAACGCCGCCAGTTGCACGCGGTTTGGCCGCTCGGCTTTCCTCAATGCTTCGACGAGGTGCTCGGAACGCACAGGCTTGACCAGATAGCCCACTGCACTGACCTGGAAAGCTTCCAGGGCGAATTCATCGTGGGCAGTGCAAAACACCACCGCAGGCGGCGCTTCCCGCTCGCACAGTCGCGCTGCAACCTGCAGGCCATCGAGACCCGGCATGCGGATATCGAGCAGCACCACGTCCGGTTTGTGAGTTTCAATCAGCGCCAAGGCTTCTTCACCATTGGAGGCGCTGGGTTCCAGTACTCGATAACCCTCAATTTCATTGACCATGCGGCTCAATCGCTCGCGGGCCAGGGGTTCGTCATCAACGATCAGGACATTCATATAGCTCTGGCTTCCTGCGTGAGTCTCGCACAAGGATAGCGTAGACAGGTGTAGTGACGACCGTCACGGCGCTCCACGCTCAGACTGGCGTGCGGGCCAAAAAGTGCCGCAATACGTGCGCCTATATTCGTCAGAGCCTGCTGAGTACCGTTGGAAGTCTGCCGATTGGCAACTTCTTCATAGGGATTACTGACGCTCAATATGAACTCTCCCCCTTCATAGTTCGCTTCGACCGTTACAACGCCCCCCTCGACTCGCGGAGCAATGCCATAAATCAAAGCGTTTTCAAGTAATGGCTGCAAGGTTAGCTGGGGAATCGGCAAGTCATCGGGAATTGCACTCACCCTCCAGTCCAACTGTAGACGCTCGCCAAGACGATATTGCTCAATCGATAAATATCGTTTTGCCAATGCCAGCTCTTCGCCCCACGTTACCAGGCTGCCGGGCTTGGCCAGACTGGCGCGAAACAGGTCTGAAAGGTCGAGTACCGCCTGCTCTGCCTTGACCGGGTTGCTGGCAACCAGGCTGGCAATGCTGTTGAGGGTATTGAACAGAAAGTGCGGACGGATTCGCGCCTGCAGCGATTCGATCCTCGCGCGCAGCTCGCCTTGTTGCTGCTTGCGCCACTGACTCTGCAAATAGAAATAGCGCAGCATCAGTGCGGACATGATCAACGCAATTGTCGAGTAGCGCAGGTAGCGCTCGACCATCCCGCCGATCGAGATCCGTCCGGTGAGCTGACAGACATCGGTGACGGCTGTGCACAGCAACGTCAGGCCGACCACCAGCAGGCAACTGAGCATGCCTGCCAGCCCCGGTGTCAGGCGCGCCAACCAGGGCCGCAAACCACACAGCAGCGCTGCGGACAGCAGCACGATCCATTGCACGAACAGTGACATCAGCGCCAGACGTACCCAGTCGAAGCCGGTACGCATCGGTTCTACCAGCACCAGAACCAGCACCAGCAGCTCCGCCAGAACGACAAGCACCAGCAATGCCTGCGGCAGGCACAGTTCGGGGAGGAAAAAGTCTTTGCCGGGCACAGGCCGGGCTTCGTGTTTCACAGGTTCGATTCGCATGCCTCCAGTCTCTGCCCTGGCCTCGTCAGCGGCAAGCTGTGCGGGGATAAAAATGCATCAACCCTGTTATCATCGCAATCGCCCTTGTGCCAGGTAACGGGCACGCCACTTTCTGTTAGCAACGAGCGAATCCATGAGCACCGACAAGACCAATCAGTCCTGGGGCGGCCGCTTCAGTGAACCCGTCGACGCGTTTGTCGCGCGTTTCACTGCCTCCGTCACCTTCGATCAACGTCTGTATCGCCACGACATCATGGGCTCCATCGCCCACGCCACGATGCTGGCCAAGGTGGGCGTTCTGACCGACGCCGAGCGTGATACCATCGTTGACGGCCTGAACACCATCCAGGCCGAGATCGAGGCCGGCAATTTCGAGTGGCGCGTCGATCTGGAAGACGTGCACATGAACATTGAAGCACGCCTGACCGATCGCATTGGTATCACCGGCAAGAAGCTGCACACCGGTCGCAGCCGCAACGATCAGGTCGCCACCGATATCCGTCTGTGGCTGCGCGACGAAATCGACCTGATCCTCAGCGAAATCACGCGTCTGCAGCAAGGCCTGCTGGGCCAGGCCGAGCGCGAAGCTGAAACCATCATGCCCGGTTTCACCCATTTGCAGACCGCCCAGCCCGTTACATTCGGTCATCATATGCTGGCCTGGTTCGAAATGCTCAGCCGCGACTACGAGCGTCTGGTCGACTGCCGCAAGCGTCTCAACCGCATGCCTCTGGGCAGCGCTGCGCTGGCAGGCACCACCTACCCGATCGACCGCGAACTGACCTGCAAACTGCTGGGCTTCGATGTCGTGGGCGGTAATTCGCTGGACGGCGTATCGGATCGCGACTTCGCTATCGAATTCTGCTCGGCCGCGTCCATCGCGATGATGCACTTGTCGCGCTTCTCCGAAGAGCTGGTGCTCTGGACCAGTGCGCAGTTCCAGTTCATTGATCTGCCGGATCGCTTCTGTACCGGCAGCTCGATCATGCCGCAGAAGAAAAACCCTGATGTGCCTGAACTGGTACGTGGCAAGAGCGGCCGTGTGTTCGGTGCCCTGATGGGCCTGCTGACCCTGATGAAAGGCCAGCCTCTGGCCTACAACAAGGACAATCAGGAAGACAAGGAACCACTGTTCGATGCCGCCGACACCCTGCGTGACTCGTTGCGTGCGTTCGCCGACATGATCCCGGCAATCAAACCCAAGCACGCCATCATGCGTGAAGCGGCGCTGCGCGGGTTCTCGACCGCGACCGATCTGGCCGACTATCTGGTCCGTCGTGGTCTGCCGTTCCGTGACTGCCACGAAATCGTCGGCCATGCCGTGAAATATGGTGTGGAAACCGGCAAGGACCTGGCAGAAATGAGCCTGGAAGAACTGCGTCAGTTCAGCAATCAGATTGAGCAGGACGTGTTTGCCGTGCTGACCCTGGAAGGCTCGGTCAACGCCCGTAACCACATCGGCGGCACCGCACCCGAACAGGTCCGCGCCGCCGTGGTCCGCGGTCAGGAACTGCTGGCCGGGCGCTGAATACAACCAAGGCATTCCTGGAGCCTGGGGAACCACAACTCAACTATCGTGCGACGCTCCGCGTCGCATGCCGTTCTGGACGATCCGCGCCCGATCTTGAGTATGCGGCGCCTCTCAGATTTGTGACGCAGAGCGTCACCCACGGCATTCCCACGCTGGAGCGTGAGGAACGATGACCCCTACTATCGTGCGACGCTCCGCGTCGCATGCCGTTCTGAGCGCTCTGCCTCCGCTCTTGAGTGTGCGGCGCAGCGCAGATTTGTGACGCAGAGTGTCACCCACGGCATTCCCACGCTGGAGCGTGAGGAACGATGACCCCTACTATCGTGCGACGCTCCGCGTCGCATGCCGTTCTGGACGCTCTGCGTCCGCTCTTGATTGCGCCGTACGGCTTCCGCCGATTTCCCTCCAGCGCACCTCGCCGCTATCATCGCCGCATCTTGTGAGGGACTTATCCGATGCTCAATGGCCTGTGGCTTGGTTTTTTTGTCGTGGCGACGATTTCCGCGCTGGTGCAGTGGCTGGTGGGAGGCAACGCCGGCATTTTTGCGGCGATGGTCGAAAGTATCTTCGCGATGGCCAAGCTGTCGGTCGAGGTGATGGTGCTGCTGTTCGGCACACTGACGCTGTGGCTGGGCTTTTTGCGCATCGCCGAAAAGGCGGGCATCGTCGACTGGCTGGCCAAGGTTCTCGGCCCGCTGTTTCTGCGCCTGATGCCGGAAGTGCCGCCCGGCCACCCGGCACTGGGGCTGATCACCCTTAACTTCGCCGCCAACGCGCTGGGCCTCGACAACGCCGCCACGCCGATTGGCCTGAAAGCCATGCGCTCGCTACAGGAACTCAACCCGAGCAAGACCGCCGCCAGTAACGCGCAGATCCTGTTTCTGGTGCTCAACGCTTCCTCGCTGACACTGCTGCCGGTAACGATCTTCATGTACCGCGCCCAGCAGGGTGCTCCCGACCCTACCCTGGTATTTCTGCCGATTCTGCTGGCCACCAGCGTCTCGACCATCGTCGGCCTGTTGTCGGTGGCGTTCATGCAGCGCCTGCGGCTTTGGGACCCGGTGGTGCTCGCTTACCTGATCCCCGGCGCCCTGCTGCTGGGTACTTTCATGGCCTTTCTCGGCACACTGTCGGCAGCTGCGCTGGCGGGACTGTCGTCCATTCTGGGCAACCTCACGCTGTTCGGCCTGATCATGATGTTTCTGATCATCGGCTCGCTGCGTAAGGTGCTGGTCTATGAGGCCTTTGTCGAAGGTGCGAAGGAAGGCTTCGACGTCGCCAAGAGCCTGCTGCCTTATCTGGTCGCCATGCTCTGTGCAGTGGGCGTACTGCGCGCATCCGGCGCGCTGGACTTTGGCCTGGAAGGCATTCGGCATGTGGTGCAGTGGCTAGGGCTGGATACACGCTTCGTCGATGCGTTGCCGACCGCGATGGTCAAACCCTTCTCCGGAAGTGCCGCCCGTGCCCTGTTGATCGAAACCATGCAGACCCAAGGCGTCGACAGCTTCGCGGCATTGGCCGCCGCAACGATTCAGGGCAGCACCGAAACCACGTTCTACGTGCTCGCGGTGTACTTCGGCGCCGTGGGCATTCAGCGCGCTCGCCATGCAGTGGGTTGCGCACTGCTGGCCGAGTTTTCCGGTGTCGTGGCCGCGATCTTCGTCTGCTACTGGTTCTTCGGCGCTACCGCGACCTGAAACATTACTGCGCCGGAGCCTGAGGCGCAGACTCCGCGGGGGCTGCTTCGGCAGGCGCAGCCTCCTGCTTCTCCTGCTTCGGCCCATCAGCCGGTGCGGACTCAGGCGTAGTCTCTTCGGCCGAGTCGCCGCCCGGCTTGAGCTTGATTATCCGCCCGGTAGGTCGCTTGACTGCTGGCTGGTCATTGTCAGTGACGACAAAGCGCAGCACGCCGATCATCTGGCCGTCCTCGGTCAGCACCCTCACCTGCCAGCGCCCTGTCACGTCCTCCGGGAAGTTCTGTTTGCGTGTCCAGGCGCGATAGCCTTCCTTGCGTCCGCCGTGAATGTCCAGCGCGATCCGGTCCATCTCTTCGCCTTCATGCCACCACACATGGTAGATACGCTCGTCCAGACCGCGCGGCGCATTGATAGCGGTATACGCATACAGACCGCCGTTGCGCAGCTGTTTGGCGCTGATCAGCGAAATACTGTCGCCTGGTGTGCGGTTCTTGTTATCGAAGTCCGGGCTGACCGCCACTTCGGTCAACCAGAGCGTCGCAGGCGGCACCCAGGAGCGCAGCAACCAGCCCGCCGCGCCGATGGCCAGGATGATGCTGATCACGGCCAGTGCGCTGCGCCAGGTGTTGAGCGGGAAGTTCGACATCAGGCTGGGTGCCGACAGCACCATCGCCACGCCCAGCGCCAGTTTGTAACTCTCGGCGGTGGTCAGGTGCAGGATGATCGGCAGCGCGGTCAGCAGTGCCGCGAACAGTGTCAGAGTGTGCAACGTCATGAACAGCCAGCGTCTGGGCGCCAGCCACTTGTAGTAGAGAGGGTCGATGATCGAGATCAGCCCGGCGGCGCCAAGCACCGCAGTGAATACCGCCTGACCACTGTTCCAGGTGGTGGTGATGAAAAAGAACGGCAACACGAAAAACAGGCTTTCCTGATGGATCATCTGCGTGCCGTAGCGCAGCAAACCCTGCGGAATCTCGCGGCCCAGCGCCTTGTTAAGCAGCCCGACCATGGTGTTTTCGACCATCAGCCACAGCCAACTGATCAGCATCACCACGGCGATCCAGGTGGCCAGCCCTGCCTGGCGGTCGACCAGGATAAAACTGGCGATACCTGAAACGAAACCAAACGCCGCAATGAGCCCCGGATAGCGCTGCATCAAGTTGAGCACGGGCGTCACATAGCGGTTCACGTCAAACATTCGGGGGTTCACTCGGTTCTGTTCATACAAAAAACCGCGCAGCGTAACAAGCGCGGCGCGCAGCCAACACCACCAATGCAGTTCGGCGTCAGAATTCTATTTATTGCGTACACGCCAGCGCCACACGGCCAACAAGGCTATCAGGCCCAGCACCCCGCCAATCAGCCAATACAGGCCGTCATAACTGAACAGAGGCTTTTCAATTCGCATGTAGCCCGGCTGGGCGAGCAGCTGGCGCATGGCCTGACTGGCTGTCTCCAGTTTCACCGCCTTGATGCGTTTGGCCGGGTCCTCAAAGCGCCCGTTTTCGTAATCATTTAGCGCGCTCCAATAATAGTCGGCCAGCGCACTATTGCCCTGTGTGGCCCACGATTGCCGGTCGATGGCGAGCTGTTGCAACCGCGCAAATGTAGCGGGCTGCATACCTTCTTTTTGCAGGCGCTCGACCATATTGCGGATGTCCCGCTCGGCTTCATCGGCATCGTCACGTTCGACATCGGCATTCAGGCTCAAAAACCCGACATCGCCGAACACTTCCCGCTCGGCAGAAGGACCGTACGACAAGCTGTGTTTCAGACGCAGCTCAGTGTAGAGCGTCCAGTCAAGATAGGCTTTGACCAGCTCCCAGGTTTCGTCGTGCTGGTCGTCAAGTTGTGGCTCGGGGTAGATCAGGTGCAGCTTGGCACTCTCGCCCAGCCCGCCGCGCTCAAGCTCGCGTCGCGGCTCGGCTGAACCCGTGCTTTGCGCCAGCGGCGGGTGATCGATGGGGTCGGTGGGTGCCAGTTTGCCGTAAGTGCGCTCCAGATAGGCCGGCAACAGCTTGTCCAGATCGCCAACCATGATCAGCGTCATGTTATTGGGCGCGTACCAGTTGGCGAAGACGTCTTCGATATGGCCCAGCTTGATACCATCCACTTCAGGACGCTCGGCGCATTTGAGGCCCAGCTCCACCGCCAGTTGACTGCTGGCGCTGCGCCCCGAGTCACGCCGGTCAAGCAGGCGCTGCAAGTGTGAAAAGTGCCCGCCGTCTTCTCGTTCTACGACTCGTTTGACGCCGTCCAGTCGTGCCTGGCTGAGCTCGGTTCTGGTCATGATCTCCAGCAGCAGGTCGAGCACCTTGCGCTGGTTTCGCGCGGGCGCTTCGATCACGAAGGTTGTGTCGGCGTTGCTGGTGAAGGCGTTCCACTCGCCGCCCAGTGCCTGCATGCGCTCCTCCAGCCCCCCTTCACCGCTGTCATCCACGCCGCTGAACAGCAAGTGTTCCAGCAGATGCGGCAGTTCCTTGTCCTGGCACGGGAAGTCATCGAAGCCGATACCCACCACCAGGCGGATAGCGACGTGACCCTTTTCGGAGCCGGGCTTGAGAAGGACTTGCAAACCATTGGGCAGCAGATAGCCCTCGACCTGAAGGCGGTCAAGGGCAAACGAAGGGAGTGAACCGAGGAGCAGACAAGCGAACAGCAGGCAACGCATAAAACAGCTTTCCTGGCGGGCCGGTATGTTTAACAGACTTCACCTCGGCCCTTACGTTCATAGTGATCGTTCGGGCTCGCTCTCGCTCGACAAGGCCCCGGTGTCGGCCGTTTCCAGTACCACATAAGCGCTGCTGCAAAACAGTGAGTTCAGGCGTTTCATGTCGGCAATCAGTTCCAGGTGCAGCGAACTGGTCTCGATACTCTGCACAACCTTCTGCCGCAGGCGGCTGACGTGAGCATGCGCCAGACGGCGTTCCTGGGCTCGAAAACGGCGTTTTTCACGCAGTAATTGACGCGCGCTTTCCTCGTCACCGCTGAGGAACACCGAGAGCCCCAGACGCAGGTTCGACTGCAACTGGATATGCAGATCGGCGAGTTCTTCCAGGCCGACTTCCGAGAATGAGCGGCGGTGCGAGGTCTTCTGCTGCTGGATCTTGCGCAGCATGCGTTCGATCAGGCCACTGGCCAGTTCCAGATTGATGGTCAGCTCGATGATCTCGGCCCAGCGCCGGTTATCGTGCTCGCCGAGGTCCTCACGCGGCATCTGCGCCAGGTATAGCTTGATCGCGCTGTAGAGCGCTTCCACGTCATCGTTGAGGCGGCGCACTTCCTGAGTGACCGCCGTCTGCGTGCCGCGCAGCACCGCCAGCATCGAGCCCAGCATGCTCTCGATCAAATCGCCCATGCGCAGGGTTTCTCGCACTGCGTTGGCCAGTGCCAGGCTGGGCGTCGACAGTGCGGTCAGGTCCAGATGGCGAGGTTTGGCAAGGCCACCGACCTCGTTCTGCTGCGGCAGCAAGGCCGCGCACAACCGCGCCATTGGGCCAACGGTAGGCAGCATGATCAGGCAGCGCAACGTGTTGTAGATCAGGTGAAAGCCAATCACCAACTCCTGCGGACGAAAGCCCAGCGTGTCGATCCAGGCAACCAGCGGGTCGAGCACCGGAATGATCAGCAACAGGCCGAACAGTTTGTACAGCAGACTGCCCAAGGCGACTTGCCGGCCAGCGACGTTCTGCATGCTGGTGCTGAGAAACGCCAGCAGGCCGCTGCCGATGTTGGCCCCGATCACCAGGCCGATCGCCACCGGCAAGCCAATGACTTCGGTGCCTGCCAATGTGGCCGTCAGCAGAACTGCCGCGAGGCTGGAATAGGAGATCAGCGCAAACATGGCACCGACCAGCGCATCCAGCAGAAGGTCGCCGGTCAACGAGGCAAACAGCACCTTGACCCCGGCCGCCTGGGTGATCGGTGCAGCCGCTGCGACGATCAATTGCAGCGCCAGCACGATCAGGCCCAGACCGATGCCGACCCGCCCCAACTGACCGGCACGGGTCTGCTTGCGCGACAGAAAGAACACCACGCCAAGGAAAATCAGCAACGGCGACAGCCACGACAGATCGAACGTCAGCACGCGGGACATCAATGCCGTGCCGACATCGGCGCCGAGCATGATCACCAGCGCCGGTGTCAGCGTCATCAGCCCCTGGCCGACAAATGAGGTCACCAGCATGGCAGTGGCATTGCTGCTCTGCACCATGGCTGTCACCAGAATGCCGGCGATGAACGCCAGTGGTCGCTTGGACATGTTCTGGCTGAGTAAGCGACGAAGTTGTGCACCGTAAACACGAAGGATGCCAGTGCGCACGATATGCGTGCCCCAGATCAGCAGGGCGACGGCAGATAGCAAATCGAGCAGGGTCAGCATGCTGAAAGCCCCCTGAGGTTTGCCCGTTCAGGCGATGAATTGAAAGATGTGCATGTAGCGAGCGGGGAAAGGGTGTAACGCTCTACTAAGCTTTTAGTCGGCTATTAGCCTTGGCGCCAGCATCGCACAGGGTGGGATTCATTGAAATAAAAGTGTCATAAATCCGCACCGCAGATGCAAGACCGGACGCGGAGCGTCGCACGATGGCTGAAGAGCTTCGGCACGACAGTTGAGATTATCGTTCCGCACGCTCCAGCGTGGGAATGCCTTGGGTGACGCTCTGCGTCACAAGTCTGCGCCGCACCACAAACTCAAGACCGGACGCGGAGCGTCCAGAACGGCATGCGACGCGGAGCGTCGCACGATGGCTGAAGAGCTTCGGCACGACAGTTGGGATTATCGTTCCGCACGCTCCAGCGTGGGAATGCCGTTCGTGACGCTCTGCGTCACAAGTCTGCGCCGCACCGCAAACGCAAGACCGGACGCGGAGCGTCCAGAACGGCATGCGACGCGGAGCGTCGCACGATGGCTGAAGAACTTCGGCACGACAGTTGAGATTATCGTTCCGCACGCTCCAGCGTGGGAATGCCGTTCGTGACGCTCTGCGTCACAAGTCTGCGCCGCACCACAAACGCAAGACCGGACGCGGAGCGTCCAGAACGGCATGCGACGCGGAGCGTCGCACGATGGCTGAAGAACTTCGGCACGACAGTTGGGATTATCGTTCCGCACGCTCCAGCGTGGGAATGCCGTTCGTGACGCTCTGCGTCACAAGTCTGCGCCGCACCGCAAACGCAAGACCGGACGCGGAGCGTCCAGAACGGCATACCCACGCGGAGCATGGGTACGATGGTGTTCTTGAGAGCACTTATCGCTCTCCGACGCGGAGCATCGGCACGATAGTCGTGAGGCTTCCAGCAGCCATCAACGGAACCGGTCAACCTCGTTACGCAGTTCTGTCGCCAACCCATTCAGCTCCTGAGCGGTGACCGCCAGGTTGGACATCACCTGGCGCTGTTCGCTGTTGGCCATGGCGATGCTTTGCAGGTTGCTGCTGAGCATGGTGGCGGTGCTGCTTTGTTCCTGGGTGGCGGTGGTGATGGCGGCGAACTGGTGACCGGCCGAGCGGCTTTGTTCGTCGATCTGGGCCAGTGCCGAGGCCACTTTGGCGTTAAGCGCCAGGCCTTCCTGCATCAGCGTATTGCCCTGTTGCATGGTGCTGATGGCGTTGCCGGTTTCCTGCTGAATACTGGCGATCATGCCGGAGATTTCGTCCGTCGCTTCACGGGTACGCGAGGCCAGGCTGCGCACTTCATCAGCCACCACGGCAAAGCCACGGCCTTGTTCACCGGCACGTGCGGCCTCGATGGCGGCGTTGAGCGCCAGCAGGTTGGTCTGGTCGGCAATCGAGGTAATTACCCCGACAATGCTGCCGATTTCCTGCGAGCGCTGGCCCAGTGTGTCGATGACCGTTGCCGTGCTGTTCAGCGAGGTTGCGATCTGTTGCAGCGATGAAGACGCCTCGTCCATCGAGGTACGGCCAATGCGCGTTTGCTGCGCATTTTCCTGTGCCAGACGTTCGGTATTGCTCATGTTGTCAGCGATGTTCATCGACGTGGCGCTGAACTCCTCGACGGCACCGGCCATGCTGGTGATCTCGCCGGACTGTTGCTCCATGCCCTCGAACGCGCCGCCGGACAGGCCGGACAACGCGTGGGCGCGCGTGCTGACTTCCTGCGCCGCAGTGCGGATATGCGACACCATTGATGACAGCGCTTCGCTCATCTTGTTGAAGCTGCCCGACAGTTGCCCGATCTCGTCGTTGCTGGTCACATTGAGGCGTACGCTCAGGTCGCCCGCACCCAATGCATCGGCCTGGCGTACCAGTTCGGACAGTGGACGCAGCTTGCTGCGCAGCAGCCAGATCGCGCTGATCACTGCGATCAGCATGGCCAGCACACTGCCGATGGCCAGCTGGGTGCCGACGTTCCAGGTCACTTCACTGATTTCGTCACGCGGCATGCTGGCGATGACGGTCCAGGGGCCACCGGCAAACGGCTGGCCAACGCTGTAGTAGTCGTCATCACCGTCGTTCCAGAACTGCGCCTTGCCGGGTTTGCTGGCCAGGTCGGCAACGGACTTCGCTGCACCGTCCAGAGATTTGACGCCCGCCGGCGGAACCAGCCAGGTGCCTTTCTCGTCCAGCAGTGCCAGCGAGCCGGTAGAGCCAATGCGGAAGCTCTTGAGGTTATCGAACTGGGTTTTCTGTGCGTCGGTGTAATCGAAGCCCACAAACAGCGCCGCAATGATCTTGCCGCTGCTGTCGCGAACCGGGCTGTACTGAGTCATGTAATAGCGATCAAACAATACCGCTTTGCCCACATAGCTCTGACCGGCGATTAAACGCTCGTAGGCTGCGCCCTTGCGATCCAGCACGGTACCGATGGCGCGCGTGCCATCCTGTTTGCTCAGAGAGGTGCTGATACGGACGAAGTCGTCGCCGCTGCGCACGAAAATCGTCGCCACGCCCGCGGTCATCGAGCGGAATTCATCAACCTCGGCGAAGTCGTTGTTCAGTGCGGTATCACGCATAAACAGGCCTGGCGTGGAGGTGCCCGCTACCGTGACCGGTTTGTCGGGTTGCAGGCTCAGGCCACCGGCAAAGCGCTTTTCGAACAGACCACTGAGGCGCTGAGTGCTATCACGCAGTGTGCTGTGGAACGTGCTCAACTGGTCGGCGAGTAATCTGGCTTCGCTCGACATGTGCTCTTCGCGAATGACCAGGTTGGACGCGTCCAGAGACCTTAACGCGAACAGGGTGCTGCCGCTGATAACCACAGCCAGGATCACGGCCAGAGCAATACCGAGTTGCGAGGCAATTCGGGTACGGGGCTTGGACATAGAGACTCCATGCCGAATGATTGGAGTTGCCTGATCCGTGGCTTACCATTCAGCGAACAAATTAATGAGTGTTTTAAGCTGCCTGAACATGCAGTCGTTAAGCAGTGCTTCGGCCACCAGAGTCGTTACTTGAGTAACGGTCGCGACATTAACCAATGATGGCAGTTCAATACTAAACTAATTTTTAATGCAGTACTTCAACTAACGGCAACTCCATAGCGTTGACTTCCGTCTGCAGAAAATCGCTGAGGCGACGCAAACGCTCTGCGCCGGGCCTTGTGCGCGGCCAGACCAGATAATAATTTTCTCCGCTGAATACCGCGGTGCGCCACGGCAGGCTCAGACGGGCCTGCGCCACGTCCTCGGCGACCATAAGTAAGTCGCCCATCGATACGCCGTAACCGCGTGCCGCTGCAATCATTCCCAGCTCAAGCGTATCGAACACCTGCCCGCCTTTGAGCGACACCTGATCGGCCAGCCCCATGCGGTTCAGCCAGGTGCGCCAGTCACGCCGGTCAGGGGTGGGATGCAGCAACTCGGCCTTGGCCAGCCGCTTCACGTCCCATGGCGGGTCCTTCAACAACGTAGGTGCCCCCACCGGAATCAACAGCTCCGGGAACAGCAAAGTGGCTTCCCAGTCCGAGGGGAAATGCCCGTGACTGAGTAAAATCGCGCAGTCGAAAGGCTCCAGAGTAAAGTCCACGGCATCGATATCCATCCAGGCGCTGGTCAGCTGCACCTCGTTGCCTACTTGCAGATGACGGAAGCGACTGAGCCGCGCCAGCAACCAGCGCATGGTCAGCGTCGATGGCGCTTTCATGCGCAGAATGCCTTCGTCGGTCTGCAAGGTGCTGCAGGCTCGCTCAAGCGCCAGAAACCCATCACGCACGCCGGGCAACAGCGCACGCGCTGATTCAGTCAGTTGCAAGTTGCGCCCGTTGCGCTGAAACAAACGACAGGCAAAGTGCTCTTCCAGCGTGCGGATGTGACGGCTTACTGCACTTTGAGTGATCGAAAGCTCCTCGGCCGCCCGCGTGAACGACGTATGCCGCGCCGCAGCTTCAAATGCCCTTAGTGCATAAAGAGGGGGGAGACTGCGAGGCATATGGCGCTTCCTGCTGGCGATGAGTGGCTACTTTACTGCAAATCGCTTCAGATGAGTTTTACTCATGCAGCGCATCAGGTTTATCGTTTTGTGCTTGCGCGTGCAACCGCCCAGAATAGGCGCTCATCCGAACTCCGCCGTAGAGCACCGCCCACATGCAGCCCGCACTTAAAGAACTCTGGATCATCCTGCGCCTTGCCGGGCCGCTGATTGCATCGCAGATGGCGCACATGCTGATGGTGTTCACCGACACGGTGATGATGGGCAAGATCGGTCCGGAGGCGCTGGCAGGCGGTGGCCTGGGTGCGGCCACGTACAGCTTTGTTTCGTTCTTTTGCGTGGGCGTGATGGCTGCGGTCGGCACGCTGGTCGCGATTCGCCATGGTGCAGGTGATACCGAAGGTGCGACGCGCCTGACCCAGGCCGGTCTGTGGCTGGCGTGGGGCATGGCGCTGGTTGCTGCGCTGCTGCTGTGGAACCTCGAGCCCATCCTGTTGCAGTTCGGCCAGGCCGAAGCCAACGTGCATATGGCTGCCCAGTTTCTGATCACCCTGCCCTTTGCCCTGCCGGGCTTGCTCAGCTTCATGGCACTGCGCGGCTTCACCAGTGCACTCGGGCGTGCGGGGCCGGTGATGACCATCAGTCTGGCCGGTGCGGGCGCAAACTTCGTGCTCAATTACGCGATGATTCATCAATGGCTCGGGCTGCCGAATCTGGGGCTGATGGGCATCGGGCTGGTGACCGCGATCGTGACCAACTGCATGGCCCTGGCGCTGGCACTGCACATCAAGCGCCATCCGGCCTACGCGGCGTACCCGATCAGCAAGGGGCTTTCGAAGTTGTCGCGCAGCCATCTGAAAGAACTCTGGCGTCTCGGCCTGCCGATTGGCGGGACCTATGCGGTGGAAGTCGGCCTGTTTACCTTCGCAGCGTTCTGCATGGGGGCAATGGGCAGTACGCAAATGGCCGCGCACCAGATCGCCCTGCAGACAGTGTCCATGGCGTTCATGGTTCCGGTGGGAATGTCCTATGCGGTAACCATGCGTATCGGCCAGCATTATGGCGCGGGCAACCTGTTGATGGTGCGCATGGCGGGCCGTCTGGGCATCGGTTTTGGCGGCTGCGTGATGCTGATGTTCGGGCTGCTGTTCTGGCTGGCGCCTAATGTGGTCATCGGCCTGTTTCTGGATATCAATGACCCGGCCTTTGCCGAGATTGTCGTGCTGGCCGCAAAACTGCTGGCCATTGCGGCCCTGTTCGAGTTCTTCGACGGTACTCAGACGATTGCGATGGGGGCGATTCGCGGGCTCAAGGATGCGCGCACCACGTTCCTGATCGGTCTGGGCTGTTACTGGCTGATTGCCGCGCCTGCCGCCTGGTTGCTCGGCTTTTCTACCGATGCCGGTGCTTCAGGCGTCTGGTGGGGGCTGGCGCTGGGTCTGTTCTGCTCGGCCGTGGCGCTGACCTATGCGTTTGAATGGAAGACGGCTCGCCTGTTGCGTCGGGAGGCAGCCGGGTTGGCGGTGCCGGCCTGATCCGGCGCGCCGTCATCCGGAGTTTGATGCACCCGTATTGGCGGCTTCCGAGCGCAGGTAAGCCACCAGATCCGCTATAGGCAGCGGCCTGCTGATCAGATAACCCTGCACCTGGTCGCAGCCGAAATCGCGCAGCAACTCCAGTTGCCCGGCGGTTTCGACGCCCTCGGCGACCACTTCCAGGTTCAGGTTGTGGGCCAGCTTGATCATGGCGTTGACCAGCTTGCGGTTCTCTTCGCGTAGCTCCATCTGCCCGACAAAGCCCATGTCGATCTTGAGCAGCGCGATGGGCAGGCTGTTGAGGTGCATAAACGATGAATAGCCCGTACCGAAATCATCCAGCGAGAAGCGCACACCCAGCCGCCGCATTGCGTCCATGGTCTGCAGGACCTGATCGCTGCGGCGCATGACGGCAGTTTCGGTCAGTTCGAACTCCAGCCAGTGCGCGTCGACGCTGAGCTCCTCAATCAGGCGACTCAGTGTCGGCAACAACTGGCTGTCCTGAAATTGCCGGAACGACAGGTTGATCGCCATGTGCAATGGCGCAAATCCTTGCTCGCGCAGGGCCTGCATGTCACGCAGGGCGCGGAAGATGACCCAGTATCCGAGCGGCACGATCAGGCCGCTTTGCTCGGCCAATGGCACGAATTCACTGGGCGGCAGCAGCCCGCGCGCCTGGTGGCGCCAGCGTACCAGCGCTTCCAGGCCGACAACGCGCCCGGTCTCCAGGCACAGCCGCGGCTGATAATGCAGTTCCAGTTCATCGCGGCGCAGGGCTCGTCGCAGCTCGCCTTCCAGGTCGGCCAGGCTGCGGGCGTTGCGGTTGATGCGCTCGTCGAACAGATGAAAGGTGCAGCCCTGCATGCTCTTGGCCTGGCGCATGGCGATGTGCGCGTGCCACATCAGCGGGTCTGCTTCGGGCCGGGTTTGTGAATGGGCAATGCCCAGGCTGCAACCCAGCAGTAGGCTTTCGCCATCGACCCAGTAGGGTTCGGACAGCACGTCAGTAATTCGCTCGGCCAGTTGCATGGCGCGTGCAGGTGTTGTGCGGGTGTCAATCAACAGGGCGAATTCGTCGCCGCCCAGGCGTGCAAGCTGATCGCCCGCAGCGAGCTGCTTTTTCAGACGTGCCACGACTTGCAGAATCAGTCGGTCACCGGCCTGATGCCCCAGCGAATCGTTGGCGCGGCGGAAGTTGTCCAGGTCCAGATGCCCCAGCGCCAGGCTGCCACCCTCGGCCAGACGCGCCGTCAACAGCGCCTGAAAACCCTGACGATTGGCGATGCCGGTCAATGGGTCCTGACCGACCAGACGCCGCAGGCTGTCTTCCAGGCGACT
The DNA here is from genome assembly GCF_032587795.1 of Pseudomonas syringae group sp. 247E2. Classification (NCBI taxonomy): domain Bacteria; kingdom Pseudomonadati; phylum Pseudomonadota; class Gammaproteobacteria; order Pseudomonadales; family Pseudomonadaceae; genus Pseudomonas; species Pseudomonas syringae group sp. 247E2. Next base: position 136,057 of record NZ_JAWHPK010000008.1, on the reverse strand, counting down.
GCGTTCATGGACATAGCGCAGGCAGCGGCGCAGCGCATCGCCGGTCAATGCATCGCGCACCAGCCAGTCACTGACGCCACTCGGTCCGACCAGCGGTTCCTTTTCGAGCAGCACCACGGTGGGTAGCAGGCAGGTTCCGGTTCTGGGCTGCAGGTCGGGCGTTGTCAGCAGCACGGTGCTGCGCTCGTTAGCGTACCCGGCGCTGAAAGCGTCCCAGTTCTCGCCATGCAAAAGTATTACGTTGCTGCCCGGCGCAGTAAGGCAATCGCGCAGCAGCGCGTACCAGAAAGGCTCGTGCGCCAATAACAGCAATCGCAAGGGTTCGACAGGTGTAGGCAATCTAACTTCCTAAGTGCAAAGGAAAAACCGGTGGCCGCACTCCCGCTGGAGCGTGACAAATACACGTATCGTTGCGTCGCGGCGCAAATGTAACAAAAACAGAAGAATTAGATAGCGATCACTGTCTGGCTACGATGACCGCTGCACAAACCCGTGGGCCTGTTAAAATGCCCGACCTTTTTTACAGACGACTCTTCATACCGCCATGTCCCGACTCAATCCCCGGCAGCAGGAAGCCGTGAACTACGTCGGCGGCCCTCTTTTGGTGCTCGCCGGTGCCGGTTCCGGCAAGACCAGTGTGATCACCCGCAAGATTGCGCACCTGATCCAGAACTGCGGCATCCGCGCCCAGTACATTGTCGCCATGACCTTTACCAACAAGGCCGCGCGCGAGATGAAGGAGCGCGTCGGTACGCTGCTCCGAGGCGGCGAAGGACGCGGCCTGACGGTCTCGACCTTCCACAACCTGGGTCTGAACATCATCCGCAAGGAACACACGCGGCTGGGCTACAAACCGGGCTTCTCGATCTTCGACGAGACCGACGTCAAGGCCCTGATGACCGACATCATGCAGAAAGAGTATTCGGGCGACGACGGTGTCGACGAAATCAAGAACATGATCGGTTCGTGGAAAAACGACCTCATTCTGCCTGCCGACGCGCTGGAAAACGCCCGCAACCCCAAGGAACAGACCGCCGCCATCGTCTACACCCACTACCAGCGCACGCTCAAGGCGTATAACGCGGTGGACTTCGACGACCTCATTCTGCTGCCGGTCAAGCTGTTCCAGGAACACGCTGACATTCTGGAGAAATGGCAGAACAAGGTGCGCTACCTGCTGGTGGACGAATATCAGGACACCAACGCCAGCCAGTACCTGCTGGTTAAACTGCTGATCGGTTCGCGCCATCAGTTCACCGTGGTGGGCGACGACGACCAGTCGATCTATGCCTGGCGTGGTGCGCGACCGGAAAACCTGATGCTGCTCAAGGACGACTACCCGTCGTTGAAAGTCGTCATGCTGGAGCAGAATTACCGTTCCACCAGCCGCATCCTGCGCTGCGCCAACGTGCTCATCTCCAACAACCCGCACGCCTTCGAAAAGCAGCTGTGGTCCGAGATGGGCCACGGCGACGAAATCCGTGTCATCCGTTGCCGTAACGAAGATGCCGAAGCCGAGCGCGTGGCGATGGAAATCCTTACCCTGCACCTGCGCACCGACCGGCCCTACAGCGACTTCGCCATCCTGTATCGCGGCAACTACCAGGCCAAGCTGATCGAACTCAAATTGCAGCACCACCAGGTGCCGTATCGACTCTCCGGCGGCAACAGCTTCTTCGGTCGCCAGGAAGTGAAAGACCTGATGGCGTATTTTCGTTTGCTGGTGAACCCGGACGACGACAACGCCTTCCTGCGGGTCATCAACGTGCCGCGTCGTGAAATCGGCTCGACCACGCTGGAAAAACTCGGTAATTACGCCACCGAACGCAAGGTCTCGATGTACGCCGCCACCGAAGAAATCGGCCTGGGCGAGCACCTGGACAGCCGTTACACCGACCGTTTGCAGCGCTTCAAGCGCTGGATGGACGGCGTGCGCCAGCAATGCGCGCAGAACGACCCCATTGCCGCGCTACGCAGCATGGTCATGGACATCGACTACGAGAACTGGCTGCGGCAGAACAGCTCCAGCGAAAAGGCCGCTGATTACCGGATGAGTAACGTGTGGTTCCTGATCGAGGCGTTGAAAAACACGCTGGAAAAGGACGAAGAAGGCGGTATGACCATCGAGGAAGCCATCGGCAAGCTGGTCCTGCGCGACATGCTTGAACGTCAGCAGGAAGAGGAAGATGGTGCCGAAGGCGTGCAGATGATGACCTTGCACGCCTCCAAGGGGCTGGAGTTTCCTTACGTGTTCATCATGGGCATGGAAGAAGAGATCCTGCCGCACCGCTCCAGCATCGAAGCCGACACCATCGAAGAAGAACGCCGTCTTGCCTATGTCGGCATTACACGCGCGCGGCAGACTCTGGCCTTCACGTTCGCCGCCAAGCGCAAGCAGTACGGTGAAATCATCGACTGCGCGCCAAGCCGCTTTCTGGATGAGCTGCCCCCGGATGATCTGGCCTGGGAAGGCAATGACGACACTCCGACGGAAGTCAAAGCCGTTCGCGGCAATACCGCGCTTGCCGATATTCGCGCCATGCTGAAACGCTAGTCGACAAACGAAATTGATCATTTATTGCGCAATGGCGCAGTCTAGGAATTGAAGTGGAAGCACTGCACAAGAAGATTCGCGAAGAAGGCATCGTATTGTCCGATCAGGTGCTGAAAGTCGATGCGTTTCTCAACCATCAGATCGATCCGGCCTTGATGAAGGAAATTGGTGACGAATTCGCCCGTCTGTTCGCCGACGCTGGCGTGACCAAAATCGTGACCATCGAAGCTTCCGGCATTGCGCCGGCCGTCATGGCGGGTCTGAACATGGGCGTGCCGGTGATTTTCGCCCGCAAGCACCAGTCCCTGACCCTGACCGAAAACCTGCTGTCGGCGACCGTGTACTCATTCACCAAGCAGGTGGAGAGCACCGTGGCGATCTCGCCGCGTCATCTGAGCAGCGACGATCACGTGCTGATCATCGATGACTTCCTCGCCAACGGCAAAGCCTCGCAGGCGCTGATCTCGATCATCAAACAGGCCGGTGCGACCGTGGCCGGGCTGGGGATCGTGATCGAGAAGTCCTTCCAGGGCGGCCGTGCCGAACTGGATGCACAGGGCTATAGAGTGGAATCGCTGGCGCGGGTTGAATCCCTGGCCGGTGGGGTTGTGACGTTCAAGTAACGTGTTCAAGGGAGGACGCAGAGCGTCCGGAAAGGCATGCGACGCGGAGCGCCGCACGATAGTTGCGATTATCGTTCCTCACGCTCCAGCGCGGGAATGCAGTTCTCGACGCTCTGCGTCGCCAAGAGGACGCGGAGCGTCCAGAAAGGCATGCGACGCGGAGCGCCGTACGATAGTTACGATTATCGTTCCGCACGCTCCAGCGTGGGAATGCAGTTCTCGACGCTCTGCGTCGCCGTGTGCGTGCTTCAGCGCGGAATGCCGAGTGCACGCAAACGTCGATACAGGGTGCGTTCGCTCAGCCCCAGCTCTCTGGCCAGCTCACTGCGCGAGCCGTTGAACACTCGCAGTGCATGGGCGAGTTTCTCCAGGCCGTCGTCCTGCTGGCGGTAAGTCACGCCACCCGCTTCTTCGCCCTGACCGCGCACTTCAGCGGGTAAATCCTGTACGCGAATAACGCCGTCATCGGTAAACAGGCGGGCGCGCTCAAGTATGTTGCGCAGTTCGCGAATGTTGCCGGGGTAGCTGTATAGACTCAGCAGCTTCATGGCCTCGGCGTCGACACGCGGAGCAGCACCTGGCGCGATGCGTTGCAGCAGGCTGTCGATCAGCAACGGCAAGTCCTCGCTGCGTTCGCGCAGGGCGGGCAGACGGATCGGGAAGGCGCTGATGCGGTAGAACAAATCCTGGCGAAAACTGCCGTTGGTGACCATCTCCTTGAGCGGTTTGTGTGTGGCCACCACCAGCCGAAAATCCGAATGCACCGTTCGCAGGCTGCCCACCGGGCGGAAGCTGCCTGATTCGATCAGCCGCAACAGCTTGACCTGCATGGCCAGCGGCACCTCGCCGATTTCATCAAGGAACAACGTGCCGCCATGAGCGGCTTCGGCCAGACCGGTCTTGCGCTGCAACGCGCCGGTGAACGCGCCCTTTTCATAGCCGAACAGCTCGCTCTCCAGCAGGGTTTCCGTAAGCCCGGTGCAATCGACCACCACCAGCGGCCCGGCGGATCTGGCGCTGCTGGCGTGCAGTGCGCGAGCGAACAATTCCTTGCCAGTACCCGACTCGCCCTGCAGCAGCACCGGAATCTGCGCGGGTGCAGCGCGTTGCAAGGCACTCAGGACCTCTTTGAATGCTGCTGAACGACCGACCAGCCCATGCTGCTGCGGCTGAACCGACGCCACGGCCACCGAACTCAGTCGCTCGACGTAGGCGATGACTTCACCCCCGTCATCGAGAATCGGCCGCAGCTCCACATCCACATGCTCAGGGCCGCGAGGCGTATGGTGAATATGCAGCAAACGCTCCGGAAGCCGCGTGTCGTGGGCCTTGCGCATCGGGCAATGTTCACCGGCCTGATCGCACGGCACCGCGAACTGATGCGACACCCGATAACACTTCTCGCCCACATGTGGCGTGCCTTCAACGCCGAACTGACGCTGATAGGCGGTGTTGGCCGCGATAATGTTGTAGTCGGTGTCCAGAACGATGGTCGGTCGCAGGTCATGTTCGAGGTATGACACCAGCGACTGCATGCGACTGCCGGGTAAATCAGTGGCGATGAGGGTCATGCTTGCTCCTGTGGATTGGCCGCAGCTTAACCCATCTCGCTGCCAGCTTATGCCACCGTCTGCCAAGCGACTGCCAGAATGTGGCAGTCAGCGCCTTGGCAACCATCACGCGGGTTTTCCGCAGAATCCCTCAACGCCTTGTATTTACTATGCTCAATGGGTTTTCCGGCCGTTGGCATGGTTATTGAGAAGTCATAGCAACGACTGCCAACCGTCCGGCCTGACCAAACGGGCCTCGAGGCGATTTACAGCCATGGGAATTGCACATGATCATCGGTGAAAAACTTTATGTCGAAGCCCTCTTCGACAGCCATACCTGGACCATCAGCTACCTGGTGATGGACCTGGCCAGCAAGCAGTGCGCGCTGATCGACAGCGTGCTCGATTACGACCCCAAGTCGGGCCGCACCCGGACCGAGTCTGCCGACCGGATGATCGGCCGGGTACAGGCGCTGGGGGCTCCGGTGCAGTGGATTTTCGAAACCCATGTGCATGCTGATCACCTCACGGCTGCGCCGTACCTGAAACAGCAGCTTGGCGGACAAATCGTCATCGGCAGCCACATCACCGCCGTGCAGGAAACCTTTGGCGCGCTGTTCAACGCGCCGTCTGACTTTGCCCGCAATGGCAGCCAGTTCGATGTGCTGCTGGAAGACAACGCCTCGTTTGCCCTTGGAACACTTCAGGTCAAGGCCATGCATACGCCCGGGCATACACCGGCGTGCATGAGTTACCTGGTGCAGGTTGGTGACGCCACGGTCGCGTTTGTGGGCGACACGCTGTTCATGCCCGATTACGGCACCGCCCGTTGCGACTTTCCCGGAGCCGATGCGCGCACCCTGTACCGCTCCATTCACAAACTGCTGGCGTTGCCGCCTGACACCCTGCTGTTCATGTGCCACGACTACCTGCCCAACGGTCGTGAGCTGAAATACATGACCACCGTCGCCGAACAGCGCGCCAGCAACATCCATGTTCATGACGGTGTAGATGAAGACGCGTTCGTCAGCATGCGTGAAGCCCGTGACATGACGCTGGATATGCCTGTGCTGATGCTGCCTTCGGTGCAGGTCAACATGCGCTGCGGGCACTTTCCCGAGCCGGAAGACAACGGCGTCGTCTACCTGAAGATCCCGCTCAATGCTTTTTGACCGCTGCCCGCCTTGGGAAACTCTGTGATGAATGCTTCGATAACTACCTGTCAGATCCTGATCGTTGGTGGTGGTGCTGCCGGTATCGCCACCGCCGCAAGCCTGCTCGCCCGTGATGCTGCCCTGCAGATCACCCTGGTCGACCCTGCCGATACCCACTATTACCAGCCGGGCTGGACCATGGTCGGCGCGGGCATTTTCACGCCGCAGTCGACGGCACGCAGCATGGCGTCGCTGATTCCCAAAGGTGTGCAGTGGATCAAGGCTGCGGTGGCGACCTTCGAACCGCAGCACAATACCCTGACGCTCGCCGACGGGCGTACGCTTGGCTATCAGCAACTGGTGGTCTGCCCCGGCCTGAAGCTGGACTGGGCGGCCATCGACGGGTTGGTCGAGACGCTGGGTGCCAACGGCGTGACCTCCAACTATCGCTATGACCTGGCACCCTATACCTGGAAGCTGGTGCAGGGCTTGAAGCAAGGGCGCGCGCTGTTTACTCAACCGCCCATGCCGATCAAATGCGCCGGTGCGCCACAGAAGGCCATGTACCTGTCTTGTGACCACTGGCTGAAAACCGGCCGTCTGGCGCAGATCAATACGCAGTTCTTCAACGCCGGTGCCGTGCTGTTCGGTGTGGCGGACTATGTACCGGCGCTGATGAAGTACATCGAGCGCTACGCCATCGACCTCAAGTTCAGCCATCGGCTGGTGGCCGTCGACGGGCCGGGCAAGCGTGCTACGTTTGTTTGCACGCAGGCCGATGGCAGCAGCGAAACCGTCGAGCACAGCTTTGAAATGCTGCACGTGGTGCCACCGCAGATTGCACCCGACTTCATTCGCAGCAGCCCGCTGGCCGATGCCGCAGGCTGGGTGGACGTGGATCCTGCCACGCTCCGGCACCGACAGTTCGCCAATGTTCATGGTCTCGGCGATGCCACCAATACCAGCAACGCCAAAACCGCCGCAGCCGCCCGCAAGCAGGCACCGGTGGTGGCCAATAATGTGCTGGTCGCGCTGGGTCGTCTGAGTGAGTCTGTCGTCTATGACGGTTATGGCTCGTGCCCGCTGACCGTCGAGAAAGGCCGGATCGTACTGGCTGAATTCACCTATGGCGGCAAGGTTGCGCCAAGCTTCCCGCGCTGGTTGCTGGATGGCCGTCAACCGACCCGGCTGGCCTGGTGGCTGAAAGAACGCGTGCTGCCCGTACTTTACTGGCATGGCATGCTCAAGGGACGTGAATGGTTGGCCGAACCGGAAAAGGCTGACGCCAGGCATGGATGAGCATCAACTGCTGGGCGTTGGCCTGGGGGCGATCATTGGCGTGGTACTGGCGCTGACAGGCGCGGGCGGCGGCATTCTCGCGGTCCCGCTGCTGGTTTTTGGTCTTGGCCTGTCGATTGTCGAAGCGGCACCTGTCGGCCTGCTGGCCGTCGGGCTGGCGGCGGGAATCGGCGCGGTGCTGGGGCTGCGTCAGGGTATCGTCCGCTATCGCGCTGCCGGGTATATCGCATCCATTGGTGTGCTGATGGCACCTCTTGGCCTGTGGCTCGCCCATCGGCTGCCCAATACACCGCTGGCATTGGTCTTTTCGGTCGTGCTGCTGTACGCCTGCACGCGCATGTTCATCAGGGCCAGCCGCGAATTGCGCCACGGCCAACCGCCGCCGCGCGCAGAAATGCTGCCCTGCGTGCTCAACCCGCTGCAAGGCCGTTTGCGCTGGACCATGCCGTGCCTGCGCGCTTTGACGCTGACGGGCGTGGGTTCAGGGTTATTGTCCGGGCTATTGGGTGTGGGCGGCGGTTTCGTGATCATTCCGGCGTTGACCCGCTACAGCGACCTGGACATGAAGAGTGTCGTGGCGACGTCACTGGCGGTGATCGCCCTGGTCTCGACGGGCAGCGTTATCACCGCCTCCTTGAGCGGGGTGATGCACTGGACGGTGGGTGCGCCTTTTGCACTGGGTGCAGTCATCGGCTTGATAGCTGGCAGACAAGTCGCCCGCTACCTCGCCGGCCCGCGCCTGCAGCAGCTGTTCGCGCTGTGCGGCATTATTGCCGCATTCATGCTCGCGTTGTCAGTGCGCTAACCGCCCGAGGACGCAGAGCGTCCAGAAAGGCATTCCCACGCGGAGCATGGGAACGATGAAAGTCTCAAGATCACTATCGTCCCCATGCGGAGCATGGGAACGATAGTCGGGGGAGTGGGCTTAAAGCTTTTGCCAGACCTTCGGTTTGAAGAACAGTGTCTCGCCCTTGGCCAGGCCTACCAGGCTGTCGTGGTCTTTCACCACTTCGGCCTCGATCAGTTCGCTCTGCCCTTCCACTTTCAGCGTGACCCGTGTTGTCGCGCCCAGCGGGCGGATGTCGCGGACTTCGGCGGCGTGGTGGTCTTCGATTTCCTGACGCGACAGCGACACTTCATGCGGACGGAACAACAGGTGCCCTTCCTCGCCCAGGCTCAGGCGGTTGGAGTCACCCAGAAAGTGGTAGACGAAGTCGTTGGACGGGTTCTCGTAGACCTCGCCCGGCGAGCCGATCTGTTCGATCACGCCCTTATTCATCACCACGATGCGATCAGCCACTTCCATGGCCTCTTCCTGATCGTGGGTCACGAACACCGAGGTCAGGTTAATGTCTTCGTGCAGGCGCGCCAGCCAGCGACGCAGTTCCTTGCGCACCTTGGCGTCCAGTGCGCCGAATGGCTCGTCCAGCAGCAACACTTTGGGCTCGACCGCCAAGGCTCGGGCCAAGGCGATACGCTGACGCTGACCACCGGACAACTGCTCCGGATAACGATCGGCCAGCCAGTCCAGTTGCACCATGTTCAGCAGTTCGTGGACCTTTTCCGCGATGCGCGTTTCGTTCGGACGCTCACGCTTGGGCTTCATGCGCAGGCCGAACGCGACGTTGTCGAACACCGTCATGTGGCGGAACAGCGCGTAATGCTGGAACACAAAGCCGACGTTGCGATCACGCACGTCATGGCCGGAAACATCTTCGCCATGGAACACGATACTGCCGTCATCCGGAGTTTCCAGGCCGGCAATAATGCGCAGCAGGGTGGTCTTGCCGCAGCCTGAAGGGCCGAGCAAAGCCACCAGCTCGCCACTCTGGATATCCAGACTGATGTTGTTCAGGGCCTTGAAGGCGTTGAAGTTCTTGCTGACGTTACGGACTTCGATCGACATGATTATTCCTCCGCCGCGTTATGGCGCAGACGGTTAATGCGGGATTCGCTCCACTGCTTGAGCAGCAGGATGAACAGCGCCAGGATCAGCAACAGGCTCGCCACGGCAAAGGCTGCAACGTGGTTGTACTCGTTGTAGAGAATTTCGACGTGCAGCGGCAGGGTATTGGTGACGCCGCGAATGTGCCCGGAAACCACCGACACCGCGCCAAACTCACCCATCGCCCGCGCAGTACACAGCACTACGCCGTAGATCAGGCCCCATTTGATGTTCGGCACCGTGACGTGCCAGAACATCTGCCAGCCGTTGGCACCCAGCAGCCGCGCCGCCTCTTCTTCCTGAGTACCCTGCTCCTGCATCAGCGGGATCAGTTCGCGCGCAACGAACGGCACAGTGACGAAAATGGTCGCTAGCACGATGCCCGGCAGGGCAAAGACGATCTGGATATCGTGGTCCTGTAACCAGGGACCGAACAGGCCCTGCGCACCGAACATCAGGACGTAGACCAGACCGGCAATGACTGGCGATACCGAGAACGGCAGGTCGATCAGCGTGACCAGAATGCTCTTGCCGCGGAACGAGTATTTACTCACGCACCATGCGGCGCTGACGCCGAATACCAGATTGAGCGGCACCGAGATCAGTACCGCGATGACCGTCAGCTTCAGCGCCGACAGCGCGTCCGGCTCGAGGATCGCGGTAAAGAACGCGCCCAGACCGTTTTTCAGCCCCTGAGACACCACGATGAACAGCGGCAGGCCCAGAAACAGAAAAAACACCAGCCAGCACAGGCCGATCAGAATACGTCGCGACACCGCGCTGCCACGACGGGCGGCGTTGGCAGAGGCGGCGGCTGAAACAGATGAATAAGACATGTTCTGCGCCTCCTCAGGATGGGGTTTCAATACGCCGCTGCAGCAGGTTGATCAGCAGCAGCAGAATGAAGGAAACCACCAGCATCATCACGCCGATAGCGGTCGCGCCGGTGTAGTCGTACTGGTCGAGCTTGACCATGATCAGCAGCGGCAGGATCTCGGTTTTCATCGGCATGTTGCCGGCAATGAAAATCACCGAACCGTACTCGCCCACGCCTCTGGCAAACGCCAGAGCGAAGCCGGTCAGCCAGGCAGGCAACAAGGCCGGAACGAGGATGTGGCGAAACACCTGCAGAGGACGCGCGCCCAGGCAGGCAGCGGCTTCTTCGACTTCCTTGGGGATGTCGGCCAGCACAGGCTGCACGGTGCGCACCACGAATGGCAGGGTGACGAACGTCAGCGCCAGGGTAATACCCAACGGCGTGTAGGCGATCTTGAAGCCCAGGTCGGCGGCGAACTGCCCGACCCAGCCATTGGGCGCGTACAGCGCCGTCAGGGCGATACCGGCCACAGCAGTCGGCAGGGCGAACGGCAGATCGATCATTGCATCGATGATCTTGCGACCGGGGAAGGTGTAACGCACCAGCACCCAGGCCAGCAGCGTGCCGATCACGCCATTGATGAGGGCCGCGTAGAACGCGGTGCCGAAACTCAGCTTGAGTGCCGCGATCACGCGTGGTGCCGTGATGATGGTCCAGAACTGATCCCAGGTCAGCTGCGCGGCATGCACGAACATGGCGGCCAGCGGTATTAGCACAATCAGACTGAGGTACACCAAGGTGTAGCCCAGCGTCAGCCCGAAGCCGGGTATGACGGGGGAGATACGACGCGACATAAAAGTCCTTGGTTTCACTTGCACGAAGCCCGGAGGTTAATCCGGGCTGCTTGACCCAACCTGCAATGCCACTCGCGCGGCATCCTGATTCGGCTTATTGCGCCTGATAAATCTGGTCGAACACGCCGCCGTCATTGAAAAACTTCGGCTGCGCAGTTTTCCAGCCGCCAAAGTCTTTGTCGATAGTCACCAGATCAAGTTTCGGGAATTGCTTCTCGTACTTGGCGGCTACTTCGGCATCACGTGGACGATAGAAGTTTTTCGCAGCAATTTCCTGACCTTCCTTGCTGTACAGGTGCTTCAGGTATTCAGTCGCGATTTCAGTGTTGCCTTTCTTCTCGGCGTTTTTGTCGACTACGGCTACCGGAGGTTCGGCGAGAATCGACAGCGACGGCACGACGATGTCGAACTTGTCTTTGCCACCGTCTTCTTTCAGTGCCAGGAATGCTTCGTTTTCCCACGCCAGCAGCACGTCACCCTGACCGTTGTTGACGAAGGTAATGGTCGAACCACGCGCACCGGTGTCCAGAATCGGCACGTGCTTGAACAGCGTCTGCACGTATTCCTTGGCTTTGGCTTCGTCACCGCCGCCCGCCTTCAGGCCGTAGGCCCAGGCCGCCAGGAAGTTCCAGCGTGCACCACCTGAGGTTTTCGGGTTCGGCGTGATCACCGAGACGTCTTTCTTGATCAGGTCGCCCCAGTCCTTGATGCCTTTGGGGTTGCCCTTGCGCACCAGAAACACGATGGTCGAGGTGTAAGGCGTGCTCGCATCCGGCAGACGGGTCTGCCAGTTTTCGGGCAGGGTCTTGCCCAGCTTGGCGATTTCGTCGATGTCACCGGCCAGTGCCAGGGTCACCACGTCTGCACGCAGACCGTCGATCACGCCACGGGCCTGCTTGCCCGAACCACCGTGGGACTGCTTGATCTCGACCTTGTCGTCTGGATGGGATTTTTTCCAGAAGTTGACGAATTCTGCGTTGTAATCCTGATACAGCTCGCGGGTCGGATCGTAAGACACGTTGAGCAGTTCGTAATCCTTGGCAACAGCCGAACCTGCGAAAACAGCACTGGCGAGAGCGGCCAGAGCAAAACGGCGAATGGACATAGATGAAGCTCCTGGAAATGCGGTGTGTTGGCTTTTTTAATTTCTTCTTGGCGCGTCAGAACGGCATCCGTACGGGCGCGCTGCTTTTTTCAGGGGAGGTATCAGGAGTCAGGATGAAGCCCTCCGGTTGACCAGTCGGGTAATGCCGCTTCAGCTCTGCTTGGCGGCGGGGTTCTGCAAACGAAACTTTTCCTTGCGCTCGATCTGCACCACTTGCGCGTTGTGCACAGTGATTTCGACGGCGCCAAAACGCAGGTCACGCAACGCACTCTGAATCTCACGCAGAATTGCTGCTTCGTCCTGACCGTCAACACTACGTAGAGATGCGCTCATTGTCTTATTCCTTGAAAGATGAGAAGCCGGCCGTCGCGACTGGGGGCGATGGCGTATGGCGGTGAGGCAATAATAGTGAGGTGCGGATATTCTTAAAAAGACTATTTAAGAATGCAGATATAACCAAAAGAAATTTAGCGGTTAGAGATTTCGCCAGGATGCGTTGCACACCCTGGCAAGCCTTGCTCTGGCGGCTTCAGCCGGGCTGCTCGAAGACCGGTGCATGCGTCCAGTCGATAGCCTGCGCGACCATTGGCCGGGCAAACCAGTAGCCCTGGCCCAACTGGCAACCGTTGCCCAGCAGGAACGCAGCCTGATTCGCATGCTCGATGCCTTCAGCCAGCACCCGCATGCCCAGGCTTCCCGCCAGCGCGATGACCGCTCTGACAATCGCGATGTCGTCATCGTCGCCGGGCAGTCCAGCCACAAAACCCTGGTCGATCTTCAGCTTCTGAACCGGCATGCGCTTGAGCCGCAGCAGCGAAGAATAACCCGTACCGAAGTCATCGATGGCCAGGCTCAGGCCCAGTTCGCGCAGGCGATGCAATTGTTCGATGGCCTGTTCGGGGTCTTCCATGACTGCGCTTTCAGTCACTTCCAGCTCCAGAAAGGCAGGCTCAAGCCCGGTCTCATGCAGTGCCTGTGCTACCCGACGGTCGAGGTCGCCATGATTGAACAGGCGGCTGGAGACGTTTACCGCGACGAACTCGACCGGTACACCTTCCGCCAGCCAGGCCTTCATCTGCAGACAGGCGGTTTTCAAGACCCAGGCATCGATATCGGCGATCAGCCCGCTTTGCTCGGCAATCGGAATGAATTCCCCCGGCGAAACCATCCCGCGCTCGGGGTGCTGCCAGCGCACCAGCGCCTCGACACCGCGAATACGGCGGGTGACAAGGTCATGAACCGGCTGATAGAAGACCCGCAGTTGTTCCAGTTCGACGGCCTGACGCAGTTCATAGGCCAGTTGCACGCGCTGTTGGGCGTGGGCGGTCAATTCCTCGGTGTACAACGCATAACACTCACGACCGTCGCCCTTGGCCTTGAACAGCGCCGAGTCTGCATTGCGCAACAGTTGCTCGGCGGTCAGCGCATCGCCGGGGAACAGGCTGATGCCAATGCTGGCAGTGACAAACAGCTGATGCGCGGCAATCGCGAACGGTGCCTTAAGCGCATCGATCACCTGCTGTGCCAGCGCGGCAGCCTGAACCAGCTGCGAGCAGTTCTTGATCAACAGGGCGAACTCGTCGCCGCCCGGACGCGCCAGAGTCATTTCATTGCCGGACACGCTTTTGAGCCGCTCGGCGACGGCCCTGAGCACATCGTCGCCCACGTTGTGGCCAAGGCTGTCATTGATGTTCTTGAAGTGGTCCAGGTCGATCAGCAACAGTGCGCAGCCGCGTTTGCTGGCGCGCGCCGAAGTCAGCGCCTGGCTGATGCGATCAGTCAGCAGCAGGCGATTGGGCAAATCGGTCAGCCCATCGAAGTGGATCAACTGGGCCAGCTCCTGTTCGGAGCGTTTGATAGCTGTAATGTCGGAAAACACCGCTACAAAGTGCCTGGGTTGGCCGTCATCGCCCATAACGCTGCGAATGGTCTGCCATTGCGGATAGATCTCGCCGCTTTTACGCCGATTCCAGATCTCGCCGCTCCACTGGCCCTCGCTGATGATCGAGTGATACATCTGTTTGTAGAACTCCGGGCCGTGTCGGCCGGACTTGAACTTGCTGGGGTTGAGGCCCAGTACTTCTTCGGCCTGATAACCAGTGATATCGACGAAAGCGCGGTTGACGTGAACGATGTGGCCCTGCGCATCGCTGACCAGCACCCCTTCGCGAGTGCTGTCGAACACCGCTTCCGCCAGCCGCAGCCGGTCGTAATCGGCTTGCTGGCGCTGAAAAAGCGCATCGCCACCGATCAGGCTTCTCAATCTGTCACGTGCGATGAAGATCATGACCGCGCTGAGCAACACCCAGCTGTAACCGGCCATCAGTTGCCAGAACGCCAATCGAGCAGGTTCTTTTATGAAAAAGGGCAGCAACAGGTCGCACGTCACAAACCACAAAATGGACAGCAGCCCATACAGGACGGCCGTTCGCAGCGCGCCAAGGGAGTAATCTGACATCGGAAACGAAGAACCTCAGATAAAGCCGGAATTATAAAGCAAGAAACATCCTGCGACTCTTATCTGAAAGGGTGACTGGTTTTCTGTGGGATGTCAGTGATAATGCACGCGTAACTTTTTTCTTCATGAGTATCTTTACGAGGGCCAAACAGCCTATGTGGTACAACGGTTTGCTCGACCTTTCCGTCTGGCAGGTAATAGCAGTCACGCTGGCGATGACCCATGTGACTATTGTCGGCGTCACGGTCTATCTGCACCGCTACTCAGCCCACCGCTCGCTTGAGCTCAATGCGGGGCTGAAACACTTCTTCCGTTTCTGGCTGTGGCTGACCACTGCCCAGAACACCCGCGAGTGGACAGCCATCCACCGCAAACACCACGCAAAATGCGAAACCGTCGACGACCCGCACAGCCCGGTCGTCAAAGGCCTGTCCACCGTGCTGCGCAAAGGCGCCGAGCTGTACCGCGAAGAAGCTCAGAACCAGGACACCCTGCGTATCTACGGCAAGAACTGCCCGGAAGACTGGATCGAGCGCAACCTGTATTCGCGCTACAAGCTGCTGGGTATCGCCCTGATGGCAGTCATCGACGTGGCACTGTTCGGTGCGCTCGGTATCACCGTGTGGGCCGTCCAGATGATGTGGATTCCCTTCTGGGCTGCTGGCGTGGTCAACGGTCTGGGCCATGCCGTCGGCTATCGCAACTTCGAATGCCGTGACGCGGCCACCAATCTGGTGCCGTGGGGCATCGTGATCGGCGGTGAAGAGCTGCACAACAACCACCACACCTATCCCAACTCGGCCAAGCTGTCGGTCAAGCCCTGGGAATTCGACATGGGCTGGGCGTGGATTAAGCTGTTCAGTTTCCTGGGGCTGGCCAAAGTCCAGCGGGTCGCGCCCATCGCCCATCGGGTCGAAGGCAAGGGCCACATGGACATGGACACCGCCATGGCGATCCTAAACAACCGTTTCCAGATCATGGCGCAGTATCGCAAGCTGGTAATTGCGCCGCTGGTTGCCCAGGAACTGGCCAAGGCCGACGAATCGGTGCGTCATCAGTTCAGTCGTGCCAAGCGCCTGTTGTCGCGTGAGACCAGCCTGCTCGATGACAGGCATCACCTGCGCATCCAGACCATGCTGGAACACAGCCATGCGCTGAAAGTGATCTACGAAAAGCGTCTGGCGTTGCAGCAGATCTGGGTCAAGACCAGCAGCAATGGCCATGACATGCTTTCAGCCATCAAAGAGTGGATTCACGAGGCCGAAGCCAGTGGTATTCACTCGCTGCGTGAGTTCGCCGACCAGCTGAAAACCTACTCGCTACGCCCCGCCCACGCCTGATACCGTTGATCGGCGCGCCTCCCGCAGGTGCGCCGGTCCCGGAACTTATCCCCTGCCAATCTATCTCATCAACTTTCCCGCCAAACGGGATAGGGCACGGCACTGGCCGTAACGCTTGAGATGGATCTTATGGAAAAGCAGCCTCCTACCTCCCTACCCGGCACGCCGATCACTGATATGCCCGCAGCCGCAGAAACCCTGTTAGCCCTGATGCACGCCCAGGCAGAAGTTGCCCGCCTGAGCGAGCGCGAACAACTGTTCAGCTCATTGCTGGTGAGTGTGAACGCTGTTCTGTGGGCGTTTGACTGGGAAACCCAGCACATGATTTACGTCAGCCCGGCGTACGAGCGTATCTTCGGCCGCTCGGCGGGCTTGCTGCTGGCCGATTACAGCGAGTGGCGCGACAGTATCTACCCGGATGACCTGAACTACGCCGAGCGCAGCCTCAACGAGGTGATCGAGAAAGGCTCGATCGAGGACCGCGAGTACCGAATCATCCGTGCGGACGGTGAAGTACGCTGGCTCAGCGACAAATGCTTCGTCAGCCATCGCGCCGACGCCAGCCAGCGTCTGATCGTGGTGGGCATCGCCGAAGACATCACCGACAAGAAACACCTCGAGGATGAGCTGCAACGCCTGGCAACCACCGACGTGCTGACCCAGAGCAGCAACCGTCGACACTTTTTCGAATGCGCCCAGCGCGAGTTCGAACTGGCTCGCCTCAACGGCACGCCGCTGGCCTTTCTGCTGCTGGATATCGATGATTTCAAGCTGGTCAACGACACCTACGGCCATCAGGAAGGCGATACCGTGCTGCAACGCATCGCTGAAAGTGGCCGCTCGGCACTGAGGCGTGGTGACCTGTTCGGGCGTATCGGTGGCGAAGAGTTCGCCGCGGTATTCCCAGGCTGCGCGCCGGATATGGCCATGCAGATCGCCGAGCGCCTGCAACGCGAGATTCAGCGCCAGAACTTCCAGTCAGGCGGCACCACCTTCAGCATCACCGCCAGCCAGGGCCTGACTAATCTGGGCCCGGAAGACTCAAGCCTGGAAACCCTCTACGGCCGCGCCGACGCTGCCATGTATCAGGCCAAGCGCCAGGGCAAGAATCAGATCGTGCTGGTCTGAAATGCCTTCTCGACTATAGAAAGCACGACTGGCCCCTTCGCGAGCAAGGCGGATCGCCGCCCGGTCGCTCCCACAAACTCACGGAATAAAGTCCTGTGGCAGTCTGCGGTGCCCCGTAGGAGCGGACTTGTCCGCGAAGAGGGCGGTACAGTCAATGCATTGGCTGCGTTTGGAATATAGCCTTCGCGAGCAAGTGCGCACACGGCACCACACCCTGTGGGCGCGACCGGGGCGGCGATCCGTCTTGCTCGCGAAGGCCTCAGTCAGGTTCTACTTATCGAGCGGGCCCTGAACGGCGCTGGCCGGTTCCTCGATTACAGCAGACTCTTCGGCAGGTGGCTCAGGTGTCAGGTCCAGCAAATCAGGCTCGTCCTCCCCCTCAACCGTCTCGGCAGCCACCTCAGGTTCGGTTGGCAAGGGTTTCAACAGGCTAGGGTCAGTCACGCCGGTCAGTTTCTTGCGCAAACGCTGCAAGTCACCGACGCTCAGCTTCAACAGTTTGGCCGACTTGGTCTTGATCAGCGTGTTGACACTCTCTTCCTCGCCCAGACGTGCCATCTGCCCCGCCAGGTTCATTGCCAACACTTCGCGAGTAAAGATGCCGGTGTTGTACTGATACACCGCAGCGATCAGCTCACGCAGTTCCAGCGGCAAACGCCAGCGGGTGCGCAGAGCGGAACCGAAAGCAGCGGAATATTGCTCCAGCGATTGCTTGATTACGTCTTCATTCAGCTCGCCACCGGCCAGCAGCCACTCTTGCAAACAACCCAGCACAGCAAGATCGCCCAGCGACTGCAGCAGACCGGCACAGAAGCAACGCTCTACATCCAGCTCCAACATGCCGCCCAGAATGCGCGCGTAATCAGCCGTGCGTTGCGACATGGTCCAAAGCTCACTGGCCTGGGCCAGCAACGCGTCGCTGGTCAGCACGGCCATACGTTTCTTGGCCAGGCCTGACGCGATATTTGCGCCCTGCACCGGCCCGAGAATGGCCAGCGCCCCGCCCATGGTCTGCACCGGCTTGCCCAAATGTTGCGCGGCACTGTTGGCGGCGGCGATCAACACGGCAGTGATGTGCGGATCGTTGCGCAGCTCCTGCTCCAGCAAGGCAGCGTCGATGCCGTTGGCGGTCTGGCTGAGTTTTATCGCCGTCGCGACATCGACGAACAGTGGCGCGCCGTCAGCCACGTCACGGCGCTTGTCGAGAAACTTGGTCAGCGTCAAACCCGGCGTCAGCGCGGGCACTGCGCCCGCAACCGGGGCCTGACGTTCCAGCAGCAGGCTTTCCAGGCGCTGGCGTAGCCCTTCGGTATTCAGGGGTTTGGTCAGATAGGCAGTCGGCGCCAGTGGCAAGACCTCACGCACGCTGGCGCTGTCGTTGCGATTGCTGATCAGGATGAACGGGATGGCTGGCTGACGACGCAGGTTGCGTACGCCACGCAACAGGCTCAACCCGTCTATCCCCGGCAGCTCGCGTGCGGCGATGATCAGGTCAGGCAGTTGTTTCTTCATCCACTCGACGGCCTGCTTGCCATCGGTACACATTTCCAGGTCGACGTCCGCTCGCACACCCAACACCAGATCGCTGAGTGTTTCGCGAACCCACGGATCAGACTCAGCAATCAATACGCGAGGTACCGCGGGCAAATCTACAGCAGTCATCATGACTCTCCGACATCGATGCGTTCACCTTAGCCAAAGCCTTCGTCCGGATATAGCAAAAAGAGCGAAATACCCTCCTCCAGACCAAAAAAAACCCGTCGAAACGGGCTTTTTTTGTCTGTTTGGTCATAAATTAATCAATTTACGACTTCACACTTTTTACGCGATTTCAGCGAAGCATTCTTCCAGAATGGCCAGCCCGCGGGTCAGCAATTCGTCTTCGGCGGTCAACGGTACCAGTACGCGCAACACGTTGCCGTAAGTACCGCACG
The DNA here is from genome assembly GCF_032587795.1 of Pseudomonas syringae group sp. 247E2. Lineage (NCBI taxonomy): Bacteria > Pseudomonadati > Pseudomonadota > Gammaproteobacteria > Pseudomonadales > Pseudomonadaceae > Pseudomonas > Pseudomonas syringae group sp. 247E2. Next base: position 117,296 of record NZ_JAWHPK010000008.1, on the reverse strand, counting down.
ACAGCAGGATCAGACCCTTGTCACGCGCCTTGGCAACCACCTGCGCCACTGCCGCAGCGTTAGGCTTGTGCGAATCGCCGTCTTCGAACAGCTCGACGGCAATCATCGCGCCCAGCGCACGCACTTCGCCGATGACCGGGTACTTGGCCTGAATGCCCTTGAGCGCAGTCACCAGACGCTCGCCGACTGCCTTGCAACGGTCCAGCAGGTGCTCTTCTTCGAAGATATCCAGCACCGCCAGCGCCGCAGCGCAAGCAACCGGGCTACCGGCATAAGTGCCGCCCAGACCGCCCGGTGCGATGGCATCCATGTATTCAGCCTTGCCGCACACGCCCGCTAGCGGGAAGCCACCGGCGATGGATTTGGCGAAGGTGGTCAGGTCGGCCGCAACGCCCATCTGTTCCATCGCGAAGAACGTGCCGGTACGGCCAGCGCCGGTCTGCACTTCGTCTGCGATCAGCAGAATGCCGTGCTTGTCGCACAGCTCGCGCAGACGCAGCATGAACGCCTTCGGTGCCACGTAGAAACCACCTTCGCCCTGAACCGGCTCGATGATGATTGCAGCGATGTCCTTGGGTTCGGCGTCGTTCTTGAAGATGCGCTCGATGCTGGCGATGGAATCGTCAACGCTCACGCCATGCAGCTCGCAAGGGTACAGCGCGCGGAAGATACCGCCCGGCATCAGGCCCATGCCCGCCGAGTAAGGCACAACCTTACCGGTCAGGCCCAGGGTCATCATGGTGCGACCGTGGTAAGCGCCGGTGAAGGCGATCACCCCCGCACGGCCAGTGGCAGCACGCGCGATCTTCACGGCGTTTTCAACCGCTTCGGAACCGGTGGTGACCAGCAGGGTTTTCTTCTCGAAATCACCCGGCACTTTGGCGTTGATTTTCTCGCACAGCTCGACGTAAGGCTCGTAGGCCAGCACCTGGAAGCAGGTATGGCTCAGCTTGGTCAGCTGCTCTTGCACCGCAGCGATGATCTTCGGGTGCAGGTGACCGGTATTCAGAACGGCAATGCCGCCCGCGAAGTCGATGAATTCACGACCTTCCACGTCGGTAACGGTCGCGTTCTTCGCCGAAGCTGCGAAGATCGGGTGGATCTGACCAACGCCACGCGGGACGGCAGCATGGCGGCGTTGCATCAGGGATTCGTTAGTCTTGCTCATGTATTCCTCATTCGCCGCTCATCGGTCGGCGTGGGTCAAGGATCAAGCGGACCGGATCAACTGCGGCAGCATACGATGATCGACTGCTGCAGCCTTCAGGCCACCAGGAAACTACGGTGCAACAAAAGCCGATGACACGTCGCTCTCGCGCGCCATCGGCTGCAATACCTCAACGTCAGTCAGACCGGGTCAGTCAAACCGACAGGCAGAGGTATTTGATTTCCAGATAATCTTCGATGCCGTACTTGGAGCCTTCACGGCCCAGGCCGGACGACTTGATACCACCAAACGGCGCCAGTTCGTTGGAGATCAGGCCGGTGTTGATACCCACCATGCCATATTCCAGCGCCTCGGCAACACGGAACACGCGGCTCATGTTCTGAGCATAGAAGTACGATGCCAGACCGAACTCGGTATCGTTGGCCATCGCAATCACTTCAGCCTCGTCCTTGAAGCGGAACAGCGGGGCCAGCGGACCAAAGGTTTCTTCCCTGGCCACGGCTGCATCTTTCGATACGTTGACCAGAATAGTCGGTTCGAAGAACGAGCCTTCCAGGCTGTTGCCACCGGTCAGTACGGTTGCGCCCTTGCTGACGGCGTCGGCGATATGTTCCTTGACCTTGGCCACGGCCTTGTCGTCGATCAACGGGCCGGTGGTGACGCCGTCTTCCAGACCGTTACCGATCTTCAACTTGCCGACCGCCACCTTGAGCTTCTCGGCGAACGCGTCATACACCGCGTCCTGCACATAGATACGGTTGGCGCACACGCAGGTCTGACCATTGTTGCGGTACTTGGAAATCATCGCGCCTTCGACCGCCTTGTCGAGGTCGGCGTCGTCGAACACGATGAAAGGCGCGTTACCGCCCAGCTCCAGGGAAACCTTCTTGATGTCCTTGGCGCACTCGGCCATCAGCTGGCGACCAATGTCGGTCGAGCCGGTGAAGGACAATTTGCGCACAATCGGGTTGCCGGTCAGCTCAGCACCGATATCGCCTGCGCTGCCGGTCACAACGCTGAACACGCCAGCCGGAATGCCCGCACGTTCGGCCAGCTCAGCCAGCGCCAGTGCAGAAAAAGGCGTTTGCGACGCAGGCTTGAGCACCATGGTGCAGCCCGCCGCCAGTGCCGGACCGGCCTTGCGGGTGATCATTGCCGCCGGGAAGTTCCACGGGGTGATCGCCGCCGTCACACCAATCGGTTGCTTGAGCACGATCAGACGCTTGTCTGGCTGGTGACCGGGGATCACATCGCCATAGACGCGCTTGGCTTCTTCAGCGAACCACTCGATAAACGACGCGGCGTAGGTGATCTCGCCCTTGGCTTCGGCCAGCGGCTTGCCCTGCTCCAGGGTCATCAACAGGCCCAGGTCGTCCTGGTTCTCGATCATCAGCTCGAACCAGCGGCGCAGCTTGCTGCCACGCTCCTTGGCAGTCAGCGCACGCCAGGCCGGCAGCGCCTTGTCAGCCGCCTCAATCGCCCGACGCGTCTCGGCTGCGCCCATTTTTGGCACAGTGCCGAGGATCTCGTTGTTGGCAGGGTTGTTGACCTTGATCGACTGGCCACCGTCCGCGTCCAGCCACTGGCCATTGATGTAGGCTTGCTGGCGGAACAGTGTGGAATCTTTGAGCTGCATGTCGGCCTCCTAAACAGCACCGCCCGATAGGCGACGCGAACAATTGAATATCGATGCACCCCATTTGGAAGCCATCGCCAGGAAAACATTCCATCGGGTTCCAGCGCTGCGCAACGCATGAAGGCAGGAAGACCGAACAAGAGCGTTTGAAATCTCAAACGAATCCTAGGCATTGCGGGGGGAAAGGACAATAGCCCGTTCGAAAAAAAGAACGGGCGTAGGGAGGTGTGTGGTTTTCTGATCAGCGCCGAACCTGACCGCAAGGCAGCCGCAGCGTGATCAGGCAGCGCATAAAAGCCGTGAGCGACCACGGAGCAACCGGCGAAGGTCACGATCAACCTCAAGGCATTGCCGAACGACCCGATCATCGTCCTGGCCGGGCCGTGGCTGATCGAGTTCGACAGCGTCATGACCACCGCGGGGCCCGGCGCAGCTTTTAACGCACGCCTGTAGCGCTATCGATAATCCGGAAGCGTGAAGGACTGAACTGCCGGGGTCAGCGCCTTGGCAGCACGCTTGCTGATGAAGGGTGTTGCCACCAATCGCTGCACGGCGCGAAGGACCTTCACCCCCGTGCGACTGCGAGGATGAACCAGACGCGGCACCAGCTTCGGCACATTCTGCGACTTTTTCACCACAGGCCGCAGCACATATTCGTACGCAGCAAGGGCCCCAGCAATCGTGTCGGTTCTGGTGAGTTCGCCCGCCAGCACATACGCACCGATCAGCGCCAGCGAAGCACCGACCCCACCCAGTGGCGTGACACACCAGGCCGCATCGCCCAGCAACACCACAGGGCCATTCGACCAGCGATCCATCTTCACCTGACGCAGATCATCAAACCAGAAGTCCTCCGCCGCCTCCATCCCCTCCAGCAGACGAGGTACCTCCCATCCCGCGCCTGCAAACGACGCCCGGAGAAACGCCTTCTGCTCGGCAACACTGTTACCGACCGTCAGATGGCTTCGGCCCTGCACATTAAAGAACGCACGCGTCGTACCGCGATTATCCGGACGAACGCCCGCACTGCGCCCTCCCACCGCGTTATACCAACGCGCCGTCTGGCTATCGGTCGGCGCGCGGGGCACAGTAAAGAACGCGCTGGCCAAGTCCATCCTGCGCGGCTGATTCTCGCCGGGGAACACCAGCTCACGCGTACGCGAGCCGACACCTTCGGCAATGATCAGCAGATCAAAACGCTCCTCGCCACCGCTCTCGAACGTGACAGATACGCCCTCATCATCATGCTCGACCGACACAATACGATCACCAAAGCGATAGAACGCATCAGCAGACGACGCCTCATAAAGCAGGCGCGCAAGATCCCCGCGCAACACCTCAAGCTCAGCCGTCGGACCATCGACCTCCAGACCGGACAGATCAATTTGCGCCGCCGTGCGGTTGTCCTCATCGACCCACGCAAGCCCGGTCTCGCCGGTGTTGAGATCCTTCACCGCCTGCTCAAGCCCCATCAAACGCAGAACCTCCCGAGCCGCGCCCCGCACATCCACATTCTGCCCGCCATCACGAAAGGCAGACGCCTGCTCGACAACCGTGACATCACAGTCACGCTGCGCCAGCCACCAGGCCGCGGCACACCCCGCGATACTGGCCCCGGTAATAAGAACGCGGCACGGGCTGCGCTCGATGCTTTTGAACTGATTGATAAGATGCCCTCGGTGAGAACGATCTGGCTGAGTGGTATGGGGAGCATCATGCACCACCACACAGCTGTGCCGAAAGCGCAGGTCTGTCCCTTTGTGGGCGGTAATGGGTATGGGCTGATGGAAAGGCTGTGGCGGGGGCGCGCTGAGTGATTTGTGTCGCACACCGCCCGCAACTGGACGCCCCGTACCCATGTGAGTATCATGGCGCCCGCGTCGCACCAGTAGCTCAGCTGGATAGAGTACTGCCCTCCGAAGGCAGGGGTCGTGGGTTCGAATCCCGCCATCTAATCCAGTATCGCTAAGCGATTGTCAGATCTACATTTTTCGACAATAGCAGGACAGCACAAGCTGGTGGGGCACTTCGCAGTGCTATTAGGTGGGGCATCGCAAAGGTGCCAGCAATGCCAGCTCAACCCTCCTACATCACACTCAACCGTCATCGTACTTACTATTTCCGCATAGTAGTTCCCCTTCGATTGCGCGCTGTATTCGGCCTTCAACGTGAAATTCGTCGCTCTCTTAAAACCGACAGCTTACGGCTGGCGCTTCGCCGCGCTCGGCAATACGCTGCACGCTTCGAAGCTGCTTTTGACAAGGTGCTGGTTGTGGCCGAACAAGATGATTACGAACCCACTGATGAAGATTACGAAATCTATCTGAGCGAAATAGCTAAAGCCGAGGCTCCCGGAATTTGGGCGTCTCGCTCCTTAGATGATCAGAAACCACAAAGCACCCAGTCTTCTCTGTCCGACGAAGAATGGCGCGCCATTGAGGATGAGCAGCGGCGAAACCTGATTACAAAGGCGTTGACCGGGCATATTCACCGGACAATACCCCCAAGTATGGAGAGGCTCGCTGAGGAGCTTCGCGCTCAAGGCAGTGCGTTGCCTTTACCCCATTTCAAAAAACTGTTGCCCGAGCTCATAGAGCGGCTGGCGCTCCGCCCATCCCGAAGCGCCAGCGCATCGTCTGAACTAGTTACGGCAAGTCAGCCTGACGGGCCGACCCTATACAGGCTATGGGAACTGCACTGGGAAACCCTAGCAAAGCTCGCCAAAAACAACAGGAAGTCGGAACGCACTAAAGAGGATGAGCAGGGACATGCTTCTCGGCTGAACATCTTGAGCGGCAATAAACCGATCAATCGCTTAACGGTTGAGGATTTCGAGCGCATCTACTCTCAGATTTTTGATATCCGAGTAAGCCGAGGTGCCAAGCTTCCAAGCCCGGACTCGCCGAGCGACTCTATTCTTGCCAACGACGGCGAGCAGCGTATTGGATCTAAAACAGTCGAAAAAATAACTATTCGGCTAGGAGCCCTCCACAGCTTCGCATTTCGAAAGGGAATGACCACCATTCCCCCAAACTCGCCGGACAAACCGTCCATTAATCATCATCGCGCAGGCGAGAAAGCGGTTGAGAAAGCTTTTTCCAAGAGCGACCTGGAAGAGATCTTCTCAGGCTATCTGTATACCGGCACCGTTCTAGATAGGAGCAACGCCGTCTTTCCGTATCAATTTTGGCTCCCCTTGTTGGGACTGTTCACCGGAGGGCGACTTAACGAGCTTTGTCAGCTCGATACCGAGGACGTGAGCAAAACAGAGGCTGAAGGTATTTGGACCATCAGCATGATGGACGACGAATTAGATCGACCATTACCTAAATCACTGAAGAATCAGTCAAGCCGCAGAATCTTACCTATCCACAGCGAGCTCATTCGCATGGGCTTTCTGACGTTCGTAGAACAAGCGATCACGGAAGGTCGAGAGAAGTTGTTCTCGGATGGCCTTTCCTACAATCCTAAAAAGGGATGGGGTAGCAATGCCACCCATTTCTTCTGTCGGTTCCCTAGCCTAAGCACCCCGGCAGCAGGGTACTTTTTTAAATGTGGAATTCGTGAAAGAGATGCTGACGGCAAGACCGACCGGAAGAACTTTCATAGCTTTCGCCACACATTTACCGATCTTGCCCGCGAGGCAGGGGGAGAGGCATATCTCGTGCTACCAGACCTCACAGGACACTCAAGAGGCAAAGAGGGCCAAGTCGCCAAATACGGTAATGGATTCAGTCAATCGAAAAAGCAGGAAGTTCTGGAAAGTCTGACCATACCTGTCGATCTCTCCAGCATCACATACGAAGACTTTGAGGCGCGCCTTGGATTCAAGCTCAAGCCGTCGATTGAGCGACATCGAGAGGCCTACAACCTTAACCAAAGTGAACGGCCGACGTGATTTCAGTGCGACTTTCCCAAGCCTGTCTTGTACGCTGCGGAAGACTCAACACTCCTACAACCGACAGAAACGACAGAAACGACACATGATTGCCTCAATTCGCAAACAGAAACAGCCCCTGAGACTCATCGTGCAGCCGCAAACTCTGATTCTGTCATCTACTCTTGCGCTTAGCGAGTAATAGACTAGTTAGATTGACAAGGTGCCGAAAAGCTCGGAGACAACGCCAGAGCGCAAGATTCTCCAGGTGATCCAAATTGACTGTAGGCCGCTATGAACATTAGCAGTACCGATACCTTACGACGCCTTGCCGAGATGACAGACGCCGCAGCGTTTGAGCGCGTTGCTGCTGCGGTTCTGCGAGCAGCGAAGCCGAGCATTTACGAAAACATGGCTCATCCAGGGGTGCAGCCTGGCGGAAAAACAATCAAGGCGCCTTTCGACAACGTTGGATGGCTCATTTTGCCAGATGGCAATTCCCGGCTGGTGTGCGCAGCTCATACAACCGAACAGAAGGATCTTGTGGGCAAGTGGCTGCACGACCCCTCGAAGGTTAAAGTAAGGAAAGCAGGGAACAAGCCAACAAAACCTGCCGGAGACTTGATTAAAGGCATCGAAGAAATTGAAAAGTTGCGAGCCAATGATCCTCACCTGACAGTTACGTTCGCACTGACCGCTAACACTGAGACCTCTTTGGAGCTACGCGCCGCAGCTGAGAAAATGGCCGCTGCATCGCGTGTGGAGCTCGACATTTGGTCGGTGTCCAGGATTGCGCACTTCTTGGATATGAATCCCGCAGGCCAATTCATCCGCCGCGTTCATCTTGGTGCTCCAGCTCAACTCCTATCACGCGATTTGCTACTCAAAATTGGATCCCAAAGCATTCAAGATCACACTCAGGAAAACATTCGCCAAGAAAGCATACACCGCGACGACTTTGTACTGGCCCACGGCGACTATCTCGTGGTCGGCGACTCTGGAATGGGCAAGACTACTGCCTGCATTGCAGCCCTCTCTGCGCGTATTGACAGCGGAGCACCGGCTATCGTTGTCAGAACTGAATCCGTTGTCATGGCAGTAACTATTGAGGCGGCGCTAGACACCGAACTAAGGCGGCATGAGCCGAGCCTAGAGCCAGGCATTGGCGAGAGGGCAATCGCACTCTGCACTGCTGATGAGCCGCTGCTAATCCTCTTTGAGGACATTAATCGATCAACTAGCCCAGGTCTTTTGCTGAATAAGATACTCCGCTGGTGCCTGCCATCGACAAGTGCAGGCGACGCAAGTAGATCTTGGCGTGCAGTCTGTCCGATCTGGCCGCGCCATCTCGATGTCATAGAAAACCAAAAGCATACTCTTGCCAAGCTGACCATTCTCAGGATTGACAAATATAGTCAGGCCGAAGCGATTTTGGCATTGATGAAGCGAGCCCAAGTTCTTGGGCTCGCAATGGATCAGGGGAGGGCCGTTGAAATAGCCTCACAACTAGGGTGTGACCCTCTGCTGATTGGTCTCCACAATCTCGAATCCACATCTCCAGCCTCAGCGGTTATTACTTCCTATATTGATGAGCGAATTGGAATTGTTGCTAGCGACGCCCAGTTTACAAGGGCAGAAGCGCGTGAGGCTTTACATCTGTTAGTTCGTAAGGGAATAGAACACCGACGACTAAACCCGAGCTGGAGTGAAGCCCGTTCATGGATTGAAGATAAAGAAGTTATTACTTTGCTCCGCCGTCTTATGCATGAAGGCAGTGTGATCAGGATATCTCAATCTGGACCAGATGAGACTATTGAATTCAGACACGACCGCGTGATGCATAGTCTGTCAAGTGGATCTTTGGCAAACGTTCTAAAGGAGCAATTGCAACCCGACTACGTTATCGATCCATTTTTTGCAGAAATGGTTGGGGGGGCGGCTGTTCAAGCGGAGGTGCCGTTACAAGTTCTGGTCTCCCTTATGGAATCAAGCCCAGCAATAGGTGCACACGCGCTTAAGATCTCCTCCGAAGAGCGGAGCAGCTACGAATATATTGCGGCACAAGCGATTGCAGTGTGGTTGCGTAGACAAGACGCAGCAGACACGACTTTGAACGGCCGCAAATACGTGGTTGCTCGGATCCTTGCAGAGGTTACATCAGACTATCTGCAGGATGTGGTCATAGAATTTTCTGAAAACGAAAAGGCCCTGTGGGTTCCACTGCTAGAAGCACTGTTCAGAAACGGAAATATTCTCGCCGGTTTAGCCCTCCTTTCTCGATATGAATTAGGGACTACCGTTGCTGGAAAACATAGCCTCCTATCCCTCGTTAAGCGAGTGCATGGAGAGCATTTGGTTTCCGCAGTAGACTCGATACTTCGCCGAAATGATCTAGATCAGTGGGCTCAACATGGCCGGAGAACTGGGGCTTTGAGGCTGGCTGGATACATCGGCAGCACCACGCTAGCGAAGTCTATCCGCTTGTGCTGGGAGCAAGACGGCAGTAGCACGCGAGATTTGCGCTCCTACCTGTTTGCAGCCGCACGCTGTTGTGGAACCGAGGATGAAGCAACCTTAGGGCCTATATGCGACGCTTGGGAGCGCCTACCAGACCTACCTGATGCAGAACATGGACAGCCTGTAGAGCGCTTAGCGGCAGACGGTGTTGATTGGGAGTTCGGTAATTATATCCCGCAAGACTCCATAACCTACCTCGTCGATCGGGCAAACTCCTCTGAGAAGCTAAGGTGGCCAATTACCTACATGTTGCGCACGATAGACCATCCTGCAGCTCTAGAGCATATAGTTCGTTACTCTGCATCGTCCTTCTTTATCACAGCGGATAGGTTGAGGAGCCACTGGCGGCGAGACTATAAAAAACCAGCACGGCAGCTGTCATCGGAATCAAGAACTCATCTCTTGCAGATTATCCTTGATCAGGCTGAGCCCGTAAAAGTTCGAGAACAGGCATTCTCATTTTGGGAGCTTTCACTAAACATTAGCGACTTACCAATAATTCGCCAGATTTCCGAAGAGGATCCATTATTTGAGCGCGCACTCTGGGCCCGTGCTAGACGTGGAGATCTTTCAGTCATCCCTCAGATATTGCCTAAGATATCGGAAAGTCCTGAACATTGGCTAGGGATTGGGCGCTACGTCTGGTCAAGCGCTATGACAGATATGCTCGAATCCGTTTTAAACCTAATTACCGATGAGGAAAATGACGGTTGGTCCAATCTCGAATACGCTGTAGCAGATGCGTTGATGGAGGTGGAACCAGCACGACGCATATCAATACTAACATCAAGGTGGGACCAGCTTAAAAGCATCCCCCTTATGGTTCAGACTGCGTTGCTCTCAACCGATCAAGCTGCTACAGCACTCACACGCGAGGCATTTGAAACAGCTCAGAATCCAAGTGACCTTCTTCGATATTACACATCGTCCGTAAGCTACGTTGAAGGAAAACGGAGCTTATCTACGCCAAGCCAAATGTCCAACCTGCTCCCTTACCTAAAATTTTTATCTGATGAGGAGACTCAGGACCTTTGGGATGTATGTACTCAGAAAGGATGGCTAGACTTTCGAACTCGACACATTGAGCCTCGCGTGCGCCAGATGTCCAAGCGCTTTGTATGCTTGCCCGAAGACCCCGTTGATACATCTGACCTGGACAAGGCGCTAACTGCAGAAAATGGTCTGATTGTCAGTCTTCATCGTTGGTTCGAGCGCCCTCACCGCAATGGAATAGCGCGCGAAAAAGTGCTAGCTGCGCTGCTGCAATGGCTCACGGAGAATAAGCAGGATAAAGCTATGCATATTTGTGCAGACATCGTGAGCAATGAGTGCACTAGAAGCGAATTCGTTCTGTTCGAAGCAGCCATTGCGGACAGGCCGAATGCTTCAAGCATTACGGAGGCGGTGCGCTTCCATGTTTTCAATAGAAGGCTAGTTTAACGTCAGTACCTCTACATCCCAGAGCGCAAAAAAATTGTCCGTTAAACCTGATTGGCAGTGCAGCTTTTCCAGTCAAACGCAAATTAAAATACCCCTCTCTCGCCAGTGGGGATAAAAGCAAGCAGCCCGGCCTAGGTAGCTTTAGCCGGTTCCCAGTGCTAACCGACAGGTAGATCCTCTCATTGCGCCATGAGCCAAAGCAAGTTAACGACTCAAGCACATGAACGTTAGCGAGCATCCCTGACCTCTATCAAAGAACTAGACAGGTTTGATAGTCAGCCGACCACTTGTCGCCACCTATCAAAAAACTCTCGTGCATAGCTATATGATCGGATTATCATAGGCCTATCAAATCATAGACTAACGGATAAACGCTAATGCTCGCCCATCTCTACCTTCGCGCATCGACTAAAGATCAAGACGCCAACAGAGCGAAAGCTGCACTCGAAGCCTTCGCCACAGAGAAAGGGCTCATCATCGCGGGCATCTACGCGGAGAACATCAGCGGGACTAAGCTTGATCGCCCTCAGTTGCTCGCCATGCTCGAAGCAGCAGCACCCGGTGACGTCTGTCTCTGTGAATCCGTAGACAGGCTTACTCGCCTCTCTCAGTCTGATTGGAGATCGCTGAAAGCTACGATTGAAGCTAAGGGCTTGCGACTGGTCATAGCTGACCTACCAACTAGCCACTTACTTGCACAGGACAGCGGTATCACCGGCCAGATCATGGAAGTGGTCAACGGCATGCTGATCGACCTAATGGCAACCATGGCTCGTCTCGATCAAGAAAAACGCGTGGAGCGTATCCGCCAAGGTATCCAGAACAAGCAGGCCGCTAACCCTGACTGGAAGCCTACCGGCAAGAGCAAGGATGCGGCCAAGTGGAAGAAGGTTGAAAGCATCCTCGCAAAACATCCGCAGGCGTCTGCTGAAGAGGTCGCCAAGATGGCCGAGTGCGGCGTTGCGACTGTGTACCGCATCAAGCGGGCGCTGACCGCCTGAGCTAGCTGTAAGGTCCCCTAGCCGCCTCGTGCGGGCTTTGTGCTTCTTGGCAATGTGTCAGCGCCCACGGACGAATTTTGTCCGGAGTCGGTAGCGTGAATTTCAGGCGCATGGATCAAGAAACCACGACTTTGAGCCAGCCCAATCTTCCAGTGATAAATGTCGAAAAAACGCTTGCAAATCAACAGGCTATCTGAAATCAAACGATAGACGCTAAGCATTCAACGCCTTATCATCAACCCACTGCTCAATAGAAGCAGATTAACCATTAAACAGACGAGAGACTCACTCATGAACCGCCACCAATACCCTAAACGAAGGATACGCCTCGATGAGTACAATAGAAGAAAACGCTCGTGATTTCCTCAGCAACTCACTCAGTTCATACCGCCGATTAGCGCAACATCTGAACCACAGCAATCCCAGAACCGACGAGGATCGCTGGACGAAAGATTCCGCCTACCATCTTTGCCGTAAGAATGGCATCCGTTCGCCTAGACCGTGCGGGAACCAACCTGCTGCTATCACCCAACGCAACCACGCACGCCAAGCCATCGCTGAGGCTCTTACAGAAGCACTCAGAGCGTCCGGCACCCCGCTCGCCTCGCTAGCTCCCTTTCAGACAAACGATGTCGCCCGCTTGTCCGGCTTTCCGCTTGCCACCGTTACAGGCAACTGGGGCCGACTTCAATGCGAGCTGCTAGCCCTCGCAAAGCTGCCCCCCAAGCCGACTGTCATCCCCGTTCCTGAAGAAGAGGTGTGAGATGCCTGGCAAAAAAACCACACCAGATCAAAGCACTCAGGTCGTCATTCTCCGGGAAGCCGGATACACACTGCCGGTGATTGCGGATCGCCTGGACTTAAGCATTAGCACTGTGCAACGCATCATCAAAACAACTAAAGCTGTCGCTGGCGCGGGAACACAGGCTCTCATCGACAAAGCGAGGGAAGATCTGCTCAGCTCTGCTTTCTCACTCGACGCTGTACAACAGACAGTAGCGACACTGGTAGCTGATGAGCTGGCACTGAGTCATCTGATCAGGACCAAGATCGCTAACGCCTTGGAAGCGCTTGATCCGACGGACCCGGTTGCGTTCAGGGGGCTCGCAGCCGCATCGACGGCGCTCAAGCTAACCCAAGATGTGACCCGACGTTCCCTGCCTATCGAGAAGCTCAATCAGGCGCAGGACATTGAGGAGCTGCCCACACTACAGATTCACATCCTGACGGAAAACGATGTAGCTGAGATGCGCGCAAAACAGCGCCTTGAGGAAGCGGAGATGAATGGAGACGCTCAAGGAATCGAGGATGAAATCGCGAACCTTGAATGGATGGAGCGTCGGAGGCTCGCGAAGTCAGATCAAAGTGATGAAGACGATGATGTGGTGTGTGAAGGCTTTGACCTACACATGACCGGGACGTGAACAGTCAAAGTGTCAAAACCCTAGAAATAGGTGTAAGGACCGAACACCCTGGCGATTCTGCCGGGATGGTGATTTTGAAAATCCAATCTATCGGATCGGTGCAGAGTAAAACCATGACGTACCAGCACACGGACCTCAGCGGGAGCAATTTTGTTGAGGGCGACGCAATCGAGGCGAGCGGCCCTTTTCCAAAAAAAGCTGCCATTACACCCTCAGCAAAAAAGCGCTGCACACCAGCTATCGCGGGGGTCTTGGCCGGTTTCTATACGTCCCGTGTGAAGAACCTAGCAGTATTAGGGGAATTGGACCTTCAGGAAACAAAAGACCAAGCACGCATAGATAGGCTGAAAGCCAATAACGAGCACCTAAACGCAATCGCGCAGAACTACGCTTCTCGTGTATCCCTTCACGACTGGAAAAGGAGATTGTCGGCTGACACAAAGCGAGCGTTTAGCTTTCTAGGATTCTCTCTGCAATCTGACGCTCAGGTAATAAATTTCCGTTTAGGCCACGAGGTAGCTGAAGCCGCCTTGTCAGCCAAGAAAGGACCGACCGACTACCTTTCGGCCCTCCTCAGAACACTCGGCATCGTAGACCTGGTTTTTGTCTTGGAGCTTGCCAGCAGTGACAGCGAAGAGAACCATCCCTTACACCTTCATGGCATCGCCCGCATCCCGGATACGATCTCTACGCAAGATATTCGAGGGCTACTTGCGCCGGAACCAGATCTGGGCGCATCACCTCCGACAAAAGGTTATCGCCAACGCTGGAGCAATAAGGCCATCGCAGTGACTGAGCTTCAAACCCCGGGCACGTGGGTATCCTACAGCGGTAAAGAGTTCGACTTTACCGCCCACAGTTTGCAAGCCAATCCGGGATACGCCAGCCGATCAGCGACCACGGCAGGCAGGGAGCGCTATGAAGCGATTCGAGCTTGGCTGAGTGCCTAGGGTCGTTCGACTGCCGATGCTGACCGATCTTACCGATAAGCTCATCGTAGGCGCCCGCAAGCTCTCACGGGGGCCGGACGACTACTGCCAGTTCCGAAAGCCTACGCCCATCATTGATGTCGTACCGATCGAGCCGGACGTTGTCATATCGTTCGCTCAAATGGCCCGACCCGTTAGCCGAGTCCTTTTAGGATTTCACGGAAGCTGTTCAGGCCAGCCTCAATATTCTCGATGATCTCATCGGCCAGATCGTCTGGCTCCGGCAGGTTGTCCAGATCGTACAGAGATTTGTCCTTTAGCCAGAAGATATCCAGACTGGTCTTGTCGCGGGCAAGGATCTGATCGAGGCTGTATTTGCGCCAGCGGCCTTCGGGGTTCGCCGTCTCGTGCCAGGTTTCGCTGCGATTGTGGCGGTTTTGCGCGTGGTAGCAAGTGATGAAGTCCTGCAGATCCTCGAAGCGCAGCGGCTTTTTCTTAAGCGTGTGGTGGACGTTGGTGCGGTAGTCATAGAACCACACCTCCTTCGTCTGCGTGTCCTTGCTGGCAGGCCGATTATCAAAGAACAGCACGTTAGCTTTCACACCCTGCGCATAGAAAATACCGGTCGGCAGACGCAGGATGGTGTGTAGCTCAGTGAGTTTCAGCAACTCCTGCCGCACTATTTCGCCAGCGCCGCCCTCGAACAGAACGTTGTCCGGTAGCACCACTGCAGCGCGCCCGGTGGTTTTCAGCATGCTGCAGATGTGTTGCAGAAAGTTCAGCTGCTTGTTCGAAGTGGTTACCCAGAAGTCCTGGCGATTGTAGGTCAGGTCGTCCTTTTCCTGCTCACCCTCGGAATTGGTGAAGCTCATCGAGCTTTTTTTACCGAATGGTGGGTTGGCCAGCACATAGTCGACACGCAGGCCGCCGTCGGCGATCAGAGCATCGTTTGGCGAAATCGAGCTGTTGCCGTCGATTTCGCCAATGTTGTGCAGCAGCATGTTCATCAGGCAAAGCCGGCGGGTTCCGGCGACGATCTCGTTGCCGTGAAAGGTATCATTCTTAAGAAAGACCTTCTGGTCTTTGGTCAGTGCCGGATTTACGGCCAGGAAGTCGTAGGCAGCGAGGAAGAAACCACCAGTGCCGCAGGCTGGATCGGCAATGGTCTTGCCTGGTTCAAGCTGCATGCATTCGACCATAGCGCGGATCAGCGCCCGTGGGGTGAAGTACTGTCCAGCACCGGACTTGGTGTCCTCGGCATTCTTCTCCAGCAGTCCTTCGTAGATATCACCCTTCACATCCGCGCCCAGAGTTACCCAGGGAGTCTCGTCAATCATGCTAATCAGGCGGCTGAGCTTGGCCGGGTCCTGGATTTTGTTCTGCGCTTTGGTGAAGATTTGCCCCAGCATCCCCGGCATACCACCCAGTACCCGGAGCAAGGTGACGTAATGCACCTCCAGCTCGGCGCCGCGTTTGCCTTTCAGGCTCTCCCAGTTGTAGCTGGCAGGAATGCCGATATCACGGCGATGCGGCGGCCGGGCGTATTCATCTGCCATCTTTAGGAAGATCAGATAGGTCAACTGTTCCAGATAGTCGCCGTAGCCAACCCCGTCGTCGCGCAGGGTAGTACAGAAACTCCAGACCTTGGAGACTATGGCATGAGTGCTCATGGATGATTCATTCCTGAAAATTAAGATGTGCCTGCCCTATAGCGGTATAGCGGTATAGCGGTCAGACGATAATTTTGAAACCGGCGAAGATGAGGCGTGGACGCTGCATCACGTTCAAGCCGGTGCTCTGGCCCTGCTTCCACGAGCTTTGGCCGGCTTGGCCACACGCTCGGCACAGATGCGCTCCAGCAGTGCGCTGGACGGCTCGTCGTTCGGGTCCTGCGCCACCAGCTTGCCGGAAAAGGCCTTTTTCAGGATCGAATGACGCAGGGTTTCAGATTGTTGCAGAGACTCGACGATGTTTTTTTCGAGTTGATCGAGGTTTGAAAGCTTTTCATCCAGAGCTTGAGAAAGCTGCTTCTGCTCATGCATTCCACAAAGAGGGATGAGTATGTCTCTGCATATTTCTAGGGTGAGGTTGAATTGCCCAGCAGTCGCTTTTGATTTCCTCATGGTGCGGCGAACGGTTGCCTCGCTAGAGAGGAAGACGGAGAGCAGGTTATTCCGAACAAGCTTGCTTCGAAAAATGGCGATTGCCTGATTGATGTTCCACTCGGGATAGGTGTCGGGAACTATCGAAACTTTGCCTAGGGGCGGGCCGACGATATTCATGAGTACGTCGCCAGGGTAGACCTTTGAGCGGCTCAGGAAACCACAGTGGGTTTTTTGATTGACAAAAGTCGGCGAGATCGTGAAATCCAGAGCCCCCGTTTTGGTGAGGTTGTACACCTTGATAAACGGAACCTCTCCTGCGCCATCAAACAACAATTCCCTGCTTGGTGTTGTGCCCTTGGTAATGAAGTCAGTGATCGCTTCAGCTCTGACGTAAACCCACCCTTCAGGCAGCTCAGCCAATTCCGACAGTGCCTCGGCAGTCGGCGGCAGCAGGGTTTTTGGGGCTTTGGGCTTGGCCGGCTTGATGCCGGTCTTGCCGGAAGCTTCCCAAGCTTGCTGTGCTTCTTTCCACTCCTGCAGCTGACTCTGGTAGCGCGCCTCACGCTCCTGTTGGATACGCGTCAAAAGGATTTCAGCGGATTCAAGCTTGTCGGAATTTTGCGCCCGCCAGTCGCTGGTCAGCTTGCCTTCGAAGGCATGTTTGAGCAGCGCCTGACGGTAAACCTTGAGCTGTTGCTGGGCGGTGCGCAGGCTTTCTACACCCTTGTCCAGTTCGGAAAACAATTCTTCGATTTTGCCGACAATGCGTTTTTGCTCGGAAAGAGGAGGTAGCGGTAAAGGAATTTCCGCAATGGTCTTTGAGGATAGGTGCTTGACCGTTACGGAGGAGGTTTCTGCATTGATGGCATTCAGGAAAGGCTGCAGGCAGATAAAAAGAAACTTTCTATCAAAGTTCTGGGACTGCAATAAAATCCTGCAAACTCGCTGATTCAGAAGGCCATCTGGGCCTTTCCACTCGGCCGAGTGGAAATCACCATCCATACCTATCAGGATGTCGCCGCGTCTGACGATGTATTCTTCAAGGCGCTTACCCACATAGAAGTTCTGAGTTGATTCGCTATCAATATCGCGAATACGGATAAGCGGCACGCCGCCTGAAGTCGAAAAAAGCTCGGACTCGAAGGCAAAGCCGTTTTGAACCTCGGCAATGTAAGAGAGCTGTACTCTGCCCCAGTGGGGCGCTTTGATCAGAAGCTGGTGTTTACCGTCTTCAACAATTTCGATTGGTTTGCGAGATAAAGCCATAGTTAAGCCACCAACGCCTCATTGATTTCATCCAGCACCGCCTCGTAGCTTTCGCCGAACTGTTCGTAGAATCCGCCCAGCCCACCGTGGGCATCGAAGGGGGCGAAGTCTAACGCTTCTCTGTCGATATGTATCGAGCCGACGACATGATCGCGGATCATTTGCAGCCAGGGCATCTGTTGCTCAGTAAATTTTTCTCCGGCACCTGAGTGGCGTCTAAAAATCCAGTCTTTAAAGTTGCGGCTGACCGTGTCCTCGAAGGACGTCAGGCTAGCGTCCAGTCCGCAAACGCGCCGAATCAGTGCGATTAGCGCAGTAAGTTCGTTGAGTGGCGCTTGGCCCTGGTAATCGTCCAGCCGGGCGTAGGCCTGCCAGACATTGAGCGGCGCAAGATAGGGACGGTCTGCCTTGAGGGTTTCCAGCACCGCGTGCAGCTGCTCGAAGGTGACTTCGCGGCGCCGTTGCGGCTGGCTGAAGTAGATGCTCAGTGCTTCCAGCTCGTCTGCGTGCTCCCTAAGGTAAGTGGTGAAATCCTGTTCTAAATCCTGGGCCTGCTCCGTGCTCTGCTGCTGCCAGCCTGCAAAGGTGACTTGATCCAGGGTTTCGTGGTCGACCTTCTGCTCCCGGTCGCGGCGTATCTGATCGATTAGTTCGATCAGTTCGCCATTGAGAGTGCAAGCAGCCTGCTTGACCATTTCGGCTTGGGCCTGATCGCGCAAGGCATCTCCAGGGTCGGTGCCGACCAACTGGCCTGCCAGCTCCAGCGCTCGGGCTTCGACAAGGTCGCCGTCTATTGCGTTGAACAGGCGGCTGACCAAGGTATTTAGCGGTACGCCGCCAGTGGCTGTCTCGATCTTTTTGTGCTCAGCCGGTTCGAGCTGCTTTGCCAGCCGTGCCAGCCGACCAGCCAGCGAACTGACGCTGTCGGTGTCACTAGCGCCCAGCATCACGCCCATGGCCAGATCTTTGAGCGACGCGGAGGGCTTGCTGATCAGCGGCTGGCTAGCGGTCTTCAGTGACTTCGTCACGCCTATGGCATCGACTATGACGTAATGGGTCTTGGCAGTTTTGGCTGCCGAGGAAACCTTCTGCAGGTCGTCCTTTTCCAGCGTGCGAGTGCCGCGCCCCTTCATCTGCTCGAAGTAGTTGCGGCTTTTCACGTCACGCATGAACAGCAGGCATTCGAGCGGCTTTACATCTGTACCGGTAGCGATCATATCGACGGTGACGGCAATGCGCGGGTAGTAGGCGTTGCGGAACTGGGCTAGCACCGACTTAGGATCTTCGCCTTTCTCGACGACATTGCCGTCGGCGTCCCTCCGATCCTGGGATACGCGGTAGGTGACCTTCTTGCAGAAGGCATTACCTTCGTCGAATTCCTCGCGCACGCACTGGATGACGTCGTCGGCATGGCTGTCGGTCATGGCGAAAATCAGAGTCTTGGGCACCTGAAAATGATTGTCTTGATCAATACGGTCTGGGAAGATTTCCGGCAGCTTGTCGCGAAATGTGCGGATCACAGTACGGATCTGGTCCGAATTGACAATGTCGCGATTGAGCTGTTTTGCCGTATAGGTCTCATCCTCATCCTGCTCTTCCCAGCGCTTGCGTCGGGTCAGTCGTTCCCGGTGCTCGATGAGTTGCTCGGTCTTGAGCTGTCCACCGCCCTGGGTCACTTCGGTTTCGATCAGATAGATCTCATTGCCGACGTTGACGCCATCAGCCACAGCCTTTTCATGGCTGTAGTCGCTTACTACGTTCTTTTTGAAAAAGCCGTAGGTGCGGTTGTCCGGGGTGGCAGTTAAGCCGATTAGGCTGGCATCGAAGTAGTCGAGTACCTGCTGCCAGAGGTTATAGATGGAGCGGTGGCATTCGTCGATGAAGATAAAGTCAAAGAATTCCGGTGGAATTTTTTCGTTGTATGCTACCGGTAGCGGTGCCTTGGGCTTGGTCAACTGCTCGGCTGGGTTGAGCTCTTCCAAAGTCTCTTCCAGCTCTTCGCTCTTGAGCGTGGCGTACATGCGCTGAATAGTGCTGATACAGACCAAGCTGTCGCTAGCAATATGGGGTGATTTCAGCCGCTGCACCGGGTATAGCTCGGTGAACTTGCGGCTGTCGTCGATCGGCAGGTAACTCATCATTTCCTGTTCGGCCTGTTCGCCCAGATTCTTGGTATCGACCAGAAACAGGATGCGCTTGGCACCGGCATATTTCAGCAGCCGGTAGATGGCGGTGATGGCGGTGTAGGTCTTGCCGGCACCGGTGGCCATCTGGATCAGAGCGCGTGGTTTACCGGCCTTGAACGAGGCTTCCAGTTTACTGATGGCGATTTCCTGGCAGTCACGCAGGCGCAGCTCGCTGGCGGGTAGCTGCTGCGGATTCAGCGGAGGTATGGTCTGCAGTCGAGAGCGCAGGTTGAGTGGCTGGCTCATCCAGTCGCGCAGGGATTCCGGGCGCTGGAAGTTGAAGACCTCACGGGAACGCGGCTTGGGATCGCGGGCATCGGTGAAGCGGGTGATGAGGCCAGTGCTTTCATAGAGAAAGCGCAGATTCTCGTTGGACTTGATCCATTTCAGCTGGGCATTGGCATAACCCTGGGTCTGGACCTCTACCGCAGTAATGCTGTGGCCAATCTCTTCGCGCTTGGCCTCAATGACTCCGACAGGTTTGCCATCGACGAACAGCACATAGTCGGCGGGACCTACGCTTGTTTGGTATTCGCGCACGGCGACACCAAGGCCGGCGCTAAAGTTGATTTTTTTTTGCACTACCCAGCCTGCGGCAGTGAGTTGGGCGTCGATGCGGTCCCGAGCGAGCTGCTCCGGATTCTGATTTAGAGTCATCAAGCTACCTTGCCATTGCGATCCGTATAGGTGGCAAGATGGTACTACCTTTAAGGGTGTTTTTGCTCTCAGAACCTTAGCTTACTAGGACACGAATTTCCTCTGCCGCTAAATCAAGTAGAACTCCTAAATGGTCCGTAGTGCGAGAGCAGAATAAACTGAATTTGAGAGAGGGATCTGCGCGTGTCGAACCAAGGCACAGTGACCATAGCCGCCACAGTCCGCCACGGCTCACAACTCCCCATTCGTTAATTGAGGGCGCCTATTTGTGATATGGGCTGGAATCTGATCGGTCTTGAAAGACCAAATAATCTGAGCTTCCAGCTAGGTTAAAGCCCCTGCTGCGACCCATCACAGGAGCTTCCATTCACAGATAGCGGGTTGTTCCTATCGGCACGAACCAGTCTTCAAGAAGAGAGCGATCTCGTCCACAAAGTCAGTCTGGGCCGTGTAGCTTTGGTCCCGGATCGTTACCTTTACCTTACCACCATCCTGTTTTCCGTAGGCACCGCTCCAGATGTAGCTATGGCCTATGAAGTTCTCACCAAAATAAACGACAAAGCCATCACCATTTCCATACAGACTGCTGGAGTGGACAGGGGGACAACCCGGTCCCTGCATTTCTTGAGCGAGCGACTGGTATACCTCACGGACCGAGCCCTTCACCGCGAGCGTATCGCTTACTGGCGAGTTATCGATCCCCTTCTGAGTAAGACCGTAGCTGCACCCAGTGACCATTGCGGCAGTAGCGATCAGCAACGCAATGCATCTCAGAGATGCGCTAAATGAGAGTCTTCTCGCTCTCCGTGGGCTCATCAAGTTACCCACTTGGCGACCGACAGGTGTTTTATGCCCATTTGAATCAGCGATCATGCGGCGGCCCCCTTACCAAAACCCCTAGCTACCCAAGCGGTGCACCATCCGAAGATATAGAGCAGCGAACATAAAACGATCCAAGCTCCAGCGAGCTGAGCCACAGTAACCGGGCGCTGCCTGCTCACCTTTGCCATGAACTCAGCATGCTGGGCATTGCTCTCTTCGATTCTGGCGAGACGTTCAGAAACCGGGATCTGCATCAGAGCATCACGAACCAAGCGGTTCGAACCATGCGCGGGTTCCTCAATGGTCTTGATATCCGCTAGCTGCTGCTCAATATGTTCCTGATGATCCCGACTCAGCTTTTCATCACTTGGTACGTAGGTGCGATACACATACACCGGAGCAAGGACTAGCGTCATGCAACCTACGACCCAAAGCCTCCGCCAGCCGTTCATACCTGAGCGCCTCGCGCGCTTTCGTTTGATTCCAGTGACGGATCAGGTGCGGAGATAAACCGGACCAATAGTGACTGAACGGTTAGCACATGCAGCTCCTTGCATTTCGATGATTGGAGTTCTGCGAGCAGCGTTGGGTACTGCTCACCCCGAAATGCTAATCATAGTATGTCGAATCATGGTATGCAAAAAGCGAAATTTGGTGAATGCCGATATCACCAAATCAATGCGCACTCGTTGCGATCTTCGCCGCAAATGTCCGGCTCCGACGACTTGAGCTTGGCCTCTCTCAGGAGGCTCTTGCTGAACGTGCCGGGGTCCATAGAACCTACGTGGGAATGCTGGAAAGGAGCGAAAAAAATTGCACGATCTACAACATCGAACGGATCGCCCAAGCGCTTAACGTCGACCCCGAACTACTTTTGAGAAAGTCGTCCTAGCCAAGCGTGGCTTGCACCGTCTCAGTCGTCTGAGTAATGTAGTGAGACATTCACTAGCCCCACCAAGGTGTGACACTGCCTCGAATCAGCCCCCTGCGATCCTGCAACTGGACGCCCCGTACCCATGTGAGTATCATGGCGCCCGCGTCGCACCAGTAGCTCAGCTGGATAGAGTACTGCCCTCCGAAGGCAGGGGTCGTGGGTTCGAATCCCGCCTGGTGCACCATCTTCTATCCCTTGGATTACAAGGGGTTAGCTCCACTGCAAGAAACCTGTCCTAGTCCTGAAAGTCGTTTTTGCCACAAATTTGCCACACTCAAGTGTGGCGGGAATGGTCGAAATGGCAACAATCAGGAATCGCGGCGAGTATCAGTGGGAAGCGCAAATTCGCCGTAAGGGCTATCCAGCCCAGCGAAAAACCTTCGAAACCAAATCCGATGCCCAAGCCTGGGCACGCATGATCGAAAGCGAAATCGACCGGGGCATCTTTGTCTCTCGCGTCGAGGCTGAACGTACCGCCTTTCATCAACTCATTGATCGCTACATCTCCGAGATTGCTCCGAAGCACAAGGGCGCGTATTCGGAAATCAAACGCCTGGAAGCGCTCAAGCGTCATCCGCTGGCTACGCGCATCGTTGCGACCCTCACCTCTTCAGATTTTGCTCGTTATCGTGATGAGCGCTTGAAGATCCGCAACGGCAATACGGTGAAGCGTGAACTCGCATTGCTCCAATGCGTGATCGAGGTCGCTCGCCGCGAGTGGGGTATTCATCTGGCCGAGAATCCAGTCAGTATGATCAGCCGCCCTAGCTACAACGACGAGCGCTCGCGACGGCTCGATCCAATAGAAGAGCAATACATGCTCAGTGCTCTAGAGCTTCGGGAGGGCCGTGCTGACGGCACTTATGCCGATGCGTCACACAATCCCTGGATTCGGCCCATTGTCCAGCTGGCGATTGAGACCGCCATGCGCCGTGGCGAGATATTCGAGTTGCGCTGGAAGCATGTGAACCTGGAACGTAGAACCGCGCACCTACCAGCGACGAAGAACGGACTGCCCAGAACCATCCCGCTTTCGCCGAAGGCTACTCTGTTGCTCAAGGATTTACCGCGCTCGCTGTGCGGGCGAGTCTTCCCCACCACCGCCGATGCACTTAAGAAGGCCTTTGTGCGAGGTCTGGAGCGTGCGAGGCTGAAATACCTGGGAGATTGCGACGTAGCGCAGGTAACGCCTCAGGGAGACTTCCTGATCAATCTGCGCTTTCACGACCTTCGGTATGAAGCGACCTGTCGGCTTGCGACCAAACTGCCGAATTTGATTGAGCTTGCGAGCGTGATGGGGCATCGAGAGGTGAACATGCTGAAGCGGTATTACAACGTTACTGCGGAGGAGCTGGCGGCGAAGCTGGCTTGATCGAACCACACCCGTCTGTAGCTATTGCTCCGACGGGGCTCATTTGCATTCGACTTAGGTAGTCGTTTGCATCGAACTTGACCAGTAAAGTTGAGAATTTCGCCCCGTAGAAGTAAACCCATTGCGATCGTTGATCAACTATAGAAATAGACCCAGAGCGGCCGCTTCAACAATGCTGATTGTCGTCGGTACGATGCTTGCAATCCCGAAGTCTTCAGCACGTCGATAGGATTTTCGTAAAATCGCGACAAAAATCCAGATTTTTACTCCGAGAGCCACTGTGTGCTTGGAGGCTATTACTTTGGTTTGAAAGTCTAACTTTACTGTAGGAGCAGCTCCCCTATCATGGCCTTAATTACGTCCGGATCCTCATGAAAACCATATTTAGATGCATGTGTTTTGTTAGTGTGATGCCCCAAGTAACTACCATAGTAGGCAAAGTAATAATTTCCTATCTTTATGGTCTTTGGCTCTGGACCGCAAAGCAGTGAGTGGAGCTTAAGTAACTGGGCTCTTGTAAAGTAAAAGGGCAAAGGTTTGCTAGGATCAATATCATAAGTCAATTCAAGTTTCAGTCGTGACATAATTCAGCGGCCCAGTTTATGTAATAATTCCCCATAGGATAGCACCTTTTATATCCGGCTGTTGATTCCGAAGCACCAAACTGCTTGTGCAGTTTTAGGTAATGCTGAACTCTATGGTAAGAATTAATTTTTCTATGCTTATCTTGCGCAAGGAAAATTTTTTCAATTTAGGAAGGAGTAAGTGCCGGTTTATTCTCCAGGTAGGTTCCGAACTCTTTCGGTAAACTCCAGAAATTTTAGCACCTTGCGTGGTACATCGACGATTCATACTGTCTGTGCAACGCACGCGTCAAAAAGGCTGACCACCGTAATCCTAAGCGATTCACCCATGAGCAATTGATTCCTGCGCTCTGGAGCGCAATGCCCTGAAGCCTGAATACGCACAGGAAAAGCTTTGGAGTGGAATGTTACGTATGGCGACTTAACCTAAGCGTGATGGAACAGTTTTGGTACAAACACATGGCGTTCTCGTGGGTGCGTGAATTTCGTTTAGCAGTATCCGTTAGAATGGCAGAAGAATCCAGTCGCAGTGCCAGAGTTTGGAGTGTTTATCGAATTCGATCTTGATGTACTAGCTGATAGAATTTACTTAGACTCTTATCTAGTCGAGTCCGATATTGAGGCAGTACGCACCGCGGCAGTATACCGTGGCATTTGGTAATCGGGTTCGGGCTTCGAGTCTTCTTGACAGTCCACGTTACAGATAACAGCTAGACGTCAATATGTAGATAGTGGGACTGGAAACTCAACTCCGGAAGGCAGCTCATCAAAGACAATCCAGCTCCGTAACAAATCCTGATGCTCATGAAGCTACACACTGACTAGCGTCCCGCTCGGTTAGTTAGTTTAAATCCCAGAAATGATTGCGAAATCATTTAAATAGAAAAATGAATTAACCATGCGGGACACTAGCATCAGTCTAGGTGGGTGGCCGACTGAGGACGGACTGTACTCCGATGTCGGCCACGCCCAACTAAGTTTTGCGTTTAAAGCATATCAATGCTTAGCACTTCACCTGTATCATCCAATACATCCCAAACACAGCTAATCTCAGTTTCTGAGCCACAATTTTGGCACTCAATAGTTCCGGAGCCGGAGTACTGCGTGGTATGACTCCCAGATGACTCTGAGTTTTCAACGTCCAAGGCGGACAGATCAAATTCTATATCTTGGCCGCACTCTTCATTGCTGCATGTAGTTGTTGGCATCTAAATATCCTTATTTCCTGCTCAGTAAATATAAGTTTTAATTAAGGAGTAAGCTTTTGCCCGTCCTGCGAGCAGAGCGAGCAACTTGAACCGGCGACAAGCCAAGTGCTGGATTGACTGCAACGCTGACTATACCTCAAGCCGAACTGCTTGTGGGCGTTGAAAACCCTGACAACCTGGGACTTCCAAGCTTAACCGTACCTAGCTGAAGACTTCCCATAGAACGATGGGATACGTTCCACCGGCCTCAAATCTAATGGGTTCTAGAAAAACTTTCCCCCTAGTCGGGGTGCTTCTGATCGGCAACTATGGGTCGAAAGCCGCCGCTTGGAAACGACCGCTTTTGGCCGATAGCCGTCTTCCGCTCCGACAATGGCGCGTCCTGTTCTACTATCCGATCAGACCTCATGCCCTCCAGCTCAAGGGCATTTCGAACACTTTGGCAAGCCGAGCCAGCTTCTCGGCAGATCTGGCAGAGATAGCGAGAGGAGGCTCTTTGATCATGTAGAACAGATGATCGAGTGCGACACCCGCTTCGCCATGCGCGATGTAGTCCAGAACGATTTCTGCCCCATTCTCAAGACCTGACTGTGCCAGTGGATGATCATCAGGCAAGGGGCCAAGCTGCGCATATTCAGCGGACATCAGTGTAGAGACCTCATCCAGCACTTTGAGGAGGTCTTCGCGCAGATCGGGACTCAGCTGATTCATTCCACCTCTATCCATGCTGTCATATGCTCAGTTTGTACCACCATTTGCCGAAGAGTCGCAGCGCTGACTCCACGACGGACAGCTTTCGACCCAAACCAGCCCTCCACGTTTGCCAGCAGTCGAAAGCGATCTAACAGCGCTCCTGCAGAACCTGAGTCGTTCAGATTTTGCGGTGAGTGTAGGTAACCTCATTTCCACAATGATCTGTCACCTCTTAGAAGACAACGTTGTGCCATAGCAGTCTCCAAGCACTGTCAATGTTGAAGCTCTGCAATAAAGCCGAGACACGGATCGGATGCCTACAGCCTGAGGCAGTGCCATGAGGCTGGTATCGACCGGAAATCTATGCTCTGCTACTTGTCGATGATACTGGCCTCTGGCCGCTACTCGCCGGTATCTAATTGGGTTTTTGAACATAAGATAGGATTCGTAATGGAAAACGGACAGAAAAAGCTGAAAGAGTTATTCGATGGTCGAAAAGTGTTCAAAATCCCAGATTACCAGCGGGCGTACGCTTGGGAGGATACCAGGCAGTTGCCAGATTTTATTGAGGACATTGAAAATCAGTCTTTAGAAAGAGATTATTTTCTTGGTACGATTTTATTTCAAGAACAAGGCAACAAACATCAAGGCTACGACGTAATTGACGTAGTCGATGGGCAACAACGGATAACGACGATCATAATATTTATGAAGGCGCTTCTAGCTGAACTATCGACAAGGTTGACTGATGACGAATTCTTGAATCAAGGCCTAGACCTTGTTGTAGAAACCTATATATCGAGCAAAAACCGTTCAAAACTTCATGCGATCTCTCCAGATAACGATTTCTTCCAGAGCTATATAATTGGTGATGGATATGGAAAAGACTATATACAAACACCCTCACAACGACGACTTTTCAAAGCGAAAATCTTTTTTTCAACACAGTTAAAAAACAAGTCGACTGCCGACCTGTTAGATTTCAAGTCGAAACTCGACTCGAACACCAAAGTTCTCACTTACTCTGTAAAGGACACAGCGGAGGCTACGTTAATATTCGAAACCACTAATGATCGAGGTAAAAAGTTAACAAATCTAGAGAAGATCAAAAGTTTTTTGATGTACAAGACATACCTAGCTGCAGGAGAGGATCTAGATATCCATCTATCGTCTATCCAAGATCGCTTTACTGACATATATCGAGAACTGGAAGATTTCGATGAAAAACTGTCCGAGGACGCAGCGTTATCTTATCACTGCGTAGCTTTCGAAAAGTGGACAGACAAATCTGATTACCAACAACCGGTCGAATTCATCAAGCAAAAGATCAACCCGCTAATTGCAAAGGACAAAAAAATTGAAGTACTAGATTTTATTGATCGATTTACCAAGGAGCTTAAAGAAAGCTTTAGGACGATTGGTCAGCTTATGCGATCCGATTGTAACTCGTATAGGGATTTAGTTTGCCTAGAAAGACTTGGAAATTTTTACCCATTGCTACTTAAGACTTATAAGCTTGACACAGCTGGCAAAAAGAAAAATTTTGAATCAGTTTGCAGGTTTTTAGAAATATACAGTTTCAGAGTTTATTCAGTTCAGAAAACACGCTCTAACACTGGCCAAGCAACCTTGTTCACAGCTGCCAGAGATTTTGGAGGAAAGTTTACACCTTTGTTTGACAAGCTATCTTCGCTTATAAAATTAAATAGCCCTGACAAGATATTCAAGGAGCACCTCCAATATACAAATTTTTACGATTTTATGAATCCCAAAGATATTGGCTACCTGTTCTGGAAATACGAAAACTACTTAAGACAGTGCGAACAGCCTATATGCTCCAATATGTCCGAAGCGGAATTTCGCAACTCTTCAAAGCGCACAACTTTAACTGTGGAGCATATTGCCTCGCAGAACCCTAAAGAGATCGGGATCGTAAAACTGGAATCTATTATTCCAGAAATAGATGACGAGTTTTTAGAGGACCACATTCATCGACTCGGCAATCTCACTTTCGATCCCGCATCTGCAAATGCATCGAAGGGAAATAGTAGTATCAATGTTAAAGCCTCTAAATATTTTATGCTTGCTCCATATAAAACTCAGAATGAACTAGACTCTTTTGTGGTTGATGGGCGCTGGGGTGTTCGGTCGATTGATCGTAGAGAGAAAAAGATTGTTAAGTTCTGCATGCAAAACTGGCATCCAGAATATGTTGACTACCAATGAGGTTACGCAATTACTTCACTGAAGTCGTTTTGAAATAATGACACGTAAGGCCAGTACTGTTAGGAACCCTCCGAACAAGTCTGTTGTTCGCTCGAAGAGCCTGCTTGAGCTCATACAATTACAGGGAGCTCAGCAGCTCAAAATGACTTGTTCGGAGGATCCTAGGTCTTCCTTTTGATCGATAGCTATGACCAGCTCAGTAGTTAATGGCTGCTTCAGGTCGTATTCAGTCGATCAATGACACCCAGTATGCTGCTCAAGTCGAATGCAAATCGACGTTCAAGTCCGCGCAATTACCCATCAAGAGATAGGACAAGCTCTCTCGTATCTGAATCGGTTCGCAATCGAGTAGCCGCAGCCTGATCGCGCTCCTGCTGCCTAAGCTGATAGACCTCATAGAAGCACACGACGACCTGCTCCTTGGTCAAATCAGGGAGCGTCGTCCGACGCTTCAGGGTGTTCACTATTTTCCGTGCGCGAAGCTGAGCAGCTTCTCGCTCATACGACCGGAAAGCCAAATCGCGGAAAACCCAGGTGCTAATCCAGCCGCTTGATAACGCCCACAGCATCAAACGCTGGTAGGTCGACCACGCCATACGTGTATGGCCGCTCAAATACCGTCGCAGAATCCGGCCATCTGCTTCTTTGAATCCGTAAACGCCCAACTTCGTCAGTAGCAGCTCCAGCGCAACCCGCGACATCCCAGACTTGCGCAGAATTGCTGAGAAGAGGTACTCAAGCAGATCCACAGGAGCAAGAACGACAAAGTTTCTCCGGCCCGTTTCCTCATGACGTTTCAGTTCACGAAAAACAAGCTGGAAGGCTTCATCCGGGTCGACATCTAAATCAGGAATGTGTGGCTGCATGGGGTCATTCTTTGGCTTATTCGCGCATCTGTCAAAAAGGTGTCCTAGTAAATCCGTAGTCGCATGGAGAAAGCTGGAGGCATTCCATAGCAGCCGAGCGACAGTCACGATGAGCATCGATTACGAAACTATTCAAAAGATTCAGAAGCTAGCAGATGACGTACTGATCGGCGTTGCCGAGGTCGCTGCATTGACAGGCTTCAGCGCTCTGACCGTGCGTCAGCGCAAATTGCTGAGGCTTGAGCCCGTTCCCGGCCTCTCACGCTTGCGATGGCGCCTAGGTGATCTCAGACAGTGGATGCGTACCGGGGCAGTCACATCGGCTCCTCTACTCAAGCAAGCCGCGACCGAAGGACCACATAAAGTCGGGCACCCTACCAAGAAGGCGCAGGTGGAGGCTCGGGGATCACGAACTGGCAAAGCTGGGACCGTATGCATTCGCGGTTTACTGCGTGATCAAATCCGATTGCGATCTCAGAACGGGACTGTCGATTCCTTCAATCCCAACCATTGCTCGCAAAGCTGGGATCAGTCCACGCCAGGCCATGTGCAAGATCAAAACGCTTTAAACCCAGGCTACATCAGCAGGACCCGGCTTGGTAAACATAACGAATAGCCGACGTTTCCCAGCTTAGTGAACCTACTCAGACTTATGGAAAAGCGATGCCTGTTTCTGAGGCCTTTGCTTGGATACGTCCGGCAATGCCAGCTATACGAAACTTCAGACCCACAAAGGCTGCATGCCAGGTCTGGTGTAACCCCAAACACGTGGTACCCCATCCTCTAGAGAAAAGGGCAGATTGTGCTTTCTTAGCGTAGAGAGCAGCCATTCGATTGAATCTGCTCTGAGTTCTATCCACTCAACCTCTGCCACCGGATGGATGTGGTAGTGCCATTCTCCATCCCAGTGTGTGGAGTGATCGCTTGGGGCGAAGACACTGTGCAATCTGAACTCTGGCTTCATGTGCGGAGCGTTAATCATGGCGTTGATCAGCTCAGCCCATTTGGTGTTGTTCATTACCGGAAAAATGGCGCCCGTAGT
The DNA here is from genome assembly GCF_032587795.1 of Pseudomonas syringae group sp. 247E2. Lineage (NCBI taxonomy): Bacteria > Pseudomonadati > Pseudomonadota > Gammaproteobacteria > Pseudomonadales > Pseudomonadaceae > Pseudomonas > Pseudomonas syringae group sp. 247E2. Next base: position 87,343 of record NZ_JAWHPK010000008.1, on the reverse strand, counting down.
CAGCAGCCGTCGAATTTTCGTTTTTGTAATCTCGTCGAGTTCAGGTAACTGATGCATAAAATTCGCGCGATGGTGTGAGGTGAGTGCAGTCTAACCCAACATACATTGCATGATTGAATGGGTACGGACGCTGGGCATCGTTTAGAACGAGCGGTATTGTTTCAACTCAATCACAGGCGCAGGAAGCACCATGTTTTGGAAAAGAGACGGCACCCTCAAGGTAGAGCTACTCACTCCGGTTGCTCTGAGCATACCGCCAGCTCCACCGCCACCTGACACGCCAGAACAGTCGGTCGACAAGCGTGCGACCACCAACGCGGAACTGGCCTTCAAACTGATCACCTATGGAACTCTGGCATCGCAGGCAGCGTTGCTGGTTCTCGGGTATTCAATTCTGGTAGGACGTTACGAGCAATTCGGAATCGATACGAACGAGCTAGCGCTAGGAACTCCTTCTCTCCTGCTCAATGGTTATGTTGACCTTTTCTCCAGAGCAATCGACATGGCGAGTCAATCGCCAACCATTGGACCGGGGCTATTGGCGTTCATATTTGTTGCAGTTGCGGCGGTTTTTGTCAGCCTGGTAACGAAGCGCCTCACGACGGCCATTATTGTGGGGCTCTCAGCCTGGATAGGGATGTTCCTATTTGTGGCATTTTTTGTACCGGCACTCGGGGTTCAAAACGGAGTAAATAAAGGCTTAGCGGACTTCAACGAATATACGCATCTGGAAGCCCCATTAGGGCTAGATAAAATTCATACGGTCATCACGGACAAAAATGAACGACTCACCGGCTACCTGATCCTTGCGGATGGTAAAAGTACATTTTTACTTGTCGGAATGAAGGTCTTTAAGCTTGATGGCAGCTCTGGCCGGGTGATCCGAGAAACAGAGCTGAGCGTCAAACAGCCACCTGATGAGCCCAAAAAGTAGACCGCGAGCACGAGCAGTAGCCGGGGCTTTGTACGCCCACGTGCATGCCCGCATAACCGAAGACGGGTAGACCCAACAAATACGGGCCTGCCGACCTCCAGTTCAAACGACGCCTGGGCTTTTGAGAGCGCCTTGTTACCGCTATAAAAAAATACCTAAACCACCACCCCGACGAGTAAAGTACCGCCGCCCGAGACGTGGATCCGGGTTTTCCCATGGAGTTTCACCTTGAAGTCATTTAGCAAAGTCGTAGCCGCAGCAGTATGTGGTCTGGTTCTGGCGGGTTGCACCGGCACCCCTATGAAAACCCCGCAATACGACAGCAGCCAATACACCGTCGTAGGTCACAGTGAAGCAAGCGCCACCGGCCTGATGCTGTTCGGTCTGATCCCGATTCGCCAGAACGACCGTTTCGTTCGTGCGCAGAACAGCGCCATTCAGGCCAAGGGTGGCGATGCGCTGATCAATACCCAAGTGCAGGAGAAGTGGTTCTGGGCCTGGGTCCTGAACGGCTACACCACTACCGTTTCTGGTGACGTGATCAAGCTGAAAACGGCTAAATAAGCACCGCTCGGTTTCAGAAAGCCCGGTTCGCCGGGCTTTTCTGTTTCTGGCTATTGGCGGATGCACTGCCGGGGGTGTTGTAAGAGCAGACACGCATCGTTACCCACCGCCAAAAGGTTTAGCATTCAGCCCTCCTTCGGATGTGAAGTTTTCTGCATGACGGCCTTCTACCTCAAGTTACTCATCACCCCCGCGCTCATGCTGGCCATTTCATTGGCCGCGAGGCGCTGGGGCACTGGTGTGGCGGGGCTTCTTTCTGGTCTGCCGATGACCTCGGCGCTGGTCATGCTGTTTCTCAGTCTTGAGCAAGGTACCCAATTCGCGTCGATGGCGGTGCCCGGCGCACTGGCCGGGCTGGCGGCGATTCAGGCCACTTACCTTTTTTATTTCCTGGTCACTCGACGCGTTTCAGCGGTGGCTGGATGCACCTTGGCGTTGGCTGTGTATGGCGCAACGGCCTTTGTGATGAACCTGTCGGGCTTACTGGCGCTGTCGATCATCTTCACGCTGCTGATGGTTGCGTTGATCATCGTTGCCACCTCGCAACAGACACCGCCGGACGTAGCGTCATACGTGGCGCTGCCGCGCTGGGTCATCCCGATGCGAATGCTGACCGCCACCCTTCTGCTGCTGGCTATTACCGCAAGTGCCACTTGGCTCGGGCCGGTTGTCAGTGGGCTGCTGGCGCCGATCCCGGTGATCGCCTGGCCGCTTGCAGTGTTCGTCCACGTTCAAGGCGGGCGTTATGAACTGGCGGCAATAGTCCGCGGCAATGCCATTGGCGCGGTCGGGGTGGTGAGTTTCTACCTGACCCTCAGGTACTCCATATTGCAATGGGGCGCGCTTGTGTCTATCACGGCTGCCGTTTTGCTGGCTGTTGTGGTGACGGCTGGGTTGGCGCGGTTGTTGGCGAAGCGGTAGGGCTATAGTTGCCCCACAGAAGTCAAAAACACTTCAACCATGCTCCTCAAGGTGCCTTATGAGTTTGATACCCGAACTGAACAGCGAGGCTAACGTGCTGATATGCGGAGCCAGCCGAGGTATCGGCTTGGCACTGTGCGCGGCGTTGCTTGATCGCGATGATGTGGCTCAGGTATGGGCGGTCGCGCGAAAAGCCAGCACTTCCACAGAGCTTGCAACGCTTGCAGAGCAATATGGCCAACGCATCAAACGAGTCGACTGCGACGCGCGTGATGAACAATCCCTTGAAGCACTCGTGAGCGAGACGCTTGAGGGATGTGAGCATCTGCACCTCGTCATTAGTACGCTAGGCATTCTTCATCAGGACGGCGCGAAAGCAGAAAAGGGCTTGGCACAACTGACACTTGCGAGCCTGCAAGCGAGTTTCGCGACCAACACCTTTGCACCGATCCTGCTGCTCAAACACCTGCTCCCGTTATTGCGCAAACAACCTTCAACCTTCGTGGCGCTCTCCGCGAGGGTTGGTTCTATTGGCGATAACCGATTGGGTGGCTGGTACAGCTACAGAGCCAGCAAAGCAGCGCTGAACCAGTTGCTGCACACGGCCAGTATCGAATTGAAACGCCTTAACCCGGCCTCTACTGTCCTGGCAATACACCCAGGCACGACTGACACGGAGCTGTCTCAGCCATTCCAGGCGAACGTACCCGAAGGCCAACTGTTCGAACCGACGTTCTCGGCGGATCGCATTATTGAGGTGGTAGGCGCACATGGACCGGCCGACAGCGGGACCTTCTGGGCCTGGGACGATAAGCCGATTGTCTGGTGACTTGTTTCACTTGTGAGAATGAGATCGCTGTCCGTCCTCACTAGCGGGCTGTTTTGGTCGGAAAGTCCCAGCCGCTTATAACCCCTTCGTCGGATAAGGCCCACTGCTATCAACGAGACGGCATTACTGGCGTCATACCCCACTCCCAGTGGACCAACTGCAAGTAAGGAGCACGGCATGACCCAGGTATTCAACATCAAGGACGCCACCAACCCTACGGCGCTTGGGAATTTGCAGGTCAAAAGCGCCAGTAGCCAGGTCAGTAATAACCCGATCGAACTCATCGTGCAGGGTACTCCTGGCAACGACTACATACGTGGTGGGCTGGCTAATGAACTGCTGATGGGTGGGGGCGGCAACGACCAGCTAGTCAGCGGGGGTGGCAACGATGTGATGGTCTCCAGTGCCGGATACGACGGTATGGACGGCGGCGCCGGTAATGATGTATTCCGCTTCGACCGTATCGGCGACAGCTATATCAATGGCGGAGGCGAGCACACCGATTCCATCAGCCATTTTGACCCCGCCCACGATACCCTCGACGTGTCGGCCCTGGGCTATAGCCATTTAGGCGATGGCTATGGCGATACCTTGCACATCCGTAGCGAGCCTCTGCGCGGCATTTACTTTTTGGAAAGCTACGAGCGAGACGGTAATGGCAAACATTTTGCCGTGCAGTTCCTGGCCAATAGCGGCCTTATTACCGATGCCAACTTCCAGCCGCTGATCAACGGCACTTCGCACAACGATCTGCTCGAAGGCACAGACGCCAGCGAATCCCTGAAAGCCGGCGCTGGCCGCGACAACGTCGAAGCGGGTGCGGGCAATGATCGGCTGTTCGGTGGCACCGGCGGCGACACTCTGAGCGGCGGCGCGGGTGCCGACAGCTTCGTGTATACCCGGCTCAGCGACAGCTACCGCAACGATGCCAGTGGCAGCTACAGCAGCCGCGACCTGATCACCGACTTCAGTGGCAACGGCCATGACATGATCGACGTGTCCGCCTTGGGCTTCACCGGGCTGGGTAACGGCTACAACGGTACGCTGAAGGTGGTCCTCAACCTGGCCGGCGATGCCACCGCGCTTAAATCATTAGAGGCCGATGCCAACGGTAACCGCTTTGAAATTCTGCTCAGTGGCAACCATGTCAATGAGCTCAACGCCAGCACTGTGCTGTTCGCCCCGCCCAGTGATGCGACGGTTGTGACCACTCCGCAGCCGATCACCTCGGTGAGTCTGGTAGGCGGTGACAAGTCCGACACCCTTTATGGTTACTGGGGCAACGATACCCTCGTCGGTGGTGCCGGAAACGACACCCTCGAGGGTAACGCCGGCGACGATGTGCTGACCGGTGGGGTGGGCGCGGACAAGCTCACCGGCGGCACAGGCAACGACCGTTTCGTGTTCACTAGCAGCGCCGACAGCCATGCCGGCAGCAGCGACCTGATCACTGATTTCATCTGGGGCCAGGACAAGCTCGACGTCGCTGCGCTCGGCGTGACCGGTTTTGGCAACGGCCGCGACGGCACCTTGAGCATGACCTACGATGAAAACACCGACCGTACCTACCTGCGCAGTAGCGAGCCAGGCGCCGATGGGCATGCGTTTCAGGTCACGCTAGCAGGGTTCGACTACACGCGAGAGCTCACCAACGCCGACCTGGTGGTTGCCGATACGGCAGACGTGGCGCTCGTGGGTCAAACCGCCGTCGACCTCGCGAGCTGATATCACCTGAACAGCTAGCGTGTGGGCTCCCCTTCCCACCTTTAGTTGCCTGGACGCCTACAAGGCAGGAACAGTGAGCGGTATTGATGCTCACTGCTCCTGCATTTTCAACGCGACCAGGCCTGGTTCGCTGTCAAAGCGCTCGCCTTCCGCGCTTGCTTTTCGCTGGCGCGCAGTCAATAGATGGAGTCGCTGTTTTATTGCGTCAGGAAATAGACCACTCAAAACTGTCCACTGGCTTGCAGAACAGATGGGCAAAAACCGCTGTTAATTCTGTGCGCGAAAAACCGCATTTTTGAAAATAACCGGAAGCCCGGGCAATCCGGCTTATGGCATTGCTCCAACGTATTGAAAGCCAGCCGACCTGCGGAAAATAGGCTGAACTTGTAACGGGCGCTATCTCTCTCAATAACTACGCACACCTGTTTATAAGGAAAACACCATGTCCAAACTCGCAGAATACCGTCAGCTGGAAAAACACCTCGCCGAGCAACTTCAGGCACTGGAAACCATGAAAGGCAACGATGGCCTGAAGAAGGAGATCGAGTTCGAAACCAAGCTGCGCAAGCTGCTTGAGCACTATGGCTTCAGCCTCAAGCATATTGTCAATCTGCTGGACCCACAGAACTCGTCGCGTCGCCAGGTCGCGGATAAACCTGCGGGCACGCGCAAGCCGCGTGAACTCAAGGTGTACAAGAATCCGAAGACCGGTGAAGTGATCGAAACCAAAGGTGGGAATCACAGAGCCTTGAAGGAGTGGAAAGCAGAACACGGTGCTGATGTCGTCGAGAGTTGGCTGAAGAAATAAGCCTTGCGCCATGCAACGGTTGATTGACCGGGGTTGATCTGGAGCATCGGCTAATCACCGTTCGCGCGGTCGAACTGACGATGTCGGGAACGACCCGCTGCGCCAGTACGTCAGACCTCTATCGACTCACTGAAAAGGTACAGCGCAATGGAAAAGACAATCACCGTGGACCAACTGGCTAAAACTGACCTCAGATCAGTTAAAGAGATATGGCTTGGTGATACCCATACTCAGCTATGTCTGTGGCGTGGCGAACAAGTCGTCACACACGACATGCTCAGCGAGGGTACCCACGATCAGAACAATAGTCGCCTGCACTTGCAACTGGTCAACCCTGACGACCGGGCTGCAGTGGCCAGCGTCGAGGTGCTCGTTCGTGAGCGGCTGGAAAGGATGGGAAGCAAGGGTGAGTTTTATCCAGCTGAGAATGCGGACACTCACCAGTAATCACGCTGATTACACGCGATTCTGTAGGGTCATTGGGCTGCGTTGCCAGACTGTAGATGTGTGACGCAGAGCGTCACGAACGGCATGCCAACGCGGAGCATTGGCACGATAGTCAGCTCAACGTCTCATTCAGGCCCCGGCTGCCGAGCCGGCCATAAAGCGAGCCCGCACCTTCGCCAATATCTCGCCAACCGGCATAAAAAACACCGAAATCAGCTTCAGCACTCCAGGCACATCTCTGCGAATGGTCGTAACAGGCTCACTCGCATCATGGACGGCAAGCAAATACCGATACACCCGACGGCTACTCATCGGCAGCAGCCCGATCTGCTCAAGTATCGAAGGGCCCACCTCGCGGACCATGCTGGTGACCATGATCCAGAGCAATATGATTTCGCCACACAGGAAGGTGACAATCACAACCGTGGCGCCTATCGTTCGCCAGTCTTGCAAGGCTTCGAAGATAGCGTCGATGCTGCTGCCCAAGGTCACCATCGTTGTAAATATCGCGGCGATAGTGAAGAGTGCTGCAATGAATCTGCCAGGGTCAGGTAGCCGGAAGAACGCAGCAATACGTGGCCCCATTGTGTCGTGACTGGCCAGTTGCTTGAGCTCCTGACGCTCCTCCCACAGATGTCTAAGCGCCCTCGCTTTATCGACGAGCTCGCCGGGTCCGCAGTTATAGCGTGTGCATAGCCAGTCCTGTTTCAGCTTTAACCTTTCGGAGGGCGTAGTAATTGAAGCGGCGCCCATCCGCTCTGCTCTGATCCGCGCGTACACCTCTCCCAGATGTACTGTGCATATCAGGGAAGTCAGCAGGACTGGCAGCAACGCGGGAACGTAGTCAGTCAGGGTAGGCGCAGGTAAAAATATCAGCGCCCCTGAAAATGCCAATATCAACGCAGCCATCCAGATCAGACAGATACGGGCATCACGCCGACGCCAAGCCTCTTTGAAAGGTGCCCGCTCAAATCGCTGAAAGTGTTCTTCTACATCTTTACGCAGCTGGTTGATGCTCATCGTTTGCTTCCCTTGCATGGCAAACGCACGAGTTTAAGCCGCCTATTGGGTAACATAATTAAACGAATTGTAAAAAGCAGCGTGCCTGCGGGCGTTCTGTCGATGATTGTTTATAACCCGGTTATCCATGATGAGACGGCGCGGATAGGCGCTGGTGAACGGTTACTTAAAGCGTTAACGCGGCTGGAGAGTCTTCAACGCGGCTGAAAAGCCATCAGGATTTTCTGCTACCAAGCTGCCCCCCCGCGCGAAAGATCGAACCGCCACTCCCACGCACACTCGAAAGTGTGTGACCTCAAAAACCAGCCCTTTCCCTCCATCTGGCAATTCCGTGTTCGAAGCCCCGGTACAGCCCTCGCTTCATTGATGAACGCCACATTCCGATACCGCCGATCAGGTGTCGACCATAACGCTCCGGACCTCGCCAGATGGTCAATCCGAATTCAAAAAGAGTAACCCTATGAGACCGCAAACCTCCTTCATCTTTGACCTGGACGGCACGCTGACTGACAGCGTTTATCAAAACGTTGCTGCCTGGAAAGAAGCGCTGGATGCAGAAAATATCCCGCTTGCGATGTGGCGTATTCATCGCAAGATCGGCATGAGCGGCGGGCTGATGTTGAAGTCGTTGTCGCGTGAAACCGGCTTGGATATCAGTGAAGAACAAGCCGAACGACTCAGCGAAAAACACGCTCAGGCGTATGAGCGGCTACAGGGGCAGATCATTGCGCTGCCAGGTGCTGTCGAGCTGCTTGAGACGCTCAATAAGGAAAACCTCAAGTGGTGCATCGCCACGAGCGGCGGGATTGATACGGCGACGATCAATCTCAAGGCTCTGAAACTGGACATCAATGAGATCAACATCGTTACGCGCGATGACGTGAGCTACGGCAAGCCAGACCCGGATCTGTTCCTGGCAGCAGCGAAGAAGATAAACGCGCCTATCGACGAGTGCCTGGTGATTGGCGATGCGATCTGGGACATGCTGGCGGCACGTCGCTGCAAGGCAACCGGCGTCGGCCTACTGTCGGGTGGCTATGACATAGGCGAGCTTGAGCGCGCAGGTGCCTTGAGGGTCTATGAAGACCCGCTGGACCTGCTGAATCATCTGGACGAGATCGCTTCTCGCCCTTGAATGATCGGCTGGCGTGGCAAATGAGGTAATTATTTACCTACATGCCCGCGAAAATCGGGTTCATCATTCCCATATCACTCGCTGCCGTCATTGACCGTAGCGTTGCGAGCCCATAGTGTACGTGCACGCGCTGTATTCTGCGGTGCTCGTCATAGCCAAGGAAAAGGCAATGCACAGTAGCCCGCGCTTGCACTGGCCCGACACACTCCTCTCTGATATTCCAAATTTGCCATGAGCCAAGCCGCGTTCGTTAACCCAAGCATCCTCACGTGGTCCCGCGAGCGGGCAGGCCTGTCTGCCGCCCAGGTCGCCAGAAAGCTGCCTGTGAAACCTGAGCGTATCAAGGAGTGGGAAGCAGGAAAGGCGAGACCAACCTTTTTGCAAGCCCAGAAGTGGGCGAGCGTTGCGCATGTTCCCTTTGGGTTTTTGTTCTTGCCTCAGCCTCCTGTCGAACAGCTGCCGCTACCAGACTTGCGCACAGTCGGTAACTCGGCACCCTTGCGGCCAAGTCTGGAGCTTGTGGACACAGTAAAAGACGCAATTCGCAAACAGGACTGGTATCTGGAATACCTTCACGTACAAGAGCACCAGCCTCTTCCGTTCGTCGGTCGCTTCGACAGCCGGACTCCGGTGAAGACGGTTGTGAGTGATATTCGGCAAACTCTCGGTGTCGATCCGGAAAAGTCCCGCCTTGATTACGATAAATACAGCCGCGCGCTGATTGATGCTGCCGAAGTGGCTGGTGTGCTTGTCATGCGCAGTGGCATCGCGCTGGGCAATACCCATCGCAAACTGGAGGTCAGTGAGTTTCGAGGCTTCGCCATCAGTAATTCGCTGGCTCCAGTGGTGTTTATCAACAGTTCGGATGCTCCGACAGCTCGCTTATTTACGTTAATGCACGAACTCGCTCATCTCTGGATTGGCAGCAGCGGCGTTTCTGACGCGGATACTGCGAATGGTCGAGAGGAAGAGCGATTCTGCAACGCTGTGGCGGGTGAGTTTCTTGTACCCGAAGAGCTTTTTCGAGCTGTATGGAACGCTGGTATTGAATGGGAAAGTAATCTGGCCCCTCTCGCTACGAGGTTTCATGTCAGCAAGCTTGTTATTGGCCGACGCGCGATGGACCTGGGCTACGTTACGCAAGAGCAGTACGGCCTCTATTACCAGAAGGTCCTAAAGGCATTCCGGGAAGAGAAAGGCGGTGCCGGGGATTACTACCGCAATGCAACGGCCAAAAACAGTACGCGGCTGAGTAAGGCTGTACTGACCGAAACCCTGAGTGGGCGGATGCTGTTGCGTGAGGCAGGTAGTCTTCTCGGTGTACAGCCAGCCAAGTTAAGAACGCTGGCGGAAACACTGGCCCGGTGATGTTTCTGATGGACTCCAACACCCTGATTGAAGCCAAGAATCGCTATTACGGCATGACGATTTGTCCGGCTTATTGGCAATGGTTGCTGCTTCAAAACCAGACATTTTTCTTGGCCAGTATCGGTCCTGTTAAAGACGAACTTACCAAAGGCCATGATGAGCTGGCTGACTGGGCAAAAAATAATTCGACTTTTTTCCAAAGCATTTCGGATGAAAAGACTCAGGCCGAATTCGTGAAAGTCGCTACGTTGGTAGCACAAGCGCAAGGCATGAAGACTGGAGCAATGGAGGAGTTTCTTAAGGGGGCCGATCCATGGCTGATCGCCAAGGCCCTGACATCCGGAGCAACCGTAGTTACGCATGAGGTGCGTAATCTGGACGCAAAGCGAAAGTTCATCATCCCCAACCTGTGTGAGCAGCTCAACGTCCCTTACATGAACACGTTTGAGCTGTTACACCACCTCAACGCCAGGTTTGTACTTCCTTAACCCGGCGAAACACCACCACCCTCATCTGCCACGATATCCGGGTCATCCGAATAGACTTCCGGCTCATCGTCTTCGTAGGCCTCGTCATTTTCCGTACGCTTCTTCACTTCATCGCCTTTGGCAGAACCGACGCCGGGCTTGTTCGCGTTCATGGCGAGGACCGGGTCTGCTTCGCGGTCGTATTGGCCGAGTTCCGGGCTGGCGGGGTCTTCTTTGGGCACGCTGTTTGTGAGTATGTGATCGGTTGTCATGTCAGCCACCTTTTTCGTTTGCCAAAGAAAGTGGACGTGGCATTGGGCTGAGGGTTCGATTCAATCGATGAGCGTGGCTGCGCTCAGCCGCCAAACGATGCGTATTGCAAGGGCAGGCCGGTGGTGAACTTGATCTGTTCCATGGCGAAGCTGGAGCTTACGTCGCTGATCCCGGGGATGCTGATCAGTTGTTTGTACACCGCGTCGTACCCTGCGATGTCAGCCACGACGATGCGCAGCATGTAGTCGGTATCGCCTGCCATGCGGTAGCACTCGACCACTTCAGGCAGTTCGCCGACGGCAGCGTGGAACTGTTCAAGCCAGGCGGCGTTGTGCTGGTTGGTGCGGATGGCTGCAAAGACGCTGACCGACACGTTCAGACGTTGCGGATTGAGCAGGGCAACCCGGCGGTCGATGATGCCGGCCTCTTCCAGCTTCTGGATGCGTCGCCAGCACGCGGTGCTGCCCAGGCCGATGCGCTCGGCGATGTCCGCCACCGAGCGAGTGCAGTCGGTTTGCAGGATGTCGAGAATTGCCCGGTCGAATTTGTCCATTAGCGGTTTCCTGCGTTAGTCGCTTTACACTGATCGTTCCTCACGCGTGAGGAACGATCGATGTCTGGGCGATGACTATCGTACCAACGCTCTGCGTTGGCATGCATTTCGTGACGCTCTGCGTCACACAACGGTGAGGAACGAGGGGTGTCTGGATGCGATTCTGCTTCTGAAACAGCATCCTAGGATTTTTAATCGTTTAGATCCAATGAACGCGAATAATTTTTCGCATTGAGCGCTCATACCCGGGTAAATATCAATAAATTTTCGCGTGCGCATCAGTAATCTTTCAAGCAATCGGCCTTGTACCGCCAGCCCTTGATTCTGACTCGATTACAAAAGTGAATTGCCCATGACCACCTCTGCGCTCTACCTGGATTACGCCGCTACCACGCCTGTCGATGAACAGGTTATCGAAGCCATGGTTGCCTGTATGGGCCGCGAAGGTCATTTCGGTAATCCGGCATCCAGCGGGCATGGTTATGGGCAGGTTGCGCGGCAGGCCGTAGAGCAGGCACGGTGTCAGGTGGCCGATGCGGTGGGTGCGCCTGTGGATACCATCGTCTGGACCTCCGGCGCTACCGAGTCCAACAACCTGGCGATCAAGGGCATCGCTCACGACAGCAGCGCGCAGCGTCGGCACATCGTTACCAGTGTTCTGGAGCACAAAGCAGTGCTCGATACCGTCAGCACGCTGGAGCGTCAGGGCTTTCCCGTCACCTGGCTGAAACCGGACGCCCAGGGCCTGATCCAGCCGCAGGCGGTTCAGGCTGCCCTGCGCGAAGATACGCTGCTGGTATCACTGATGCTGGTGAACAACGAGCTGGGCACGCTGACCGATATCGCCAGCATTGGCGCCTTGGTGCGCGAGCACGGCGCGCTGTTTCATGTGGACGCTGCGCAGGGCGTCGGCAAGGTGAAGGTCGATCTGGCGAGTCTGGCCGTCGACCTGATGTCGTTCTCGGCACACAAGGCCTACGGCCCCAAGGGTATTGGCGCGCTGTACGTGGGCCCACGCGCGCATTCGTTGCTGAAAGCGCAGATCCACGGCGGCGGACATGAAGGCGGCTTTCGTTCGGGCACCTTGGCCACCCATCAGATCGTCGGCATGGGTACAGCCTTTGCGTTGGCGATCAGCCAGGCCGAAACTGAAAACCGCCGTATCGAAGAGCTGAGTCGCCACCTGCGCGAAGGCCTGCTGAGCCTGCCGGATGTGCAGCTCAACGGCTGTCCGCAACAACGCATCCCGCACACCCTGAACCTGTGCATCACCCGCAGTGGCTTCACCAGCTCGCAGCTATCCCACAGCCTGGCGTTGTCTTCTACCTCCGCATGCAACTCGGCCAGCAATGCACCCTCGCATGTGCTGCTCGCTCTGGGGATGGATTCAGCCAAGGCCCTGGCCAGCGTGCGTGTCAGCCTTGGCCGCTACACCACGCAGGCAGACGTCGAGCGTGCCATTGAGGTATTCAGCAAGGCGCTCAGCGCACCTGCTGCGTTCTGGTAATTTGCAACGCCTCTCAAGCCGCCCTTTCAGCGGGCGGCTTGCTGCCATTTCTTCCCTTCCCGCCAAAGCTGCTGCCTTGTAGCTCGCCACTTGCAGCGTGCCGCTAAATAAAATGTACCCCTCCAGATACAAAAAGACACAAATTGGCACAGTTCTTTCAAGTGGAACGGTCGTGCCATAAACCATTGGTGCACGCTGCATTCAAGGGGTGCCTACACGCACCAAAGTGCAGTTAACGGACGCCAGAGCGTCCACAAACAGTGCAGGAGGGCAGACCACAAGTCTTTCTCCTCACCAGGAAAGGAATCTAGCCGTGCTCTATCAGTCTTGTGTCAGACCACCGTTACGCTGGCTGCTTACCCCTGAGGCATTGCCTGCCTTGGACGGTGCCTGCCCGGTCGCCTTCGCGTTATCCAGATCTGCATGTTGTTTTTCGACGGCTCTGCACGTCTGGACGTAAGTCATTTTGCGTGTGCCCTTGAATGTTCTGACGATTAATCAGGGCCTTGCAGAACTGTGCGCGCAATAAGGATAAACCCCCTGTTTTTTAATTAACGGGCAACCCACATATAAAGATTGTCCGACACTTTATTTGAGGTGGTTTCATTTGGCCATCATTCGTGCGATGGCTTTTTTCCCTTTAACGGTTACTGATCATATAAACACGGACCCACATGGAGCAGTCCTTTATGAAGTCTTGAGTAACTAGCGCACCAACTTGATCCTCGTTACACAGTATTGGTGCATTCAGGAAAGTGACTAGCAGGTCACGAGTTTCGAACGCGTCTGGCACAGCAGAGGGTACGAATTTGTCTGCTGTTTTGTTTAAGGAGTTCTTCATTCGAATGCCTTCGAAGTCCATGAAATAGGGATTCGATAAATAGTTACATGAATGCGACACCCGCTCTGAATCAACGGTCCCTGCGTGGGCTTTCTGGCACAGCGGTTGCAATGTAAGCATTCAGGAACATCGCTGTACGTCCCCGTACATGACGATAAGAAGCAAGGATCAGCAATGCCAGCGCCCTGATGTACACCGCTTTTCCCTGTTTAAGCCTGCCGTGCGCAGGTACCGCGGTGCGCTGCATATAAACAGTGTGCAGGCCGCCCTCAGACGAATATTCACAAAAATATTCGAACGGATTTTTATTGCCCTTTAACTACCCGAGGGAGCGTTAATGAATGATGCGGTAATAATGAAAGCGGTTCCCTCTCCCTCGCCCGATGACACTTCGACGGCGTGGCAGGGCATTCCTTTCAGCGCCAATACGTCACGACCGGGTGGCCTTAACAAGCCACAAGTAATGGTGTTGATTGCTGCGTCAGTACTTATCCATGGTGTGATCTGGTGGTACATGCAAACTGCCCAGCCAGACCTGCCGGAAGTTGCACCACAAGTTCCGGAAATGACTATTGAGCTGACCAGCCCGACACCTCCCGCCCCGGAACCGCCGCCGCCCGAGCCGCCACCTCCGCCGCCTCCGCCGCCACCACCCGAGCCGGAACAACCGGTCGAGGACCCGGACGCGGTAGAGCCGCCGCCAAAACCGGTGGAGAAGCCAAAGGTCGAGAAGCCCAAGCCGGTCAAGAAAGTCGAGCCGGTGAAAAAGCCGACGCCACCTGCGCCAACGCCTGCTGCCGCGCCGAGCCCGCCTGCGCCGCCAGCACCTGCGCCCGCACCTCCGGCACCTGCCGCGCCACCGGCTCCGGTCAAGGAAAGCGCTGCCGTATCCGGGCTCGCCAGCCTGGGCAACCCGCCGCCGGAATACCCGGGGCTGGCCTTGCGCCGCAGTTGGGAAGGTCGCGTGATTCTGCGCATCAAGGTGCTGCCAAACGGCCGCGCTGGCGCTGTCGAGGTGACCAAATCCAGCGGCAAACCGGTATTGGACGAAGCCGCCGTTGAGGCCGTGCGCAACTGGAAGTTCATTCCGGCCAAACGGGGTGACACGCCGATAGAAGGCTTCGCGACGCAGACCATCGACTTCAAGTTGCCGGAATGATCCGGCACCTGACAACCGACACTTCAATTATTAAAGCTGGTGAGGTTTAAACCATGAACGCATCGCTCTCTTCCATGATTGTCCCGGCCGTGCTCTGGGCATTGATTCTGTTTTCCGTATTGAGTTGGGCACTGTTGCTGATCAAGTCGGCGCAGTACGTGCGTCAGAAATCGCAGAACAAACAGTTCACCAAGGCGTTCTGGAGCGCGCCGGACCTGCTGACCGCCGCCGAGCACTCTGCACAATATCCTGGAGCGCTGGCGCGTATCGCCAACAGCGGCTTCGAAGCCATGGCGGTCGATGAGTCGCCGCGCACTACGCAACAACTGGCGCACACCATCAACCGCTCGGACCGCCTGGAGCGCAACCTGCGCCAGCAGATACAAAAAGAGCGCCGCGCACTGGAAAGTGGTCAGGCAATTCTCGCCAGTATCGGTAGCACCGCGCCCTTCATCGGCCTGTTCGGTACGGTCTGGGGGATCATGGAAGCACTGCAAAGCATCGGCGTGACCGGCTCGGCCAGCCTGGAAGCGGTCGCCGGCCCTATCGGCCATGCGCTGGTCGCCACCGGCGTGGGTATCGCCGTTGCGGTGCCTGCGGTGCTGATTTACAACTTCTTCCTGCGCCGCCTCAAGCTCGCCGTGGCCGACATGGATGACTTCGCCCACGACTTCGACGCCCTCGCCCAGCGCAGCGCCTTCGCGGTCACCCGTCAGCCCATCGCCAGCAAGAATGGCCATGCCGTTCGGGAGGCCAGCTAATGTCTTTCTCCACTCAGGACAGCGATGAAGTACTCAGCGAAATGAACGTCACGCCGCTGGTCGACGTGATGCTTGTGCTGCTGGTGGTGTTCATCGTCACCACGCCGCTGATGACCAACGCGATCAAGGTCAACCTGCCCAAGACTGATGCGGTCGCCCCTGCCGAGAAGAAAAACCCGGTGGTGGTCAGCGTTGATCAGGACGGCAAGTTCTACCTCGCCAAATCGGAAATCGCCCCGGAACTGCTGGAAAAAAGCCTGCAGGACGAAAAGGCCAAGGACCCGGAAATCCGCGTCCAGTTGCAGGCCGATACCGCCGTGAATTATGGCCAGGTGGCCAAGGCCATGGCGTCCATCGAGCGTTCGGGCATTACGAAGATATCCGTCATGACGGCGAAATGACCCTCAGGTGATTTGACGGCTTCGCCGCGCGAAGCCGTTTGACCCGACCCCCGTAAATGCGGTTGTCCGTGGGCTGAAAAGCCTCTGGAGGGGAGCGGCTTGCTGGAAAAAGAAGAAGTGGAACTCCCGCTCGGCACAACCGCGTCGGGAACAGAGGGCTCACAAGGCCATTTCAATAACGTCTGGACCAAGTCGGAACTAACCATGCTGATGAATCTTCCCGGTTGCACCCTCAAACCACTGGCCCTCGCGGTCCGGCGTCATCCACGTGCCCTGCTTTGTGCATTGGCCATGGGCATGAGCGGTGCTCAGGCGGCAGACGCCGTCGATGCGGACACAAGCGGCTCGGCCGTGTCCACCAGCGCAGCGGTTGTGCCTGCCACGACCCAGTTGCAACGTGTAGAAGTGACCGGTTCGGCGATCCGCCGGGTCGATGCCGAAACCGCAGTGCCAATTACCATCCTGCGCGCTGACGACCTGAAGAAACAGGGCGTGACCACCACCCAGGAAATGGTCCAGCGCATCACCGGCAGCCAGTCGATCAACAACAGCGCAGGCTCGGTCGGTGCAGGAACAGGAGGTGCCTCGTTTGCCGATATGCGCGGCATCGGCGCCAACAAGACGCTGGTGCTGCTCAACGGCCGCCGTCTGGCCAATAACGCACTGTCGGGTGTGGGCACGCCTAACGGCAGCGCCATCGACCTGAACATGATCCCGTTTGCCGCCATCGACCGTGTGGAAGTATTGCGTGACGGCGCCTCGGCGCTATACGGCACTGACGCCATTGGCGGTGTGATCAACTTCATCACCAAAAAATCCCTGACCGACGGCAGCCTGACCCTGGGTGGAGAAACCCCGACCGCCAGCGGCGGCGGTGCCACCAAGGACATGAGCGCCAGTTGGGGCTTTGGCGATCTGGAGCAAGACCGCTTCAACGTCATGGGTGTCTTCAACTACAACAAGCAGCAAAACCTGGACGCCAACGACCGCTCGTTTGCCAGAGATTACGTGCCAGGACGCGGGCTCAATCAGACCTCCGGTACGGCCTATCCCGGCAATTACTTCCAGGGTGACAACTCTGCCAACCCGCTGGGCAGAAACTGCAGCGGCCCTAACCTGATCGCCAGCAACGGCATCTGCCGGTTCAGCACCCGTGAATACATCGACCTGATCCCGCAAACCGAAAAGACCTCGTTTTTTGGCAAGGCCACCGGCAAGCTGGCAGACGATCATAACGTCAGCCTCGAATACTTCTGGGCCCGTAACAACAACCATACCGATATCGGGCCAGCGCCTCTCACCGGCCTGTCTCTGGACTCATCGTCGCCTTTTTATCCCGGCAACGGCATCACTCCGGCACCGACCGACTTTACTCTCGACCCGACCCAACCGATCAGCACAGCCTGGCGAGAAACGGCGGCCGGGCCACGCGGGTCCAGCGACCAGAACACCAGCCAGCGTTTTCTGCTGAACTTCGACGGCCTGGTGGGCGGCTGGGACTACAACGTAGGTGCTTCTTACAACCAGAACAAAGTCCTGTCATCGCTCACCAACGGGTATGTCAGTGACGCTGCAATGCTCAACGGCCTGGCCAATGGCACCCTTAACCCGTTCGGCCCGCAGACCACTGCCGGTCAGGCGCTGATCGATGCCAGCGAATATCACGGCCAGTACTCCAGCGCTGTGGGCCGGGTGGCCGGGCTCGATGCGCGCATCAGCCGGGAAATCGGTGACTGGTTCGGTGCAGGCCCTGCGGGTCTGGCGTTGGGCGGCGAATACCGCAAAGAGAAAATGCATCAGCAGTACGAAGCCTACGTCAACGACATCAGCAGCCTGGGCGCAGATGCCGCCGGTAGCGTCGAAGGTGACAGGAGCGTCAAGGCGCAATACGCCGAACTGAATGTCCCCGTGCTGGACAGCCTTGAACTGACCGCCGCCGTTCGTCATGACAAATACAGCGACTTCGGCAGCACCACCAATCCGAAATACTCGTTCCGCTACCAGCCGTTCAAGCAACTGGTGGTCCGCGGTGCCTACAGCGAAGGTTTCCGCGCGCCGTCGCTTTACGAGCTGTATGCCCCGCGCAGTACCACTTTCACTCAGGGCTATTACAACGACCCGGTTCTGTGTGCCGGTGGCGTCGTTCAGCCGGGTGGTAACGCCGGTCGTGATTGCCAGCAGCAGTTCCTCAACAATGGTGGAGGCAACACCGAGCTGGCCCCGGAAAAAGCCCGCAACATGACGCTGGGCTTCGTCTATCAGCCGGTCAACAACCTATCGATGGGCCTGGATTTCTGGTGGATTCACATTTCCAACCAGATCCAGGCGTTCCCCGAGTCGACTGTGTTTGATGATCCGAACACCTACGCCGACCGCTACGTGCGCGCTGCTGATGGTTCGATTGCCAACATCGTTACCGGCAACGCCAACCTGGGTATCGTCAAGACCAGCGGTGTCGACGTAACGCTCGACTATCGCTTTCCGAACACACCTTATGGTCAGTTCGGTCTGGGCATGACCGGCACCTATGTGACCCGTTATGACTTCCAGAACATCATCGACGGCCCGTACACCGACAAGGTCGGCGACTTCCAGGGCGACGGCGTGATCTCGCGCTGGAAACACGTTCTGACCGGCACCTGGGCACTGGGCGATACTCGCGCTTCCATCACCAACCGCTTCACCAGCGGCTACAACGACTACGACCGCACCACCAATGCGCGCGTCGCGTCATATGCGCTGTGGGACATGTCGGTGGGTCATACCTTCGACAAGGTGCTGGATATCGACGCGGGTGTGCGCAACATGTTCGACCGCAACCCGCCGTTCTCCAACCAGGCCTACAACTTCCAGTCCGGCTACGACCCTCGTTACGCCGACCCGCTGGGGCGCACCCTGTTCGCACGCGCGACTTACCACTTCTGAGTGTGACGACGTGGCCCATACACGCTCCTTGGGCCACGTCAGATTGCGAGCTCGCCCCCTCCGGCCCAGGTTTCATCCACCTTCCCCGGCCGGGGGCTTTTTCGCGACTCATCGTCATTCAGTGCGTACGAGGAAAGCCCCATCATGTTGCGTCATACCCGTTTTCTGCGGCGCCTGATTCTGGGTGTTGCGCTGTGCAGTTGCTGGCAGGTCGCTCAGGCCGCCCCGACTCACGCCTTGACCGTCTATGGCGAGGCACCGAAATACCCGGCTGGCTTCCAGCACTTTGACTACGTCAACCCGAACGCCCCCAAAGGCGGTTCACTGACCCGTTCGGCGGAAGAAATCGGCCAGTTCAACTACCTCAACCCTTATGTCGATCAGGGCATCAATGTGGTGCAGGTCGATACCTGGGTTTACTCACCATTGGCCTATCGCTCACTGGATGAGCCGTACACCGTTTATGGATTGATCGCGGAAAAGATGGAGATGGACCCGAACGGTCTGTGGATTCGTTTTTTCCTCAACCCCAAGGCGCGCTTCGAGGACGGCAAGCCCGTCACCGCCGAAGACGTGCGCTACACCTTCGAGCTGATGACCACCAAGGCCAGCTTCAGCTATCGCCCCATGTTCGCCGACGTCAAACAGGTGACCATCGAGGGGCCGCTACAGATTCGCTTCGACTTCAAGAACAACCTCAACCGCATGCTGGCGCTGGACATCGCCAGCCTGCACATTCTGCCCGAGCACTGGTGGAAGACCCGCGACTTCGCCAACGGCGGCGGTTTCGAGCCGCCGCTGGGCAACGGGCCCTACCGGGTCGCCAAGGTCGATGCCGGGCGCAGCGTGGTCTTTGAACGGGTCAAGGACTGGTGGGGCAAGGACCTGCCAGTCAGCCGTGGCCTTTACAACTTCGACACGCTCACCGTGAACTACTACGGCGACACGGAAATCGCCCGCCAGCTGCTGCAGGCCGGGATGTTCGACTACAACCGAGAGTTCTCCTCCTCCGGCTTTGTGGTCGGCTACAGCGGCCCGGCAATCGACGACGGGCGTCTGCAAAAGCGCATTCTCGCCCGGCAACGTCCGGTCGCCGCGCAAGGTTTTGTGTTCAATCTGGACAACCCGATTTTCAAGGACCGCCGCGTGCGTGAGGCGCTGTCATTGCTGTGGGATTTCGACTGGATCAACCGCCGGGTCATGCGCAATTTCTACGTGCGCGAACAAAGCTACTTTCCGAAAAGCGACATGGCCGCCACCGAGCTGCCGACCCCGGCCGAGCTGAAGATTCTCGAACCCTTGCGCGGCCAGGTGCCGGACGAGGTGTTCACCACGGTGTATCAGCCGCCGAAAACCGACGGCAGCGGTTACATCCGTGACAAGCAGTTGCAGGCCCTCAAGCTACTCGCTGAAGCGGGCTGGCACCCGAAGGACAACAAGCTGGTGAACGCCGCTGGCGAGCCGATGGTGTTCAGCTTTCTCGATGGTCAGGGTGGTTTCGATCGCCTGATTCTGCCCTTCAAGCGCACGCTGGCGCAGATCGGCATCACCCTGGATTTCCTGCGCATCGATTCGGCGCAGTACATCAACCGGCTCAATGCGCGGGACTACGACATGATCGTGGTCAGCCTGCCGAAAAACGGTAATCCGATCATTTCTCCTGGCCGTGAGCTGTACAACCTGTACGGCTCGCAAAGCGCCACCGAAGTGGGTAGTTCAAACGCGATGGTGCTGCGCAACCCCGCGGTGGACACGCTGATCGACGGGCTGGTGAGCGCCAATACTCGCAACGATATGGTGCTCTACGCGCGGGCGCTGGACCGGGTCCTGCAATGGGGCTACTACATGATTCCCAACTACTACTCCAAGGGCACGCCACTGGTGTTCGCCAACCGTTTCGGCATGCCTGATGTGGCACCGACCTATGACGTTGGCCTGGAAACCTGGTGGCAGATCAGCCCGACCCCTCTGACCAACGCTCAGGCCGCTGCATTGACCGGCAAGCCCGCCGCTGCCAAGGAGTATTGAGATGCTGGCTTATGTGATTCGACGCCTGCTGCTGATCATTCCCACGCTGCTGGCCATTTTGATCGTCAACTTCCTGATCGTGCAGGCCGCCCCCGGCGGACCGGTCGAGCAGGCCATCGCGCGCATTCAGGGTTTCAGCCCCAATGGCGTTGGTGGCGGTGGTGGCGAAGTAGCCGCAAGCGGCACCGCCAGCCGCAGCACGCGCGGGCTGGACCCGGCGCTGATCGAGCAGATCAAGGAACATTACGGTTTCGACAAACCGATGCACGAACGACTCTGGCTGATGCTCAAGAATTACGCACAGCTGGACTTCGGCACCAGCTTCTTCCGTGGCGCGCCGGTCACCGAACTGATTGCCCAGAAGCTTCCGGTGTCACTGTCACTCGGGCTTTGGGCGACGCTGATCACCTACCTGATTTCCATCCCGCTGGGCATACGCAAAGCGGTGCGGCATGGCAGTGCGTTTGACGTCTGGAGCAGCACGCTGGTGATCATCGGCTACGCCACGCCCGCGTTTCTGTTCGCCATTCTGCTGATTGTGGTGTTCGCCGGAGGCAGTTACCTGAGCTGGTTTCCGGCGCAGGGTTTGTTCTCGGAGAACTTCGACAGCCTGAGCACCTGGGGCAAGGTGAAGGACTATCTGTGGCACCTGGTGTTGCCAGTCAGCTCGCTGGTAATCGGCGGGTTCGCCACGCTGACCATCCTCACCAAGAACAGCTTCCTCAACGAAATCAGCCGTCAGTACGTGGTCACGGCACGCGCCAAGGGCCTGACCGAGCATCGCGTGCTGTACGGCCATGTGTTTCGCAACGCCATGCTGCTGGTCATCGCGGGCATTCCGCAGGCGTTGATCGAAGTGTTTTTCGCCGGCTCGCTGCTGATCGAAACCATCTTCGGCCTCGATGGGCTGGGGCGCATGAGTTACGAGGCGGCGGTCTCGCGGGACTACCCCATCGTGTTCGGCACGCTGTTTCTGTTCACGCTGTTCGGCCTGCTGATCAAACTGATAGGTGACCTGTGTTACACGCTGGTCGACCCACGCATCGACTTTTCCGCGAGGAGCGCCTGATGTTCGAGTTCTCTCCCCAGACCCGGCGCCGCTTCGACCTGTTCAAGGCCAACCGGCGTGGTTGGTGGTCGCTGTGGATCTTCATCGGCCTGATGCTGGTCTGCCTGTGCGGCGAGCTGATCGCCAACGACAAGCCGCTGCTGGTCAGCTACGACGGGCAGATGTATTACCCGGTGTTGCGCACCTACATGGAAACCGATTTCGGCGGCGAACTGCCCTTCGAACCGGACTATTCAAGCGACTACGTGCGCAAGCTGATCGCCGCGAAAAACGGCTGGATGCTGTTCGCGCCGATCCCGTTCAGCTACGACACCATCAACTATGACCTGGACGCGCCCTCGCCCAGCCCGCCCGACGGCACCAACTGGCTAGGCACTGACGAGCAGGCCCGTGACGTGCTGGCGCGTGTGCTGTTCGGCGCGCGGATTTCCATCCTGTTCGCGCTGCTGCTGACCGCGATCAGCACGGTGATCGGCGTCTGTGCCGGGGCGATTCAAGGTTACTACGGCGGCATGACCGACCTGATCGGCCAGCGCATTCAGGAAATATGGTCGGGTTTGCCGGTGCTGTATCTGCTGATCATTCTGTCCGGCTTTGTGTCACCGAGTTTCTGGTGGTTGCTGGGCATCATGGCGCTGTTCTCCTGGCTGTCGCTGGTGGACGTGGTGCGTGCCGAGTTTTTGCGCGGGCGTAATCTTGAATACGTGAAAGCCGCCCGCGCACTGGGCCTGACCGATGCCGCGCTGATGTGGCGGCACATCCTGCCCAACGCGATGACCAGCACCCTGACGTACCTGCCGTTCATCATCACCGGTGCCATCGCCACGCTCACCGCGCTGGACTTTCTCGGCTTCGGCATGCCTGCTGGCAGCGCTTCGCTGGGCGAACTGATCGGCGAGGCCAAGCGCAACCTGCAAGCGCCCTGGCTGGGGCTGACCGCGTTCGTCGCGCTGGCCCTGATTCTTTCTCTGTTGGTGTTCATCGGCGAAGCCTGCCGCGACGCGTTTGATCCTCGGAGCTGACATGCAAGACAACCTGATTGAAATTCGCGACCTGCGGGTCGCCTTCAACGGCCATGAAGTGGTGCATGGCGTCAGCCTCGACATCCGCCGTGGCGAATGCCTGGCGCTGGTCGGCGAATCCGGCTCGGGCAAGTCGGTCACTGCGCATTCGATTCTGCGTCTGTTGCCAGCGAAAACCGTCAGCACCCAAGGCTCGATTCGCTATGACGGGCTTGATCTGGTCCACGCCAGCGACAAGCAATTGCGCAGCCTGCGTGGCAACCGTGTGGCGATGATTTTTCAGGAGCCCATGAGCTCGCTGAACCCGCTGCACACGGTCGAAAAGCAGATCGGCGAAATTCTCGTCACTCACAAGGGCCTCAAAGGCAAGGCCGCGCTGAGCCGCACCCTGGAGTTGCTGGAACTGGTCGGCATTCGTGACCCGCTGTCACGCCTCAAGGCATATCCGCATCAACTGTCGGGTGGGCAGCGCCAGCGCATCATGATTGCCATGGCACTGGCTAACGAGCCCGACTTGCTGATCGCCGACGAGCCGACGACCGCGCTGGACGTGACCGTGCAGGTGAAGATTCTGGAGTTGCTCAAGTCCCTTCAGCAGCGGCTCAACATGTCGTTGTTGCTGATCAGCCACGACCTCAATCTGGTGCGGCGCATCGCTCAGCGGGTCTGCGTGATGCGTGAGGGCGAGATCGTCGAGCAGGCCGATTGCCAGACGCTGTTCGACAATCCGCAGCATCCTTACAGCCGCTTGCTGATCAACGCCGAACCAGACGGCGAGCCGGTGCCGTCCACGCACAGCAACACGCTGTTGTCGGTGCAGGACCTGAAAGTCTGGTTTCCGCTGGGCAAAGCCTGGTTCAAGCGCGAGCCGCAGTATGTGAAGGCGGTGGATGGGGTGAGTTTCGAGCTGCTCAAGGGCAAGACACTCGGGATTGTCGGCGAATCCGGCTCGGGCAAATCGACCCTGGGCCAGGCGATTTTGCGTCTTGTCGACTCAGAGGGCAGCATCCGTTTCGGCACCAAGGAGCTGAGCCTGCACAGTCAGCACCTGATGCGCCCGTTGCGTCGTCAGTTGCAGGTAGTGTTTCAGGACCCGTTCGGCAGCCTCAGCCCGCGCATGACCGTGGAGCAGATCATCGCCGAGGGGTTGGTGACGCACAATATCGGTACGCCGAAAGAGCGTGAGCAGACGGTGATCCGCGTGTTGCAGGAAGTCGGGCTGGACCCGGCAACCCGGCATCGTTACCCGCACGAGTTTTCCGGTGGGCAACGCCAGCGCATTTCCATCGCCCGGGCGTTGGTGCTTGAGCCGGATCTGATCCTGCTCGACGAGCCGACGTCAGCGCTCGACCGTACGGTGCAGAAACAGATCGTCGCCCTGCTGCGTGACCTGCAAATCCGTCATGGCCTGACGTACCTGTTCATCAGCCATGACCTGGCGGTTGTCCATGCGCTGGCGCATGACCTGATTGTGATCAAGGACGGTAAGGTGGTCGAACAAGGCCCGTCCCGCGAGATCTTCGCCGCGCCGCAGCAGGCCTATACTCAGGAACTGCTGCGTTCTTCCGGGCTGGTGTTTGCCTGAGCCTGAATTTTAAAGCCAGGTGCGAAAGCTAGTTGTGGAAGCTCTGGCCCAGCGCCTCCAGGCGTATGGCCAGCGGCGAAAGGCTCTGGCTGCTGGTCGCGAGTACGCCGATATTGGCGGCGGTGTGCTCGGCGATGGTCTGCACCGAACGTAATTGATCGGCGATTTCCCGGCTGGCGGTGGACTGCTGTTCAGTGGTCGTGGCAATCAGGCCGTTAAGCTGGGTGATATGCCCGATACCTTCACCGACTGCGCGCAGGGATTCCGACGCGCGCTGGCTGTTTTCCACACAACGCCCGACGCCTTGCAGGCTGTCGTTCATGGCTGTAGCGGCCTGACGGCTGCCCCTTTGCAGGTCTTCAATGATGGTCTGGATTTCCTTGGTCGACGATGCTGTGCGTTGCGCCAGATTGCGCACCTCGTCGGCCACCACGGCAAAGCCCCGGCCCTGCTCTCCGGCTCGTGCAGCTTCAATCGCTGCGTTCAGCGCCAGCAGGTTGGTCTGCTCGGCAATACTGCCGATCACGTCCAGCACCTTGCCGATCTGCTCTGACTGGTTGGCGAGTGCCTGCACGGTTTCATCGGTGGTGTTGATGCGCGCGGCAAGCTGAGTGATTTCGCTCTGCGCACGGTCGACGCTGTCGCGTCCGTGAGCCACCTGATCGCTTGCATCACCGGCACGCTGCACGGCTTGCGCAACATGGCTGGAGATATCGTTCATTGCATCACCCATGCGCTGCATTGCGCCGGTCATGCGGGCGATCTCGCTGAGTTGATGCTGTGCTCCGGTTTCCAGCGTACCGCTGGCCTTGGCAAGGTCATGACCCAGCTCGCCGAGCCCGCGTGTGTCGCGCACCACGCCGTCGACAAGGCTGGTGATCTGCTCCAGAAACTGCTCGAAACGTTGCGCCAGCGGCACGCGTTTGGCCGAACGCTCGCTTGTCTGGCTATTGGGCGAAAACTGATTGGTGGTGGCCAGCATTCTATCGAGCATGTCCTGATTCTCGACCGCTTCAGCCTGATTCTGCACGGCCAGATAGACCAGAATCGCGCTTTCTACGACGACGTACACCGCATGCACCATCACCATGCTCCAACCGCCGCCGTGGTGCATGACGTAAACCGGGAAGCCTGCATGCTGCAGAGCGTGGAAGCCGACATGGTGGATAGCGATGGTGACGGCAGCGACCAGAATCGGCAGCCAGTCGCGGTAGAAGG
Organism: Pseudomonas syringae group sp. 247E2; assembly: GCF_032587795.1. Taxonomy (NCBI): domain Bacteria; kingdom Pseudomonadati; phylum Pseudomonadota; class Gammaproteobacteria; order Pseudomonadales; family Pseudomonadaceae; genus Pseudomonas; species Pseudomonas syringae group sp. 247E2. Next base: position 61,783 of record NZ_JAWHPK010000008.1, on the reverse strand, counting down.
TCAGTACAGCTAGAAACACGAAGATGCCGAAATGTATTTCGATCAGCCCGTGCGCCTGATTGATATGCAGCGCGGCCATGACCATCAGGCCTACACCCACACAGCAGCGCATCAATCGGGTGCCGCCGATGGCACGATACAGCCCGGTCAGCACCACCGCGGTGCCGCCACCGACCACGACTGCCTGGGTGAACGTATCAAACCAGAACGCCAACCCGAGCGCGTAGAGGAACAACAGCCAGATCAGGCCCAGCATGATCCGGTCGGCCTTGCGGTAATGGTCCAGGAAACGAGCGGCTACGGGCATCGAACACATCCTTTTGAAATCCATGGCGACAGAGGGCCCTGTCGGTTTTCAGATCTGCACGAGCAAAACCCCGGCCAACGTGCCGCCTGGATAGTAGCCCTATGCCATAATTTCAGAAATATATTATTCGGTCAGTGTTGAGGCGCGACGACCTCTCTGGCTTGAGCAAGCGGCGCTACGCAGATTTTGTGACGCAGAGCGTCACGAAGGGCGTTCCCACGCTGGAGCGTGCGGAACGATAAGTGTCTGGGGGATCGCGGAACGGGCGCCCACGCGGTGGCCGGGCAAACACTATCGTGCCCATGCTCCGCGTGGGTATGCCGTTCTGGACGCTCTGCGTCCTCTCCGGGCTAGAGATTCAATGGCGCAACAGTTTGCGCAGTGGCACGCCGTCTTTCATGACCGGGGATTTGATGACGATGTAGCTGAAGTACTTGGAGATGCCGATGTTCTTGTCCAGCAGCTCTTCGATCACTTCCTGATAGTGCTGAATGCTGCGGGTCATGAAGCGCACCAAGTAGTCGTAGCCGCCGCTGATCAGGTGGCACTCCAGGACTTCGTCAACGTGGCGGATGTTGGCTTCGAATTTGGCGAAGTCTTCGCGCTTGTGGTCGCTGAGGGAGATTTCCGTGAACACTGTGACCGATTCGGTGATCTTGGCCAGATTAAGGTGCGCCTTGTAACTGGAAATGTAACCTGCCGACTCAAGACGTTTGACGCGCTGCAGGCAAGGGCTCGCGGAAAGCCCGACGGCGTCGGCCAGGCTGACGTTGGTCATGCGCCCGTCTTTCTGGAGTTCTACCAGGATATTGATATCAATCCGATCCAGTTTGACCAAGCCTTCCATTACCTACCTCTTGTATTGCCATTCACGGTGCCTACCTTCTAGCAAAATCAGCGCCGTAAAGACAGCTGATGCTGAGCGACCAGATCGGCCATGCTGTTGATGCACAGGTCGGCAGTGCATGGCTGACAGTGTTGCTCACGGCTACGGCGGATCAGACACAGCCCACCGGTGCCTAACGCCGAGGCAGGCGGGCGAGACACAAGAAGCGTTTCACGTGGCTCCAGATCCATCCCGGCGAGCCAGTCCGGATTGTCCAGCGGGTGAGTGGTCAGGGACAGCAGGCTGTCAGGTTCAAGCCCCAGCCGTTCGCACAGGATGCCGCGATCCTGCAGGTCCCGGTCGGCGTACACCAGCAGCCGATAGAACTTGCGCAGGTAGAGCATCGCGCCGGGTGCATCCTCGAACAGCGTCCAGTTCGGCACGGAACGGGCGAAGGTCATACCTTCTTCCCAACTGGCCTTGATGCCAAGGCGCTCGGCCAGTTGCCGGTGCGCAAAGCACAGCAGGCCGCTGAATCCCAATTCGTCGAAGCGCGGATAGAGCGTGCGCACAACATCATTGAATTCGGTCAGGACCGAGTCTTTATCCGGTGTGTTCAGACCGTTTTCCAGCAACGGCTGCAACGCCGCCCAGACACCCGAATCACGGTCCACCAGAACCTCATCACAATCGATCAGCAGTGCGCGGTAATCAATAAGCCCCATGGCAGGCAACGTCTCCATTCAACAATGATCCCCAGCGCGGGTGGTCGCAGCGTCTCGCGACAACCGCGACCACGTCTACGCTCAGCTGGACTTCAATACTCGTGCCAAGGCGGCATCGAGAATGGTCAGTGCTTCATCGATCTGCTGCTCTGTGGTGACCAGCGGTGCGAGGAAACGCAACACGTTGCGGTACACACCACACTTGATCACCAACAGGCCGCCAATGCGTGCCTGATCAATGATCTTCTGATTGAGATCAGCGTCCGGGCTACGTGCGGCGTCGTTCTTGACCAGTTCCATGGCGAGCATGAAGCCGGTGCCGCGCACGTCGCCGATGCAGGTGTAACGGTCCTTGAGCTTGAGCAGACCGGCACGCAAATGTTGGCCCAGCTGCTCGCCACGCGCGAGCAGATTGTCCTGCTCGTACGTGTCGATCACCGCCAGCGCAGCGGCGCACGACAGCGCATTGCCGCCGTAGGTGCCGCCCAGGCCGCCCGGAAGCGGTGCGTCCATGATCTCGGCACGCCCGACCACGCCCGACAGCGGCATGCCGCCCGCGAGGCTCTTGGCCACGGTCACAAGATCAGGCTGGATACCCGAATGCTCGAAACCGAACCATTTGCCGGTACGCCCGAAACCGGACTGGATTTCATCGACAATCAGCACGATGCCATGTTGCTCGGTCAGCGCACGCAAGGCCTTCATGAACTCCACCGGCGCAGTCAGGAAGCCGCCATCGCCCTGCATCGGCTCGATCAGAATCGCCGCCACACGCTCCGGTGCGACCTGGGTGGCCAACAGCTCGTGCAACGCCGCCAGCGCGACTTCGCTGGTCACGCCGCGATACTCGTTCGGGTACGGCGTGTGGAACACTTCGGGGGCCATCGGGCCGAAATTCTGTTTGTACGGCTGGCTCATGCCGGTCAGCGTAGTGCCAAGCAGCGTACGGCCATGAAAACCGCCGCGGAACGAGATAACTGCCGGGCGATTGGTGTGAGCGCGGGCGATTTTCACCGCGTTTTCGACCGCTTCGGCGCCAGAGGTGAAAAGCACGGCCTTGTGATCGATGCCGCTCTGGCCCGCGATGAGATGGCTCAGGCGTTTGGCCAGATCCAGATAGGGCTGATAGGACGCCACCTGGAAGCAGGCGTGGGTGACCTTGGTCAGTTGCGCCTGAATCGCCGCGACCACGTTGGGGTGGTTGTGGCCGATGTTCAACACGCCGATACCGCCGACGAAATCCAGATAGCGCTTGCCATCGACGTCCCACAGTTCAGAACCCTGCGCGCGGTCGATGACCAGCGGGTGGGCCGTGACAATGCCTCGCGGCACGAACTGATCGCGCTGGCGGAGCAGATGAGGTGTTTCGTCGACTTTGCTGTTCATGGTTTTACCTGTCGTGGGCCTGGCAGCCGACGGGGTGGCTGCGATGCTGTTCAGGTTAAGCGTTCAGCGAAATGATCTACGCCGAACTTGCCCTCTCAGATGTCCAGATCAACTGTTTTTCGCCTCGCAAACGGCAGATTCCTTCATGCCTTGCGAGCACCACGCAATCTGCCGGGCAACGCTGCTTTTCAGTCATGCCGGTGCTCTGCAAAAGGCTGTTTCGACAGATCCTGCTTCCGACTTGCGGCATGATGGGGCTCCACTTTCACACTCAGGAAATGCCCATGCCCGCCCTGCTCTACAAAGCCGATCCCGCACGCGCCGAACGCTGGCGTGTCCTGTTTGCCGAGCACGCGCCGGACATTGAATGGCGTGTGTGGCCGGATATCGGCGACCCGGCCGATATCCACTACTTGGGCGCCTGGCTGGCACCTGACGATCTCCAGGAGCTGCTGCCCAACCTGAAGGTGCTGTTCGCCTTTTCTGCGGGCGTCGATCAACTGGACCTGAGCCGTATTCCCGAGTCCTTGCCGGTGGTTCGTCTGCTGGACCCCGGCATCAGTCACGGGATGTGTCAGTACGCGTCTTTGGCGGTACTGAGCCTGCACCGGGAAATGCTGCGTTATCGGCAGCAGCAGGTCGAGGGCGTCTGGAAAGCTCATCCGCTGGTACCGGCGCACAAGCGTCGCGTGGGTGTGATGGGGCTGGGCTTGCAGGCGCAGCATATTCTGTCGACCCTAAAACCATTCGGTTTCGAGCTGTCGGGCTGGGCGCGTAGCGAGCATCAGGTAGAAGGCGTGACGTGTTATGCGGGTGAAGGACAGCTGAGTGCGTTTCTTGGTCAGTGCGACATTCTGCTGTGTGTGTTGCCGCTGACCGGGCAAACCGAAGGCATCCTCAATCGTCAGCTTTTCGAGCGCCTGCCCCAAGGTGCAGCATTGATCAACATGGGCCGTGGCGGGCATCTGGTGGAAGCGGACCTGCTTGAAGCACTGGACAGCGGCCAATTGAGCGCTGCGGTGCTGGATGTACTGCAACAGGAACCGGCACCGGCTGATCATCCGTTCTGGCAACACCCGAAGATCATGCTGACACCGCATGTCGCGGCCATGACCCAACCGGAAAGCGCCTTCCCCGGCCTTCTCGATAACATTCGCCGCTTTGAGCGTGGTGAAGCGATGCAGGGGCAGGTGGATCGGGGCCAGGGTTACTGATGCGTTGGATTATCGTTCCCCACGCTCCGCGTGGGAATGCAGTTCTGGACGCTCCGCGTCCGATCTTGAGCGTGCTGTGCTCTGTGGATTTGTGACGCGGAGCGTCACGACCTGCATTCCCACGCTGGAGCGTGAGGAACGATAATCTCAACTATCGTGCCGACGCTCCGCGTTGGTACGCCGTTCTGAACGCTACAACCCCCCCACATGAAACGCCTTCACTTCCAGGTATTCATCCAGGCCGTAGCTGGAGCCTTCGCGGCCAAGGCCGGATTGTTTGACGCCACCGAAGGGGGCGACTTCCATGGAGATGATGCCGGTGTTGAGGCCGACCATGCCGAACTCCAGCGCCTCGCCGAAACGCCATGAGCGACGCAGGTCCTGGGTGAAGTAGTACGCGCCAAGGCCATAAGGCGTGGCGTTGGCCAGTGCCAGCGCTTCGGCTTCGTCGGTGAAGCGCATCAGTGGCGCAACAGGCCCGAAGGTTTCTTCGTTGGCCAGCAACATGCCCGCATGGGTTTCCCCCAATACCGTTGGCTGGACGAATTGACTGGTGCCATCGGGACGGCCGCCATGCAGCAACTTCGCGCCCTGGCTCAGCGCATCATCAATGTGCCGGGTAACCTTGCTGACCGCCGCCGGGTTGATCAGCGGGCCAATGGTCACGCCCTCTTCCAGGCCGTTGCCGACCTTGAGTTTGCTCACTTCCTCTACCAGCCGTGCAGCAAAACGGTCGTAGATGCCGTCTTGCACCAGAATCCGGTTGGCGCACACGCAGGTCTGCCCGGCGTTGCGGAATTTGCTGAGCATGATGCCCGTCACCGCCTGTTCCAGGTCCGCGTCGTCAAACACGATGAAGGGCGCGTTGCCGCCCAGTTCGAGGCTCAGACGCTTGATGTGTTCGGCGCTCTGGCGCATCAGCAAGCGGCCGACCGGGGTCGAGCCGGTAAAGGAAATCTTGCGCACCACCGGGTTGCCGGTGAGTTCTTCGCCAATGCCTGTGGGCATGCCGGTAATGACGTTGAACACACCGGCAGGAATACCCACGCGTTCGGCCAATACCGCCAGCGCCAGCGCCGACAAAGGCGTGAGGTCCGATGGCTTGACGATGATCGGGCACCCGGCAGCCAAGGCTGGCGCGCACTTGCGGGTGATCATTGCGTTGGGAAAATTCCATGGGGTGATTGCGGCGCACACACCCACCGGCTGCTTGAGGGTCATCAAACGGCGGTCTGCGCTGGGCGCGGGGATGGTTTCACCGTAGGAGCGGCGCGCCTCTTCAGCGAACCATTTGACGAAGCTGGCGCCATAGCGGATCTCGCCGCGTGATTCGTTCAGCGGCTTGCCCTGCTCAAGGGTCATGATCAGCGCCAGGTCTTCGACGTTATCGAGCATCGCCTGATGCCAGCGCTCCAGCAGGGCCGCGCGCTCGGCAGCGGGACGTGCGCGCCAGGCGGGCCATGCACGATCCGCAGCTTCGATGGCGCGACGGGTTTCAGGGCCATTCAGGGCCGGAACCTGCGCGATCATTTCGCCGGTCGCCGGGTCGCTGATGGTCAGGGTTGCACCATCGTCAGCGCTGATCCATTGCCCATCGACGTAGGCGCGGTCTACCAGCAGGCTGGGGTCTTTCAACTGATTCTTGAGCATGGTCGAGTCCTGTTTCGGGATACCTGCCAGTCTAGGCAGGCGCCGCAGTCCAGGATGCTGAAAGCAGGATAACGGCAGCGTCCGATGCTGAAATTTGCTCTCGGACGGCAGCCTCTACTGCTTCAACGAGCCCAGCAGGGTTTGCAGAAAGCGCTCACCCGCGTTCATCTGGCTCTCCTCGATAAACTCGTCCGGCTTGTGTGCCTGCTCGATAGAGCCTGGCCCGCACACCACCACCGGCACGTTGAGCCGCCCGGCGAACAGACCCCCTTCAGTGCCATAGGAGACCTTGATGTGCTGAGTGCCCGGTTCGGCAAATGCGTGCAGCATGCGCACTGCTTCCACACTCGGATGAGTCTCCAGTGCCGGGTACTCGTTCATCACTTCTATTTCGATAGCGGCCACGCCCGACAATTGTTTCGCCTCGCGTACCAGCACTTCGGCGCGCTCGCGCAGTTGCTCCAGCAGCACGTCGGGATTGTCGCCCGGCAGGTTGCGGTATTCGAATTCCATGGTGCACAGGTTGGGCACAATGTTCAGCGCCTTACCGCCATCGATACGGCCGATGTGCACGGTGCTGTAAGGAATGTCGTAACCGTCGTCACGCGCGCCCTGCTGTTCGATCTGCTTCTGGCTCTTGCGCAGCTCGGCGATGAAATCGCTGGCCAGGTGAATCGCGTTGACCGCTCTTGGGGCCAGCGAGGAATGTGCCTCCTGGCCTCGACAGAAGGTGCGATAGGACGCCTTGCCCTTGTGACCGACAGCGAACTGCATCAGGGTCGGCTCGCCAACCACGCACAGGAACGGGCGTACCGGTGCCAGATGCAACACATCCAGCAGCCGCCGCACGCCGACACAGCCGATCTCTTCATCGTGGGACAGCGCCAGTTGCAGCGGACGGATCAGGGTCATGTCCGCGGCATCGAGCATCGCGTCGATGGCCAGGGCAATGAAACCCTTCATGTCGCAGGTGCCACGACCGTAGATGCGCCCGTCGCGCAGGGTCGCCTGAAATGGCGGCATCGTCCACGCCTGGCCAGCAGCAGGAACCACGTCGGTGTGGCCGGACAGCAGCACGCCGGGTACATCACGCGGGCCGGTGCTGGCGAACAGGTTGGCCTTCTTGCCGGTCTCGTCCTTGACGATCAACGACTCGATGCCCTTGCTGGCCAGCAGTTCACGGACGTATTCGATCAGTGCCATGTTCGGCTCCGAAGACACGGTGTCGAAGGCGATCAGGCGTTTGAGAATTTCCAGGGCGCGGGGGCTCATGAGGCTTTACTCGCTTTTTCGGTAACGATTTCAAAACGGCGAATGTCGAACGGGCTGATCGAGGTGCTGGTCTTACCGGTGCTGATCAGTTCAGCCATCACGTCGCCCACGCCCGGACCGAGCTGGAAGCCGTGACCGCAGAAGGCAAATGCATAGAACAGGCCATCGACCTTACCGCTGCGGCCCATCACCGGCAGCGAGTCCGGCGTGTAGCCTTCAATGCCGCTCCACACGCGGATGATGTTCAGGTTGCCGACACCGGGCAACAGCCGACGCATCTGCTGCACCTGATTAATGATGCTGCGCGGTTCGACGTAGGCGCGGCGGTTTACCATGTCCGGCTTGCTGCGAAAACCACCGCCGATGACGATGTTGCCACGCGCGATCTGCCGAAAGTAGATCACTTCGTGAGGGATTTTGGTAAACACGCCGATGACGGTCGGCAGCGCATAAGGCACCGGTTCGGTCACAGCCATCTGCGGGCCATTGGTTTCCAGCGGTACGGGCTCGCCAAACTGCGCGGAGAGTTTTTGCCCCCAGGCACCTGCGGTGATCAATAATTGATCGGCAGTAAAAATGCGCCCGTCAGTGGTGGTGACTTCAAATTCGTTACCGACCTTTTCCACGTGCGCCACTTCGGTACGCTCTTCGATGCGCGCCCCGGCACGAATCGCTGCGCGCGCAAAAGCCGGTGCAGCCAGACGTGGGTTGGCGTGGCCATCGTGCGGCGCGTAGGAGCCGCCCTTTACGTCCGGCCCGAGAAACCCGAAACGCTCGTGCAGTGCCTTGCCGCTGTAGATTTTCAGGTCCAGCTCACGGGCCTCCGGGGCCGCTGCATAAGCTTCCAGCTCAGCGATTTCATCCTCGCGATAGCAGACGCGCATGTGCCCGCTGGGCAGAAACTCCAGGTCTTCGCCGATCAGCTCAGGCAACCGCTGCCACAGTGCTCTGGAGCGGTTGGCCAGTTCCAGCTGACCGAGGTGCCGGCCTTGGCGCCGTACGTTGCCGAAGTTGACGCCGCTGGCGTACTGGCCGATCACGTCGCGCTCCAGCAGGGTCACCGACTTGCCGCGCTGACGCAGAAAGAACGCCGACGCCGAGCCCATGAAGCCGCCACCGACAATCAGCACATCCACTTTCGGTTGTTTCATGAGGCCACCTCGTCCACCAGCATCGACAGCGGTTTGACCGGTGCCTGCCCGCGCTGACGACCGACCTGCTCGACCGGCACACCGGCCTGGGCAGCGATTACTTCGGCACCGGCCTGCGAGCAATAACGGCCTTGGCAACGGCCCATGCCAACGCGACTGAAAGCCTTGGCGCGGTTGACTTCGCATGCGCCTTTTTCACGCACCACGCCGCGCAATTCACCGGCGCTGATCATCTCGCAGCGGCAGACAATCGCCTCATCGGGCAACGCAGCTGCCTGGGCAGCAGGCCAGGGAAACGCTTCGGTCAGCCCGACACGGAAGCGGTCCATGACCTGCAGATTCTTGCGCACCTCTTCGCGGCGCGAGTTATCCACAGGCCGGCCAAGATCGTCCAGCAACGCCATCGCCGCCAATCGCCCTGCCTGTTCGGCAGCATCGGCACCACGGATTTTTGCGCCGTCGCCCGCTGCATAAACGCCGTTCACCGAGGTGCGACCGTCTTCGTCGACCGCCAGCACCCATTGCCCGGACGCGTCGTCGAAACGCAGTTGGCATCCGGCCAGGTCAGCCAGTTGAGTTTCCGGGCGCAGGTGATAACCCAGCGCCAATGCATCGCAATCGACGGTCAGCGAGTTACCGTTGGCGAGCTTCACGCGCACGCCGGTCACACCGTCCTGCTCGCTGCCGATAATTTCTTCGGGCTGCACGCCCAGGTGCACCGGCACTTTAGCGCTGTACAACTGGGCCAGCAGTTTCATGCCGTTGAACAGCAAGCCAGGGCGCGCGAGCAATTTGGGCATCGCGCCGATGCGCTTGCTGAACGGCGAGGTGTCGAGCACAGCGGCCACATCGGCACCGGCTTTGACGTACTGGCTGGCGACCAGGTAAAGCAACGGTCCGCTACCCATGAACACCACCCGACTGCCGATGGACACCGACTGCGACTTGAGCGCGATCTGTGAGCCGCCCAGGCTGTAGGTGCCTGCCAGTTGCCAGCCCTTGATCGGCATCAGCCGGTCGGTGGCCCCGGCACACAGGATCAGTGCGTCGTATTCCACCACGGTATGAACGCCCTGGCTGGCACAGCACAGCTCGCCATGCGTGAGGTTCCAGGCCAGTGTGTCGGGGCGATAGTCGATTTGTGCGCGCAGGCGATCAAAGCTTTCGTGCAGGTCACGCGCCTTGGCTGCTTCGGTGCCATACAACGCTGAATAATCGCGCTTGAAGCCTTCTGGCTGACGGCGATAGATCTGCCCGCCGTCGCGCCGGTTTTCGTCGATCAGAATCGGTTTGATGCCCGCCGCCAGCAAGGTTTCGGCGCAACGGGTGCCCGCTGGGCCAGCGCCAATGATGACGACTCTCGGGCTGGCAGGGTTCTGAACGTCTAACCGTGAAGAAGTGGCCATTTCGCCTCCGGTTGGGTGGTGACGATATCGAGTCCGTCGCGGACTTCGTTGGAGCAGGCGCGCAGGCGCTCGCCGTTGCGGGTCCAGACCCAGCAATCCTGACAGGCGCCCATCAGGCAAAAACCGGCACGACGTCCGGAGTCGAACTCGGACTGGCGCAGCGTGGCTTTGCGGGTCAGCAACGCCACCATCAAGGTGTCGCCCTGCAATGCTTCTATGGGCGCGCCATCGACCATCAGGCTCACAACCGGGCGATCACGTTCGCCCAGTCTCACAAAACGGCCACTCATGCGTAGGCTCCCACGGTCACAGGATTAAGGTTTTCTTGCACGGCCTGCAGCTCGTCGCTGTCGCGATGGCAGAGGATTTCGCTGCCGCCTGCGATCATGCGACGGCTCGGGGCAGTCTTGTTGCACAGGCCTTCGACACGGGCCGGGCAACGGTTGAGAAAGGTGCACAGCTCGGGGTTGTTGGCCGGGGCGCTGATGGGTGGCAGCTTGCCGCTGGTCACACCACAGGTTTCCAGCCAGCCCTGACGCAGTTCTGGCACTGAGTGCACCAGCAGGTCGGTGTACGGATGGAATGGCACACGGCTGAACGCTTCGCGGCTGCCCTCTTCGACCTTGTGGCCGCTGTACATCACCACAATGTCGTCGCACAACGCGCGGACGGTGGAAATGTCATGGCTGATGAACAGGTAGGAAACACCCAGCTTGCGGCGCAGTTCGCCGAGCAGTTCAAGGATGCACGCGCCCACCACGGTATCCAGCGCCGAGGTCACTTCATCACAGAGGATCAGGTCCGGCTTGGCCGCCAACGCGCGGGCCAGGTTGACGCGTTGTTTCTGCCCGCCCGACAGTTCGTTGGGGCGCCGCTCTGCCAGTTCACGGGGCAGGCGCACCAGGTCCATCAGTTCGTCGATGCGATCGCGCAGGGCTTTGCCCTTCAGGCCGAAATACATCTTCAGCGGGCGCGCCAGAATTGCGCTGATGCTGTGCATCGGGTTGAGCGCGGTGTCGGCGTTCTGGAACACCATCTGGATGCGCCGAAATTGCTCTTCGGTGCGTCCCGCCAAGGTGCCGGACAAGTCGGCACCGTCGAATGTCAGGCTGCCGTGCGCCGGGTCCAGAAGACCGGCGACCACACGGGCCAGGGTCGACTTGCCCGAGCCGGACTCACCGATCACGCCAATGGCCTGGCCACGGCGAATGGTCAGGTCGATGTCTTCCAGCACGCGAATCATCGGCATGCCTTGCAGGTTCTTTTTGCCGTAGCCAGCAGTCAGGCCCCTGATGGTCAGCAACGTGCTGTCCTTGACCACCTCGCTGGCCGGTTTCAGTACTTTGTCGGGCCGCGCCGCTGCCAGCAGGCTGCGGGTGTAGGCGTCTTCCGGGCCTTTGAGCAGCGCCGCAGTGCTGCTCTGCTCGATAATCCGCCCGCCATTGAGCACCACGATCTGATCAGCCATCTGCGCCACGACGGCAAGGTCGTGAGAGACATAGACTGCCGTCGCACCGCGCTCGCGCACCACCCGCTTGAAGGCGCGCAGCACGTCGATCTGCGTGGTGACGTCCAGCGCCGTGGTCGGCTCGTCGAGGATCACCAGCAAAGGGTCGCTGATCAGCGCCATGGCTGCCATCACGCGCTGCAACTGACCGCCCGAAACCTGATGCGGGTAACGCTGGCCGATGCTTTCCGGGTTGGGCAAGGCCAGGTCGCGGAACAGTTCTACGGCCTTGGCTTGCAGGTCTGCACGACTGCCCAGACCATGAATCAGCGCGCCTTCGATAACCTGATCAATAAGTTTTTTTGCCGGGTTGAAAGCCGCCGCGGCACTTTGCGCAATGTAGGAAACACGGTTGCCGCGCAGGCCCTGCAACTGGCTTTCGGGCAGGCTGAGCATGTCGTGCTCGCCCACCTGAACCACACCGCCGGCCAGTTTGCAGCCGCGTCTGGCATACCCCAACAGGGCCAGCGCAATAGTCGTCTTGCCCGAGCCGGACTCGCCAATCAACGCCAGCACTTCGCCTTTTTCCAGCGCGAAGCTGACGCCTTTGACGATCTCCAGCTCGCCCTGATCGCCATCGGCAACCACGCGCAGGTCTTGCACACGAATCAACTGGCTCATTTTCAATGCCCTCCCGAGCGGCGACCGCGCCGTGAGGCGAGCCGGTCGATGAACAGGTTGACACCGATGGTCAGCGTGCCGATGGCCAGCGCAGGTATCACGATGGCCGGCGCGCCTTGACTCAGTCCGCCGATGTTCTCGCGTACCAGCGAGCCAAGGTCGGCATCGGGCGGCTGCACACCAAGCCCCAGAAAGCTCATGCCGCTGAGCAGTAACACGATGAAGCCAAAACGCAGCCCCAGGTCGGTCATGACCGGGTTGAGCATGTTCGGCAGAATTTCCCGGCAGGCAATGTAGATACGACCCTCGCCGCGTGTGCGCGCCACTTGCACGTATTCCAGCGCTTCGATATTCACCGCCAGGCTGCGCGCGATACGAAACGCTCCCGGCGTGTAGCTCAATACCGCCGTACAGATCAGCAGCACCTCGGACGAGCCGAACGCCGAGACCATGATCAGCGCCAGCATTTTGCTGGGGATCGAGATGAACGCGTCCATCAGGCGACTGATGATTTCGTCCAGCCATTTTGGCGCGACCACTGACAACAGCGCGCAAAGCGTGCCGATGCCGCTCGCCAGCACCGCCGAAATCAGCGCCAGGCCCACCGTGAAGCGCGCGCCGACCAGCACCCGGCTGAGCATGTCGCGGCCCAGGTAATCAGTGCCGAACGGATAAAGCGCGCTCATGTTTTCAAACATGTTGTCGGAAACCACTTCGCCGACAGCATGCGGCGCAAGCCAAGGACCGAACAGCGCGACCATCAGCCAGATGAAGCACACCGTTGCGCCCAGCAGGCCAAGCCATGAGGTGGGGCGGGACGCTTTTTTGCGCAGCACCGGTGCCGGCGCTTCAGGCGTCGATTTCGCAATGAATTGAGTCATTGGGTTCTCAGCCTCGGATTGGAAAGAATTGCACACAGGTCGGCCATCAGCACCAGACCCAGGTAAGCGGAGCAGAACAGCATGGTGCAGCCTTGAACCAACGCCATGTCACGGTTGGTTACAGCGTCGACCATCAGGCTGGCGATGCCGGGATAGTTGAAGATGGTTTCAACGATAACCACCCCACCCAGCAGGTAGGAAAGGCTCAGCGCCACCGCGTTGACGATGGGCCCGATAGCGTTGGGCAAGGCGTGGCGCAGCACGATACGCACCGGGCTGACGCCCTTGAGGCGGGCCATTTCCACATACGGGCTGTCCAGTTGGTCGATGACCGCAGCGCGGGTCATGCGCGCCATTTGCGCCACGATCACGCAGCACAGCGTCATCACCGGCAACGCGTAAGTGCGCATGAACTGCCACGGCGAGCTGACGTCACCGCCATACGACAACGCCGATAGCCAGCCCAGGTTAACGGCGAAAATCAGCACCGCCAGGGTTGCCACCAGAAATTCGGGCACCGCCACCAGTGTCAGCGTGATGAAACTCAGCGCACCATCAAGGCGGCTGCCGCGGTACATCGCTGCGCCAATGCCCAGTGCCAGCGCTAGCGGTACCGAGACCAGCGCGGTGGTTGCCGACAGCATCAGGGTTTTCGGAAAGCGCCCGGCAATCAGCTCGGACACCGGCATCGCGTTGGACACTGACTCACCGAAGTTGCCGCCGAGCAGGTTGGTCAACCAATGCAGATAACGCACCACACCTGGCTGATCCAGGCCCAGCTTTGTACGCAATGCGGCGACCTGTTCAGGCGTCGCGAATTGCCCAAGGGCCTGTTGTGCCGCGTCTCCAGGCAACACCGCCGTAATGGCGAAGACCACGATGGAAACGATCAACAACGTCACGATCGCCGCGCCGAAGCGCTGCACGATCAACCAGAGTGTGTTGCTATTCATCTGCATCCTCCTGCTCGGTTCAGCGTTGCATTTACGCGTCCAGCCAAACCTGCTCGCTGAACATGTAGCCCATGAAGCCGCCCAGCGGGTTGCTGGAATAGCCCTGAACGCGCTTGTCCACGCCGTCGATGTTGCTGATGAACACGGGGATGCCGATGCCGCAGTTCTGGCTTACCAGGGTCTGCATGTCGCCGTACATTTTGGCGCGCTTGGCGTCGTCGGTTTCCCCGCGGGCCAGCAGCAGCAACTGGTCGAACTGATCGTTTTTCCAGCCGGATTCGTTCCACGGTGCCGAGGACTGGAAGAACTGCGAGAAGATCACGTCGGCGTTCGGTCGCGGGTTGATGTTGCCGAAGCTCAGCGGGTGCTTCATCCAGTGGTTGGACCAGTAGCCATCGCTCGGCAGGCGGTTGACGTTGAGCGTCAGCCCGGCCTGTTTGGCCGACTGTTGCAGCAGCACGGCGATGTCCACCGAACCGGTCGCAGCAGGCGATGCCGCTACGGCCATGGTGATTTTTTCCATGCCGGCTTTCTTGAGCAGGAATTTGGCCTTTTCCGGGTCATAGGCGCGTTGCGGCAGGTCAGCGTTGAAGTAGCGCGAGCCGGGCGCAATCGGGTGGTCGTTACCGACGCGGGCATAGCCACGGAACACTGCCGATTTGACCTGCTCACGGTCCAGCAGGTACTTCATGGCCTCGGTGAATTCCGGGCTCTTGCCGGGCATCTGGTCCTGGCGAATGATCAGGTCGGTGTAGTTGCCGGACGGCGCATCCACAACGCGGTGCTTGGCGCTGGCCGCGATGCGTGTGGTCGAACGCGGGTTGACCTCGTTGATCATGTGCACGTCGCCGGACAGCAGCGCGTTGACCCGCGACGGCTCGTCGGCAATGGCAATGAATTCGATCTCGTCCAGGTACGGCAGGCCTGGCTTCCAGTAGTTAGGGTTGCGCGCACTGACCGAGCGCACGCCAGGGTTGAATTCCTTGACGGTGAACGGGCCGGTACCGATGCCCTTGCTGAAATCAGTGGTGCCTTCGGGCACGATCAGCAGGTGCGAAACCGCGAGGATCGATGGCAATTCGGCGTTTGGCGAGCTGAGGGTGATCTGTACTTCCAGCGGGCCGGTGGCCTTGATCTCGGAAAACTGCGCCATCAGCGGCAGCACTTTCGAGCCGGTGGCCGGGTCCTTGTGGCGCGACAGGGAGAACACCACGTCGCCAGCGGTCAATGCCTTGCCGTTGTGGAAGGTCACGCCCTGGCGCAGGGTTACGGTCCAGACCGTGGCGTTGTCGCTTTCGATCTTTTCGGCCAGCTCCATGTGCGGAACCAGATGGCTGTCGAAACGGGTCAGACCGTTGTAGAACATGAAATGGCGAACGTAGTCGGTAGACAGCGCGCCTTTGGCCGGATCAAGTGTGTCAGCGGTGGAGCTGGACATGCCCGCTACACGAATGCGCCCGCCTGGCTTGCCTTTGACAGGCGCATCGGCGTCATCGGCAAAAACCTTGCCCGCTGCACCGAACAGGCTGGTGGAGCCCGCCGCAACCACACCTGCAACACCCAGCATACGCAGCGCATCGCGCCGCGACAGACCACGATTGAGACCTTCGAAAACACGCAGGCTGTCTTGGCCTGTGATCAGCTGGGAGTCGGTTTTTTTGTCAGCCATATCAGTTCTACCTGTCGAAAAGGGGAAATTCCGAGTTGCTCACGGTTGGCCGGAGCGTCCTTCAAGCACACACGACGGTTAAACAAAAACTCAGTGGCGGCTGTCCTGATAGCGGTAATACGCGCCTACCAGCGGCAGAAACCACGGCTTGCCGAAGTGGCCGGGAATGGCTGGCCAGTTCAGGTCTTTCCAGGGATTGGCCAACGCCTTGCCTTCCATGACCTCAGCCATCACCCTCCCCATGTGCACAGACATCTGCACACCATGGCCGCTGTAGCCCATCGAGTAGAAGACGCCGTTGTGTTCGCCTGCACGCGGCAGACGGTCGGACGTCATGTCCACCAGTCCGCCCCAGCAGTAGTCGACCTTGACGTGCGCCAGTTGCGGAAACATCTGCGCCATCGCCGCTTGCAGCACCTTGCCGCTCTTGGCATCGGAACTGCTATTGGACATGGCGAAGCGTGCCCGCCCGCCGAACAGCAGGCGGTTGTCCGGGGTCAGACGGAAATAGTTGCCGATCAAACGGCTGGTCACGTAAGCGCGCTGGTTGGGAAACAGCTGGTCAATCAGCGCCTGCGGCAACACTTCGGTAACGATGACGAAACTGCCGACCGGCACGATGCGTCGGCGATACCAGCCCAACCCGCCGTGCTGGCAGGCACCGGTCGCCAGTAACACCTGCCCGGCCTGAATGGAGCCTTTCGAGGTGTTGACTACGAAGCCGCCACGGTTGGCTTTCCAGTCCTTCACCGTGGCACCCTGATACACCTTTGCGCCGTGGCGCACGGCTGCATCGGCCAGGCCCAGGCCGAAACGGCCAACGTGCATCTGCACACCGTTGCGCTGCAAAAGGCCGCCGTGGAATTCGTTTGAATCGATTTCGCCGCGCACATCCTCAGCGGACAGCAACTCTACGTCGGCATCCACCTCACGACGAATCAGCTCGCAGGTACGCGCCAGTCCTTCGTAATGTCCTGGCTTGGCCGCCAGCTTGAGCTTGCCGTTACGCTTGATGTCGCAGGCGATGTTTTCCTGCTCGATCACCGTGACCACGCTCTGCACCGCACTTTCATAAGCCTTGTAATACTCGCGGGCCTGATCGGCCCCCAGGGTTGCGCTCAACGATGCGTAGTCCTGAGCCACACCGGTATTGCACTGTCCGCCGTTGCGGCCCGACGCTTCGCCGATCACCCGGCCAGCCTCCAGAACCACCACGCTGGCACCTTTCAAGGCCAATGCACGCGCCGCCGCAAGACCGGTGAAACCGCCACCGACCACCACAACGTCAGCCTGCCCCTCCACTGCGCCGTCCTGCGCGCCGGTAAAGTCTGGAGCCGTATCGAGCCAGTAAGACTCACTGCGCATTCTGTTCCCCTTGTCACTCATAGAAGAGCACCTTGAAAAAATGCCGGTGTTGCGCGAGTTGTCCGGTTTAGAGGCCGACCAGCCCGGCCAGCCCGCCAATGTCCGGGATCTGGTGGTATTCGTAGAAGCTGTTGGCTGGCTGTTCATGACCGCGAGCCACGAATGCCTTGTTCTTGATTTTCATGTCGTGTGCGGAAAACAGGTCGTAACGGAAGCTTGAAGACACATGCAAGATGTCTTCCGGGCCGCAACCCAGGTTGTCGAGCATGAACTCGAACGCAGCCAGACGTGGCTTGTAGACCTTGGCCTGGTCAGCGGTGAACACCTTGTGGAACGGCGCGCCGAGCTTTTCGACGTTGGACATGATCTGGCTGTCGCTGGCGTTGGAGAAAATCACCAACGGGATCTTGTCGGCGATTTTCGACAGACCGGCGGGCACATCGGCGTGTGGGCCCCAGGTCGGCACGGCGTCGTAATACAGCTGGCCTTCTTCGCGGTATTCAACGTTCCAGCGCTTGCAGGTGCGAGCCAGTGCAACCTTGAGAATTTCGTCGTACGGCATCCAGTCACCCATGACCTGATCCAGACGATACGCCGAAAAATCCTTGACGAACTGATCCATCTGTTCGGCCGGTACGCGGTCGGCGAAGAGCTCGCGCGTCATGGTGCCCATGTGGAAATTGGTCAACGTGCCGTAGCAGTCGAACGTAATGAATTTTGGTCGAAGAAAGCTCATTGTGTGCGGTCCTGAAAGTTCGTTGAGGTCATGGCATGACGAGCAATCCGGCCTCATTTCCAAGGGCGGTGATGCACGCTGCAGCACAACCTCATTACAACACCGTGAAATCAGCATATGGCGTTAAAAGTGATGGCTGCTTGATAGAAACCACCGTTTTGAGGTGCGCGCTCAGCAGACTTTGCGGGGCGCTCCAGCCTTGGGCAGAGCCCGGTTTTCGGCGCTTTTTTGACCCTTTTCAGGGCGCTCGGGCTCAAGCACGCGGGTTTGCACCGCAGAAACTGCGCCGCGCCAGTGATCTGCGAGCAGCAAATTCCGGCGGCTATATAAAGAGCCTGAAACCGAAGAAAAACCACAAGCATTTGCTGCCGGGTGCCCACCCGATTTAAGCAGTAACTGTGGTCTGGCGAACGGCGGTTTGTGGAATCTGCCGAATGCTTGCAGACCTCTTGTCAGCGCCCGCATCAGGTGGGATACAGCAAGCTTGCCGCAGCCTTTATTTTGCCGGTGCATCCTTCTGGACGGAGACACGTCATGCTCGCTCAGCAACGCCTCGACTTTGAATTTCGCCCCATGACCGCAGCCGATGTCGGTAACGCTCATGAGTTATCCATTGCCCTGAAGTGGCCGCATCGACTGGAAGACTGGGCCATGCTGCAACGAGTCGCGCAAGGCTTTGTTGCAGTACACAACGGTCGCTTGATCGGCAGTGCCTTCGCCTGCCATCAGGGCGAGTTTTCCACTATCGGTCTGGTGATTGTCAGCGACGACTATCAAGGCAAGGGCATTGGCCGCAAATTGATGGAGCTTGCTGTCGGCTGCGTGCCGCCACGCACCGCCATCCTCAATGCAACACTTGCTGGCGCACCGCTGTACGAGAAAATGGGCTTCGTCAGTTTTGGTGAGGTTCAACAGCGTCAGGGGCAGGCACAACTGCCTGACACAACCGCATTGAAAGCACAGGAAAGCAGTCGCGCGTTGAGCGAGGCTGACCATGCTCGCGTGCTGGAACTGGCCAATGCCGGTTCGGGTATGGACCGTTCGGTAACGCTGGGCGATGTGCTCAATAACCTTGAGCACGCAGTCGGCATCGAACGCGATGGCCAGTTGCAGGCTTTTGCCCTGTTGCGCCCGTTCGGCCGTGGCCTGTGCATCGGCCCTGTCGTCGCCCAGACGGTGGAACAGGCCAGGCACATGATCGAGCAACTGCTGGGCAAAGTGCCTTACGCCTTTGTACGCATTGACATCCCGACCGACTGCGGCCTGGCCGACTGGCTGGACGAAGCCGGCCTCAAGCGTGTCGATAGCGTGACCTGCATGAGCATGGGCGCAGTTCCGCAAGCCAGCCAGGGCGTGCGCCAGTTTGCGCTGATTACCCAGGCGATCGGCTGATCGCCCGGAAAAACATCATCGTGCCAATGCTCTGCGCTCAGCGTTACACAAAAGTGCGGATGAGCTCTAAAAGCGGGGCTGAAACCGCAGTGGCAGGCTGGGCAGAAACCTGCAGTGGGAGCGAACTTGTTCGCGAAGACGGTAATTCAGGCGATATATTTTCGAAGAATATACCGGCCCTTTCGCGAACGAGCGAAGCGTCGCCCGGTCCGCTCCCACAAGAGTTGGGTATAACGCCAAGCGCACCGCGTTGGAACGATCATCGATGAATCATAAATTCTCATCCAGGAGCCCAACCCAATGCCCCACCCCACAGTCCTGCTATTGGCCCGCGCTGACCTCAGCCCGGTAGATACCGAATTCACCACCGGCCCCATTGATGCGCATGACCCGTTCGACAGTGGCCGCCGCACTGCATTTGTCGATGAACAGGGTATTGCGGCTGGCATCGTTGAATTGGGTACGGCGCTCTCGATAGAGGCCTACCCCTACACCGAAATGCTGGTGATGCATCGCGGCAGCGTCACGCTGACCTCTGGCACCGGCAGCATCACCATCAGCACCGGCGAAAGTGCCGTGATCGGTCGTGGCACGCAAGTACGTATCGAAGCGCAACCGGACAGCCTCTGGGCGTTCTGCGTATCCACTCAGGCCAATGGCCCCGACAAACCCGGCATTACCGCTCTGGACCGCCTCGCCATGCTCACACCGTCCTCACCGCCAGACCCGGCGATCATGATCAGCGCGCTGCCGCAGTGCCGCAGCAACAACCTGTTTGAAGACACCGCAAGCACTTTGCGCATCGGCGTCTGGGACTCCACACCCTACGAGCGCATCTCGCGCCCGCACAAAATCCATGAGCTGATGAACCTGATCGAAGGCAGCGTAGTATTGAGCCTGGAAAACGGCCCTAGCCTGACCGTGAACACAGGCGACATCGTATTCGTCGCCCAGGGCGCGCCTTGCAAATGGACCAGCACGGGGTATGTGCGCAAGTTTTATGCAGTGACGTGAAGAAAGCTATTGCGCCCTTCAGTCTTGCAGGGCGCAATATACTTACATGTTTAGCTCTCGCCAGCGCAGTTAATCCAATGCAGCGCTAAAAGACAAGAATAAAAAATATCTTTCGCCAATGCGCCAAGAATCAGAAGTTTCCTACTTGCCTTCCGTGTCGCTTGTGTTAAAAAACAATAACTAATTTCAGCAAGTTAAAATTTGCTCCTGACGGGCCCATCAAGGCATTCATGCGCTTTATGCATCGCTTAACCTTTATCTATCATGTTGACTGGAGATACTTTATCTGATCGACGCATTCACTGTGCGCACGACTTACTAACCCTCCGCGATACTCTATAAGCTGAACGATCCGTATGGGCACGAACGACCGCTACCCCGTTTCGTCTCGCGTTTACCTTATTCAAAATCAATATGAAATTACTCATTTAACTCAAGGATTATTCCCTATGAAAACCAACAAGACCTTATTGGCTTCCCTTGCTTTTGCAACACTGTGCACCAGCGTTACGGCGCAAGCGGGACCCCCGGTCACTGTGACGTTCAAGAATCTTGGAACGGAGGTGGCGGAGTATAAGCCGGTCACTCGCAACGAAATGTCGACTCGGCTTAATGCCAGAACGGCTATTGCTCCGAAAGTCCAAATTGGAGATTCAAATGTTTACTCGGTGCAAAGCACTCTCTCGCCGGATACCAGCTACGCCAGTGTTCGCTACGTCATGGGTTCCAAGGTTTGCGTATTCTCGACCACCTTCATAAAGCTTCCCGGTGCAGGCGGGGCCAAGGTGCCGAAATGGAACCGGACTGCAAACTCTGAAGGCGGCGCAGTCTGCACGGCGACGTCTCGCGCCACCAATCTCTCCACCTACGCGTGGGCTGCTGAATTCACCATGAAATAAGCCCCCGGAGCGTGCGTGTCGCATTTTGATACGCACGCTTTTCAGCGGAAAACTAAAGCGGTGTCTGGCTGGGCCGATATAAAGAGTGAATATAAAGCCATGGATTGGCCTCTGCCGCGAGGACGCAGCATGATTGATACAACATCCCTCACACACCTCACCAATAAAACTGCACTAACGACTGTCGAGAAAAGCACCTCCGCCACGACTTTAAACTCCAGCCTGAAAGAACTTGATTCTGCATCTGCTATTGACGGTGCCACCTTCTCGACATTGTCCAGTCAATTAAGTAGTAGTGCCGCACGAGCTCAGGCTCGCGACAGCAGTCTTGACTTCAAAAGCCTGAGGTCTCTGGCAAACAGTATTAGTGACAAAATTGCAGGCAACAGCTATCACGCCAATAGGAAACTGCACGACGCAGAGATTCCGGATACGGACGACCCTGCGCGGCTCGAAAGAGCGAGGCAGGCGACTTCGTTCAAGAATGGATCAGGCACCAACCCGTTCGCAGGCTTATCTCAGGATCAATTGAGGTTGGTTATGTATGACGAAAGTGGCGACTTCACCATTAATGAGAGAAGCGCGGCTTCGTCCGAAAACCATGTTCAACAGGAAAACTGGAACAGGGCGATGTGTAAACGCTATACCGACGAATACAACGAAACTGGCAAAAGCACTCAAACGCTGGTCATGCTTCTCGCCCACTACGACCAGCTGCCACCCATAGAAAAAGCACAATACCCCGCCAATTACGCCGCGCTCATCACATCGGACGACAGCTCGGCC
This sequence comes from Pseudomonas syringae group sp. 247E2, assembly GCF_032587795.1. Taxonomy (NCBI): domain Bacteria; kingdom Pseudomonadati; phylum Pseudomonadota; class Gammaproteobacteria; order Pseudomonadales; family Pseudomonadaceae; genus Pseudomonas; species Pseudomonas syringae group sp. 247E2. The sequence goes on along the minus strand of NZ_JAWHPK010000008.1, from coordinate 40,023 downwards.
ATGGACATTTTCAACGCGCTGAAAAGCCAGTCAGGTATTCAGGAGGCTTGATTGCAAGACATGAAGAATCGCCGTAACGCTTCCGAGAACTTGAGTGTCGACGAGGAAGACACAATTGCGCGTGCTCAGCGCCGCAAGTCAAGGAGTGCTCCGACGTTCCAGCACTATCTATTGATGGTGCTTTTACTGATGGGGCTGTGCGCTTACGGCCTGTTTCATTACCGGCATTTGCCGAAAACAATCGATGCCGCGCCTGCGCTATCTTCTGCTGTCTTCGATGCCGACGCTTCAGCCGTTGCTCCGCTACCACTACACGAGACGCCGGGCCGCCCCCAAACGCTGTCTGAGTGCATGGGACCGGATAATCTCATCGACGAAACAGTCGCTACCTGTCGATTCGGCAAAGGCCAAGAGACAGTTCGAAATTCAACCGCACAGGGCATGGTGTCTGCGAGCTACATGAGCCACTACAAGGCACAACAGCAAAGGCCGCAGCCAAGGCTCGCAGCGGCGCAATTCGTTGAGTCGGCCGTTGTGTGGCAGTGGGACAGGAAGCGCACCTATCACGCTGAATGGATCGTTACAGATGCTCAAATCGACGGCACCAGCGTGTGCCGTAACTGGCGTAGAGGCTCAATCGAATACCGGGAGTGTCGCAAGGGTGCCAAGGTGTATTTCAAGGAGGAGTGCAAGCGTCTCGCTGAATCCGCCACTCGCCAACGCTATTGCAGTGCGGCGAGCGGGTTTAATCCGTTGGGCTGAGCTGCGGCCACAGCTTTACTCAGGGTTCAAACCCAGCACGTAGAACTTGCTGTCCACCGCAATTAGCGGAAAGCTCGCAGGCAGATCCTCTTTTGCGATCTCCTGGAAACCGTGCCTCTCATAAAATCTATGTGCGGCGAGAAATTTGTCGGTTGTACCCAGAAACACTTCGGTCACGCCTTTGCGAGTCGACTCTTCGATCAAACGGTCCAGCAGCTTGGCTGCAATCGAGAACTCTTTGCCGCGAAACGGCGCGGCAACGAACATCTTGCGCAGCGCTGCCTGCCCTGAGCCGATGTCCTTGAGCGCGATGCTGCCGACGACGTGATCACCTTGCACCGCGACCCAGAAATCGCCGGTGCCGGTCTGGTAAAACTCTGGAATCGCCTTCAGATCAGGCTGATCCTCGGCGGTGATGGGGATACCGAATTCTTCACGCTGGATGGGCAGGATCAATGCCGACACACCTCGCTCATCGTTCGGCACAAAACGACGTACCTGAATTCCGGTCGCTGTCACAAACCACCTCCTTGCCATCGTCACAAATGGAAATGAGTATTCCAGACAAGCAAACGCCCCGACAAGTCGGAGCGTCTTCATGAGCATTTACGGGGTCCGCATGTGGGGGCGGACACGAAGATGTTTAATTACAACATGGCTTCGGCGACCTTACGCCTAAGACGGTTGCCTTTGAATCAGGCGATCAGTCTTGCTTCTCCAACCCCGGCGGTGGACACCTTCCGACACCTGCGATTGATGGCTCGATCAACATCTGCGCCATATCAAGCAAATAGATGACGGTTAACGTTAGGTCTCGGCCCTGCCCATTGAGCTGATCACCGGCCTCATGCGCCGTGGCTGCAGCGCAACGCATCAAGTCGGATATGCGTATAAGCGTTTCTTCAAGATTGGAGGGTGGGTCTGGAGTGAGTTTGACCATGGCTTTGCTCCTACTGTACTGAAAGCCATCTTTCGTTGTTCTCACACAACAAAAAGGTGGCAGCTATGTACAGGGTGAGAAACCGAACAGTAGGCATCCGGCCAGACCGGGGTCTGCCTGCACACAGCCGCCATGAAGCATGCGCCAATAGAAATCGACGATAGCTGGCAGAGTGATGCGCCTACTCAAGGACGGGTTCTCACGCCCGGTCACTGAATGTGCAGTGACGAGACGCAGGCTAGATCCAGGAGAAACCAAGCGCAAGCAGGCTGGATGATCTAGGAAATTTCGCACAAGGGATAGAGAGATGTCCTTCGGATTTGTGACATTTTCACAGGCCTGTCATACCAATGAAAAGAGACCGTCGTTGGCGAAAACAGCGACATCAATACGTAGTGGCGATTAGCTGCCTTTTAGGATTACTATTGGATCCAACTCTCGCTAACGAAGCGGAACGAATCGCCCCAAACGAGGCGCTGTTTAAAAAATGCCCACGAAGGTTGAATAATGAGCACTACCGAAGATATTAATATCAGTCAGATCTCGACTGTAGAGCGAGTGATTTTTCACATAATTGGGCCTGATTTAAAAGCTCCAAAAATCCTTACAGAAGTTGAAGACCCCAGCGTACACTCTGAGTTTTTCATCTCTAGACTCATCGAAACATCGCAAGGCACAAGTTATAACTTCAACCCCGCATCTGGTGTGCAAACTCAAATTCAACAGGCGCTTGATAGTCCTCATGCGTTCGTAGATTGCTCGCAGATTCTCGCAGAACGCTTTCAAAAGCTTTATGAGAGTGATAAACGTCTTATCCCTGGTGTACTCATGTTGCTGCAGATAAAAAGCGATGAAGAGCGGTACGCTGCAATTATAAAATATGATGACATTAAAGTTATTTCGTATAAAACCCTTCAAACCGAAGACGGAAAAACAAAGCCAATCTTAGATTTAATTCTCAATACTTTTGTTCAGGACAAAAAAGCGCTACAGAAATCTGCGCTTATAAAAATAAACGGAGATACTGGGAAGTTGATATGCATTGATCGGAGTGAGAAAAATGGTGATATCACAGAAAAGTTTAAAGCTTTTCTTGACGTGTCACGAGAATTCACGCACGAGACATTGACTGATCGACTATTAACTGCGCTTTCAAACACTGCCAAGTCTAATAAGAACATAGTCCCATCGTCAATAATTAGCAGCTTGAAGATAACAGCTAAAGAAGCTATATCATCTATAAAATTATTCAACCCCGAGCATCCAGAAAACCTATTGACTGCTATGTTTGGAGAGCTTCATTCGGACGAAAAAATATTGTCTAGCTTTACAAAAGAGCTTAAAAAGCAAAAAATTAGTGCCTCGATAATAAAAATACCGGAAAATTATTACCCTAAATCCACAAAAAAGATAAAGGAAACATATGAAGGTGTGAAGATTATATACACCCAAGAACATGTCGATAGCGGCGATATTGAATTTGATGATTCAGACAGTACAAAGAAAATCATTGTCTCCACCCTGCAATATATTGTAGATGACGAATTCAATGGAAGACTTTAACTTATTAACAGCGCGTTCGATCTCATCGACTGAAAGCCATGAGCAAGTTATATTTGAGCTTCCAGCGTTGTCTGCAAGTGATATTTGTATATTAAACGATTTTGCTGACTCATATAAAAAGTTTTTTACGCTTGAATGCAGAACCGAGGAAGGTGAAAAATTCCCTCTGCCCGACGCTAGCGGACAGCTGGTTGGCTCTAGTGCCAATCTCAAAATATCAAAGCTGCCTAGGGGGACTTCTACAGTTTTTTTTACAGTTAGCGGTCTGCGAAGATCGCTAAAAAATGACAAGGTTCAAAGAAGCAATATTATTTATTTGTTTTTTGTATTTTCAGAGTTTTCCTCGCGAAGCTGCAATTTTAAAATATGGAGTGAGGATCAGAGTGCCGATGATATAAGCCATTTGCTTATCGATCCTAGGAATTTTATCCGTGACTCCACAGGTGGTGCATTAGTTGAGCATCTAAAGTTCTGGACTCTTCGTACTAGGCCTGATGTATTAGGTGAAGCTTTTCGCGTTTGGGAGGAAATAGCTATTCCATGCTCAAGCTTAATTTTTTGCACTGAGGTTTGGAAAAAAAACTTAGCTTTGAACTTGGTTTTCTCTGGTCCTCAAAAACTAGAAATAGAATACGACGAAAAAACCGACAAAATTCCGTTTGATACTTTAAAAGTTGTGGAAAGTACAAGTTGGATACTGGATGTCGATCGAGAAGTAGATATACGTCATAACTTTTTTTCTTCCAGGATAGCTAGCGAGCGACGTAGAAAGCTTGAAACTTGGCCTGAGTTTTTTAACCGAGTGGCATCTAGGGTGCTGGAAAATTCAAAAAACGATTACAAGGCTCATTTGCATAGCAAATCATCCGAGACACTAAAAGCCATTGCGGATTTAAGAAAAATTATTGCTGAAGAGTCCTCGAAGATAATTGATCGCACACATGCTCTCACGTCGACGTTATTCAGGGATATAGCTATTGCCATTGGAACTGTAAGTATAAAAATACTTGCGGTGAAGGAAGCGTCAATCGAGTCTAGTTTCCTATTAGTATTTAGTGTTCTTTGGCTGGCGGCGAGCCTATCAATAACAATAAGTACAAATCGCGCCTACATAATATCCCTGACAAGGTCTAGATTTTTGTGGAGTAAAAAAGTTAATTATCTAATTCCGATTTCAGAATTTAAGGATTTATCAACGCGACCCTTTAAAGATGCGGTTAAGGCATATAATCGCTCAAAGTCCTATGCGATCACTATTTATACTTTGACTATGGCTATTATGATTTTAATGGCTATTTCTCAATCAAGGCTGGTTTACGCTACAAAAGAATTTATAACTAGGTTTTTCAGATAAAATAAAACCGCCTTAGTAGGCGGTTTTATTTTCGATATGTTTTATTACAACTTCGGACCCGCAGCCTTGATGGCGTCGCTCACGTCGAACTTCTTGAAGTTCTCCACGAACAGGCCAGCCAGGGCCTTGGCGGCTTCGTCGTAGGCAGCTTTGTCAGCCCAGGTGTTGCGTGGGTTGAGCAGGCCGGTGTCGACGCCGGGTACCGATTTCGGTACGTCGAGGTTGATGGTGTCGAGGTGCTCGGTTTCTGCACCGATCAGTGCGCCGCTCTGGATCGCTGCGATCACGCCACGGGTGGTCGGGATGTTGAAGCGCTTGCCGACGCCGTAGCCACCGCCGGTCCAGCCGGTGTTGACCAGGTAGACCTTGGATTTGAAGCCGCGGATGCGCTTGATCAGCAGTTCAGCGTATTCGCCAGCCGGACGCGGGAAGAATGGGGCGCCGAAGCAGGTGGAGAAGGTGGACTTGATGCCCGAACCCGAACCCATTTCGGTCGAACCGACCAGTGCGGTGTAACCCGACAGGAAGTGGTAGGCAGCCTGTTCTTCACTGAGGATCGACACTGGTGGCAGGACGCCGGTCAGGTCGCAGGTCAGGAAGATCACGGCGTTTGGCTCGCCGCCGAGGTTTTTCGGTGCGCGTTTTTCGATCAGTTCACGCGGGTAGGCCGCACGGCTGTTCTGGGTCAGGCTGCTGTCGGCGTAGTCGGCTTTTTTGGTAACCGGATCGAGTACGACGTTTTCCAGTACGGCGCCGTGCTGAATGGCTTTCCAGATGACCGGCTCGTTCTTCTCGGACAGGTCGATGCACTTGGCATAGCAACCGCCTTCGATGTTGAACACCACGCCTTCGCCCCAGCCGTGCTCATCGTCACCGATCAGGTAACGGCTTTCATCGGCGGACAAGGTGGTCTTGCCGGTGCCGGACAGGCCGAAGAACAGGGTTACATCGCCCTCTTCGCCCATGTTGGCGGCGCAGTGCATCGGCAGTACGTCCGAAGCTGGCAGCAGGAAGTTCTGTACCGAGAACATGGCTTTCTTCATTTCGCCGGCATAACGCATGCCTGCGATCAGAACCTTGCGGGCTGCGAAGTTGATGATCACGGTGCCGTCGGAGTTGGTGCCGTCACGCTCAGGGTCGCAAACGAACCATGGCGCGTTCTGGATTTCCCACTCGTCCTTGCCAGCCGGGTTGTACTGTTCAGGGTTGATGAACAGGCAACGGCCGAACAGGTTGTGCCACGCAGTTTCGGTGGTCATCTTGACGGGCAGGTAGTGCGCAGGATCGGAGCCTACATGAACGTGGGAAACGAAGCGCTCGCGCTCGGCCAGGTATGCACCGACACGGTTCCACAAGGCGTCGAATTTCTCGGCCGGAAACTTGCGGTTGATCGGGCCCCAGGCGATGGCGTCCTGGGTGCTCGGCTCTTCAACAATGAAACGATCGACCGGCGAACGGCCAGTACGATGGCCTGTCTCCACAACCAGTGCGCCAGTGTCGGAAAGTACGCCTTCGTTACGGGCAAGGGCTTCCTTGACCAGTTCGTCGGTGCTCAGATCGGTGTGCACAGCGTTGTTGATTTGCGTCATGAGGTTCCCCGTCGGCCTGTAGCCGAGTGCTCCAAACGGTTTTGTAGTAAAAAAACAACCACTACTACAGCGTAAAAGTGGGCCGGATTATGCCAGAAATGCCCAGAAATGGTAGGACCCTCCTGTCAGAACAGCATTACAAGGGCCCATACCGTATTCTGAGGGGCTTTACGCGTTGATCAATGGCGCGTGTCAGATGGCGAATCGACACCGCCGCCAGCAAACAGCTGTGCAACGTCAGTGGCATCGAACAGGTAGCGCTCGTTGCAGAACTGACAGTCGATCTCGATGCTGCCGTTGTGCTCGATGACCAGTTGCTGCGCGTCCTCCAGGCCAAGACTGACCAGTGCGTTGGCCGAGCGCTCGCGCGAGCAACTGCAGCGGAAACAGATTGGCTGAGCGTCGAACAGGCGCACCGGGTCTTCGTGATACAGGCGATGCAAAATGGTCTGGTTGTCCAGGCCGAGCATTTCTTCGGCAGTCAGGGTGCTGGCGAGGGTAATGACATGTTCCCAGCTGGCATCGCGCTCTTCCGGGTCGGTGATCTGTGCGGCAGGCAGTTGCTGCAGCAGCAGGCCGCGGGCGCGATGACCGTCAGCCTTGAGCCAGAAACGGGTGCCCAACTGCTCGGACATCACGAAGTAGTTAGAGAGGCTTTCCGACAGGTCGACGCCATCCAGCGCCACAACGCCCTGATAGCGCTTGCCCTTGTGCGGGTCGACAGTCAATGCCAGCGAACCATCAGGCATCAGGTCCTGCAGGCCCGCGTCTGGCGTGATGAGCGTTTCGTCATAGCGGGCGATACCGCGCAGCTCACGTTCGCTGGAGCATTCGACCATCAGCAGCGGTACAGCGCCGCTGGAGCGCGCCTGCAAAATCAGCAGTCCGTCGAACTTGAGGGTGCCGACCAGCAGAGCGGCGGCAGCCATCAGTTCTCCCAGCAACTGCGCGACCGGCTCCGGGTACGGGTGCTTGGCGAGTACTTCGGCATAACTGCGTTCAAGGGCTACCAGCTCTCCACGAACGTCGCTTTCGTCGAAGATGAAGCGCTGGGTGAAATCGGTGTCCGGTAAATCATGCATAGGGAAGGTATCTGAAGTAATGACAGTGGATGGCACGCGGCTGAGCAAGCACCGTCCGGCACTCGAAAGCGCCGTGGCCATGCGGATTGACCGGCATTTTAGGAGCTATCCGGTGCGCTTCCAAGCGGGTTGGCCGTTCGGGCTGATCGCCGGAGCCGCCATGCGCTGTTTTCAGTCGTTGTTGTGGCTGGCACGGAAACCAAAAAGCTCCCGGCGTTGCTTCTTGGTGGGCTTTCCGTCGGTAGTTACACCCAGGTTGCCAGCCTTGCGCTGAGCGGCCGCGCGTTCTCTTTTGGCGATGCTGTCCGGTGTCTCGCTATACAGCGTCTGCGCCTCAGGCGCACCCCGGCGAACGGTGGACAACGCCTCGACCACTATCGTGCGCTCATCGAAGCCCATGCGAATCTGAAACTCGTCGCCTGGACGAGGCTCCTTGCCGGGCTTGCAACGTTCGCCGCGACAGTGCACCTTGCCGCTTTCGATAGCTGCTTTGGCCAATGCGCGTGTTTTGAAAAAACGTGCGGCCCACAGCCATTTATCCAGACGGACCTTGTCATCTTCTTCCGGCTTTTGCGCCATTTGAATTCCTCATCAGTGCAGCAGTCTGAACGTTATCGGGCTCATCAGGAAACGCGACTGCGTCGCTCGCCTGATGTGTACATACCCACACGAACATGAAGTAACCGATCCTTGCTTGTCAAAAACAGCTATTCCCCTTTTCATTGCCCGACCCCTACATGGAGCGCGACGTGACAGATTTTCCAACTTCGTTGACCGCCCCCAGAAAAGGGTGCGCGGGATGCACGGGCAGTCCGGAACTGGATTTCTCGTTTGACTACGCGTATCAACCGATCGTGAACCTTCACGACCAGTCGATTTTCGCTCACGAGGCGCTGGTTCGTGGCCCCAATGGTGAAGGTGCGATGTCCGTTCTGAGTCAGGTCAACGACCAGAACCGCTACCGCTTCGATCAGGCCTGTCGGACCACCGCCATCGCCGGTGCCGCGAAACTGGGCATGAACGAGCGTTTATCGATCAACTTTTTGCCCAACGCCGTGTATCGTCCCGAGCTGTGTATCCGCAGCACGCTGGAGGCCGCGAGGCAGCATGACTTTCCTGTCGAGCGTTTGATTTTCGAAACAATCGAAAGCGAGCATGTGGATAACAACGGGCACTTGAGCAATATTCTGCGCGAGTATCGCGAGTTCGGCTTCATGACCGCCATCGATGATTTCGGTGCCGGGTATTCCGGGCTGACGCTGCTCGCGGACTTTCAGCCAGACCTGATAAAGCTCGACATGAACCTGATTCGCGACATTCATCGTGATCGCGCGCGTCAGGCTATTGTTCGGGGTGTTGTCACAATGTGTTCGGACTTGGGGATTAAGCTCATTGCCGAAGGTATAGAGCAGGTTGAGGAGCGGGACTTTCTCGCCGATTGCGGCATTTTCCTGATGCAGGGCTATCTGTTCGCCAAACCTGCATTCAAAGCCCTGGCGCAGATAGCACCTGACGTCTGGCAGAAGTCTTGAGACATACGGAATTGCATTGAAAACATTCGACCATCTGACAGTCATCGGCCTGCGCGAGTGGGTAGCGCTTCCCGACCTGGGGGTGGCGGGCCTGCGGGCAAAAATCGATACCGGTGCGAGCACGTCAAGCCTGCATGCCACCGAAATCGAACCTTTTGAGCGCGATGGCCAGAAATGGGTGCGCTTCAACGCGCATCTGGGCACTGTGGTTCAGTTGCGGCATCGCCGCTGCGAGGCGCAACTGGTTGCCATGAAAACCATTAAAAGCTCCAACGGTCACGCGCAGGTGCGTTACGTCATTCGCACCACGCTGGCCCTGGGTGATCGTATCTGGCCAGTGGAATTCACACTGGCTTGCCGCAAGTCGATGCGTTATCGACTGCTGCTGGGTTCCAAAGCGCTGATCGACGGCCAACTGGTGGTCAATCCGGGCATAACTTACGTACAAGACAAGCCGGTGTTCCCGGCCTCTACTTCCTCAGGTGTTGCATGAAGATCGCTGTGCTTTCGCGTAATCCGCGTCTGTATTCCACCCGTCGTCTGGTCGAAGCTGGCATCGAGCGTGGCCATGAGATGGTGGTGATCGACACCCTGCGCGCCTATATGAACATCGCCAGCCACAAGCCGCAGATCCACTACCGCGGCAAACCTCTGGAGGGCTTCGATGCGGTGATTCCGCGCATCGGTGCCTCGGTGACTTTCTATGGCTGTGCGGTGTTGCGTCAGTTTGAAATGATGGGCGTATTTCCGCTCAATGAGTCGGTCGCCATTGCCCGCTCGCGCGACAAGTTGCGCTCGCTGCAACTGCTGTCACGTCGGGGCATCGGCTTGCCGGTGACAGGCTTTGCCCACTCGCCTGACGATATTCCCGACCTGATCCAGATGGTCAACGGCGCGCCGCTGGTCATCAAGGTGCTGGAAGGCACTCAGGGCATCGGCGTGGTGCTGTGCGAAACCGCCACGGCGGCCGAATCGGTGATTGAAGCCTTCATGGGCCTCAAGCAGGACATCATGGTGCAGGAGTACATCAAGGAAGCGGGCGGTGCCGATATTCGCTGCTTCGTTGTCGGTGACAAGGTCATCGCCTCGATGAAGCGTCAGGCCAAACCGGGCGAGTTTCGCTCCAACCTGCACCGTGGCGGCAGTGCCAGCCTGATCAAGATCACCCCGGAAGAACGCATGACTGCATTGCGTGCAGCCAAGGTCATGGGCTTGAGTGTGGCGGGTGTGGATATTCTGCGCTCCAATCACGGCCCGCTGGTGATGGAGGTCAACTCGTCACCTGGCCTGGAAGGCATTGAAGTCACCACCAGCAAGGATGTGGCCGGGATGATTATCGAGTATCTGGAGAAAAACAGCGGCCCGCACATGACCCGCACCAAAGGAAAAGGCTGACAGGGCGGCGACTCGACTCAATCGCTCAGGCCATGAGCTTGTCTGCGGATAAGCTGGCCTGGGCACTTCACTACCGTACATCTGTTAAATGCGCCGAGTAATCGATTCAGCAGCGCTATCTTCTTTCTGCAAACCCGCTTCTCTCCATCAGGCCGAAGACGACGTTTTAGCCACCTTCGCGCCGAATCGCCCTCTCGCCTCGCGACATAAATCAACACATTTCTGCTTATTTGTATGCCGATTGAGCATGAGGTAGTCGTTTACGGCATTAGACGTATGCGCGTGCCATGGGAATAGTTGCGACTTTTTTCGCCTGCTACAGAGCCGGGATGCTCGTCTGCGGTGACCTTCTCGGGACATTTCCAAAGGGATCCCCTGCCCTGAAACTGCTTTGAAAAGCACGCTCGGCGCATCGGTCTTGGACTTGCCCAAGCCACTTTGAACAAGGGTAATAATATGAAGAAGGCAAAGCTGAGTCTGGCTTGGCAGATTCTTATCGGACTGGTACTGGGTATCGCGGTGGGTGCGCTGCTCAACCATTTCAGCGCCGAGAAGGCCTGGTGGATCACCAATCTCCTGCAGCCTGCGGGCGATATCTTCATTCGTCTGATCAAGATGATCGTTATCCCTATCGTTGTCGCATCGCTGATTGTAGGCATCGCGGGTGTGGGCGACGCCAAGAAACTGGGGCGCATCGGTCTGAAGACCATCCTCTATTTCGAAGTCGTGACCACCATCGCCATTCTGGTGGGCCTGGTGCTGGCCAATGTGTTCCATCCGGGCACGGGTATCGACATGAGCACGCTGGGTACGGTGGATATCTCCAAATACCAGCAGACAACGGCCGAAGTTCAGCATGATCACGCGTTTATCGCGACCATTCTCAACCTGATCCCGTCCAACATCTTTGCTGCCATGGCGCGTGGCGAGATGCTGCCGATCATCTTCTTTTCAGTGCTGTTCGGTCTCGGGCTTTCCAGCCTGCAGGCAGAGGTCCGTGAGCCTCTGGTGAAGCTGTTTCAGGGCGTCTCGGAAACCATGTTCAAGGTCACGCACATGATCATGAACTACGCGCCGATCGGCGTGTTCGCGCTGATTGCGGTGACCGTCGCCAACTTCGGTTTCGCCTCCCTGTTGCCGCTCGCCAAGCTGGTGATTCTGGTGTACGTGGCCATCGCCTTCTTTGCCTTCGTGGTGCTGGGGCTGATCGCTCGGGCGTTCGGCTTCTCGGTGATCAGGCTGATGCGCATCTTCAAGGACGAGCTGATTCTGTCCTACTCCACCGCCAGCTCCGAAACCGTACTGCCACGCGTGATCCAGAAGATGGAAGCGTATGGCGCGCCGAAGGCGATCTGCAGCTTCGTGGTGCCGACGGGTTATTCGTTCAACCTCGATGGTTCTACGCTTTATCAGAGCATTGCGGCGATCTTCATTGCCCAGCTGTATGGCATTGACCTGTCGATTGGCGCGCAACTGATGCTGGTTCTGACCCTGATGGTCACGTCCAAAGGTATCGCGGGTGTGCCGGGTGTTTCCTTCGTGGTACTGCTGGCAACGTTGGGCAGCGCCGGTATCCCGCTGGAAGGCCTGGCGTTTATTGCCGGTGTCGACCGGATCATGGACATGGCGCGTACGGCCCTGAATGTGATCGGCAACGCGCTGGCCGTACTGGTCATCTCGCGCTGGGAAGGCATGTACGACGATGAAAAGGGCGAGCGCTACTGGAACTCCCTGCCGCACTGGCGCAGCAAGGAACCTGTACCGATGGGCCAGCCGACGGCTGACTGATCTTCGCCAATGTGCTGACAAACCCCGGACCTCCGGGGTTTGTTGTTTTCAGGTCGCCGGTTAGACTGCCTGCCTTACCAGAGGAATGAACATGAACGACGCACTCGACAATGACGAAGAAGAATTTGCCGCCTCGACCCTGATCGAAGCCATCGAGAACCAGATCGAATCCGGTAATCCGCCAGCGGCCAAGGCTGTTTTCAACATGCTTACCCTGGTTAAGTACGAGCGTGAAGACATTCTCGAAATGATGGCGCACGTCCTGGCCATCGAAATCGACGCCTTGCTGGAGCAGGACCGTCCGTTCGATACGCAATGGTACGAAGCAGCGCTGCGGGCCCTGCCCGATCTGCCCCCGGAAAAGTAACCTTGCGGTCAGGTCGTGCCAGCAAGATATATGCTGCAAACACTCCAGACGCTGACTACACTGCAAATGCCCCGCTGCCGCATGATCCTCCGGGGCTGCCACGCCAAACCGGCTTCAACGGTCATCCAGAACCGACGAGCGCAGATTGGACACGTCGATTCCAGAGCGCACCCGCCAGCCGGCGAGGTCGTACTACTACAAAAAGTCTGGAGTACCTATGTCGTATACCCCTGAGTTGGTTGCCGAACTGGAAATCCTTGCATTGTTCAATCTGGGAAACACCCAGGAAGGCCTGAAAGTCCACCATGTAGCGGCACCCACTGCCGTTGCAGCAGCAAAAAGACTCTTCGATAAAGGACTGACGACCCAGGTCGATGGCGGTTATCTGACCAGCCTCGGGCTTGAGGCCGCTCAACATGCCCAATCACTGTTGACCATCCTCAACGTTTCCAAACAAGCTGCCTGACAGGCGCAGGGCCTGCGCACAAAAAAGCGTGGCAGGCCCTTCACTTATCTGAACGCCGGTCGATACAGGATTCTGGCGTCAGAATAACAACCCGACTGAATCCTTTTCTCTCGGCTGCAAACCTTCTCCGCCATCTTTGCTCAGTAATTCCACGCCTGCACAGGCCAGATGCCTTGAGTTGCGATGACGCGTAATCCTGAAATTCGCCCCGACCTGGATGAGGGCATCGACCGCAAGGTTCTCAGCCAGTTGCGTAACCGGTTCCTGTCGCTCAATGACGGGCGATATGCGCGTGCCCTCGAAGGCATGTCGACCCGCCAGCAAAGCGTTCTGACCCTGCTGCCGCTGTTCTTTCACGTCAACCACCCTCTGCTGCCCGGTTACGTTTCCGGTGGCACGCCTGCTGGCGTCTCGCAGTACGAACCGGACACGCTGGCGCTGGCCGAAGCGCAACGCCTGACACGCTCCTTCTCTTACAAGGTCCGGCGTGGTAACGCTCCTCAGCCGATTCACGGCCTGTTCCTGATGGGCAGCCTCGGTACGCTGGCCCAGGCTGAACAAAGCGACATGGACGTATGGGTCTGTCACGACAGCGAACTGGAGCCGGAGGCCATCGCCGAACTGCGCAGGAAATGCCAGGCCCTTGAAGCCTGGGCCGCCACTATGGGGGCAGAGGCGCACTTTTTCCTGATCGACCCGCAACGTTTCAAGCGTGGGGACCGCGACTCGCAGCTCAGCTCTGACGACTGCGGCACTACCCAGCATTACCTGTTGCTCGATGAGTTTTATCGCACGGCGATCTGGCTCGCAGGGCGCACCCCGATGTGGTGGCTGGTGCCAGTCTATGAAGAGCAGAACTATGAGGATTACACCCATACCCTGCTGAGCAAACGCTTCATTCGCGCCAGCGAAGTGCTCGACCTCGGGCCGATGTCGCACATTCCTGCGGCGGAATTTATTGGTGCCGGCTTGTGGCAGTTGTTCAAGGGTATCGAGTCGCCCTACAAGTCTGTTCTCAAGCTGCTGCTGATCGAGGTTTACTCCAGTGAACATCCCCGCGTGCAGTGCCTGAGCCTGCGTTTCAAGCAAGCGGTGTTTGCCAACCAACTGGACCTGGATGAGCTGGACCCGTACGTGGTTGTGTACCGGCGTATCGAAGAGCACCTGCAGGCACGCAACGAGCAAGAGCGCCTCGAACTGGTGCGGCGCAGCCTGTACCTGAAGGTCAACAAAAAGCTCACCGGCTCGAGCCGTCAGCGCAACACCGGTTGGCAACGCCTGCTGCTGGAGCGCCTGACCTCTGAGTGGGGCTGGGATGATCGACAACTGGCGCTGCTCGACAGCCGCAGCCAGTGGAAAGTGCGCCAGGTGGCCAGCGAGCGTCGTGCACTGGTTAACGAGCTCAATTACAGCTATCGCTTCCAGACCCGGTTCGCCAGAACGCAAAGCACCGCCGACGCGCTCAATGCTCGTGACCTGACCATACTCGGTCGGCGCCTGTATGCCGCTTTCGAGCGCAAGGCGGGCAAGGTCGAGTTCATCAATCCGGGCATCGCTCCGGACCTCGCAGAAGATACGCTGACGCTGGTGCATTCCCCTGATAAACGCGAGCCAGGCAAGCATCAGTGGGCCCTGTACAACGGCAACCTGGGTATTCACGAGTGGCCGAACTTTTCGCCGATCAAGCGCAGCCGGGAATTGCTCGAGCTGCTGACCTGGTGCCACCGCAACAACGTGATCGACACCACGACCCGCGTGGCGCTGCATCCGGGCACCAGTGACTTGAGCGAGTTCGAGTTGTTCAACCTGCTCGGTGCCTTGCAGCAGAGTATTGAACTGCCGCTGCCCGAGGTCAGCGACGATGAGCTGCTCATGCCCAGTACACCCAGCGAGATACTGTTGCTGGTCAATGTCGGTGTCGACCCGCTCAGGCATCACCGCGACCTTAATATTCTGATGACCACCGAGCGCACCGACTCGCTCAGTTATGCGGGTGTCCGGGAGAATCTGGTGCTGACGCTGGACCAGATCACCCTCAATACCTGGAACGAAACGCTGGTCAGCCGCTATGACGGCCCGCATGCCCTGCTCGACTGCATGAGCGAACTGCTCGGCAGCCTGCCGCAGAGCGGTAAGCAGCCGCAGATTCGCGTGCGCTGCTTCTGTCATAACCGGGCACCTGCCATCGCTCAGCGGGTTGAAGAACTGATCAGCACGGCCCGGTTATTACTCGCCAGGCGGTTGAACCATCGTTATCTGATTCAAGTGCAGCAGCAGTATCACGTGCTGGAGATCAAACCCGGCCAGGTCGGTCATGTAGTGGTCAACAGCCTGCCAGGCCTTTTCAATTATCTGGGTGAAGAGCTGCCGTTGTACAGCCCTTTGCATCTGGACCCACAGGCACTCGATGGCCACGATCTGGCCCTGATCCTGCCACTTGGTCAGCCTGAATGCATTCAGGTGTTCTACCGAATCAACGAGCCGGATGCCGACGTGTACGTGCTGGACGAACACAATTCGCTCTGGCACCAGCGCCTGCCGTATCACGACGAACAAAGCCTGCTGACGCCACTGCAGCGTTTTCTTCACTCGCTGGTTTATCGCCGAGGCGCGTCATTGCCGCTGGACGACCCGTCCGAGCCGGTTTCGCTGGAAACCCTTTATTACCAAGTGCTGCCTTCTGGCCCTGGGCTTGCCCGGCGTGTCGAACATCGGTTGGCACCGACTGCGGCGGACAAGGCGTTTTATGACGTGCAGGCAATCATCGAAGAAACCTCGCCCGGACAGCTGAGCGCCACGCTGTACTGCGATAACTGCGAGTTTTCCGAGCTGGAATATGGCGATCAGCTGTATGCCGCCGTTGCCCGGCAAATTCTCGGCAAACGCCTGGAACCCCAGCGCTATCGCTGTTACATCACCGACCTGGACCTGTCCGGGCTGCTGGATGACCGGCATGGACAAAGCATCCTCTTCCTGCATCACAAGGCCGAGCTGGAAAAGCTGTTGAACGAGGCGATGGACCAGGCCTGACGTACGCTTGTCCTGCCCCGCGCGCCTAACGTTCCAACGCCGAGCACTGGCACGATAGGTGTTCTGCGCGCCGCCTCTCGTTCCGCACGCTCCAGCGTGGAAATGCCGTTCTGGACGCTCTGCGTCCGCTCTTGAATGCGGAGGCGCTTTACGGATGCAGCGCCTTCGATTACTCGTACTCGCCCGCTGCTTCCGGCTGATACTCCACCGCCAGCAAGGTCAGCTTGAGGGTCTTGCCGCCCGGTGCTGGCCAGTCGATGTGCTGGCCGACCTGCAAACCCAGCAACGCCGAGCCCATTGGCGCGAGGACCGAGACGGTGCCGTCTGCGCCTGCATCCTGGGGATAAACCAGCTTGAGGTGATAGTCCTTGCCGCTGACTTCTTCACGGCAATGCACACGCGAATTCATGGTCACAACGCCCGCAGGCACTTCATCGTGGCCCACTACCTGATCGGCGCGGTCCAGTTCGGCCTGCAACGCCTGGATGCCCGGCGTGTCTTCGTCCTGGCTGGCGATAAAACTCTCGAGACGCTGTACGTCGAGGCGGGTGAGGATGATCGAAGGTGCTGTGGTCATGGTCTGGGCAGACTCCTTTATTCTCCATGAATAAAACAAAACCCCGCCGGGGTGGGCGGGGTTCTACGGGCCTCTCAATCTGGAGAAGCAGAGTCCGACACTAACACAGCGCAGTAAATACACAACCCGACGCGGCATCAGCCTGCGGTCTGGCCCGCAGTGGCTCGACGCTGGTCCGCTTCATGGCGAATCTGTCGACGACGATGGTCATCGGCCGAGCGCCATTCGCGGATGTCTTCGACATGACGGAAGCACCCGAGGCAAACCTTCTGCTCATCGAGCCGGCACAGGCTGATACAGGGCGACGGTACAGCCGGGCTGACGTTGCTGAAAAGCGGTTTGGGCGGTCGAACGGGGGACTGGCTCACGATCAGATCTCGTCGAAATCCAGTTCGACACCGGCTTGCTCAAGGGTGATGCGCGCAAGCATTTCGCTGAGCAGCTCATCACTGGTGTCGCATGCCCAACGGCTGTTCTCTTCGTCATAATCGAAATGGAAACCGCCGGAGCGGGCTGCCAGCCACAGCTGACGAAGCGGCTCCTGACGACTGAAGATCAGTTGCGAGCCGTTTTCGAACTTGACGGTGAGGACGCCGGCCGAGTTTTCCAGGTCGACATCCAGGCCGCTCTCGTCGAAAACATCTTCCAGCACCTGCTGCGTCGCATCGACGAGGTCGTGAAAACGGGCTTCGGTCAAACTCATTGCGGGAACCTCGATAAGTGTCTGCAAATAGCGCAGAGGGGCAAGATACGGACGCAGCCAGGCAAATGCAAAGCTTACTCATCATTGACGATGCACGAGCACTTTAATCCCGATCAACCACCGCTCTGCTGCGGCTTTCACGTCAAAGGCACGCCAGACGGGAGGCCGCTCGCATAGGCAAGGTGCCGGGTGGTCGGTATACTCGGGCGCAATTAATGCTTTTACAAAGGATTTCGCCATGAAGCGCCTGATCTCTTCGCTTGCTGCGCTTGTCGCGGTCGCTTGTCTTGTTACAGCCTGCGGCCAGAAAGGCCCGCTGTATCTGCCGGATGACACCAAAACTCCGGATGAACAAGCCAAATCGCAATCGCACAAGCACCTTTAAGGGAATTCAATGGACGCCTTCAACTACCGCGACGGTGAGCTGTTCGCGGAAGGGGTAGCATTGTCTGCCATTGCCGAGCGCTTCGGCACGCCGACCTATGTCTACTCGCGCGCTCATATAGAGGCGCAATACCGTGCCTACGCCGATGCGCTGAGCGGCATGCCGCATATGGTCTGCTTCGCCGTAAAAGCCAACTCCAATCTGGGCGTGCTAAATGTCCTGGCGCGTCTTGGCGCCGGTTTCGACATTGTTTCGCGCGGCGAACTGGAGCGTGTGCTGGCCGCAGGCGGCAAAGCCGAGAAGATCGTGTTTTCCGGCGTCGGCAAGACCCGTGAAGACATGCGTCGCGCTCTTGAAGTTGGTGTGCACTGCTTCAATGTCGAATCCACCGACGAGCTTGAGCGCCTGCAGGAAGTGGCTGCCGAGCTTGACGTTCGTGCGCCGATATCGCTGCGGGTCAACCCGGATGTGGATGCAGGCACTCACCCTTACATCTCCACCGGCCTTAAAGAAAACAAATTCGGCATCGCCATTGCAGATGCCGAAGACGTTTACATTCGCGCCTCGCAACTGCCAAACCTGGAAGTGATCGGGGTCGACTGCCATATTGGCTCGCAACTGACCACGCTCGAGCCGTTCATTGATGCGCTGGATCGCCTGCTGGACCTGGTTGATCGCCTGGGCGATTGCGGCATTCACCTGCACCATATCGATCTGGGTGGCGGTCTTGGTGTGCGTTATCGCGACGAAGAGCCTCCGCTGGCGGCCGACTACATCAAAGCCGTGCGTGAGCGACTGGCTGGTCGTGATCTGGGGCTGTTGTTCGAGCCGGGGCGCTTCATCGTGGCCAACGCAGGCGCGCTGCTGACCCGCGTCGAATACCTCAAGCACACCGAGCACAAGGATTTCGCCATCGTCGATGCGGCGATGAACGATCTGATCCGCCCAGCGCTTTATCAGGCGTGGATGGACGTCACCGCGGTACGCCCGCGCGACGGCGAACCTCGTGCGTACGACATCGTCGGGCCGATCTGCGAGACCGGCGACTTCCTCGCCAAAGGGCGCGAGCTGGCGCTGGCCGAAGGCGATCTGCTGGCGGTCCATTCGGCCGGTGCCTATGGCTTCGTCATGAGTTCGAACTACAACACCCGTGGCCGTGCTGCTGAGGTACTGGTCGACGGTTCCCAGGCTTTTGAAGTGCGTCGTCGCGAAACCGTGGCCGAGCTGTTCGCTGGCGAAAGCCTGCTGCCGGAGTAATCCCATGCTGCTGCGTTTTACCAAGATGCACGGGCTGGGTAACGACTTCATGGTCCTGGACCTTGTGAGTCAGCACGCGCACATCTTGCCCAAGCATGCCAAACAATGGGGCGACCGCCACACCGGTATCGGTTTCGATCAGCTTTTGCTGGTCGAGGCGCCGAACAATCCGGATGTGGACTTTCGCTACCGAATCTTCAACTCCGATGGTTCCGAAGTCGAACAGTGCGGCAACGGCGCGCGCTGCTTTGCCCGTTTCGTACTCGACAAGCGCCTGACGGCCAAGAAGCAGATACGCGTCGAGACCAAGAGCGGCATCATTGAGCTGGATATCCGGAGCGACGGGCAGATCAGCGTCGATATGGGGCCACCCAGGTTTGTCCCGGAAGAAATACCTTTCGAGGCCGCAGAGCAGGCCACCCGTTACAACGTCGAGGTAGACGGGCAGAATATCGAACTGGCTGCTGTGTCCATGGGCAACCCGCATGCCGTACTGCGTGTCGATGACATCAATAACGCGCCGGTCCACGAGCTGGGGCCAAAGATCGAGCATCACCCGCGCTTTCCGGCACGGGTCAATGTGGGCTTTCTCCACGTGGTGGATCGTCAGCGTGCGCAGTTGCGTGTCTGGGAGCGTGGTGCCGGGGAAACCCAGGCCTGTGGCACCGGCGCCTGTGCGGCGGCGGTTGCTGCCATCAGCCAGGGCTGGATGGATTCGCCGCTGCTGATCGACCTGCCCGGAGGTCGCCTGTCCATCGAATGGGCTGGGCCGGGACATTCTGTCATGATGACCGGCCCCGCCGTCAGGGTTTATGAAGGCCAAGTTCGTCTTTGAGTGAGTAACTGCCATGACCGATCAACCTCCCGCTTCAACAGGCACCCCCTGCGAATCGCCTGTCGATAGCGCAGCGCCAGACCTTGAAGCAGAGGCGGTCATCGCCTTCCTGCTTGAGCACCCGGACTTTTTCGCCGAGCACGACGAGCTGCTGGTGTCGATGCGCATCCCGCACCAGCGTGGCAATACCGTTTCGCTGGTCGAGCGTCAGCTAAAGCTGCTGCGCGAGCGCAACATCGAAATGCGTCATCGCCTGTCGCAGCTGATGGACGTCGCACGGGACAACGACCGCCTGTTCGAAAAGACCCGACGCCTGAACCTCGCCCTGATGGATGCCACCAGCCTGGACGAGCTGGTCATCGCTGTCGAAGACAGCATGCGTCAGGATTTTCAGGTGCCCTTCGTCAGCCTGATCCTGTTCAGTGACAGCCCGATGCAAGTGGGGCGATGGGTCAGCAGCGCCGAAGCACAGAAAGCAATCGGCGGCCTGATTGGCGAGAAGATCATCTGCGGCGCGTTGCGTGAGCATGAACTGGCGTTCCTGTTTGGCGCAGAGCAAGGCAAGGAAGTGGGCTCTACCGCCATCGCCAGCCTCAATCACATGGGCCTGCATGGCGTGCTGGCCATCGGCAGTCGTGATCCGCAGCATTACAAAAGCTCGGTCGGCACTCTGTTCCTCAGTTACATCGCCGACGTCCTGAGCCGCCTGCTGCCGCGTTTCGCTCACTCTTTACGCTCGGTTCGCTAGCCATGGAACAGCATCTGGACGCCTACTGCATGCACCTGCGCAGTGAGCGCCAGGTGTCGCCTCATACGCTTGAAGCCTACCGGCGCGATCTGGGCAAGGTTCTGGCATATTGCCAGAAGGCGCAACTGTCGAGCTGGAATGATCTGGATATCCAGCACCTGCGCAGCTTTACCGCCCGCCAGCACCAACAGGGCCAGTCTTCACGCAGTCTGGCCCGCATGCTGTCGGCGGTGCGCGGTTTCTACAAATACCTCAATCGCGAAGGCATCTGCCAGCACGACCCGGCAAACGGCCTGTCACCGCCCAAGGGCGAGCGGCGTCTGCCCAAGACGCTGGACACCGACCGCACCGCGCAATTACTGGACGGTGGCGTTGAAGATGATTTTCTGGCTCATCGCGATCAAGCCATTCTGGAACTGCTTTACTCATCAGGGTTGCGCCTGTCCGAACTGACGGGCCTGAACCTGGACCAACTGGACCTGCGCGACGGTCTGGTGCAGGTCCTGGGCAAAGGCAGCAAGACCCGCGTACTGCCGGTCGGCAGCAAGGCTCGCCAGGCGCTGGAAATATGGTTGCCGCTGCGTGCCCTGACCAATCCGCAGGACGACGCCGTGTTCGTCAGCCAGCAAGGCAAGCGCCTCGGCCCGCGCACAATTCAAGTGCGGCTCAAGGCGGCTGGTGAGAGGGAGTTAGGGCAGAACCTGCATCCGCACATGCTGCGTCACTCGTTCGCCAGCCACCTGCTGGAGTCGTCACAGGACTTGCGCGCCGTGCAGGAGCTGCTGGGTCATGCGGACATCAAGACCACGCAGATATATACGCACCTGGACTTCCAGCATTTGGCTACTGTTTATGACAGCGCCCATCCCCGAGCCAAACGTAAAGGAGCTGCAGATGATTAAGCTGGTGACGTTTGATCTTGACGACACGCTCTGGGACACCGCCCCTGCCATTGCCGGTGCCGAAGTCACACTGCGTGACTGGCTGGCCGAACACGCGCCAAAGCTGGGGGCGATTCCTGTCGAGCACCTGTGGGAAATTCGCTCGCGCCTTGTGGCTGAAGACCCGTCCTTCAAGCACCGCATCAGCGCCTTGCGACGCCGCGTGCTGTTCCATGCGCTCGAAGATGCCGGCTACGACCCGGACGAGGCGCAGGACCTTGCCGACCGCGGCTTTGAAGTCTTCCTGCATGGCCGCCATCAGGTGCAGATTTTCCCTGAGGTGCAACCCATGCTGGAAATTCTCGCCAAGACCTTCACGCTGGGCGTGATTACCAATGGCAATGCCGATGTGCGTCGTTTGGGGCTGGCTGACTATTTTGCCTTCGCGCTGTGCGCCGAGGACCTGGGTATCGGTAAGCCCGACCCCGCACCGTTTGTGGAAGCGTTACGGCGCGCAAAAGTCGATGCCAGCGCAGCCGTGCACGTAGGCGATCACCCGAAGGACGATATCGCAGGTGCCCAACAGGCGGGCATGCGCGCCATCTGGTACAACCCGCAAGGCAAGGCCTGGGACGCAGACCGGCTGCCGGATGCCGAGATCCACAACCTGTCGCAGCTGCCGGAAGTCCTGGCACGCTGGGCCTGAAAACGGTCTGATGTTCGCTCAATAGAAAAAGCCCGCAGCGACGGCGGGCTTTTTCTCATACAGCGTCTGCAGCCTTAAATCGGGCGGCTACCGTATTTGTTGTCAGGCTTCTTGGGCGGATCGGCGACCACGTTGGCCTCCACTTCCTGCACCTTGCCACCACGCGCCAGGAACTCTTCCATGGCACGCGCCAGAGCATCGCGCTCTTTGTTCTTGGCTTCTACGCTAGGCAGTTCATCGACCGAGACAGCGGCCTTGGCCTTGCCTTTTGCGGGTGCTGCCGGAACGTCGGAATCGTCTGGCTCGGCTGCGTCGTCTTCCGGGGAGGCTGCTGCAAGCTCCTCACCGTCTTCGCCTTCCAGGTCGTCTACCAGATCGTCGTTAGTATCGTCGTCGTCGCTCATGTTCTACCTCATGACTTGCGAAAGCTGATTAGTTATAGCCCAACCGCCCGGAAATGCTAAGGCGATCGGAAAAATTCCATAACCGCTGACTCCAGCGGTTATATCCACTCACCCTGAAGGGTGGCGAGGACGTTACGAGACCCACCAGCGTCTCGATGTTCGCCCAGGTAAATACCTTGCCAGGTGCCCAGCGCCAGTCGCCCTGCCGTCACCGGCAGAACCAACTGGCAGCCCAGCAGACTGGCCTTGAAATGCGCTGGCAAGTCATCAGGGCCTTCGTCGTCATGTTCGTAGCCGTCCACGCCCTGGGGCACCAGACGGTTGAAAAAACGCTCAAAGTCACGACGTACCGCCGGATCGGCATTTTCGTTGACGGTCAACGAAGCCGAGGTATGTTGCAGCCATACATGCAGTAGCCCGACACGACAATCGCGTAATGCGGGCAAACCCGCGACTATTTCGTCAGTCACCAGATGGAACCCGCGGGGCCTGGCCCGCAAGGCAATTCTGGATTGATGCCACATACCGTTCTCCGCACCTTCGGCGCGCATTCTAACTCGACTGAGAAAAAAGCAAAGCGCGCAATAAACCGGCTTCCCTGCAAGTTGACGAAGACTGTCGATACATCGTTACCTGCGCTGCGTCACGGTGCCGAAATCATTGACGCGGGCAAAGTCAATGACAGCAAAAAACCGCGGTATATCCGCAAACGTCAGACAAAAAAAATGCCCGGAGACCGGGCATTCTTTTTTGCATCTGCGGCTGCTTACAAGTTGTAGCCACGCTCGTTGTGTTGCGCAAGGTCCAGACCGACAGACTCTTCCTCGTCGGTAACCCGCAGACCCATTACAGCATCCAGGACTTTAAGGATGATGAAGGTTACGATTGCGGTGTAGACGACGGTGAACGCGACGCCCTTGAACTGAATCCAGACCTGGGCACCGATGTCAGTCACAGTGCCGAAGCCGCCCAGTGCAGGTGCCGCGAACACGCCGGTCAGGATCGCGCCGACGATACCGCCGATACCGTGAACGCCGAACGCATCCAGGGAGTCGTCGTAGCCAAGCTTGCGCTTGAGGCTGGTAGCGCAGAAGAAGCAGATCACGCCTGCCGCCAGACCGATGATCAGAGCGCCCATCGGGCCGACTGTACCGGCAGCCGGGGTAATAGCGACCAGACCGGCAACCACGCCCGACGCGATGCCCAGAGCGCTTGGCTTGCCGTGGGTCAGCCACTCGGCGAACATCCAGCCCAGTGCGGCGGCAGCGGTAGCGATTTGAGTCACCAGCATCGCCATACCGGCAGTGCCGTTGGCCGCAGCGGCGGAACCGGCGTTGAAACCAAACCAGCCGACCCAGAGCATTGCTGCGCCGATCAGGGTGTAACCCAAATTGTGCGGTGCCATCGGCGTGGTCGGGAAGCCTTTGCGCTTGCCCAGTACCAGGCAGGCCACCAGACCGGCTACACCGGCGTTGATGTGCACCACGGTGCCACCAGCGAAGTCGAGAACGCCCCAGTCCCACATCAGGCCACCGACGCCACCCCAGACCATGTGAGCGATTGGCGCGTAGACCAGAGTGAACCAGATACCCATGAACACCAGCATTGCGGAGAACTTCATGCGTTCTGCGAAAGCGCCGACAATCAGGGCAGGGGTAATGATCGCGAAGGTCATCTGGAAGGTGACGAACACCGCCTCAGGGAACAACGCAGCAGGACCGGTAACGCTTGCTGGCGTGATGCCTGCCAGGAACGCTTTACCCATACCGCCAAAAAAGGAATTGAAGTTGACGACGCCCGCTTCCATGCCGGTTGTATCGAACGCAATGCTGTAGCCGTACACGACCCACAGGATGCTGATCAGACCGGTGATGGCGAAACACTGCATCATCACGGACAGAATATTCTTCGAGCGAACCATACCGCCGTAGAACAGCGCGAG
Organism: Pseudomonas syringae group sp. 247E2; assembly: GCF_032587795.1. Lineage (NCBI taxonomy): Bacteria > Pseudomonadati > Pseudomonadota > Gammaproteobacteria > Pseudomonadales > Pseudomonadaceae > Pseudomonas > Pseudomonas syringae group sp. 247E2. Next base: position 15,717 of record NZ_JAWHPK010000008.1, on the reverse strand, counting down.
ACCGGGGATGGTCATGAACAGGACCAGAGCGGTCGAGGTCAGCATCCATGCGGTGTCGCCAGAGTTCAGCACCGGCTCGGCCACTGGGTCAGCCGCCAGGGCAAGACCAGGTAATGCGAGGGACAACAGGGCACCGAGCCCTGCGAATTGACGCAGAGTCATATTGTTTTCTCCTGGGGCGTTGGGTTTGGCGGCTTAAATAGCGTCTGTATCGGTCTCGCCGGTACGGATGCGAATGGCCTGTTCCAGATTGACCACGAAAATCTTGCCGTCACCGATCTTGCCGGTGTTGGCGGCCTTGGTTATGGCTTCGATGACACGATCCAGATCCTTGTCATCAATGGCGACATCGATCTTCACTTTGGGAAGGAAGTCGACGACGTATTCAGCACCGCGATAAAGCTCAGTGTGACCCTTCTGACGCCCGAAGCCTTTGACTTCAGTGACGGTGATGCCCTGCACGCCGATTTCAGACAACGACTCGCGAACGTCATCCAGTTTGAACGGCTTGATGATGGCAGTGACTAGCTTCATGAAAACTTTCTCCCGAATTTGGTGGACTTGCCCCAGGAAAACAAACCCGACTCAAGTCTAAGCGCAGTGCCTGGCTTTGTAACGTGTCGGCCGCCTGATCAGGCCAGGCCAACTCCAGAAAACCGCTTCTGACGAAACACTTCCCCGCTCCGCCTGCCGCACTGCATTCGTCACAGCGACTGCATCAGTGCATGGGTCATAAGCCACTAAGCAGAAAGCTTGCCATCTCGTGAATATTCATTGAATACAGGCTCTTGGGCAGGTTTTGCCGGGTCAAACCGGCTTCGCGACCAAGGTAATGCACACTAATGGTGCTCATGTGCACGCCGCAGCGCTCCATAAGCGTGCGACTCGCCCCGTCAAATTGACTATAGACACTGCGTGTTACACTGCCGGCTTCTGATTCAGGAAAATCATCATGCTCGCGCCCAAAGCCTTTCTTGACGCCCTCAGCGGCCACGCTTCCCGTCTTTTCAACGGCGAAACGCCAGTACCCCGCAGCGAATTCGAAGCCCAGTTCAAGGCCCTGCTGCAAAGCGGCTTCAGCAAACTGGACCTGGTCAGCCGTGAAGAATTCGATAGCCAGATGGCCGTCCTCGCCCGCACCCGCGCCCGCCTGGAAGCGCTGGAGGCCAAGATGGCCGAGCTGGAAGAGAAGGCTGGCGGTGTTGAAAAGGCCGAGTAATTCCTGGCCTGATATCTTCGCCGGTCGTCAGGCCATTGCGATCAGGCGATCTCGCTTCTGATCGCTTGTACCACCATGCTCGACAATCGCTCGGTCAGAGGATTGGGATTCGCCTCGTGCCTGTGCAACGTCAGGGCTATCGAAGGCAGAGCCGGCAAACCCCGGTCTTCGATATTCAGAAGCTCAGTGCCCGATTGAAGACCAAGAGCCGTTCTGATGGTGTAGCCCAATCCAGCCTCGGTGGCCGCAGACAGACCATTGAGACTCGAGCTGGTAAAGGAAAGATGCCAAGGGATCCCGGCAAGGTTCAATGCGTCAGTGGCCTTTGAATGGAAGGGACAAGGCGCATCAAATGCAATCACAGGAAGTGGGTTGCCTGACTCGACACGCCAGTCCAGATACCGGTGTGACGATCCGATCCATTGCATGGGCAGCTCTACGATCGTTTCTTGGTACCCATTCTTTTTTACACCCCCCCACGCCACCGCAAGATCGAGAGAACCATTTTCGATGCGGTTCAACAGATCTGCATTACGTGCAATACGTGCCTCGACTCGAACATCGGGGTGGGCTCTGGCGAATCGTCCAAGCACTGTCGGCAGGAAACTGCCCAGGTCTTCCTGAAGCCCGAGGCGTACCCAGCCTTTGAGTTTGAGCTCCGACACTGCCGTTATGGTCTCGTCGTTAAGGCTCAAGAGGCGCTTGGAATAGTTAAGTAACACCTCCCCGGTGTCCGTCAACGCCAGCTTGCGTCCGGCTTTCTTGAAGAGTGGAGAGCCTGCCTGAGCTTCCAGTTTTTTCAATTGGGCACTAATGGCTGACGTAGAGCGGGCAAGTTTCTGCGCGGCCTTGGCAAAACTGCCCAATTCGACCCCTGTTACAAAACTGCGCATGACATCCAAATCGAAATTCACCGGTCTCATAACAATCCTGCTTTTTGGGACGAACACGCAAAATAATTTGATATTCGAGACGATACTCTCATGAGAATCTTGCGACCCACAACCAATTAAATAGTGGGATTCTTATGACTGTCGATAACGGTCACCGTTGGAAAGTGCTTGGCGTCGGCGTGGCCGCCAATGCGAGCTTTTCAAGCGTCGTAGGGGGGCTGCCCGCGACGGCGGTCTATATGCGTGCCACCTACCAGTTGGATAACAGCGAGCTGGGGCTTGTACTCGGCGTTTTAGGATTGGGTATCGCCATCAGCGAGATCCCGTGGGGTCTGCTGACTGACCGCTGGGGAGACCGTCCCGTACTGCTGACTGGCCTGCTCAGTTCGGGGATTGCATTGCTGATATTGGCCATGCTGGCCTCTTACGCACCGACGGTCGTATTGCTGGCGTTGGGCCTGTTCGTAGTGGGCCTGCTTGGCAGCAGCGTCAACGGAGCCAGTGGGCGAGCGATCATGGCCTGGTTCAAAGAGGGTGAACGGGGGTTGGCCATGAGCATTCGCCAGACGGCCGTTCCGGGCGGTTACGCCTTGGGGGCCATCGTGCTGCCCTATCTCGCTTATACCTACGGGTTTGTAGAGGTCTTTACTGCATCAGCCTTGTTCTGCCTGATAGCGGCGTTGTTCGCCGGGTTCTGGCTCTATGAACCCGACTTCTCCAGCAGCGCTGCAAAAAAACAGAGCATGGAGACAAGTGCGAGCCCGTTAAAGGATCTGAGGGTCTGGCGCATCGTATTAGCCATCGGTCTGTTATGCGCGCCTCAATTCGCGATCCTCACCTATGCGGCGGTGTTCTTCCATGATTTCAGCAAGATGGACATCACGCTGATTTCAACCACGTTGGCGATTATCCAGGTCGGCGCGATTGTCAGCAGAATATGGAGCGGACGCTGGACCGACAAAAACAAAAACCGACGTGCCTACCTCAAGACGTGTGCCTGGTTAAGCACCCTGACTTTTTTGGCGCTGGGCACCGTGGTGTCGGCAGCGGGGTTCTATGGCTTGAGTGAAACTGCGCTGGCCAGCGGTCTGATTATCGGCGTCATGATCATTGCTGGAATCAGCGTGTCCGCCTGGCACGGTGTCGCCTATACCGAACTTGCCACACTGGCGGGTGCGAGTCGGGCGGGTACAGCCTTGGCCATGGGCAATACCTGCGTGTTTGTGGTGCTGTTCGCAACGCCCATCGCTGCATCCTCTCTCATGACTCACTTTTCCTGGGGAGTGGTGTGGCTGGCAGCAGCCTTCTGCGCGCTGTTGACGGTGCCGTTGTTCCCGCGCGTTGAAAAAAGCTATGCACTGGCACCCCGTTCAACCTGAGACCGATTCCCCTGCTGACCGCTGTTGTAAACCGTGTTGCCAACTAGTTTGAGCAGCACGCCCTCGCACTGACGATAGACGCCACCGGCCTGACGCTTTCTTAATTGAACTGAACTCTTTCCATGGAGGAGAGGCATGATCCCGCTATTTACTTTTGAGCCTGAAGAGAAAGCACACCTGCTGAATCTTCTGGAACCGCTAGATTTATCCCCCTATAAAAGCTACACAGGTTTCTCGGAAGGAATACGGCGCTTGCACTCCGATGTGCCCGCTCGTTTCCTGAGTGCCTGTCAGATTATCCGCAGCGAAAGAGCGAATCATCAGCAAAAGATTCACGTTATTCGCAACTGCCCTATGGACAGGTTGATTCCCGAGCTTGATCCGGAGGATCCGGTAAAGGATAAACACGTCAAGAAAACACAGTTTGTCAGTGAGGCCTTTCTTGAACTGTTTGCGCAACTTACCGGCACACCGTTACTGTCTTATGAGACCAGAAATGAAGGTGATTTCTTCACCGATGTTATTGCCATCAAGAAGTACAGCGGGCAATTGACCGGCTTCAGTGACAGTGAACTGGTGTTCCACAATGATCGTACCGCGCATAAAGTCAGGGCCGACTACATCACGTTGCTGGGTATGCGTTGCCCGGAAGATGACCTGATCTATACCGGTTATATCGATGGTGTCGACATCGTCAGAAACCTGGAGCCCCGGCACATTGCCTGCTTGCGTGAGCCGCATTTCTATACCGTGTTCGATATCTTTTCCCGTGACATGAACAAGCAACTCAGCACCTCTGAAAAACATGCCATTCTGAGCAACGACCATTCCATCCGCTTTCTCGACACCATGACCTGCGTTGCCGAACAAGCCCCTGTCGAAGCACGCGATGCCTTCATCGCATTCAAAAGTGCAATGACACGTTCGCACTGCAAGCGCCACCGCATACTGACTGGCGTCATTTTATGGATCTGCCCCTTTTTGACTTCGAGGCTCGCACCCTCCTGTGGACAAGGCTTTGCACAGACCGCACGCGAACTGCTGCGCCCATTCAGGCTGAAGGCGGTGCCAGTTCGATGGTTCGGCAGTAATCCATAAACAGGCGAGTGGCGCGGGTTGGCTGGTTGTTGCGCAGGTAGGCCATGACCAGCGTGGAGGCGGGCATGTCGTCTTCGATATCGAGCTGCACCAGCAGCTCGCCGTCGTAGGTCATGTTGGTTCTGGGGCGCGTGACCAGCACCGAAAACCCCAGGCCCTGGCCGACCATACAGCGCACCATTTCGATTGATGGTGAACTGTACGCGACCACCGGCGCGTAGCCCTTTTCCGTGAAGATATCGATGAAGTAGGTCCTGCTGGGCACGGCGTCGAGCAGGATCATCGGTTCGTGGCTCAGCTCCAGCAAGGTCACGGTTTTTTTCTTCGCCAGAGGGTGGGCTGCTGGCAGCAGCGCATAGGGCTTGTGCGGTGCATTCAATTCCTCCTTGTTGATCGTGGTTCCCAGTTCCAGGTCGTACAGAAACGCCAGATCGAAGCGCCCACGGTGCAGCCCGTGCATCAGTTCATGTTGCTCGCCGTCATAGAGCTGAATAGTGACGTCCGGGTATAAACGCTTGAAACCGGCCACCAGTCTGGGCATGTAAAGCGGGGCGGCCGATTCAAAACAGCCAATGGCGATAGTGCCGGAGACGTGTTTGTTTTCGGCCCGGGAGTTTTGTTCAAGCTCTTCGGAAAGTCGCAGCAACTCTTTGGCTTTCTCATACACTTTCCCGCCACCGGAAGTTAGCGAAACACCTTGAGCGTGGTGACGCACAAACAGCGGCTGATTGAAGGCTTCTTCGAGGTTCTTGATGGCGACGGAGATGGAAGGCTGTGAAATATGCAACTGCCGTGAGGCTTCGGCAATGCTGTCCACTTCGACGGCTGTCACGAAATACTTGAGCTGTTTCAATGTGAAGTGAGCCACGTGATACCTCGTGATGAGCAAATGCTGAACGGCTGCATTTGAATAGCTTTTACCTATGCTTAGCGAGGAGCGTGCCAGCCGCCCGCGCCTTGGCGGATTCACCGGGCGCGCTGCTGGCCATGGTCACTCAGTAACACCCGCAAATAATAGACGCTTGCCAGAAAAGCCCGAAAACCCGGGCTGCGCACCTATTGCGAGCGCTTATCGCTGCCGCTTTATTCAATCGCCCTAAAAGTGTGCAATCAATCCGCTGTGACACTAAAGCACAACTAACCCGTTTTAACGCGGCGCGGCCCTGAAGATGAATACCGGCGTCTCTGCTTAGGATTTTCCTATGCTGCGGGCCAAAACTTACTATTTGTCTGGCAGACCTGGCATCAATCATGATGGTTTCAGAAGGGCAAACGGACAGCGTCCCGTTTCAACTTCAACAGGACGTCGCCCATCACTATTCAATTTGCCGAGCGAGCCGACAATGACGTTTGATTGGAAATACATGTTTGGCCTGTTCAGCGATACGGAATTCTGGATGGCCACCTGGACGGTCATTCAACTCAGTGTACTGACCTGGGTTATCAGTATTGTTCTGGGTTTTGTTCTGGCGCTGGCCAAACAATCATCGTTGCCGCTGATCAACTTGCCGGCCAAAGCCTATATCTGGTTATTTCGCAGTTTGCCGTTACTGGTACTGCTGATCTTTGTCTACAACTTGCCGCAAGCAGTGCCCGCCACTTCTGCGGTACTGGCCAATCCGTTCTGGGCCGGCCTGATTGCCATGGTGATGTGCGAAACAGCCTACGTTGCGGAGATTCATCGCGGCGGCCTGCTGTCTATCGCCAAGGGCCAGACCGAAGCTGCCCGGGCATTGGGCCTGCGTTTCGTCGGTACGCAATGGCGGATCGTGATCCCGCAGGCGCTGCGTGTGGCGCTGCCGTCGCTGACCAACGAATACATCTCCATCGTCAAACTCAGTTCACTGGTTTCAGTGATCTCGCTGACCGAGATCCTGATGGTCGGTCAGCGCCTGTATTCGCAGAACTTTCTGGTGATGGAAACCATGGCGGCCGTGGCGTTCTATTACGTGCTGATCGTGACCGTATTCGACTTCCTGCTCAAACGCCTGGAGCGCTATCTGGATGTCACGCAGCACAAGGTCACTCGGACACCGGACGCCGAAATGCTCGAGCTGGCCAGGCGCAAATCGGCGGTTGTCGCTCGTCCTGTCATCGATTTCGAAGGGCCGGCACTGCAAGCGACACGACTGCACAAGGCGTACAACGACATCGAAGTGCTTGGTGCGGTCAGCCTGCAGATCAATTCCGGCGAGGTGGTGTCGGTGATCGGCCCATCAGGCTCGGGCAAAACCACGCTGATCCGGCTGCTCAATGGCCTTGAGCAGATCGACAACGGCGACATCAAGATCAACGGCCAGCCATTCATTCACCTGGTTCGCCAGGGCGCGCAAAAGCCGCGTTACGTGGAGAACGCCGCCTACCGCCTGAACATCGGCATGGTGTTTCAGAGCTTCAACCTGTTTCCGCACCTGACGGTGTTGAACAACCTGCTGCTGGCCCCGCGTTATCACCGCTTGGCGCCGGTACCCGAGCTCAAGCAGCAGGCCTACGAATTGCTGAACAAGGTCGGGATGCTGGAGCACGCCTGGAAATACCCGCATCAGTTGTCGGGTGGCCAGCAGCAACGTGTCGCCATCGCTCGCGCCCTGATGATGCGCCCGCAAATCATGCTGTTCGACGAACCCACCTCGGCGCTGGACCCGGAGAAGGTCAACGAGGTGTTGCAGGTCATTGAAACCCTGGCCCAGGAAGGCATCACGATGGTCATCGTGACCCATGAAATGAACTTCGCCTTCAAGGTCTCTGACCGCATCGTCTTTATGGAGAAGGGACGCGTGATCTGCGATGACAAACCCCAGGCGCTACGCGACGGCCAGCACCCGCGCGTTGAAGCCTTTCTTAAAGATGTCTCACTGGCCTGAGGCCTTGTTGAAGAGGAGAGGAACATGATCGAGCAATGGCAGATTGACCAGTTTCACGAGCAGGGTTTTCTGGTAGTGGAGGGCGTGCTGGCAGCCGATGAAGTGGCAGCGCTTCAACAGGACTTCGACCAGTGGGTCGACGACAGCCGCAGTCAGAATCAGGCGTGGGGGCAGACTCAGGACGGGCGTCCGCGCTTCGACATCGAAAGCGATCATCGGCCTGATCACCCGTCGCTGCGCCGCGTGGCTTCGCCCACGGAGATCTCGCCGGCCTACCAGCACGCAGCGTTCCAGTCCCGGATGGCAGCCATCGCGGCGCAGCTGATCGGCGGCAATGGCACCCGTTTTCATCACAGCAAGATCAACTCCAAGCTGCCGCACACCGCGACTCAGGTGAAGTGGCATCAGGACTTCCTCTTCACACCTCACAGCAACGATGACCTGGTTACCGCGTTGCTGATGATCAGCGATGTGACCCCTGAAAACGGCCCGCTGAACGTGGCGCCGGGCAGCCATAAGCAGGCGCTTTGGTCGCATTGGCAGAACGAGCGTTTCACCGGTGCCGTGGAAGATGCGGTGGTTGAACAGCATTGCCAGCAACCGGTCGCCTGCTATGGCCCGTCGGGCTCGGTGTGCTTCATGCACACACGCCTGCTGCATGCTTCAAGTCCCAATGAAACCGAGTTCCCGCGCACGCTGTTCATCAGCGTCTATGCGGCTGAAGACGCATTGCCGTTCGGTGAGAACCCTTTGCCCAGCGAGCATGCCGGGTTGATGGTCGCAGGCCAGGAGAGCGGTCTGGTACGTAGCACCGAGAACCATATCCGCCTGCCGCAGAAACCCAAGGGTGCTTCATTTTTTGTGCAGCAAGCCGGAAAAGACGCCGCCGTTGCCTGATCTCCATGACCCCACGAGGAATACCTATGAAGCTGTCAGCTCTGATTGTTCGTCCCGTAGCCCTGGCTTTGCTGGGCGCGGTGGTTGCCATGTCCTCGTCTGCCGCTTCGGCTTTCCAGCAGCCTGGCAAGATCATCGCCGGCTCGGACATGACGTTCTTCCCCTATGAATACATGGACAAAAACCGTCCAGCCGGTTTCGACATCGAGTTTCTCGACGGCCTGGCAAAGGTCATGGGGCTCAAGGCCGAGAACATCGACACGCGCTTTCCCAATCTGATCGGCGGGCTGCAGGGCGGACGTTTCGACATCACCAACTCGTCGATGTACATCACCGCCGACCGCCTGAAAGTCATCGACATGATTCCTTACCTGAAAAGCGGTGAGGCGATTCTGTCGGTCAAGGGCAGCGACTATCAGCCCAAGACGCCAGAGGACTTCTGTGGCCACAAGATCGGCTCCATGGCGGCCACTTCCTGGCTGCAACAACTGCAGAAACTCTCGACCGACTACTGCGTGAAAAACGGTCTGCAACCGATTGCCATCAGCGAGTACGGTACCGACCCACAGACCACCCAGGCCATGCTGGCCCATGCCGTCGAAGCGCAGATCACTGACGCAGCAGTCGCACGCGGCGTGGTCGAAAAGTTGGGTAACCGGGTGGTGATTTCTTCTGAAACGCTGATTTACCCGGTGCTCAACGGCTTTGGCGTGAAGAAGGGCAACGATGTGGTCCGCAAGGCCCTGGAAGACGGTCTTGAGAAGTACAGCAAGACCCCGGAATACGCCGCGTTGCTGGAGAAATACAAGTTCCAGGCACCGACAGCCGATGACATCGCCGCCCTGATGCCCAAGCCCTGACAACCAAAGGACGTGCCTGGCAGGTTCGGCAGGCACGCTCGATCGGAGAGCAATTAGCATGGCCCTTAATTTCGAAGAGCAGACGCGCATAGACCTGGCCGCGACGTTCCGCATCATCGCCCATCTGGGTATGCATGAAGCGGTCGCCAACCACTTCAGCGCGGCTATTTCGGCGGATGGCAAACAGTTTTTACTCAACCCGAAGTGGAAACACTTCTCGCGCGTGCGCGCCAGCGATCTGTTGCTGCTCGACGCCGATGATGCCGACGCGGCGCATCGCCCTGATGTCGATGCGACGGCCTGGTCGATTCACGGCCAGGTCCACCAGCGTCTTCCCGATGCGCGTGTGGTGCTGCACTTGCACCCGGTCTACACCACAGCCGTGGCGTGCCTGGCCAAGCCGCATATTCCGCCCATCGATCAGAACACCGCGCGCTACTTCAAACGCATCGCGGTAGACGAGCTTTACGGCGGCATGGCCGACACGACCGCCGAGGGCGCTCGACTGGCCGGTTTGCTGGAGGACAAGAGCCGTTTGCTGATGGGCAACCACGGCGTGATCGTCACCGCGCCCACCGTTGGCGAAGCCTTCGATGACATCTGGACCCTGGAGCGCGCCTGCCAGATTCTGGTGACGGCCTGGTCCACCGGCCAGCCGCTCAAGGTGCTGGCGGACGATGTTGCCGAGAAGACCGCTCGTGACTGGCAGAAGATTACGGATTTCTCTCATCAGCACTTCGAGGAAATGAAACTGCTGATGATTCAGGCTGACCCCTCTTTGGTCGACTGATCGCCCCTGCTACTGACTGGATGCGCGTCTGCGGATGGCGTAGGGCTTTTTGCGCCCGCGCATCGACGTTTCAACACTTTTCATTACGTCCAACAGGTCGTAAGCCACCTGTCGAGGGATGCCGAGATGACAGAAAAAATCATAGAAATCGATACGCTCGTCGTAGGTGCAGGACAGGCCGGAGTGGCCACCAGCGAACACCTGAGCCGTCTTGGCATCGAGCACCTGGTGCTTGAAAAACACCGCGTTGCCGAGGCGTGGCGCAGTGGCCGCTGGGACTCGCTGGTAGCCAACGGTCCGGCCTGGCATGACCGGTTTCCCGGCCTTGAATTCGCCATGGATCAGGACGGGTTCGCGGGCAAGGAGCAAGTGGCCGAGTACTTCGAGCGCTATGCCCGCAAATTCAATGCGCCGATCAAGACCGGCGTCGAGGTCAAGCGCGTTACCCGCAATACCGGGCGTGCAGGCTTTACCGTCGAAACCAGTGCCGGCACCTATGTGGTCAATCATCTGGTCTCGGCGACAGGGCCGTTCCAGAAGCCGGTCATCCCGCCGATTGCGCCAGTTAATGAGGCACTTCATCAGATCCACTCGGCGCACTATTTCAATCCGCAACAACTGCCCGAGGGCGGCGTACTGGTGGTCGGCGCTGGTTCCTCGGGTGTGCAAATCGCCGAGGAGCTGCTGCTCTCGGGTCGCAAAGTGTACTTGTCGGTCGGCCCTCACGACCGTCCGCCGCGCGCCTATCGCGGCCGGGATTTCTGCTGGTGGATGGGTGTGCTGGGGTTGTGGGACAGCGAAACCATGCAGCCCGGCAAGGAGCACGTGACCATCGCGGTCAGTGGTGCAAGGGGCGGCTACACGGTCGACTTTCGCCGGCTGGCCCAGGCCGGAATGAACCTCGTGGGCCTGACCGAAAGCTTCGTCGGCAACAAGGTGCGCTTCCAGAACGATCTGGTGAGCAACCTCGACAGTGGCGACGCGAATTACCTGTCGCTGCTCGATGCCGCTGATGCCTACGCCGCACGCAACGGCCTGGACCTGCCGCTGGAGCCGTCGGCCCGTGAACGCGTGGCGGATGCGCCGTGCATCATCCATCCGCTCAGCGAGCTGGACCTGATCGAGTCAGGCGTCACGTCGATCATCTGGGCCACCGGCTACGCCCTGGATTACAGCTGGCTGCAGGTCGATGCCTTCGACAGCAAAGGCAAACCTTGTCACCAGCGTGGCGTGTCCTGCGAGCAAGGCCTGTACTTCGTTGGCCTGCCATGGCTGTCACGCCGCGGCTCCGCGTTTATCTGGGGCGTATGGCACGACGCCAGACACGTCGCCGATCAGATCGCCACGCAGCACAAATACCGTTCCTATGACGCCGGCAAACGTGCGGCTCCCGTCGTGCCGTTGCGCAACGTCAACGGTTGATCATCGCGCTCAATGCCCCTAGGAGTTACCCATGACTACGCCGACTCATACTCGTATCCGCATGTTCAACACCAAGGACACCTACCCCAATCAAAGCCTGAACAACGACCTGTGTCAGGCGGTGCGCGCGGGCAATACCGTGTACGTCAGGGGCCAGGTCGGCACCGATTTCGACGGCAATCTGGTCGGCCTCGGTGACCCTGCTGCACAGGCGCAGCAGGCGATGAAAAACGTCAAACAATTGCTCGAAGAGGCGGGCAGTGACCTGTCGCACATCGTCAAGACCACCACTTACATCACCGACCCGCGCTACCGCGAGCCGGTCTATCACGAAGTGGGCAAGTGGCTGAAAGGCGTGTTCCCGATCTCCACCGGGCTGGTGGTGTCGGCGCTGGGGCAGCCGCAATGGCTGATGGAAATCGACGTGATCGCCGTGATCCCTGAATAAGGACTGTTGCCCATGACTTTTTCCATTGCCGCCCGCTGTGCCAAAACCGGCCAGATGGGCATTGCCATCAGCTCGTCGAGCATTGCCGTAGGCGCGCGTTGCCCCTGGCTGCGTGCGGGTGTCGGCGCGGTGTCGTCGCAGAACATCACACTGCCGGCCCTGGGACCGCAAACGCTGGACCTGATGGCGCAGGGCATGTCTGCCTCTCAAGCGCTGGACCAGGTCATGAACGCCAGCCCGTTCAGCGAGTATCGGCAGATCACGGCGATTGATCATCAGGGGCGAGTCGCGCATTTCAGCGGCAGCGAAACACTGGGCATCAACAACGCGGGCAGCGGCGATCAGTGCGTGGTGGCTGGCAACATGCTGGCCAGCCAGGCCGTCATCGACGCGATGATTCAATCCTTCGAGCAGGCAACCGGGCACCTGGCAGAGCGTTTGTTACAGGCGATGCAGGCCGGTCTGGCAGCAGGCGGCGAAGCAGGGCCGGTCCATTCGGCGGCGCTGAAAGTCGTGGGCGAGCAGTCCTGGCCCATCGTCGATCTGCGCGTCGACTGGGCCGAGCACGACCCGCTAGGCGAGCTGAAAAGTCTTTGGCAGGCCTACCAGCCGCAAATGCAGGATTACCTCGACCGCGCCCTGAACCCGGCTGGCGCACCAGGCTACGGCGTGCCGGGAGACGAGCGATGAGCTCCAGCCGCGAGCTGTTGGCGCGGCTGGTGGCCTTCGACACCACCAGTCGCGAATCGAATCTGGCCCTGATCGACTTCGTGGGTGATTACCTCGAACGCTTCGGCGTCTCCTGCGAGTTGATCTACAACGCGCAGAAAACCAAGGCCAATCTGTTCGCCACCATCGGCCCGGCTGACGTGCCAGGCATCGTGTTGTCCGGCCACACTGACGTAGTGCCGGTTGACGGCCAACCATGGACGTTTCCGCCGTTCGAACTGAGCGAAGCGGATGGCAAACTCTACGGCCGTGGCACTGCGGACATGAAAGGCTACATTGCCTGCGTGCTGGCGCTGGTTCCGGCGCTGACCCAGGCATCTCTGCACATGCCGGTGCATATCGCGCTGTCCTACGACGAGGAAGTGGGTTGCCTGGGCGTACGCTCGTTACTGGCATCGCTGCGGTCGCGGCCGGTGAAGCCGATGCTATGCGTGATTGGCGAACCCACGGAGCTGAAGCCGGTACTCGGCCACAAAGGCAAGGTCGCGATGCGCTGCGATGTACAGGGTGCCGCCTGCCACTCGGCCCACGCGCCCAGCGGCGTTAACGCCATTGAATATGCGGCGCAGTTGATCGGCGAACTGGTTCGCCTGGGCGAGGCGTTACGGGTGGCTGATGCCCTTGACGAGCGCTTTGATCCGCCGTTTTCGACCATTCAGACCGGCGTGATCAGCGGCGGCACGGCGTTGAACATCGTGCCCGAACAGTGCCGTTTCGATTTCGAAGTGCGTGCGCTCCCCACCCTGGACCCGCAGCAGATCGTCACTGCCATGCACGCCTACGCCGCGCAAAAACTGTTGCTGGCCATGCAGGCGGTCAGTGCCCGGAGCGAGATTCGCTTCACTGAATTGTCGAGCTATCCGGGACTGGATATTCCCCTGCACAGCCAGGCTGCGGAATTGATTGCCGGTTTTTGCGGCTCCCGGGCGTTCGGCACGGTTGCCTTCGGAACCGAAGGCGGGTTGTTCGACCAGTCAGGCATTCCGGCAGTGGTCTGCGGGCCGGGCAGCATGGAGCAGGGGCACAAGCCGGACGAATTCATCAGCGTCGAGCAACTTGACGCCTGTGACGAGATGCTCAAACGTGTACTGGCGTTCGCGTCGCAGCCATGAATCGCCCCTGATTTCAGTGATACAGTTGCGCGCCGAAATACGCTAACGACTCGGCGCGCCAGTCATGGACTGGCCACTCTTCCCGGCTATTCGAACGTTCTATGGATGGAAGCATGACTGACAAACTTCCCCTTACTCGCTGGTCCCTGGCCGCAACTCTATTGCTGTGTGTTGGCACGTCGGTTTTCGCTCAGGACTCGGCACTGCATTCCGGCAAATACGAGCAGTTGATGCTGGCCGTAACGCCCGAGCATCAGGTCGAGGGTTATTACTTGGAGACGCGCGGCGAGGCATTCAGCTGTGCGTTCTATCTGCAAGGCAAGGTCGAGGCCGGGAAGGGCGCAGCGGTGTCGTCCTGGCTTGATGACGTCTACCCAGGAACACTGAAGGCCTCGGCTGATGGCGTGGTTCTAACGATAGAGCAAGGCCGGCAGCACCCTGGCTGCATGAACGTGTTGGTACCGGACATCGCCACCGGCATGGATCTGACCCGGACCGCCAGCAAACAGTGGGTAGGTCTGGTGACCGTCACCGCGGACAAGGCCTGGCTGCAGAAAACGCCGAATGCCAAAGCCACCCGAGGCGCCTATATCGTCAAGGATGACGTTGTCGGGGTTTTGGCATTCAAGGATGGCGCGGCTCAGGTCGAGTTCATCAATGCGGATGATCGTTCGTTCATCGGGTGGATCAGTCAGGAGCAGTATGCGCGTTTGGCCGCGCCCGGACGCTGATTGCAGACAGCACCAGACACGTTGGCGAACCTGGCCCACTCCCGGTTAAGAGGGTTGCAAAAGCGGCTACCACTTCCAGGCTTTTTCGGTGAATTCCGCAGTTGGGGGCAGTACGGTGTGTAGAAACGCGAGGTATTTGTTGAACAGCAGCTCATGCTGGAATCGGGCCTCAAAGCCCAGTGTGACATCCGTGCGGTGCGTGACGATCATCAGGCGTTTACGGTCGACGGTCACAAAGTTGTATTCATCCCAGGGCAGGCTTTGTTCATGGTGAATGGGGTTTTCCCAGCTCAGCAGCTTGAGGGCTGCGACACATGCGATGGCTGCCGGGCCGATCAGGAAGAGCAGTGAGCCGGTGAGTGCGGCTATGAAGACGAACATCAGGATGACGGCTATGGCAATGCCCTTGAAGAAGGACGAGGCGAAGTCGGGGTAATGGAGGTAGTACTCCAGGTGGGCGCAGTGGGTTTTTATGGTGTAGTTGTAGATGGTTTTTTGACGGATGAGTAGGCATATGAAGTAAGCCAGAACCCCTCCAAGGGCAAGTATCAAGCCCACCAGTAGAGGTGGATTTTTTAAAAATACTTTCCAGCCACCTCAAATAAAAAGTGAACTCCCGGTCAGATGAATTGCGGCAAATATGGACTGCGCTATCATGATTTCTTTAGGTGATTTAGCAAACGTTTTTATTTTCCAGTTTAGAATGTCTCGGGCTTTTAGCAGGCATGGGGAGGGCTTCTGTTGAGTCACAAAGGAGTACTCTCTGCGATTTCCAAATTCAGGGTGCCAATTCTGCTTGATGCTTTTACTTCAAGCGGCACAGCAGCCAAACCATCAATAGCGGTATCGCCCCTTGTGCCAAGCTCCATCTGAAACAGATAGCCTCGGTCCTCCTCGCCAGGATGTATCAGATCACTCGGGTACCAGATTTGTAGCTCGAGATACGCTGCGTCCTTGTCGAGCGGCACCCAGGTTTCCCAGATGAGGTCTTCGTTTTCGGGCGGCATCAACGGGTAGGTGAAGTCTTCACTCGCCTTGCCAGCAGGCTTGTTGGTTAGCGTTCCGAAATGTTTGGCCTTCCTGAATTGTCCCCTTTCCAGAAAGTCTTCATGTACTGGACGATCGATTTTATCTACCGGCAGCCCACCACGATCGTTTGTTGCTGATGACGTTGAAATGCACAGATTGCCCGCGCAGAGTGGCATCAACCCTGATGCCAGTTAGTGGCTTTTTCGATGTATTGAGCGTTCGCTGGAAGTGCCTTGCGCAGGAACG
>NZ_JAWHPK010000007.1:0-40980 GCF_032587795.1 Pseudomonas syringae group sp. 247E2 | reverse complement strand
CAAGGCATTCCCACGCTGGAGCGTGAGGAACGATAAGTGTCTGGGCAACGATAATCTCCACTATCGTGCGACGCTCCGCGTCGGCATGCGTTTCTGGACGCTCTGCGTCCTATCCTGAATAAGCGGCGCGGCGCAGATTTGTGACGCAGAGCGTCACGCAAGGCATTCCCACGCCGGAGCGTGAGGAACGATAAGTGTCTGGGCAACGATAATCTCCACTATCGTGCGACGCTCCGCGTCGGCATGCGTTTCTGGACGCTCTGCGTCCTATCCTGAATAAGCGGCGCGGCGCAGATTTGTGACGCAGAGCGTCACGCAAGGCATTCCCACGCTGGAGCGTGAGGAACGATAAGTGTCTGGGCAACGATAATCTCCACTATCGTGCGACGCTCCGCGTCGGCATGCATTTCTGGACGCTCTGCGTCCTATCCTGAATAGGCGGCGCGGCGCAGATTTGTGACGCAGAGCGTCACCCCAGGCATTCCCACGCTGGAGCGTGAGGAACGATAAGTGTCTGGGCAACGATAATCTCCACTATCGTGCGACGCTCCGCGTCGGCATGCGTTTCTGGACGCTCTGCGTCCTATCCTGAATAGGCGGCGCAGAGGAGATTTGTGACGCGGAGCGTCACCCCAGGCATTCCCACGCTGGAGCGTGAGGAACGATAAGTGTCTGGGCAACGATAAAATCTCCACTATCGTGCGACGCTCCGCGTCGGCATGCATTTCTGGACGCTCTGCGTCCTATCCTGAATAGGCGACGCAGCGCAGATTTGTGACGCAGAGCGTCACGCAAGGCATTCCCACGCTGGAGCGTGAGGAACGATAAGTGTCTGGGCAACGATAATCTCCACTATCGTGCGACGCTCCGCGTCGGCATGCGTTTCTGGACGCTCTGCGTCCGGTCCCGGTTGGATGTCGCGTGCGTTGAGACCGTAATGATCGTGACCAATCCCCAACAATGTCACTTATTGTCCCCTTACTCCAATGTCAGTAAGCTCCGCACCATGAGCAAAAACATCAGCAATCCCGCAGCAGGCCGTGGTCCGGTGGACCATGAGATTCGTGATCAGATCGTGATTGCGGCCACCGAACATTTCAGCCAGTACGGTTACGGCAAGACCACCGTGTCCGATCTCGCCAGGGCGATCGGTTTTTCCAAGGCGTACATCTACAAATTCTTCGAGTCCAAACAGGCCATCGGTGAGATGATCTGCGCCCACTGCCTGAGTGAAATCGAGGCCGAAGTCAGCGCCGCAATCAGCCAAACGGACCAGCCACCGGAAAAGCTGCGACGCATGTTCAAATCAGTCGTTGAGGCCAGCATTCGCCTGTTTTCGCAGGACCGCAAGCTGTACGAAATCGCCACATCGGCAGCTACCGAACGCTGGCAGGCGACGCTGGTTTACGAGGAACACCTCAAGGCAACTCTCCGGGACATTCTGCAGGAAGGCCGACAGACCGGCGACTTTGAGCGCAAGACGCCTCTTGATGAAACGGTCATGGCGATCTATTTGGTCATGCGCCCCTACATCAACCCGCTGCTGCTGCAATACAGCTTCGAGCACACCGACGAAGGGCCGAGTCAGTTATCCAGTCTGGTGCTGCGCAGTCTGTCGCCTTAACAAAACAACACTTGTGACTATTGACTAAATTGGTCACTGGAATCAAAGTGCAGACACTGATCACTGCACATTGAGATTCCCATGCTCCGGCACCGATTCGTTTTGCTTGCTCTCGCCAGTGTTCTGCCGGCTGTCCTGACCGGCTGCAACGAAAAAACGCCAGCGGACCCGCGCACAGAAGCGCCATTGGTGCGCGTTGCGAGCCTCCAGGAGGCCGGCCTGGAGCCCCGTTCCTTCACCGGAACCGTAGCGGCGCGGGTGCAAAGCGATCTTGGTTTTCGGGTGTCCGGCAAGGTGCTGGAGCGGTTTGTCGATACCGGGCAGGCAGTCAAGCGCGGTCAACCGTTGATGCGTATCGACCCAGCCGACCTGAAGCTCGCTGCCAACGCCCAACGCGAAGCAGTGAACGCAGCTAGAGCCCAGGCAAAGCAGGCCGCAGACGAAGAGATACGTTACCGAAGCCTGCGCAGCAGTGGCGCCATTTCAGCGTCAAGCTACGACCAGATCAAGTCGACGGCGGATTCGGCCAAGGCTCGACTCAGTGCAGCCGAAGCGCAGGCAGAAGTTGCTCTCAATGCAACTCGCTACGCAGACCTTGTGGCGGATGCCGACGGCATTGTCATGGAAACCCTCGTTGAGCCCGGCCAAGTCGTCAGTGCAGGGCAAGCCGTGGTACGCGTGGCACACGCCGGACCGCGTGAAGCGGTTATTCAACTTCCGGAAAACCTGCGCCCCCGTATCGGTTCTACCGCCCAGGCCACGCTGTTCGGCAATCAGGACCTCAACGCCACAACACGTTTGCGACAGCTGTCGGACGTTGCGGACCGTCAGACCCGCACCTTTGAAGCTCGCTGGATACTCGAGGGCGAGATGGCAAATGCCCCACTGGGCACCACCATCACCGTGAAAATCCCCAGCGCAGATAGCGCCGGGCAAAGCACGTTGCGGGTGCCAATCGGCGCGCTGTATGACGCAGGCAAGGGACCGGGCATCTGGGTCATTCAAGGGGAGCCAGCACAGGTTTACTGGACGCCAGTAGTGGTTCAGCAACTTGATGACGAGCAAGCCAGCATCAGTACGCAGCTCAAGCCAGGCACACGAATAGTCGCACTTGGCGCGCACCTTCTGCACGAAGGTCAGCCAGTAAGAGTGACCGCTCAAGCGGCCTTGGCACAGAGCGCGCGCCCATGAGTAATGACCGTTTCAATCTGTCAGCGCTGGCCGTCCGCGAGCGCTCGATTACCCTGTTCCTTGTTTGCCTGATTTCGCTGGCCGGGATCATTGCCTTTTTCAAACTGGGCCGGGCCGAAGACCCGGCATTTACAGTCAAGGTAATGACCGTGGTGTCCGTCTGGCCGGGAGCAACCGCCCAGGAGATGCAGGATCAGGTGGCGGAGAAGATCGAAAAACGCCTTCAGGAGCTGCGCTGGTACGACCGCGCTGAAACCTACACCAGACCGGGCATGGCATTCACAACCCTGACTCTGCTCGACAGCACGCCGCCGTCGCAAGTGCCGGATGAGTTTTATCAGGCGCGCAAGAAAATCGGTGACGAGGCCATGACCCTTCCGTCCGGGGTTATCGGGCCGATGGTCAACGACGAGTATTCGGACGTCACCTTCGCGCTGTTCGCGCTGAAGGCCAAAGGCGAGCCGCAGCGCGTACTGGCGCGTGACGCCGAATCGCTGCGCCAGCGCTTGCTGCATGTGCCGGGAGTGAAGAAGGTCAATATCGTGGGTGAGCAGCCCGAACGAGTCTACGTCGAGTTCTCTCACGAGCGACTGGCAACGCTGGGAATAAGCCCTCAGACGGTATTCGCCGCGCTGAATGACCAGAACGCGCTGACTGCCGCGGGCTCGGTCGAAACCCGAGGACCGCAGGTATTTATCAGGCTCGACGGCGCTTTCGATGAGCTGCAGAAAATTCGCGATACGCCTGTTGTGGCACAGGGCCGGACATTGAAGCTGGCGGACATTGCCACAGTAAAACGCGGTTACGAAGATCCGGCGACGTTCATGATTCGCAACGGCGGCGAGCCTGCGCTGCTGCTGGGAATTGTCATGCGCGATGGCTGGAACGGGCTGGACCTGGGAAAGGCACTGGACCAGGAAGTGGGCGCGATCAACGCCGAACTGCCACTGGGCATGAGCCTGAGCAAGGTCACGGATCAGGCCGTCAATATCAGTTCGGCGGTCGATGAGTTCATGATCAAGTTCTTCGTCGCACTGCTGGTGGTCATGCTGGTCTGTTTTATCAGCATGGGCTGGCGTGTGGGTGTGGTGGTTGCTGCCGCCGTCCCGCTGACCCTGGCGGTGGTCTTCGTGATCATGGCCATGAGCGGCAAGAATTTCGACCGGATCACGCTGGGCTCGCTGATCCTGGCACTCGGGCTGCTGGTAGATGATGCGATCATCGCCATCGAAATGATGGTGGTGAAGATGGAAGAAGGATACGACCGCGTCGCTGCTTCCGCATACGCGTGGAGCCACACCGCCGCGCCGATGTTATCCGGCACGCTGGTCACCGCCGTCGGCTTCATGCCCAACGGCTTCGCGCGCTCCACGGCAGGCGAATACACCAGCAACATGTTCTGGATCGTCGGTATCGCGTTGATTGCCTCGTGGGTGGTCGCCGTGTTTTTCACCCCGTATCTGGGCGTCAAATTGTTGCCTGATGTGAAGCAGATCGAAGGCGGACATCAGGCGCTTTACAACACGCCGCGCTACAACCGCTTCCGTCGGATTCTGGCGCGCGTCATTGCAGGCAAATGGCTGGTAGCAGGCTCGGTCATCGGGCTCTTTGTGCTGGCCGTGCTTGGCATGGGACTGGTCAAGAAACAGTTCTTTCCAGTGTCCGATCGTCCTGAAGTATTGATCGAACTGCAGATGCCTTATGGCACCTCGATTTCTCAAACCAGTGCGGCCGCTGCAAAAGTGGAAAGCTGGCTGGCTGAACAGGCGGAAGCCGGGATCGTCACCGCCTACATTGGTCAGGGTGCGCCACGCTTCTACATGGCGATGGGGCCGGAATTGCCTGACCCGTCATTCGCCAAGATCGTAGTGCGCACCGACAGCCAGGAACAGCGTGAAACGCTGAAGCACCGATTGCGTCAGGCTATTTCCGAGGGGCTGGCCGCCGAGGCACAGGTAAGAGTCACGCAACTGGTCTTCGGCCCCTATTCGCCCTACCCCGTCGCTTACCGTATTGCCGGACGCGACCCGGAAACACTGCGCAGCATTGCGGCGCAGGTACAACAGGTTCTGATCGCCAGCCCGATGATGCGCACCGTCAATACCGACTGGGGCACACGTACTCCGGCGCTGCATTTCACTTTGCAACAGGACCGTATGCAGGCCATGGGGCTGAGTTCCAGTCAGGTGGCTCAGCAACTGCAGTTTCTCCTGACAGGTCTGCCCGTTACGGCAGTGCGCGAGGATATTCGCACCGTGCAGGTCGTCGCCCGCTCGGCCGGCGACACCCGACTTGATCCGGCGAAGATAATGGACTTCACCCTCACCGGCGTCGACGGGCAACGTGTTCCGCTGTCGCAGATTGGTACCGTTGATGTGCGTATGGAGGAACCGGTGATGCGACGGCGCGACCGCACGCCGACCATCACTGTGCGGGGCGACATAGCCGACGGCCTGCAACCACCGGATGTGTCGACAGCCATAACCCGACAGTTACAGCCGATTATCGACAAGCTGCCCAGCGGTTACCGGATCGAGCAGGCAGGTTCAATCGAGGAGTCCGGCAAGGCCATGACAGCGATGTTGCCATTGTTTCCGATCATGCTGGCGGTCACGCTGATCATTCTGATTCTTCAGGTGCGTTCGATATCCGCCATGGTCATGGTCTTCCTGACCAGTCCGCTGGGGCTGATCGGTGTGGTGCCTACGCTGATTCTCTTTCAGCAGCCATTCGGCATCAATGCACTGGTCGGGCTGATCGCACTGTCCGGCATTCTGATGCGCAATACGCTGATTCTGATTGGCCAGATACACCACAACGAGCAGGCGGGGCTCGACCCGTTTCAAGCGGTGGTCGAGGCTACCGTACAACGTGCGCGCCCCGTGATACTGACGGCGCTGGCCGCCATTCTGGCCTTTATCCCGCTCACCCATTCGGTATTCTGGGGCACGCTGGCCTACACGCTGATCGGCGGCACCTTTGCGGGTACGGTGCTGACCCTGGTGTTTCTGCCGGCCATGTACTCGATCTGGTTCAGGATCAGGCCGGATGGCAGCGGGCGACGACTGGAGACACAGCCCGCCTGAATTCAGTCAGTCGGTAAATGCAGACGCCCTGAAGGTGTATAAGGCGCAGGATCAATAATGGGCTCGCGGTTCAGCAGCAGGTCAGTGATCAACTGGCAGGAAGCCGGGGCCAGCACCAAGCCGTTGCGGTAATGACCGCAGTTGAGCCACAGGCCATCAAACCCGGCCAAGGGCCCGATGAACGGAATGCCCTCGGGCGAACCGGGACGCAGGCCTGCCCATTGGGCGACAGGCTCAGCGTTGGCCAGTTCCGGAAGCAATTCGATGGCCGACGCTTTGAGGCTTTCCAGCGCGGCATGCGTGGTGGTCTTGTCGAAACCTTCATGCTCCAGGGTGCTACCGATGAGTATGTGGCCGTCACGGCGCGGGATCGCGTAGCGCCCTTTGGCCAGCACCATGCTCGATAGAAAGTCCGACGCACACTTGTAGAGAATCATCTGGCCTTTTACCGGCTCGACCGGCAGGTCCAGACCAAGGGTCTTGAGCAGTTCACCACTCCACGCCCCCGCCGCCAGAATCACCCGATCCCCGGTTACATCGCCCGAAGGCGTGCTCACGCCCGAAACCCTGCTACCCTCGCGCACAAAACCGCTGACTTCGCACTGCTCGCGAATCTCGACATTGGGCATCGCCAGCAAGGCAGCCTTGAGCGACTTGACCAGCCGGGGATTGCGCACGTTGGCCACATCGGCCATGTAGATAGCCCGCGAATAGCCCTCCCCCAGAACCGGTACGGCATCATGCACCGCCGAGATATCGACACTGGTCAATGAGCGTTTCTCGCGCACCGCCCATTCAAGCGCGGCCTGTTCGTCGTCAAGGTCGAGCCAGTATAGGCCTGTCCTGTGAACCTCGGGATCGATGCCGGTCTGTGCGAACAAGCGCTCGGCGAGATGCGGGTAGAAGTCCTGCGACCAGTGCGCCAGCGCGGTGACTGCCGGGCTGTAGCGCCACGGATAAAGCGGCGAAACAATCCCGCCGCCCGCCCAGGAAGACTCTTGCCCGACACCCGAGCGATCAAGCAAAACGACGCTGACCTGCTCGGAGGCGAGATTGAAGGCGGTCAGCAGACCTATGACGCCACCGCCGACAATGACTGTTTTTTGCTTGGACATCTTGGTCTCGGGACAAGAAAAACGGTTTTAGCGGCCCCAGCAGTCTTTGGTGGTCACGCCCGAGGTAGCGCCAGTGTTGCTGCGCGCACCGGTGTTGGTGATCACGAAACTGCCGCACTTGTCACCGGCCATCAGCGTGCCGGCTATGGGTGTAGCCGTCAGGGTGAAGTCGGTGGCAGTGGGTACCAGCACTATCGTGTAATAGGAATTGCCTCCGCTCACGGTAGCGCCTACATAAGTAGAAGTAGACGAATTGCTTCGCGAATAAAAGCGCTCCAGCGCCTGGGTCTGCTCTGACAGCAGGCTGGCAATCGCCGACCGCTGGGTACGCTTCACGTACTCGGTGTAGCTGGGATACGCGATGGCCGCCAGAATACCGACAATCGCCACGACGATCATGAGTTCGATCAACGTAAAGCCCCTGGATATCGCTCGCATGATTCGTTTCCCTATTGGATTTGTCGCCACATGATGCGTTGGTTGCCACTCCCGCCCTTTTCATTCAGAACATCAGGCGAATTGCCCGTGGAGTTATTAACGATCTTCACATCATTGCCGTTCCCGGCACCCGAGACGATAGCTGAGACGACCGGGATGCCGGTGTACCCCAGTCCCGCGACAAGCAGGTCTGAACTGTTGATAGCGCTATCGCCGCTGGTATCGAGCACCTGATAGTTAAGCATGCTGCCAGTCGCGGCATTGAGCTCGAATAAACGACCGGTGCCGGTGCTTTCACAAGGGTCGGCGGAGTTTACGGATGCAGTCGAGAAAATAATCCGGCCCCTACTGGTCTGCGCGGGATAAATGATTCGCTCCCCCAGATAGGGTGCTACTGCGGAGAGCGGCATGTACCAGCCTTTCTTGACTGACCAATCCACATCATTGGTTGTCGATGTGAAATAGGTAGTTCCGTTACTGATGACGCTGCCATTGACCGCCTGCGCCTGCAGGTTCGCCTCGACAGTGCTACCCGTTCCGGAGTCGGCATCCCATATCGCGTAAAAGTCCTGAAGGGCAGTGGTTTGCTTGTCTGCAACTTCCAGAAACTTGCCTGTCCCGAAATAAACGATCTTGCCGTTGAGCGGATGATCGAGCACGAAGGGTTGAACCGTTATCGGTTGGTTGGCACCACGCGGTGCCGTGAACAAAGGCGCGCCGCCAAAAGCCACTTTCCAGCTGGCGGCGGTTGCACCACTCATGTCGAACTTCCACAGCCGCCCTTTCAGGTCGCCCGCGTAGGCAGCCTGAACCACGTTCTGAGCGTTGACACGCAATTTGACCGAAGAAAGCCCGTTATCGGTTTCGTTGTTAAGCACCGGCGTCTGGATCTCGGCAATGAACGCCCCGGTATTGGCATTCAGTACATACAGCGACGCTCTGCCGGTGAAACTGCCATAACCGTTCCCGACCACCATAATCCCGGTGCCATCCGCCATCCGCGCGACATCCGGTTTGGAATAAGCATATCCAAGATTGTTGAATTTGTTGTTGGTGTCGGACGTGTCAGGTGCCTTGACCTCCCATAACGCGCTGACGGTGTTACTCGTCCCCTCAAATAGCTTGATTGCGAAGAACGCCTTGCCACCAGCCCCGGTCCCACCATAAGCGACGGTGCGCCACGCTGAACCGGCTGACAATTGCGTATCAAACACTGCAATCTGCCCATCCACGGTGAACTTGTGCACGCCGGATCCATAAGTGGTCGATGCGATGGTAGCCAGTGAAGTCAGGGCGGTGGATGGCATGTAGGCGTATCGTCTTGAACCATCACTGGTATTGATAACGTTGAAAAAGCCGTCATTGGCATTGGCCAGAATGCTGGGAGTCATGCTGTTTGCCTTGGTGGCCAGATAGGTGGTGTAAGTGGTGTCACCCGTCAGGTCGGCGGCGGTCTTTTGTGAAGGGAATGCAGTACCAAGCGAAGAGTTGACTATATCGCCCAGCAGCCGGGTACGTGTCCTGAACTTCGCGTTGGTGGTCCCCTTGGCCCAGGCGATAAGCTCTGCCCCGGTGGCATTGGTTGGCAAGGTAGCGTTCAGTGCTGTCTGTTGAGCAGTGCTGAAGGCGTTGTAATCCAGAGCGATCCTCCCCGGAGTGGCAACGTTCCAGGATTCGAAGACCGGTGCCGTTGCCCCACTGACGATGGCGGTGTCGGTAGTCCAGACCGGTGCACTCAACGCTCCATTGGTCTGATCCAGGTTGTAGGCTTTGATAGTGCCATGCCAATCGGTTGGGTCGTAAAGCGTCTGGTAGAACTGAGTCCCCGACTGGAGCGTTGATGAGTTTGCCGCCCCGCCTGCGCCAGAACCGACCTTGGCATAAATGTCGCTCAATGCCAGATTCAAGGCAGATGTCAGCCCCGCGCTGTCATTGGCCTGGAAGTATTTGCCATGGCCATGATTATCATCGGTCGCATCGTTCAACATCTGATTCGATGCAGTGAACCCGATGGTATAGGTGCTCATATTCTGTTTCACAAAGCCTGCGGTGTCCCAGCTTTTGCCGGTCAGGTCGCCCCCGGCAGTCACAGCGTCCCGGCGCAGATCGATGTCATAGGCGAACTTGGCAAGATCGTCCAGATACAGCGTATCTCCCTCACCATCGCCAGACAGGTTGGCACCGTCATTGGCTGCGTTCAAATCCCAATTGGGTAGCGAGCGAGTGGTGTCCAGGACATCGTCAGGGTCGTTGGTGGGGAACGTACGATCATAGGTGGGCAAGCCATCGGTAATCACGACGCCATAGTTTTTCTGGCAGCGGTACTGGATCGGACTCACATAGGTCGATCCGCTTTGATAGAACGGCGTCATCCCCCGGAAGTAGCGGGTGATCTCGTAATAGGTTTCAGCCAGTGGGGTATTGGCTGACGGGGTCAGGTTGGTGATGGCCGTTTTGAGGTCAGTAATATTCTGCGTAGCCTGCTGTTGAGAGACGCCAGTGGTTTGATAAGTGCTGACCGCTACCGGAGAGAGGTCCGCGACCACCCTGGCAATCTTGCCTCCGGGACCAGGATCACTGTTTGTGGGTTGGTTGAAAGACGCGAGGCCAATCCTGAGCGATGTATTGTTGGTCACCAGATTGGTCGCCACGGTTTTCGCGACGTTCATTCGATAGTCATTGGGAATTACGCCATTGGTGTAGTTTCGAACACCAAAAAAGTTGGGGCTGACCAGATCAATGAGATAAGACAGGTAATCAGCGGTATAACGGGTCAGCCCGCTACCGGCTGGATCCGGCAAATTAAGGCAGTACTGAATGCCATTGCGAAATACTGCACGACCGCCAAATGGACACATGAGTGAAAGCGTAAATATGCTGTTGGCGTTGATATCCCCCACCGACAGGGTCTGGTCGTCCGAAATGGTGCTCATGAACGGGCACGCTACGGTAATCAAGCCACTCAGGCACTGAGTCGAGTAGTAACCAATATTCGGACGATTGACCGATGCGTCAAACCCTGAATCCCAGATGATGTTGTACATACTGCCCGAGTTATCGACCAGCAACATAAGGTTTGGTGGCACCGCCGGAGAGCTCAACAGGGGCACTTGCGCTGGCGTGAAGGCATAAACCGGGCTTGCCAGATACAGCGCAAGCAGCGCGCCATAAAGGTATTTCAAGCCACCACGAAGCGCCTTAGCAATTGGCATAGATACTCTCCAGCACCGTTCGCGAGGTGCCTTGAATGGCGATGGCTGTTACCCGATACATCGTTACCGAGCCCGTACAATTTGCAGGACGTTTTATGGGCGTAGGCGTTGTACCCAGATTCTGAATGCCAAACATCGCAGCGCTAGTTCCGATCCAGGTCACCCCGGAAGTGCCCAGCCCCGGATTCTGTACCGTTGTCGAATCAACAGGCGGGGCGCAGGCAGCAAATGAGTTACAGACTGCCATTGCAAAATTGGACTCCATGATCCTGGACTCACCGAGACGCAGCTGTGCCTCGGCTGCCTGAAACGAAACATTACGAACCGTCACACTGCCCGCCATCTTCTCCTGCAATGTGGCGTTCTGCATGGAGGAAATGCCCAGCAATGTCAGCAGCAACAGGAACACAAGACTGACCAGCAGCACCATGCCGCGCTGTCTGGCAGGGAAAGCGTAAGTCTGTGTTGAGGTGAAATGCATGGTCTTGTTCATACCCGGCCCGTTCACAAGCGATTACGCAGGTAAGCAACAACGTTGTACTGCTGACTCTTGACGATGCCATTCTGCCCATCCTGCAGCGTCAGACTGATACGAACGCTACGAACGTTAGCAGCATTGGCCTTGGTGACTGCCGTGGTATAGAACATCGGGTTGCCTGCCATTCCAAAGGAAACTGTAAAATCCGCGACATTCTGCAATAGCGGTTGTACATCGCCGCCCGTACCGTACTGGATGGTCAAATTTGTACCGGTAAGCTTGTAAACCAGCTGCCGCAGCGGAAAAGCCGTTTCCCCCGCAGCAGGTGCCCGACTGTTTGCGTAGAGCTGTGTAGTAGTCTGGCAGTTTGAAACGATAGTCCAGGTCGGCGTACCGCCTGCGGTACCGACATCGGTCGTCACCAGGGTGAGCGTCTTGGTCGGGTTATCCCAAAGAATCGGATTATCCAGCGCAGCAGGCCAAGGGACTGCGGGAGCTACAGGCGTGTAATTGCTGAAACTCAGGCAACCATACATACCCGTCATCCGGATTTCCTGAGTCAGTTTACTCAGTATGAACCGGGCATCTTCCTGCATCCGGGCAGCTGCATTCTGGCTTTGATAAGTGCCTCTGGCGGCAGTGAATATCTGCACGATACCCAGGCTGACAACCAACCCCAGCACCAGCGCCACCATGATTTCGACCAGACCGAAGCCTTTGGACGGTTTTCTCATGGGTTGACCCCGATCCGGGAGACCAGTTTGAAGATCTGAGTGGTCGGGCTGACGGTCGTATTCCCTGTTGCCTGATTGCTCGAACCCGCAGCGCGTGCATCGCTCCAACCAATGATGATAGTCACCTCCGGAGCCTTGCTGACATCAATACTGCCCGTGCCGCTTGCGCCCGCAAAATTAACGATATTGGTTTTGAAATCATACAAATCCTGCACCCTGGCATCGTTCGGGTTGGCGACTTGCTCCGTAGCCAGACTCGCCAGGGCATAGTTCGCCAGGACATTGGTCGACCCGTTGGCACTCGCATTGCCATCAACATTCGCCCGAATACGATCCATCATGTCGTACGCAATGAAGCTGGCCTGGCTGGTCATGGCCGAACTGTCGGTGTATTTGAGGGCATTAAGCTGGATAGCGGCTGCCCCCAGCAGGCCTATAGCCAGGATCAGTACCGAAACCAGCACCTCGATCAGGGTCATGCCGGTCTGGCGATGTCGGGTTTCATTGGGCATTGCAGCTTCCACTGAGGACGATCCGGCCTGTCAGGCAGATACTCATGGTTTTGGTAGTACTGCCTCGGGTGTAGGTCATGGTTACCAGCGAAGACGGCGCGATTAGCCCGCCCAGATTGTTGAAATCGAATGCCGCCACATTGGGATCCGCCACCAACGTACCGCCGCTGCTCATTGCAGCCACTGTACGAAGCGCCTTCTTGTTGGCATCGGAAACCAGATAAACCTGCAATTCGCCAGTCCACGCCGTCCCGCTGGTCGGTGCAATACGCACCGTCACTCCCCGGTTTATCGCCTCAAGTCGCGCATAGTTGAGCGCCCGCTGCAAATCGCTGAGCTCGGTGTCGGCCTTGTTGCTCTGAATGGAACTGGTGAAACTCGGGATAGCGATAGCCGCAAGGATGCCCACCAGGGACACAGTGACTAACAATTCGATGAGGCTGAATCCCTTGGCTATATGACGCATTGAGTGTCTCCTAGACGTTACGACTATAAGGCAGCAATGCCGCAGGAAAATCCATAGCGGGACGTACGGTTGTTTTGTGACGACGAACGCCCGCAAGGTTCTGAAACCGCGGTTTCCAGGGAGGAAAGCATATGAGGCATGCAGGGTTCACACTGATCGAATTATTGATCGTCGTTGCACTGATGGGCATTCTGGCCAACGTCGCAACACCTTCCTTCAAGCAACTGATCGAATCCAGTCGCGGGCTCGCCGCCGCTCAGGAGCTGGCCAGCGGTATCCGGTCAGCAAGAGTCGCCGCTATAACGCGCAATCAGATCGTGACGATTCATGCCATTGACGGTGACTGGAGCAACGGCTGGCGGATCATACTCGACCTGGACGGCAAAGGCCCCGACGAAAACGATACGCTGCTTGTAGAGCGCGCCAATGGCGGAATGACCCGCGTGGTCGGCAACCAGAAAGTGACGGAGCGACTGAGTTTCAACGGCCTGGGCAACTTGCGCAACAGAACCAACGGCACGTTGCATGTGTGCCTAAACGACCAGCCGGTCAGCAGCTATCGCGTGATAGTTGCGCCGACTGGACGGGTCAGGATAGAGGACACGAAGCGTGATGTTGCGTTGTGCGGGTAGGCAGCTTCAGAGCAGCGACTTGACGCGCAATTCCTTGGGCATGGAGAACGTGATGTTCTCCTCGCGACCGGCGAGTTCATCCGCACCGGTGGCGCCCCAGGCTTGCAATTGCTGGATCACACCACGCACCAGAACTTCCGGGGCCGACGCACCCGCGGTGATGCCAATACGCTCGACGCCTTCGAACCAGCCTTGTTGCATGTCCTCGGCACCGTCGATGAGGTACGCCGGAGTCGCCATGCGCTCGGCCAGTTCGCGCAGGCGGTTGGAATTGGAGCTGTTCGGACTGCCCACTACCAACACCACGTCACACTCGTCGGCCAGTTGCTTGACCGCATCCTGACGGTTTTGCGTGGCGTAGCAGATGTCGTCCTTGCGCGGACCGCCAATGGCCGGGAAGCGCTTGCGCAACGCGTCGATCACCCGGCTGGTGTCATCCATCGACAAGGTGGTCTGGGTCACGAACGCCAAGGAATCAGGGTTGCGCACCTGCAGGCTGGCGACGTCCTCTTCGTCTTCGACCAGATAGATCGCGCCGCCATTGCTGGCGTCGTACTGGCCCATGGTGCCTTCGACTTCCGGGTGACCGGCGTGGCCGATCAGGATGCACTCGCGGCCGTCACGGCTGTAACGGGCGACCTCGATATGCACCTTGGTCACCAGCGGACAGGTGGCATCGAATACTTTCAGGCCACGGCCAGCTGCTTCGGTACGCACCGCCTGGGAAACACCGTGGGCGCTGAAGATGACAATGACATCATCCGGCACCTGGTCCAGCTCTTCGACGAAGATCGCACCACGAGAGCGCAGGTCTTCGACGACAAATTTGTTGTGAACGACTTCATGGCGCACATAAATCGGCGGACCAAACACTTCCAGAGCGCGATTGACGATTTCGATCGCGCGGTCCACTCCGGCACAAAAGCCGCGGGGGTTGGCGAGTTTGATTTGCATGCTGTGCCTCATGGTTGGTACGGGGCAGCCCGGCCTGGGCCGGGCTTGATGGCGAAGGTCAGGAAGCCAGAATCGCCTTCACTTCGAAGATTTCCACTTCAAAGCTCAGTGTCTTGCCTGCCAGCGGGTGATTGAAGTCGATGGTTACCTGATCATCATCGAAAGCCTTCACCACGCCGGGCAATTCGGTATTGGCGGCGTCGTTGAAGATCACCAGCAACCCTTCGGACAGTTCCATTCCCACAAACTGCGAGCGTGGCATGATCTGCACGTTTTGTGGGTTGGGCTGACCAAAGGCGTTTTCCGGCGGAATTTCCACGGTCTTACGATCGCCCGCCTTGAAGCCGAAAATCGCCATTTCGAAACCGGGCAACAGGTTGCCGTCACCAACCTTGAACGTGGCCGGGGCCTTTTCGAAGGTGCTGTCGACGGTATCGCCGTTTTCCAGACGCAGGGCGAAGTGCAAGGTGACCTGCGTATTCTGACCGATGCGCAGCTCGCCAGACGAGCCTTGAGTCGAAGACTGCTCAGTCATTGACGGTTTCTCCGGTTTTCTTGCTCTTGAACATATCCAGCGCCAGCATGATTGCGCCGACAGTGATCGCGCTGTCAGCGACATTGAACGCCGGGAAGTACCAGCGGTTCTGCCAATGGACCAGAATGAAGTCGATCACATGGCCCAGCACGATACGGTCGTATAGGTTGCCCAGTGCGCCGCCAAGTACCAACGCCAGTGCAACAGCCAACCATGTATCGTCGCGCCCCAGACGCTTGAGCCAGACGACCAGCACGGCACTGACCACAATGGCGATCAGGGCAAACAACCAGCGCTGCCAGCCGGCACCGTCTGCCAGAAAACTGAAGGCAGCACCGGTGTTATAGGCCAGGGTCCAGCTGAAGAAGTCCGGAATCACAATGATCTGCTGGTACAGGCTCAAGGCGTTCTCGAAGTAGTACTTGCTGGCCTGGTCAATGACCAGAACCAGCACGCTCAACCACAGCCAGGCCAGACGGCCAAACGAGGTGTCAGGCATAGTGACGGACCTCGCCTGCACCGCTGATGTTGTCTACGCAACGGCCGCAGATTTCCGGATGCTCAGGGTTTACCCCCACATCCTCGCGATGGTGCCAGCAACGGGCACACTTGGCGTGGCTGGACTTGAGCACTTTGAGTTTCAGGCCCGCGACCTCGGTAACCACCGCATCAGCCGGAGCAGACAACAATGGAGCAACGCTGGCAGTCGAGGTGATCAGCACGAAGCGTAGTTCGTTGCTCAGCTTCGACAGATCGGCGACCAGCGAATCTTCAGCGTACAGGGTCACTTCGGCCTGCAGGTTGCCGCCAATGGCCTTGGCCGCGCGCAGGTTTTCCATTTCCTTGTTGACCGACGTCTTCACCGCCATGATCCGTTCCCAGTAGGCGCGGTCCATTTCGAAGTCGGCAGGCATTTCAGTCAGGCCTTCATACCAGGTGTTGAGCATCACCGATTCGTTACGCTCGCCTGGCAGGAACTGCCACAGCTCGTCGGCGGTGAACGCCAGGATCGGCGCGATCCAGCGCACCAGCGCTTCGGAGATGTGGAACAGTGCGGTCTGGCAGGAACGACGCGCGGTGCTGTCGGCAGCCGTGGTGTACTGGCGATCCTTGATGATGTCCAGATAGAACCCACCCAGCTCCTGCACGCAGAAGTTGTGGATCTTCGAGTACACGTTCCAGAAGCGGTATTCGCCGTAATGCTCTTGCAGCTCGCGTTGCAGCAGCAGCGTGCGATCCACGGCCCAACGGTCCAGCGCGAGCATTTCTTCAGCCGGCAGGATGTCGGTTGCCGGGTTGAAGCCCGACAGGTTGGAGAGCAGGAAGCGCGCAGTGTTGCGGATACGACGGTAAGCATCGGCGCTGCGCTGCAGGATCTGGTCGGAAACGGCCATTTCGCCCGAATAGTCAGTCGCCGATACCCACAGGCGCATGATGTCCGCACCCAGCGAGTCGTTGACCTTCTGCGGTGCTACCACGTTGTTCAGCGACTTGGACATCTTGCGGCCGTTCTCGTCGACCACAAAGCCGTGGGTCAGCAGCTCGCGATACGGTGCGTGATCGTCCAGCATGCAACCGGTCAGCAGCGACGAGTGGAACCAGCCACGGTGCTGGTCGGAACCTTCCAGGTACAGATCGGCACGTGGACCGCTTTCATGGCCCATCGGATGCGAACCGCGCAATACGTGCCAGTGCGTGGTGCCCGAGTCGAACCAGACGTCCAAGGTGTCGGAGATCTTGTCGTACTTGGCAGCCTCGTCACCCAGCAGCTCGCTGGCGTCCAGCTTGAACCAGGCTTCGATGCCCTCTTTCTCGACACGCTGCGCCACTTCTTCCATCAGCTCGACGGTGCGTGGGTGCAGGTCGCCGCTTTCCTTGTGCAGGAAGAACGGAATCGGCACGCCCCAGTTGCGCTGACGCGAGATGCACCAGTCAGGACGGTTGGCGATCATTGAATGCAGACGCGCCTGGCCCCATGCCGGAACGAACTCAGTGTCTTCGATGGCCTTGACCGCACGCTTGCGCAGGGTCTCGCCGCTCTCAGGCTGTTTGTCCATGCCCACGAACCACTGCGCAGTGGCGCGGTAGATCAATGGCGATTTGTGGCGCCAGCAGTGCATGTAGCTGTGGCTGATGGTTTCGGTGTCCATCAGGCTGCCGACTTCGACCAGCTTGTCGATGATGTTCTGGTTGGCCTTGAAGATGAACTGGCCACCGAAGAACTCCAGCGACTCGACATACACGCCGTTGCTCTGCACCGGGCTGATGATGTCGTCGTTGCTCAGGCCGTACTGCTTGCAGATATTGAAGTCGTCTACGCCATAGGCAGGCGAGGAGTGAACGATACCGGTGCCGGCACCCAGCTCGACATAGTCAGCCAGATAGACTGGCGACAGGCGGTCGTAGAACGGGTGGCGGAAGTTGATCAGCTCCAGCGCCTGACCGGTGGTGGTCGCGATGACCGTGCCTTCCAGCTTGTAACGGGCCAGACAGCTTTCGACCAGTTCGGCGGCCAGTACCAGCAGTTTGTCGCCGACATCGACCAGCGCGTATTCGAACTCGGGATGAACGTTCAGCGCCTGGTTGGCAGGGATCGTCCACGGTGTGGTGGTCCAGATCACGATGGAGGCAGGCTTGCCCAGCGCGGGCAAGCCGAACGCCGCCGCAAGTTTTGCCTCATCGGCGATCGGGAACGCGACGTCGATGGTCGAGGACTTCTTGTCCTGATACTCGACTTCGGCCTCAGCCAGTGCCGAGCCGCAATCGAAACACCAGTTGACCGGCTTGAGGCCCTTGAAGACGAACCCGCCCTTGACCATCTCGGCCAGCGCGCGGATTTCCCCGGCTTCGTTGGCGAAGTTCATGGTCAGGTATGGATTGCTCCAGTCGCCCAGCACACCCAGGCGGATGAATTCTGACTTCTGGCCTTCGATCTGCTCGGACGCATAGGCGCGGCACAGCTCACGCGTACGGTCTGCGGAGAGGTTCTTGCCGTGGGTCACTTCAACCTTGTGCTCGATCGGCAGACCGTGACAGTCCCAACCCGGCACGTACGGGGCATCGAAGCCCGCCAGGGTCTTGGAACGCAGGATCATGTCCTTGAGAATCTTGTTGACCGCATGACCGATGTGAATATTGCCGTTGGCGTACGGAGGACCGTCGTGCAGGACGAACTTGGGACGATCCTTGCCAATCTCGCGCAGCTTCTGGTACAGGCCAATGCTGTCCCAGCGCTGCAGAGTTTGCGGCTCGCGCTGGGGCAGGCCGGCCTTCATAGGGAAGGCGGTGTCCGGAAGGTTTAGCGTGGCTTTATAGTCAGTCATTTCAGGCTCTTGTTTAGCGGTTAGCCATGCCAATGGGCACGGGCGGCGGCGACGTCCGCATTGATCGCCGTCTTGAGCGCCTCCAGTGAGGCGAAACGCTGCTCATCACGCAGCTTGTGGTGGAAAGCCACCGTCAAACGCCGGTCGTAAAGATCGCCGGCAAAATCCAGAAGGTGCACTTCAAGGTGGGCACTGCCATCACCCGCTACCGTCGGACGCACACCGATGTTGGCGACCCCCGGCCAGGTTTTGCCATCGATTTCCGTGCTGACCAGGTAAACCCCGCTCAACGGCACACGACGACGCTTGAGTTGCACATTGGCGGTGGGCGTACCCAATTGACGCGCCAGCTTCTGACCATGCAATACCCGTCCAGTGATCTGGAACGGACGACCAAGCATGCGTTCGGCCAGGGCAAAATCCGACGCAGCCAAGGCCTTGCGTACCTTGGTACTGCTGACCCGGATGCCATCTATTTCAACGGTCTGCGCCGCTTCTACAGTAAATCCATACGTCGTGCCGGCCTGTTGCAGGAAGTCAAAATCGCCGACCCGGTCAAAACCGAAGCGAAAATCGTCGCCTACTTCTAGGTGTTGAACGCCGAGGCCGTCGATCAGCACGGTTTCGACGAAACTCGCGGCACTCAGCTTGCACAGTCGTTGATTGAAGGACAGGCAAAGTACCCGGTCAACGCCTTCGGCACTCAGCAGCTCGAGTTTGTCACGCAGTCGGGCCAGACGTGCCGGAGCGGTCTCGGGAGCAAAGAACTCACGCGGCTGCGGCTCGAAAATCACCACACAGCTGGGCACACCCAATTCGACGGCACGCTCGCGCAGACGCGCCAGGATAGCCTGGTGGCCGCGGTGAACGCCGTCGAAATTGCCAATCGTGGCGACGCAGCCCCGATGTTCGGGGCGCAGGTTGTGAAGGCCTCTAACCAGCTGCATAACGCACTTCTTGCTCATAAAGTGGCCGATTATAACCACACACGGCCGTGGGCGACAGGCAACACACCAAGACCGGATGAAGGTTCTTGGCGTGGCCCCAGAAAACAACGATCAAACCGGGCCTACATAATGGCCTTGCGGGCGAAATCCCTCAGGCGAAAGCCCAGCAACAGAAGCATGGCGAAGTAAGTCACGACACCCGCCGCAACCAGCGCACCCACACGCAGAAAGCGCTCCAGCATATGACCTTCGTCCCACGCCGGCATGACGTGCATGAGCCCGAGCAGCACAGCCGACATCACCGCAACAGCCACCACCAGCTTCAACAGAAACACCGTCCAGCCAGGTTGCGGCTGAAACAGATCCTGTTTGCGCAACTGCCAGAACAGCAACCCGGCGTTGATACACGCCCCCACACTAATGGCCAGCGCCAGACCGGCATGTTGCAAGGGCACGATGAAGGCCAGGTTGAGCAACTGAGTCACTATGAGGGTGAAGATCGCGATTTTCACCGGGGTGCGGATATTTTGTTGGGCATAAAAGCCGGGAGCCAGCACCTTGATCAGGATGATCCCCAGCAACCCGACTGAATAAGCAACCAGAGCACGCTGGGTCATGGCTGAATCAAGCGCATCGAATCTACCATACTGGAACAACGAAACGGTCAACGGCTCGGCGAGCAACCCCAGCGCCAATGTGCAAGGCAGGACCAGCACGAAACACAGTCGCAGCCCCCAGTCGAGAATCCGCGAATATTCCTGACGATCGCGCTGCGCGTAGGTTTTCGATAGGATCGGCAGCAGGATCGTACCCAGCGCAACACCCAGTACGCCGGAGGGTAATTCCATCAGACGGTCGGCGTAGTACATCCATGACACCGAACCGGCGACAAGGAACGAGGCAAATATCGTATTGATGATCAGAGAAATCTGACTGACAGAAACGCCAAGGATGGCGGGCAGCATCTGTTTCATTACGCGCCAGACGCCGGTATCACGCAGATTCAGGCGCGGCAGCACTAGCATGCCGATCTTTTTCAGGTGTGGCAGCTGGTAGAGCAGCTGTAGCAGGCCGCCGACCAGCACCGCCCAACCCAGCGCCATGACAGGGGGATCGAAGTACGGGGTCAGAAACAGCGCGAAGAAGATCATGCTGACATTGAGCAGCGTCGGTACGAATGCAGGCACCGAGAAACGGTTCCAGGTATTGAGGATCGCCCCGGCCATCGATGACAGGGAGATCAGCAATATATAAGGAAAGGTCACCCGCAGCAGGTCCGAGGTCAGCGCAAACTTCTCAGGGGTGTCGACAAAGCCGGGCGCGGTGGCCCAGATCACCCAGGGTGCAAAGATCACTCCGAGCAGCGTCACCAGCGCCAGCGCCAGGGTCAGCAACCCGGTGACGTAGGCGACAAAAGTGCGGGTCGCCTCCTCCCCTTGCTGGCTCTTGTATTCCGCCAGGATAGGCACGAACGCCTGGGAAAAAGCGCCCTCAGCGAAAATCCGGCGCAGCAGGTTGGGCAGTTTGAAGGCGATGAAGAACGCATCGGTGGCCATTCCGGCTCCGAAAGTGCGCGCGATGATGGTGTCGCGAACAAAGCCCAGAACCCGGGAAACCATGGTGATAGAGCTTACGGCGGCGAGTGACTTGAGTAGATTCATTGAAAGAGTTGTGCGCCTTGGCAAAGGATGGGCGATTAAGCCCGCCATTTATGCGATACTTCGCGCCGCAAAAACGCCCGAAGCAAAGGCCGCGAGTTTACAGGTCACAGGCCGGAAATAAATCCTCCGGTCAAATGTAGCAACCACTCAGCGGAACACCTTAACTGCCCTTGACAAGACTTCAACTCATCGGCATGATTCGCGGCCTATTTTGTTTGCTATTTCACAAAGTCTTTCGAGGAGCTCGACGGTGGCCAACACACCTTCCGCCAAAAAACGTGCAAAACAGGCTGAGAAGCGTCGCAGCCACAACGCCAGCCTGCGTTCCATGGTTCGTACCTACATCAAGAACGTAGTTAAAGCCATCGACGCAAAAGACGCAGAAAAAGCGCAAGCCGCTTATGTTCTGGCTGTTCCTGTTATCGACCGTATGGCCGATAAAGGCATCATCCACAAGAACAAGGCTGCTCGCCATAAAGGTCGTCTGAACGGTCACATCAAGGCTCTGAGCCTTGCTGCTGCAGCCTAAGCGACCCGCTTGTTAAAAAACCGACCTCAGGGTCGGTTTTTTATTGCCTGCTGGAAAGTAGCCGGTGCAACGGAACTTGTGACGCAGAGCGTCACGACAGGCATTCCCACGCTGGAGCGTGAGGAACGATAATTCAACTATCGTGCGACGCTCCGCGTCGGCATGCCTTTCTGGACGCTCTGCGTCCAACCCTGAGCCACATCAAGGCGCGGGCGCGGTTGTCCATGGCAGGATCGGGATTGCGGTCACGGCATTCTGCGGGGTGCCCTCAATGACCCGGTCGCTATAGACCAGGTACACCAGCGCATTGCGCTTCTTGTCGAAGAAGCGCACCACCTGCATGGTCTTGAAGACCAGCGACGTACGCTCCTTGAAGACCTCATCGCCATCCTTGAGGGTTTCCTTGAAGCGGATAGGCCCGACCTGACGACAGGCAATGGACGCCTCGGCACGGTCTTCGGCCAACCCCAGACCACCCCTCACGCCACCGGTCTTGGCGCGCGACAGATAGCACGTCACACCGTCGACCTTGGGATCGTCAAACGCCTCGACCACGATGCGATCGTTCGGCCCGACCATCTTGAACACCGTAGACACCTGACCGATCTCTTCAGCCGAGACCAACACCGGCATCAGCAACGCGGCCGCCAACAAACTTTTCATGAAGCGCATCAAATAGTCCTTTTTTGCAGCCTCGAGTCAGACGAGGATCAGGTTATCCCGATGAATCAGCTCAGGCTCGGCCATGTAGCCCAGCTCGCGCACGATGGATTCGGAAGAGTGACCAATGATTTTCTGGGCTTCGATGGCACTGTAGTTGCTCAGCCCACGAGCGATCTCGCGACCGTCCGGGGCGACGCATACCACCATCTCGCCACGCCGGAAACTGCCCTGCACCAGCTTGACACCCACCGGCAGCAGACTTTTCTGATCCTTGGCCAGCGCCGCAACAGCGCCATCGTCCAGCACCAGCGTGCCGCGAGTCTGCAGGTGCCCTGCCAGCCACTGCTTGCGCGCCGCGAGCATGCCGCGCTCGGGAGACAGCAATGTACCCAAACGCTCGCCACCCTTGAGCCGCGCCAGCACACGCTCGATACGCCCGCCGACAATGACGGTATGCGCACCGGAACGCGCCGCCAGACGCGCTGCACGCAGCTTGGTCTGCATGCCGCCGCGACCCAGCGCACCGCCCGTACCACCCGCCACTGCATCCAGCGCCGGATCATCGGCACGCGCTTCGTAAATGAGTTGTGCATCCGGGTTGTTGCGCGGATCAGCGTCGAACATGCCGTCGCGGTCAGTCAGGATGACCAGCAGATCTGCCTCGACCAGATTGGCAACCAGCGCCGCCAGCGTGTCGTTATCGCCAAAACGGATTTCGTCGGTGACCACTGTGTCGTTTTCGTTGATGACCGGCACAACCCCAAGCTCGACCAGCGTGCGCAGGGTACTGCGGGCATTCAGGTAGCGCTTGCGGTCCGACAGGTCGTCATGGGTCAGCAGAATTTGCGCGGTATGCCGGCCATGCTCGGCAAAACTCGATTCCCACGCCTGTACCAAGCCCATCTGACCGATGGCCGCAGCAGCCTGGAGCTCATGCATGGCGCTGGGTCGAGCCGTCCAGCCAAGACGGCTCATACCGGCAGCCACTGCCCCGGAAGACACCAGCACCAGCTCGACACCCGCCTCATGCAGCGCCACCATCTGCTCCACCCAAACACCCATGGCGTTGCGATCCAGCCCCTTGCCATCCGCGGTCAGCAAGGCACTGCCAATCTTCACAACCCAGCGCTGGGCGCCCGTCACTTTGCTGCGCATCTTCTTCCAACCCTAGCCAGAGATTTTCAAATTCGGGATACAAAAACGCCGCTGACAATCGTAGCGGCGTTCAAGTTTACTTCAAGCGATCAGTCACGGACGTAAATGATTTCCGGACCGTCTTCATCGTCCACATCTTCTTCGTCCCAGTCATCGTCACCGATGTCATGCACGCTCTTCACGCCGCTGCGACGCAGTGCACGCTGATCATCCAGCGCCTGCAACTGAGCACGGGCTTCGTCTTCGATGCGCTGATCCAGCTCGGCCAGCTCTTCAGCATAACCAGGCTCCTCGGCGATACGCTGGCTGCGCTCTTCGAGGTAACGCATGATGTCGCGGGTCAACTGCTCGGTACCTTCTTTGGCAATCGCAGAGATCACGTAAACAGGGCCGGTCCACTCCAGACGATCAACGATCTCCTGCTTGCGCGCTTCCTGCTCCTCTTCGAGGATCTGGTCACACTTGTTCAGCACCAGCCAGCGATCACGCTCGGCCAGCGACGGGCTGAATTTTTCCAGCTCGTTGACGATCACTTCAGCGGCATCCGGAGCACTGCTTTCATCCAGCGGCGCCATATCGACGAGGTGCAACAGCAGGCGGGTACGCGCCAGATGCTTGAGGAAGCGAATCCCCAGACCGGCACCATCGGATGCACCTTCGATCAGACCTGGAATGTCGGCCACCACAAAGCTCTTCCAGCGATCGACACTGACAACGCCCAGGTTTGGCACCAGCGTGGTGAATGGATAGTCGGCGACTTTTGGCTTGGCAGCGGATACCGAGCGAATGAAGGTGCTCTTGCCAGCGTTTGGCAAGCCCAGCAAACCAACATCGGCCAGCACTTTCAGCTCGAGCTTGAGATCACGCTGATCACCCGGCTTGCCCGGCGTGGTCTGACGCGGAGCACGGTTGGTACTGGATTTGAATCGAGTGTTACCCAAGCCGTGCCAGCCGCCCTGGGCGACCATCAGGCGCTGACCGTCTTTAGTCAGGTCACCGATGATTTCCTGGGTAGTGGCGTCGATGATGGTGGTCCCGACCGGCACACGCAGTACCAGCTCCTCACCCTTGCGACCCGTGCAGTCTGCGCTGCCGCCATTGGAGCCGCGCTCGGCATCGAAGTGACGGGTATAACGGTAGTCGACCAGCGTATTCAGGTTGACGTCGGCGACCATGAAGATCGAGCCACCATCACCACCATCACCACCGTTCGGACCACCGTTTTCAATGAATTTTTCGCGACGGAAGCTCATGCAACCGTTGCCACCGTCACCGGCTTTTACTCGAATGGATACTTCATCTACAAATTTCATAACGCACGCCTCCCGCCACAGGGACGAGCAGAACCACATAAATTACATAAGACTCTTGCAAAAATGAGCGTTGCGATACCGATCAGAAACCAGCGACCCCAGGGGTCAACATCACAACAGCCCGCACAAACAGTTTTGCAAGAGACTCACCTGCCTCTCTACCTCTACAAACAAAAAAGCCCCGTCGCAAGACAGGGCTTTTAAGCAACTGCGTGATTACGCTGCGGAGACTTCAGTCTTCGGAACGATGCTCACGTAGCGGCGACCGAAGGCGCCCTTGACCTGAAACTTGATCACGCCTTCCACTTTCGCGAACAGGGTGTGATCCTTACCCATGCCAACGCCGTAGCCAGCGTGGAATTGGGTACCGCGCTGACGCACGATGATGTTGCCAGGAATGATAGCCTGGCCGCCATACATCTTCACGCCAAGGCGTTTGGCTTCTGAGTCGCGCCCGTTACGGGTACTACCACCAGCTTTTTTGTGTGCCATGAGTCAATTCTCCAAATGAGGATTAGGCTGAATTAAGCCTGAATACCTGTGATTTTGATCTCGGTGTACCACTGGCGGTGGCCCATACGCTTCATGTGGTGCTTACGACGACGGAACTTGATGATACGAACCTTATCGTGACGACCTTGCGAAACCACTTCAGCCACAACGGTAGCGCCAGCAACAACTGGAGCACCGATGTTGACGTCGTCGCCATTGCCAACCAGCAGAACGCGGTCGAAAGTGACGGATTCGCCAGTAGCGATTTCCAGTTTTTCAATTTTCAGGTATTCACCTGGGGCGACTTTGTACTGCTTGCCACCGGTAACAATTACTGCGTACATGGTATTTCTCCGAAAATCCTGCTCACCCAGCTCTTTATAAGAAGAGTATCGGCTGGCATGGCTGCATGGGGCTGGAACGGCCCGTTTGCATTGCGTAAGGCAGGTGCTGCCCAGGAAAGTTAGGGTGCGCGATTGTACGCAAGGCATTCGTGTGTTGCAAGAGGCGGGTCGTCATACCTTGACACGCTCTACCCCGCGACCTAGCATGCGGCGCAACCTATCCGGAGCACGTGTCGCTGATGCAACCCCAAGCCTTCTATCGCGCGGTGGCGGACGACTTTAGTGCCGTTGACCTTATCATCAAAAAGCAACTGACGTCGCGCGTACCGCTGGTCTCGAAAATCGGTGATTACATTACGTCGGCAGGCGGCAAGCGTCTGCGTCCGTTGCTGGTACTGCTGTGTGGCAAGGCGCTGGGCCGCGAAGGCGATGACCTTCGCCTGCTGGCCGCCACCATCGAATTCCTCCACACCGCAACCCTGCTGCATGACGACGTCGTCGACATGTCCGGCATGCGTCGTGGTCGATCCACCGCCAACGCGCTGTGGGGCAATGCGCCCAGCGTGCTGGTCGGCGACTTCCTGTATTCGCGCTCGTTCGAAATGATGGTCGAACTGGGCTCGATGGAAGTCATGAGAATCCTGTCCAAGGCGACCCGTATCATTGCCGAAGGCGAAGTGCTGCAGTTGTCGAAGATTCGCGACGCCAGCACCACTGAAGAAACCTACATGGAAGTGATTCGCGGCAAGACAGCCATGCTGTTCGAAGCCTCGACTCACAGTGCCGCAGCCCTGTGCAACGCACCAGAGGTACAGAGCGAAGCGCTGCGCACCTTCGGCGACCATCTGGGCGTGGCTTTCCAGCTGGTCGATGACTTGCTGGACTACCGTGGCGATGCCGAAACCCTGGGCAAGAACGTCGGCGACGACCTTGCCGAAGGCAAGCCTACCCTGCCGCTGATCTACACCATGCGTGAAGGCAGCCCGGAGCAGGCCGCGCTGGTTCGTCAGGCGATCCAGAAAGGTGGTCTGGAAGATCTGGAAAGCATCCGCAATGCTGTGGAAAGCGCTGGAGCGCTGGACTACACCGCACAACTGGCCCGTGACTATGCCGCCCGCGCGATCGCCTGTCTGGATGCCCTGCCGCCCAGCGAGTACCGGGATGTATTGGTCGAGCTGAGCGAGTTTGCGGTCGCCCGCACACACTGACAGCCATCGCAGCCGAAAAGCCCGTCCAGCGTGACGGGCTTTTTTATTACCTGCGCACAACGCCCATCGCGCTCAAGCACCTTCAGTGTGTGTAGCCAGCAAGTTTCTCCTGCATGAAATCCAGAAAACACTGAATCCTCAACGCCAGTCGCGAATTGCGGTAGTACACGGCATGAATCGGCTGACGATAGCCACTGTTGGCGCCCTTCAACAGACAGACCAGCCGCCCCTCGCGCAGGTCATCATTGGTCATGAAGTCGGAAAGACAGGCGATTCCCACGCCCTCCAGCACCAGATGGCGCAAGGTGTCACCGCTGGATGCCGAAATGGCAGGCTTGATGGACAGGCGATCGCCCTCAGCGTGGCGCAACGGCCATTGATTGAGAGATTCCACGTGTGTGAAACCCACCAATACGTGTTGCGCCAGATCTTCTGCGGTTTTCGGGGAGCCGTGGCGTTGCAGGTAAGCCGGGCTGGCGACGATATTCAGCAGGCAACTGCCCAGCGAGCGGGCATGCAGGGTTGAGTCAGGCAGCACGCCGATTCGAATGGCAATATCGGTGCTCTGCTCAAGCAGGTCGATGAACCAGTCATCACTGTTGAGTTCCAGTTCGATATCCGGGTAACGCTGACGAAACTCCGCCACATGCGGCACGATGCAATGCAGCATGAACGGTGATGCGGCATTGATACGCAAGCGGCCAGCGGGCGTCTGCCGGGAGGAAGAGAGCCTTTCTTCCAGGCTTTCCATCTGCTCAAGAATATGGCGGGCCCGTTCCAGAAAGAACTTGCCCTCCTCGGTCAGATCCATGCGCCGCGTCGTGCGGTTGATCAGCGTGGTTTCAAGCTTGGCTTCCAGACGTGACAGGGTACGGCTGACACCGGAGGGCGTCTGGCCCATTTTCTCTGCCGCCGCGGAAATCGAACCGCTTTCGATGACCGAGACAAACACCTGCAATTCATCAGATCTGGCTTTCACTGTTGTCCCCTGCTCAACGCTCAGAGGATATTAGCGCTGTTCAGTGCAAAGGTTGTGCTTACTGCGCACCAAACACTTTGCCCAGGTGAGCCTCGTAACGCTGCACATCCGCTTCGATATTCGGCATTTTCATCACGTCCACTGCCAGAAACGTCGGCAGCCCGGTCATACCCAGAAACTCGTTGGCCTTGTGAAACGGGAAGTACACCGCGTCGACGCCCTTGGCCTCGAAGAAATCAGAAGCGTCATCGAAGGCTTTCTGTGGCGCATTCCAGGTCGCGGAAATCATGTATTGCTTGCCCTGCAGCAAGCCACCGCTGCCATACGTCTGTGACGCATCCGAACGGGTGCGGCCGTCATTGGCGTACAGGCTGCCGTGTCCTTCGGTGAACACTTCATCAATGTATTTTTTCACTGTCCATGGCGCCCCCATCCACCAGCCAGGCATTTGCCAGACGATGACATCGGCCCAGAGAAACTTCTGCACTTCCTCGGCCACGTTGTAACCGCCGTCAATGAAGGTTTCCTTCACATCAAAACCGGCACGGTCCATGAACGCCACTCCAGCCTGATGCAGGGTTGCGTTGTAACGACCATCGGAGTGCGCGAACTGCTTGCCGCCGTTGAGGAACAATACTTTTTTCATGGATGATCTCTCGCTACCCGACCCCGCCCGTCTTGAGGCTGAGATGGAGGTGATTAATGGATGAGCCGAGAGTAAAGAGATGTGCGCCCATGAGTAAGACAGCGAAGGGCAAAATACTCTTGCTTCACAGTCACGAATGGCGTTAAGACTATTGAGCGAAATGCCTGAGCGGATGAGGACAGGTTTACCCCCATCAGGCTCAACCCTTTATCAGCAGGTGCAGCCCCAACAGCCCCATGCCGATGAAGAACACGCGCTTGAACAGCATCGCGCTGATTCGCTGGCGCAGCCATTGCCCCAGCATCATGCCCAACAGGGCTGGCATCAGCGCCAACGTGGATGCGCCCAGTTCTGCGCCGCCCAGCGCACCGTTCCACGACAAGCCCGCTGCCAACGCCAGCGTCGAGACTGTGAAGGACAACCCCAGCGCCTGGACCAACTGGTCGCGCTCAAGCCCCAGCGCCTGCAGATAAGGCACCACGGGAATCACGAATACCCCGGTGGCCGAAGCGATAACCCCGGTGATCAAACCGCACAGCGGGCCCAGCCAGCGCTCGGCAGCGGCAGCAACCCTGAAGGTCGGCAAAAACAGCCCGCTCAGTGCGTAGAGAAACAACGCGCCACCCAACGCGCGGGTCATTGAATGACCGCCACTCATGCCCAGCCAGAACGCCCCGGCCAGAGTGCCGATGAAAATCATGCTCAGCATCGGCCATAGCCGCTTCAGCAAAGGCTGCAGATTGCCACCCGTCGCCAGTTGCCAGACATTG
The DNA here is from genome assembly GCF_032587795.1 of Pseudomonas syringae group sp. 247E2. NCBI lineage: Bacteria > Pseudomonadati > Pseudomonadota > Gammaproteobacteria > Pseudomonadales > Pseudomonadaceae > Pseudomonas > Pseudomonas syringae group sp. 247E2. The sequence continues at coordinate 11,973 of NZ_JAWHPK010000007.1, read as the reverse complement.
GTGAACGTCGACGGGATGATCAGTAACGCCGCAGCCTGCGCCGGCAGCATGGCCAGCCCCAGCAACCCCATTGCCACCGTAGGCAAGCCCAGGCCGATGACACCCTTGACCGTTCCGGCCAGCAGAAAGGTGCCGATCACCAGAGCCGAAAGGCCCCAGCCGAGGGTTTGATAGAAGTCGAGAATTGAGTGCATGGCATCCCTGCCCAGGTCGATAAAAAGTGGGGCCTAACGTTTGTCAGACCGCTCGCGCAAATAGGCCAGCACGTCCATCTGGTTGCCGGCGAATTCGATACGCGCAGCTTTATGTTCGCGCTGATAAGCGTACATCGGGTCGTAATATTCGCCGAGCAGGCCCTCGATCCAGCCCCTGTGCAGATCAACCTTACCGCTGCGCTGTTGCTCGTCCAGCGCTGCCTGCATAAGGCCGAACAAGCGTTGATGACGCTCGCCGCCCAGGCGTTTGTGAATGTTGTTCAGGCTCTGCAATAGACGCTCGGCGAACAGGCCAAAGCCTTGCTCTTCGCCCTTGACGCTGATGAACTCTGCGCAGAGGTTGACCACATAATCCGCCAGAATGCGCTCGACGCGGTTCTCGAAGCTGTCTTCCAGCCAGACCATCGGGCAGTCTTGCATTGCTTGATGAAGCTCCAGCGGCACGTTGCAACTGCCGACCAGACGGCTTTCATCTTCCACAACGAATTGTTCGATACCGGCTGCGCGCTTCTTGAGCAAATCGATGGCCAGCCGGTTCTCGAAGTCGATCTGCGCCGGCTGCCCGGTGGCACGCTTACCGAAGCTAGAGCCGCGGTGGTTGGCGATGCCTTCCAGGTCCAGGCTGTTGCGCAGCTGCGTCAACACTTCGGTCTTGCCCGTGCCGGTCATTCCGCCGAGCACGACGATATCGCACTCGCTCACCGCCTCGTGCAGGGTATCCAGCAGAAACGTGCGCATCGCCTTGTAGCCGCCAAGAACGCGCGGGTAGTCGACCCCGGCATCCTTCAGCCAGCGCTGTACCGTCTGCGAGCGCAGCCCGCCGCGAAAGCAATACAGGCAGCCATCCGGATTCGCCCTGGCGAACTCGATCCACGCGCGGACACGTTCGTCCTTGACCTGACCGCAGACCAATTGATGCCCGAGCTGGATAGCGGCGTCCTGGCCATGTTGCTTGTAGCAGGTGCCGACCTTCTGCCGCTCGATGTCGTTCATCAGCGGCAGGTTGATCACACCAGGAAAAGCCCCCTTGGAAAACTCCACCGGAGCACGAGCGTCCATCATCGGCACGTCGTTGAGAAACAATGCGCGGTAGTCGCTGCTGTTGTCGGCCATCAGAACACCTCGACGGCGTGGGTCTGTCGCTCACGCAGGGTGCCGATAGGGTTGAGCAGCAGGCCCAGTTCGGCAGCCACCGTCAGAAACTCCGCCTCACCTTCAGGGCTGACCGCGACCAGCAGACCGCCGCTGGTCTGTGGGTCGCACAGCAGGTCGCGCTGGGCCTCGCTCAGCGCAGCGATCCTGTCGCCATAGCTTTCAAAATTGCGCAACGTGCCGCCCGGCACACAGCCCTCGGCAATGTAATGCTCGACGCCGGGCAGGCGCGGTACAGCGGCGTAATCCAGACGAGCGGTCAGGCCTGCACCATCAGCCATTTCAACCAGATGCCCGAGCAGACCGAAGCCGGTGACATCGGTCATTGCCAGCACCCCGGCCAGCTTGCCGAAGCGACTGCCTGGCTTGTTCAAGGTACACATCCAGTCGCGCGCCAGACCGATGTCTTCATCACGCAATTTCGACTTTTTCTCAGCAGTAGTGAGAATGCCAATGCCCAACGGCTTGGTCAGGTACAGCGTGCACCCCGCCTGGGCGGTGTCGTTACGTTTCATGTGCTTTTTCTGCACCACGCCGGTCACCGCCAGACCGAAGATCGGCTCAGGCGCATCGATGGAGTGCCCGCCAGCCAGCGGGATACCGGCAGCGTCGCAGACTGCACGGCCACCGCGAATGACTTCACGAGCGACCTCGGGTGGCAGCACGTTGACCGGCCAGCCGAGAATGGCGATGGCCATCAGCGGGTCGCCGCCCATCGCGTAGATATCGCTGATGGCATTGGTCGCGGCGATACGGCCGAAGTCGAACGGGTCATCGACGATAGGCATAAAGAAGTCAGTGGTCGAGACCACGCCGCGCTCGTCATCCAGCGCATAGACCGCTGCGTCATCACGCGAAGCATTGCCAACCCAGAGCTTGGGGTCGAGGTTCTGAGCGCCGCTGCCCGCGAGGATCACGTCCAGCACCCTGGGGGAAATCTTGCAGCCACACCCTGCTCCGTGACTGTACTGGGTCAGGCGGATTGGCTCTTTCATCGCGACACTCTCGGTTACCGGGAAACAGGCTGCGGAGTCTAGGGGCTGTTCCCTTATCAGCGCAAACCGCATCGCCCATCGGTTGTGCCTCGGGGCCGAGAACCTGCTGAACTGGCCTTTCTCGCCATGCCTCTTATAATCCCCGCGCATCACCACCGAATTCTGTGAAGCGCCGCCTGCTGATGCACGCGGGCTTTGCCTTATCCTTCTTCCGCTATTGAACCGGAGAACCTCCATGCTCAAGCGTACCCTGGCGCTCGCCGCCGGCCTTGCCCTGTCCTTCTCCGCGCTGACCAGCCATGCGGCCGACACCCTGCGCGTCTCGGCCATTCCCGATGAAGCGCCCACCGAACTGCTGCGCAAGTTCAAGCCGCTGGGTGCCTATCTGGAACAACGACTGGGCATGAAAGTCGAGTTCGTTCCGGTCGCCGACTACCCGGCAGTGGTCGAAGCACTGGCCACTGACCGGCTCGACATGGCCTGGCTGGGCGGCTTCACCTTCGTTCAGGTCAACCTCAAGACCGGTAATGCGGTGCCACTGGTACAGCGTGAGCAGGATGCGAAATTCACCAGCAAATTCATCACCTCCGACCCGAACGTGAAAACCCTGGCGGACCTCAAGGGCAAGACGTTTGCTTTCGGCTCGGTGTCGTCGACATCCGGCAGCCTGATGCCGCGTTATTTCATGCTCAAGGAAAACATCAAGCCGGAAACGTTCTTCAGCCGCGTCGCCTATTCCGGCGCGCATGACGCAACTGCCGCATGGGTTCAGGCGGGCAAGGTCGATGCGGGCGTGCTCAACGCCAGCGTCTGGGACAAACTGGTCGCCAGCGGCAAGGTCGACACCAGCAAGGTTCACGTCTTCGAAACCACGCCAACGTATTTCGACTACAACTGGACTGTACGCGGCAGCATCGACCCGGCGCTGGCGGCGAAGATCAAACAGGCCTTCCTTGACCTTGACCCGGCTAACCCGGAGCAGAAGGCAATCCTTGATCTTCAGGCTGCCAGCCGCTTCATCGAGACCAAACCAGAGAACTACAAAGGCATCGAAGAAGCCGCTCGCGCTGCCGACCTGCTGAAATGACCCTGCGTCTGTCCGGCATCGAACTGCGCCACAGCGACGGCACACTGGCGTTGCGCGGCCTTGATCTGAACATCGCTCGTGGCGAGCGGGTCGCGATCATCGGGCCGTCGGGTGCGGGCAAGACAACGCTGCTCAACCTGCTGGCCAGCGCGTTGCCGCCCAGTGCCGGACAACTGGAAGTGCTGGGGGCTGATCCCTGGCAGCTTTCCAGCAAACGCCGCCAGCGCCTGCGCAGCCGCATTGCGCTGATTCATCAGGCACCGCCGTTACCCGCGCGCCAACGGGTCATCACTGCGGTGTCGGCGGGCAAACTTGGTCAATGGGGGCTGGGCAAAAGTCTGCTGAACCTGCTGCACCCACTGGACGTTTCTGGCACCCGCGAAGTGCTGGCACGTCTGGACCTCGCGGACAAACTGTTCGAGCGCTGCCAGCAGTTGTCTGGCGGGCAGCTGCAACGCGTTGGCATCGCCCGCGCCTTGTATCAGGCACCTGAACTGCTGCTGGCCGACGAGCCGGTTTCGGCGATGGACCCGCGTCTGGCCGATCACACCCTTGCGCTGTTATGCCAGCACGCCATCGAGCACCACGTGACGCTGGTCGCCAGCCTGCATGCGGTGGAGCTGGCGCTGGCGCACTTTCCGCGAATCATCGGGGTGCGCGACGGGCAAGTTCACTTCGACCTCGCCGCAAACGAGGTCGACCGGCAGCATCTCGACACCCTGTATGCCAATGAACAACTGAGCCCTCAGCCTGCCCCGGATGTGTCTGAAACACCCTGGACGCCGCGATGCTGACTCAGGATCAGCGCGACCCGGCGGCAACGCCACGCCTGTTGCTGACGCTGCTGGCGGTCGCCCTGCTCTGGCCGGGCATTCGTCTGGCCGAACTGAATCCGCTGGTACTGCTGCAAGCCGATAATGCGCGGACGATGGGCAGCTTTCTCGCTGGGTTCTGGCCTGTGGCGCACTCTGCAGAATTCCTCGGGCTGTTGTTGGAGGCGACATTGCAAACGCTGGCTATCGCCACGGCTGGCATCGCCCTTGCTCTGCTGCTGGCTGTACCGGCAAGCCTGCTCGCCAGCAAGGCGCTGTCCCTGTCGGCCGCCTCACGCGGCGGGCGTCCCGGTTGGCTCGGCCAATGCCTGCGCTGGCCGGTGCGCGGCATGTTGATCTTCCTGCGCAGCGTGCCGGAAATCGTCTGGGCGCTATTGTTCGTGCGCGCGGTCGGCTTGGGTCCGACCGCGGGCGTGCTGGCAATCGCCATCACTTACGCAGGCATGCTCGGTAAGGTATACGCCGAGATTTTCGAATCGGTGGACCAACGCCCGGCCCACGCCCTGCTTCAATCGGGCAGCGGACGCCTCGCCGCGCTGGCTTACGGCATCCTGCCCAGTGCGGCAGCCGAATTGACGTCCTACACTGTGTACCGCTGGGAGTGCGCCGTGCGCGCTTCGGTGGTCATGGGTTTCGTCGGCGCAGGCGGACTGGGTCAGCAGATCGACCTGTCGATGCGCATGTTCGCCGGTGACGAAGTGGCGAGCATGCTGCTGACCTTCCTGCTGCTGGTGCTGCTCGCCGACCAGCTCAGCCGCCTGCTGCGCAGGCAGTTCACATGAAGCGCGCAGGCAATCTGCTGCTGGTGCTGGCGATGATTAAGGCAGTGATCGCATCGTTTATGTACCTCGGCCTCGACCTCTTCACCCTGGGCAGTCACGACAACCTGACGCAGATGGGCCGTTACGCATTGCGCTTCATGAGCCCGGACCTCAGCAGTGAGCATTTGCAGGCAATCGGCCAGGGCGCTCTGGAAACTCTGGCAATGTCTGCACTGGGCACATTGCTGGCGGCCATCGCAGGTTTGTTGCTGGCATTGCCCGCTGCCGGTCGCCTGGGCTGGCCGTTGCGCAGCGTGAGTCGTCTGCTGCTCAATGCACTGCGTGCCATTCCGGAACTGGTGTGGGCCGTGTTGATGGTGCTCGCCGCAGGTCTTGGACCCAACGCGGGCACTCTGGCGCTTGCACTGCACACCACTGGCGTACTCGGCAGATTGTTTGCCGAGGCACTGGAAAACACTGCACCCGAGCCCGCCGCTGCCATTCGCATGCAAGGCGGTAGTGCCTGGCAGGCATTCGGCTATGGCACCCTGCCCAACCTGTGGCCGCAGTTGCTGGCCTACACGCTGTACCGCTGGGAGAACAACATTCGCATGGCCAGCGTGCTGGGTTTTGTTGGCGCGGGTGGGTTGGGCCAGATGCTTTACATAAGTCTCAGCCTGTTTCAGGAAGCGCAGGCCAGCACCGTGATTCTGGCGATGCTGATCCTGGTGTTCGCCGTTGACGCGTTGAGCGGCTGGAGCAGACAGCGTTGGGTAAGCAACTGACCCGGCACCAGAAACGAAAACGCCACGGTCCTGAAGCTCGGAACCGTGGCGTGATCACAGAGTGACTCAGTAGCCCAGTGACAACCCGGTGTTGCGACGCGGGTCGTTGGCACCGTAGAAGCGGTTGTTACCGACCGGTTTGCCGCCCAGCGAAGGCGCGCCTACCAGAATCGCTGCCACATGATTGAGTGGCTGCGGACCGGCAAACTTGTGGCCCCAGCTCTCAAGAATCTTCAGCGTGTCGGGGCTGACCGCGAAGGTATCGATGTTGGTCGCCTCAGGCTGCCATTGCTGATGGAAACGCGGCGCGTCCACAGCTTCCTGAATGTTCATACCGTAGTCGATGACGTTGAGCATGGTCAGCAACGTCGCGGTAATGATGCGACTGCCACCTGGCGTGCCGACAACCATCACGGCCTTGCCGTCCTTGGTGACGATGGTCGGGCTCATCGAAGACAGCGGCGTCTTGCCCGGCGCGATGGCGTTGGCTTCGCCCTGCACCAGACCGTACATGTTGGGCACGCCGACCTTGACGGTGAAGTCATCCATTTCGTCGTTGAGAATCACACCGGTCTTGCTGGCCATGACGCCCGCGCCGAACCAGTTGTTCAGAGTGTAGGTCACCGAGACCGCATTGCCCCATTTATCGACAATCGAATAGTGGGTGGTGTTGCTGCCTTCATGGGGCGCGACGCCCGGTTTGATCTTGTTCGAGTCGCCGGCTTTTTGCGGCTCGATGGCCTCACGCAGCTTGGCCGCGTACTTCACGTCCAGCAGGTGCTCGACCGGGTTCTTGACGAAATCGGGGTCGCCCAGATAGCTGTTGCGGTCTACGTAGGCATGACGCATGGCTTCGATCTGATAATGCATACCCTGCGCCGAGCGGAAGCCCAGCTCTTTCATCGGGTAGCCCTCGAGGATGTTCAGAATCTGGCAGATGACCACGCCACCGGAACTTGGAGGTGGCGCTGACACGACGTGGTAGCCACGGTAGTCGCATTCGACCGGAGCCAGCTCGCGGGTCTTGTAATGATCGAGGTCGGCCTGGGTGATGATGCCCTTGCCAGCCTGGCTTGAATCGACCAGCGCCTTGGCGACCCAGCCCTTGTAGAAACCGTCGCTGCCCTTATCGGAGATTTCTTTAAGAGTCTTGGCCAGGTCTTTCTGCACCAGCTTCTGACCAACCTGCATCGGCTCGCCCTTGTCGAGGAAGATCGACCCGGAATCAGCCATATCTGCCTTGAACACCTCCGTGGCGCTCGACAGCATGTCGACATCGCCCTGACCCAGCACAAAGCCCTCCTCGGCCAGCTTGATCGCCGGGGCGATAACTTCTTCGCGTTTGCGGGTGCCGTACTTGCTCAGGGCCATTTCCATGCCGGACACGGTGCCCGGCACGCCAACGGCCAGATGACCTTTGGCACTGAGATCAGGAATGACCTTGCCGTCCTTGTCCAGGTACATGTTGGCCGTCGCGGCCAGAGGTGCCTTTTCGCGGAAGTCGAGGAAAGTCTTGCGCCCGTCCGCCAACTGGACGGTCATGAAGCCGCCGCCACCGAGGTTACCGGCCGCAGGGTAGACCACCGCCAGCGCGTAACCGACCGCTACAGCCGCATCGACGGCGTTGCCGCCAGCCTTGAGCACATCGACACCCACATGGGTAGCCAGGTGCTGAGCCGTCACAACCATGCCGTTTTCGGCGGCAACCGGGGCTTGTGATGCAGCAAATGAGGGGGAATAAGCGACGATCAATGCCGTCGCTATCAGCGATCTGGCGAGGGGTTCGAACTTCATGGTCGATCTCTTCTTTTTCTGAGTCAGGGACGTTTGATGAGTGGAGCGCCAGCCTCCAGGCGAGGATGCGGCGCTTCTCGTCGAAGCGTACCGAGCATCCCTGCGCTGATCTGACGAGGTCCAAAGTAGCCGGTTCTGCCACGTTTTCCTAATGTAAAAACCGGATACAAAGCTACGCCCCACTGATTCCCGACACGGGTGACGCCTAGGCTTTCGGGCGATACCCCTCAATGATCGCCGAGAAATCCTTGCCGCCATCACCGCGCAGGCCCATGGCCTGGTACAGCTGTTGCGCCACGGCGCCGAGGATGACCGGTTGATGCGCAGCGCGCGCAGCCTCGGTTGCCAGGCCAAGATCCTTTAGCATCAACTCAGCGCCAAAGCCGCCGCTGTAACCGCGTGACGCTGGAGCGGTTTCGACAATGCCGGGCCACGGGTTGTACGCCTCGGAACTCCAGCAACGGCCAGTCGAGGTATTGATGATGCCGGCCAGCACATGAGTATCGATGCCCAGCGCATTGCCCAATGCCATGGACTCGGACACGCCGATCATGGAAATCGCCAGCAGCATGTTGTTGCAGATCTTGGCAATCTGGCCGGTGCCCACGTCGCCACAATGCACGATGTTACGGCCCATCTGCTCCAGTACCGGTTTGAGCACGGCAAAATGCTCGGCAGATCCGCCGACCATGAACGTCAACGTCCCGGCCTGCGCGCCACCGGTGCCGCCTGACACCGGCGCGTCGCCCAACACCACGCCTTGCTGTGCGGCGACAGCGGCGATGTCACGGATGGTCTGCGGGTCGATGGTGCTGCAATCAACCGCCGGAACGCCGGGTGAGATGCCTTTCAGCACGCCGTCGTCGTTCAGGTACACGCTACGCACATGCGCCGCAGCAGGCAGCATGGTGATGAGCAGCTCGCTGCCTTCGGCGGCCTGCCGGGGTGAGTCGCTGACCTGTGCGCCCAGACCGGCGAATTCAGCCAGCACGCTCTTGTTGAGATCGAACACCTGCAAGGTGTGTCCGGCCTTGATCAGGTTGCGGGCCATGGGCGCGCCCATGTTGCCCAGACCGATAAATGCGATGTTCATTATTGTTCTCCTGGCCCGACTGACAGGCTGTGCTCAACGCAAATTGATCGTGGTGTTCACGCCGTCGTTCACGCTGTCGTCATCGAACCAGCGGCTGGTAACGGTCTTGGTCTGAGTGTAGAACTGCACCACCTGTTTGCCATACGGGCCCAGATCGCCCAGTTTGGAACCTCGCGAGCCGGTAAAACTGAAAAACGGCACCGGCACGGGAATCGGAATATTGATCCCGACCTGCCCGACATCAATCTCGCTTTGAAACTTGCGCGCCGCCGCCCCGCTCTGGGTGAACAAGCCAGTGCCGTTGCCGAACGGGTTGGCGTTAACCAGCGCGATAGCCTCATCAAGGGTGTCGACCTCAAGCACCACCAGCACCGGACCGAAAATCTCCTGGGTGTAGATCTGCATGTCGGTGGTGACACCCGAGAACAGCGTCGGCCCTACGAAGTTGCCGCGCTCGTAACCCGGCACCGAAACCTCCCGACCATCCAGTTCAAGCGTCGCGCCTTCACGCACACCGCTCTCGATGAGGTCCAGAATGCGCTGCTTTGCCTTTCTGGAAATCACCGGCCCGATGTCCGTCCCTGCCTCCTGGCCGGCATTGACCTTGAGTTTCTGCGCCCGCGCCTTGAGGTCCGGCAGCCACTGTTTCGACGCACCGACCAGCACCACTACTGAGGTCGCCATGCAACGCTGGCCCGCTGCACCAAAACCTGCGCCCACCAATGCATTCAGCGTTTGCTCACGGTTGGCATCAGGCAGCACGACCGCGTGATTTTTCGCGCCCATCATCGCCTGCACACGCTTGCCGTGCCGACCGGCCAGATCGTAGACATGCGTGCCGACAGCGGTCGAACCGACAAAGGAAACAGCCTTGATGTCCTTGTGAGTGCAGATCGCGTCCACCACCTCCTTGCCGCCATGCACCACATTCAGCACGCCGGCCGGCACTCCGGCCTCAATCGCCAACTCAACCAGCAACAGCGTCGACAGCGGGTCCTGCTCAGAAGGTTTGAGGACAAAGGTATTGCCACAGGCAATCGCCATCGGAAACATCCACAGCGGAATCATCGCCGGGAAGTTGAACGGCGTGATGCCCGCGCAGACGCCGATGGGCTGGCGCAAGGTGTAGGTATCCACGCCATTGGCAACGTTTTCGGCAAACTCGCCCATTTGCAGCGTGCCGATCGAACACGCGTGCTCGACCACCTCAAGGCCGCGAAAAATATCGCCCTCGGCATCGGCCAGGGTCTTGCCTTGCTCGGCACTCAATACTGCCGCAATGCGTTTGGAGTGTTCGCGGATCAGCGCCTGCAATTTGAGCATGATGCGCATACGCACACCGACAGGCGTTTCGCGCCAGGTGCGATAGGCCGCGTGAGCCGCAGCGACAGCAGCGTCCACTTCACTGGCCGTGGCAAATGGCACCCGGGCGAGGACTTCCTGAGTCGCAGGGTTGACGATGTCTTGCCATTCACTGCTTTGCGAGTCTATCCACTCGCCGTTGATCAGCAGTTTTACGCGAGCAACGGTGGTTGTGGTGTCGTTCAACGAGGCGTTCATTTCAGCGGTTCTCCCTCCAGCAAACCACGCATCCAGCGCATGTGCAGATGGATCGCCGTGGTCTCCCGGCAGTCTTGTTTTTGAGTTGGTCAGGGGGCGTGCTTTGGAGTATAGATGTGCAAACTTCTAACAAGAATGCAGATAAAAGCAGGGTCAACATGCAAAAAAACATCACCTCCCTGGGGCTGTTGAACTGGGATGACCTGAAGTTTTTCCTCGAAGTGGCACGCACCCGAAAAGTCAGCAGCGCGGCCCGGCGTCTGGGCGTTGACTACACCACCGTGTCGCGGCGCATCAACTCGCTGGAAACCTCACTGGGCACACTGCTCTTCGAGAAATCGCGCAACAACGGCTTCATCATGACCGCCGAAGGTCAGCGCCTGCTGGGTTATGCCGAGTCCATCGAAAGCACACTGCACATGGCTTGCGAACAGGTTTCCGGGTCCAGCGTCGCGCTATCAGGGCATGTGCGCATGGGCTGCACCGAAGGCTTCGGCAGCTTCTTCATCACCCCGCAACTGAGCCACTTTCTCGACAGCTACCCGAGCATTTCGCTGGACATCCTGCCGCTGCCGCACTTCATCAGCCTGTCTAAGCGCGAGGCGGATATCGTCATCGCCCTGGAGCGCCCGGAACACGGCCCCTACGTGTGTTGCAAACTCTGCGACTACAGCCTGCGCCTGTATGCGACCCAGGCGTATCTGGATAGCCACCCGGCCATCGAGCAAAAAGCTGACCTGAGCGAACACGTCTTCATCAGCTACGTCGACGATCTGGCGTTCAGCTCCGAGCTGCTGTACCTGAGCAACCTGCTGCCCAACGCCCAGGCACAAATGCGCAGCACCAGCGTCATCGCCCAATACACCGCCGCGCTACAAGGCCGCGCACTGGCGATCCTGCCATGCTTTCTGGCCGCTCAAGACCCGCGGCTGTTGCCGGTGCTGGCAGAAGAAGTGAACATCACTCGTCAATTCTGGATGTACTGTCGGGAGGACCTCAGGAAGCTCAAGCGGATTACATTGTTGTGGGAGTACATCCGGGAGGTGACAGAGTTGAACAAGGGTTTTTTGTTGGGGGATAAGCCGGAATTACGCTTTGCAAGATGATGCGCAAGAAGTTGCCTTGTCATGCTGTGTAATAGAGGCACTGGATAGCTGAGGAGCAAGCTTCACGTACGTTTCGAGGCGCTGCGCAACATCGCGAAAAAGCGCGCAAGATGATGCGCAGATTTTGCTGCTTTTTTTGCTCCACGCACCTAAAACCCATCCCTAACGTCGCCAACCTACTGATTCATATATAAAAATATTATCTGGCACCTTTCTTGTTATCTCTCACGCTATTCAGCGGGCGCATTCGTCCGTTACCGCGGAGAGTTTCGGATGTTCGCACCTGCCAGTCAGCCTCGTTTCAGCCTGAACATCGATAGCCACAACGGCATTGATCATGGTTTTCAGGTAATGGCGTTTACCGGCCATGAGGCCATCAACAAGCCCTTCTGCTTTACGCTTGAGCTGGTCAGCGAGCGCATGTCGCTCGACCTTGAAGACCTGCTGAATCGTCCTGCGTTTCTGCAGTTCGCACCTGACGAAGGGGGCATTCATGGCTTGATCGATCAGGTATCTCAAGGCGACTCCGGCAGACGTCTCACGCACTACTCGATCACCCTGCGCCCGCATCTGGCCCGGCTCGGGCATCGCA
>NZ_JAWHPK010000006.1:0-15179 GCF_032587795.1 Pseudomonas syringae group sp. 247E2 | reverse complement strand
GGACGCTCTGCGTCCTCTTGACGACGCAGAGCGTCGAGACCTGCATTCCCACGCGGAGCGTAGGGAACGATAACCTCAACTTCGTGCTGAAGCTTTGACCATCGTGCGACGCTGCGCGTCGCATGCCGGTCCGGACGCAGAGCGTCCTCTTGCGACGCAGAGCGTCGAGACCCGCATTCCCACGCGGAGCGTAGGGAACGATAACCTCAACTTCGTGCTGAAGCTTTGACCATCGTGCGACGCAGATCGTCGAGACCTGCATTCCCACGCGGAGCGTAGGGAACGATAATCTCAACTCCGTGCTGAAGCTTTGACTATCGTGCGACGCTCCGCGTCGCATGCCGTTCCGGACGCTCTGCGTCCTCTTGACGACGCAGAGCGTCGAGACCTGCATTCCCACGCGGAGCGTAGGGAACGATAATCTCAACTCCGTGCTGAAGCTTTGACTATCGTGCGACGCTCCGCGTCGCATGCCGTTCTGGACGCTCCGCGTCCTCTTGACGACGCAGAGCCTGCGTGAGCGTGAGGGACGATTTAGCCCCTGTCATGCACCAACCGCCCACCCGACCAAGTCTGCTTCACCGTCCGGTCATCACCAATCGTCATCAGCACAAACAGAATCTCTTCGATGTCTTTAGCCTGTTTCAACCGGTATGACAGCAGCGGGGTGGCGTTGTAGTCCAGCACCAGAAAGTCGGCTTCGTTACCGGGTTTCAGGCTGCCGACCTTGTCTTCCAGTCGCAATGCGCGTGCGCCGCCCAATGTCGCCAGATAGAGCGACTTGAACGGATTGAGCCGTGCGCCCTGCATTTGCATGACCTTGTAAGCTTCGTTCAGGGTTTGCAGAATCGAAAAACTGGTGCCGCCGCCCACGTCGGTGCCCAGGCCGACATTCACCTTGTGCTTTTCGACCATCGGCAGGTTGAACAGGCCGCTGCCCAGAAACAGGTTGGAGGTCGGGCAGAAGGCAATCGCCGAACCGGTCTGCGCCAGTCGTGCGCACTGTTCGTCGCACAAGTGCACGCCATGGGCGAACACCGAGCGCTCGCCGAGCAGGTTGAAGTGATCGTATACATCCAGGTAATGCTTGCGCTCGGGGAACAGCGCCTTGACCCACTCGATCTCCTGAAGGTTTTCGCTGATGTGGGTCTGCATGTACAGGCCGGGATGCTCGGTAAGCAACTGCCCAGCCAGGCTCAATTGCTCCGGGCTGCTGGTCGGCGCGAATCGCGGGGTCACTGCGTAGCTCAAACGCCCTTTACCATGCCAGCGCTCGATCAGCGCCTTGCTGTCGGCATACCCGGATTCTGGCGTATCAACCAGATAATCCGGCGCATTGCGGTCCATCATCACCTTGCCGGCGATCATGCGCAGATCAAGTGCCTGAGCCGCACTGAAAAACGCCTCGACCGATTCTTCATGCACGCTGCCGAACACCAGCGCTGTGGTCGTACCGTTGCGCAGCAGTTCCTTGATAAAGATGTCCGCCACTTGCGCTGAATGCTCGGGGTCGGCGAACTGGCTTTCGCAGGGGAAAGTGTAGGTGTTGAGCCAGTCCAGTAGTTGCTCGCCGTACGCGCCGATCATGCCGGTTTGCGGCAAGTGGATATGGGTGTCGATGAAGCCCGGAGTGATCAGTGCGTCCGGGTATTCGATAAGCTCGACATCGCTGTCGAGGCTATCGAGCAAATCGGCAGCAGGGCCCACTGAAATGATTTTGCCGTTTTCGACCTGCAACAGGCCATCGGCAAAATACTCATAAGACGCCTCTACTGCCACCTCCGCGGGGTCGGCAATGCTGTGAAGGATGGCGGCGCGGTAGGCTTTACGGCGGGAAACTGAACTCATGGCACTCTCGTTGTGACTCATTGCGACTGACTGCGGCGTGATGCGGGCAGCAGTCTGGCGATTGGTTCGGCATTGGCACTGTGCTGGCCAAAGCTTGCGTTGTAGGTGGCGATTATTTCGGCGGCGATGGACACCGCGATCTCGATAGGCAGCTTGCCTTTGACTTCCGCCAGGCCCATCGGGCAACGCATGCGTTGCAGCAGGCTGGCGTCGAAACCGCGTTCCCGCAAGCGATGTTCGAACTTGACGCGCTTGGTTTTCGAGCCGATCAGCCCGAAGTAAGCAAAGTCGCCGCGCTTGAGGATTGCAGCAGTCAGCTCAAGGTCCAGTTGATGGTTGTGGGTCATGACAATGCAGTAAGTGCCGACTGGCAACTGCGCGACCTCGTCGACCGGCTCTTCACTGACGATCTTCAACACGCCCTCGGGCATCGGCTCGGGGAATTCGTTCTCACGTGCATCGATCCAGCGCACCCGGCAGGGCAGGCTGGCCAGCAGTGGCACCAGCGCACGGCCAACATGACCGGCACCAAACACGGCGATTTGTGCGACCGGTTCGCCCATTGGTTCGAACAGCAGCACATTGACGCCGCCACAGCACTGACCGAGGCTTGCGCCGAGGTTGAAACGTTCCAGACGCGTCTGCCGGGTGCCACTGGCCAGCATCACGCGGGCGATTTGCATGGCCTTGTATTCCAGGTGCCCGCCGCCGATGGTGTCGTGGATATGCTCGGCACAGACCACCATCTTCGAGCCGGCGTTGCGTGGCGTCGAGCCCAGCTCCTCGATGATGGTCACCAGAATGCCGGGTTCTCCACGGGCCTGTAGCTCGGCCAGGGCGCTGATCCAGTTGTTCATTTCTGCTCCAGGACAGAGTGATCCAGGCCAGGCGCCTTCTCGAGCAAGCTCGCTCCCACGGGGGCATCCTGAATAGGTGAAGGCGAGCCTGGCGAAGCTTCACTTGCCCGCGAAGGGGCGGAAACAATCGGCTCGGCACCTTCGCCGGATGCGCGACGCGCAGCGCTTTTCTGGCGCATCTGCTCACAGCCCCACAACACTTTTTCCGGAGTTGCAGGCGCGTCAATGTCCGGTTGATGGCGATAATCACCCAGGCTCGCCACAGCGTCCTTGATTGCGCACCAGGCCGCGATGCCGAGCATGAACGGTGGCTCGCCCACTGCCTTGGAGTGGAATACGGTGTCTTCCGGGTTCTTGCGGTTCTCCACCAGCTTGATGCGCAGATCAAGCGGCATGTCCGCCACCGCAGGGATCTTGTAGGACGCCGGGCCGCTGGTCATCAGCTTGCCCTTGTCGTTCCACACCAGTTCCTCGGTGGTCAGCCAGCCTGCGCCTTGAATGTAGCCGCCTTCGACCTGGCCGATATCGATGGCCGGGTTCAGAGAGGCACCGACGTCGTGCAGAATGTCGGTGCGCAACATCTTGTACTCGCCTGTCAGCGTGTCGACGATGACCTCGACGCAGGCCGCACCAAACGCGTAGTAATAGAACGGTCGGCCACGCGCCTGGCTGCGGTCATAGAAAATCTTCGGCGTCTTGTAATAGCCGGTGCTGGACAACGAAACCTGGCCCATCCATGCCAACTGCGCCAGCTCGGCGAAGGGCAGGAAAATATCGCCGATCCGCACATGCCCGTTGCGAAACTCGACTTCTGTTTCTGCCACCTGATAGTGCCGGGCTGCGAACTCCACCAGCCGCTGCTTGAGGGTTTCAGCGGCATTCTGCGCGGCCTTGCCGTTCAGGTCGGTGCCGCTTGAGGCGGCGGTGGGCGAGGTGTTCGGCACCTTGTCGGTGTTGGTGGCGGTGATCTGAATGCGGTCAATGTCCACCTGAAACACTTCAGCCACGACCTGCGTGACTTTGGTGTTCAAACCCTGGCCCATCTCGGTGCCGCCATGGTTCAGGTGGATGCTGCCGTCGGTGTAGATGTGAATCAGCGCGCCTGCCTGATTGAGGAAGCTGGCGGTAAAGGAAATGCCGAATTTGACCGGCGTCAGCGCCAGCCCTTTTTTCAGGATCGGGCTTCCGGCATTGAACGTGCGAATGGCTTCGCGGCGCTCGGCATACTGGCTGCTCTGTTCGAGGTCGGCGGTCATCTCTTCCAGCAGGTTGTGCTCGACCGTCTGGTAATAGTGCGTGACGTTACGCTCGGTCTTGCCGTAATAGTTGGCCTTGCGCACCGCCAGCGGGTCCTTGCCGAGGAAGCGCGCGATGCAGTCCATGACCTCTTCGATGGCGACCATGCCTTGCGGGCCGCCAAAGCCACGGTAGGCCGTGTTGGACGCAGTGTGAGTCTTGCAGCGATGGCCGTTGACCGTGGCTTCGCCCAGATAGTAGGCGTTGTCGGCGTGAAACATGGCGCGGTCGACAATCGACGCAGACAGGTCCGGCGAGTAGCCGCAGTTGCCTGCCAGATCCAGCTCTATACCCTGCAAACGACCCTCGTCGTCGAAGCCCACGTCGTACTCGATGTAGAACGGGTGGCGCTTGCCGGTCATCTGCATGTCTTCAAAGCGTTGCAGGCGCATCTTGGTGGGCTGGCCGGTCAGTCGGGCAATCACGGCGCACAGGCAGGCCGGGCTCGCCGCCTGGGTTTCCTTGCCGCCAAAGCCACCGCCCATGCGCCTCATGTCGACCACGATGCGGTTCATCGGCACGCCCAGCACCTCGGCCACCAGCTTCTGGATTTCCGTGGGGTTCTGGGTCGAGCAATAGACAATCATGCCGCCGTCTTCGGTCGGCATCACCGAGGATATCTGGGTTTCCAGGTAAAAATGTTCCTGACCGCCGATGTGCAGGTTGCCCTGCAAACGGTGGGTTGCGCCTGCCAGCGCTGCGGCCGAATCGCCACGTTTGTGCGTGTGGCTGTCGAGCACAAAGTGTTTCTGACGCAGCGCCTGAACCACATCCAGCACCGGCTCCAGGTCCTCATATTCGATAATCGCCGCCATTGCCGCCTGCCGGGCAATGTCCAGATCGCGAGCAGCAACGGCAAGCACCGGTTGACCGACAAACTCCACCATGTCGATGGCCAGCAACGGATCGCCGGGCAGCAACGGCCCGATGTCCTTCAGCCCCGGAATATCCCGATGAGTAATCGCAATGCGTACGCCGTCGAAGGCGTAGCAGGGCGAGGTGTCGATGCTGATGATTCGCGCGTGGGCACGGTCGGAAAGACGTGCATAGACATGCAACTGATTGGGAAACTCCAGGCGATCATCGATATACACCGCTTCGCCGGACACATGTTTGTCGGCGCTGTCATGCTTGACGCTGCGACCGACGCCAGTGCTCAAGCCCTGCTGAAACACGGCGAGCATTTCGGCCTGGGTAATGGATGGAGAATGCTCAGACATAGTCAGTCACCCGCGTTGCGACGGCAGGCGTCTGCACTTCGATGAAATACTTGCGCAGCAGGTTCTGCGCGCTCAACAGGCGATATTCCTTGCTGGCACGGAAGTCCGAAAGCGGCGTGAAATCTTCGCTCAGTGCGGCGCAGGCCTGCTCAACGGTTTCATTGCTCCAGGGCTGACCGACCAGGGCTCGCTCGCAGGCCGCTGCGCGCTTCGGAATCGCCGCCATGCCGCCATACGCCACACGTGCCTCGCGGATCACGCCGTCTTCTATGGTCAGGCGGAATGCCGCACAGACCGCCGAAATGTCGTCATCCAGGCGTTTTGAAACTTTATAGGCACGAAAGGTCTGCAGTGGATTGGCGGTCGGCACGATGATCTTTTCGATGAACTCACTCTCCTGGCGAGCCGTGACCTTGTAGTCGATGAAGTAATCCTCCAGCGCCAGCGTGCGTTGGCCGTTGCCTTTGCGCAGCACGATCTGCGCGCCAAGGGCGATCAGCAGGGGCGGGGAGTCGCCAATCGGCGAGGCATTGCCGATATTGCCACCCAGCGTGCCCTGATTGCGGATCTGCAACGAGGCGAAGCGTTGTAGTAACTCGCCAAAGTCCGGGTATTCGGCCTTTAGTGCTGCATAACAATCGGTCAGCGGAGTGGCCGCGCCGATCTCCAGACGGTCGTTGAAACGCTTCACGCCCTTCATCTCGTCGATGTGTCCGACGTAAATCATCACCGGCAATTGTTTGTGAAATTGGGTGACTTCCAGCGCCAGATCAGTGCCGCCCGCCAGCAGACGGGCCTGCGGATGGCTGCCATAAAGGTCGGCCAGGTCTGCCACGGTCAGCGGAATGAAGCAGTTTTTTTCGCCGTCGCTCAGTGCTTCGGTCTGGGCCGGGGTGATTGCCCGCAGGCGCTCGACCGTCTCAGCCTGGCGCTGATCGAACTGGTCCGGCTGGCGCTGGCTGCAAGACTGCTCGGCGGCGGCCAGAATAGGGCGATAACCGGTGCAGCGGCACAAATTGCCTGCCAACGCTTCGTGAGCCTGATGCGCGTTGGCGTCGGTGCTGTTCTTTTGCAGGGCAAACAGCGACATCACAAAGCCTGGGGTACAGAAGCCGCATTGCGAGCCGTGACACTCGACCATGGCCTGTTGCACGCTGTGCAACTGACCCTGGTGCTTGAGGTCTTCGACGCTGATCAATTGCTTGCCGTGCAGCGACGCCATGAACGTCAGGCACGAATTGAGGCTGCGATAACGCAACGTTTGCTTGCCATCGGCGTCACTGTGCAACTCGCCAACCACGACGGTGCAGGCACCGCAGTCTCCGCTGGCACAACCTTCCTTGGTACCGGGCTTGTGTGCCTGCTCACGCAGGTAGGTCAGCACGGTCATGTTCGGATTCAGGCTGCGCTCGGTTTTTAGCTCTTGGTTCAAAAGGAACTGAATCACGGCGCAAAGCCCTCACATTTATTGTCATCAGACATGTCGATGAATCTATCAGCTCTGCTTATTGGGTCAATTTGTTTCTGACTTAAGAGTCAGGAAATTGAGTTTTTCAGCAATCTGCCGATCAGAGGCACACTGGTTCTTGAGTCGCCCATTGGGTTGTATTCAAGGTTTTGCGTATTTCGTGCCAGTTTCCGCGTCTATGGCCCTGCGCCATCCGTACCGGTTGCGCTACACTTCGCGGCTTGCATGCAGAACTGGTTTTTTTGAAGGATAGTCATGACGTTCAAGGCCCCGGACAGCCTCGCTGAGCAAATTGCTCATCATCTTGCCGAGCGGATCATTCGCGGTGAGCTCAAGCCTGGAGAGCGTATTCAGGAACAGAAAGTCACGCAGGCGTTGAACGTCAGCCGTGGTTCTGTGCGCGAAGCATTATTGATTCTGGAGCGCCGCCATTTGGTGGTGATCCTGCCGCGTCGGGGGGCACAGGTCACTGTGCTCAACGCGCATAACGTGACCAGCCTGTGTGGCCTGATGAGCGAGCTGTACATTCTGCTGGCCAATGCAGTGGTCGAGCGCTGGCGCACCGAGGATGATCTTGCGCCGTTCGTGCAGATACAGCAGCGTCTGCAGGTCAGCTTCGAGCAGCAGGACGTCAAGGCATTTGTCGAAGAGAGCTTCAATGTCATGCGCGCTGCCTATCCGTTCGCCAGCAACCCGTACCTCGAAGAAACGGTCGAGAACCTGCAGCCGTCCATGAGCCGCAGCTATTTCCTCGCGATCGAGCAACGCAAGGCCGATATGGGCGACTACCTGGCGCTGTTCGACGAGTTGCTTGGCGCGGTGATCGCGCGGGATCTGCCGAAAATTCGTGCTGTGCTGATCGCCTACTGTCAGCGCAGCTGCCAGCTGGTGCTGGCCGCCCTGGCAGCGGACTGACGCCATGCGCCTGAAGTGCATCAAGCTGGCAGGGTTCAAGTCGTTCGTCGATCCCACCACGGTGAACTTCCCCAGTAACATGGCGGCCGTTGTCGGTCCCAATGGCTGTGGCAAATCCAACATCATCGACGCCGTGCGCTGGGTCATGGGCGAAAGCTCGGCCAAGAACCTGCGCGGCGAGTCGATGACCGACGTCATCTTCAACGGCTCCACCAGCCGTAAACCGGTCAGCCAGGCCAGCATCGAGCTGGTGTTCGATAACTCCGACGGCACCCTGGTTGGCGAGTACGCCGCTTATGCGGAAATATCCATTCGCCGCAAAGTGACGCGCGACAGCCAGAACAGCTACTACCTCAACGGCACCAAATGCCGCCGTCGCGACATTACCGACATCTTCCTTGGCACCGGCCTGGGGCCGCGCAGCTATTCGATCATCGAGCAGGGCATGATCTCCAAGCTGATCGAAGCCAAGCCGGAAGACCTGCGCAACTTTATCGAAGAAGCCGCCGGGATCTCCAAATACAAGGAGCGCCGTCGGGAAACCGAAAACCGTATTCGCCGCACCCACGAGAACCTGGCGCGCCTGACTGACCTTCGGGAAGAACTCGAGCGTCAGTTGGAGCGTCTGCACCGGCAGGCCCAGGCCGCCGAGAAGTATCAGGAATACAAGGCCGAAGAACGCCAGTTGAAGGCGCAACTTTCGGCCCTGCGCTGGCAGGCGCTGAATGATCTGGTGGGGCAGCGCGAGGCAGTGATCGGCAATCAGGAGATCGGTTTTGAAGCGCTGGTGGCTGATCAGCGCAGCGCCGATGCCAGCATCGAAAGGCTGCGCGACGGCCATCATGATCTGTCCGAACGCTTCAACCTGGTGCAGGGCCGTTTTTATTCGGTCGGTGGCGACATCGCCCGCGTCGAGCAGAGCATCCAGCACGGTCAGCAGCGGCTGCGTCAATTGCAGGACGACCTGCGCGAAGCAGAGCGCGCCCGCCAGGAAACCGAATCCCATCTCGGCCACGACACCACCTTGCTTGCCACCCTGGGCGAAGAGCTGGAGATGCTTGAGCCCGAGCAGGAAATGACCAGCGCGGCCGCCGAAGAGTCGGCCATTGCCCTGGAAGACGCCGAAGCGGCCATGCAGGGCTGGCAGGAGAAGTGGGACGTCTTCAATCAGCAATCCGCCGAGCCACAGCGCCAGGCGCAGGTCCAGCAGTCGCGCATTCAGCAACTTGAACAAAGCATCGAACGCCTGGCCGAACGCCAGCGGCGTCTGGCCGAAGAGCGTCAGTTGCTGGCCGCCGATCCTGAAGATGCGGCCATTCTGGAATTGAGCGAAGACCTCGCCACCCGTGACATGACCCTTGAAGAGCTGCACGCAGGCGAAGAGCAGGCGGTCGAGCGTCTTGAGCAACTGCGTGAAGCTTTGCAGCAGGCCAGTCAGGCGCAACAGCAGGCGCAGGGCGAGCTGCAACGTCTCAACGGGCGTTTGGCTTCCCTGGAAGCGCTGCAACAGGCGGCACTTGACCCGGACACCGGCACCGCCGAATGGCTGCGCGATCAGCAACTGGCCGAGCGCCCGCGTCTGGCCGAAGGGCTGAGCGTTGAAGCAGGCTGGGAGCTGGCCGTGGAGACCGTGCTCGGCGCGGATTTGCAGGCTGTGCTGGTGGATGACTTCGACGCGCTTGATCTGGCGAACTTCCAGCAGGGCGATCTGCGCTTGCTCAGCGCCGGTGCCGATACAGTGCGGGTGCCTGGCAGCCTGCTGGAGAAAGTGGACAGTACGGTTGATCTGTCCGCCTGGCTGGGCCAGGTGATTCCGGTCGAGGATCTGGACGAAGCGCTGGCGCGACGTGCGCAACTCAGCGCCGGACAAAGCCTGATCAGCCGTGACGGCTATTGGGTCGGGCGGCACTTTTTACGTGTGCGACGTGCCAGCGAGGCGCAGAGTGGCGTGCTGGCGCGGGGGCAGGAGTTACAAAGGCTGGGCCTGGAGCGTGATGAGCGCGAAGCGACGCTGGCTACGCTTGAAGAGCAATTGCTGGTGCTGCGCGAGCAACAATCGCAGCAGGAAGAAGCCCGCGAGCAACTGCGCCGCCGCGTGCAGGACGAAACCCGTCAGCAAAGCGAGTTGAAGGCGCAACTGTCGGCGGTCAGGGTCAAGGTCGAGCAGTTGACTCTGCGTCGTACTCGTCTGGACGAAGAGCTGGCCGAGCTGGGCGAGCAACGCGCTGTCGAGCACGAGCACCTCGGCGAATCGCGCCTGCAATTGCAGGATGCACTGGACAGCATGGCGCAGGATACCGAACAGCGCGAAGTGCTTCAGGCGCAGCGTGATGCGCTGCGTGAGCGTCTGGACCGGATACGTCAGGATGCGCGGCAGCACAAGGATCACAGTCATCAACTGGCGGTGCGTCTGGGCTCGCTCAAGGCGCAGTACGATTCGACGCGTCAGGCGCTGGAGCGCCTGCGCATGCAGTCCGAAAGGCTGACCGAAAAACGCGAGCAACTGAGTCTGAATCTGGAGGAGGGCGAGGCACCGCTTGAAGAGCTGCGCCTCAAGCTTGAAGAGCTGCTGGAGCGGCGCATGGTGGTCGATGATGAAATGCGCATCGCCAAGAACGCCCTCGAAGACGCTGACCGCGAATTGCGTGAAGCCGAAAAGCGCCGGACCCAAGCCGAACAGCAGTCGCAACTGCTGCGCGGTCAGCTTGAGCAGCAACGTCTGGAATGGCAATCGCTGACGGTGCGCCGCACGGCGTTGCAGGACCAATTGCACGAGGACGGCTACGACCTGCACGGCGTGCTCGCCACGTTGACCCCTGATGCCAGCGAGCAGGCCGCCGAGCAGCAACTGGAGAGCATTGCCGGGCGTATCCAGCGTCTGGGGGCGATCAACCTCGCCGCCATTGACGAGTACCAGCAGCAATCCGAACGCAAGCGTTATCTGGATGCGCAGGATGCTGATCTGGTGGAAGCACTCGACACGCTGGAAAACGTCATCCGCAAGATCGATAAAGAAACCCGAAACCGCTTCAAAGATACCTTCGATCAGATAAATAGCGGAATTCAGGCACTTTTCCCAAAAGTTTTCGGTGGTGGCTCCGCTTATTTGGAACTGACGGGCGAAGATTTACTCGATACAGGGGTGACAATCATGGCGCGCCCTCCCGGCAAGAAGAACAGCACCATTCATCTGCTGTCGGGTGGGGAAAAAGCCTTGACTGCACTGGCGCTGGTTTTTGCCATTTTCAAACTCAATCCTGCGCCGTTTTGCATGCTTGATGAGGTGGATGCGCCGCTGGATGACGCCAACGTGGGTCGCTATGCGCGGTTAGTGAAAGAAATGTCACAAACTGTTCAGTTCATCTACATCACCCACAACAAGATCGCCATGGAAATGGCTGACCAATTGATGGGTGTGACGATGCATGAACCAGGCTGTTCGCGGCTGGTAGCGGTGGATGTAGAGCAAGCGATGGCGCTGGTGGACGCCTGAGTTCGGGCCTGATTCAGCGGCGAAATGGCTGCGTAAGCGCCTGAAAATGTGACGGTTGTGTGATAGATGGCACTTTGGGCGGCGAAGAGACGTAACAGACGGTGTAAAGTTGCCTTTGGTCGTGCTAGTTTAGTGACCACTTTTTATTTTCGCGTGGGCAAATTGCCAGTCAGAACATAGACTTGGCACCACGTATTAAAGGGGTTTAGGCCCTTATTTTCAGATTTCTTCATTAGAGGCACTGGATTACATGGAAATCGGTCTGCGCGAGTGGCTGATCGTCATCGGCATAATAGTCATTGCCGGTATTCTTTTTGATGGCTGGCGCCGTATGCGCGGCAGCAAAGGTAAGTTGAAATTCAGGCTGGATCGAAGCTTCTCCAATCTTCCGGATGAGGAGGAAACCACGTCGGCCGAAGTGCTCGGGCCGCCCCGTGTGCTGGACACCCACAAGGAGCCGCAACTTGATGAGCATGATTTGCCGTCGATGAGCGCCAGCCCGCGTGAAGGCAAGCGCAGCAACAGTGACAAACGTGGCAACAGCGACAAGAAGCGCAAGGATGAACCGCAGCAGGGTGACCTGAATCTGGATCTGGACGGCCCGAGCCTGTTCACCGGGCGTGACGATGACTTCCCGGACGACAAGCCTGCCCAGCGCATCACTGAGGACAAGGACCTGCCTCCGGTTGAGGAAGTGCTGGTCATCAGCGTTATTTCGCGCAGTGAAGGTGGCTTCAAGGGGCCTGCGTTGCTGCAGAACATCCTGGAAAGCGGCCTGCGTTTTGGCGAGATGGATATTTTCCACCGTCACGAAAGCATGGCAGGTAACGGCGAGGTGCTGTTCTCGATGGCCAATGCGGTCAAGCCCGGCGTGTTCGATCTGGACGATATCGACCATTTCAGCACCCGTGCCGTGAGCTTCTTCCTTGGTTTGCCAGGCCCGCGTCATCCCAAGCAGGCCTTCGACGTCATGGTTGCCGCAGCCCGCAAGCTGGCCCATGAACTGGATGGCGAACTGAAAGATGACCAGCGCAGCGTCATGACCGCGCAAACCATCGAGCATTACCGTCAGCGCATTGTTGAATTCGAGCGCCGTGCGCTGACTCAGCGTCGCGGTTAAGCGAATCCTTGTCCACGTCCCGATCATGAGCATGCTCCGGCAGGCCTTTTCGGGACCTGGGCTTGAACAGATCAGAGCCAACAGATTGAGCAGCCTCGGCTGCTCTTTTGCTTTTTGAGAGAACACCGTATGAAGGCCGTCGAAACCCGAATCTTGGAACTGCGTGCAGAGCTGGATGAGCACAACTACCGCTATCACGTGCTGGATGAGCCCAGCATCCCGGATGTCGAGTACGACCGCCTGTTTCACGAACTCAAGGCCCTCGAGGCAGAAAACCCGCATCTGGTCACGCCGGATTCGCCGACGCAACGGGTCGGCAGTGCCGCTTTGTCGGCGTTCACCCAGGTGCGACACGAAATGCCGATGCTCAGCCTGGGTAACGCTTTCGAAGAAAGCGACATGCTCGAGTTTGACCGGCGGGTAACCGAAGGGCTGGATTTGCCTGCCGGGGACCTGTTTGGTGCGGGCAGCAAGGTGCAGTACAGCTGCGAGCCCAAGCTGGACGGTCTGGCGGTCAGCCTGCTGTATCGCGATGGTGCGTTGGTGCGCGGTGCAACGCGTGGGGACGGGACCACCGGCGAGGACATCAGCGTCAATGTGCGCACCGTGCGCAACATCCCGCTCAAGCTGAAAGGCAAGGGCTGGCCGGATGTGCTGGAAGTGCGCGGCGAAGTGTTCATGTCCAAGGCAGGTTTCGAGCGGCTCAACGCCAGCCAGCTGGAAATCGGCGGCAAAACCTTCGCCAACCCGCGCAATGCGGCGGCGGGCAGCCTGCGCCAGCTGGACTCGAAAATCACTGCCAATCGTCCGCTGGAATTCTGCTGCTATGGCCTGGGGCAGACTTCGGCGGAAATCGCCGACACTCACATCGGTGTGCTTGAAACGTTGAAAAAATGGGGCATGCCGGTCAGTCACGAGCTGAAGCTGGCGAATGGCGTCGAGGACTGTCTGGACTATTACCGCGATATCGGTGAGCGGCGCCTGACGCTGAGCTACGAGATCGATGGTGTGGTGTTCAAGGTCAACAACCTGGCTGCGCAGCGCGAACTGGGCTTTCGCGCCCGCGAGCCACGCTGGGCGATCGCCCATAAATTCCCGGCCATGGAAGAGCTGACCGAGTTGCTGGATGTCGAGTTCCAGGTAGGCCGTACCGGTGCGGTAACGCCGGTCGCGCGCCTCAAGCCGGTCAAGGTGGCTGGTGTCATGGTCGCCAACGCCACGCTGCACAACATGGATGAAGTGGCGCGGCTCGGCTTGATGATTGGCGACACGGTGATCATCCGTCGTGCCGGTGACGTGATTCCGCAGGTGGTGCAGGTAGTTGCCGAGCGCCGCCCCGAGAATGCCAGGGCGGTGCAGGTTCCACAGACCTGCCCGGTGTGCGGCTCGCATGTCGAGCGCACGCAGTTGATCAAACGCAGCAAGGGCAAGGAAACCGTCACCGAAGGTGCGGTGTATCGCTGCGTCGGGCGTCTGGCCTGCGGTGCGCAACTCAAGCAGGCGATCATCCACTATGTGTCACGTCGTGCGATGGACATCGAAGGGCTTGGCGACAAGACCATCGAGCAACTGGTCGATGAAAAACTCATTGGCTCGCCCGCCGACCTGTACAAGTTGAAATACGAACAAATCATCGACCTGGAAGGCTTTGCCGAAATTTCCAGCAACAAGCTGCTCAAGGCGATTGCCGACAGCCGACAGCCGACCCTGGCGCGCTTTATCTATGCCTTGGGTATTCCTGATGTGGGAGAAGAGACGGCCAAGGTGCTGGCGCGTTCGCTGGCGTCCCTGGACCGAGTCAAACAGGCATTGCCGGAAGTCCTGACGTACCTGCCGGATGTCGGTCTGGAAGTCGCCTACGAAATTCACAGCTTCTTCGAAGACGAGCACAACCGTAACGTCATTGATGCGCTGTTGGGCGAATGTGGACTGCAATTGCAGGACCAGGGCGAGTTGGGTGCCGAGTTTGCGGCCAGCACTACGCTCGAAGGGCTGATCGACAAACTACATATCCCGTCGGTAGGGCCGGGCGCTGCACAGAAACTGGCTGACAGGTTCGGCACGCTGGAGGCCATCATCAGCGCCGATTGGCTGGACATGCGCCAGACGCTGCCGGAGAAGCAGGCCAAATCAGTCCGTGATTTCTTCGACGACAGCGCACATGCCGAGCGTGCACGCGCCATAGAAGCCCAGCTCAAAGACTTCGGCATGCACTGGCGCAGCGAGAAAAAAACCGTCGAAGGCTTGCCGCTGGCCGGGCAGACCTGGGTACTGACGGGGTCGCTGGAACGCATGAGTCGCGACGTCGCCAAGGAAAAACTCGAAAGCCTTGGTGCCAAAGTCTCCGGCTCGGTCTCGGCCAAGACCCACACCGTGGTTGCAGGCCCCGGTGCAGGCTCGAAACTGACCAAGGCCAACGAGCTGGGGCTGACCGTACTGGACGAAGATGCGCTGCTCAAACGCCTGACCGAACTGGGCGTGACGGTTGACTGAGGCAGGCCGACGCTCCACTTGATTATCGTGCGCTCCGCCTCGCATGCCGTTCTGGACGCTCTGCGTCCGATCTTGAATGTGATGGTGCGGCGTAGATCTGTGACGCAGAGCGTCACGCACGGCATTCCCACGCTGGAGCGTGCGGAACGATAATCCCAACTACCGTGCGATGCTCTGCTTAGGCATGTCTTGATTATCGTGCGACGCTCCGCGTCGCATGCCGTTCTGGACGCTCTGCGTCCGGTCTTGAGTGCGATGGTGCGGCGTAGATCTGTGACGCAGAGCGTCACGCACGGCATTCCCACGCAGGAGCGTGCGGAACGATAATCTCAACTACCGTGCAGATGCTCTGCTTAGGCATGTCTTGATCATCGTGAGACGCTCCGCGTCGCATGCCATTCTGGACGCTCTGCGTCCGGTCTTGAATGTGATGGTGCGGCGTAGATCTGTGACGCAGAGCGTCACGCAC
>NZ_JAWHPK010000005.1:0-226521 GCF_032587795.1 Pseudomonas syringae group sp. 247E2 | reverse complement strand
TCAGTGACAGGGCGAAGGAACCCGACGAAGTCGGGCCGGAAACAGGAGCGAGGGGTTTTGCTTACTTTGGCCCCATCAAAGTAAGTCGCCGAGGGGCGAAAAGGTGACCTGAGTCGAACCCCGATCCACCTGCCATCGCAGAACCTCCGTGTGACGCGGAGCGTCACGAACTGCATTCCCACGCGGAGCGTGAGGAACGAGCGGCGTCTGGGATAACTAAGTGAGTCGCGGAGGGGCGAAAAGGCGACCTTAGTCGAACCTAAATCTACCTGAGGTCGCAGACCCACGAGAGGCGTCCGGGAGAGCACTTTTCGTCACTCTGCGCAAAGCGTGGGGACGATAGCAAAAAGGCCCGGTCACTGAGTGAGCCGGGCCTTTATGACGGTGTCAGACGATTACTCGCTGAGCGTCGGCACCTTGCGCGGGGCCATGAAGTACAGCCAGATCAACGCGATGAAGTACATCGCCGGGATCATGGTGAACAGCACGTTGTAGTTATTATTGGTGGCGGTCAGCACCGCACCCACAATCTGGGTCATGAACATACCGCCAATGGCCGCACACATGCCGCCGAAGCCGAACACCGTACTCATCATGTGCTTGGGCGTGTAGTCCATCACCAGGCTCCAGATGTTTGCGGTCCAGGCCTGATGCGCACCCACCGCAAGCGAGATGGCCAGTACCGCCACCCACAGGCCGCTGGCGTTGGCGGCGAATACCACGCTGCAGATAGTGATGGCAAAGATCAGCATCGACAGCAGACGCGCAGTGGTCGCACGCATGCCGCGCCCGATCAGCCAGGAGGACAGAATGCCGCCACCCACGCTGCCGAAGTCAGCGGTCAGCCAGATCAGGATCAGCGGGATGCCCATCTGCGTCACGCTGATACCCAGGTTGTATTGCTGATTGAGAAACGGCGGCAACCAGTACAGGTAGAACCAGAACACCGGCGCAGTAATCGCGTAAGCCAGCGCGAACGCCCACGTGCCGCGCATCTTCAGAATGCCGGTGAAGGGCACCTTGACCGGCGCAGGTTCGACTTCCTGATTAATATAATCCAGCTCGGCCTTGCTGACGGTCGGATGCTCTTCGGGGTTGTAGTACTTCAGGCGCCACATGATGACCCAGATCAGCCCCAGCGAACCCATCGCTATAAAGGCCGCCTGCCAGCCCCAGACGGTAAGGATCAGCGGCAGCAGCGCCGGGGTCAGCATTGCGCCGACGTTGGTGCCAGCGTTGAAAATACCAGTCGCCACGGCACGTTCACCTGCCGGGAACCACAGACGCGTGGTCTTTACACAGGCCGGGTAGTTGGCCGCCTCGGTCAGGCCGAGAATGAACCGGCAGACCATGAAGCCCACAGCGGAAGTTGCAAGGCCATGAGCGCCGGTCGCCAGGCTCCACAGCAGCACCGCGAGGAAGAACGCGCGCTTGACGCCGACCTTGTCGATAAAGCGGCCTTGCAGCACGAAGCCCACCGCGTAACCGACCTGAAACCAGAAGTTGATGTTGGCGTAGTCCATCGCCGTCCAGCTCATTTCCTTGGCGAGGATGGGCTGCATGACGCCAAGCGCCGCTCGGTCGATGTAGTTCAGCGTGGTGGCGAAGAACACCAGGGCGAGCATGCCCCAGCGCGTCTTGCCCACGGCGAGTGCGCCGCGAATCTTTTCGCCCATCCCGGCACGGGCGGCCTGGGCGACAGGGTTGGTCTGGGTGTTAAGCATGATGTTCTAACCATCCGTTCCAGGACTGTGCTGCTGGCAACAGTCGGACTGAGAAGTCCACTCGATGCAGGCGTTGTGCAGGTAAAGTGAAGTCGTAGAACCGTGATTCGACTGGCCTGTTGACTCAGGCTTTCATCGAGACGATCCGTCGGGCCGACAATTTACAGGTTGGGCCGCGCAAGTGTGTTGGAATGTTTCAGGCGACGCAGATCCGCGCGGGGCTTTTGGCCGGACGAGTTCGTTGAACCTGACGTCTGGTGAGACGGACGGGCGAGCGGGCGAGCAAAGCGAGAAGGGTGCACATGAGCAATGTTCCTGTTTTTTGAATTGTTATGGGTTGCTGCTGATGAAGCAAAAGATCAAAACGTTTGACTGCGGGTCTACCCTGCAATGTGATGCTGATGTTGAGCATTGCGCGATACAGCGTCAATTGAGTAAAACGGCTTTTGTTCGATAATCGAACGTAAAACTAACCGGTTCGTACACTTTATGTTGCTGTAGTATTTTGACAGGCAAATACTTTACTCGCACCTCTGAATAAGGCCGGGAAAGGCCAGGAATGCGGTGCTGTCCAGTCGCGACTGAAACAGGTCGCGTTCATCCAGGAGCTGAAAAGCATGCAGCGTTCAATTGCTACCGTATCCTTGAGCGGTACTCTGCCCGAAAAGCTCGAAGCCATCGCCGCAGCCGGCTTTGACGGCGTCGAAATTTTCGAAAACGACTTGTTGTATTACGACGGTAGCCCACGCAACGTCAGGCAGATATGTGCCGATCTTGGGATCGCCATCACCCTGTTCCAGCCGTTCCGGGATTTTGAAGGCTGCCGCCGTGATCGTCTGCAGCGCAATGTCGACCGTGCCGAACGCAAATTCGATCTGATGCAGGAACTGGGCACCGATCTGGTGCTGGTCTGCAGCAATGCGTCTGCCGATTCGGTGGGCGACGAAAGTATTCTGCTGGATGACCTGAGCCTGCTGGCCGAGCGTGCCGGAGCCCGTAACCTGCGTGTCGGTTATGAGGCGCTGGCCTGGGGCAAGCATGTGAACACCTGGCAACAGGTCTGGAACCTGGTGCGTCAGGTTGATCATC
The DNA here is from genome assembly GCF_032587795.1 of Pseudomonas syringae group sp. 247E2. Lineage (NCBI taxonomy): Bacteria > Pseudomonadati > Pseudomonadota > Gammaproteobacteria > Pseudomonadales > Pseudomonadaceae > Pseudomonas > Pseudomonas syringae group sp. 247E2. The sequence continues at coordinate 223,708 of NZ_JAWHPK010000005.1, read as the reverse complement.
CTGCTCTGGGTGTGTTGCTCGACAGCTTCCATACCTTGTCACTCAAGGGCGACCCAAGCGCGATTGCGCAAATCCCGGGTGACAAGATTTTCTTTGTGCAAATGGCCGACGCGCCGATTCTGGCCATGGATGTGCTGGAGTGGAGCCGCCATTTCCGCTGCTTCCCCGGTCAGGGCGAGTTTGATCTTGCCGGTTTCCTCGCGCCGATTCTGCGCAGCGGCTACACCGGCCCATTGTCGCTGGAAGTGTTCAACGACGGTTTCCGTGCCGCCCCGACTCGCGCCAACGCGGCGGACGGCTTGCGTTCGCTGCTTTATCTGGAAGAAAAAACCCGCCAGTTGATGGCGCGTGACGAGCCAGCCGCTGTTCCTGAAATACTTTTCAACCCGCCCGCTGCCAGCACTTACAACGGCGTCGAGTTTCTGGAATTTGCGGTCGATGAGAGCCACGGCGCGCGCCTCTCGGGCTGGCTGCAACGGCTGGGCTTTGCCAAGCTGGGTCAGCATCGCTCCAAGGCGGTCAGTCTGTTGGGGCAGGGGGATATCAAGATCGTGCTCAATGCCGAACCCTATTCTTTTGCCCATAGCTTTTTCGAGGCCCACGGGCCGTCGTTGTGCGCCACTGCCTTGCGCGTCGATGACGGCCATCAGTCGCTGGAGCGTGCGCGGGCCTTCAAAGGCCAGCCGTATCGCGGGCTGGTCGGCCCCAATGAGCGGGAGATTCCTTCAGTCCGCGCGCCCGACGGTAGCCTGATCTATCTGGTTGATAGCGCTGCGCCCGGAGAATCGATTTACGACAGCGATTTTGTCGTCGACCCGCAAGCGGTTGCCAAGGGTGGTTTGCAGCGTATCGACCACATGGCCATGGCGCTGCCCGCCGACAGCCTGGACAGCTGGGTACTGTTCTACAAAAGCATTCTGGATTTCGAGGCCGATGACGAGGTGGTGCTGCCCGACCCCTACGGTCTGGTGAAAAGTCGTGCCCTGCGCAGTCGTTGCAGTACCGTGCGCCTGCCGCTGAACATTTCCGAGAATCGCAACACGGCCATTTCCCACGCGCTGTCGAGTTATCGCGGCTCTGGGGTGCATCACATTGCGTTCTCCTGTGAAGACATCTTTGCCGAGGTCAGCCGCGCCAAGGAAGCGGGGGTGCCGTTGCTGGACATCCCGCTCAATTACTACGACGACCTGGCAGCCCGCTTCGATTTCGATGAAGAGTTTCTCAGCGAACTGGCGTATTACAACGTGCTTTATGACCGCGATGCGCAGGGCGGCGAGCTGTTCCACGTCTACACAGATGCCTTCGACGGGCGCTTCTTCTTCGAGATCCTGCAACGCAAGAATGGCTACGTGGGCTATGGCGCGGCCAACGTGCCGGTGCGTCTGGCGGCGATGGCCAAGGCGCGCAATGTGGCAGCGCGTCAGGCGCGGCTGTAACGCGAGACCGACTGCAGAGCTGCTGCGAGGGTGCGAATGCCTCGCAGCTTCCCTCTGCCTGCGGTCAGCTTCATACTTCGCGCATTACCCGTGGTCATGAGCCAACAATGAAAAAAATCGACTCCGCCGTTGCCGTTGAACCTGCCGCTACTGCGCCCAAGGGCCGCAAGAACAACCCGGAAAAAACCCGCGAAGATATTCTTCAGGCTGCTGTCGCCGAATTCGTTGCCCACGGTCTTACAGGCGCGCGCGTCGATGCCATCGCCGAGCGAACTAAAACCTCGAAACGGATGATCTATTACTACTTCGGCAGCAAGGAGCAGCTGTATGTCGAAGTGCTGGAAAAACTCTACGGTGCGATTCGCAATACCGAGAGCGAGTTGAACCTGAGTGAGCTGGAGCCTGTCGAGGCGATTCATCGCGTGGTTGAATTCACCTTCGATCACCATGACAGCAACGTCGATTTCGTGCGTATCGTGTGCATCGAAAACATTCATTACGGCGAGAACGTCAAACAGTCCGATTCGATCCAGGCCAAAAGCCAGAATATCATCAGGGCGCTCGATGGCATCCTGCGACGCGGCGAGGCCAGTGGCTTGTTCCGCGATGGTGTTCATCCGGTGGACCTGCACCTGATGATCAGTTCGTTCTGCTTCTACCGGATCTCCAACCGCCATACCTTCAGCGAAATTTTCCAGATCGAGCTGTGGAGCGAGGAGGTCAAACAGCGTCACAAGGCGATGATTTGCGACGCTGTGCTGCGTTATCTTAAGCGCTGAGGTTTACAGCGTATGGAAGTGCGCCATCATCCGTTCTGCATCGGCTGACTGGCCACTGAATAACTCAAATGCCTTGACTGCCTGAAACACCGCCATGGTGCTGCCATCCAGCGTGCGGCAGCCCAGCGCGCGGGCATGCTTGAGCAGTTCGGTTTCCAGCGGGAAGTAGATGATTTCCGCGACCCACAGCTCAGGGCGCAGCAACTCGACCGGCAACGGCGTGCCCGGCAGTTTGGCCATGCCGACCGGCGTGGTATTGACCAGGCCATCGGCTTCGGCCATAGCGGCGGGCAAATCGATACCCACCTTTGCCCGTCCGGCACCGAAATGCTCGTTGAGGTTGTCCACCAGCCCTTGCGCGCGTTGCGGCTCGACTTCGAATACTGTCAGGCATTCGACGCCAGCGCTCAATAACGCATGAGCCACGGCAGCGCCTGCGCCACCTGCGCCCATTTGCACCACCTGCTGACGTGGAGCCTTGTCGAGGCCGCGTTGGAAGCCTTCGGCAAAACCCAGGCAGTCAGTGTTGTGACCAATGCGCTTGCCGTCCTTGAACACCACGGTATTCACTGCGCCGATACCGCGGGCTTCGGCGGAAAGTTCGTCCAGTAAGGGGATAACCGCCTGCTTGCACGGAAAGGTGATGTTCAGGCCGGTGAAGCCGCAGTTTTGTGCGCTTTCGACAAGCTGGGGCAGGGCGCTGATATCCAGTTGCAGGGCGTCGATATCGATCAGCCGATACAAGTAGCGCAGGCCCTGGGCGTCGCCTTCGTGCTCGTGCATGGCGGGCGTTCGCGAGGCCTGGATGCCCGAGCCGATCAGGCCGGCAAGAACGGATTTTTTTTCAGCATGGGTCATAGAATACGTCTCTTGTTTTTGTGCCACTGCCCGGTCCAGAGCAGGTGTTGAGCGGAATGTACCAGATGGTTAATAGTGCCGCAGGTGGCAGGCGATTGCCATGCAGCGATATTGTGCGGTGATCGCCCTAATCAGTGATAATCCACGGCCAGCCGCTTCAGATCAGCCAGAGTTCACGCCGCACATGCCCGATTCCGTTTTCAGCGCCGCACAGCAACAAGCCAGCACGTTGTACCTGCCGCCAGGCGCGTGGGCCACAGTGCTCGATTGCCTGTGCGCGAAATTCACCGCCATCAGCCGCGAACAATGGCTGGACCGTATTGCCCGCGGACGGGTGCTGGACGAAAACGGCAAGGCCATCGCGCCTGACCTTGCGTACCGCGAGGGCCTGCGCATTCACTATTTCCGTGAGGTGCCCAACGAAACGCCGATCCCGGTGCTTGAAACGATTCTGTACGCCGACGAGCATCTGGTGGTGGCGGACAAACCGCACTTTTTGCCGGTGACACCCGCAGGTGAGTACGTCGAGCAGACGTTGCTGCGCCGTCTGATCCATCGCCTGGGCAACCCCGATCTGGTGCCGCTGCACCGTATCGACCGGCACACCGCCGGGCTGGTGCTGTTTTCCGCCAACCGGCAGACGCGCTCGGCTTATCAGGCGCTGTTTCCCACCCGGCAGATCGACAAGTTCTACGAAGCCATTGCGCCAGCGTTGCCGGGGCTGGAGTTTCCATGTTTGCACGAAAGCCGTCTGGTCGAAGGCGAACCATTCTTTCGCATGCAGGAAGGAGCAGGGGCGAGCAATACCCGGACGCAGATCGAGGTGCTCGAACGGCAGGATCAATTGTGGCGGTACGGGCTTTATCCGGTGACCGGCAAGAAACATCAACTACGCGTGCACATGGCGGCACTGGGCGCGGGCATCTGCAACGACCCGTTCTACCCGGACGTGGTAAAGAACCCTGTCGACGATTATCAAAACCCTCTGAAGCTGCTGGCCAAGGGCTTGCGCTTCATCGACCCGCTCAGCGGTAAACAGCGTCAGTTCGGGAGCCTGCTTGAACTCGACTGGTAAGCGGTAAAGCCGGGCTGACGGCCAAAAAAAACCCGCACTCGGCGGGTTTTTCAAATCAGTCACACGACGCCCGGATCACAGATCCTTGACGGTACGTACCTGATCCTTGTTGATGCGGGTCTGCTTGCCGTCGAGTTGCTTGAACTCGTAGAAGCCCGATTCTTCATCGTACTTTGGCGTATCGACAGCCTGGATTTCACGACCATCGTTCAAGGTGATCACAGTGGGCGATGCGCAGCCGGCGAGGGAGGCAATGCTCAATGCAAGCAGGAAGGCAGCGGGAAGGGTCCGTTGTTTCATTACTGTGTCTCCAGATGGATTCTTGATTTACTGAACTCTCAGACGGATACACCGTCGGCAAAGTTCCGTATACACCGTCAGCAAGTTCAATAGCCAGTCACTTGCCACAGTTTTCGCTGATCCCGGTCAACAGACAGGGAGTATTCAGGTTGGCCAGGCGTCGATCGCCAGCTTCCAGTTGCAGGGCGACTGGTTGCAGCGGTTCCAGGGCCCGTCTCGGGCTGCGTTCGCCGGCCTGCCATGCGGCTTCCAGCGTTGCGGCGTGAGCGATGGGGATCATACATAAAAGCGGCTGCCAGTGCTGGCCTTCACGCACCATTATTGGTCGCTCCGGGCATTCAACAGCCTTTTCGCGTAACGCTTGCAGCAACGGTTCATCGACCAAAGGTACGTCGCAGGGCAGAACCAGCAACCACTGATGCCGGGCGAGTGGCAGGGCGGCGCGAATTCCGGCCAGAGGACCGTTGAAATCGGCATCGTCGTCCTGCACCAGTTGATCGGCGTACTGCGCATAGCGCTCGATGTTGCGGTTGCAGGAAATGATCAGGTCGTCGGTCAGCGGCCGGGTCAGCCGGTGCAGGTGCTCGATCAGCGCCTTGCCCTGCCACTCGATCAGGCCCTTGTCACGCCCGCCCATGCGCTGCCCGCGACCTCCGGCCAGCAGCAGAATAGAGCAGGGAGGCAGTGCGGCAGGGACATTCATCAAACACTCGGCGGGCAGTCAAAAGGAGTGCTGTGATATAACACCGGCCTGTTTCCTTAACAACTGGATGAGGCCATGAAAGCCAAGGCTGACACACCTTTCGTACCCCTGAATATCGCCGTGCTGACCGTCAGCGATACCCGCACCCGTGAAACCGATACCTCGGGCCAAATGTTCGTCGACCGCCTGACCGATGCCGGTCATGGCCTGATCGAGCGCGTGCTGCTCAAGGATGACCTGTACAAAATCCGCGCTCAGGTAGCGACCTGGATTGCCGACGATCAGGTGCAGGTCGTGCTGATCACCGGCGGCACCGGCTTTACCGGTCGCGACAGCACGCCGGAAGCCGTGGCGTGTTTGCTCGACAAGCAGGTCGATGGTTTCGGTGAACTGTTCCGGCAGATTTCGGTGCCGGATATCGGCACCTCGACCATTCAGTCCCGTGCGTTGGCGGGCCTGTCCAATGGCACCCTGGTGTGCTGCCTGCCGGGCTCCACCAATGCGGTACGCACGGCGTGGGACGGGATTCTCGCCCAGCAACTGGATTCGCGCTTCCGGCCCTGCAACTTCGTGCCGCACCTCAAGCAGGCCGAGCCCTGTGCAACTCGTGGTTGAGTGCTGATGAACAACGAGCCGAAAACCTTGCTGCCTGTCGAAGAAGCTATCGCACGGCTGCTGGCGATGGCCGAGGCCACGCCGATCACTGATCGCCAGCGTGTTCCGCTGGCCGATGCCGAAGGCCGTGTGCTGGCGGTAGATCTGATCTCCACTCTGGATCTGCCGCCCTGGCCGAACAGCGCCATGGACGGTTATGCCCTGCGCGTAGCGGACTGGAGCGGCGAGCCGTTGACGGTCAGCCAGCGCATCTTTGCCGGTCAGGCACCCGAGCCGCTGGCACTTGGCACCTGTGCACGAATCTTCACCGGTGCGCCGATGCCTGAAGGTGCCGATTGCGTCGAGATGCAGGAAAACGCCGAGGTGCTGGCGGATCAGCGCGTGTGCTTCAGCGAGCCGCTGAGCGTTGGGCAGAACATTCGCCCACAGGGGCAGGAAACCCGCGTCGGCGACACCGTACTGGCGGCCGGGACGCGGCTTGGTCCTATTGAATTGGGCCTGGCCGCTTCGTTGGGCCTCGCCGAGCTTGAGGTGATCCGACGGGTGCGTGTCGCGGTGCTGTCCACCGGCGACGAGTTGATTGAACCAGGTCAGTCATTGGGGCCGGGGCAGATCTACAACAGCAACCGGGTGTTGCTGTGCAGCTGGCTGAAGCGGCTCGAATGCGAGGTGGTGGATGCAGGCATCCTGCCGGACGATCTGGCGAAGACTCGTGCTGCGCTGGCGAATCTGCACGATGTCGACCTGATCTTCTCCACGGGCGGCGTCTCGGTGGGCGAAGCGGATTTCCTTGGTCACGCATTGCGTGAGGAAGGCGAACTGACGCTCTGGAAGCTGGCCATCAAGCCCGGAAAACCGCTGACTTTCGGGCATTTTCGTGGCGTACCGGTGATTGGCCTGCCCGGCAATCCCGCCTCCACGCTGGTCACCTTCGCTTTGCTGGCGCGTGCTTACCTGCTGCGTCGCCAAGGTGTGATTGACGTGGCGCCGTTGCAGTTTCCGGTACCCGCAGGGTTCGTCTGGACGCGCCCGGGCAATCGTCGCGAATACCTGCGCGGGCGTCTGGAACAGGGCAGGGCCGTGGCCTATCGCAACCAGAGCTCGGGTGTATTGCGCAGCGCTGCCTGGGCTGACGGCCTGATTGAAGTGCGTGAAGGCTCAACCGTGGCCGAAGGGGACTGGGTCAACTTCATCCCGTTGAGTGAAGTGCTGGGCTGAGTGGATTAATGGTTGGGCGGGCACGCATGAGCTACTCTCAACATCGCTGACAAGTTGGGCAACCGGACTTCGCCCTGGAGTATTGTTATGGCGCCATTGAGAGTGGCTTGTGTGATCCCGACCTACAACGGACGCAAGGATCTGGAACGTCTACTGGACTCGCTGGCTACGCAGACTGCGAGCTTCGATACACTGATCGTCGACTCCAGTTCTTCAGATGGCACGCTGGAGCTGGCGCAAGCCCGTTGTGCCAACGTATTGCGCATCGACAGCAAGGACTTCAACCACGGTGGCACCCGGCAGATGATGGTCGATTTGCATCCCGACTACGATGTCTATGTCTATCTGACCCAAGACGCCTACGTTGAAGATATCAATGCCATTGCCAACATTCTGCTGCCTTTCGCCGACCCCAAGGTCGGCGCGGTCTGCGGGCGTCAATTGCCGCACAAGAACGCCAACCTGCTGGCCCAGCATGCACGGTTGTTCAATTACCCTCCGACGTCGCAGATCAAGACTCTGGCCGATGCACGCACGCTGGGCATCAAGACGCCATTCATGTCCAACTCGTTCGCGGCCTATCGCGGTGAAGCGTTGCGGGCGATTGGCGGCTTTCCCCGGCATGTGATTCTTTCCGAAGACATGTACGTCACCGCCAAAATGCTGATCGATGGCTGGAAAGCAGCCTATGAAGGTTCGGCTGTATGCCGTCACTCGCATAACTACAGCCTGCGTGAGGAGTTTTGCCGTTACTTTGATATCGGTGTGTTCCAGTCCCGTGAAGCGTGGATCTACGAAACCTTTGGCGGCATCGGCGGCGAGGGCATGCGTTACGTCAAGTCCGAGCTTAAATTCCTCGGCCCCCGGCGAATTCTCTGGTGGCCCATGTCGTTCGTACGTAATGCGCTGAAGCTGCTGGCCTACAAGCTGAGCAAGCAGGAGAAGCGCCTGCCCCGTGGCGTAAAGAAAAAACTCGGGATGTACAAGCGCTATTGGGACAGTCCTTACGCCTGACCGAACCCTGCGCCGGACGCTGAGCGCCCGGCGTCTGGCACATCAGCTTTTCGCGGCTTCTTCGTCCAGACGGTCGGCCTCGAACAGTTGCGCGAGGTCGGCCCTGGCTTCACGGGCGGTCTGCAGAACCTTGGCGTCGTCGTCATACACTTCATGTTGTGCGGCCAGCACCTGTTCGTCGTGGCGCTTGAAGCGGCTGATGCGCGCATCGGCCTGTGCCTCGGTCAGGCCCAGCCCCATCAGGGTCTGACGGCTCATCTCCAGGCTTGAATAGAATGTCTCACGCACGGCATGAGCGCCAATGTCCATCAACCGGTGGACGTGCTGGCGGTTACGTGCACGGGCAATGATCTTCATGTGTGGATACAGCTTGCGGATCAACTCGGCGGTCTTGATGTTGGTATCCGGATCATCCGTCGCAATGACGAAGTATTCCGCTTCATCAACCTTGGCTGCACGCAGTATTTCCGGGCGCAGCGGGTCGCCATAAAACACCGGCACATTGCCGAAGCTGCGCGAAAACTCGATCGATTCCACAGCGGTATCCAGAGCGATGAAAGGGATTTTCTGCGCCCGCAGAATCCGCGCTACGATTTGCCCCATACGGCCCATGCCAGCGATGACCACGCGTGGTTTGTCGGTCTGGATATCGCGGTACTCGTCCGGCACCTCGACAGGCTTGATCCTGGGTTTGATCCAGCGCGCCAGGGCAATGAACAGCAACGGCGTGATCGCCATCGACAAGGTGATGGTCAGCACCAGCATGTCGTACAGCCCGGCCTCGAACAGCCCTTGAGCGCTGCCGATCTTGAACACCACGAAGGCAAATTCGCCACCGGCTGCCAACACCAGGCCCAATTGCAGCGCGCTGCGGTTATTGAGACCGCCAGCGGTACGACCGATCAGGAACAGCATCGGCAGCTTGATTCCGATCAACAGCAGCGTCAGGCCCAGCACCGCGAGGGGCGAGCTGAGCAGCAAGCCGACGTTGGCACCCATGCCGACACTGATGAAGAACAGCCCCAGCAACAACCCTTTGAACGGTTCGATCTGTGCTTCCAGTTCGTGACGGTATTCGGAGTCTGCCAATAGCAGACCGGCGAGAAATGCGCCCAGCGCCATGGACACGCCCACCAGTTCCATCAGCCACGCCGTACCAATCACTACCAGCAAGGCAGTGGCGGTCGAGACTTCCTGGATTTTGGTCTTGGCAACGATGCGAAATACCGGACGCAGCAAATAGCGGCCGCCGATCACCACAATGGCAATGCTGCCCAGCACGCGCAGGCCGTGGTTAATGCTTTCGCCGGTGTCCATTGCGTGATCGGCCCCGGCCAGGAATGGCACCATGGCAATCAAGGGAATTGCTGCAATGTCCTGAAACAGCAGGATAGCGAACGCCATCCGGCCATGCGGGCTATTCAACTGCTTGCGCTCGGCCAGACTCTGCAGGCCGAAGGCTGTGGATGACAGCGCCAGGCCAAGACCCAGAATGACCGCAGTGTTCAGCGACTGGCCGAAGGCAAACAACGCGATCCCGCCAATGACCAGGCCCGTCAGCAACACCTGCGCCATGCCTACGCCGAACACCGATTTGCGCATGACCCATAAACGCTTTGGCGACAGCTCAAGACCAATGATGAACAGCAACAAGACCACGCCCAGCTCTGAAATGTGGCTGACGCTCTCCGTGTCGCCTATCAAGGCCAGCACCGAAGGGCCGATGATCACTCCCGCGAACAAATAGCCGATCACCGCGCCCAGCTTCAGGCGCTTGGCCAGCGGTACTGTCAGCACGGCGGCGAGTAGAAACACTACTGCGGCCTGCAACAGGCTGCCTTCATGGGGCATGTAAAACTCCTTGGTAATAATTGAACACACTGTTTGAGCAGGGCGGTATTAAAGCATGGGAGTTTTACACGGCAACGTTCATCGCGGCATGACAATAATCAACGCGGTTGATAGAGCGCGCGTGAAGGATGCGAAGGAGAGGAGCAGGGCAGGCTGACGATGCCATTCGTCGCGCATCGGCGTAAGCTATGCGCGCAAACAGGCAGTGCCAACTGCCCGCTCACGAGCATTCAGGAAACCGTTATGACCAACAAGCAGCGTTTGATTTACTCGATTCTGATCGCCCTCGGCGTTCTGGCGATCATGCTGGGCTTGTCGCACCTGCAAAACAGCGGTGTCATCACCGAAAAAACCTTTCAGTACATCGCAATCAGCGTGGCCGTACTGGTCGTGATTCTTAACGGGATCATGCGCCGCAAGGTCAAGCGGTAAGCGCGGCAAGTGGCAAGGATGACGAGGCCCGTTTTACTGGGCACCATCCTTGCTCGCATCACCCAGCCATTGTCGGGCACGAGGGTGCAGGCTGTAGGTCTTGTCGTCATTGAGGTGAATCACGCCTTCATCGCACAGGCGCTTGAGCACTTCGCGCACACTTAGAAACGACAGCGGTACATCAAGCCTGAGCAGCTGGCTGTGCACGCCCCGTACTCCCAATGGCTGGCCTTCCTCGCTCGATACCAGAAGCGCATCGAGCACCTTGAGCCTGACCAGGCTGGTACGCAGACCAAAGCTTTTCAGGAGCAGTCGGATGTGCTCGTTTCCGGGCCGCTCTGTCTCCAGAGCGGGCGACTGTGCCTGCGCAGCCAGTGCTGTTTGGCGCAGCAGGGTGCGAGTCGTGATTCCTTGGCGATTGAACATCCACAAACTCCTTTTCAGGCTTTTTTAAACAATCTCAGTTACTAAGACGAACGAGCGCAGCAAAACCTCAGTTATCAATGGAAAAAAATGAAAACGCCAACACGCACGGGGTGGCCGCAGCGCTGTGCGTTTCAGGGTAGATGAAGATCGGGCAGTCGCGAAGGGACGGTTGATCCGGCTATCGGCGGATACAAAATCGCTCTGCGTCAGTCAGGTGCGCGAGAGCGCTCAGCCTTTCGGAGCGTCGGGTATCCGGCGGTTGAGCACCGGGTTGCCGTTCTGGTTCTGCGTGACATAAACCGGCAGCACCTTGGGCAGAGAGGCCAGCAGGCTGGACAGGTCGCGCGTGTTGAAACTGCCGCCAAGGCGCATGGCACCGGTTGCGGTATCGGCCAGCAGAATAGGCGTTTGCAGGTAGCGATTGATCAGTGGCAAGGCCTGGCTGAGAGGCAGATCATTGAAGATCAGCTTGCCATTACGCCACGCCAGGCTCGAATCCTTTGTGTCGGTCTGGCTGATCAGGGGCGCGTCGTCGCCTGCCTTGTAGCTGGCCTGCATGCCAGGGTCAAGATGATGGCTTGACGACGGATGTGCGCGATCACTGCTGACCTGAACCGAGCCCTCGACCAGCGTTACACGTACCTGGTCCTGATACATCCACACATTGAAGCGTGTGCCCGTGACCTTGATGCTGCCCTTGCCGGCATCGACTACAAAAGGGTGTGTGCTGTCGTGGCTGACCTCAAAAAACGCCTCACCCTTTTTCAGCGTGACGCTGCGTCGATCCTTGTAGTTGGCGTAGGTCAGCTCGGTGCCGAGGTTCAGTTCGGCACGGCTGCCATCTGCCAGTACCACAAGACGCGTCGCGGTATCGGCGTTGTAGGACTCGTAGGTGTCAGGCAGCCAGCCCTGATTCCAGCCCACATAACCGGTGACTGGCACAGCCAGAGCAATGACCGCCGCGGCAGCCGCGAGTGGTGCCACGCGGCGCTTGCGACGAAGTACGGGCTGGTTGCTCTGTGTAGCCTGAATCGGGAGTGCCGGGGCCGGATTGAGCGGTTCGATTTGTCCGGTAATGTCCCAGACTTCCCGCATCGCCTCATACTCCACCGCATGCAAAGGATGTGCTTTCAGCCATTGCTCGAACGCTTTTCGTTCTGCGGCGGTGCAGTCTTCGGCGTGCAGGCGCATGCACCAATGCGCAGCGGCATCGGTGATCGCGTCGTGTTCTGCCTTGCTGAAAAGAGGGTCGCTCATGGGCGCTCCGGCCTATACCGTCGGCGCATTCTACCCTTGGATGTCAGGGAGAGAGAACATTTGCAGGATATTACCCGTCAACGCACAGCGTAATTCCTTGTGAATGCAAGCAGCTCTCATTGAAACCTTTCCGCGACAATCGAGTACGTGCAGTGCGCAGGGAGTTTTTTTGCAGGGCCTGCAGCGCTACTCTCGGTGCTGTTATTTCGTGTGGTTGTTCCCGGTACCTTGCCATGACATGAACAGGAGTCTCAGATGTCCGCCATCCCTAACGATCAGCCGGTCCGGACCGTTTCATATCAGCAACTGGAAGATTTGTTGCGGCGGATCTTTCTTGCACACGGCACCTCCCCGGAGGTTGCCGATGTGCTTGCCGAGAACTGCGCCAGCGCTCAGCGCGACGGCTCGCACAGTCATGGCATCTTTCGCATGCCTGGTTACATCTCATCGCTGAACAGCGGCTGGGTGGATGGCAAGGCAGTGCCGTTGATCGAGGATGTCGGTGCTGCATTCGTCAGGGTCGACGCCGGCAACGGCTTTGCCCAGCCTGCGCTGGCGGCGGCCAGTTCATTGCTGATCGACAAAGTGCGCAGTGCCGGGATTGCGGTTCTGGCGATACGCAATTCTCATCACTTTGCCGCGCTGTGGCCGGATGTCGAACCTTTCGCCGAACAGGGGCTGGTCGCCCTGAGCATGGTCAACAGTATGACCTGCGTTGTGCCACACGGTGCGCGTCAGCCCCTGTTCGGCACCAACCCTATTGCCTTCGCTGCACCGCGTGCGGGGGGCGAGCCTGTTGTTTTCGACCTGGCAACCAGCGCCATTGCCCATGGTGATGTTCAGATCGCAGCGCGGGAAGGGCGATTGCTACCAGCGGGTATGGGCGTGGACCGCGAGGGCCGGCCTACTGAAGATCCTCGCGCCATTCTCGATGGCGGGGCACTACTGCCCTTTGGCGGTCATAAGGGGTCCGCATTGTCGATGATGGTCGAACTGCTGGCGGCAGGGCTGACAGGCGGTAACTTCTCCTTTGAGTTCGACTGGTCGAAGCATCCCGGCGCGCGGACACCCTGGACAGGTCAGTTGCTGATCGTCATCGATCCGGACAAAGGCAGCGGTCAGCATTTTGCACTACGTAGCGAGGAACTGGTAAGGCAGCTCCACGGGGCAGGGCAGGAGCGACTGCCGGGGGACCGACGCTACAGCGAGCGTGCGCGGTCGATGGCGCACGGTATCGACATCGCTGAGGCTGATCTGGAGCGCTTGCAGGGTCTGGCGGGCGGTTGAGCCGTTTACAAATTCGCTGACCATTCGTCGCAGTCAGTCTTGTGTCGGCGCTCGGTTCTAAATACTGTATGCATGAACAGTAAAGAACGAATGAGGTCTGTCATGTCCCTTAAGTCAGTGCAAACGTCAGTACAAAGCCCGGTTGCCCAGCAGCATCGTACCCTCTCTACCGTCAATGAAATGCAGCGTGAGGATTTCCTCCGGCTGGCGGCAGGTCTGCGTCAGTTCAATGGCTACGAGCAGGATGTATCGATAGCCATTGCGGCAGCCCGCGCGAGTGGCGAATTCCGTCAGGCCAGCGCGATGGAATAGTGCTGCTGGTAGCGGCCATGATGCGTCTCGGGTTGATTGTGAGTATATGTAACGTATATGCTTCATATATTCAATTTGAGGTGAATCATGGGTCTGGTAAAGATTTCCGAAAACATGCACGCCAACCTGCGCTCTGCCAGCGTTGCGCTCAGTCGCTCCATCAATGCGCAGGCTGAGCACTGGATGCGCATCGGCATGCTTGCCGAATTGCACCCGGCACTGGATTACAGCGAGATCTGCCAGATGTTGATCCGTATCGAGAACGCAGGCGGCACGGTGCTGACTGCTTCGAACTTCAACGTTGCAGAGCTTTCTGCGTCCAGCCTTTCCAAGGCGGCCTCATGAGCAGCGCCATCGGTATCAAGACCGAACAGGACCTTGTGCAGTTGCGCATAGCCGGCAGGCTGGCTGCCGATGTACTCGCAATGATCACGCCTTACGTCAAGGCTGGCGTGAGCACCGAAGCGCTGGACGATATCTGCAACGAGTACATCGTCAAGGAGTTGAAAGTGATTCCCGCGAATGTGGGCTATCACGGTTTTACCAAGACCACCTGCATCTCTCCCAATGCAGTGGTCTGTCATGGCATACCTTCTGCCACCGATATTCTGAAAGATGGCGATATCGTCAATATCGATGTCGCGGTCATCAAGGATGGCTGGTACGGCGATACCAGCCGTATGTATCTGGTCGGTGAGGTCAGCCCCTTGGCAAAACGTCTTGTCGAGACGACCTACGAAGCAACCCGCGCCGGTATTCATGCAGTGCGTCCGGGGGCGACGCTGGGTGATATCGGTTATGCCATTCAGAGCATCGCTCATCGTGAAGGCTTCAGTGTGGTGCGTGAATATTGCGGGCACGGCATTGGCCGCAAGTACCATGAAGAGCCCCAGGTTCTGCACTACGGCGCTCAGGGCAAGGGCCTCAGGCTAAAGCCGGGCATGGTGTTCACCATCGAACCGATGATCAATGCCGGCAGGGCCGGTACTCGTACCTTGCCGGATGGCTGGACGGTTCTGACCAGCGATCTTTCATTGTCTGCGCAATGGGAGCATATGGTTGCAGTCACTTCGACCGGTTTTGAACTGCTGACGCCCTGGCCTGAGGGGACAGGCGATTATCCTGCCATTTAAACGTCAGTGGTCTGGCGATTTATGTACACAAAAATGGCCTTGTCGAAAGGCCATTTTTTTGATCAGGGGTGATGTTTCAGTACTGCGGCGAAGATCTTTTCCAGCTTACTTCTGTTACGCCAAAACGCTCGGCTTGCAAGGTCGCCATTCCTATCGGCCCAGCAGACATATTGCCACTCACTGTGCCGACGCCGGCGTGTAGCGTTGCGCAGTGCAATGCGTCGCACTGGCACATTTGCCTGGTCTGGTGCAGAAAGCAACGAGGCTCGCCATTGAACTGATAGTGAATTTCAAATTCCGTTTGATGATTCATCTTTCCTGCTCGTAAGCCTGACGGCATGCCATCAAAATAGTTTGATTGTTCCAGTGGGGCATGCGCGAGAAGCCTTCTCCGGTCACGTTGCTGTCTTCAGAGCGTAGAACGAAAATCGCGTTGTTTCGAGATGTGGTTGCCAGTTGTCCGATGAGTGGTTTTGGATTCACTCATACGCATGAATGGATGACCCAATGGTCATCCAAACGAAGATCTTCTGTTTTGAAACAAGCCTCATTTACATGCCTTGAGGTCTACCGGGCCGACAAAATCATTACCCCGACCCATAACGCAGGCGACCTGCTGATTGCGCTGGCGCTCCCAGGCCTGCGGAGGATAAGTCTTGTCCCAGGCTTGATAAAGCTGTTGGTCCTGACGCGACAGGCGCAAGTTGTATTGCTTGCTCATGTAGAAGTAGGTGCGGGCGATCATGCCGCGAATGGAAGGGCGAGGCATGACCTTTTTCGCCTTGAAATCCACTTGCGTCAGGCAAGAACCGTACTGGCCTTTTTGCTCGGGTATCCAGCCAAAGCTGAAGTTGCTGCGGTCGCCATTCACTTCGCCGATGCTGGGCACCAGGTTATGCAGGTCTGCCTCGGCGCGTTTATAAACGGCATCGGTCTTTGTGCAGTTTTTGCGCCCGCCGTTCTGCCAGCATTGGCGCAGATGGCCGATCTGCCAGGCTGGAACAATGTGCTCCCATTCAATGCGACTGGCGCGCTTGGCGCTCTTGCGCGGGACATAGCCGCAGCCAGCAATATCGACCCGGTTGCCGGTGTACTTACAGCCGCAGTAAAATTCGGTCGATTGTGGTGCATATAACCCCCAGGCGACTTTCTTGGCTTCGCTGAAAGTACGCGGAGCTTGGGCCTGAGCGCTGAATGAAGCGGTGATGAGCAGGGTGGTGCAAAGCAGTGTCGAGAATCGAAACATCATGCCGTCAGTCTTCCTTCGGCAACGTCCAGAATATTTGCACACCACCATCGTCGCGCCAGGCGAGGGTGACGTTGTCGTTCTCGGCTATTTCTTCAAGAAGCTGCGCCCAGTCGTCCTCTGACTCATCCGATTGACGAAAAAGCAGGGCAGCCCTGGATTTCTGCGCGGTAGGCGAGTTGATGATCTTCTGTACCCGCATGCCCATGCGCTCGTAAGGGCCGGGAGTGGAGGCGGTCGCTGCGGTTTGTTTGGCCACGGATAGGGTTCCTGATTTTAGCTGTACGGGTATACAGTATTTCAGTGTCGGATCTTTCGCAACATCTATGTAAGATAAAGCGCTTGAAATGGCACACTATTGTCTTGAAAAACCAACGCTCCCGGAGTCGCGCATGAATATCAAGTCACTGACGTTTCCGTTACTGGCCGCAACTGCTGTACTGCTGGCAGGCTGTTCCACGCCTTCGGTCGTCACGCTTCAGAACGGCACACAATACATCACCAAGGACATGCCCAAGACCAAGAGTCGTGATGGTTTCTACGAGTTTGAAGACATCTCCGGCAAGAGAGTCCGAATCAAGGCCGACGAAGTGGCTACGGTCAGACCGGAGGAGTGAAATCCGACTGAACGCTAATGCTCGTTCCCTGTGCGTTGGGGGCGAGCAGTACAAACAGATTTCATTTCCGACGGATTGACAAACCCTGCGGGTTTTTTCATAGTTCATCCCTCGCAAACGTTTGCGTGTTGATGCCTTGCATCGACCCTGCGTCGTTCGCCCGAACAATAATCACAAGATCGGAGATGAACTCATGAAGCTGCCATTTGCTGGACGCCTTCTCGCTGTCGCCATGTTCGCTGCTGTCACGGCAGTCATGCCCCTCTCTGCTGCATACGCTCAGACGCCTGAAAAACCCAAGGTCGCATTGGTGATGAAGTCGCTCGCCAATGAATTTTTCCTGACTATGGAAGACGGTGCCAAGGCTTATCAGAAAGAGCACGCCACCGACTTCGACCTGATTTCCAACGGAATCAAGGATGAGTCAGACACCTCTGCGCAGATTCGTATCGTCGAGCAGATGATTGTCTCCAAAGTCGACGCCCTGGTGATCGCGCCTGCCGACTCCAAGGCGTTGGTGCCGGTGCTCAAGAAAGCTACAGACGCCGGTATCAAAGTCGTCAATATCGACAACCAGCTTGATCCCGACGTGCTCAAAAGCAAAAGCCTGATGATCCCGTTCGTGGGTCCGGACAACCGCAAAGGTGCCGAGCTGGTAGGCGACTACCTGGCCAAGCAGCTCAAGAGCGGTGACGAAGTCGGCATTATCGAAGGCGTGCCGACCACCACTAACGCTCAGCAACGCACCGCCGGTTTCAAGGATGCCATGGACAAAGCGCAGATGAAGGTTGTGTCTGTACAGTCCGGCAACTGGGAAATCGACAAGGGCAACGCCGTTGCTTCGGCGATGCTCAATGAATACCCGAACCTGAAAGCCCTGCTGGCCGGTAACGACAGCATGGCGCTGGGGGCGGTTTCTGCGGTGCGTGCAGCAGGCAAGGCTGGCAAGGTCATGGTCGTGGGTTACGACAACATCAACGCGATCAAACCGATGCTCAAGGACGGCCGAGTGTTGGCCACTGCTGACCAGTTTGCAGCCAAACAAGCGGTCTTTGGTATTGAAGCTGCGTTGAAGCTGGTCAAAGGCGAGAAGGTCGACACCAACGAAAAAGGCGTCATCGAAACGCCAGTAGAACTCGTTACCAAACCTTGATCCACGCCGCGTAAAGGTGCCCGTCCTTGAAGGACGGGTGCTGGGAGAAATGTATGTCAGCGTCTGTTCAGACAGCTGTTCTTTCGGTCAGTGGCATCGGTAAAACCTACGCTCAACCCGTGCTCGGTGACGTCGATCTGACGTTGATGCGTGGCGAAGTGCTGGCCCTGACCGGGGAAAACGGTGCCGGTAAAAGCACCTTGTCGAAAATCATTGGCGGCCTGGTGACGCCCACTACCGGGCGCATGGAGTTTCAAGGGCAGCCTTATGAACCTGCGAGTCGTACCCAGGCCGAAAAGCTCGGGGTTCGCATGGTCATGCAGGAACTGAACCTGCTGCCGACCCTGACCGTTGCCGAAAACCTGTTCCTTGACGACCTGCCGCGTCGTGCTGGCTGGATCGACCGCAAGCGCCTGCGTGAAAATGCGATCAAGGCTATGGCTCAAGTGGGTCTGGACGCTATTGATCCCGATACGCTGGTCGGCGATTTGGGGATCGGTCATCAGCAGATGGTCGAGATCGCTCGCAACCTGGTTGGCGACTGCCATGTGCTGATCCTCGACGAGCCTACTGCCATGCTCACCTCACGCGAGGTGGAAATGCTGTTCGAGCAGATCACGCGGCTGCAGGCTCGTGGTGTCTCGATCATCTACATCTCCCACCGGCTTGAGGAGCTTGCCAGAGTGTCTCAGCGCATAGCCGTACTGCGCGATGGCAAGCTGGTGTGCGTCGAGCCGATTGCCCGTTACAACAGTGAGCAACTGGTCACTTTGATGGTCGGCCGTGAACTTGGCGAACACATGGACATGGGCGCCCGGCAGATTGGCGAAGTAGCGCTGTCAGTCAAGGGGCTCAGTCGTGCCGGCAAGGTTCAGGATGTTTCGTTCGATGTGCGACGAGGTGAAATCTTCGGTATTTCCGGGCTGATCGGTGCCGGGCGCACCGAGTTGCTGCGCCTGATCTACGGTGCAGATGTTGCCGACAGTGGTGCGATTGAAGTTGGGCAGCCACTGCAAGCCGTCACCATCCGTTCACCCTCGGACGCCGTGGAGCACGGTATTGCCCTGATCACGGAAGACCGCAAGAGCGAAGGACTGCTGATGTCACAGTCAATCAGCGCCAACATTGCGCTGGGTAATATGCATTCGATCTCCAGAGCAGGCCTGGTCAACACCGATGACGAACTGAAGTTGGCGCAGCGCCAGGTGGCTGCCATGCGTATTCGCAGTTCCAGTCCGGACCAGCTGGTCTCCGAGCTGTCAGGCGGTAATCAGCAGAAGGTCGTGATCGGTCGCTGGCTGGAACGTGATTGCCCGGTGATGCTGTTCGACGAGCCGACGCGAGGTATCGACGTCGGTGCCAAATTCGATATCTACGCGCTGCTGGCCGAATTGACCCGTCAGGGCAGGGCGCTGGTGGTGGTTTCCAGTGATCTGCGCGAACTGATGTTGATCTGCGATCGTATCGGTGTGCTGTCTGCCGGTCGCCTGATGGACACGTTCGAGCGCGACAGCTGGACTCAGGACCAATTGCTTGCCGCTGCCTTTGCCGGTTATCAGAAACGTGACGCGCTGCTCAATGACGCCGCGCCCAGGAACGACTCATGAAAAATACTCCTTCTCCGACGCTGACCGTGCCGGCCCGTCGCGGCGTCAATTACTTTGGTCTTGGCACCTACATCGGGCTGGCGGGTGCGCTGCTGGTGATGATCGTGCTGTTTTCCCTGCTCAGCGATCACTTTCTGTCCTATCAGACATTCAGCATGCTGGCCAACCAGATCCCTGACCTGATGGTGCTGTCGGTCGGCATGACGCTGATCCTCATCATCGGCGGTATCGACCTGTCCGTTGGGTCGGTGCTGGCGCTGGCTGCTTCGGCTGTGAGTGTGGCCATCCTGGGCTGGGGCTGGAGTGTGTTCCCGGCCGCCTTGCTAGGCATCGCCTGCGCGACCCTGGCCGGTACGATTACCGGCTCCATTACCGTTGCCTGGCGCATCCCTTCGTTCATCGTCTCCCTCGGTGTGCTTGAGATGGCCCGTGGCGCGGCCTACCAGATGACCAATTCCCGCACCGCTTATATTGGTGATTCGTTCGCCTGGCTGTCTGACCCGATCGCGTTCGGTATCGCGCCGTCCTTCATCATCGCACTGCTGGTTATTTTCATTGCTCAGGCGGTGCTGACCCGTACCGTTTTTGGTCGCTACCTGATCGGCATCGGCACCAATGAAGAAGCGGTGCGTCTGGCCGGTATCAATCCCAAACCCTACAAGATTCTGGTGTTCTCGCTGATGGGCCTGTTGGCCGGTGTGGCGGCGCTGTTTCAGATATCGCGACTGGAAGCGGCTGATCCGAATGCCGGTGCCGGGCTTGAGCTGCAAGTGATTGCCGCCGTCGTGATCGGTGGCACCAGCCTAATGGGCGGGCGCGGTTCGATCATCAGTACTTTTTTCGGCGTGCTGATCATTTCGGTACTGGCCGCAGGCCTGGCGCAGATCGGTGCGACCGAGCCGACCAAACGCATCATCACTGGTGCGGTGATTGTGATCGCAGTGGTGCTGGACACCTACCGCAGTCACCGGGCACGGCGCCAGGGCTGATATGGCGACTATCAAGGATGTCGCGGCGCTGGCGGGAATCTCGTACACCACGGTTTCCCATGTGCTGAACAAGACCCGGCCGGTGAGCGAGCCGGTCAGGCTCAAGGTCGAGGCGGCCATCGCGCAGCTCGATTATGTGCCCAGCGCCGTGGCGCGTTCGCTGAAGGCCAGGAGCACATCGACTATCGGCCTGTTGATTCCTAACGGCATGAATCCGTATTTCGCCGAGTTGGCGAGGGGCATCGAGGACTACTGTGAGCGCAACGGTTTTTGCGTGATCCTCTGTAATTCCGACGACAACCCGGAAAAACAGCGCAGTTACTTGCGTGTTTTGCTGGAAAAGCGCGTTGACGGGTTGATTGTCTCGTCTGTGGCGGGTGATGCCAGCGTCGCCTGTGGCCTCACCGAGGTGCGCACGCCGCTGGTAATCGTCGACCGCGAGCTGCAAGGCATCGAAGCTGACATGGTGCGCATCGATCACGAGCAGGGTGCCTGGCTGGCAACCCGACATCTGCTTGATCTGGGGCATCGTCACATTGCCTGCATTGGCGGGCCGCGTGACAGCATGGTCGCCGAAATGCGCCTGGCGGGTTATCGACGGGCCATGCAGCAGGCATCTGTCGAGGTCGGCCCGGATTGGGCGGTGCACAGCGAATTTACCAGTTCGGCTGGCCACGCAGCTGCGGGCCTGCTACTGGCCGGGCATGCGCCAACAGCGATCTTTGCCGGCAACGACGTCATCGCTATCGGTGTGCTGCGCGCTGCCGCCGAGCGTTCTATTCGCGTGCCTCAGGATCTGTCGGTCATCGGTTTTGATGACATTCAGATGAGCCGCTACGTCTATCCGGCCCTCACCACCGTGGGGCAATCGATCATGCAACTGGGCGAAACCGCCGCCGAAATGTTGTTAAACCGAATCGCCGCACCGCATACAGTTCCTGTCGAAAAAAGACTCGTGACGCCTTGCGTCGTGGTGCGCGAGTCCACGGCAGCGCCGAACACTTTGTCCAATGAATGACGCGCACGCACAGCAACGGATTAATGAGCCATGCAAGCAAAAATAGTGATAGTGGGCAGTCTGAACATGGATCTGGTCATCCGCGCCCAGCGTCTGCCGCGCCCCGGCGAGACGCTGAGCGGGGAAACGTTCGACACCGTGCCTGGCGGTAAAGGCGCCAATCAGGCAGTTGCCGCAGCGCGCCTGGGTGGCAGTGTCGCGATGATCGGCTGTGTGGGTGCCGATGCCTACGGGGAGCAACTGCGTGCAGCATTGCTGGCCGAGCATATCGACTGTCAGGCCGTGACGGTCGTTGAAGGCGTATCCACCGGGATCGCTTCGATTGTGGTCGACGCCAGCAGTCAGAATGCAATTGTCATTGTTGCCGGCGGCAATGGTCGGCTCACTCCGGCATTGATCGAGCGTTTCGACGCATTGCTGGCGGGTTCCGGGATCGTCATCTGCCAGCTTGAAGTGCCGACTGAAACGGTTTTCCACACCCTGACCCGCGCCCGCGCGCTGGGCAAGACCGTCATTCTCAATCCTGCCCCGGCCAGCGAGCCTTTGCCGGCAAACTGGTATGGCCTGATCGACTATCTGATCCCCAATGAAAGCGAGGCGCAGACCCTGACCGGTGTGACTGTCGACTCCTCGGCGGCGGCTGAAGAAGCGGCAGCGGCCATGCTGGCGGCCGGGGCGCGCAACGTAATCATTACCCTGGGTGAACGCGGAACCCTGTTCGCCAGTGCTGCGGGCGTGGAACATATCCCTGCGCGTCGTGTACAGGCCGTGGACACCACCGCTGCAGGTGATACCTTTGTTGGTGGTTTTGCCGCAGCACTGGCGGCGGGTCAGAGTGAATCGCAGGCCATTCGCTTCGGTCAGGCCGCGGCAGCCATATCCGTGACCCGCGCGGGTGCCCAGCCGTCCATCCCGACGTTCGAGGAAGTAAAGGAATTCGATTCACTATGAAAAAGACCCCGCTACTCAACATTGCCCTGTCTCGCGTCATTGCGTCGCTGGGGCATGGCGACATCCTGATGATCGTCGACGCTGGAATGCCAGTACCGGCAGGCGTCGAGCTGGTCGACCTGGCGCTGACTCGCGGCGTACCTGATTTCGTCAGTGTGCTGGACGTGGTGCTGAGTGAGATGCAGGTCGAAAGCCATGTGCTGGCCAACGAAATGGCCGAGGTCAAGCCGCCCGCATTGCAGGTCATCGAAAGCCTGAACCTCGATGATCAATTGGGTCAGCAGCGCTGGATAAGCCATGAGGACCTGAAAGTATTGAGCCGCAAGGCCAGGGCAATCATCCGTACCGGAGAATGCCAGCCGTACAGTAATGTGGCGCTGGTTTCCGGAGTTGTGTTCTAGCTATCAAGAAAGGGAGTTTCATATGACGTTGATGCAGTTTTCCAGACAGTTCATTCGTGGAGCATTGCTCTTGTCCATACTGAGTAGCGCTGCCGTTCAGGCGGCAGAAAAGCGTGATCTGATCATCGATACCGATCCCGGCGCGGACGACGTCGTTGCGCTGCTGCTGGCGCTGGCGTCACCCGAAGAATTGAACGTGATGGCGATCACCACCGTGGCCGGCAATGTCCGTCTGGACAAGACCTCGCGCAATGCCAGGCTGGCGCGTGAATGGGCCGGGCGTGAAGAAGTGCCGGTGTATGCCGGTGCGCCCAAACCGTTGGTGCGCACACCTATCTACGCCGAAAACGTTCACGGTCAGGAGGGGTTGCCCGGCGTGCCCGTGCATGAGCCAGCCAAGGGGTTGGCCGACGGTAATGCAGTCGATTACCTGATCCGCACCTTGAGCAAGGCCAAGCCGCACAGCATCACTATCGCCATGCTCGGTCCGCAGACCAACCTGGCGCTGGCGCTCGTGCAGGCACCGGAAATCACCCAGGGCATCAAGGAAGTGGTGGTCATGGGGGGCGCGCATTTCAACGGCGGTAACATTACGCCGGTTGCCGAATTCAACCTGTTTGCTGACCCGCATGCTGCGCAGATCGTTCTGGCCAGTGGTGTGAAGCTTACTTACGTACCGTTGGACGTGACCCACAAGATCCTGACCAGCGAACAACGCCTCAAGCAGATTGCCGCATTGGGCAATAACGCCGGCAAGCTGGTCGACGGCATTCTCAATGAATACGTCAAACTGGACATGGAGCATTACGGCTTGCCCGGTGGTCCGGTTCACGACGCCAGTGTCATTGCCTGGTTGCTCAAGCCCGAGTTGTTTTCCGGGCGGCAGATCAACGTTGCGGTCGACACCCGCGAGGGCATTGGTTTCGGCCAGACGGTGGCTGACTGGTACGGCACGCTCAAGCAGCCGCAGAATGTATTCTGGGTCGAGAATGGCGACGCTCAGGGTTTCTTCGATCTGCTGACCGAGCGTCTGGCGCGACTGAAGTAACCCATCACGCGGGCTGCAACAGGTGCATCAGACCGGCAGCCCTGCCGTGGCATAACGGCTCAGTACTTGGCTGATGAAGGCGCGGGCACCCTCGGTGCCCAGTTCCTTGATCAGCAGGTCGACGGCAATGATCATCAGCTCTTCCGGGTTTCCAGGGCTGTGCGAGCAGTGGCCCTGAGGCCATCTGGCCTTGATGTCTGCATCCAGAGTTATGGCTGTCATGTCTGTTGATCTCCAGTAAAGGGTCACGCACTACGCTGTTCGCTTCCCGGCGCTTGCGTCTCTCGCAGTAAACCATCCCGCGCACATTTTGACACTTCTACTTACATCTCATCCCGATAGTCCGAGTCTATGGCCATAGGTTGTAAACGTTTTGTGACGATTTCACCGCGCGCCTTGTGTGATCCCAAGGCAGACTCTCGGCCCAGGCAGATCAACAGGTTACCGATGGCTTCTCAACCGAGGTGTGCAACCAACGCGCCTGAGTGCGGTCGGACAGGTCTGGAATGTTTTATTGGCAGAGGAGGGTGTATGCCCCGGAAGTTCGCAACATTGGGTTTTGTGGTCGTGGCGTCGTTGCTGGCAGGATGCAGCAGCACGTCCTCTGATAAGGGCGCTGAGGCGTCCGTCAAGGCAGACGCTCCCGCATCCGCCAGTAACGCCAACGCCATACCCGGCCGTTGTGACGCAGGGCTTGGCCAGTTCGCAATCGGCAAGCCAGCGTCCATCGACCTTCTGTCACAAGTGCGCGCCCGTACCGGTTCTCAGGATGCCCGCATTCTCGGGCCTGACGATATGGTTACGCTGGAATACCGATCCGAGCGGGTAAACGTTAATACCGACGCTTCGGGAAAGGTGACACGCATCAACTGCGGTTGAGTCGGCACTTTTCTGTGGCGCATAAAAAACCCCGTCAGTGACGGGGTTTTTTTGCGCCGAATGAATCAGTCAACGCGGACTTGTTCTGCCTGCATGCCTTTCTGGCCTTTAGCAGCAACAAAAGAAACGGTCTGGCCTTCTTTCAGGCTTTTGAAACCGTCGCTTTCGATCGCTTTGAAGTGTACGAACAGGTCGTCACCGCCACCCTGTGGAGTGATAAAGCCGAAGCCTTTTTCATCGTTGAACCATTTTACGGTGCCGGTTTGGCGATTAGACATGGTGTATCTCCAGAAACATAATTTTCAATAACGTGCTGCTCAGGCCAACTGGGCACACGGGCCTATCATAGTCGAAATGCGCAAAAAGACAGCTACTAAGGTGATCTCTTTAGTCTGGGTCGCTGCATATGCAAAGCGTCATACACATAAAGTGGCTAAATGATGTCTCTGCCAGCCTCGCATCAAGACTGTTCGGTATATGCTGAAAGCCCCGCTCTGCAAGGCTTTCAGGTTGGCGGCGGGGCGCAGCTCTCGGCATTTCAGGCAGCTGCTTTACTGCGTTAAAAAAAATGATTTATTTTGATTTGGTGCAGTTTTCGGCAACCAGTTTCTGCAGTTTTTGCGTCAATGCAGGGGCAGGAGCGCTATCGGTACTGCTCAATGCTTCGATTTCCTGCTGAGAAAACTCCTTGTTCACTACCCGGGCGCTGCAATCGCAATGAGCCTGCGCGGCCTTGGCATCTTGCTTGTGCTGATTCGCCGCAGCGATGCACTCCTGCGTGAACGTGTCTTGCACGGTTTTTTCCATGGCGGCCTGAGCGCCCCAAGGGGCCAGGACGGCGGCGCAGGCGAGGAGTGCGGACAGACGGGAAAGCTTCATGGTGTTCTCCTTTTGCTGACTTTAGTGAACAAGGAAACGTACAGGATCCTGACTGGTTAAGACGCCCATCACGCTTGCCAGTTCAGGTGACGTGTTATTTGGCGTGATTTACGCATATGAACGTCCGGTGTCGGTCGAGCTGTGCTAGGATGCGCGTCCTGTTATTTTCAAGTGTCCCCATTGCTGATGGCTTTGGACGCGACGCAGGCAGGTTTTTCGTACATTCCAGTCATCTGGTCCGGTTCAAGGTTGGCCCCAAGGCTCCTGCCACTGTGAGGCAGGCATACCACCGGATCACGTACTGGCTCATCCCAACCCACGTGACCTTTGGTAGGGGTCACCACTAGGAGAGGAGGCGCCATGCCAACTATTACTCTTCCCGACGGCAGTCAACGTTCATTCGATCATGCGGTTTCCGTAGCCAATGTCGCGCTTTCAATCGGTGCCGGGCTGGCCAAGGCCACCGTGGCCGGCAAGGTTGACGGCAAGCTCGTCGACGCCTGCGACCTGATCGAAAACGATGCCAGCCTGCAGATCATCACCCCCAAGGATCAGGAAGGACTGGAAATAATCCGTCACTCTTGCGCTCACCTGGTCGGGCATGCGGTCAAGCAGTTGTATCCGACTGCAAAAATGGTCATCGGCCCGGTGATCGACGACGGCTTCTATTACGATATCGCTTACGAGCGCCCGTTCACGCCTGACGACATGGCGGCGATCGAGCAGCGCATGCAGCAGCTGATCGAAAAAGATTACGACGTCATCAAAAAAGTCACCCCGCGCGCTGAAGTGATCGAGGTGTTCACCGCCCGTCATGAAGACTACAAGCTGCGCCTGGTCGAAGACATGCCGAACGAACAGGCCATGGGCCTGTATTACCACGAAGAATACGTCGACATGTGCCGTGGCCCGCACGTGCCGAATACGCGTTTCCTGAAATCGTTCAAGCTGACCAAGCTGTCCGGTGCCTACTGGCGCGGTGACGCCAAGAACGAGCAATTGCAGCGTGTCTACGGCACTGCCTGGGCTGACAAGAAGCAGCTGGCTGCCTACATTCAGCGCATCGAAGAAGCCGAAAAGCGCGATCATCGCAAGATCGGCAAGCGCCTAGGCCTGTTCCATACCCAGGAAGAAGCGCCGGGTATGGTGTTCTGGCATCCGCAGGGCTGGACCCTGTATCAGGTGCTCGAGCAATACATGCGCAAAGTGCAGCGCGAGAATGGCTACCTTGAGATCAAGACCCCGCAAGTGGTTGATCGCTCGCTCTGGGAGAAATCCGGGCACTGGGCCAACTACGCTGACAACATGTTCACCACCGAGTCCGAGAGCCGCGACTACGCGATCAAGCCGATGAACTGCCCTTGCCACGTGCAGGTGTTCAATCAGGGCCTGAAGAGCTACCGCGAGCTGCCGATGCGTCTGGCCGAGTTCGGTGCCTGCCACCGTAACGAACCGTCGGGGGCCTTGCATGGCATCATGCGTGTGCGTGGCTTTACTCAGGACGATGCTCATATCTTCTGTACCGAAGATCAGATGCAGGCCGAATCTGCCGCATTCATCAAGCTGACGCTGGATGTCTACGCCGATTTCGGTTTCAAGGATATCGAACTCAAATTGTCCACTCGCCCTGAAAAGCGTGTAGGCTCCGACGAGCTTTGGGACCGTGCCGAGACGGCGCTGGCCTCTGCGCTCGACAGTGCTGGTCTGCCCTATGATCTGCAGCCGGGCGAAGGCGCGTTCTACGGTCCGAAAATCGAGTTTTCCCTCAAGGACTGCCTCGGCCGGGTCTGGCAGTGCGGCACCTTGCAGCTGGACTTCAACTTGCCGATCCGTTTGAGCGCCGAGTACGTTTCGGAAGACAACAGTCGCAAGAATCCGGTCATGTTGCACCGTGCGATCCTTGGGTCTTTCGAGCGTTTCATCGGAATTCTGATCGAGCATTACGAGGGCGCGTTTCCAGCCTGGCTGGCGCCTACTCAGGCAGTGATCATGAATATCACTGACAAACAGGCCGATTTTGCCCTTGAAGTGGAAAAAACTCTGGCTGAAAGCGGGTTTCGTGCCAAGTCCGACTTGAGAAATGAAAAGATCGGCTTTAAAATCCGCGAGCATACTTTGCTCAAGGTTCCTTATCTCCTCGTGATTGGAGATCGGGAGGTTGAAATGCAAACTGTCGCTGTGCGTACACGTGAAGGCGCTGACCTTGGCTCGATGCCGGTTGCCCAATTCGCTGAATTCCTCGCACAAGCGGTTTCCCGGCGTGGTCGCCAAGATACGGAGTAATTATTATTAAGCGTGAAATGAGACAAGATAAACGAGCTGCACCCAAGGCCCCGATCAATGAAAATATCTCGGCCCGCGAGGTTCGTTTAATTGGCGCTGACGGCGAGCAGATTGGCATCGTCTCGATTGATGAAGCGCTTCGTATTGCCGAAGAGGCTAAGCTGGATCTGGTAGAGATTTCTGCCGACGCACTTCCTCCGGTCTGCCGTGTGATGGATTACGGCAAATCGATCTTCGAGAAGAAGAAGCAGGTTGCTGCAGCGAAGAAAAACCAGAAGCAGATCCAGGTTAAAGAAATCAAGTTTCGTCCAGGGACGGAGGAAGGGGATTACCAGGTAAAACTACGCAACCTGGTACGTTTCCTGAGTGACGGGGACAGGGCCAAGGTATCGTTGAGATTCCGCGGTCGTGAGATGGCCCACCAGGAGCTGGGTATGGAGCTGTTGAAGCGGGTTGAAGGTGACCTGCTCGAATACGGTTCCGTCGAACAGCATCCTAAGATGGAAGGACGCCAGCTGATCATGGTCATCGCCCCGAAAAAGAAGAAATAACCACCAGGGCACGGCAGGCCTTGCGGTTATATTTATCAACTGAATGCGGAGTATCCGAACATGCCAAAGATGAAGACTAAAAGTGGTGCAGCTAAGCGGTTTTTGAAAACCGCCAACGGCATCAAGCACAAACACGCTTTCAAGAGCCACATCCTGACCAAAATGTCGACAAAGCGTAAGCGTCAACTGCGCGGTAGCAGCTTGCTGCATCCGTCTGACGTGGCAAAAGTCGAGCGCATGCTGCGCCTTCGTTAATTTTGATCAAGATATAGAGGAAGTAACTCATGGCTCGTGTAAAGCGTGGCGTCATTGCCCGTAAGCGTCACAAAAAAATTCTGAAACTTGCAAAAGGCTACTACGGCGCGCGTTCACGCGTATTCCGTGTTGCCAAGCAAGCGGTAATCAAGGCAGGCCAATACGCCTACCGTGACCGTCGTCAGAAAAAACGTCAGTTCCGCGCTCTGTGGATCGCTCGTATCAACGCTGGTGCTCGTGTTAACGGTCTGTCCTACAGCCGTTTCATTGCTGGCCTGAAAAAAGCGTCTATCGAGATCGACCGTAAGGTTCTGGCTGATCTGGCAGTGAACGAAAAAGCGGCGTTTGCTGCGATTGTCGAGAAAGCTAAAGCCACCTTGGCCTAAGTCCCCGACAATCACCGGCCCCGGTTCTCCGGGGTCGGTGTTAAACGTCATAAATAGGGGAAGAGCCTTCAGCTCTTCCCCTATTTTGTATCTGGAGTCTGTACATGGAAAACCTGGACGCGCTGGTCTCTCAAGCTCTTGAGGCTGTGCAAAGCGCCGAAGATATCAATGCCCTGGAGCAAATCCGGGTTCACTACCTTGGCAAGAAAGGCGAGTTGACTCAGGTGATGAAGACCCTGGGGAACCTGCCAGCTGAAGAGCGTCCGCAAGTCGGCGCGCTGATCAACGTTGCCAAGGAGCGTGTCACAGAAGTTCTTAATGCACGCAAGGCATCGTTCGAGCAGGCAGAACTGACTGCCAGGCTCGCTGCCGAATGCATCGATGTGACCCTGCCGGGCCGCGGCCAGACCTCCGGTGGTCTGCACCCGATTACCCGCACTCTGGAACGTATCGAACAATTCTTCACGCACATTGGCTACGGCATCGCCGAAGGCCCTGAAGTCGAAGACGATTACCACAACTTCGAGGCGCTCAATATCCCAGGCCATCACCCGGCCCGGTCGATGCATGACACCTTCTATTTCAATGCGAACATGCTGCTGCGCACCCATACCTCACCGGTACAGGTCCGCACCATGGAATCGCAACAGCCGCCGATCCGCATTGTCTGCCCAGGCCGTGTGTACCGTAGCGACTCCGATATCACCCACTCGCCGATGTTCCACCAGATCGAAGGTCTGCTGGTTGATCGCGACATCAATTTTGCCGACCTGAAAGGCACCATCGAAGAATTCCTGCGGGTGTTCTTCGAGAAAGAGCTGGCCGTGCGCTTCCGTCCTTCGTATTTCCCGTTCACCGAGCCATCGGCAGAAGTGGATATGGAATGCGTGATGTGCAGTGGCAAGGGCTGCCGTGTCTGCAAGCAGACTGGCTGGCTTGAAGTCATGGGCTGCGGCATGGTCCACCCGAACGTGCTGCGCATGTCGGGCATCGACCCTGAAGAGTTTCAGGGCTTCGCGTTTGGCATGGGCGTAGAGCGTCTGGCCATGCTGCGTTACGGCGTCAATGATTTGCGCCTGTTCTTCGACAACGATTTGCGGTTCCTCGCGCAATTTCGCTAAGTCGTAACGAACCTTTCAGGAGAGCAGGATGAAATTCAGTGAACAATGGCTGCGTGGCTGGGTAAGCCCGCAGGTTTCCCGCGACGAGCTGGTTGCTCGTCTGTCGATGGCCGGTCTTGAGGTTGACAGCGTCACGCTGGCCGCCGGTGTTTTCAGTGGGGTGGTCGTAGGCGAGGTGCTGAGCACCGAACAGCACCCCGATGCCGACAAGCTGCGCGTGTGTCAGGTCAGCAATGGCAGCGAAACCTTTCAGGTTGTCTGTGGTGCGCCAAACGTGCGTCCGGGCCTGAAAATTCCATTTGCCATGATCGGCGCCGAGCTGCCTGGCGATTTCAAGATCAAGAAAGCCAAGCTGCGTGGCGTCGAGTCCAACGGCATGCTGTGTTCGGCTGCCGAGTTGCAGGCCGGCGAGGGCAATGATGGCCTGATGGAGTTGGCCGCCGATGCGCCGGTCGGTGAAGACATTCGCGCCTACCTGAGCCTGGACGACGCCAGCATCGAGGTCGACCTGACCCCGAACCGTGGCGACTGTTTGTCAGTAGCAGGTCTGGCGCGTGAAGTCGGTGCGCTGTACGCCACTGACGTCACCCGTCCGCAGATCGCTGCTGTCAGCGCTGTGCACGATGAAGTGCGCCCGGTCGACGTATTGGCTCCGGCTGCATGCCCGCGTTACCTGGGCCGCGTCATCCGCAACGTTGATCTGTCGCGTCCTACTCCGCTGTGGATGGTCGAGCGTCTGCGTCGTTCCGACGTGCGCAGCATCGATGCCGCTGTCGATATCACCAACTACGTGATGCTCGAGCTGGGTCAGCCTCTGCATGCTTTCGATCTGGCCGAAATCAACGGCGGCATTCGTGTGCGCATGGCGGAGGAGGGCGAGAAGCTCGTCCTGCTCGACGGTCAGGAAGTCAGCCTGCGTGCCGACACCCTAGTCATTGCCGACCACCAGCGTGCTCTGGCAATCGCCGGTGTCATGGGGGGCGAGCACAGCGGCGTGACTGCCGGCACTCGCGATATCTTCCTGGAAAGTGCTTTCTTCGACACCATCTCGGTGGCTGGCAAGGCGCGTTCCTACGGCCTGCACACCGATGCCTCGCACCGTTACGAGCGTGGTGTTGACTGGCAACTGGCCCGTGAAGCCATGGAGCGGGCGACTGGCCTGCTGCTGGAAATCACCGGTGGTGAGGCTGGCCCGATAACAGAAGTGGTCAGCGAACAGCATTTGCCATCGATTGCTCCGGTTACGTTGCGCGCCAGTCGCGTCGAGCAGATGCTCGGTCTGGTCATTGAAAACGCCGAAATCGAGCGTCTGCTGACAGGTCTCGGCCTTGCTGTGACTACCGAAGCCGACGGGCAGTGGCGTGTCGAAGTGCCAAGTCATCGTTTCGACATCAGCCTTGAAGTCGATCTGATCGAAGAGCTGGCACGTCTGTACGGCTACAACCGTCTGCCGGTCCGTTACCCGCAAGCCCGTCTTGCTCCTCAGGCCAAGGCCGAAGCCAAAGGCGATCTGCCCGAGCTGCGTCGCCTGCTGGTTGCCCGCGGTTATCAGGAAGCGATTACCTACAGCTTCATCGACCCGAAATGGTTCGAACTGTTCTCGCCGGGTGCCAAGCCACTGTTGCTGGCCAACCCGATTTCCAATGACATGGCCGCCATGCGCGCCTCGCTATGGCCGGGTCTGGTCAAAGCGCTGCAGCACAACCTTAACCGCCAACAGGACCGCGTACGCATGTTCGAAAGCGGCCTGCGCTTCGTTGGTCAGCTCGATGGCTTGAAGCAAGAGCCGATGCTGGCGGGTGTGGTATGCGGCAGCCGTCTGCCGGAAGGTTGGGCGCAAGGCCGTGATGCGGTCGACTTCTTCGACGTTAAGGCTGACGTCGAAGCGGTTCTGGGTTTTGCCGGTGCGCTGGGTGAGTTCACCTTCACTCCGGGCCAGCATCCCGCCTTGCACCCAGGTCAGACAGCTCGCATCGAGCGTGATGGTCGCGAAGTCGGCTTCCTGGGCGCCATTCACCCGGAACTGTCGAAAACCCTGGGCCTGGATCGTCCGGTATTTGTTTTCGAGCTGGTTCTGGCTGAAGTATCGACAGGCCGTCTGCCGAAATTCCACGAGCTGTCGCGCTTCCCGGAAGTGCGTCGCGACCTGGCATTGCTGGCTGATCGCGACGTTTCGGCCAGTGCGGTTCTGGACGTTATTCGTGAAAATGCAGGCGAGTGGCTCACAGACCTCAGGTTATTTGATGTTTACCAGGGTAAAGGCATTGATCCACATAGAAAAAGCCTTGCAGTCGGCTTGACCTGGCAGCATCCATCGCGCACTCTTAATGACGATGAGGTAAACGCAACGACACTTGCTATCCTCACCTCGCTTGAGGAGAGGTTAAACGCCACGTTAAGGAAGTAGCGTATGGGGGCTCTGACGAAAGCTGAGATGGCCGAACGTCTGTACGAAGAGCTGGGCCTGAATAAACGGGAAGCCAAGGAACTGGTCGAACTGTTTTTTGAAGAAATCAGGCACGCTCTGGAAGATAACGAGCAGGTGAAGTTGTCAGGTTTCGGCAACTTCGACCTTCGAGACAAGCGCCAGCGGCCTGGGAGAAATCCCAAGACCGGTGAAGAAATTCCGATTACGGCGCGCCGTGTGGTCACCTTTCGTCCAGGGCAGAAGCTGAAGGCCCGAGTTGAGGCATATGCTGGAACCAAGTCATAACGATGAGCTACCGCCGATCCCCGGCAAACGCTACTTCACCATCGGTGAGGTCAGCGAGCTCTGCGCGGTAAAACCGCACGTTTTGCGTTATTGGGAGCAGGAGTTTCCTCAACTCAACCCCGTCAAGCGACGCGGAAACCGCCGGTATTATCAGCGCCAGGACGTGCTGATGATCCGCCAGATCCGCGGCTTGCTCTACGATCAGGGCTTCACCATTGGTGGTGCCCGACTTCGTCTTACCACTGGGGAACCGAAGGACGATACCCAGCAGTACAAGCAGATGATCCGGCAGATGATTGCCGAGCTGGAAGACGTACTGGTTATGCTCAAAGCGTAATTGAGCAACCAGGATACTTCCAAAATTCAAATGCTTAGGGTATATTTCTCAACGTTTTCGCAGGTTGCAAAACAGATACACGCCTAGTCGGGGCGTAGCGCAGTCCGGTAGCGCACTAGCATGGGGTGCTAGGGGTCGAGTGTTCGAATCACTCCGTCCCGACCATATAATTCAATGACTTAGGCCAATGTTCGCAGCATTGGCCTTTTTCATGCGCGTGACTTTTGCGTGACTCTTTTTTCATACCTGCCTCCTCTTCAAAATCGTCAGAACCGGTCCGCGTGAGTCGGTGGCTGATACCATGTTCGCGGCTTCAATCAGATGCCCTGATTCAGCGCCCGATTAAGGGCTGGTGATGCTGCCGTTCTTGTGCCCAAGCAATGCCTTTCGATCTTCCTGCGTAACGCCCGCGACGACCGAAGGTGCCTCAAGTCGTGAATCCTGATGGACAGATAGCCTGGGAGAGCGGGGCGAAAGTTTTCCTCCTGCCAAAGTTTCGCCGCGCGCACCGTTGCCTTTTTCCAAGCAAAGTCTTTCATGCGGTGCATGCACGCTTTCATCTGGCAGCGTACGCATTATGTCGATGCAGTCGCCTACCCGTATCTGGTGGCGCTGGCTCATATCGAATTCCGAAGGGTGGCGTGAGTTGATTAAGTGGTCTATTAACTTGATGAGGGCCTTAACGAGGAGCGCAATCTTGGTCGGTAGAATTTCTGATTCAGAACTCCATGAAATGCGGATTCGCAAGCTACAGAACGACATCTCTGATTCAGCGCGTCTCGGCATACCCGTTAAATTCATGCACCTGTCGGCTCTGACACCCACCAGCAGAGAACATCATGTTGAAAGGCATGGTGAGCTCTTCACCGGGCAGGAGATGCTTGATTGGTGGGCAGAGGGGGATAACCGTGTGCGCTGTCGCTGTGCATGTACCCCAGTGCTTTTAGATAATCAGGGGAGGCCTATGACGCCAGACCTCATGGTTAAAGCCAAGATGGATCTGAAGGCTTTCAAAGCGTCCTGAACTAATGGTTCGTAGCCTTCAGCATAATAGGCGAGGATGGGGAGTCAGAAACTTTCGTCGTACTTTTCTGTATTTCGTTACTTTTAATGGCGTCTTTTGGCTTGCTTTGGCACCTTTCTTGTCATGGCACCGCTCTGCGCTGTTAAAGCGGTTTATGTCGTGGCACCTGTAGCGAGTCATACGATATTCGTGCTTGCCGCGTTCGCTGCTCTTGCTACCACATCCAGATTATTTGCATCATCAAACCCCGGACTGCTCGGGAAGTGATTTTGGCTGATTTTCCGGTGGATTGGCTGTTCGGGCATCAGACCCAGGTATGCCCGAGCAGCCGGAGTTGAGTGTCGGCGGCCTGAACGTCCTGCATAGTGTTTCTCCTGAATGCGCACCTACCTCCATGTCCGGTACTGGCAAATTGGTTTGGGATAAGGTATTACGGCGGACGTTATTTTCGAAAGGATGCAGTTATGCGTTATCTAATGGGATGCTTGATGCTCTCCGTGTCATCAGTTTCCATGGCTACCGAAGCCCAAATGAAACAATGGGAAAAAATGGATCGCTGCTCAAATGCCGCTTACATCACAGTGAACGTTCTGGAGAGTAACTCGGATGGCATGCAGCAGGAGATCGCACTACAGGGAAGCATCAAGGGCCTGAAAACGAATACAAAGCTGGGCGCGGCGACTCCGACAGAAAACGAGCTCCGGGGCTCTTATAATTTCTTGCTTAGAGTCTCAGCCGGAATGCCTCGACCCTATGCCAAGCGTGAGCATGATTGGTTGGTCGCACAGGCTGCTTCAGCTTGCTCGTTATGGGTTCCTGATTAAAAAGCGTAAAGAGTGTAGTTTTTTGGCGAATTGGTTGGGTTTGAGCGATAGAGATCACCGGTATAGGGTCGCAAGGAGCTAAAAATGCTTGAAGTCATTGAGGATGTGATTGGCATCAACGAGGCTGGCTTGGTCTGCCATCCATATAAATTTCAGAGAGGCCCGGAGAAAGGTCTGTTTAGCTTCACACTCAAATCCGACAACAAGTCATTTGAAGGTATTGATGAAAAAACGCTTAGATCGCTTATCGAAGATGGTCACTTTAATGAGACGGGACGGATATTTATGGTACCAGCGGGCTGTATAAGCGTTCGTCATCATGCAGCACTGAACGTGCGTCGTTACAAAGGCGATTTTATCCCATTAGTGGTGAAATGATTTCATCCTATGGGGCCTCATCGGGATTGTTAGGAGGCGTCTAACGCCTCAGTCGTATATGTGCTCTTTCCCTTGTCCGCTGAATGGCCAGCTTGATGCCCGGTCTTACTCGGCGCGGCAATTCCTCTTACCACCTCGAAATTTCAAGTGACTTAGGTTCGTCGGTTACTGCAGCATTCCAGGCTGACCATTGTTCAGGTCGCAGTGGCCTGCGGATTCGTCTCTCCGAGCCATTTCAGCAAGTGCTATACCGCTTATTTTGGGTATGGTCCTTCCCGAGAGACACGACTGGAATTTTGAGGGACGAAGTTTCGGTAATGTCCGTGCGATGACTAAACGGCAGCGCAATGGCCCTGTGAAAATAACCCGGAGTCACCTGAGGCCGAGGCGTGAGCTCATCCCGTTGTACCTCCCTGAAAAAAATTTGACATATGTTATTTGTGATCACA
The DNA here is from genome assembly GCF_032587795.1 of Pseudomonas syringae group sp. 247E2. Classification (NCBI taxonomy): domain Bacteria; kingdom Pseudomonadati; phylum Pseudomonadota; class Gammaproteobacteria; order Pseudomonadales; family Pseudomonadaceae; genus Pseudomonas; species Pseudomonas syringae group sp. 247E2. Next base: position 187,903 of record NZ_JAWHPK010000005.1, on the reverse strand, counting down.
TATTAGCCCCATAAGAACGCCAATATGAGTCACTCCCTATGACAGACCGTCCGATCCTCCTGCCCGCCATGCGCCAGGTTTCCCGCGATACCCTCCAGGATCAGGTTTACCGACAAATCCGTGAAGCGCTGATGAGCGGGCGCTTTCAGCCGGGTCAGAAGCTGACCATCCGTGGTCTTGCCGAGGCGCTGGGCTCCAGCCCGATGCCGGTGCGCGAGGCATTGAATCGTCTCAGTGCAGAGAACGCCTTCGAAGTCACCGAAACCGCTCGTCTGCGCGTGCCCATGATGACCCCGGAGCGGCTGCGCGAAATTCGTGATGCCAGAGTTGCGCTGGAAGGTCTGTTGGCCGAGAAGGCGGTCATTCTGATCAATGACGCCGATCTTGCAGACATCAGCCAGCTCTGCGAGCAGATGCAGAAGGCTGCAGACAGTGTTGATGTGGCTCTCTACCTGTGGACCAACTTTGCCTTTCACCGCCGCATTTATGCGGTCGCCAAGGCTGAGTTTATCGTTGCGGCAGTAGAGAACTTCTGGCTGCACATAGGCCCCTGTTTCGCACTTGTCGCGCCTGACAGGGCGCACCTTCAGCGTTCGATGGAAGCACACAACCGTATCGTCGAGGCACTGGCGGCGCGTGATGGGGCGGCCGCTCGTGCAGCGGTCACCGACGACATCATGCAGGCGGCTGATTCTCTGACGCGCCTGATCGCAAAGAGCGACCGCTCCAGGTCGCGTGTCTCTGGAGTGAAAAAAGCATGAGTGTTCTCAATCGACTGGTTCCCTACGCAGGGCTGCGCGTGCTGATTTCCGGTGGTGCCGCCGGGATCGGTGAAGTGTTGGCGGCGGCTTATATGGAAGCCGGGGCAAAGGTGCATGTGTGTGATGTCAGCGAGGCGGCCATTGCGGCATTCCTTGATCGCCATCCAGGCTGCGTTGCCACCCGCGCAGACGTTGCTGACCCGGTGCAGATCGAAGCGGTGTTCAGGGTGCAGCGCGAACAGTTCGGCGGTCTTGATGTGCTGATCAACAACGCCGGGATCGCCGGCCCTACGGCAGGCATTGATGCGATTACCGAAGAGGAGTGGCAGCGCACCATCGACATCAATCTAACTGGGCAATACCGTTTTGCTCATCACGCGGTGCCGTTGCTCAAGGCGTCGCCCAACGCTCATCTGATCCATATCGCGTCTGTCGCCGGTCGTCTGGGCTACGCCTGGCGTACACCGTACGCGGCGACCAAGTGGGCGATTGTCGGCCTGATGAAATCTCTGGCGTCCGAGTTGGGTGAGAGCGACATCCGCGTCAATGCTTTGCTGCCCGGCATCGTCGAAGGCCTGCGTATGGACGGTGTGATTCGTGCCCGTGCTCAACAGATGAATGTGCCTGAGGAGGAGATGCGCGAGGAGTACCTGAAAAAGATTTCGCTCAAGCGCATGGTCACCGCCGAGGACGTTGCCGCGATGGCGCTTTTCTTGTGCTCGCCCGCCGCACGCAATGTCACGGGTCAGGCCATCAGTGTGGATGGCAACGTCGAATACCTCTAAGTATCAGGCTCGATAGGACCGGACAGCGTCCGAGTCGTGTTCCACACCAGACTTTCTCTTTAAGAACAAGAACGGAGAATGCTCATGCCCAAGAAACGTCCGATCATTATTACCTGTGCCGTCACGGGGGCCATTCATACTCCCTCGATGTCGCCTCATTTACCGATCACACCGCAGGAAATCGCCGATGCAGCCGTCGGTGCCGCCGAGGCGGGCGCCTCAATCGTCCACCTGCATGCCCGCGACCCGGTTGACGGGCGGCCCCGTCAGGATGTCGATCTGTTTCGGCAATTCCTGCCGCACATCAAGGCCAGGAGCGACGTGGTGATCAATATCACCACCGGCGGCGCGCCGACCATGGGCGTGGAAGAGCGTTTGCAGCCTGTGGCGCAACTCAAGCCGGAACTCGCCTCGTTGAACATGGGATCAATGAACTTCGGGCTTTACGAAATGCTCGATCGCTACAGCGAATTCAAGCACGACTGGGAACGGCCGTACCTGGCCGAGAGTGATGACCGGATCTTCCGCAACACCTTCCGCGACATCGCGCACATCCTCAATACCTGTGCCGAGAACCGCACGCGCTTTGAGATCGAATGCTATGACATCGGCCACCTGTATACCGCCGCGCATTTTCTGCAGCGCGGGCTGCTCAAGGCGCCGATTTTCATTCAGTCGGTGTTTGGTTTGCGCGGAGGTATAGGCGGGCATCCCGAAGACCTGGCGCACATGCGTCGCACGGCCGACCGTCTGTTTGGCGACGCTTACCAATGGTCGATTCTGGGTGCCGGTCGCAATCAGATTCCGCTGGGCACCATGGGCCTGTCGATGGGCAGTCATGTGCGGGTCGGTCTTGAAGATTCGCTGTGGGACGGACCGGGCAAGCTGGCGGCGTCCAATGCCGATCAGGTCAAGCGTATTCGCACGGTGATCGAAGCGCTGGGCGGGCAGGTGGCGACGCCTGATGAAGCCCGCGAAATGCTCGACCTGAAGGGGCAGGACAAGGTTAATTTCTAGTCTCCGCAAAATGTGTCATCTCAATAACAACAAGACAGAGGTGAAAAATGCGTATCGAAATCGTTGTCGACGTGAAGACCACGCTGGGCGAAGGCCCGGTCTGGGATGTCGAGCAACAGCGTCTGTACTGGATCGACAGTTTCGACGGTCGTGTTCTGCGCTGCACGGATGATGGGCGCGAGTTACGAGCCTGGGATGTCGGCCAGAAAATCGGTTCCATGGCCTTGCGCAGGAGTGGCGATGCGGCGCTCGTTGCGTTGCAGACGGGTATCTACAACCTTGATTTGCCGACCGGTGATATCGAGCTGATAGTCGACCCCGAACCGGGGCTGCCCGGCAATCGGCTCAACGATGGCAAGGTGGATCGGCACGGCCGGTTCATCGTGGGTTCAATGGACACTCGGGAGGATCAGGCCAGCGCGAAGCTGTATCGCCTCGACCCGGACCTGAGCCTGCACACGCTGGATGAAGGCATCATCGTGTCCAACGGCCCGTGCTGGAGCCCGGGCGGTGAAACCTTTTATTTCGCTGACACCTGGTCCGGGGATATCTGGGCCTATGACTACGACAACACCAGCGGCGCGGTCGCCAACAGACGAACCTTTGCCAAGGTCGACACCTCAGCAGGAGGCGCGGCGGATGGCTGCACCGTCGATGCCGAAGGTTGCCTGTGGCAAGCGCTGGTCTACGCCGGAAAACTGGTGCGCTACACCCCGGACGGGCAGGTGGATCGCATCATCGACATGCCCGTGAAAAAAGTGACGAGCCTGACCTTCGGCGGACCGAACCTGGACACGCTGTATGTCACCTCCATGGCCAGGCCGCCGTTGCCACGCTTTCCGGAAGATGGCCAGCAACGCGGTGCCTTGTTTGCGATCACCGGGCTGGGCGTGCAAGGCATCGCTGAACGGCGCTTTGCGAGTTAACCCGTCAACAGACTCAACCTGAACGTTAAGGACGACTGACCCTTTCTCGCTTGGGCGTGCTTGGCACGCCTGGAGAGTTCCCATGCCAAATAACAAGAATGCGTCGCTGGGCAAGATTCACCGGTTTTCGTGGGTGTCGTTGTTGGTCTGCTGGATGATCTGGATTCTGAATGCCTATGATCGCGAGATTGTATTGCGCCTGGGGCCGACGATCTCCAAGCATTTCGACTTGTCTGCTGACCAGTGGGGTACGGTGGCCACCGTCGTCATGCTGGCTTTGGCCGTTCTCGATATTCCAGGCTCCATCTGGAGTGATCGTTACGGCGGTGGCTGGAAGCGGGCACGCTTTCAGGTCCCATTGGTACTGGGCTACACCGCATTGTCCTTTCTCTCAGGCTTCAAGGCGTTGAGTGGCAGCCTTGCGAGTTTCATCGCCTTGCGCGTGGGAGTGAACCTGGGGGCTGGCTGGGGCGAACCGGTCGGGGTCAGTAACACGGCTGAATGGTGGCCGGTGGAACGTCGCGGTTTTGCTCTGGGCGCCCACCACACCGGTTACCCCGTCGGCGCGATGCTCAGTGGCATTGTCGCCAGCTTCGTGATCAGCACCTTCGGCGAAGAAAACTGGCGTTATGTGTTCTTCTTCGCCTTCGTGGTGGCTCTGCCGCTGATGATCTTCTGGGCGCGCTACTCGACGGCCGAGCGCATCACCCAACTGTATGTGGACATTGCCGCCAAAGGCATGACCCCGCCGGACAGCACGCCGTCGACCAACGTCAAAGGCCAGGTCTGGAAGTCAGTGAAGGCCACGCTGAGTAACCGCAACATCGCGCTGACAGCCGGTAACACCATGCTCACGCAGGTGGTGTACATGGGGGTGAATATTGTCCTGCCAGCCTATCTGTACAACATCCTCAACCTGTCGTTGGCCGAATCGGCAGGAATGAGCGTCGTATTCACGCTGACGGGTATCCTCGGGCAACTGATCTGGCCTTCGTTGTCGGACATCATTGGTCGGCGCATAACTCTGATCATTTGCGGCCTATGGATGGCGGTCAGTGTTGGTGCCTTTTACTTCGCCAACACCATCCTGATCGTCATCGCCGTGCAACTGCTTTTCGGCCTGGTCGCCAATGCCGTCTGGCCCATCTACTACGCGGTTGCGTCCGATTCTGCACAACCCTCTGCAACGTCGACCGCCAACGGCATCATCACCACAGCGATGTTCATCGGCGGCGGTATTGCACCGGTACTCATGGGCACACTGATTTCCATGGGCGGCGGCTGGACCAGCCTCAGTGGCTATACAGTGTGCTTTTTCGTGATGGCGGGCTGCGCGCTGGGCGGGGCGTTTCTACAACTGTTTTCTCATCGGCCGGAAGTGTTGGCGGTGCAGCGCGAAGTGTGAGGCTGGCGCCGACTTTTCATACAGAACCCAAGACGCAGGCCAGGGAAAAAGATGTTTAAAGGTCTGCCTATTACTGCTCCGCAGGATGTGTGTAGGGCTAACACGTGTAGCCCTACAATAATATGCAGGAGAAGGGGGGATTTTGGCTCAACCCGCCAACCCCCGCGCAGTCACCAAATCCGTAATCAACACATCCAGATACCCCCCCAACAACGCTCCTCTGATCGCCTGCACCTTCCTCACCCCCCCAGCCAACCCCAGCACGCGATTGATCGACCGCAGCTTCGGCAAGCCCATCGACACCACAAACTCTTCATCCTCTTCCAGCACCGGTTTGCCTTGGGCATCAAAATACCGCAGGCAGATATCACCCACCGCACCCCGTTCAGCGAGCACGCGCAGCATGTCTTCGGTGTAGTAGTTACCGCTGTTGCGCAGCAGTTGTGACGGTTCGAGTTCGCCAATACCCACGATGGCGAGGGTGATGCTGTCGAAGCGCTGGAGGACTTCTTTGACTTCTTCCATTTCGACGATGCGCTGTTTGCTTTCTACCGATTGCTCGATGCTCTGCGACGGCAGCAGGAAGGCGGGACAGTTGAGGAGGGTGGCCAGGCGCTGGGTAAGCAGGGTGGCTTCAAAGGCACCTTTGTTGCCGACGCCACCGAGCAGTTGCACGACTTCCTGGGCACTTTGTTTGCCCGGTTGGGGGTGCATGTGGCTGACCATCGCGCGGATAGTGCTGCTCCAGGAGGAGATACCGATGTGGTCCTGAGCGCTAAGGCTGGTTTCCAGGTAATGCGCGGCGGCCGAGCCGATGGCTTGTTTGATGCTTTCTTCGTTGTCCGGTTCGGTGGCTTCGACGACGATTACCTGACGTATGCCGTACAGGGACTGCAAGCGGCTTTCCAGCTCCAGATGCAGGCCTTGCGGGCGCATGACGGTGATTTTCACCACGCCTTCCTGCAACGCACGGCGCAGGGCGCGGCTGATGAAGGATTGGGACAGGTCGAGGCGGGTGGAAATCTCGGACTGTTTGAGTCCTTCTTCATAATAGAGGCTGGCGATCTTGCTCATCAGCCGTTGTTCTTCGATCTGGCTCATGCAGGCCCCAAAAAATGATAGCGATATCCAAAGTGGCGGCGAGGATACCAAACTGGCAGCGGGTCGTGCCTGCCACAGCGGTCAGGACATGATCAGCCCGCCGTCGATATTGATCGCCTGACCGGTCAGGTAGGCGGCGTCATCCGAGGCCAGGAATGCGACCAGCCCGGCGACGTCCGAGGGCTTGCCGGCGCGACGCATGGGGATGTTGCGGACCCACTCGGCCATCAGTTCGCCCTTGGCATAGCGCTTTTCTTCGGTGCCGAGGATTTCGCCCCACACGCGGTCGTTGTAGTCCCACATTTCGCTTTCGATGATGCCTGGGCAGAAGGCGTTCACCGTGATGTTGTGCCGCGCCAGTTCCAGCGCCAGGCTTTGGGTGATGCCGATCACACCCATTTTGCTCGCGGCGTAATGTGGAGTGTAGATGAAGCCCTGACGGCCCTGGCCTGAGGATGTGTTGATCAACCGCCCGCTGCCTTGTCTGACCATGTAGCGGGCGGCTTCCCGGCAGCCGAGCCAGACGCCGGTTGTATTGACCTGCAGGACCTTGTCGAAGTCTGCGCGGGGCATTTTTTCGCAATGGTCGATGGTGATGATGCCGGCGTTTTGCACCGACACATCGATGCTGCCGAAGCGCTCGTGGGCGGTCTGGTAGAGGCGCTGTATGTCGGCTTCATCGGTAACGTCGATGCCCAGCGCCAAGCTGTTGACCGAATATTCGCTGGCCAGTTGTTCAGAGGTGAACGTCACTCGCTCAAGGTCGTTGGAGGCGAGCACCAGATTGGCACCTTCCTGAGCGAAACGCTCGGCAATGCCTGCGCCGATGCCTCGGCATGCGCCGGTGATAACCACGGTTTTACCGCTAAAACGTTGATACATGAGTGTGCTCCAGTGATGGGCAGGGCGGGCTCACCAGCAGACAAAGCCGCCGTCCACCAGCAGGTCGACGCCGGTACAGAACGATGAAGCCTGACTGACCAGAAAGACCGCCGGGCCGACCATCTCGTCCACGCTGGCCATGCGTCCCATGGGCGTGGTCTGTTCGAATATCTTCACTTGCTCGGCCACTTCCGGTCTTGAATTCATGGGCGTGGCGGTGTATCCGGGGCTGATGCAGTTGACCCGTAAACCCTTGTCCGCCCATTCCATCGCTAGGCTTTTGCTGAGGTGAATGACGCCCGCTTTCGAGGCGTTGTAGTGGGCTTGCAGCAACCCACGATTGACGATACTGCCGGACATCGAGGCGATATTGACGATGGCGCCTTTTCCGCGCGGCAGCATGACCGCCGCCTGGGCCTGGCAACTGAGAAAGATGCCGGTGAGGTTGATGTCCAGCATGGTTTGCCAGCGTTGCAGTTCCAGGTCTTCGGCGGCCTGTGCGTTGGCGATCCCGGCACAGTTGACGGCCACGCTGAGCGCGCCCAGTTCAGTCTCAGTGCGCGCGATGGCTGCATCCAGCGTCGCGCGGTCGGTGACAGTACCTTGCAGCGCAAGCGCGCGTCGGCCCAGTGCGTTGATGCGTTCTACGGTGTCGCCGATGCCCGCGCTGCCTGGCAAGTCAAAGCACGCCACATCAGCACCGGCCTCGGCAAGGCCGACTGCAATGGCCTGGCCAATGCCACTGCCGGCTCCAGTCACAAAGGCCACCTGGCCGTCCAGACGAAAAAGTTGCATGTCATTCTCCACGTAATCAGTGTGTTGGCTCTCAGGCGGTGGCCATTTCCATGACTGACACCGGTGTCGCTTCGCCACGTTCAAGGATGCCCATTTGCCTGCCACGGCTCATGACCATGACCCGGTGTGACAAACCCAGCACTTCGTCGAGGTCGGAACTGACCACGATCACGGCCATGCCGGTTGCCGCCAGCTCGGCGATCACCTCGTAGATCGCCGCCCGCGCACCAACGTCGATGCCTCGGGTCGGCTCGTCGAGAATGAACACCTTGGGGTTGCGGGCCAGCCATTTGGCAATGATGACTTTCTGCTGATTGCCGCCGGACAGGCTGTCGATTCGCTGCTCGGGCGCGCCTTTTACGCCGAGGCGCGAAATGGCGTTTCGGGCAAACGCGTGCAGGCTCTTTGGCGATACCCAGTTGCCGCTTCGCAGCAGGTCGGTGTTGCCGTAGACCAGGTTGTCTTCGATACGGTGCTCGACCACCACGCCTTGCTGCTTGCGGTCTTCAGGCACTAGCACCACGCCCGCCTGAATCGCTTGCGAGGGTGAGTGCAGTTGAACGGTTTCGCCATCCAGTTGCATGTGCCCCTGAATATCCCGGGCTGCGCCCGCAATCACCCGAATCAGTTCGGTTCTGCCCGCGCCAACCACTCCGGCGATGCCGAACACTTCACCGGCGCGTACGCTGAAGTCGATGCCATGCAAGGCGAACTCGCGGCAGGCGAGGTCCTTGACCTGCAGCATCACTCTGTCCTGCGGCGCTTGCAGGACGGGGAAGATACGTTCCAGGCTGCGCCCGACCATTTGTTCGACCAGTTCGCGCACCGGCACCTGCGCGGTGGCGTGGAGCGCAATCTGGCGGCCATCGCGCAGTACCAGAATACGGTCGGCGATTCGTGCGATTTCTTCCAGACGATGGCTGATATAGATGAACGACACGCCTTCAGCCTTGAGGCGCTCGACCTGTTGAAACAGCAGCTCGGTTTCTTCACCGCCAAGAGCGGCGGTGGGCTCGTCGAGAATCAGCAGGCGTGCGTTCAGGGTCAGGGCTTTGGCGATCTCGACCAGTTGCTGTGCAGCGACGCTTAAACCCTCGACCTTGCGCGAAGCTGACACGTCGAGGCCGAGGCGTTCCAACTGCTTCTGTGCCTGCGCTTGCATGTAGTCCCGGTCGACCTTGCCGTGGCGCATGGGCAGCCGCCCGACAAAGATGTTTTCGGCAATCGACAACTGCGACAGCAGGCGAATCTCCTGATGAATCAGGCCGATGCCAGCGCCCAGCGCCGCCCCCGGCGAGGCTGGCGCATAATCCTCGCCGAGCCAGCTCATGGAGCCTCCCGCTTCAGGCTGCACGAGGCCCGCGATAATCGACGACAAGGTCGATTTGCCTGCGCCGTTTTCACCGAGCAGGGCGAGCACTTCACCTGGCCGCACGTCGACATTGATCTGTGAAAGGACCTGCACCGGGCCGTAAGTCTTGCCAATGTTACGCAGGCACAGCACTGCTGCAGGTGTGACCTCAGGGTTATGGCGCGTCGGGTTATCCAGAGCAGCTTGCATGGCGGACTCCGTGGCTCAAGGGTGCTGTTGCAGGAAAGGCGCGACGTTGTCTTTGGTGGTCAGCACGGTTTCCAGCAGTTGTTCCTTGGGCACGGCTTTGCCAGCCTTGAGGTCAAGTGCGGAGGCAACGGCCATGCGCCCCATCTTTTGCGTCTGCTGGGTCATGGTCGCTTGCAGCAGGCCGCTTGCCACCGCCTTGAGGCCTGCCACGTCGCCGTCAAAACCGACTATGACCACCGGTTGCCCGAGGTTGGCGACTTTTACCGCCTGTGCAGCACCGAGGGCCATCGCGTCAGCGCGACCGAAAAAGACGCTGATGTTCGGGTCACGCTGCAACAGGTCCTGAGCGACTGCAAAGCCTTTGTCCTGCGCCCATTCGGCAGGCTGTTCGGCAACGACCTTGAGGCCGGGAAAGCCTTTCAAACCTTCCTGGAAACCTTTCGCCCGGTCGTTTTCCGGGGTTGTGCCCAACTGCCCTTGAAGGATGGCGATGCGGCCTTTGCCGCCAGTCACCTTGCCAACGTATTCGGCAAGCGTGCGCGCACCGGCCACGCTGTCGCTGGCAATAAATGTGTCGCCGGGCGCGTCAGGCGCATTGCGGTCCACAGCGATTACCGGAATCCCGGCAGCCTTGGCGGCCTTGACCGGCACGCCAGCGGCAGTGGCACCTGCGGGAATGTAGATCAACGCGTCGATCTGGCGGGTGATCAGGTCCTCGATCTGGCTGACCTGAGTCGATGAATTGCCCTGCGCATCGACGGTAATGATCTTCACCCCGCGGGCTTTGCCTTCGGCTTCGACCGACTGTTTGATCTGGTTGAAGAAGTCAGCCTGCAGATTGGCTACGGCCAGGCCGATGGTCAGCTCTTTGGCCCAGGTCGGGCCTGCTGTGGTGAGTGTGGCGGCGGCCAGGGCCGTGGCGAGGAGCAGTTTTTTGGTCATGAACATGGCGGTGACTCCTGATTTTATTGTTGGGGATGTCAACATCGGTCAAGCACAAAACGACAACGCTTAGTGGGCACTGTTGGAGCGACGACGCAAGGTATCGATGGTCACGGCGAGGGCAATGACCACGCCGATAACGACCTGTTGAATGAAGGGCGAAACGCCAAGCAGGTTGAGGCCGTTGCGCAGCACGCCGATGATCAATACACCGACCAGCGTGCCACCGACGCTGCCGACACCGCCGCTGAGACTGGCACCGCCGATAACCACTGCGGCAATGGCGTCCAGTTCCAGCGTCAGCCCGGCGCTGGGTTGCGAGGAGTCGAGGCGGGCGGCCATCGTCACAGCGGCGATGCCGGCAAGCGCGCCGCTGATGGCGTACACCCATAAAGTGATGGCTCGCACCTTGATCCCTGAAAGCCTCGCTACTTCAGGGCTGCCGCCAATGGCGTACAGGTTGCGCCCACCGGCCCGAAAACGCAGGAATACCCAGGCCACGCCCAGCATGACCAGAAACAGCCCGACTGTGGCCGACAGAAAGCCGAAATGGCGCACGGTGGCCAGGCTGGTGAACCACTCCGGGTAACCGACGATCTGCCGGCCTTCGGTAAGAATATTTGCCAGGCCTCGGGCGACCGACATCATCGTCAGCGTGGCGATAAAAGCGGGCAGTCTGGCGTAGGTAATCAGCAAGCCGGACACCAGCCCGGCGAGCATGCCGGTCGCTATGGCTATCGGGATCGCCAGGCCCAGCGCCAGGCCCTGGCCCTGATACAGCCAGCCCAGCATCATCATCGAAAACGCCAGCACCGAGCCAACAGACAGGTCGATGCCGCCGATGACGATCACCGCCGTCATGCCGATGGCGAGAATGCCCAGCACTGTCACTTGGTCAAGGATGTTCAGACCGTTGCGCAGGGTGAAGAAGAATTCGGAGCTGAAGGAAAAGACCACCAGCAGCAGGGCCAGGCCAATCAATGGCCCACCGATGTTGTCAGGCAACAGCTTGAGCAACCACGCCCGGCCTGACGGTTTTGCGGCAGCCTGATGAGCAGGGGCTTTGGCGTCCATGGGGGTCTCCGGATTTATTGTTGTTGGAGTTTGTTCTGGCTGCCTGAATATATATGCATGCCTGACTGTTAATTCAGATTCCATCTCCGGCTGAGCAAAGTCAAGCGGTTTAATTTTCTTCAATCCTTGCGAATACACCTCAAACGTCCCTGTGAGCCTCAAGACAGAGCCTCGCGCAGCTGATTCAAATGTCGTCGGCAAAAAATGTAATCAACGTTTTTTGATTTTTCAGGTGCGCGCCTGCTTGACCTGCTGAGCGATCAGCGTCTAAATATAAATATATTTTCAGCTGTGAATAAATATTCAAGTGCTTTTCAGAATAATGAATCACCGCGTGGCTAGCCCCGCAGGAGCCGCTCCATGAATGCCTTCCGCTACGATGCCCAGCAGATCAAAGAACAGGCACGCCTGATCAGGCGTAATGTCATCACCCTCAATGCCGGATCGCCTGCGGGAGGGCACACGGGGGCCGACCTTTCGGAAACCGACATTCTTGCAACCCTGTATTTCCGTATTCTCGATATCAGCCCCGAGCGCATCGAAGACCCGGCGCGCGATATCTACATCCAGAGCAAAGGCCATGGCGTCGGTGGTCTGTATTGCTGTCTGGCCCAGGCCGGTTATATCCCCGAAGCGTGGCTGCCCGAGTATCAGCATTTCAATTCGCGTCTGCCGGGCCACCCGGTGCGGCAGAAAACGCCGGGCATCGAGCTCAATACCGGTGCGTTGGGCCACGGTCTGCCGGTTGCGGTAGGCCTGGCGCTGGCGGCGAAGATGTCCGGTAGCACCAAACGAATCTACGTGCTGACCGGCGACGGCGAACTGGCGGAAGGCTCGAACTGGGAGGCGGCAATGGCAGCCGCCAAGTACGGCCTGGACAACCTGTTTGTGATCGTCGACAAGAACAAGCTGCAACTGGCGGGCCTCACGGCAGAGATCATGCCGCTGGACCCGCTGGATGAGAAATGGGCGGCGTTTGGCTTCACGGTCAGCGAATGCGATGGCAACGATGTCGGGCAACTGGTGACGGCTCTGGAGCAGATGCAACTTCGCAAAGGCGCGCCTCAGGTGCTGATCGCCCACACCATCAAAGGCAAGGGCGTGTCGTTTATCGAAGGGCGATCCGAATGGCACCACCGGGTGCCGAAAGGTGATGAAGTCAGCGCAGCACTGGAGGAGTTGAATCATGTCGAGTGAGCATTTTGCCAGCGTGATGGTGGACGCGTTTATCGCGGCCGTCGACGAAGGTCTGGACCTGGTACCAGTGGTCAGCGACTCGACGTCCACCGCCAAGATCGCCCCCTTCATGCAGCGTTTTCCGGAGCGGGTAATCAATGTCGGCATCGCTGAGCAGTCGCTGGTCAGTGTGGCAGCGGGCCTGGCGCTGGGGGGCAAGATCGCTGCCACCTGCAACGCTGCGCCGTTCCTGATTTCCAGGGCCTGCGAGCAGGTCAAGGTTGACGTCTGCTACAACCAGGCCAACGTGAAAATGTTCGGGCTCAATGCGGGCACCAGCTATGGGCCGCTGGCGAGTACCCACCATTGCCTGGACGACATCTCGGTCATGCGCGGCTTTGGCAACGTACAGATTTTCGCGCCGTCCGACCCGCTGGAGTGCCGGCAGATCATTTATTACGCCCTGCGTTATCACGGCCCGGTGTACATCCGCCTTGATGGCAAGCCGCTGCGTGAACTGCATGACCCCAGCTACCGCTTCGTACCCGGAAAAGTCGATATTCTGCGCCGTGGTTCAGACCTGACCATCGTCGCGCTGGGTTCGGTGGTGCATGAAGCGGTAGACGCTGCGGCGCGGTTGGCGGAGCAGGGGCTCGACGCGCAGGTCATCAACCTTTCTTCGATTCGTCCACTGCAACGTGATGCGCTGCTCAACGCCTTGAGCGGCAGTCGCGGGGTGATTACTGTCGAAGAACATAACATCAACGGCGGGCTCGGCAGCCTGGTGGCTGAATTGCTCGCCGAGAACGCGCTGGGCATCACCCTGATTCGCCTGGGCATCGGTGACGGTGAGTACGCAGCAGCCGGTGCCCGTGAACCCACGCGTGCCTTGCACGGCATTGATGTGGACGGCATTGTCGCGGCCGCTGCACGTTTGCGTTAGGGGCATTTCTGCATGTCGAGTAACCAGACCATGAATGAAAACTCTCCGCTGATTCTGGCCATCGATGAAGGCACCAGCAATGCCAAGGCCGTGCTGGTCAACGAACAGGGGCAAGTCGTCGCACGTGGTTCACGGCCCTTGAGCATCAGCCACCCGCAGGCCGGTTATTCGGAGCAGGACCCATTGCTGATCTGGCAAGCCACGCTTGAGGCCATCGCAGATTGCATGACTGGTCTGCAGCGCCCGATCAGCGCACTGGCCATCAGCAACCAGCGCGAGTCGGTGGTGGCGTGGGACCGGGCCAGCGGGGCACCCTTGTCGCCTTGCATCAGTTGGCAATGCCGTCGTTCCTTGCCGCTGTGCACCGAGCTGCATGCCCAAGGCCATGAAGCCATGATTCTGAGCAAAACCGGGCTGGCCCTCGACCCGATGTTTTCCGCTGGCAAAATGCGCTGGATTCTCGATCACCTGGACAATGGTCACGCTCGTGCAGCAGCAGGGGAAATCTGCCTGGGGACCATCGACAGCTGGTTGCTCTGGAAGCTCAGCGCAGGGCAAGCTTTCGCGACCGATTGCTCCAACGCGGCACGTACCCAGCTGTTCAACCTGCATACTCGCTGCTGGGATCCGCAATTGCTCGAGCTGTTCTCAATCCCTGCTGCTGCACTGGCCACGATTCAGCCCAGTGCTGGCCTGTTTGCTCATACCGTGGCGGTCGGCGGGCTGGACGCGGGTATTCCGATTCTGTCGATGATCGGCGATTCGCATGCTGCACTCTACGGGCAGGGCGGTTTTGCCCCCGGACTGGTCAAGGCGACCCTGGGCACCGGCTCTTCGCTGATGACGCCAATGGTCGGGCCCATCGCCTCCAGCCATGGGCTGTCGACGACAATGGCCTGGCATGATGGCGTAGCGTCGACTTATGCAATGGAGGGCAACATCGTACACACCGGCGCAGCGGTGCAATGGGCCGCGCGACTGGTGGCCGGAGAATCCATAGATGCCCTGAGCGAACAGGCCACGCAATTGGCCGACAATGGCGGTGTCTACTTTGTACCGGCGCTGTCCGGACTGGGCGCGCCACACTGGCAGGCTGACGCCCGCGGGCTGATCTGCGGCTTGACCGAAGGGGCTTCCGGCGCCCACATCATGCGCGCTGCGCTGGAGTCCATCGGTTATCAGATTCGCGATGTATTCGATGCGATGCAGGCTGACATCGGCACGCCGCTCAAAGAGCTTTGGGTGGATGGTGGGGCAACCCGCAATCGCTGGCTCATGCAGTTTCTGGCAGATCTGTTGCAACGCCCGGTGATCCGCAGCCTGTCGCCGGAAGTCTCGGCGCTGGGTGCCGCGCACCTGGCGGGCAAAGCCCTCGGCCTCTGGAATAACGCCGCCGACCTGCAAGCGCTGGAAAGACAGCGCGAACGCTTTGACCCCGTTCCCGGCAGGAATCTGCAGGGTTTGTATCTGGAATGGAAGGAAGCGCTGCGGCGGGTCGTATGTTGAGCGATTAGTATGACTTTTCCCAACTAAGGGTGCACGTGACTCACCGATAGTCTCCGCTCAACAAGGCGCAAAAGAGTCATTGCACCGCGCATGTCCAAACTTATATAGAAAATAATAACGTTTTTCCAACGTCAATATTTTAGCGAATTCGTGTGCGAAAAATTTACAGGCTGGTCGTCATTTAAATTATTTTCTTCAGCCTTATCATTAGGTTGACTAAAACAGCATGCCATTTATGCAGTGTGTTTAAAGCCGGACCCTAAAGTTACGGAAAGCACGGGCGACAACACAGATGTCGAAACGACATCGCTCGCGCAGAATAGTTCCACCACCTCTGTCGACTAGATAGCTCATCACCCTGCCACGGACAGGCACGGCTAAGGATTAACATCATGTTCAGCAAGCTCAGCATCTCGCAAAAGCTGTACTTCAGTTTCGTTGCTATAGTCGTTCTAATCGCCGTGCTGGTGTTCAGTGCCTACAGAGGCTTCGAGCAGGTTGAGGACGCTACTAACAGCAACGTCCATACCTATCAGGTACTCAGTGATGCACAACTGGCTCTTGAGCAACTAATCAATATCGAAACGGGTATGCGAGGCTTTGTTATCGCCTCGAAAGATGCCTTTCTGGAGCCGCTGTTAGCAGGTGAAAAGCGTTTCACCGAAGAGCTCGATTCGCTCAAGCGCCTGACCGCCGATAACCCGGAACAACAGCGTCGTCTGGCCTCGCTGGGTGAAACTCAGAAGCGCTGGCTCGATGAAGATATCCATCCGATCATCGCCCTGCGCCGCGACCTGACCGCTCGCAACATGTCCGATGACGAGCTGGACAATCGCATTACCTCCGGTGCCGATAAGGCCAAGATGGACAGCATGCGTGCCTTATTGGCTGAAATCAGCGCCACCGAGAACAAGCTTCTGGTGGAAAGAACCCAGAATATGTTGGACGCCAAGCATTTCGCTATCATGATTCTGATGTGTGGCGGCCTTGCGGCAGCGCTGCTCTCGGCTATTCTGGCTACCGCATTGGGGCGCAGCACCACAGCACGCCTGCAATTGGCCATCGATGCTGCAACGGCAATTGCCAATGGCAAGCTGGACACAGTGATCGACACCAGCAGCCACGACGAACTGCCGAAAGCGTTTGATCGTATGCAAAACCGCCTGCGTGAGATGATTCAACAGATCAGCCAGGCGGCTAATCAGCTGGTACTTGCCGTGCAACAGATCTCCGGTGCTTCCGAGCAGCTTTCCGGTGCAATTCAGGAACAGTCGACGTCTGCGTCGATGATGGCGGCTACCATTGAAGAGCTGACCGTCAGCATCCACCACGTTTCCGAAAATGCCGATGAGGCGCATCAACTCGCCAGTCGTTCGGGTCAGCAGTCAAAGGATGGTGCGCAGGTCATCGAAAATACGCTGTCCAGCATGAACGGCATTGCCAAGACCGTGCAGCTGTCGTCAACACAGGTCGCAGGCCTGGGTCAGCACTCCGAGCACATTTCATCGATCATCAGCGTGATTCAAGGCATCGCCGACCAGACCAACCTGCTGGCGCTCAACGCCGCTATCGAAGCGGCTCGTGCCGGTGAGCAAGGTCGCGGCTTCGCCGTGGTTGCCGATGAAGTACGCCTGCTTGCACAGAACACTGGCAAGTCCACCAAGGAAATTGCCGGAATGATCGAGAAAATTCAGGCAGGCGTACGCGAAACGGTCGAGAGCATGCGCAGCGGTGTTCAGGAAGTGAATCAGGGTGTGGAGATGGCTGGCACGGCCGGTCAGGCCATCATCGAGATTCGCGACAGTTCGGGCAAGGTTCTGCAAGTGGTCGACCAGATATCCTTTGCACTGCGTGAGCAAACCGTAGCCAGCCAGGATGTGGCACGCAACGTCGAGCGTTCTGCGCAAATGGCCGAACAGAACAACATGTCGGTTCAGGAACTGCTCAAGACCAGCGGCGGGCTGAAAAACCTGGCCACCAGTCTGCAGATGGAAGTGGGGAAATTTCAGCTGTAATGCAGTTGCGTAAGCGGATCGGTAAATAGATTCGCAGCAGCAAAGAAACGCCCGGTATCAGGCAATTGACTGATACCGGGCGTTTTCGCATTCATGCAATGAAGTGACAGCACAGGTGCTCAGGAATGACGCCTTGCTGCTTTACCGCTGCGCCAGAACACTCCCCAACAACCCGGGAAACCGGCTCTCCAGCACCTGCGTGCGTAACGAATTCATGTGCGTGGTGCCGATGTTTCGCGTCTGCACGAGCCCTGCATCCCGTAAAACGCGAAAGTGGTGGGACATGCTGGATTTCGGCCGGCCGCCGTCCAGCTCACCGCAAGTGGCTTCGGCGACACCCGCAAGGTAGCGCACAATTTCCATGCGCACCGGGTCGCTCAAGGCGTAGAGCACGCGTTCGAGGGTGAGGTCTTCTGGATCAGGGTGTTGGAAGGTTCGCATGGTGCGGATGATATCAAGGCTTCCGTTGATTGCCATAGTTCGATTACCATCGAATAACTGAAATCAAAAGTCATCTGGCCTACGGGAGCTTTTCAATGTCTGCATTGTTCGAACCCTTCAAACTGAAAGACGTGACGCTGCGTAACCGAATCGCCATTCCTCCGATGTGCCAATACTCGGCAATCGACGGGGTAGTCAATGACTGGCACCACGTTCACCTTGCCAGTATGGCGCGTGGCGGTGCAGGTTTGCTGGTGGTTGAGGCCACCGCGGTTGCACCGGAAGGGCGCATCACCCCCGGTTGCACCGGTATCTGGAACGATGAGCAGGCGCAGGCGTTCGTGCCGATTGTCAAAGCCATCAAGGACGCAGGTTGCGTGCCGGGCATCCAGATCGCCCACGCAGGACGCAAGGCCAGCGCCAATCGTCCATGGGAAGGCGACGACCACATTCCCGCTTCCGATTCGCGCGGTTGGGACACTATTGCGCCTTCCGCTATTGCGTTCGGTGCCAACCTGCCGAAAGTCCCGCGCGCCATGACCCTGGAAGATATCGCCCGCGTTCGTCAGAACTTCGTCGATGCCGCCCGTCGAGCTCGTGATGCGGGCTTTGAGTGGATCGAACTGCACTTTGCCCACGGTTATCTGGGGCAGAGCTTCTTCTCCGAGCACTCCAACCAGCGCACCGATGAATACGGCGGCAGCTTCGATAACCGCAGCCGTTTCCTGCTTGAAACGCTGGCAGCGGTGCGTGAAGTCTGGCCGGAAAACCTGCCATTGACAGCACGCTTTGGGGTACTTGAATACGACGGTCGTGACGAACAGACCCTCACCGAGTCCATCGAGCTGGCGCGTCGCTTCAAGGCTGGTGGTCTGGATCTGTTGAGTGTCAGCGTCGGTTTCAGCACGCCAGACGCCAACATTCCATGGGGGCCTGCGTTCATGGGGCCAATTGCCGAGCGTGTGCGCCGTGAAGCAGATATTCCGGTGACCAGCGCCTGGGGCTTTGGCGAGCCGAAACTGGCAGAAGACGCGGTTAAATCCGGCCAGCTTGACCTGGTTTCGATAGGCCGTGCGCATCTGGCCGACCCGCACTGGGCGTACTTCGCAGCGAAAGAGCTGGGTGTCGAAAAATCGGCCTGGACTCTGCCTGCGCCTTACGCTCACTGGCTTGAACGTTATCGCTGAGCCAGTGTGACGACCGGGGCTGCATCGATCTACATCAGCCCTGGTCCCACATCAACCCCGAACTTTTTCACTTGCGCCGCGCCCGCGGCGCAATGCCGGTCAGTTGCTGGCGAGCGCACGCCCAGGCCAGGTGCAGGGCGTTGCGTAGTGCCACGGCATCGGCGGTCATGATGCGCACAGATACGCCGCAATCATTCGGCAGCGCGCTGACGCCCAGATAGCTCTCTGGGACTATGCACAATGCATCGCGCAAGGCCCGTTTCAAATCCTCCACAGGTAAACCCTGACCCACCAGCATGAACGTCGCCAAGGCTTGCAATTGACCGCTGACGCCCGGCAAACGACGTTGCAGGTCTGCGCCAGTCATTGCCAGCCGATCACCGGCCAGCAGTTTTCCGGCCGGGCAGTGAATCTGCAGATCGGCGCGGTAAAAGCCGGGTAAGCCCTCGCTGCCTTGGGGCGTGTGCAGGCAGAAAGCGTCGCACAACATGACCCGCGCATCGGGGTGCAAGGTGACATTTACCAGGCTGTGCAGCTGCGTCTGCGGAAACAAAATGGTGGCCATCGGCAGGTACTCCAGCAGCGCGCCAGGTTCGGCGACCAGCGTGACGCTCTGCTGCGCGGACCGTTCCAGCATGCTGTGGGCGACCGTTGCCGCGCCCGTGCTGACGTGCACCTGCGTGTGCGGCCCGGCGTGCAGTTGCAGGTGCAGCGTTTCCCCGGCAAACAGGCCGCCCGAACACGATTGCAGATAGATCGCTGCCATGCCGAGCGGGTCCTGTGGCAGTTTCAGCGTGCGGCCCAGGTGGAAGGGGTAGCCGACTTCCTGACGGGATACATAACTGGCCCCCGAAGGCGCTTTGCTGAAGGCAATATGCGCCGTGGTTTTGGCCTGGACGGGCAGTAACGTTTGATGGGCGTTCATGGGCGGTCGAACAATACGGCGCGGCTTATCGCGTCAACCACTGCGTCGACACCTTCACCGGTGCCGCAGTTGGTAAACAGGACGGGCCGGCCATTTCGCGCGTCCGCCGATTCGCGCCGCATGCGTGGCAGATCAACGCCCACATAAGGCGCCAGGTCATATTTGTTGACCACCAGCAGGTCACAGCTCAATACGCCGGGGCCACGTTTGCGCGGTATGTCGTCACCGCCCGCGACGTCGATGACGAAGATCCAGAAGTCCACCAGATCCAGCGAAAAGGTCGAGGCCAGGTTGTCGCCGCCTGACTCGATCAGCACCAGGTCGAGATTGCCGAAACGTGCTTCCAGCTCGTCAGCCATTTGCAGGTTGAGGGTAGGGTCTTCGCGAATGGCGGTGTGCGGACAGGCACCGGTTTCCACTGCGCGCACCCGTTGCGGGTCGATAAGGCCACTGCGCTGCACGCGCTCGGCATCCTCGCGAGTGGCCAAGTCATTGGTGATGATCGCAAGCTCGATGCCACGCGCGATAAAACGTGGAATCAGTTGTTCCAGCAAACGGGTTTTTCCCGAGCCTACCGGGCCGCCAATTCCGACTCGGGCAGCGCCGGGGTGAGGCTGGACATCGGTGTGCGTGGCGGGTGCATTCAAGGGCAGGCTCATCGTCGGGTTTCCTGTGTGGTCGAGGTTCAGCGCAGCATGTAGCGCTGCGCTAGGGGCACTTCGCTGACCGGTTCGCAGTAAAGACGCTCGCCGTCGGCATACACGTCGAAGGTCTGCGGGTCGACGCGGATGTCCGGGCAGGCATCGTTGTGCAACATGTCCAACTTGCGCAGGGTGCGAGTGCCGAACGCGGGCAGCATTTGCTTCTTGAGCCCCAGCCGTGTAGCGGTGTCGGCCTCGACGGCGAGGCGGTTGACGAAATTGACCGACAGCGCCTGCTTCGCCTCGCCAAACGCCCCCCATTGCGGGCGCATCACCAATGGCTCGCATGTGTACAGCGAGGCGGCGGAATCGCCCATCACGCCATGCACAATAAAACCGCCCTTGACCACCAGTTCCGGCTTGATGCCAAAGAACGCCGGTCGCCACAGCACCAGATCGGCCAGTTTGCCGGGCTCCAGCGAGCCGATGTAGCTATCGATGCCGAACACCCGCGCAGCGTTGATGGTGTATTTGGCGATGTAGCGTTTGATCCGCTCGTTGTCGCCCAGTGCCGTGGTTTCTTCCGGCAGGCGGCCGCGTTGGTCTTTCATTTTCGACGCCAGTTGCCAGGTGCGGCAGATCACCTCGTTGATGCGCCCCATGCCCTGGCTGTCAGAGCCGAGAATCGAAATGGCTCCGGTATCGTGAAGAATGTCTTCAGCGGCGATGGTCTGTGGCCGTACCCGCGATTCGGCGAACGCCACGTCTTCCGGTACGTCCGGATTGAGGTGGTGGCAGACCATGATCATGTCCAGATGCTCGTCGAACGTGTTCACCGTGTAAGGGTTGGTCGGGTTGGTGGAGGAGGGTATGCAGTTGCTTTTACCCGCCACACTGATGATGTCCGGGGCGTGTCCGCCGCCTGCGCCTTCTGTGTGGTACATGTGGATGGTGCGGTCGCCGATGGCCGCCAGTGTGTCTTCAAGAAACCCGGATTCATTCAGCGTGTCAGTGTGCAACTGGACCTGAAAGTCGTATTCGTCGGCGACCTTCAGGCAGGTGTCGATCACCGCAGGCATGGCACCCCAGTCTTCATGGATCTTCAACCCCAGACAGCCACCGCGCAGTTGCCCGAGCAGCGATTCGGGCTTGCTTGAATTACCGCGCCCCAGAAAGCCGAAGTTGATCGGCCATGCTTCGGCGGCCTGTAACATCTTGCCGACATTCCATTCCCCGCCACAGTCGATGCCGACCGTGATCGGTCCCAGTGAACCGCCGATCAGGGTTGTCAGGCCCGCCGCCAGCGCGTGCTCGCACAGTTGCGCGGAGTCGAAATGCACATGCACGTCGATGCCACCGGGGGTGACGATCAGTCCCTCGGCATCGCGCACCGTGGTGGCGACGCCGCAGATCAGTTGTGGGTGTACGCCGTCCATGATCTGCGGATTGCCTGCCTTGCCAATCGCGACGATCTTGCCATCCTTGATGCCGATGTCGCCTTTGACGATACCGATCACCGGGTCGATGATCAGCGCGTTGCAGATCAGCATGTCCAGGGCACCGTCGGCGCTGTCATGACCGGGCATCAGGCCCATGCCGTCGCGCAGGGTCTTGCCGCCGCCGTGCAGGCACTCGTCGCCGGGCACCGAGTAGTCGAATTCGACTTCGGCCAGCAACGAGGTGTCGCCCAGGCGCACTGCATCGCCCTTGGTGGGGCCGTACATGGCAGCGTATTCCTTGCGGGTCATCGTCGCCATGCTTCAGGCTCCTTTGAAATGTTGGGCGCGGGCACGCTCCAGCGCTGTCTGTTTGCAGGCCGGGTCGTGCAGGTTGCCGTTGGTCAGGCCGCTGAAACCGTGAATGTCACCAGTGCCGCCGAACTGCACCAATTGCACCTCGCGCAGCTCGCCCGGTTCGAAACGCACCGCCGTGCCTGCGGGAATGTCCAGGTGCATGCCGAAGGCCGTTTCGCGCGGAAAATCCAGCGCCTTGTTGACTTCGAAAAAATGGTAGTGGCTGCCGATCTGTACCGGCCTGTCACCCGTATTGATCGCTCGCAGGGTCGCGGTCGGCCGGCCGTTATTGAGCTGGATATCGCTGTCCGGCGAGAGTATCTCGCCAGGTGTCGGCATGACCGTAAGCGGCAGTTTGCCCGGCCTGATGGGCTGGTGCACGGTGACCAGCTTGGTGCCGTCCGGGAAGGTGCCTTCCACTTGCAGCACGGGCAGCAGGTCGGCGACGCCTGGCATCACATCATCGGTATTGAGAATGGTCGAGCCGAACCCGATCAGCTCGGCAACACTTCGGCCTTCACGCGCGCCTTCAAGAATCTCGTCGGCAATCAGGGCCGAGGCTTCCGGAAAATTCAGGCGCAGGCCCTTGCTGCGGCGTTTGCGTGACAGTTCGGCGGCGGTGTATAGCGTCAGTCGTTCAAGTTCGGTAGGCGTCAGCAGCATGACAGGGCTCCCGGTAGGGTGGCTGGCTCAATTGGCAAACAGGCGCAGGTCCTGGGTTTCGTGGCGCATCACGGCGATTTCGGCCATGGGCGTGAAACCACAGGCGTCGTCCGGGGTGGGTGGCTCCATTGCGAGAAGTTCGGTGATCAGCGGCTGGATATTGGTCAGGACCCGTTGCCCATCGATATGGCCAATGACCCCCAGGCGCACGGCGGCGCTGACCAGCCCGGTACACAAACCGTGCGCCGCCGCCAGCTGGCAGTGATCGCGCTGCATGCCCAGACGGTTCCAGAGCAAGCCCTGCACAACTGGCAAATGCCCCGGCGCGTTACCCGCCAGAACCTGCTGCTGATAAGCCGCCGCATCCTGCATGCCCAACGCGACGTGCACGGCCAGCAATGCCTGGCCTACACGCCGTGAGCCTTGGCGCAGTTCCTCGGCGAGGGTCAAGGCTTCGATCTGCGCGTCCATGGCCATCAACGCAGGCTGGTCATCGGCCGTGCGCCATGCAGCAAGTAGAAATACCCGGTCAAAACTGTTCCAGCGGTGGCGCAACTGGCCTTCGACAAAGCCGTGCACCTCGGCACTGCGGTTGAGGCGAACGGTTCGCTGTCGGCGGCGTGGCGCGACGACTTCGCCATTGCCGAGATACCCGTCAGCCAGCAGGGTTTCCAGGCCCCACGACCATGCCACCGCGCCACCGGGAAAGAAGCTGTCGGCCTGTTGCAGGGCCAGCAGCAGGCTGCTCATGGCGTTCATGCGCATCGCACCCGGCCGTCCGCAAGCATGGGGGCCAGACGTTCAAGGTAATCGGCTTGCGGGCCATTGAGCGGTATTTGCAGGATGTCACCGGCAAAGCGCACTGCCCAATGCATATTGCCGGCGAAATAACCCAGCTCCAGCGCCGCTGCTGCGTCCCTTGGCAACAGGTCGAGGTATTCCTGATCCTGCATCTGCACGACGATGGCGCGTTGACTGTCGAGCATCAGTACCGAGCCGTTGCGCAGCTGCTGGTGACGCTCAAGGCGAATGGCGCAGTCGGTGCCCCGATCACTGGCCAGGCGCAGGCGATGGCGTTGAATGTCACTGCCAGACAGGCTCAGGGTTTCGACCTGTCCGGCGTGGCTCAGGTCATGCAGGCGGTCGGCGAGGGCAGGGTCGCTGGCCTGGCCCAGAATGCGGTCGAGTATCAGCATGGCGATGGCTCCTGTGCTCTATTCAGATGGTCAGGTAGCGCAGGATGCGCTCGCGGTCGACGGTTTCGCGGACTTCGCTATGAACGAATTCGCCTTTCTCGATGATCAGATAGCGGTCAGCCACGGCCATGGCGAACGACAGCACCTGCTCGGAAACAATCAGCGAAAACCCGCGCTCCTTTTTCAGCAGATTGAGCGCCTTGGCGATGTCCTTGATGATCGAGGGCTGGATGCCTTCGGTGGGTTCATCGAGGATCAACACCTTGGGATTGGAGACCAATGCCCGCGCGATGGCCAGCTGTTGCTGCTGGCCGCCAGAGAGGTTGCCGCCCTTGCGCCGACGCATCTCGAACAGCACCGGAAAGTATTCGTAGACGTAGTCGGGAATCGGCGCAGCGGGTGCGCCCTGCATGCCGGTGAGGATATTTTCCTCGACGCTCAGGTAGGGGAAGATCATCCGCCCCTGCGGCACGAAACCGACCCCGGCTGCAACCCGCTCATAGCTCTTGCTGCCAGTCAGTTCCTGCCCGGCCAGGGTGATGCTGCCGCTGCGGGTCGGCAGCATGCCCACCAGGCTTCTCAGCAGCGTGGTCTTGCCCATGCCGTTACGGCCCATGATCGCCAGCGACTCGCTCGGTGCAAGCTCCAGGCTAAGGTCACGCAGCACATGGCTGTCGCCGTAATACACATTGAGGTGAGAGACATTCAGCATGTTCAGTGCCCCAGGTAGACGTCGATGACGCGAGGATCGTTCTGTACCTGATCCATCGAGCCGTAGGCCAGGGTCTTGCCCTGATGCAGGACGGTGACCTTGTCGGCCACCGATTTCACGAACTCCATGTCGTGCTCGATGATGACCATTGCCCGGCCCTTGGCGATGAGCTTGAGCAGGCCAGCGGTTTTCTCCCGCTCGCCAGCGCTCATGCCGGCCACGGGCTCATCGAGCAGGAGCAGTTCCGGGCGCTGCATCAACAACATGCCGATCTCCAGCCACTGCTTCTGGCCGTGAGACAGCAACCCGGCCTTGCGCCCCAGTTGGTCCTTGAGAAAGATCATCTCTGCGGTCTGTTCGATTTCGGCGCTCAGCGCTGCATTCCTTCCAGCGAACAGGCAGTTGAAGATGCCGCGCTTGTCCGGCGAGGAAATGTCGAGGTTTTCGCGCACGGTGAGGTCTTCGTACACCGACGGGTTCTGAAACTTGCGACCCACGCCTGCGCGGGTGATCTGGTACTCGATCATGTTCGCCAGTTGCAGGTCCTTGAAGCGGATGCTGCCTGCGCTCGGGCGGGTCTTGCCGCAGATCATGTCGAGCAGGGTAGTCTTGCCCGCGCCGTTGGGGCCGATCACCACATGCACCTGATTTTCCTCGACATAGAAGTTGAGGTTATCGACCGCCTTGAAGCCATCGAATGACACTGTCAGGTCTTCGACACTCAGTAACATTGCGCTCATGACTGCGCCTCCTTGTTGCTCAGGCGTTGCAACAGCCCGGCGAGGCCGGTCGGCAGGAACAGCACCACCGCCATGAACAGAAAGCCGATGAAGTATTGCCAGAAGCTGACGAAGTTCTCCGACAGGTAAGTCTTGGCTGCCCCGATCAGCAGCGTGCCGTATACCGCACCGACCAGTGAAAGGCGACCACCCAGCGCGGCATAGATCACTATTTCCGTGGACGGAATGATGCCCACCAGCGATGGCGAAGCCAGACCAACCTGCAGGGTGAACATCACGCCGCCCAGCGCTGAAATAAGGGCCGCCACGGCGAAGATGAACGCCTTGAACAACGCAGTGTTGTAGCCGGAAAAGCGCACCCGGTCTTCGCGGTCACGGATCGCCACGACGACCTTGCCCAGGCGGCTGCGCAGAATGAAACCGCACATTGCCACACTGGCCAGCAGTAACAGCGTGGTGATCAGGTAAAGAATCCAGGGCGTCTGAGGGGCTTGCAGGCTCATGCCGAAGGCGGTCTTGAAGTCGGTCAGACCGTTTACACCGCCGGTGTAGCCCTGCTGGCCGATGATCATGATCGACATGATCGAGGCCAGTGACAGGGTAATGATCGAGAAGTACACGCCACCGACGCGCTTCTTGAAGTAGGCATAGCTGAACAGAAACGCCAGCAGCGCAGGCAGGATCAGGATCGCTGCGAGGGTGAAGGTGGCCGATTCAAACGGTTTCCACCACCAGGGCAGGGCCTCGACGCTGTTCCAGATCATGAAGTCCGGCAGCGCCGAGCCGTAGAAAGCGGCGAGGGCGCTGGCGGCTTCGTCCGTGGCAGTGGCTTCCAGTTTCAGGTACATCGCCATCATGTAGCTGCCCAGGCCGAAGAAGATCCCCTGGCCGAGGCTGAGAATGCCGCCGTAGCCCCAGATCATCACCATGCCCACGGCGCAGAACGCCAGGCTCAGGTATTTGCCCGCCAGCCCCAGACGGAAATCGCCCAGCAGTAGCGGCAATACCACCAACAACAGCAGCGATAGCCAGATCAGGCTGTAGCGCTCGATCAGCGACAACCAGCCACCACTCAGCCAGTCTGATCGGGCCGCTTTGACCGGCGTCCCGGCCAGTGGCTTTTCAGTCATGTTGTTCATCTCAACGTCTCACTTTCGTGGCGAACAGGCCATTGGGGCGGAAAAACAGCAGCACGATGACCACCAGCAGGGTGATCGCCTTGGCCATGGAGCCGGTGGTGAGGTATTCCAGCGAGATCTGCGTCTGGCCGATGGCGAATGCCGAGAGAAAGGTACCGAGCAGGCTTTCGACGCCGCCGAACACCACCACGATGAAGGTATCCACCAGATACTGCTGGCCACTCACCGGGCCGGTGGAGGCGAGCATGGTGAATGAACTCCCGGCAATACCCGCCAGGCCGCAGCCCAGCGCGAACGTCACCGAATCGACCCGCGCGGTGTTGATCCCGGCCGCTCCGGCCATCGCGCGGTTCTGGGTCACTGCACGAATGCGCAGGCCCCAGCGGCTGCGGTAGAGAAACAGAAATACCGCTGCGGCAATCACGAACGTCAGACCGATGATGAAAATCCGGTTGAGGGGCAGCTCCAGCCCGTCGCTGATTTTCCATGCTCCCTGCAACCACTGCACGGTGGGCACGCTGACTTCCTTGGGGCCGAAGACCTGGCGGAACAGTTGCTGCAGTACCAGCGACAGCCCCCAGGTTGCCAGCAATGTGTCCAGTGGCCGGTTGTACATGAAGCGGATAAAGCAGCGTTCCAGCAGTAGACCGAAGGCGAAGGTCACCACAAAGGCCATCCCGATGCCTATGATGAAATACCAGCCCATGAGCTCGGGGAAGTAGCGCTGAAACACCACGGAGGTGACGTAGGTCATGTATGAGCCCATCGCCATCAGTTCACCGTGGGCCATGTTGATCACGCCCATCAGGCCGAACACGATGGTCAGCCCGAGTGCCATCAGCACCAGCACGGAAAACAGCGAGAACCCGCTGAAAACTTGCATTACCAGCGTATCGAGAGTCATGCCGTCGCTACCTGTTGCTGCACATTGACGAAAGCGGGCGCGAACCAGATCGCGCCCGGCCCGGTATCAGAGTTTCGGAAACGGGTTGGGCTCGATCGGTGCGGACTCGTAGATCACGTCCACCTGACCCTGCGCGTTGAGCGTGCCGATGCGTGCGCGTTTCCACAGATGGTGGTTGTCTTTGTGCACCTTGATCTCGCCTTCCGGGGCGTCGAGGGTCAGCTCCGAAGAGGCGGCAATCACCTTGGGCACGTCGAAGCTACCGGCTTTCTCGACGGCTTTTTTCCACAGGTACACCGCGGTGTAGGCTGCTGCCATCGGGTCACCGACTACGCGTTGCTGCCCGTAGCGCGTTTTGAAGGCCTGAACGAACTTCTCGTTGACCGGGTTTTTCAGACTCTGGAAGTAGCTCATGCAGGTCAGGAAGCCGACGAGGTTTTCCGCGCCGATGCCGGTGACTTCCTCTTCAGTGATCGCAAGGCCCATCAGCGTCTGGTTACTGCTGTCGATACCGGCAGCCTTGAGCTGCTTGTAGAACGCCACGTTCGAGCCGCCGACGATGGTCGACAGCACGATGTCCGGCTTGGCCACCTTGATCTTGTTGATCACCGAGGAAAATTCGATAGCGCCCAGCGGCAGGTAGTCTTCGCCGACGATGGAGCCGCCCTGTTTGGTGACCGATGCCCGCGCCAGCTTGTTGGTAGTGCGTGGCCAGATGTAGTCGGAGCCGACCAGATAGACGCTTTTGCCCTTGTTGGCCATCAGCCAGGTGACGGCTGCCAGGGTCTGCTGCGAGGCCTCTGCGCCGGTGTAGATAATGGCCGGGGATTTTTCCAGCCCTTCATAGAAGGTCGGGTAATAGAGCAGGCCTTTGTTGCGCTCGAAGACCGGCAGCACCGCTTTGCGCGACGCCGAGGTGAACGCGCCAAAGGTGACTGCGACGTGGTCGTTTTCCAGCAGCTTGCGGGCTTTCTCGGCAAAGGTTGGCCAGTCGCTGGCACCATCTTCAACGATCGGTTCGATGGTTTTACCCATCACGCCGCCACTGGCGTTGATCTCTTCGATGGCGAGCTTTTCGGCGTCGACCACCGAGGCCTCACTGATGGCCATGGTGCCGGTCAGCGAGTGGATGATGCCGACTTTCACAGTCTCGTCCGCCTGCGCCTCACCGATCAGGGAAAACGGCAGCAGGCTGATCGTACCCAGCAACAGAGCATGCTTGATCAAACGGCGTTTGTCGTTGTGCATTCACTTTTCTCCCAGGAATAAAAAAAGCCCGACATCCCGGCCAAATCAATGGGCGGGATGTCAGGCTTCTGTGCCGAATCTGGCGGGACAAACTGTGTCCGATCCAGTCGTACGCGAGGTGTCTCCCTACTTGCCAAGGGGGCGTAGGGCAGACAGCTGGCGCGATGTCTCAGGGGGAACATAGCAAGGGCAATGCCAAGTTCCGAAACGGCTGTTTGCACGGGTTTTGAAACCGTGTGGCAGAGCATCCCTGCATTAATTGCACGAACAAACCGGCATGCGCCGCTTTGGCGCGAACGGGCCTCTTGCGCACCAAAAACGTGAGGCTACCGACGTTTTTCTGGGACATTCGCACAGCTTTTGTGGGAGCGAACTTGTTCGCGAATGCTATGTTTTGAGCGACAGACCCCCTGCGAATGTACGCCCGTTTCTGCCAGCAAATGCCTGTTACCAAGGGAACGCCCCGGCCAGCAGACACACGAGTCATCAACACCCACGCAGCACCTATGGCCCGCTCCCTGCATAAGCCTGATCAGCACCCTCGCAGGGTCTCTTGCCACACGCCCACTCTCGGCAGGTGTGGAAGGTCCCTCGCACGACTGGTCCTGACACTGCCGTCACGCCAGCCCCAGGCACAACCGCCTGAGAGCCACCGTTGAATCCACGGTTATTCGCTCAGTCTTCTTTCAGGCTCCCGGCCAGGTTCGGGCGTCTCACCTCACGTTGAACAAGGTTCATAGACATGGTTGACCCGTCGATCCGCATAGGAGGTCTGTTTTCCAATACCGGCGTTACTGCTGCCGGTGAGTGTTCAACAATGCGCGGCGCACAGTTTGCAATCCATCAGATCAACGCGGCAGGAGGCGTGAATGGCCGTCCTCTGGAACTGATTACCCGTAACCCGGATTCAACGCCTGCGTTGTTTGCCATGCACGTTGAATCGCTGATTCGTGAAGAGAATCTGCGGTTTTTCTTCGGTTGCTACACCTCGGCGGCGCGCAAGGCAGTCTTGCCCGTCGTCGAACGGTACAACGCGTTGCTGCTCTATCCGGTTTACTACGAGGGCTTCGAGTATTCGCGCAACATCATTTACACCGGTGCCACGCCGAACCATAACGCCGTGCCATTGGGCAGTTACATGTTCGACCACTTTGGCAGTCGCGTGCTGATGATCGGCTCCGAGTACGTCTACCCGTACGAAACCAATCGGCTGATGAGCGACCTGCTCTACGAGCGCGGTGGCAGCAAGCTGGGCGAGTACTACTTGCCATTGAAAAACGCCAGGCCAGAGGACTTCGCCAGGCTCATGGTCAAGGCCCGGGAGCTGAAACCGTCGTTCATCTTTTCCACCGTGGTCGGTGACACCATGGCGCACCTGTACCAAGCGTACGCCGATGCCGGTTTCGACCCTGCGGTCATGCCGATTGCCAGTGTGACCACCAGTGAAACCGATATTCAGCAGATGGGCGTTCATCTGGGCACAGGGCACATTTCGGCAGCCACTTACTTCCAGTCGATCGATACGCCGCTCAATCGCCAGTGCATCGCGCAATACCGGGAGATGTTTGGCCAGCATCAAGTGACCGATCGCTGCTGGGAAGCCGCTTATTTTCAGGTCCATCTGCTGGCCAAGGCGATAGCCCGGGCGGGCAGCACGGAGGTGGAGGATGTCTTGCAGACCATGCGCGGTCTGGAATACGACGCGCCTCAGGGACGGGTGCGTATCGATGAACACAATCACCATACCTACCTGTACTCGCGGATCGGCCGTGCCAATGCCGACGGGCAGTTCGACATCCTTTACGAAAGTCAGAAAGCGCTGAAGCCCGATCCGTATGCGGTGGCGCCTGACTTCAATGGCTGGTCCAGCCTGACCGGGAGGCGTCCATGACCCTGCGTGCCGCCAAGAAACGTTTGCGTAACGACAGCGCAGGCGGCATCAAGGACCTGCGCGACATCAGCGTGCTGGTGATGCACCCCGATGATGAAGACGGTCGCAACCTGATCGCCCAGTTGCAGCGTATTGGTTGCCAGGTACGCGTGCAGTGGCCGATCCCCGAACGGTTGCAGAGTGAGGCTGACGTGATCGTGCTGGCGGTGTCGCCGGAAAGCCTGTCGACCAATACGCCCTGGCTGCTGCACAGCTCGACGCCGCCGATCATTCCGGTGATCGCCTATGAAAACCCGATCATTGTCGAGGCGCTGGTGCAGCTCAATGCCTGTTCGGTGATTCCCTCGCCGGTCAGGTCTTTCGGCCTGTTGACGGCGCTGGCCATCACTCTTAGCCAGGCACGCAAAACACGGGAACGGGAAAAACACGTCAAGCGCCTGGAAGGGCGCATGGCGGTGATGCGTACCGTGCAGCAGGCAAAAATCATCCTGATGGAAACCAAGGGTATGTCTGAAATAGACGCTTACAACGCGCTGCGGGATCAGGCGATGGCCAAGCGTGAGCCCGTGGAGAAAATCGCCGAGGCGCTGGTCAAGGCCCACGAACTGTTTCAACAAGCCTGTTCCTGACAGGCTGCAGACTCGCTTCGAGTGTCGGGCCTCATCGGTCTGATCCTCTTCTGCGCGGACGCTTGCCATACGCCCTGAACCGGCAGGTATGGAACACCGCGTGGCGACCGGCATGGACAACGGCGTCCTCCGGATCGAGCCCATGCCTGCGCATCCTGCGCAGGCGGCTCCAGTCAGTGTCTGCCCGATCCCGGGCGGCCCTTACCGTTATCTGGAGAACACCATGTCCGTAAAACGCCCCGACAAAGCCGACTTTCTGATTGCCGCCCAGGATCACGGGTACGACCTGTCAGACAGCCAGATGGCATCGTTCCTGAGTCTTGCTGACGAAACCCTGGGCTCCTACGAAGCCATTGATGAGCTGTACGCCGCTCACGTTGCGCAGCCCACGCCGCTGCGCGAGCACAGCAAACCGACAGAGGCCGAAAACCTGCATGGCGCCTGGTACGTGAAGACGCACATAGCCGGTGCGGCGAGCGGCCCGTTGGCGGGTAGAACGGTGGTCATCAAGGACAACGTATCAGTGGCCGGCGTACCGATGGCCAACGGCTCGCTGAGCCTTGATGGTTACGTGCCGTCCGAAGATGCCACGGTGGTCAAACGCTTGTTGGCCGCAGGCGCGACGGTGGTCGGCAAATCAGTCTGTGAAGACTTGTGTTTCTCCGGAGCCAGTTTTACCTCGGCTACCGGTGCGGTAAAAAACCCGTGGGACCTGACTCGCAACGCAGGCGGCTCCTCCAGCGGCAGCGCCGTGCTGGTCGCCTTGCAGGAAGTGGACATGGCCATCGGCGGCGACCAGGGCGGGTCGATCCGCATGCCGTCGGCCTGGAGCGGCATCGTCGGGCACAAGCCGACCTACAGCCTTGTGCCTTATACCGGGGCTTTTCCGATCGAGCGGACCATCGACCATGTCGGTCCGATGGCCAATAACGTGCGCGACTGCGCGGTGATGCTCGACGTAATCGCCGGGGCTGACGGGCTTGATTCAAGGCAGAAAAACCCGCCGGCGGTCAGTTGTGTCGCGACCCTCGATCAGGGCGTTGCCGGCTTGAAAATCGGCCTGCTGCGCGAAGGTTTTGCGATTCCCGGCATGTCCGAACCGCAAGTAGACGCCCTGGTTCGCGCCGCAGTGGCACAGTTGGAAAGCCTTGGTGCGACGGTCGGAGAGGCAAGCGCTCCGTGGCACCGCGGTGTGGCGCTGGACATGTGGAATGTCATCGCCACCGATGGTGCGGCGTATCAGATGCTGCAAGGCAACGGCTATGGCATGAATGTCGACGGCTATTACGACCCCGACATCATGAGCTACTTCGGTACCAGGCGTCGTGAGCATGCCAACGCATTGTCCAGCAGCGTGCGTGCCGTGGCACTTACCGGGCATTACAGCCTGAAAAACCTGCACGGTGCCTACTACGCCAAGGCGCGGATGCTGGTGCCGGAACTCACCCGTCAATACGACGAAGCATTCAAGAATTTTGATGTGCTGGTGTTGCCGACCATGCCGTTTGTAGCCACCACGCTGACCGCCGCCGATGCGCCGATTGAAGAGTACGTGCACAGCGCCCTGAACATGCTCGCCAATACCGCGCCGTTCGACCTGACCGGCCACCCGGCCACGTCAATCCCGGCAGGCCTGGCCGAGGGCCTGCCGGTCGCCATGATGATTGTCGCGCCGCGCTTCAAGGATGCCTTGGCGTTGCGTGTCGCGCAGGCTTATGAAACCGCCCGCGGAGCGTTTCCCAGGCCGCCGCGTGTTTGAGTTCAGAGACTGATCGAGGGGCATACTCGCTCCATGCGAGCGGGTGTGCCCCTTCATTCCTCAAGGCTTCCATACCTCCACATCCTGCGCATCCACCGCCTTGGGCAGAAGGCCCGCTGCGAAGAAGGCATCGGCGATATGCTGCTGCTCGTCCAGTTGCTCATGCGTGACCGGCTGTATCTGATAGGTGCGGTGGCTGTTGGCGATTTCGACCGTTTCGATATCCAGATTGCCCCATAAAGGGCTCAGTACCTGCGCGGCTTCTCGCGGGTTGGCCTTTAGCCAGATACCGGCGCTGTGCAACTGCTCGTAAACCACGCTGAGTACTTGCGGATGAGCCTTGGCGTAACCAGTGCCGGTCAGGTAATAGCGTTTGTAGCTGGACAGCCCCTTGCCGTCAGCCAGGGTGCGCGTTGGCAGTTGCCGTTGTGCGCTGGTCAGGAAGGGCTCCCACGTGACCCAAGCGTCCACCTTGTTGTTTTCGAAGGCCGCTCGGCCGTCGGCGGGCGACAGGTAGGCGGGCTGGATATCCGAAAATGCCAGACCGGCCTTTTTCAACGCAGCAATCAGCAGGTAGTGGGAACCCGCCGCCTTGGTAACAGCGACCTTTTTGCCTTTCAGGTCTGACAACTGCTGCACGGGCGAGCCTTTATGCACGATGATTGCCTGCGCGGAAGGCGAGGCCGCTTCCTGGGCAAAGTAGGTCAGCCTGGCCTGTGCTGCCTGAGCGAAGATCGGTACGGTGTCCGCCACATCCGCGCTGATATCGACGTTGCCGACGTTCAGCGCCTCCAGCAGCGGCAGACCACTCGGAAACTCATGCCAGGTGACGGTGACGTCCTGTGGCGCAAGGGCTTTTTCCAGCGTGCCGCGTGTTTTCAGCAGGGTGATCAGCGTGGAAGACTTCTGGTAACCGATCCGCAACGTTTGCTGTGCCTCGACGGGGAGGGCGATGCATAACGCCAACGCCGCGAGCAGACCTGCCAGCAGCGGACGGCGGTAGCCAGGTTGTGTGTTTTTTATCGGTTTGGGCATGGCACGCTCGGTATTTGAGGGTGACGCTGAGTGTCAGGAGTTGTATTTCCACGCAGCGTAATGGGTGTGATCTGTGTCAGTAGCCGCGCTGGCGATCAGCCTGATTCTGCAAGGCCTGCCCTTTGAGAAAACGCTCAAGGTTGGCCAGAAAACTGTCGGCTATTTCGTTACGGCTGTTGCTGGAGATCGCCGAGGTGTGCGGTGACAGGCGCACGCGAGGATGTGAGTACAGTGGATGCCCATCCGGCAGGGGCTCGGGTTCGGTGACGTCCAGCGAGGCCAGGCCGATGTTTCCATTATCCAGCGCATTGAGCAGCGCTTCATGGTCAAGCAGGCCGCCACGGGCGATGTTGATCAAGTGCAGGCCGGGTTTGGCACTGTTCAGCACCTCGGCGTTAACGATGTGCCGCGTCGCCGGTGTCAACGGCGCGGCCAGCACCAGATGGTCTGCGCGCGCGAACAGGTCATGAATGTCACGTGCAGCCTCGACACCGTCAACCTCGAACGGAGCCGAACTTTGCCGCAATGCGATCACGTTGATACCCAGCGCCTGGGCCTTGCTGGCCAGGCTGCGACCGATGGCACCAAAGCCTAGAATCCCGAGCGTGGTGCCCTTGAGCGGCGTCAGGGCGGTGAAGTTCCATTGCGAGTCATGCACCCAGATATCCGGCAGATGCTTGGCTGCGGCAAAAATGGCGGCCAGCGAGAACTCTGCGATGTTTTCTGCCGCGCTGCCCCGCGAGGTGCTCACCGGCGGCCCGTTGAACAGCCAGCCTGGGTAGAAGTCGATACCCGAAGACACCACCTGAATCCACTTCAGGCCATAGGGCCAGCCCGGAGGCGGCGAGGCCGGGGCTTCATAACCACGCACGTTGATAGGGCGCGCCAGCAGAATGCTGACCTCGCCGGGCAAGTCGCTCGGCACTCCGGCAGGTACGCCGATGAGCCTGGCTTCAGGGTGGGTCACTGCAAGCCGCTCGCGAATCACCTGATTGAAATCATCATCCAGCTGGCTGGCAATCACGAGTCGAGTCATGCCAACGCCTCGTCAGATTGATGGGCGACAGCCTTCGCATGACGATTGACCGGCACCTCAAGGCCGAGGTTTTCACGTAGCGTATTGCCGCTGTATTCGGTGCGAAACAGTCCGCGTCGTTGCAGCACCGGCACCACCCATTCGGTGAAGTACTGCAGGCCGTCGGGCAGGACGCTATTGATGATGAAACCGTCGGCTGCGCCTGCTTCGAACCACGTTTGTATCGCGTCGGCGACCTGTTCCGGTGTGCCGACAAAGTCACGGCGGGGCAGGGAGAAGCGCAGGGCGACTTCACGCAGGCTCAGGCCTTCGTCTTTGGCCAGTTGCTTGATCCGGTCCGAACCGCCTTTCTGGCTGTTGGAGCCCAGATCGCCCAGTTCCGGGAAGGGTTCGTCCAGTGGGTACTGGCTGAAATCGTGATCATTGAAGGGGCGACCAAGGGCGACGATTGCGTCTTCGATCGTCACCAACTCCACGGCCTGGCGATAGCGGCTCTCCACCTCAGCTTCATCGCGCCCGACAATCGGGCGAATGCCCGGCAGAATCGACAGCGCGTGAGGGTCGCGACCAAAGCCGCCAGCCCTTTGTTTCAGGTCCTGATAATAGGCGCGCGCTTCATCGAAACTCTCGGCGTGGACGAAGATCGCGTCGGAGTTTTGAGCGGCGAAGTTACGCCCGGCCTCGGAGGTGCCTGCCTGAAAAATCACCGGCTGACCCTGCTTCGATCGGGCGATGTTGAGCGGGCCTTTCACCGAGAAGAATTCGCCCTTGTGGTTCAGCGCGTGCAGTTTGCCAGGCGTGAAAAATTCGCCTTTCTGCTTGTCGTACGAGAAGGCGTCGTCTTCCCAGGAATCCCACAGACCTTTGACCACCTCGATATGCTCTTTGGCGATACGGTAGCGTACGGCGTGCGGTGGGTGTTCGCCCTTGCTGAAGTTGTCAGCGGTGCCACTGAGCCAGGAAGTCACCACATTCCAGCCAGCCCGACCGCCACTGATGTGGTCCAGCGAAGCAAACTGGCGAGCTACCTGAAAGGGTTCGGTGTAGCTGACCGTCACCGTTGCCACCAGACCGATATGCCGGGTGGTGGCTGCGAGTGCGGAGAGAATGGTCAACGGTTCGAAACGATTCAGGTAATGCGGACTGGATTTTTCGTGAATGTGCAGGCTGTCGGCGATGAACACGAAATCGAAGCGGGCCGCTTCGGCCAACTGGGTCTGCTGCTGATAAAAGCCGAAATTCACACTGGCGTTGGCCAGCGCCTGCGGGTGACGCCATTCGCCCCAGCCATGGCCGACCCCGTGGACCATTGCGCCAAGTTTAAGGTGTCGTTGTCTGCTCATGGTTTTGCTCCGGACGGTTCAGAAAGGTGGATGCACCTCCGCCTGGAGAAAGGGGTCGGTATAGGATGACAATATGCCTATAAAAACCCGCAGTGAAATTCTATTTTGTTATATGTTAATTATTAAATTAAATAATTATTAAGTATTTAAATATGCATAAATTGAATTTTGCTCGCTGTTTCATGAGTCAGCCCCGAGGGTTGGCAGCCAATCGCCAAGCAACGGTAGTTTCGTCAGCATGTTCTTCAGCGCCAGAGCATCCCATGGCAAATGCTCGGCAATGCCAAGGCCGACCACGTCCACTGCGCTGGCTATGTCTGTCAGCAAGCTCCGATCGTCACCTTAGGGGTAACTGCATGCATAAGGTTGTGCGCTATCGTAAAGGACGATATCGCCAGCGCCTTGCCGAGACTCCCTGTCTTGCTGCAATCGCCGGTGATGTAGAGGAAGGCTGGATGCGGGTGAAGGTAACGCTACTCTGATCCCTGACATTCAGTCTGCCGTCAAACGGCGCTTCGTTCAAAGACTGGCCGGTGACCAGGCCATACGTCGGTTATCAGACGTTGATCCAGAGCAAGACCCCTGTGCTGGCAGCGTTTCAAGGTGGTGAAAATAGTTTATATACCTGTGATCCAGCCGTTATATCCCTACGTATGCAGCGCTCTGCTTACCCAAGCCTTCTAGAACAGGAGTTCCATGGACCCGCGCCTTGCTGGGCTTTCTTTCTTACTCACCTTGGGATGGACGGGGGCCGTGATTCTCGTCATCTGGTTTTATGCTTGATGACGCAACGGTTTTCAGCAGAGGAAGGAAGTTGTGTACGAAGCGGTCCTTGCCGGTGATCGGGAGGGCCTGACCGTGTGTGTTTTGATAGTGGCTAGATAATAGCTAGCTGACAGCGCTAAAGCTAATCTGACTGAAGCCGATGTTTATGTAACGGCTCATTGCCGAGTGACTTCGATAGTTCCACCTGGCTCTGACGGCCTTGAAGTTTGCGCTATGGAAGGCATTGAGAAAGACGATTAACCGGCTTGATCAGCAGGCACCATAGTCAGTCCGCGCCTCATGTTTGAAGCGTTTGACCGGGCCCGCACAGACCGGCGCTTTATAACAATACTTCCATAGATGCTGACTCGCAGAGTATTTTACATGTCGACCACAATTGAAAGCACTCCCAGGGACCGGGCCGAGCTAGAGATGGACCTGCACTCGCTGATGGCGGCCATTGACCGTTCGCAGGCGATGATCGAGTTTGATCTTGAAGGCAATATCCTGCGGGCCAATACCAATTTTCTGGATTGCGTCGGGTATCGCCTGGACGAAGTCCAGGGTCGGCATCACCGCATGTTCTGCACCCCGGAACACGCTTCCAGCGTTGAGTATGCGACGTTTTGGGAAAAACTGGGCAAAGGTGCCTTTGACGAAGGGCAGTACAAGCGCCTGGGCAAGAACGGTCGCGAGATCTGGTTGCAGGCAACCTACAACCCGGTTTTCGACGAACAGGGCAACCCGTTCAAGGTCGTAAAATTCGCCACCGACGTCACGCAGCAACGCAAGACCAACGCCGAGTACGAAGGTAAGGTCGCAGCGATCGATCGTTCGCAGGGCATCATCGAGTTCGACCTGAACGGCCGCGTGCTCAACGCCAACGAAAACTTTCTCAAGGTGCTGGGCTATCGTCTGGATGAGATACAGGGCCAGCATCACCGCATGTTCTGTGAAGACGACTACCTGAACAGCCCGGCCTATCGTGCTTTCTGGGCCAAGCTCGAGCGTGGCGAGTATGACTCCGGCGAGTACAAACGAATCGGCAAGAACGGTCGAGAGCTATGGATCAGCGCCACTTACAACCCGATTTTTGACCCTGATGGTCGTCCTTACAAAGTGGTGAAGTTCGCCAACGACGTCACCGAGAGCCGCGTCCGTCAGGCCGAGTCCGCCGGCAAGGTGACGGCGATCGAGCGTTCTCAGGCGGTTATCGAATTCGATCTGACCGGCAAGGTGCTGCATGCCAACCGCAACTTCCTTGCGGTATTCGGCTACGACCTTGAGGAAATTGTCGGCGAACACCACCGGATGTTCTGCTCTGAGGAGTTTGTCAGCAGTCTGGAGTATCGCGAGCTCTGGGAAAAACTGGGGCGTGGCGAATACGACGCCAATGAGTACAAACGCAAGCGTAAGGATGGCAAGGAAATCTGGATTCAGGCGACCTACAACCCGATCCTCGACGCGCAGGGCAAACCCTACAAGATCGTCAAGTTCGCGCTCGACGTGACAGTTGCCAAGGAAACCAGCGTCGAGCACCACGGCAAGGTGAATGCAATCGACCGCGCCCAGGCCGTCATCGAGTTTGACATGGCCGGCAACATTATTACCGCCAACGCCAACTTCCTCAAAGCGCTGGGCTATGGCCTGCAGGAGATCAAGGGCCAGCATCACCGTATTTTCTGTGATGAGGAATATGTGCGTGGCACTGAATACCGGGAGTTCTGGCACGGGCTGGGGCAGGGCGAGTTCTATTCCGGACGCTTCATGCGCGTCAGCAAGTACGGGCAGAAAATCTGGATTCAGGCGACTTACAGCCCGATTTTGGACCATGACGGGCTGCCGTTCAAAGTGGTGAAATTCGCCACTGACATTACCCGTCAGGTCGAGATGGAGCAGGCGATAGAAGCCAAGACCCGCGCCATGGGCGAGTCGGTTAAAGCATTGATGAACGCCATTTCCTACGTGGCACAAAGCACCCAGACGGCCACCGATCTGGCCAGAATGACGCGTGAGCAGGCCAGTACCGGTTCGCAGACTCTGGTCAAGGCGTCCGATGCGATGGGCATGATCGCCAAGTCGGCCGAGGGCATTCAGGACATCATCCAGGTGATCAGCGAGATCGCCAGTCAGACCAACATGCTGGCCTTCAACGCCGCTATCGAGGCGGCCAGGGCTGGCGAGCACGGTCTGGGCTTCTCGGTGGTGGCCGATGAAGTGCGCAAGCTGGCCGAGAAGTCCTCGCGTGCGACCAAGGAAATCAACAAGCTGATCCTCGAAACAGTCAGCCGGATCGAGTCGGGCAACGAGATTTCGCGCAGTGCCGGCGAAGCCTTCGAACACATCGTGGAAGGCGTGATGCAGACCACTCAGGCAATCGACGGGATCAACACGGCGACAGAGAAGCAACGTCTGTCGGCGCAGGAAGTCGAGACACTGATCGTCGAGCTGCATAAAGCCAACCTGACCGGCTACACCCAGACTCTGGACAAGGTATCCATCGGACAACCTGCATGAGCAGCCTGAATGCCTATGGCGTCGTGCAGATCAATGGCGTTTATCTGGCGGTGGTTGCCGAAGCGCTGATGGAGGCCGTGCACTGGCCTGCCGACCTGTACCCCCATCCGCTGACTCGCGGTGCGTTGCGCGGGGTGTTTACCTTGCGCGGCAAACCGGTGCCTTTGGTGGACCTGCGGGGCCAGTTGGCGGAGGGCGGCGATACATCGTTGCCCACGCCGCTGGTCGCTATTCTCAAGTACGGCGGTGGCTACCTGGGGCTGGCGATTGATGCGGTCTGCGACATTCTCAAGGCCCGCGACTCTCAATTCAGCCCCTTGGGCCCTGGCGGCACCAGTGTCGGGTTGCTGCCATCACTGCTGCTGGGCGCAGAAGAATCGCGGATGATCTACAAGCTCGACCTGGGTTTTCTGAGTAGCTTGCCAGGCGTACTGTTTGCTGCTGATCCGAGCGCGCAGGTGCTCAAGGAAGAAGCGCTCGCGGC
Organism: Pseudomonas syringae group sp. 247E2; assembly: GCF_032587795.1. Taxonomy (NCBI): domain Bacteria; kingdom Pseudomonadati; phylum Pseudomonadota; class Gammaproteobacteria; order Pseudomonadales; family Pseudomonadaceae; genus Pseudomonas; species Pseudomonas syringae group sp. 247E2. The sequence goes on along the minus strand of NZ_JAWHPK010000005.1, from coordinate 147,966 downwards.
CAAGAATCGTTTGCTGCATTACCTGGTGTTCGAGTGTGACGGTCGCAACTTCTGTATCGATGCGAGCGTCGTGACCGAACTGGTGGATAATCCTGAAATTTCGGCTTCGGACTTTGCCAGTGAGTGCTGCTTTGGCGTTACGTCGGTGCGTGGCACCAAGGTCCCGGCGCTCAATCTGTCCGAAGTCCTTGGTCTGGACCATAAACGCCAGACCTCCAAGCCGCAGTTGTTGCTATTGACGGCTCCGGACGGTCGGGTATGCGGGTTTGGTTACGACCGCATGGTCGCCATCCAGCGTCAGGACCCGGGCAGCCTTCTGGCGGCACCGGGTTACGGCCTGCCGCATCCTGAACTGCTGGCCGGGGTCATGAACCTGGAGGAGGGGCAACAGGCATTGTTGCTGGATCATCCAATGCTGTTGCAGCGCCCGGAAGTCAAAAGCTACACCCAAGTTTATCAGCACGACGTCAAACCTGCACAAGCCTCGCACGATGTGACCAAGGCGATGTTGCGCCATGCCTGTCTGCTGTTTGACGCACCGACCCGCTTCGTCGCGCCGTTGAGTCAGATCGTCGAGATCATGAGCGTGCCGCAACAGCTGATCGGTTTGTCGCAACCGGCGACGCACCTGCTAGGGCAATTCAATCTGCGTGGCGAGCAAGTGCCGCTGATCTGCCTGAGCAGCCTGCTGGGCGAGGGGGCGCAAACCCCGGGTGAAGCGTCCCGTGTCCTGATCGTGCGTGGCGAGCGCCTGTGCTTCGGTTTTGCCGTGAGCCGGGTCGATGCGATCGACGCGTTCAATCAGTTCGACCCGGCCATGCTCGAGCAGGGCTGGCAGGCCAATACCGGCAAGGGGATCTCGGTCAATGACCGAGTGCGCTCGCTGGTCAGCGTCGGCAGTCAGGAACGCAGTTGGCGCGCAACCCTGCTCGATTTGCAGGGGCTGGCCAGGCAACTGGAGTGCAATGTCGCCGAACGAGTGGCAGCGCGCTAATCAATCGGAACCGAATGCTTCGCGCGTGGCCTTATTTTGAGTGTCCACGAGCGGAGAGAATGACCATGACTGACCAGAAAGACGAGAAAAAGCAGGAACCGGCAAACGATGTGCCTGCGCACTCGACGCCAGAAGAAAAGGAACGCCTGAAGGACTTCAACAAAGGTGGTATTCCGCCGGGGGCCTGTTGATCAGTCAACAGGACAATGCACATGACGCCCGGTCTGTTTTAGATCGGGCGTTATGGTTTCAAAGGCCTGTTCGGGCTCTGTATTGACTCACGCGTCGCGCAGCAGGTCGTTGGCGTTGAGTAGTTCATAGGCGATCTGCGGGCGTGCCTCAAGTGCACTGCGGATTGCGCTTGCAACCGACTTGCGCGTCTTGCGGCACAGGCCGGTCTTTTTCTGCACGACGATGCTGATGCCGCGCATGGTGCGTACTTCGTTGAAGCCCGGTGCGATTTCGACGCGCACACCCAGTTGCTCGAAAATCTTGCGCTGCATGTGCTCCAGATCCTTCAGGCTTTCGACACGGCTCAGGCGCTCAAGCAGCGTGTTTTCCGCATCACGGGTCAGCTTGAGGATGCGCAGGTCGGCGTCTTCCGCATCCAGCCGTTCGCGCTCGCAGTCGCAAGCGCCGGGCGGGCAGGGGTTACGGATTTTGACAGGAGCGTTCATGGGTGCAGCATAGCGATTGACGGGGGCGTCTGACCATCCCCCGGAACTGCTGCGTGCAACTGCGGCGATGCGGCAACAGTTCCCTGGTTTCAGATCAGTTCGGCCACTTCATCTCGCCCTTGATGACCTTGGCACTCAGTTCCAGCGAGCTCGGTTCGGCCAGTTGTGGCCAGGCATTCTGCATGGCATCGATCAGGCCCTTGGAATCCTTGGCTTTGGCCGCTTGTTGTTCAAAGGACTTCAGATAGTCGGCGGTGAACGTCACAGCCTTGGTGCCCGCTGGAATCTCGCCCAGATAATGGCCCGGAATTACCGTGACCGGTTTCAGCGCCTCAATGCCCTTGAGGGTCGCGAGCCAGTCCTGACGCGATTTCGGGCTTTGGGTATCAGCAATCCAGACATGAATGCCGCTGGACACCACGACGCCGCCGACCACCGCCTTGAGCGATGGAATCCATACGTAGCTGCGCTCGGGGGCCGGGCCGTTCAGGCCTTTGATCTGTAATGGCTGACCCTCAAGGGTAAGATGGTCACCCTTGAGCACCTCTGGCAGGACCAGTCTGGCCGGAGCATTGTCCTTGAGAATCGGTCCCCAGTAGGCAAGCTTGCCCTGCATCGACGCCTTGATCGCTTTCACGGTAGGAGCGCTGGCAACGATCTTCGCATCGGGGAAAGCAGCTTTGATGACGTCCAGCCCGAAGTAGTAATCCGGGTCGCTGTGGCTGATGTACACGGTAGTGAGTTTCTTGCCGCTGGCCTTGATCTTCTCTACCAGCGCCTGAGCATCGTTACGCTGAAACTGCGCATCGATCAGCACCGCATCATGCTTGCCGGTGATCAGTTCGGATGACACCGGGAAGATGGCTTTTTCGGCCGGATTGTAGACCTCGATCGCCAGTGGATCAGCGGCCTGGGCTGCAAGCGGGAATAGCACCGCGAACGATAGAGCAAGCAGGGAATTGCGTAGCATGGGGTACGACCTTTTTATAGAGCAAAACTGAGGTCGTTATCTTATGTTGCTTAAAATGAAACAAAAGCCTCAATATTGGCAACTATTGATTGCTTATATCGGATGAATCATGGATCGGATCATGGCGGCGCGGGTGTTCATGGCCATCAACGAACGCGGCAGCCTCATCGCTGCCGCTGAGGCGCTGGACATGTCACGGGCGATGGTGACCCGTTATCTGGCGCAGATGGAAACCTGGGCGGGAGCGCGCTTGCTGCACCGCACCACGCGCAAGCTGGGGCTCACTGCGCCCGGACAGGTGACGTTGCTGCGTTGCCAGCAGCTTGTCGAGCTGGCTGACGCAGTGCCGCTGGCAGCCGATACGCAAGTCGATGAGCCGCGTGGCATGCTGCGTATTGCCTGTTCGCAGTCACTGGCACTGGCGGTTCTGGCCCCAGCGGTGACGGCTTACCTGCAACGCTACCCCGGCACCTCGGTGGATCTGCTGATTGGCAACGAGGCCGTGGACCTGGTCAGCGAGCGCATCGATCTGGCAATCCGCATCACCAACCAGCTGGACCCCAATGTGATTGCCCGTCCATTGGGGCATTGCGATTCGGTTGTCTGTGCCTCTCCAGCCTACCTCGCCATGCACGGCACTCCCTCCAGTCCGCAAGAACTGGCTGCACACAACTGCCTGACCTATTCGTACTTCGGCAAGAGCCTGTGGGAGTTCACCCGGCAGCAGTTGCCGCTCAGCGTTCCGGTGGGCGGCAACCTCAGCGCCAACGATTCAGTGGTGTTGCTGGAGGCCGCAGTGGCTGGCGCGGGGATCACCTTGCAACCGGTGCATTCGGCAGCGCCGCTGATTGCAAGTGGCAAGCTGATCGCGGTGCTGCCCGACCACCAGCCAAGGGCGCTGGGCATCCACGCGATCTACACCTCGCGGCATCACCAGTCGGCCACCTTGCGCACCATGCTGGATTTTCTGACTGAATGGTTTGAGAGGAGGGCGCAGAGCCTTGAGGTTGGATCACCTGCTGCGCAAAGGACGCAGAGCGCCCAGAACGGCATGCCCACGCGGAGCATGGGCACGATAGGGGACACACAGACACCTATCGTTTCTCACGCTCCGAGTGTGCAGTATCAGGTCTTGAACTTGCGCACCAGGCCGTCGAGTTCGCTGGACAGTAGTTCCAGACTTCTGGAATCCGCACGGGCGGAGTCCGAGAGGTCGGCGATCAACTGGGCGTCGCCATGGATCTGGCTGATGTGACGGTTGATGTCTTCGGCCACCTGATGCTGCTCTTCGGCGGCGGTTGCAATCTGGGTGTTCATGTCGCGAATCACATCAACTGACTCACGGATCTGCCCGAAGCTGCTGCGTGCCTGCCCGATCTTGATCACCGATTGCTGCGACACGTCGAGGCTGGCGTGCATCTGTTGCGCCACCGAAGCGGTGCGTTTGGCCAGATTGCCCAGCAGGTTGTCGATTTCGGCGGTCGAGTCCGAGGTACGTTTGGCCAGCGCGCGGACTTCGTCGGCTACCACGGCAAAGCCGCGACCCTGCTCGCCTGCGCGAGCTGCTTCGATGGCCGCGTTGAGGGCCAGCAGGTTGGTCTGCTCGGCAATCGAACGGATGGTGTTGAGGATCGACTGAATGCCTGCGCTGTCCTTTTCCAGTTGCGTCATATCCTTGGCCGAGCGGGTGAGTTCCTCGCTGAGCTGGTCGACACTGCGCACCGCATCGTCGATCTGTCGCTGACCTTCGCGCGCCTGCTGCTGACCGCTGTCGGCCGAATCGGCGGCCTGGCTGCAGGAACGAGCGACTTCGTTGGAGGTGGCGACCATTTCATGGAAGGCCGTGGAGACCATGTCCACCGCCTCGCGCTGACGTCCAGCGGCTTCGGCCATGTCGTTGGAGACACGGGTGGAGCTGTGTGAGGCTTCAAGAATCTTCCCGGCAGCCTGGCCGATGTGCTGGATCAGGTTGCGAATCGCGGTAAGGAACTTGTTGAACCAGCCTGCCAGTTGCGCAGTTTCATCCTTGCCGCGCACGGCGAGGTTCTGGGTCAGGTCGCCTTCGCCGCCAGCAATGCCTTCCAGACCGCTCGACACGCTGTGGATCGGACGCACGATGACGCTGGCAAAGCTGGCACCGACAATCGCAAAGACCACCGCCAATACCGCAGCGATAACGCCGATCAGCCAGGTCAGGCGGGTGGCCGAGGCCATCACTTCGTCCTGTTTGATCAGACCGATGAAGTTCCAGCCCAGTTGCTCGGACGGGTACACGTTGGCCATGTAGCGTTCGCCGTTGAGTGTTACCTCGACCAGACCGCTGCCGGTTTTGGCCAGCTCGGTGAAACCGTCGCCCAGTTCACCCAGTTTCTTGAAGTTGTGTTCCGGCTGCTTGGGATCGACCAGCACGGTGCCGCTCTTTTCCATCAGCATCAGGTAGCCGCTGTCACCCAGCTTGATCTGCTTGACGATGTTGGTCAGCTGCTTGAGTGATACGTCGATGTTGACCACGCCGCCAGGGTTGCCCAGTTTATTGGGGATCGCCCGAATGGTGCTGACCAGCACCGCGTCATCGTTGGCCCAGTAATAGGCGTCGCTGCGCACGGTTTTGCCAGCATTGGCCATTGCGGTCTTGTACCACGGGCGAACACGTGGGTCGTAGTTGCTCATTTTCGGGTCTTCCGGCGTCATGATGTAGCTGCCGTTGATCAACCCGTAAGAGACGTAGGAGTAGGCCGGATGGGCCTTGGCGATACTGGCGAACAGCTCGGTCGCCTGCCTGTCATTCTCGGACTGCGGGGGAGGCGTTGCGCCCATGTAGTTGCGGAAATCATCGCTCGCCCCGGCGATCAGCGGGTGCGCCGCGATGTAATTGACGTTCTGCGTAATGCCGTCGAAAAACAGTTGCATGGCATTGTCGACCTGGCGAATCTCGCGTGCGCTGCTGTCCACGAAATCACTGGTCGCCTTGTCACGCAGATTCACGATCACGATGGCGGCGACGACTAATATGGGCAAACACGCAATGACTGCGAACGCCCACGTCAATTTCTGTTTGATATTCATTTGAGCTCCGGGGGGCGCGTTACTGCCGCAAGTGTCGGGTGCTGCATGGGTGCAGTCTGCGACCCCAGGCGTTGAGCCGAGGGTCGCTCTTATGGTCTACCAAATGTCCAACGGCTTTATGCCAGCATTCTTTAGGCGGCTTGGCGGTAACAGACACTTGTTGTCGTTCATGAGCACGAAACGGCCTTTATTCACTGAAGCAGTAACCCGTTGTTCATGAGAGGCGCCCTCCAAACTCGGTCATGGCATCCAGCATCGCTTCCTTGAAGTAAGCCAGTGAAGCCCGATCAAAGAGAATCTGAAAACAGGGTTCGCTCTGCGCGCCAACATTGATCACGATCACATTGATTCGCGCTGCCGAGGTCTGCGCCACCGAGCCGACTGCGAATGCTGACGGACGCAGGTCCACGCCGCACAATTTAGCCATCACCTCGGGGATGCACGGGCCGCTCAGTTGCAGCCACGCATGGCTGTCTTCGCGAGGCAGCAGGTAGTTGGCGTTATGGTCCAGTTCCCAACGGGCTTCCTCATCGGCTATGCGCTGGCCTTTATCAAGCGGGCTGCCGAGCAGCAGGTATTCGGTCTGCGAAAGACGTGCAACATGGCTGCCGTCGGCCTGAGTAACCGCGCGGTTCGGCGTATCGGGCAGACTGAAACCACGTGCTGTCAGGTATTCGGCGCTTTGCGTACCGCGAAACCCCACGCGCGGCAGATCGGTCAGGTCTTGCAGTGTGCACAGTGAGGGCGCGCCAGCTCTGACCGGGCGGTCCTGGATAAGGCTAGTCATGGTTCAGAGCTCCTGGCGCTGGTTTTCAGGATCGAAGAAGGGCATTTTCACGACGGTCGCCTGAACCACCACACCGTCTTCGACGCGAATCGGGATCTGCTGGCCGGGTGTGCTTTGGTCGAACGCGGCATAAGCCATGCCGATAATCATGCCGAGGGTTGACGAGTATTCGCAGGAGGTCACGTTGCCACTGATGTCCGGACCTTTGAGCACCAGATGACCTTCAAGCGGCAGCGGACTGGCCTTGGGCAGGGTGAAGCCCACCAGCTTGCGTTTCTGTGGCTGGGCTTCGAGGATATCCACTGAGCGGCGGCCGACAAAGAACGGCTTGCTCCGGCTGACCGCCCAGCCCATGTCGATTTCGGCTGGATGGGTCATGCCATCGGTGTCCTGGCTGATGATGACGTGGCCTTTTTCCAGACGTAACAGACGCTGCGTTTCGACGCCGAACGGACGCATATCAAACGCCTTGCCAGCCTCGGTCAGCGCGTCCCACAGTGTCAGGGCATGCCGGGCCGGAACGTGGATTTCGTAGCCCAGTTCGCCGACGAAACCGACTCGCAACAGCCGCGCCTTGATGCCGGCAACAGTGCCCAGGCGCACGCCCAGATAGGGGAAACCTGCTGCGGACAGATCAAGGTCGGTACACACTTGCTCCAGTACCTTGCGTGAATCCGGGCCCGCCACGTTGACCGCAGCAATGGCCGCTGTGACGTTGGTGATGTCCACATTCAGACGCCACTGGGCATTCCACTTGAGCATCTGTTGGTAGATGCGATCCACACCGCTGGTGGTGGCGGTGACGTAGAAGTGCTGGTCGGCAAAGCGTGCACAAACGCCGTCGTCAATGACCACGCCGTGCTCGTTGGTCATCAGCGCATAGCGTGAACGCCCGACCGGCTGCTTGAGGAACGCAAAGGTGTACATGCGGTTGAGCAGCTCGGCGGCATCGGGTCCGCGCACGTCCAGGCCACCGAGTGTCGACACATCGATAATCCCGACCTTGTTGCGCACATGCAGTGCTTCTTGCTGCATGCAGGTATCGCGTTGCGATGGCTTGCCATAGAACGCTGGACGCTGCCAGATCCCGGCCGGCATCATCTTCGCGCCTGCCTGCACATGCCGTTGGTGCATGGGCGTCTGGCGGTAGGGGTCGAAGGCCCGTCCCGCGACGTGCGCCAGTTTCTCTGCCTCGAAGGGCGGCCGGGCAGTGGTCACACCGGTTTCGCTGATGCTGCGCTGGGTAGACGCGGCCACCAGTCGTGCGGTTGGCAACGCTGAGTGACGACCCTGCGACGGCCCCATCCCGACAGTGGAATAACGCTTTACCAACTGAATGTCGCGATAGCCAATGCGGGTGGCATTGACGATATCGCGCACCTGCAAGTCTTCGTCGAAATCGACAAAATCCTTGCCTTCAGGATGCGGAAAAATCGGCCAGGCGAAGTTGACCTGCGCTTCGCTGCGCAGTGCGGCCGGTTTGTCGGTCGATTCCAGGCCTAGCGCCGAGAGCACCCCGGCGGCGGCATTCGCCGCATCGGTCAGCACGTTATCCAGCGCGTGATAACCGTTGACCGAACCGGCGATGCCCAGGTTCTGCGGCAGGCTGCTGATCGCGAACTCGGCCTGCCGATCGTCATAGGCCAGCTTGCCGCCCGCCTGACACAGCAACTGGTAGGCCGGCATGTAGCCGCCGGACATGCACAGCAGGTCGCACTCGACACTCAAACCCTTGTTGGCCACCTGACCCTGGCCGGTGATCTTGCGCAGCTCGGCCCCGCTTACGTGACGCATGCCTTTCTCGTGCAGCGCTTCATACACGGTGGTGCTCATGTGGCAGACGATGCCGCGTTGCTCCAGCGCAACCTGCAATCCCCGATCCGACGGATTGGCGCGCATGTCGGCGACCGCGACCACTTCGACACCCTGATCGTGCAAATCCAGTGCAGCGAGGTAACCGTCATCATTGCCGGTCAGCACCACCGCGCGCTTGCCGGGCTTGACTGCGTACAGCCTGATCAGACGCTGCACGGCGCTGGTCAGCATCACACCGGGCAAATCATTGTTGCGAAAAATAACCGGCTGGTCGAACGAGCCACTGCACACCAGGCATTGCGTAGCGCGCACCTTGTACAGACGCTTGCCCTGAATCACTGGCAGATAGTTGTCGGTAAACCAGGCATTGCAAGTGGCCTGTGTGAGGACCTGAATATTGGCGTGCGCCTGCACGGCGTCGACCAGTTCGCGCCGCAGTTGCCCGGCACGCTGACCGTCGATATCGAAGCGCGCGTAAGTCAGCGAACCTCCGAGTATCGGCTGCTGTTCGATCAACAGCACCCTGGCTCCGGCGTTGGCTGCGGTCAGAGCCGCCTGTAACCCGGCAGGTCCTGCACCGATTACCGCCAGATCTGTGAACAGGTAGGCCTTGTCGTAGTATTCAGGCTGAAAGTCCAGATCCAGCACGCCGAGGCCCGCTTTCTTGCGAATGATCGGCTCCCAGACTTTCCACATGCCTTTGGGCTTGTAGAACGAGCGGTAGTAGAAACCCACCGGCATGAACTTCGAGAACTTGCCCAGCCAGGCATCCCTATCGTGGTCCAGCGAGCCGCTGAAATTCTGTCCGGTTGCCTGCAAGCCATCCTGCAAGACAAAAGTGTCGGCCAGCACGTTAGGCTCGTGTGGCAACTGGATCAGGCTGTTGGCGTCCTGTCCGGCCATGCTCAGCGGTCCGCGCGGGCGATGGTATTTGAACGAGCGCGAGAGCAGAAAGCGACCATTGGCCAGCAGTGCGCTGGCAATGCTGTCGCCTTGCAGGCCCTGATACGTTTTGCCATCGAAGCTGAAGGTGAGCGGCTGGTTGCGATCGATCAGCAGGCCCATGGGCTCGGGCAAGCGGGCTGGGGTGGTCATCCTGCGATCTCCTTGGATGGGAGGGGAGCGAAGTCGATACGTGCGGTAAATATTTCCCGCGGGTCGAAGGTGCGAATGATCTCGTCGCTGCCGGTATGACGTTCGGCCAGAAACCAGTAGCTGGACGGGTTATGCATCCACCACTCGCGCACCACGCCCAGGGTGTCCTCACTGTTGAACACGTAATCGGCCCATTGCGCATCGCTGCAGGTTTGCGGGTCAGGCATGTGCTTGAATTCGCCGCCGTAGGTGAATTCGCTGATGTTGCGCGGCCCGTTGAGCGGGCAGGTCATGATTTTCATGTGTCGCTCTCCGTCAGTGGCTGGCCGCTGTCGCGCCCATTTCGTTGACTTGCTGGAAGGTCGAGAAGCGTTCCAGCGCGAATGGCCTGATCAACTCGGGCACCTTGCCGCCACTGGCCACCAGTTCGGCCATGGTCTTGCCGCAGATCGGCGTCGCCTTGAAGCCCCAGGTGCCCCAGCCTGCGTCCAGGTAATAATTCTTGACCGGCGAAAGCCCCATGATCGGGCTGTAGTCCGGGGTCATGTCGGTGATTCCGGCCCACTGGCGCATCAATTTGGCGTTGGCCAGAAACGGAAACATCTCGATGGCGTGTGCCAGCAGGCTTTCCTTGAGGTCCAGCGTCGAGCGCGTGTTGAACAGCGGATACGGGTCCGAGCCGCCGCCAAACACCACCTCGCCACGACTGGTCTGCTGGACATAGCAGTGCAGGGCAGACGAGCTCACCAACGGGTCGAGGAACGGTTTGAAGGGTTGAGTGACCATCGCTTGCAGCGGGAAGGTCTGGATCGGTGAGCGAATGCCGGCCTTTTTCATCATCTGCGAACTCATGCCCGCGACCGCCTGTACGGCGCAACCGCACTGGATGGTGCCGCGATTGGTTTTCACAGCAGTGATGGCGCCATTCTCGATTACCAGTTCCTGCACTTCGGTCAGTTGATGAATCTCGACGCCGCGCTTGGCCGCCTGTTTGGCATAGCCCCAGGCCACCGCGTCATGACGTGCGGTGCCGCCGTCGATATGCCACAGGCCCGCGAGCACCGGCAGATGGCCAGGGTCCAGATTGAGGCTCGGCACCAGTTCGCGGATCTGCTGGCGGTCGATCATTTCGGTGCGGCCGCCGAAATGCTTGTTGACCTCGGCGCGCTGACGGAACGAGCGTACGGTGGCGTCGGTATGCGCGAGGGTTAGCTGGCCGCGCTCCGAATACATGATGTTGAAGTCGAACTCGTTGGACAGGCCCTGAAACATCTTCACCGACTCGGCATAGAACTTCACGCCTTCGCTGGTCAGGTAATTGGAGCGGATAACCGCCGTGTTGCGCGCCGTGTTGCCGCCGCCCAGATAGCCTTTTTCCAGCACGGCTATATTGGTGATGCTGTGGTATTTCGACAGGTAGTACGCGGTCGCCAGGCCATGACCACCGCCGCCGATGATCACCACGTCGTAGGAAGGCTTGAGTTCCTTGGGCGCAGGCAGATCCACCTCGACCGGATACTCCGGGCTGAGCCCGTATTTCAACAGGTTGAAAGGCATACGGCCTCCGATTGGCTGCGCTGTGCGAGGGCTTGCTGCCTAGCAGCAGTCACTGTGTTTTTCATCAGAAAGGCGATGGTCATCGGCCCGACGCCACCGGGTACCGGTGTGATGGCAGAAGCCACGCTCAGGGCGTTGTCGAAATCGACATCGCCCACCAGGCGGCTGCGGCCTTGATCCTCGATGCGGTTGATACCGACATCGATCACCACCGCGCCGCGCTTGAGCCAGCTGGCATCTATCAGGCGCGGGCGGCCAACCGCTGCCACGACGATGTCGGCCAACTGACACAAGGCCCTGGCGTCATTACTGCGCGAATGCACCACCGTCACCGAGCAGTGCGCTTGCAGCAGCAGGGCGGCCATGGGTTTGCCGACGATGTTGGAACGACCGATTACCACCGCATGCTTGCCGCTCAGATCGCCGCAGGTCTCTTCAAGCAAGTGCATGCAGCCGCTGGGCGTGCAGGGCGTCAGTACGCTGCGTCCCTGGCTGAGGCCGCCCACGTTTTCACTGTGAAAGCCATCGACGTCCTTGCCCGGATCAATGGCCTGCAAGGCGCGGGCTTCTTCCATGTGCGACGGCAGTGGCAGTTGCAGCAGGATGCCGTTTACCGAGTCGTCGGCGTTCAGTTCGGCAATCAGCGCCAGCACCTGTGCCTGGCTGCTCTTGGCAGGCAGGCGGTGCTCCAGCGAACGAATGCCTGCTTCCTCGGCGCGCAGGATCTTGTTGCGCACATACACCTCACTGGCCGGGTCGTTACCGACCAGAATGACCGCCAGTGCCGGTTCGATGCCGTCGGCCTTCAAGATTTTCACTTCGGTGCTGACTTGTTCCAGAACACGAGCGGCGGCTGCCTTGCCATCGATGATGCGCGCGCTCATCGGAAGATCACCGTTCGGTCAGTGTTGAGAAACACCCGATGCTCAAGGTGGTACTTGACTGCCCGCGACAGCGCGATGGTTTCGTTGTTACGGCCTGCTGCGACCAGATCTTCAGGCAGGTAGACGTGATCGACACGCTGCACTTCCTGCTCGATGATCGGGCCTTCGTCCAGGTCGCTGGTGACGTAATGCGCAGTGGCACCGATCAATTTCACGCCGCGCTCATAAGCCTGGTGATACGGCTTGGCGCCCTTGAAACCTGGCAGAAACGAGTGATGAATATTGATTGCCCGACCCGCCAGTTGCTTGCACAGGTCGTCGGAGAGAATCTGCATGTAGCGCGCCAGCACCACCAGTTCGGTACCGGTTTCGTCGACCACCTTCATCAGCGCAGCTTCCTGCGCAGCCTTGGTTTCTTTACTCACAGGCAGGTAAATGAAACGAATGCCTTCCCGCTCGGCCATCGGCCGCAAGTCCAAGTGGTTGGACACAATGGCGGTGATGGTCATGTCCATTTCCCCCTTGTGGTAGCGGTACAGCAGGTCTGTCAGGCAGTGATCGAACTTGCTGACCATCAACAAAACGCGCATCGGGCGACGCGTGTCATGCAGTTCCCACTGCATGGCGAAGTCTTTGGCCACCACATCGAAACCGGTTTTCAACTGCTGGATGTCGCCGTCGTGACCGTCGTTGAAGCGAAACACTGCGCGCATGAAAAAGGTGCCGCTGTACTCATCGTCGAACTGGGCCATTTCACCGATGTAGCAGCCGTTGCCAGCCAAGCAGGAAGCCACTGCCGCGACAATGCCGGAGGTCGCCGGGCAGCTGATCTTCAGGATGAAATGGTTCTTCTCGTGTTGCATGGCTTGTCCTCTGGAATAGGGCGGCAGCTCGGCAAAGGGGGCAAAAGTCAGATACAGAGGTTTTTGAGTGGCGAATAAAATTCTCTACAGGAATTTAATATTCTTGAAGGCTGTTTTATAGGCGAAAGGAAAAGCAGCGTCCAGAGGTTTCTGGAAACTTTGTTTACTAAAGGGAATATGGGGAGTTGGCGTGGTGGGGAGCCGGTGCCTTTTTTTCAGTTGCCGTGAGGCAGAAAACGCCCAGGGCGGGCGTTTTCAGGAAGCAGTAAGGGTCAGTCGTGATGCGCCTCACCGACAAACGTTAATGAGGTAAACAAGCCGCGCTCGGCGATATCGACATTATCCTTGACCGGCTGCGTGACCTCGGCAGCGATGATATTCAGCCCTTCGTTGCGCACGATCACGCTGGCCAGGCCCTGGGCGTCGGTTTCGGCGCTGACCACGTCTGGTGCGCTGCGGTAATCGCCGATCAGCTTGATACCGGCGGCGGGTTTGCCGTCGATCAGTACGCGTACCGGTAAGGGTTTGCCAACCCCGACCTTCAATGGATCAGCCTGTGGCACGATCACAAAATTCAATTTGCTGAACGAGGGCAGGTGCGCGTCTTCTGCGTAGATTGCCACGCTGTATTTGAAGGTATGAATCGAGTCGGTGCCATTGGGCACTTTGCTGCGGCCTTCGTTGATCCACTTTTTCTCGGCGTTGCGTGTCCACATGCCGTTGTCCAGCGCCACCGTCATCACGGCGGGCGGCTTGAGCGGCACCAGTCGCGCGTGATCCTCAAGGCGTTGTACCGTCACCGGGATCATTTTGCCCTGCTGGTCATACGCCCATGCGCCGCTGACTTCTTGCGCTTTGAACGCGTTGTCTTCCGCACCATGACCGTAGACCACCTCGATATTGCCGCGCCGCTGTTCGGTCCACAGGCCGTGTGCGTTTACTTGACTGGCGAACAATGCGCCGAGCAGGCCCAAGGCCATGAAAGGTTTTGTTGACAGCATGGTGCATCCTTATTGTTGTGAAGCGAGGGTTACAGGAGTCAAAGGCCGAGTGTCAGGCTGACCGTAAAGTTACGCGGTTCGCCGGGCGCGACCCAGTAATTGCTGTAGGAGCGCTCGTAGTATTTTTCATCGAAAATGTTGTTGAGGTTCAAGCCCACTGTCACGTTCTCGCTGGCTTTATAGTGAGCCAGCAGGTCGACGGTCTGGTAGGCCGGCAGCTCGAAGTCGGTGCCGGACTGGCCGGAACGATCGCCGACGTAGGTATATGCCGCGCCCACGTCCGAACCGCGCAATACGCCTTCCTGAAATTCATAGACGCTCAACAGGCTGCCACTGTGTTTGGCGACCCCGAGGATGCGACTGCCTGCCGGGATGGTCCGGTCGCCCTTGGTGACTTCGGCATCAATGTAGGCGAATGCTCCGATGATCCGCACCGCGTCAGTGATTTGTCCGGTGAATTGCATGTCGAAACCCTGGCTGCGAGCCTTGCCCACGGCGCGATTGGTGTCGGTGCCCGGGTCCAGGGCCAGAACGTTTTCCTTTTCTATGTGGAAGGCGGCGAGGGTGGTGCTCAGGCGGTTGTCGAACAGTTCGCTCTTGATCCCGGCCTCATAACCGATGCCTTCTTCCGGGTCGAAGGTTTTGCCGGCGGCGTCCAGACCATTGTTCGGCTTGAACGAGGTGGATGCGTTGGCGAACAGGCCAACCTGCGGTGTGAGCTGATAAAGCAGCCCGGCGCGCTGGGTGAACGCGTCGTGACGCTGCCCGGAGGTAGCATTGGTAGTGAAGTCATCGACCTGTTGATCGAAGTGCTCGTAGCGCGCGCCGATCATCCCGCGCAGCTTGTCGGTAAAGACAATCTGGTCCTGCAGGTTCAGCGCACGGCTTTCAATGTGCTCGTAGAAATCAGTGCCGGAACGCGCGCCATTGGGTTTCGGCTGGCCATACACCGGGTTGTAGATGTCGATGGCATAGGGGCTGCCTGCAATGGTGGTCACCCGCTCGTTCTTGCGGTAATTCTCGTATTCGGTGCCGATCAGCACTTCGTGCTCCAGACCGATCGCGTCGAAATGGCCGCGCAATTCCAGTTGGGTGATGCTGTCGTGCCAGTTGTTGTCGCGTTCGCGGTAACGACGGTTGACGGTACGACCGTCGGCATTCAGGGGGCGTGCCTCGCTGGCAAAACCTGACATTTCGCCTTGCTTGTAGTGGCTGGCCAGACGCAGCGACCACACATCACTGAGTTGATGGTCGATGGCAAACTGAACCATGTTGTTGTCATTGTCGATGTCGTCGTCCGGTTCGCCGAGGAAGGTCGAGCGGGACACGCCACTCCATTTATTGTTGGGGGCGACCACACCCCGGTCGAAAGTCGATGTCTGCCGCACGAATTCGGTTTCCACCAACAGACTGGTGTCGGGGTTCAACTGCCAACTGAATGAGGGGGCGACGAAGACCCGCTTGCTTTCGACATGGTCACGAAAGCTGTTGTTGTCTTCGACGGCCAGATTGACACGAGACAGCAGCCTGCCTTCCTCATCCAGCGGTGTGTTGACATCCAGTGCGGTGCGATAGCGATCCCAGCTGCCCGCACTGGTTTGCAGGGTGGTGAATGCTTCACGCTGGGGTTTTTTAGTGACAATGTTGACCGTCCCGCCAGGGTCTCCACGGCCATACAGACTGGCAGCGGGGCCTTTGAGCACTTCGATACGCTCGATGTTGGCGGCATCCGGCGTGGCAGGGTAGCCGCGGTTGGCGCTGAAGCCGTCCTTGTAGAATTCGGAGGTGGTGAAGCCGCGGATGCTGTATTCGTAGAGCGTCAGGCCTCCGAAGTTGTTTTGCTTCGACACGCCCCCGGCAAACTCAAGCGCGCGCTCGACACTGTTACTGCCCAGGTCCTTGAGCACCGAAGCGGGCACTACGCTGATCGACTGCGGAATGTCCTGGATGGCGGTATCGGTTTTGGTGGCGGTGGCCGAACGGGTAGCGCGATAGCCCTGAACCGGGCTGGTGGCTGTCTCGTACTGATAGTCGGAGGTTACGTTGACGCTTTCCAGTTCAATGGTTTGCGGATGTTCCTCCGCATAGCCGGTATTGCCAAAAAACCCGATTGCCAAGCCTGCCAGAGACGCGATTCTACGAGACGACATGTGAGACTTCCTGATGATAATAGATACAATATAACATCTCCGTTGAGAATTATTTCTGTTTGTTTTTGGCGGGATGTGACAGTTGTACCCATCAGCAGGAGCCTGACGCGTGAAGGTAGGGTTTGAGATATGGGGAAGATTCGGTCATTGAAACCGAGTCCATTTCCATGCACGGAAATGGACTCGAAGACGGTTTATTCAGCGCACATGTAGCGTTCTATCTGCTCAGGCGAGCAACTCTGTCCCCAGTTGAAACGCCACCCACAAGGCCAGTCCGGTCGCAAAGGTCAGCGCAATGTTCTCGAACCAGTTGTTGCGGTATTCCTTGCTCAGCAGCGACTTCTGATTGGACATGATCAGCAGCCCCAGCGAGATGACCGGTAGCCCCACGATGTTCAGTGCGTTGACGCCCAGCGTCAGGGTCACGAAGTCCGGCATGCCGGGCAGCGACCAGATCAGCGGGGTGACCAGAATGAACAGCATGAACCATTTGTGCATCGGGTCGTTGTGGAACACTTTGCCGTAGCGTTCGCGACGCTTCGGGCGAATGTGCTGGAAGGCATCGGTGATCAGCATCGGGAAGGCGGTGGTTTTGCCGGAAATACTGGCAAACAGCGTGGCGAACACACCGATGAAGAAGATGTACCAGCCCAGCGGGCCGAAGAATATCTCCAGCGCCTTGCCCAGATCAGCCAGGGTGTTCACCTGAATACCGTTGGGTCGCAAAATTTCGACGCCCACCACCCAGATGGCCAGGTTGATGATAATGCCGACGATCACGGCGAACAGCAGATCGTTGCGCTGAATACGTTTGTGCTCGGGGCCGGTCCAGCCTTTTTCACGCATCACGTAAGGGTGGACGAAGTTGGCGATGGAGCCGGCTACGGCACCGATCACCGAGACCGCCACCAGCAGCGCCCCATGCACGCCTTCATCGGGTGGAATGCTGAAACCGATAGTGCCTTTGATGATGCCGCTGACATCCGGACCGGACATGATCGCCAGGGTAAGAAACGCCAAGGTCATGATTGCCAGCAATACCTTCATGACGCCTTCGATCATCGTGTAGATATTGCGTCCCACCAGCAGCCATACGGCGATCACCACCGCAACCGAGCAGAGCAACGGCTGATTGATGTGCAGCAGCATGGCAAGCGCTTCACCGGCACCCTTGATCATGTAGGCGTTGATCAGATGGCCCATCAACAACGCGTAGCCCAGCATGAACCAGGCAAACAGCGGATGCAGTTGCGCATAGCCCTGCAGAATGGTCATGCCTTGGTTATTGCAGAGCTGGAAGCGGGCAATGATGTTGACGATCAGGAACCTGAGCAACAGCGAAATCGCCAGCACCCACATCATGGCGTAGCCATAACTGGCACCTGCCACCGACGATGTGATCAGATCACCCGCGCCCAGCCAGGACAGTACCGCGATGATGCCGGGGCCGAGCAGTTTGGCGAGTTTTTTGAGACGAGGTTCGCTGGCGGGTGTAGCTGTTTCTTTGAGAGACGGGGTATGAGGCATGCGTTGAATCTCCGTTTTTATTGTAATGAGATGTCATTCACTGCCAGCTAAGATAAGACGTCGTACAACATTGGTCGTGGTTGAAAATGTAACCAGGTGTGAACCGGGCAGCGCGTGTTAGATAATGTCCGACTTGTCACCACTGTGTTCTCAGGAGAGTCCATGAAGTTTCCGATACTCGCTGTTGCTCAGTTCTGCTCTGCAAGGGGCGATATCGAACAGAACCTGGCCGGGCACCTCGCGTTCATGCAGCGCGCCGCTGATCTTGGGGCCAGTTACCTGCTGTTTCCCGAGCTCTCATTGACAGGCTACGAACCCGATCTGGCCCGAGCGCTGGCGTTGCATGCGGACGACGCCCGTCTTGAGCCGATTAAGGCGTTGGCCATGAAGCTGCGCCTGGTGACCACCATTGGCGTACCGCTCAAAGGAGCAAATGACAGCATCCTGATTGGTGCGCTGACCTTCACCGCTGACGGCGACGTTACTACCTATGCCAAGCAATACCTGCATCCCGGTGAGGACAAGGTGTTCAGTGCTGGAGACAAAGACTGCTATCTGCCCATTGATCAGCAACAGATCGGCCTATGCGTGTGTGCCGACTTCACGCAGCCTGCGCATGTGCAGCGTATGGCAGCAGGTGGCGCCTGGGTGTATGCCGCGAGCGTGCTGATTTCGCCGGGTGGCTATGCGCAGGATGCAGAGCTGCTCGCGGGGCATGCCCGACGTCATAACCTACCGGTGCTGGTGGCCAATCACGGAGCACCGACTGGCGGCTGGGAGTCAGCAGGCCGCAGCGGCCTATGGGACGGGGCAGGGCGCTGGATAGGCGGTATGCAGGGCGCAGGAAGCGGGCTGGTCATCGTGACCTGCCAGCGCGAAGGCTGGCAGGTTCGGGTGGCGTAAACAGATTTACGTGCTCACCGCGTGGTCAGGTTTGAGGTCAGGTTCATTATTCGAACGTGAAAGTGTCTCCGGTACGGCTACCAGCAACAGGCAAAACGCCGCCGCCGCCACACCCGCGAGGGTCAGAAACGCAGCGCTGTAGCCTGCTGCATGTACCACGAATCCGGCCAGGCCGTTGCTCAGCGCCGCGCCCAGTCCGAACAGAGTGGACAGTGCCCCGAGGCTTACATTGAAACGTCCGCTGCCTTGAGTGAGGTCCTTGACCATCAATGGAAACAGCGCGCCGAACAGGCCGGCACCGATGCCGTCGAGCATCTGCACCGCCACCAGCCAGTAGGGGTCGTCTGACAGGGTGTAAAGCACACCACGAATCGGCAGAATCAGAAAGCCTGCCAGCAGCAGCGGCTTGCGACCCCAGTCATCCGCTTTCATACCCACCAGCAGCGCGGCTGGCACCATGACCAGCTGGGCTGCGACGATGCACGCCGAGGTCAGCGGCGTCGCCATCTGCATATTGATTTGCGAAAGCTTCTGACTGACCAGTGGCAACATGGCTGCGTTGGCCAGATGGAACAGTGCGCAACAGATGCCGAACAGCAGCAGCGGCTTGTTGCTCAGCAACGTAGCAAGTCCGGAAGGCTGAGCTCCATGAGCGTTGTGGTTCGCATCAAAACCCCGGGCGACGTCGTGATCGATGGCATCCGCAGAAACGAAGCTGATCGCGATAACACTCGCCAGGGCCATCGCTGCCATCAGATAGAACACCGCAATAGGCCCGAAGAGGTAGGCAAAGCCGCCCGCTAACAGGGCTGCGCAGGCATTACCGGCATGGTTGAATGTTTCATTGCGCCCGGTACGACGGGTAAAGGCTTTCGGCCCGATTATGCCCAGAGAGATGGCCGCGATGGCCGGTGCGAACACCGAGGACGCGATGCTGCTCAGCGCCTGGGTCAGGGCGACGACGGAGAAGGACGAAGTGAAAGGCAGAATCAGGCAGCTCAGGGTCACCAGCAGCGCCGCCACACCAATCATGGCGCGCTTGTAAGGCGTCCGGTCGATAAGCGCGCCAGCAGGGGTTTGGGTCAGCAGCCCGGCGATACCTGCGATGGTCATCACCATGCCTATGCTGGCCGGGTCCCATTTATGCACGGCCAGTAGATAGATCGCCAGGTAAGGCCCGAGGCCGTCACGCACATCGGCGAGGAAGAAATTCAGGCTATCCAGTGAAAGGGTGTTGCGGCGATCTGCATGACTGGCCAAGAGCGGAATTCCCGTAATTCGTCAGACTCCAGGTAGCCGAGTCACGGGTAATACTGACCGGGGCCGTTTTAAAGAAGTTTCCGCACCGAAGATGAAATTTTCGGTTTCACACGTTCTTTTTCTGCAGGCTTTTCATGCGCTGTGTGGCACGTTGCACGGCGGCCATCTTTTCCGGACGTTTCATGCGTTTCCACTTGCGGATATCGTCCTTGGTACGCCCGCAGCTCACGCACAGATCGCCGCTGAGCTGGCACACGGAAATGCACGGGTTTTCAATGTCTTTTGCCATATTAACTCCGCCTGGCGTATTTGCGCTTGATACGCTGCTGCCAGTCGCCACCGTTCTCGCGCAGGCACTGCTCTTCGCAGTCGACATGCACATGAGCCGGTACATTTGTCAGGCTAACCTGTGCATCGTCAAGTGCCTCAACCGTGAGACCGATCATCCGCTCCACCAGCCCGCGCGCCAGCGCAGCGTTCTTTTCGGCCAGCGTGTCAAACACCCACACCACCTGAAGGCTGGCCGGGAAGGCTGCGTAATCAACTTCGTGAGTCAGCCAGCAAAAGCCGGGCATTTCGGTTTTGGCTGTTTCACAGGCATGCGTCAGCGCTGTAACAAGCTGGCGCTCAGTGCGGGCCTGCTCGCGTTTGCTTGAGGGCATCTGGTGTGCTCGGGCAGTAAAAGGGATAGCTGCGTACGATACCTGAATTGTCGGCAGCTTCGCAGTACCGAGCAATCATGATTTTTTTGGATACCGTGCTGACAGGTAACTTAACCAGTTCGAATGCGGCACGCAAAAAAATCGATGTTTGTATTTAAACTTTTTTTGACGATCATTCCTTCATCATCTTCAGATAAAGATGATGGTTTTGGCGAGTATGCTCATGTAGTCTTTTACTTGATGCATGAATACTTACGATTCTGACGCGGTTAATCAGTGGCTTTCAAAATCACAAGACTCAGTTAGTAAAGGGTTTTCTTCGTTTTAATAGGGGTTTTTACTATGGCGCTTGACACTTATATGCAGATTGAGGGTATTCCGGGCGAATCTCTTGATGCGGTATTTAAAGATTGGATCGAGCTTTCTGATTTCGATGTTGGTGCCAGCCAGTCAGCGTCAGCGACTGCAACAAGTGCCGGCGGTGCAAGCAGTGGTCGAGCCAGTATGAGCGATTTTTTCTTTCGTAAGGCTGTGGACAAGTCTACACCTAAGCTTCATGAGGCCTGCTGCAGTGGAAAGCATTTTAAAGAGGTTACTATTGCTGTAAATCGTGCGGGGTCGGAAAAAATAAAATACCTAGAGATTAAACTTGAAGAGGTTATACTTTCGTCGGTATCTCTCAATGGTAATGGTTCGGTAGAGAATGGTTTTCCAACCGAAACTATACGCCTTAATTATGGGCGAATAAAAATGCTTTATACTCAGCAAAAGCGCTCCGACGGTCAAGGTGGCGGGCAAGTTGTTGGCGGATGGGATGGTATAAAAAATAAGGTTTACGCTTAATTTTGGCAAGGGACGGGCGTCGCATGTCTGGAAATACCAATAATCCTAATATTGCATACTGCAGTTTTTCTTTAAATGGTGAGCCTGTAAGCAATTTGCGTTGCGGGCAAGCTACCTATGAAGCTTTCTCGGGTATGGGCGTCCCTTTTGTCAACAGTCCGAAGTATCAGTCTGTGGAGGGAAAGGGTGCAATTCCAGTTGGTCGATATTTTATTGTTGATCGGCAAAGTGGGGGTAGTCTTGGTTGGATTAAAGAGCCTATACAGGACTTTTTAGCTGGTACAGATAGGGGGGAGTGGTTTGGTCTTTACAGAGATGATGGAGAGGTTGATGATCAGACAACCATTGATAACATAAGACGAGGCGCGTTTAGGCTTCATCCCGTTGGGCCGCGTGGTATAAGCCAAGGCTGTATCACTCTTAACTCTCAGATTGGATTTGATGAGCTTAAAAATTTTCTTCGCAGTCAGCATGGCGAAATTCTTCCGGGGACGAATCTGAAGTACTATGGCGTAATAGATGTGTCTGCTTTTAGCGAATAGTGAAGATATCTCAATGAAAAAAATAATGAAGCTCATCACAAAGAGCACGCTAATTTTAGTGTTGGCTGCGCTGCTCACTAAATGGCTTGTCGCGCTAGGCCTGATGGGCTGGCTGCTTCAAACTGAAACAGGCCTCGATATGTATGTTTCGGCTGCAAGTGCTTTGGGTATAATCGGCGGAGAAAATGGAGAGTTCATGCTTCTTGTCATAATGGTATTGGTGATGTTGGTGCCGTCAACATTTATTGTACGGGGTGCGGCTAAAACTCTTTGTCGATTCAGATCAGTAAGGTGATAAACGCAGGGCATGGGAATTGGAGGTTTACCAGAGCCCTGTCGTGACTGAAGATATCTTGTAGGATGCCTTGCGGCTGCAAGGCGGACGCCGTTCCAAAAATAACAACAAGGAGACGCACCATGGATTTCTCACCCCTAACCACCACCGCAGACCAAAGCCGTAGAGGCTTCCTGAAACAATCACTGGCTGTTTCGGCCACGGTCGCCGCCATTGGCGCATTGCCGCGTCTTTCCAGCGCTCAGCCGTTGACCCAGCGCTACCCCGACCCATTGGTCAGTGTTCTGGATGACAGCTTTACCCAAATACGAATATTCAATGCCAGCGTCGAGAAGCTGGCCAGCGGCATGCGCTGGGCCGAAGGGCCGGTGTGGATTGGAGACGGTCGCTACTTGCTGGTCAGCGATATCGCCAACAATCGGATCATGCGCTGGGACGAGGTAACGGGTCAGCTGTCGGTGTACCGCGAGCATTCGAACTTTTCCAATGGCATGTGCCGCGATCGCCAGGGCAGGCTGCTGGTCTGTGAGGGGTCGAGCACCACCACCGAAGGACGGCGGGTGACGCGTACCGAATACAACGGGCGTATTACCGTGCTGGCCGACAGTTTCGAGGGCAAGCCTTTCAATTCGCCCAACGACATCGCTTGCAAACGCGATGGGTCTATCTGGTTCACCGATCCTACCTTCCAGGCCGAAAGCAACTATGAAGGTCAAAAGGTCAAGCAGGAGCAACCCTTCGGCGTCTATCGCATAGACCCGTCGAACGGCAAGGTCTCCAGGGTTATCGATGATCTGGCAGGTCCAAATGGTTTGTGCTTCTCGCCGGACGAGAAAACCTTGTATGTGGTCGAAGGGCGCGCCAAACCCCACGGCCTCATCTGGGCGATAGCGGTCAACGAAGATGGCACGCTGGGCGAGCGGCGTAAACACATCGAAGGTCTGGACTACGCGGCCATCGACGGCATCAAATGCGACGAAAGCGGCAACTTGTGGTGCGGCTGGGGAGGTAACGGTGATCCGAAGGCGGATATGGAGAAACTCGACGGCGTGCGAGTGTTCAACCCCCAAGGCAAGGCCATCGGCCACATCAGCCTGCCCGAACGCTGCGCCAATGTCTGCTTTGGCGGGCGAGAGGGCAATCGGCTGTTCATGGCCAGCAGCCATTCACTTTACTCGGTGTTCGTGAATACGCGAGGCGCCACGTTTGCCTGAAGGGTCATGAGCCCATTGACGGCGTGCAATGTGCGCACGCCGTCAATCGGGTCGAACCCCTGTGAACATGCCGGGTCTGTTCCTGTAATTACTCTCAGGGATAGTTATTTATGTCGGCGCAACGCGGCCTTGTTCTACTTGCACGAGGCGGTTATGCCGCCCGTGGTGTTGTTTATCTGATTATTGGTTTGTTCGCGGTACTGGCGGCGCAGGGATCTTCACAGCCTGCCGACAGCCACAGCAGTCTTGAAGCCCTGTTGAGCCAGCCGTTCGGCAGCGTGCTGGTCGGGGTGGTAATTGTCGGTCTACTGGCGTTCGCCGCATGGCGTGTGCTGCAGGCCACGCGTGATGTGGACCATCATGGCCGCGAACTCAAGGGGCTGGTGAATCGTGGCGGTCTTCTGGTGGGCGGCTTTACTTATGGGGCATTGGCGTTTTTCGCGCTGGGCCTGCTGGTCAGCGGGCTCAAGAGCTCCGGTGGCTCATCGGGTGGTGGTCAGGCCAAGGACCTGCTGGCAACGCTTCTGTCCTGGGATCACTCCAACCTGCTGGTCTACGTCGTGGCACTGGTGCCACTGGCGCTGGGCATTGTGCATATCATCAAGGGCTACAAGGCGTCTTTCGAGAAGTATTTCGAGGCTGATGAAGACGTCATGAAATATGTGCGTCCAGTGTCGCGCTTCGGGCTGATCGCCCGCGGCGTGGCGTTTATCGAAATTGCAGTGTTGCTGGCCGTAAGCGGTTCCAGCTATCAGGCCATGCACCCGCCGGGCATGAAGGATGCGCTCAACGGTTTGCAGGATCTGCCTGCCGGTGGTCTGGTGCTACTGATCGTGGCGCTGGGTCTGATCGCGTTTTCGGTGTACAGCTTCGCCCAGGCCGCATGGCGCAGGATCAACATGGATGTGCCTGATGCACCGGAGGCGGTAGCGCGTCATTTCCGCTGATCTCCATTCGGGTAGTCAGAGGGCTGCGTGATATTTCAGGTCAGGCGGCCCTTTTTTCGATAAAGATAATGTGAACCATGCCTCAAGTCGCCTTTCGCCCGGCCGACATTCTCTCTTGAGCTCCGATCATTTTCCGGACTGACGTTCTCTACGCAGGCCCGGATCAGATTCGGCGCAATAAAAATAAAAGAGGATAGCCATGACCATTCTTCAGCGAGTGATCGGTGGGTTTGCCGTGCTGGTTGTGCTGCTGCTTGCCATGGCAGGTATCAGCTACCAAAGCACCCATTCCATAAGCGACCGGATCAGCATCATTACCGGGCAGTCGGCACCCTTGAGCAGGGCGGCGAGCGAGCTTTATGTACATGTGTTGCGCGCCAATCAGGCACTGCTCGGGATTCTGGTCAGCAATGACCCCAAGCAGATTGACGATGGCAAGCAGCCCTTCAACGACAGCATGGCCCGGTTCAATCAGTTGCTGGACAGTACGCCTGCCTACATCGGCGACCGCGCTGAACTGCGCGACAACCTGAATCAGCAGCGTCAGTTGAGCGCTGCTTATGCCGAACAGGCGCAGACTCTGATTGCCAGTCACCGACAGCACGTTTTGCAGTCACTCCAGAGCCGGGTATTGCAGGGCTACAGCAGCAGCCAGGGCGCCCAACTGACCGGATATCTTCGTGATTACATTGCCCGCGAGCGCAGTGCAGGGGCTGCGGATAACGTGGCCGCAGGTGAAAAGCTGTTGCTGGAAGTCGGCAAATCCTACGAGGGGCTGGCTGCCCACGCGGCGACGCCGGATATCCAGACCTTGCAGCGTGTGCTCAACCTGCAGGATGAGGTAATCAGTACTCGGGCGCGCGAACTCACGGCAGTAGATCCACGCGGCGGTCGTATCGCTGGTGTGATGGTCAACCGCCTGCTCAACGACCTCACCGGCAGTGACGGCGTTTATCAGGCCTACAGGCAGGAGGCGGCGCTCGCCGAGCAGGTTGGTAAACAGCGCCAGGCGGCGGAAACCCGGCTTCAGGCAACACTGGACAAGATCGGCGAGTTCGGTAATCAGTCACTGGCGGTGGCCAACGAGGCCAAGGCGGGTGCGGATTCGACCATCGCCACCAGCCTCAGCCTGCTGCTGATCGCTTGCCTGCTGGCGGTAGTTGCGGCGGCAGTCATCGGTACCTGGGTCGCGTTCAGCCTTCGGCGTCCATTGGCGGCGTTTCGCGAGGTGCTCAAGACCCTCACCAGCGGCGACATGCGGGTACGTTTCGATGTCAGCCGTCGCGACGAGTTCGGCGAGCTGGGCGGTTACCTCAATGAATTCACCCAGTCGTTGCAACAGACGTTTCGTCAGTTGATCGGCTCTGCCGACACCCTGGCGTTGACTGCCAGTCAGAACGCGCAGATCAGTGAGCAGACCACCCGTGTGGTCGACGAGCAGAAAGACCGTCTCAATTCTGCCGCGTCGGCCATGAATGAAATGGAAAGCACCGTGGAAGAAGTGGCCCGTCGTGCTCAGGACACGCGTGGAGCGGTGGACAGCACCAGCGAACTGACCGACAAGGTGCAGAAGCGCGTGGCTGAAACCATCGTCAACATTCGTCAGCAGGCTGAACAGGTCAACAAGGCGTCTGCGGTCACCGACGAGTTGCAGAAGTACGGGCAAAACATTGACGGTATTGTCGATGCCATTCGTACCATTGCCGAGCAGACCAACCTGCTGGCGCTCAACGCGGCCATCGAAGCGGCACGCGCTGGCGAGCAGGGCAGGGGCTTTGCGGTGGTGGCCGATGAAGTACGCTCGCTGGCCAGTCGCACCCAGACCTCGACCAGCGAGATTCAGGAAATGATCGGCCAGATGCAGAGCAAGATCCACTCGGCTGTGCAGGTGATGAACGAAAGCCAGATCCAGTCCAATCACTGCGTGACGCTGGCTTCCGGTGCCGACCAGTTGCTGGTGGAAATGGGCGAGGCGGTGGACACGATTCGCGACATGAATATCCAGATCGCAGCTGCCACCGAGCAGCAAAGCGCAACGGTGCAGGAAACCAGTCGCATGGTCACGCACATCAACGATTCTGCCCAGCAGGCCGCCGACGGTGCCGAACAGTCTGCGAGCAGCAGTCAGGACCTGTCGAAAATGGCCAGGGATCAGCGCGAGCTGCTCCATCATTTCAGCGTTTGATGCCCGGGAGTCAGAACATGAAACAGTGGTTATCGATTTCCCTGAGTGCAAGCCTTCTGGTCGCGGGCCTGGCACAGGCGGCCACGCCATTGATCGGCGTGGGTATGGCCAAGTACAACGACAATTTCCAGACCATTCTGCGCCACGGGGTGGAAAAGCAGGTGGCGCTGCTGGATGCCGACATCTTCATGGAGAACGGTCAGGACGACGTCGAACTGCAGATGCGTCAATTCCGCAATCTGGTTAATTCGAAAGTCGACGCTATCGTTGTCGCGATGGTGAACGGCAAAAGCGCAGCGGAAATGATGCGCCTGGCCAATGAGGCCAAGGTTCCGCTGGTATTCGTCAACCGCAATCCGGAACCTGCCAAGTGGCCTGCGCTGACGGCATTTGTCGGCTCTGACGAACTGGAGTCCGGCACTTTGCAAATGGAAGAGCTGGCCCGTCGTGCCGGTTACAAGGGTAACGTGGTGATTCTGGTGGGTGATCCGAGTAACAAGTCGTCGGTCATGCGCACCGAGGACGTGGAAAAGGTGGTCGCAAAGTACCCGAACATGAAGGTCGTGCAGAAGAAAATCGGCAACTGGGAGCGCAGCCAGGCCGCGACAATCGTGATTGACTGGGTCAAGCAGGGTGTGGACTTCTCTATCGTCGCGGCTAACAACGACGAAATGGCGATCGGTGCGATCATGGGGCTGGAGAAGGCCGGAAAGAATGCCAGGGATTATCTGGTGGGCGGCATCGACGGCACCCCGGACGGCTTGAAGCTGATGGCCGAGGGCAAGATGGCCGTCAGCGTGTTTCAGGATGCGGTCGGCCAGGCCAACGGCGCAGTAGATGCCGCGCTGAGCATGGCGCGTGGCGAAACACTGGCATCTCCGGTCATTTGGGTACCCTTCAAACTCATCACCCCGGAGAATCGCCAGCAGTTCGAATAGGGCCGCGGTGTGGACTGACTGTCTTTCCAGTGAACCGCACGCGGAGCGCTCAGCGTTGTTTCAATTAGCCCGGAAGCTCGACGCTTTCCGGGCACAAGCCCACTCTACGGTATCTCAGGGCTTGTCTATAACGCGCTATAACCGGATATCCTGCGGCCCGCGAATCTGTGCTTCGATGCGTGTGCCGGTCAGGCGCTCTTCGTTGGAGAAACCATCGTAGCTGGCCAGGTCGCCGAAGCTGATGCCAGTGAGTTTTTCGATCTGCAGGACGCTGCGCTGCCAGGTTCTGAGTGGACCGAATACGATCTCCAGCTTACCCAGCTCGCTGCTCTGGTCGATCATGTAGGCACTGGCCGAAGGTTTGCCGTCGTCGCCAAGAAACGCCACGACCTTCCAGAATGCCGAAGGGATCTTGACGTTGCGGTAGCTGCGGTCGTCTTCGCGCAGCACCGGCCCGCTGAAAACGGTTACCCGGGATTTCCAGCGTCGCGTGTTCTCAAGGATGTAGTCCTCAAGTTCCAGCCATGTCTTCTGATTGAAGGCGGCCATCTGCGGTGAGCAGTTGGTGAAGTGAAAGGTATCGCTGTTGGCCGTTTCGGCTTCCTTGCCCCAATTAGGGTCCTGACGCCTGACCAGATGACCGCGATCCAGCAGATTGTCGGCGTACAGGCTTTCGCCGATCTGCGCCTCGGCAGGCAGCCTGCCATCAAAAGACCACGAATCCTTGCCACGCTTGACCTCGACGCTGCTGGCACCGTCGATATTGACACCGACATACAGAGCAAGACGCCGACTGCGGGACATGGTGATTGAAAAGTGGGTGTAATCGAGGCGATTTCCAGCGTTGTCCAGCGGATAGACATCCGGTGCCAGCTCCGCGTCGGTCGAGGGCCATGGCACGACGAAGTCACCGAGAAAATTCTCGACATACCCCTTACGTTTCTGCAATTCGCTCGCCGGTGTGGTGCGTGGCGATGCAAGAGGTTGCGGTGCAAGCAATTCGGCCGAAGGGAGCAGTGGCTTGAGGTCGGCGAGGCGTGGTCGGTAGGTGAGATCGATAGCGGGTTTTTTGTCAGACACTTGGTTGGCTCCTGCGGTGGGCGTGAGTTCATTACAGTTCACCATAGCCGCGTTACAGGTCGACGTCAGGCCGGGTAATCGATCGTTCGCGGGCACTCATACAGTAAAAAACTGTAAACGGGTTCAAGTTACGGGTAACAGGCGTCGATAAGCTCTGAATAAGAGCACTCCGCAGTTCATGTTATTTCACTGATCGCAGGGGACATCAGGATGTCGATAAAGCTACGTCTATTGTTGTTGATTGGCACCAGCGTGCTGACGGTTCTGATCATCAGCCTGGTCAACTATGTGGGCAATACCCGCACGGAGACGGCGATGATCGACAGCGAGGTCAGCATGACCGCGCTCAGCAATCATCTGGAAGCCGACATGATGCACGATGCGCTGCGTGCCGATGTGCTGTCGGCGATGCTGGTCGGCCTGGGCAAAAGCAACAGCACGCGTGAAGAGGTGCAGAAATCCCTTGATGAGCATGCTGCACATTTTCGAGCTGTGCTGAACGATAACCTCAAACTTCCCATCACCGAAGCGATCAAGGCGGAGCTGAACAGGATCAAGCCCAGCCTCGATACCTATATTGCCAGTGGCGAGCGTATTGTCGGTCTGGCTCTGGTTAATCCGGAACGAGCGCAACAGGAACTGGGCACGTTCACCAGCGCCTTCACGCAACTGGAAGAGCAGATGTCCAGTCTCAGCGACCTGATCGAGGAGAATTTCAAGGCAAGCGGCGAAGGTGCCCGTCAGGCAATCCGCAGCGCCAACATCGCTCTGGTTGTGGTGCTGGTGGCCAGTATCCTGCTGCTTCTGGTTCAGGGCCGCTGGGTAACCCGCAGTATCATGATTCCTCTTGCCTCTGCCAGCCGCATTGCCGACAGCATTGCTCACGGCAATCTCAGTGAACCAATCGCCGAGCCCCGTGGCCGTGATGAGGCCAGCATGCTGATTCGCAGTCTGGCGGTCATGCAGCGCGACCTGCGCGGGATGATCGAAGTGGTGCGCAGCAACGCGCATGGCGTCAGCGGTATGAGCCGCCAGCTCAGCAGTGGCTGCCATGAAGTGGCCGACAGCAGTCGGCAGCAGAGCTCGGCAGCGGGCACCATGTCGGCAGCGACCAGCGAGATGACGGCGAGCATCGAAGAAATCACCCGACATGCCGGGCACGCGCTGGAAATGGCAAATCAGGCTGAAACACTGGCGAAAAATGGTGGCCGGGTGATTCATCAGGTGGTCAGTGACATGGACAGCATTGCCCGCTCGGCGCAGCTGTCGGCGCAGGTGATCCGTACCCTGGACAAGGACTCGGAGGGAATTTTCAATATTATTCAGGTGATCAAGGGCATTGCCAATCAGACCAACCTGCTGGCGCTTAACGCAGCCATTGAAGCTGCACGCGCTGGCGAGCAGGGTCGAGGTTTTGCCGTAGTTGCCGACGAAGTTCGCAATCTGGCGGGGCGCACCAGCACCTCGACCCAGGAAATCACCGCGATGGTCGCTCGTATTCAGCAAAGTACCCGCGAGGCGGTGACCAGCATGGAAGCAGGCGTTGCCCAGGTCGACAAGGGCATGGCCGTCACCGCCGAAGTGCAACGCTCGATCAGCGAGATACTGGAGGCCACGTTGAGCACCACACAACTGGTCAACGACATCACTCGCACCATTGGTGAACAGAGCCTGGCCAGTAACGAAATCGCTCACCAGGTGGAGATGATTGCCAGTATGTCCGAGGGCAATAGCCGGGTCATCGGGCAGACCGCCAGCACTACCGATGAACTTTCGGCAATGGCCGGACAGCTTTCGCA
This sequence comes from Pseudomonas syringae group sp. 247E2, assembly GCF_032587795.1. Lineage (NCBI taxonomy): Bacteria > Pseudomonadati > Pseudomonadota > Gammaproteobacteria > Pseudomonadales > Pseudomonadaceae > Pseudomonas > Pseudomonas syringae group sp. 247E2. Next base: position 117,912 of record NZ_JAWHPK010000005.1, on the reverse strand, counting down.
ATCGGTGGATCGTTTCCGTCTTTGATATCAAATAGCCCCGACCTGCAGTACTCTCCGGCGCATTCGACCCCCGGTCGAGTCGCGCAGGGGGCGTCACAGGCCTGTATTGGCCGGTTCAGCCATTGAATCTTCGGCACCGACAAGCGTTAATTTTCGTGGATGAATCATTTTTCACCCCAGGAGCAGCGACATGCAGACGTTAAAGGCCTTATACGAGTCAGTCGAAAAGCAGTTTTTCGACACACTGACCAAAAAGCTCTCGAGCCTTTTTCTGCTGGTCCTGGTCAGCGCGCTGCTGTACTGGGTGGCTCTGAACATCCGCTCTGACATCATGCTGCAACTCCACGGCACGCAACTGGATGCGGCCGAACTGGGCAAAATTCAGGGCCAACTGGATGTCCTCAGCAACGCAATCCTGCTGAGCACCCTGTTTACGCTGGTCATGGTCAGTTTCATGGTCTGGTACTTCCGCCATTTGATTGTGCGTCCAGTGATGTTCATGACTCACGCACTCGAAGAAATCGCCAACGGCGAGGGCGACCTGTCCCGTGACTTGCCATTATTGACCCATGACGAAATTCGAGTGCTGGCCAGTACCTGCAATCGTTTTCTGGCCAAGCAGCGCGAGGTTATCAGCAGTATTCAGGCGCTGACGGTGCAGATCGCAGTCGAATCGGCACGCTCGCTGAAAAACATCAGTGATTCCAGCGACAGCGCGACCGATCAGGCGCGTTTCGCCAGAGAGGTGATGGACCAGAGCAATATGGCGGTGGGCAGCATTGAGGACGTCTCGCAGCAGACGCAGGGCATTTCCACTACCACTGCGCAGAACCTGAGCATGGCGCGCGACTCTTATGCCGAATTGCTGGAGGTGACTGGAAACATTAGCCAGATATCCAGCAGTCTCAATGAATTCGGTGGGCTGGTATCCGGCTTGAATGAGCGTTCTTCAAGCATCAAGTCGATTGTCGGGCTCATCCAGCAGATATCCTCGCAGACCAACCTGCTCGCGCTCAATGCGGCCATCGAAGCGGCGCGGGCCGGTGAAAGCGGTCGAGGGTTTGCTGTGGTGGCGGATGAGGTGCGCACCCTGGCGCAGAACGTCAGTAAAGCCACTGACGATATCTCCCGGAACATCGACGCGATGCTTCAGGAGGTCAGCTCCACCCACGAACAGACCATTCAGATCAGCCACAGCGCCCGCGAAACCCAACAGGTCGTAGAGCGCGCATCCGGCCATTTCGAGAGCATGATCGGTGATTTCGAGTCCACCAATGACAAGTTGGCCGACATCGCTGCGCATATCCAGCAGTTCGCAACCACCAACACAGGCATCAACGAACGGGTGACGCGAATTTACTCCGACAGCCAGGCTATCGACCAGCGTATGCAGCACTCTGCTACCGCCACCCGTGACCTGTCCGGTGTAGCCGAGAAGGTTCAGGCCTTGCTGGGGCGTTTCGTGCTGGGGCATGGCGAACTGGACGCTGCCATTACCCGCGCGAGTCAGTGCCGGGACATCCTGCAGGTGCGACTGGCCGAGCTGCACAAACAAGGCGTCAATCTGTTCGATCAGAGCTACAAGCTGATTCCCGGCACCGACCCCAAGCAGTACATGACCGGTTACACAGAGCGCTTCGCGCAAGTCTGTCAGGAAGAGTGCGACAAACTCACCAAGGGCACCCGGGGCGGCAAGGTCACCTTTATCGTGGATAACAAAGGTTACTGCCCGGTCAACAACAGCTGGGTGTCACTGAAACCGACCGGCGACCGTGCCGTCGACTTGCCGGTGTGCCGCAACAAACGCATGTTCTCCGACCCGATAGGCTTGCGTGCTGCGGGCAACCAGCAGCGTTTTCTATTGCAGACCTATCTGCGTGATACCGGCGAGATCATGACCGAAATCGATGTGCCGTTCTTTTTTGAAGGGCGTCATTGGGGCAACTTGCGGATGGGCTTCGACGCGGCGCTGTTGCTGGGCAAGTGAGGCAGCGCTATTGTTGCGTCGATAAGGCATACAACACGACTGAACGTTCGCGCCGGTAAAAGCTCCACTTCTACAAGGCGCTGATTTTCAGAACGCCACCGGAGGTGTGACTTTGAACATTCAAGATCTGACAAAACATGCGAAGGATAAAAAGGTTCGTGAACTCGATCTGATCTCCATCGAGGGCGGTTCCTATGTGCTCCATGCGCAACTGGACGGCAAGTCTGTGCCGGTGGAAGACTCGACTGGCAAAACCTTGCACGTTGCCTCGGTGGAAGAGGCGCGCAAGGTGCTTTCTTCGGTATCTGATGTAAAGCTGTTCCTGACCCAGGCTGTGGCTCACGACGAAATGGTCGGTCTGGGCAGCGTTCAGGCAGAGTCATCACGCCAGGAGATCCCGTTGCGCTCAAGCCACTGATCGCGATGTCAGGCGCTGCGCCTGACCGCGATGCACTTGATTTCCAGCAGCAGCCCGGGATGCGCCAGCTCGGCAACGCCGATGCAGGTCCATGCACATTGGCCGCGCGGAAATATACGGTTTTTCACGTCACGAAACACCGCCATGTGTTCGCTCATGGCTACGTGATAAGTCGTCATGTCGACTATATCGTCGAACGTACAGCCGCCCTCGGCCAGCACCGTGCGCAGGTTTTCCCAACAGGCGATGAACTGCGCTTCGGGGTTGAGGATGACTTCCATTTCCCGTGTGCGTCCCACCTGCCCGGCGCAGTAAAGGGTGTCGCCGACTCTGACTGCGGGTGCATAGCCTGCTCGGTCCATGATCGGCTGCATGGTGGGCGGAACGATGATCTCTCGGTCTGACATGTTGTAACACCTGTTTGGAACGCTTGAGTGTGTAACACCCGACTATGCGATGGCTGATCGGGTTGTATATGAGCCAGTCATCTGGCCGCCGGTTTGGCTGTACGTCGCGGTTTTTTCGTCGCAGTGCCCGTTGCAGCAGAGGACGTAGCAGTGCTGCGCTTGGCGGTCTTGCGTTTTTTCTTCCAGGGCGGCGCAACGCCTGCCGGGCTGGCCGGGCCGCTGATGCTCATGCGCATGCCGACGCAGCGGCTGACCTGTTTGCTCATCCACGCTGCCTGTTTGGCGACGAACTCTTCAAGGCTCATTTCGCCGCTCTGTACCATGTCGAGTGCCTGTTCCCAGATCGCTGTAGTGCCTGGGTCGGCGATGGCGCGGGGGACGGCGTCGATCAGGCTGAATGCTGCGGGCGCTGCGCACAGGGCCTTGCCCTGTTTGGTCAGATAGCCACGGTCCAGCAGGCCCTGAATGATGCCGGCGCGGGTGGCTTCGGTACCGATGCCGGTCGTGTCCTTGAGCTTTTGCTTGAGCAGCGGGTCTTCCACCAGTTTGGCGACGTTTTTCATGGCCTTGATCAGATCGCCTTCGGTAAAAGGTTTGGGCGGTTGGGTCCAGAGGTCCTTGAGGATGACCTCAGCGACGGCGCACTCGCAGCCCTGGAACAATGCCGGCAACGGCTGCGGCGCAGGTGCTTCGCGACCCTTGGCCGGTGCCAGTGCCTCGGGCATGGCACGTTTCCAGCCTGGCTCGACAATTTGTTTGCCGACCGCCCGCAGCGCATGGCCTGCGCAGTCGAAGTCGGCCTGGGTACGGTCGTATTCGTGGTTGGGCAGGAACTGCGCCAGATAGCGCGCCCTGATCAGGGTGTACACCGCTCGCGGCTTGCCGGTCAGACGCTCGACGCCGCGCACGGCAGCAGTGGGAATGATGCCGTGGTGGGCAGTCACTTTGCCGTCATTCCAGGCCCGCGATCGGCGTTGCGGGTCAAGGTGTGGCGACAGGCTGGCCAGCGTCGGGTCTGCCTTGCACAGCGCTGCGATGATACCCGCGGCTTCGCCATGCTGACTGTTCGGCAGGTAACCGCAATCGCTGCGCGGGTACGTGATGACCTTGTGTGTTTCATACAGCGATTGAGCTATATCAAGGGTTTCCTGCGCCCCAAGCCCGAGCTTTTTCGAGCAGATTTCCTGCAGGGTGCCCAGATCGAAAGGCAGCGGGGCAACTTCGCGAATCCGCTCGGTGCGCAGCTTGACCAGCCGTGCGCTGGCCGCACTGCGCATCGCTTCGGCAGCCTGTTGCGCCAGCGGCTGATTCAGGCAGCGGTCCTGATCGTCGCAGGCGTCGGACGGTGCGCGCCATTGGGCGATAAAAGCCTGATTGTCGTGCAACAGCCTGACGTCAATGGCCCAGTAGGGTGCCGGTACGAAGTTGGCGATGCTGCGATCACGGTCCACCACCAGCCGCAGGGTCGGGGTTTGTACCCGCCCGACTGGCAATACGCCCTGATAACCCGACTGGCGACCCAGCAGGGTGAACAGGCGGCTCATGTTCATGCCGATCAGCCAGTCGGCACGGGATCGACCCAGTGCCGAGTGATACAGGCTGAACGTATCGGCACCGGGTTTGAGCGCTGCCAGCGCCTTGCGGATGGAGGCGTCATCGAGTGCCGACAGCCACAAACGCTGAATCGGCCCGCGATAGCGACAGTGTTCGACCAGTTCGCGGGCGATCATCTCGCCTTCGCGGTCGGCATCGGTGGCTATCACCAACTCTTGAGCTTCGCCCAGCAATCGCTTGACTGCCTTGAACTGGCTGGCAGTTCTCGGCTTGACGAGCATCTTCCACTTTTCCGGAATGATGGGCAGGTCTTCCAGCACCCAGCGTTTGTAACGCGCATCGTAGGCGTCGGGCGGGGCGGTTTCCAGCAAGTGGCCGATGCACCAGGTTACGGTGGCATTGGCACCCACCCAGCAGCCGTCGCCACGCCGGGTCGCGCCGAGCGCAGCCGCAATGTCTTTGGCCTGGGAGGGTTTTTCGCAAAGAAACAGCCGCATGACTACCGTCGTCGATTACCGGTGCAAGGGCTGCAAGGATGAACGTTGAATACGCCGCGGGCAAGTTTTATCTGTATGGATATACAGATAAATGAGGAGGACCATGGGGTGAAGCACTCACGCCATGGCCGCTCTTGCAGCCGTGGAGAGTGGCCGGCTTAGCTCAGCAGGTCGGAGAACGCCTTGTCGGCTTCAAGCACCGCTGGCAGTCCGGCAAACAGTGCGTCCAGATCGACTCCTTCCATCAATGGCCCGCCGCAAGCCTGCTGCGCTTGCGCGGTTGCGCCGCCGTGGGCTTCCAGTGCATCGGAGATGGTGATGGCCTGAGCGACGATCTTTGGCAGCGGTGCGTCGGACGGAGCCTTCAGCGGTGTTGCCTGATAGGCGATAGCCTGTTTGATCAGCTCTGGCAGATGCCAGCGACTGGCCAGTTCTGCGCCTACTTCCGGGTAGCTGAAACCCAGTTGCAGGGTTTCGTTGGCCGCTCGCCCCGGTGTACCGGCCTTGGCTGCGTTGTTCAAGCGCTCTGCAACGTCGGGCGCGCCGGTCTGGATCAGCAGTTCGCCGATGTTATGCATGACCCCGCAGGTAAAGGCGATTTCTGGGTCGACACCCGTCTGTTTCGCCAGCATCCGGCAGATCCCTGCCACCTGAAAGCTTTTGAGCCAGAACCCTTTGAGGTCAAAACTCGGCCCGGCTTTGAACGCGCCGGTCACTGCCGAGGCCATTACCAGGGTGCGCAGGGTGTTGAAACCCAGGCGCATGGCCGCGTCTTCGATACTCGAGGATTCTCGCGAGCCGCGAAACCGCGCCGAGTTGGCAAGGCGCAGCACCTTGGCAGCAATCACCGGGTCTTTCTCGATGTTTCGCGCAATGCTTTCCAGGTTCGAGGAAGGGTTGTCAAATTGCAGCATCAGATCCTGAGCCACCTTGGGAATGCTCGGGAGACTGTGCAAATCGTCAAAAAGTTTTTCGATACTCAGCATGGCAAGACCATCCTCTGCACGGCGGGGATGATTCAACCATAGCCAGTTTTTCCGGCTCTGCACGTTTCACCGCCGATTGTGGGAGACAGGTCTCAGCACGCTTTGAAAAAAATAATCAAGGACTCGTCCATCTCGGCCGATATGGCGATACAAGCGTCTCTGTAAGGTTTCGGTACCTGAACCTGCCTGATGATCGACATGGCAGGCGCTGGTGTATCGACTCCGGTTGCTGAACGGCCTGTAGGTTGTTACGTGAAAAGGACGGCACAGTTGGAAGTTTGATTGACGATTCAGAGATCGTCCTTATTGGTTTTTGCCGTGGAAGTAACCGCTATGAAAAGTCTGGGTTTCAGCAAGAAAATTCTTCTCGCCGCCGCATTGATTGTGGTTGTCGCGTTCAGTGTGTTCATTGTCATCAATGACTATCGACAACGTCAGTCGCTCAAATCCAGCGTCAGGTCCGAGTTGCAACAACTGGGTACGCTCACCACGCAGAACATCCAGACCTGGCTGGAAAGCCGCATGCAATTGCTGCAATCGATGTCGCAGCAAGTCGCCGCGGATGGCAAGGAGCTGCCACAGTTGCAGCGCGCCATTGGCCTGCCTGCCTACAGCGAAAGTTTTCAGTTGAGTTACTTTGGCAGCACCGATGGCGTGATGTTCTCGGTGCCGTCGGCCAATCGCCCCGCTGACTACGATCCGCGTGCACGTGGCTGGTACAAGGCGGCACAGAATGCGCCCGGCACCATTGTGACCGAACCCTACATCGCGGCATCTTCCGGCAAGCTGGTCATGACCATGGCCACACCGGTCAAGTTTCAGAATCAGTTCGTGGGCGTGGCCGGTGCTGATATCGCTCTGGACAACGTCACCAAGATCATCAACTCGCTGAACTTTGATGGCCATGGTTATGCGTTTCTGGTCAGTGCCGACGGCAAGATTCTGGTGCACCCGGACAGCAAACTGGTGCTCAAGAACATCAGTGAAGCCTACCCGACCAACACTCCGAAAATTGCTGCCGGGGTGAGTGAAATCGACTCCGGTAAAAAGCCAGAGATCATTTCCTTCACGCCCGTTCAAGGTGTCTCGACGGCCAACTGGTACGTGGCACTGGTACTGGAGCAGGATTCCGCCTACGCCATGTTGACCGAGTTCCGTACCTCGGCCATCACTGCGATGGTGGTTGTGGTGATGGTGATCATCCTGCTGCTGGGCCTGTTGATCCGGGTGTTGATGCAACCCTTGCATCAGATGGGCCGCGCGATGCGTGATATCGCCGATGGCGAGGGCGATTTGACCAAGCGTCTGGCCATTACATCGCAGGACGAATTCGGTGCCCTGGCGCAGTCGTTCAACCATTTTGTCGAACGTATCCATACCTCGATCCGCGAAGTGGCCTCGACTGCCGCGCAACTGGGGGCGGTGGCCACACAAGTGGTCAAGGTCTCCAACGCGTCGATGGACAACTCCGACCAGCAGGCCAACCGCACTGAAAGCGTGGCAGCGGCGATCAACGAATTGGGTGCCGCCGCCCAGGAAATCGCCCAGAATGCTGCGCGCACCTCGCAGCAGTCGAGCGATGCGAGCGGCCTGGCCAGCGACGGCCAGAACGTTGTGCAGCAGACCATCAAGGCCATGAACGAGCTGTCCGGCAAGATCAGCGAGTCGTGCGTGAACATCGAAAGCCTGAATGGCAAGACCGCCAACATCGGGCAGATTCTCGAAGTGATCACCAGCATTTCCCAGCAGACCAACCTGCTGGCGCTCAACGCGGCCATCGAGGCGGCGCGTGCCGGTGAAGCCGGGCGCGGGTTTGCCGTGGTGGCTGACGAGGTGCGTAACCTTGCGCACCGCACTCAGGATTCGGCGCAACAAGTGCAGAAGATGATTGAAGAGCTGCAGGTCGGCGCTCGTGAGGCAGTGGTCAACATGACTGAAAGCCAGCGTCAGAGCGAGGACAGCGTAGGCATCGCCAACCTCGCTGGCGAGCGCCTGGGCAGCGTGACCCGCCGTATCGAAGAGATCAACGGCATGAACCAGTCGGTGGCCGCAGCAACGGAGGAGCAGACCTCGGTGGTGGAGTCGATCAATGTCGACATCACTCATATCAACACCCTCAACCAGCTGGGTGTCGACAACCTGCGCCAGACCCTGGACGCCTGCAACTCGCTGGAAGAGCAGGCTGCCCGCTTGCAGCAACTGGTCGGCAGCTTCCGGATCTGATCCGGCAGCTGTCTGTACCAAGCGAAGGGCTCATCGTGATGTACAGGTTACGATGGGCCTGTAAATAGGGCTCAAACCACGATGATGATCGTTACCACGCTCCGCGTGGTAATGCATTTCGTGACGCTGCAACACCTTCTGCGACAAACTGTTATCAGCTAGTCACTCACGGTTCATGAGGCTGCAACAACACAGGTTCAGTTTGGTTGACAACCGAATACGACCTGTCCCGGGTCGTGCGCAGACCGAGAAGCCTCATGAACGATGCCATTCATGTACAGGGCCTGAACAAGACCTTCTCGCACAAAAGTGCGCTGGTTGACCTTGCGTTGTCTATACAACCTGGTGAGATGGTTGCGCTGATTGGCGCTTCCGGCTCTGGCAAATCAACCTTGCTGCGCCATCTTGCCGGCCTGGCGTGCTGTGATCGCAGCAATGGCGGTCAGGTTCAGGTGCTGGGGCGCGAGGTTCAGTCGTCCGGTCGTCTCAACGGTCAGGTGCGACGTCTGCGCGCCGATATCGGCTATATCTTCCAGCAATTCAATCTGGTCAATCGCCTCAGTGTGCTGGACAACGTTTTGCTCGGTTGTCTGGGACGCATGCCGCGCTGGCGCGGCAGTCTGGCGCTGTTCAATCGCGAGGAAAAACAGCGTGCGATGGCCGCGCTGGACAGGGTAGGGCTGGCAGATCTTTCCACCCAGCGGGCTTCGACCCTGTCTGGCGGCCAGCAGCAACGAGTGGCGATTGCTCGTGCCTTGACCCAGCGCGCCGAAGTGATCCTTGCCGACGAACCGATTGCCTCGCTGGACCCCGAATCGGCCCGCAGGGTCATGGAAATTCTTGCCGACATCAATCGCAGCGATGGCAAGACCGTCGTCGTCACCTTGCATCAGGTGGATTACGCGGTGCGCTATTGCCCGCGTGCCGTGGCCCTCAAGGGCGGGCGGATCCATTTTGATGGCCTGGCGCAGGATCTCAGCAAACAGTTCCTCAATGACCTCTACGGTGCAGACGCGGACGCGAGCCTGATGATCACCGAACGAAGCCGTCGCGTTCGGCAGAAGCCGCGTCTGGAACTGGCCAAAGTCTGAAGCTTTTCAACATCACCCTATTTATCAGGAGAGCCTGCATGTTCAAGCGTATCGGTCGTCTTCTCGCCTCTGCCGCCTTGCTGACCGCCTGCGCGTTGGGCACGGTCCAGGCTGCAGAAGAAAAAGCCATCAATTTCGGCATCATGTCCACCGAGTCATCGCAGAACCTGAAAAGTATCTGGCAGCCGTTTCTCGATGACATGAGCCGCAAAACCGGTCTGAAGGTCAATGCCACCTTTGCCTCGGACTACGCCGGTCTGATTCAGGGCATGCGCTTCAACAAGGTCGATGTGGCCTGGCTGGGCAACAAGGCCGCGATGGAAGCGGTAGACCGCTCCAATGGCGAGATCTTTGCCCAGACGTCTGCCGCCAACGGCGATGCGGGCTACTGGAGCCTGTTGATCGTGCGCAAGGACAGCCCGATCAACTCCGTCGAAGACATGCTCAAGAACGCCAAGAGTCTGACCTTCGGCAACGGTGACCCGAACTCCACGTCGGGTTATCTGGTGCCTGGCTATTACGTATTTGCCAAAAACCACGTGGATGCCTCCACCGCCTTCAAGCGCACCTTGAACTCCAGCCATGAGGTCAATGCCCTGAGTGTTGCCAAAGGTCAGCTGGATGTCGCGACCTTCAATACCGAAAGCTGGGACCGCCTGGCCGTGACTCAACCGGACAAGGTCGAGCAATTGAAGGTGATCTGGAAGTCGCCGCTGATTCCAGCCGACCCGATTGTCTGGAGCAAAGCTCTGTCGGACGAAAACAAGGCGAAGATCCGTGATTTCTTCGCCGATTATGGCAATACCGCTGAAGAGAAAACCGTCCTGAAGAACATGCAGATGGGCAAGTTCCTCAAGTCCAGCGACGACCAGTTGTTGCCTATTCGCCAGCTTGAGCTGTTCAAACAGCGTACTGAGGTGGCCGCCAGCACCACGCTGGATGCTCAGGAGAAAGCGACCCGCCTCAAGGACATCGACGCCAGCCTGAACAAGTTGCAGGAGCGCATCACCGAGCTGAACCAGAAAACGGCAGACAGCTCTGCAGGTTGAGCCAATCGATCACTATCAGGAGTTCGCCATGACCACTCAAGTTGCCTATGCCCAGGCTGCGGGCAAGCCCAACTGGTCTCGTTACCTGGGTTGGGGGCTGTTGCTTGCGGCACTGGCCTGGGCCTGGCAGGGCGCGGAAATGAACCCGATGACGCTGGTTCGAGACTCGTCGAACATGGCGACCTTCGCCGCCGATTTCTTCCCGCCGGACTTCCGTGAGTGGCGCAGCTACCTCAAGGAAATGCTGGTGACCATCCAGATTGCCCTGTGGGGTACGGCGCTGGCGATTGTCTGTTCGATACCGCTGGGCGTTCTTTGCGCCGAGAACATCACGCCGTGGTGGATTCACCTGCCATTGCGGCGCTGCATGGACGCCTTTCGCTCGATCAATGAGATGGTTTTTGCGATGTTGTTTGTGGTCGCGGTCGGGCTTGGGCCGTTTGCCGGGGTGCTGGCGCTCTGGATCAGTACCACCGGTGTGCTAGCCAAGCTGTTCGCCGAAGCCGTCGAGGCCATAGAGCCTGGTCCTGTCGAAGGGGTACGTGCGACCGGTGCCAGTGCTTTACAGGAAGTGATCTACGGTGTAATTCCTCAGGTTATGCCGCTATGGATCTCCTATGCTTTATACCGGTTCGAATCCAATGTGCGCTCGGCGACCGTGGTGGGCATGGTCGGTGCAGGCGGCATCGGGGTCATTCTCTGGGAGAATATCCGGGCCTTTGCGTTCGTCCAGACCAGCGCCGTGCTGCTGGTGATCATCGTTGTGGTAAGCGTCATCGACATCATGTCGCAGCGCCTGCGCAAGCAATTCATCTGACAGAAGAGGGGTGTTCAATGAACACTTTTTTTAATCATGCAGTTGTCTAGACAAGCTGAGCCGATGTACCTCGAACTGGCTGAAACCCTGCGCGATGAGCTGGTCTCGTATCGGCCCGGCGATTATCTGCCTGCCGAGTTTCAGTTGGCCGAACGCTTCTGTGTCAACCGCCATACGATCCGCCGAGCGGTCGATGAACTGGTCCGTGAGGGCAGTGTGTTGCGACGCCAGGGCAAGGGCACGCAAGTGCTGGAACGTCCGTTGATCTACCCGATGCAGGCCGACAGCGCCTACAGCCAGTCACTGTCGGCACAAGGCATCGGCGTGGAAGCGATTCTGCTGTTGCGCCGCGAATGCCTCGCCAGTCACGAAGATGCGCTGCATCTGGGGCTGGCCGAGCATGCGCCGCTGATCGAAATGCAGACGTTACGCAAGCTGGATGGCCAGCCTGTGAGCCTGATCTGCCATCGCTACAGCGCCCGCTACAGCGATGTGCTGGCTGACTATCAGGGTGGCTCGGTTCGCCAGTATCTGGCTGAGCGCGAGTTGCCGCTGAGCCGCGCGCAGAGCCTGATCGGAGCACGCCTGCCGTCCCGTGAAGAGGCCGGGCTGCTGCTGATGCCCCGGCACATGCCGGCGCTGACGGTGTTGACGGTTTCGTGTGACCGATCGGGGCGGCCGGTGGAGCTTTCCCGCTCGGCCAGCCGCTGCGACCGCTTCCAGTATCAGGTGACGTTCAACCAGATCGCCGTCACCCCAACGACTGACTGACATCGAGGTGTTCCATGCAAGCAACCCCTGAAACGGCCGCACGGCAGCACTGGATGGGCGTACTGGCGCGCGCCTTTGTCGATGAGCCGAGCCGCGAACAGTTGCAGCGTCACGAGGCGGCGTTGCGCGACACCGATTACCAGATAATCCGTGCCCCGGAAATCGGCATGACCCTGGTGCGTGGTCGCATGGGCGGCACCGGTTCGGCGTTCAATCTTGGCGAGATGAGCGTTACCCGCTGCGTGGTCCGTCTGGCCGATGGCCGCACGGGTTACAGCTACCTGGCCGGACGCGACAAGCGCCATGCCGAACTGGCGGCGCTGGCTGATGCCCATTTGCAAGGCGCGCAACAGGCCTGGTGGCTGTCCGAGCTGATCGAGCCCCTGGCGCGTGCGCAAGCCGAGCGTCGTGCACGCAAGGACGCAGAAGCCGCTGCAACCAAAGTGGAATTCTTTACCCTGGTCCGAGGAAAAGACTGATGAATGCCGTCCTTCTGCAACCTGCCTTCACCGATCCAGTGCTGGATGCCCAGCGCAGTTTTCGCGTAGTGCTCAAGGCTTTGTCCGGTCCGGGTGTGATCCAGACCCTGCCCACCAGACATCAGCCGCCTGCCTTGCAGGGCCTGGACAGTGCCACTCATGCCTTGTGCCTGGCGCTGCTGGACCTGGACACTCCGCTCTGGCTTGCCCCTGAGTTTGATACCCCGGCGATTCGCGCGAATATTGCCTTTCATTGCGGCAGCCCGATTGTCACTGACCGGAGTGCTGCTCGTTTCGCGTTGCTCGATGCGTCGACTGTCGGGGACCTGCACGGTTTCGATACCGGCAACGACCGTTACCCTGATCAGTCCTGCACCTTGCTGATTCAGTTGCCAGGCCTGCAAGGCGGACAGACCCTTGCCTGGAGCGGTCCCGGCATCGAGCAGCAAAATTCTGTGGCCTTGCCGCTGGACGAAGCGTTCTGGACCGAGCGTGAAGCACGGAATGTCTTCCCCTGCGGGCTGGACGTGTTCTTTGTGTCGGGCAACCAAATGCTCGGCTTGCCACGCAGCACCCGCGTGCAGGAGTGTGCCTGATGTACGTCGCCGTGAAGGGTGGCGAACAGGCCATCGATAACGCCCACCGCCTGCTGGCCAGCAAGCGCCGTGGCGATACAAGCATTGCCGAGCTCGATGTCGAGCAGATCCGCCAGCAGTTGCCACTGGCGGTTGCGCGAGTCATGAGCGAGGGTTCGCTGTACGACCCGCAGCTGGCCGCACTGGCGATCAAGCAATCGGCGGGGGATTTGATCGAAGCGATCTTTCTGCTGCGCGCCTACCGCACGACGCTGACGCGTTTTTGCGCCAGCGTGCCCATCGACACCTCGAATATGCAGCTCAACCGGCGCTTGTCTGCCACGTTCAAGGACGTCCCCGGCGGGCAATTGCTGGGCCCGACCTTTGACTACACCCACCGCCTGCTGGATTTCACCTTGCTGGCCGAAGGTGAGCACCCTGGCCCGGACGTGGCGCCGGATGCAACGCTGCAACCCTGCCCGCGAGTGCTGGGGTTGCTGGCCAAAGAAGGGTTGATCAAACCTGAAGTGGACGATGGCGAGAGCGTCGCGGACATCACCCGCGAACCGCTGGAGTATCCGTCCAGTCGTGCCCAGCGTTTGCAGGCGCTGGCCCGTGGCGATGAGGGTTTCCTGCTGGCACTGGGTTATTCGACCCAACGTGGTTACGGCCGCAACCATCCGTTCGCCGGGGAAATCCGCATCGGCGAGGTAGAGGTCTGGATAGAGCCTGAAGAACTGGGTTTTCCGATTGTGATCGGCGACATCGAAGTGACCGAGTGCGAGATGGTCAACCAGTTCGTCGGCTCGGCCAGCGAACCTGCGCAGTTCACCCGTGGCTACGGCCTGGCATTCGGCAACGCAGAGCGCAAGGCAATGGGCATGGCGCTGGTGGACCGCTCGTTGCGCGCCGGGGAATTCAACGAAGAAGTCCGCTCGCCGGCCCAGCAGGAAGAGTTCGTGCTGGCGCATTGCGACAACGTCGAGGCGGCCGGTTTTGTCTCGCACCTCAAGCTGCCGCATTACGTGGACTTCCAGTCCGAGCTGGAGTTGATCCGCAAGCTGCGCAAGTCCGCACCGCAACCGGAGAGCGACCAATGACTAATGCACCGATGAACACCGCAGAGCAAAGGTCCGCACGGGATGACGCCTACAACTTCGCGTATCTGGACGAGCAGACCAAACGCATGATTCGCCGTGCCTTGCTCAAGGCGGTAGCGATTCCCGGTTATCAGGTACCGTTCGGCGGGCGCGAGATGCCGCTGCCTTATGGTTGGGGCACCGGCGGGATGCAGCTGACCGCTGCGATCCTGGGTGCCGATGATGTGCTCAAGGTCATCGACCAGGGCGCTGACGACACCACCAACGCAGTCTCGATCAGGCGTTTCTTTGCCCGTACGGCCGGTATCGCCACCACCGAGCGCACCCCCGAGGCGACTGTCATCCAGACCCGTCACCGCATTCCGGAAACACCGTTGCACGCCGATCAGATCATGGTCTATCAGGTGCCGATTCCCGAGCCGCTGCGTTTCATCGAGCCTTCGGAAACCGAGACCCGCACCATGCACGCGCTGGACGATTACGGCGTCATGCACGTCAAGCTCTACGAAGACATCGCTACCTTCGGCCACATCGCTACCAGTTACGCCTACCCGGTGATGGTCGATGAGCGTTACGTGATGGACCCGTCGCCGATCCCTAAATTCGACAACCCCAAGCTGCACATGAGCCCTGCGCTGATGCTGTTTGGTGCGGGACGGGAAAAGCGTCTGTATGCCGTACCGCCGTTTACCCGGGTGGTAAGTCTGGACTTTGAAGATCACCCGTTTGAAGTGCAGCGCTGGGAGCAGTCCTGCGCAATCTGCGGCAGCCATGAGTCCTTTCTCGACGAGCTGATTCTCGACGATGCCGGGACGCAGAGCTTTGTCTGCTCCGACACCGATTACTGCGCCCAGCGCGTCAAGCAGCAGGAGAACGACCGATGATCAGTGCACGTTCGTTGGACGCGGCGGGCGGGCGCCTTCCTGACGCTGTGCAGCCGCTGCTCAAGGTACGCGGCTTGACTCGCCTGTACGGTGTGCAGAAGGGCTGTCAGGACGTCAGTTTCGATCTGTACCCCGGCGAAGTGCTGGGCATCGTTGGCGAGTCCGGCTCGGGGAAGTCCACGCTGCTGTCGCTGTTGAGCGGGCGCTGCCCGCCGGATCGCGGCAACATCGATTATCGAAGCAAGGATGGCAACTGGTTTGATTTGTACAGTTCCAGTGAGGCGCAACGTCGCACCTTGTTACGTACCGAGTGGGGCTTTGTCGAGCAGAACCCGCGTGACGGTTTGCGCATGGGCGTCTCTGCCGGAGCCAATATCGGCGAGCGCCTGATGGCCCAGGGCGTGCGCAATTATCAGCAATTGCGCAGTGCAGCGCTGGATTGGCTGAGCCAGGTCGAGATCGACCCGCTGCGCATTGATGATCTGCCGCGCACATTTTCCGGCGGCATGCAGCAACGCCTGCAAATCGCCCGCAACCTGGTGTCCAGCCCCAGACTGGTGTTCATGGACGAACCCACCGGCGGGCTGGACGTGTCGGTGCAGGCGCGGTTGCTCGACCTGTTGCGTGGTCTGGTTCGAGAGCTGGACCTGGCCGTGGTCATCGTCACTCACGACCTGGCGGTCGCACGGTTGCTGGCTGATCGGCTGATGGTCATGCGTCGCTCGGAAGTGGTCGAAAGCGGCCTGACTGACCAGATTCTCGATGACCCGCAGCATCCGTATTCACAACTGCTGGTGTCCTCGGTATTGCAGCCATGAGCCGCACTGTCCGAACAGCCTGTACAGAAGAGGTGAGCCCGATGACAACCTTGATCGAGGTCCGTGACCTGTCGAAAACCTTCACCCTGCACCAGCACAACGGCGTGGTCCTCGATGTGCTGCGCGGGCTCAGTTTCTCGGTGCGCGCTGGCGAATGCCTGGTGCTCAGCGGGCAGTCCGGCGCGGGCAAAAGCACATTGTTGCGCACTTTGTACGGCAACTACCTGCCTGCCGCTGGCAGCATCCGCGTACAGCACGAAGGCGAGTGGACCGAACTGGTCGGGGCAACCCCGCGCCAGGTGCTTGAGGTGCGGCGCAAAACGCTCGGCTATGTCAGCCAGTTCTTGCGCGTCATTCCGCGTGTCTCCAGCCTGGATGTAGTGATGGAGCCGGCACTCGCACGCGGATGGTCGCGCGAACAGGCTCAGGAGCGCGCGCAACTGCTGCTGAACCGGCTGAACATTCCCCAGCGCCTTTGGCCACTGGCTCCCAGCACCTTTTCCGGTGGTGAACAGCAGCGTATCAACATCGCCCGGGCATTCATGGTGCCGTGGCCGGTTTTATTGCTCGACGAACCGACGGCTTCGCTGGACGACGCCAACCGTCAGGTGGTGCTGGAGCTGGTCGACGAGGCCAAACAGGCCGGTGCCGCACTGATCGGTATTTTTCATGACCGCGACGCCCGTGAGGCAGTCGCCAATCGTCAACTCGACATGAGCCCGGTGGACCTCACCGCCAAGGAGTTGCTGCAATGCTGAACGAACAGATCTTTAGTAACGCCCGTGTGGTGACTGCCGAGCAGGTGTTCGTCGGCACAGTCGTGGTCCGCGACGGCCTGATTGCCGAGGTTCAGAGCGGGCGCAGCCAACTGAGCCAGGCTCAGGACATGCAGGGCGATTACCTGCTGCCGGGCCTGGTGGAGTTGCACACCGACAATCTGGAGAAGCACCTGTCGCCGCGGCCGGGTGTCGACTGGCCGTCGATGTCGGCGGTGATCAGCCATGATGCGCAAATTGTCGCGGCCGGGATTACCACGGTGTTCGATGCACTGTCTATTGGCGACATCAACCCCAAAGGCAAGCGCATGCAGCAACTGCCCGCAATGCTTCAGGCGATTGCCGACGCCAACGCAGCGGGCCTGACCCGCGCCGAGCACCTGTTGCACCTGCGTTGTGAGGTCAGTCATCCGGATACCCTGAGCGTGTTTCGTGACCTGGTGGACCAGCCACTGGTGCAACTGGTTTCGGTGATGGACCACGCGCCCGGCCAGCGCCAATTTGCCCTGGAGTCCAAGTACCGCGAGTACTACATGGGCAAGTACCACATGAGTCATGAGGAAATGGACCGCTTTATCGTCGAACAGGTGGCCAATTCCACCGAGTATGCCGACCGCTACCGGCGCGCGATTGTCGAACTGTGCCTGGCGCGCGGCCTGTCGATTGCGAGCCACGACGACGCAACCATGGCACATGTCGAGGAATCGGCAGGTTTCGGCATGAACATCGCCGAATTCCCGACCACACTCGAAGCGGCCCGCGGCTGTCGGCAACTGGGCATGAGTGTGCTGATGGGCGCACCGAACATCGTGCGCGGCGGCTCGCACTCCGGTAACGTGGCGGCAGCATCGCTGGCCCGACACGGGCTGCTGGACATTCTGTCCAGCGATTACTACCCGGCCAGCCTGTTGCAGGCCGCGTTCATGCTGGCCGAACAGGACAACGACTGCGAGCTGCCGCACGCGATCAATATGGTCAGCCGCACGCCCGCCGTTGCGGCAGGGTTGGCGGATCGGGGCGAGATTCGCATCGGTCTGCGCGCTGATCTGATTCAGGCGCGCAATCATGCAGGCCTGCCGGTTATCGACAAGGTCTGGCGACAAGGCAAGAGGGTGTTTTGATGGTTGGCAGGTTGATCTATCTCATCGGGCCGTCCGGTTCAGGCAAGGACAGCCTGCTGGATGCAGCCCGTGAAACGCTGGCGCAACGCAACTGCCGGGTTGTACGGCGGGTGATCACCCGTTCTGCCGAAGCGGTGGGCGAGGCGGCACAGGCGGTGACGGTCGAACAGTTCGAGCAGATGCGCGAGCGTGGCGCGTTTGCCTTGAGCTGGCAGGCCAATGGCTTGCACTACGGCATCCCCATCGAGATCGATCAGTGGCTGCTGGAGGGCCACGACGTGTTGATCAACGGCTCCCGGGCGCATCTGCAGAAAGCGCAATTGCGTTATCCGACGCTGCTGGCGGTGCTGCTGACCGTCAATCAGGACGTGCTGCGCCAACGGCTGTTGGCGCGCAACAGGGAAACCCTTGCGGAAATCGAGGAGCGCCTAGCGCGCAACTCGCGCTTTGCCGGGGATTTACTGGCGAACAATCCGCAGGTCTTCCCGCTGGATAATTCGGGTGATCTGCAACAGACCGTCGCCACGCTTATCGGCCTGATGGAGCGGCGTGACGCATGCGCCTGACCCTGCTGGGCACCGGTGACGCACGACAGGTGCCGGTCTACGGTTGCCAGTGCCCGGCCTGCTCGGCGGCGCGGGCGAATCAGGACCTGCGACGCTTGCCGTGTAGTGCGCTGATTGAATGCGCCGATCAGCGCTGGTTGATCGATAGCGGCCTGACCGACCTTACCGAACGTTTCCCGCCGCGCAGCCTGAATGGCATCCTGCAGACGCATTACCATGCCGACCATGCCCAGGGCCTGCTGCATCTGCGCTGGGGCCAGGGGCTGGTGATTCCGGTCCACGGCCCGGCGGACCCGGAAGGCCTGGCCGACCTCTACAAGCACCCCGGCATTCTCGATTTCAGCCAGCCGTTTGCAGCCTTCGAAACCCGGGCACTGGGCGCACTGCAGGTTACGGCGTTGCCGCTGACGCACTCCAAGCCCACGTTCGGGTACATGTTTGAAGGCGACGGGCAACGTTTTGCCTACCTGACCGACACAGTCGGCTTGCCCGACGCGACCTGCGAGTTTTTGCAACGCCAACCGCTGGATGTGTTGATTCTCGATTGTTCCATGCCCCCACAGCCTCAGCCGCCACGCAATCACAATGACCTGACCCTGGCGCTGCAAACCATCGACCAGTTGCGACCGGGCAAGGCGGTATTGACGCACATCGGCCATACGCTGGATGCGTGGTTGATGGGGCTGCCGCCAGGACTGCCGGGCCATGTATTGATCGGTCGGGATGGCATGGCGCTATAGGCGTGCGCATAAACGCAAAAACTGTGCGCTGATCGCCCGCAAAAGCCTGTTCCAGAAGCTTGGCAGCCTGCGACAATTTGTCATTATGAACCGTTTGGTACATTCTGTTCGGCTGTAAAAATCCGACAGGTTTGAAAAATGACAAACAAGCAAGACACAGGAACTGGCGGCAGGTTGCTGCTGCTTGGGCTGGGAGTACTGATCGCCCTGATCGGGCTCGGTCTGGCAGGTGGCGGCGGCTATCTGGTGACATTGGGCGGCAGCTGGTTCTTCCTGCTGATGGGACTGGCGATGCTGATCAGTGGTGCGCTGATCGCCGCGCGCAAACCCAAAGGTGCTTTGTTGTATGGCATCGCCCTGGTACTGACCGCCATCTGGGCTATCTGGGATGCAGGCCTGCACTATTGGCCGCTGGTGTCCCGCCTATTGACCTTTGCCGTGATCGGCCTGGTGATTGCGCTGATCTACCCGACACTGGTGCGCGCTTCGGGTGCTCAGGCGGGTCGTGGCGCATATGGTCTGGCCGGCATGCTGGCCATCGGTGTTGTGGCGACCATTGGCTACATGTTCGTTCCGAGCCATGTGGTCAGCGCCAGCAGCGTGCCGCCTATTGTCCCGGTGGCGCCGGGTGCCGAGCAGAAGGACTGGGCACACTGGGGCAATACGCCGGCAGGTAACCGGTTCGCTGCTCTGGATCAGATCAACAAGAGCAACGTCGACAAGCTGCAGGTTGCCTGGACCTTCCACACCGGCGACATTCCGCAGAGCACAGGTGCCGGTGCAGAAGACCAGAACACCCCGCTGCAGGTCGGCGACACGGTCTACACCTGCACCGCCTACGGCAAAGTATTCGCACTGGATGCTGACACCGGCACTCAGCGCTGGAAGTTCGATCCGCAGGGCAGTGCGCCCAACTGGCAGCGCTGCCGAGGCCTGGGCTACTTCGCCGCACCCGCACCCGCAGCTGCACCCGACGCACCTGCCCAGCCAGCCGCCGCGTGCGCCACACGCGTGTTTCTGCCGACTGGCGACGCTCGCCTGATCGCACTCGATGCCAGGACCGGCGAGACCTGCAAGGACTTTGGTAATCAAGGCGTAGTCGATCTGAAAACCGACATGGGCGAAGTCAAGGAAGGCTACTACCAGCAGACCTCGACGCCGCTGGTGGCCGGTAATGTAGTGGTGGTGGGCGGTCGGGTTGCCGACAACTTCTCCACCGGCGAACCTCCAGGCGTGGTGCGTGCTTTCGACGTACACAGCGGTGAGCTGGTTTGGGCCTGGGATCCGGGTAACCCGAATACCAACAAGCGTCCGCCAGCAGGTGAAACCTATACGCGTGGCACGCCGAACGTCTGGTCGGCCATGTCCTACGATGACAAGCTCGGCCTGATCTACCTGCCGACCGGTAACGCTACACCCGACTTCTTCGGCGGGACGCGTACCGAGCAGGACGACAAATGGTCCTCATCAGTCGTTGCGGTGGACGTAAAGACCGGTCAGGTGCGCTGGAACTTCCAGATGACCCACCATGATCTGTGGGACTTCGACATTCCGGCGCAACCGTTGCTGTATGACATCCCGGACGGCAAGGGCGGTACGCAGCCGGCATTGGCGCAAGTCACCAAGCAGGGCGAGATTTTCCTGCTCAACCGCGAAACCGGCGTGCCAATTTCGCGTGTCGAAGAACGCCCTGTGCCGCAGGGTAATGTGCCGGGCGAGCGCTATTCTCCGACCCAGCCGTTCTCGGTGGACATGCCGTCGATTGGCAACCAGACCCTCAAAGAGTCCGACATGTGGGGTGCCACGGCGTTCGACCAACTGATGTGCCGCATCGCTTTCAAAGGCATGCGTCACGAGGGCGTTTACACACCGCCAGGCCTGGACCCTGCGTTGCAGTTCCCCGGCTCGCTGGGCGGCATGAACTGGGGCAGCGTCTCGGTCGACCCGACCAACAACTATATGTTCGTCAATGACATGCGCCTGGGCCTGGCCAACTACATGATCCCGCGCGACAAGATCGCCGCCGGTGCCAGTGGTATCGAGATGGGCGTCGTGCCGCAGACCGGCACGCCGTTTGGTGCAATGCGCCAGCGCTTCCTGTCTGCCGTCGGCATTCCGTGCCAGGCACCGCCGTTCGGCACCATGTCGGCGATTGACCTGAAAACCAAAAAGCTGATGTGGCAGGTTCCGGTCGGCACCGTGAAAGACACAGGTCCGATGGGCGTCCGCATGGGCCTGCCGATTCCGATTGGCATGCCGACGCTGGGTGCTTCGCTGTCCACCCAGTCGGGCTTGCTGTTCTTCGCCGGTACCCAGGACTTCTACCTGCGTGCCTTCGACAGCGGCAACGGCAATGAAATCTGGAAGGCCCGTCTGCCAGTCGGCAGCCAGTCCGGCCCGATGACCTACGTGTCGCCCAAAACCGGCAAGCAGTACATCCTGCTCACCGCCGGCGGTGCACGCCAATCGCCGGATCGTGGCGATTACGTGATTGCCTACGCGTTACCCAAGTAACGTGCTTCAACGTTGAGGGGCAGATTTTGCCCCTCATCTTTCCGAACCTGGCTGCGCCGCGTTCACATCGCCCCAATCTCCGGCTTGCCCGTTCTCGATCCGCCGTAAACCGGTGGATGCGTGACGATGTGCGTCAGGTCGACCGCCGAGGCCAGCAATTTTTGCAGGTCCGGGCGTGGGCGGGACAAGCGTGGGTCATTCGTCGTCGCCTGTTCGAGCGCTTCGGCGCAGGCGAGCAGTTTTGCGTCGCCGCGGAACCCGCCGATCACCTGTAACCCGAACGGCATGCCGTTGTGGTCGGTGCCGCAGGGCAGGGACAGTGCCGGGTTGGTGGTCAGGGTGATGGTGTAGCACAGCGCCAGCCAGCGATAGTAATTGTCCAGTGGTACACCGTTGACTTCGCGCAGGTACAGTTCGCTCCACGGGAAGGGCGAGACTGGCGTGGTCGGGGCGAGGATCAGGTCGTAGTGTTCGAATTGCTTTTGGAAACCGCGAAAGATCCGGCTCTGCTCGCCGTGCGCCTTGACGCAGTCCTGCAGCGACATGGCGGCGCCCATCTCAAAGTTGGCGCGGGTGTTGGGTCCCAGCGCATCGGGGTCGCGGTCATGGGCGTCCTGCAACCCTGCAACGAAGGCTTCGGCACGCAGTACATCGAAGGTGCGATGGGCGCTGCCCAGATTCAGGTCGATGGCTTCGCAGGATTTGAAGAGCGGCTTCAGTGCATTGATTTTTTCCCGGAAAACGGCACGGATTGTGTCATCGACTGCGCACGCGCCGAAGTCTTCGCTATAGCCGACCCGCAGTTGGCTGAGGTCGACGGTGCGTGGTGCAAATTCGTCATCGGCAATGGCATAGCTCAACGGATCAGACTGTCCCAGCCCGGCGCTGGCGCGCAGTTGCAGCAGCGTGTCGGCGACATTGCGACCCATCGGGCCAACAACGGAAATCGGCGTCCAGCCGAGTTTTTTGCGTTCGCTCGGTACCAAGCCGGGTGAAGGTCGCAGGCCGACGATGCCGCACAGTGCTGCGGGAATGCGCAACGAACCACCGGTGTCTGAACCGCTGCACAACGGCACCATGTCCACAGCCAATGCGGCGGCTGAACCACCCGAGGAACCGCCTGCGTTGAGTTCCGGATTGAACGGGTTGCCGGTCGCGCCCCAGACTACGTTGCGGGTGTTGGCTCCGGCGCCGAGTTCCGGGACATTGGTCTTGCCGACGACGATTGCTCCGGCAGCACGCAGGCGGGCGACGAACAGGTTGTCCTGCGCGGGGATGTTGTCGCGGAACAATTGTGAGCCGTAAGTGGTGAGTACCCCGGCAGTTTCTTCCAGATCCTTGATGCCGATTGGCAGGCCATGCAGCAGCCCCAGCGGTTTGCCTTGCAGGACTGCATGCTCGGCCAGCAGTGCCTCGTCGCGGGCGCGCTTGAAACAGGTGGCGGCGAACGCATTGATTTTCGGGTTCAGGCTTTCAATGCGCTCGATACAGGCGTCGAGCAATTCCACTGGCGAGATCTGTTTGTTGCCGATCAGCGCACGCAGTTCGGTGGCGGATTTGCCAAGGAGCTCGGATGGGTTTTGCATGGAATGTTCTCCCGAATGTCATCGTTCCGCACGCTCCGCGTGGGAATGCATTTCGTGACGCTCTGCGTCACACACCTGCGTCGCGCCTCTTTTTCCAGGTCGGGCGCACGTTGGCAGTCTCTTCAACCATCCCCCAACGCCAGTATCGTCGCCACCAGCGCCTGGCCTCTGGGCACCAGGGTATCAAGCTCCAGATACTCACGGTCGGTGTGTACCTTGCCGCCGACCGGGCCGAGGCCGCACAGCGTAGGGATACCCAGGCTGGCGGTGAAGCCCGAGTCGGCGCAGCCGCCGGTGAACTCACCTTCCACGCTGAAACCCAGTTCCTGCGCGAGACCTTGATAAATACTCAGCAGTTCAGTGCTGTGCCGGGCTTCCATGGGCAGGAAGGTCGTGGCTTCCAGCAGTCTGGCCGATGTGCCGGGCAGTTCCTCTTCGGCGACAATGGCCTGGACGGCGGCGAGAATTTCATCCCATTGGCGCAGTTCGACAAAGCGCACATCAAGCTTCGCCGTGGCGCTGGGTGCAACGGTGTTGCTGGAGGTGCCGCCCGAGATCAAGCCGACGTTTGTGGTAATGCCCGCTGCGTAGTCGGTCAACGCATGCAGCTTGATCACCTTGTGCGCCAGCGCCTGAATCGCGCTGGCACCGTCGGCGTGATTGACCCCGGAATGCGCCGCGCGGCCGCTGACTTCGATGATCAGCGTGGCACCGCCTTTGCGGGCACTGACCACGTTGCCGCTGGCGCGTCCCGGTTCCGGGTTGAGCACCGCGCGAGCCTGGCGGGCGTATTTTTCGATGTGAACACGAGCGCTGGCCGAGCCGATTTCTTCGTCGCCGGTATAGAGGATCTGTACTGGAAACGGCAGCGGGCCGATGCGCTTCAACGCTTTCAGCGCAAAGCAGTTCAGCACCAGTCCGCCTTTCATATCGGCCACGCCAGGGCCATAGGCCAGTTCGGCATCTTTGGTATAGCCGCGAGTGGACGTGGTGCCTTTGGGAAATACCGTGTCGCGATGGCCGAGCAGCAGCACCGGCTTGCCGGGGCCGCCTGGCAATTCAGCCAGCAGCACATCGCCGAAACCGTCAACCGGGATACGTTCGACGCTGATCCCGTCGGCCAGCAATTGCGCGGCGAGCAGTTCGCCGACCGCATCCACTCCGGCCTTGTCGTAACTGTTGGAGTCGGTATCGACCAGGCTCTGCAACAGCTTCTCCATTGCCTCGTACTGCCCGCTCAGCCAGTCGGTGGCCTGCCGTTGTGCCTCATTCATTCACTCAGCTCCTGTATCCGATGCTCGCGGGTCAGCCGTACGCCGTCCGTTCCCAGGTCCCAGAACAGTCCGGCCATGATTTGCAGACTTTCTTTGACCACCGGTGCCAGCAAATGCTCGTCGGGGGCATGTTGTGAGCACGCCGGGTACGAGTGTGGCACCCAGACAGTCGGCAGGCCCAGCACTTCAGCGAACACGTCATTGGGCAGCGAGCCGCCCAGATTGGGCAGCAGTGCCGGCTTCTTGCCGGTGGTGACGGCCAGCGATGCCAGTGCCCAACCGACCCACGGGCTGTCGGGTGACAGGCGCGTGGCGTGCATTACGTCCATGCGCGTCTGACGGACTTCGACCTGGGTGAAACCGTGCGCATCCAGGTGTGCACGCACGGCGGGAATGAACGCGTTGTAATCGCTGTCGACCACAAAGCGAATGTGGCATAACGCGTGCGCTTTACCGGGAATGGCGTGTACCGGGGCGTCCGGGTTGCCGGTCTTGAAGGCGAGAACGTCGAGGGTGTTCCAGCCGAAAACTTTTTCGCTGAGCGACAGCGCCGGGTCGCCCCAGCCAGCGTCGATGTCCGGGTCGCCGGGGCCGCCGCCGACCTCGATATCCGCCAACGCAGTACGCACGGCATCGGGGATGGCTGTCGGCATCAGGCCCGCGACTTTCACCCGGCCATGCGCATCGACCATGCTGGCAATTGCGTTGGCCAGAATGATGCCTGGGTTGGCCAGCAGCCCGCCCCAGTTGCCGGAATGGTGCGCGCCTTCACGCAGGTTCACCGTCAGCTCGAAGTTGAACACCCCGCGCGAGCCAAGAAACAGGGTAGGGCGCGCCGCTGCCAGGCGTGGGCCGTCGGAGGCGATGAAAATGTCTGCGGCGAGTTCTTCTGCGTGGGCCTGGCAGAACGCGCCAAGACCCGGCGAGCCGTCTTCTTCGCCCATTTCCAGCAGCAGTTTGACGTTGAAACCCAGCTTGCCGTCGCGTGCCTTGAGGGTCTGCTCCAGAGCGGTCAGGTTGATCAGGTGCTGGCCCTTGTTGTCCGCAGTGCCACGCCCGTACCAGCGTTCGCCACGTTCGATGACCTGCCACGGCGACAAGCCCGGTTGCCACTGCGCGTCATAACCGCGAACCACATCGCCATGACCATAACTGAGCAGGGTCGGCAGGGCCGGGTCTTCGATACGGGTCGCGATCATTAGGGGGCCACGCCCGGCGACCGGGTTGTCATGCACCGCCACGCTGAAACCCAGACGCTCGACATGCGGTGTAATGAATTCGTGCAGATAGCGATAAAGCTCCGGCAGGCTCTCGGCCTCCTGGCTCTGGGTCGGATAGGCGACGCTTTCGCCAAGCAGGGCGAAAAATGCGCCGTTGTCGAATTGTTCAGTGACGTTTTCGATGGCGTGCGAACGGCTACTCATGAGGGCATCAGCTCCAGGGTTTTCGAGGTGTCGCGCAGGTGGCAGCGCACGGTTCCGCCTTCCATGCGGCCAATCACCGGAGACTTCTCCTTGCACACCGCCATGCAGGCCGGGCAGCGCGGGTGAAAGGCACAGCCGGATGGCGGCGACATAGGATTGGGGAAGGTCCCGTGCAAACCCAGATCGGGAATGCCCAGATGCGGGTCAGGGGTCAGTACCGAGTCCAGCAACGCTTGCGTGTAGGGATGACCGGGTCTGGCGAACAGCGATTCGCGGCTGCGCTCTTCGACAATCCGCCCCAGGTACATCACCGCGACGCGGTCGGCGAGGTGTTCGATGACGGCCAGGTTGTGGCTGATCAGCAGGTACGTCAGGCCGAATTCCTGTTTCAGGTCCTGTAGCAGATTAAGAATTTGCGCCTGCACCGAAACGTCCAGCGCCGAGGTCGGCTCGTCACAAATCAACACATCCGGGCGCATCACCAGGGCCCGGGCAATCGCTACCCGCTGGCGCTGGCCACCGGAAAGCTGGCTCGGGTAACTGTCGATCACGCGCTTGGGCAGACCAACCACGTCCATCATTGCTTCGGCACGCTGGCGACGCTCGGTATGGGTGCCGATGTCATGCACGATCAGTGGCAAAGTGACGATTTCGCGCAGAGTCTTGCGCGGGTTGAGCGACGAGTAAGGATCCTGAAAGATCGGCTGGATGCGCCGTGCCATCTCCTTGCGGTCGGTTCCGGCGAGGTGTTTGCCATTGACCAGCACATCGCCGCTGCTGGGCGCGAGCAGGCCCAGCAGCATCTTGGCCAGGGTGCTCTTGCCGCATCCCGATTCGCCGACCAGCCCGAGGGTTTCGCCGCGCATCAGGCGCAGTGACACACCGTCGACTGCTTTCAAAGTGGCATTGGGTTTGAAAAATCCACGGCTGATGCTGAATTCGCGACGGATGTCGCACAGCTCCAGAGCAATGTCTTTTTTGACACTCGTGTTAAGGGCCTGATTGTTCATGACGTCATGCCCTCACGGTGCAATACAGTTTCTTCGCCCGTTGAAGCAAACAGGCAGCGGGTCATGTGGTCCTGGCTATTGATTGGCGGCACGTCTTCGGCGCAGGCCGGGATTGCCAGCGAGCAGCGATTGCGAAATGCACAGCCATGTTGCTCGCCCACCAGGCTGGGCACCAGCCCCGGAATCGAACCCAGCGGCTGACCCGGTTGAGTGCGTCCGGGGATCGGTATGCTCGCCAGCAAGCCGCGGGTATAGGGGTGTTGCGGGTTCTCGAACAACTCGACCGCCGGGGCGGTTTCGACGATCTGTCCGGCGTACATCACCGCAACCCGGTCGGCGATACGTGCCACCAGCCCCAGGTCGTGGGTGATGAAGATCACGGCCAGACCCAGCTCCTTCTGAATGTCGCGGATCAGGCGCAGGATCTGTGCCTGAATGGTCACGTCCAGTGCGGTGGTCGGCTCGTCGGCGATGATCACGTCCGGTTCGCACATCAGTGCCATGGCGATGATCACCCGCTGGCGCAGGCCGCCCGACAATTGATGTGGATACTGACGCAGGCGTTCGCTGGCGTTGCTGATCCCGACTTTTTCGAGCATCTGCGCGGCGCGCTGCAGTGCCTCCTTGCGGGACACGTTGCGGTGTCGGGTGAGCACTTCGCTGAGCTGATCGCCGATGCTGTAGGCCGGGTTCAGAGAGGTCATCGGCTCCTGAAAGATCATCGCCAGGCGGTTGCCGCGCAGGTCGCACATCTGCCGCTCGCTCTGGGTCAGCATGTCGATGCCGTCCAGGCTCAGCGTCGTTGCGGTACGCCGGGCCTTGCGCGGCAGCAGGTCCATGAGTGCCAGCGAAGTCAGGGATTTGCCGCAGCCGGACTCGCCGACGATACACAGCATTTCGCCGCGCTCGACCTGAAAATCCAGGCCGCGCACTGCGTGCAGCGTGTCTTGGCCGAGAGGAATCTCGACACGCAGGTTTTCAACATGCAACAGCGCCATGTGCGTATCTCCTCTGTCAGTTGCGCCCGTCGGGCAGGATCAGGTCGCGCAGGCCGTCACCGACCAGATTGATACCCAGCACCAGCACCATCAGGGCGACGCCTGGAATGGCGATGACCCAGGGGGAAAAGAACATGTACGGTTTGCCTTCGGCGATCATCAGTCCCCAGGACGGAATCGGTGGCTGTACGCCGACCCCGAGGAACGACAGCGCCGATTCCAGAAGGATCGCGTGGGCCATCTCCAGCGTGGCAACCACGATCAGTGCGCCGACCAGATTAGGCAGAATTTCGCTGGCCAGAATGCGCAGCGTCGAGCAACCCAGCGCCTGGGCCGAAGCCACGTATTCAGCGTCGCGAATCTGCTGTACGGCAGCGCGGACCACCACGGCAAAGCGGTCCCAGAGCAGGCAGCCAAGCAGCACGATCACCACTTTCAGCGAGCCACCGATCAGCGATGCGGAGGCCAGTGCGATCATCACCACTGGCATTGCCAGGCGCGTGGTGATCAGGTAGCTGATCACAGCGTCGGTCTTGCCGCCGAAGTAGCCGGCCAGCAGGCCCATGATGGTGCCGATGACGCCAGAGATGAGCGCCGCCGAGAAGCCGATGAATAGCGAGATGCGTGCGCCGTACAGCAGGCGTGACAAGTAATCGCGGCCCAGTTTGTCGGTGCCTAGCACATAGTCCCAGGTGCCGTTGGCCATCCATACCGGTGGTTTCATGCGCAGCATTACATCCTGCGTGTAAGGGTCGTAGGGGGCCAGCCAGGGGGCGAACAGTGCGCCGAACAGGATGATCAGCAACAACACCGCGCCGATGGCAAAACCGCGGTGCGCGAAGCTGTTGCGCAGGGTGCGCCAGACACTGCGCGCCGGTGGCTGGTAATCGTTGATCAGCAGCGGCGATGAGGTGGTTGTGCTCATGTGGCCTCCTATTTCACGCGAATGCGCGGGTCGAGCAATGCGTTGAGCACGTCGGCCAGCAGGGTGAGGACGATGTAGATCACCGCGATCAACAGCACGACCGCCTGCACCACCGGGAAGTCGTCACGGGCAATCGCATCCCAGGCCAGTTGGCCGATGCCTTGCAGCGAGAACACTGTTTCAATGACCACCGAGCCGCCAAGCATGAAGCCGAACTCCACGGCGGCCAGTGCCACCACCGGGATCAACGCGTTGCGCAACGCATGCTTGAACAGCACGGTGGCGGGGCGCAGGCCCTTGGCACGCGCTGTGCGGATGTAATCGGAATTGAGCACGTCGAGCATGCCGGCGCGAGTCAGGCGCATGATCGCCGGTGTGGCGTAATAACCCAGCGCGATGGCAGGCATGACGAAGTGCGCCCAGGTCGAGTTGCCCGATACCGGCAGCCATTTCAGGGTGACCGAGAACACCACGATCAGCATCAGCGCAAACCAGAAACTCGGCATCGCCTGACCCAGTACCGCGATGCTCAGCGCCAGGCGATCAATCCACGTGTCGCGCTTCACGGCGGCCAGTACGCCCAACGGAATGGCAATCAGCAGCGCAATGCTCAGGGCCATTGCGCCCAGCCCGAGGGTAATCGACAGGCGCGAGGCGATCAGGTTGTAGACCGATTCCTGAAAGAAGAACGAGTCACCCAGATCCAGGCGTACCACGTCGGCCAACCATTCGAAATACTGGGTCACCAATGGTTTGTTGAGACCGTATTGCACACGGATCTGTTCGATCTGCTCGCTGCTGGCTTCCGGCCCGCCGATGGCGGTGGCCAGGTCGCCGGACAGGTGCAGCAGGGAAAAGCTGATCACCGACACGGTGATCGCTACGCACAGGGCAATGCCCAGGCGGCGCAAGAGAAATCCGAACATGGCAAGTGACCTTGTGTTCAGGGAATGACGGGTTGGCTGACGATGCTGCAAGGCGCGTCACGTACCTCACAGCAGGTCTCGCCAAATAACTTCACTAACGATCTATTTCCAGCTCGACAGTACGAAGCGCGGCAGCTCGTCCGGATACGGCTTGAAGTTCAGGTCCGAGACGTAGGCGTAGTTCATCGAGTAGTTGAACAACGGTGCCCAGTACGCCTGTTCGCTGATGCGCTGCAAGGCCTTGCGGTAATTGTCCTTGCGCACCTGTGGGTCCAGTGCATTGTCGGCGGTCTGCAGCCAGCCCTGGACTTGCGGGTCCTTGATGTTGTCGTCCGGGTTGCCCTTGAACCAGGTGCCGGCCGAGGCCGATGTATCGAGAATCGAGAACGAACCCCAGGCCTGAAACGACATTGGCACTTTGCCACCGCGCTGCTGATCACGCAGGGCCGCGTACTTGAGGTAGCGCAGCTTGGCGTTGATGCCGACTGCACGCAGGTTGCCGATGATTGCTTCAACGTAGTCGCGGTCGCGGTAGGCGAATATTTCGGTTTCAAAGCCGTTCGGGTAACCCGCTTCGGCGAGCAGCGCCTTGGCCTTGGCCGGGTCATAGTTGTAGACCGTGGCTGCGCTGGTGTCGCAACCGAACTGACCGGGGTAGCAGGCGACCTGCAATGGTTTGCTTTCGCCACCGACCAGTTGCGAGGCCAGACCGTCACGGTTGATCGCATAGTTGATTGCCTGGCGTACTTTCAGGTGTTTCATCGGCGAGTCGGCGCTGGAGGTGCCGCGCGCATCCAGAATCAGAAAGCCGATACGCATAGTCGCGCCGCTGGTGACCACCAGGTTGGGCATGGCTTTGAGGTTTTCGGCCTGATCCGGCGCTACGCGCCAGGTCCAGTCGATGCCACCGGTCATCAGCTCGGCCAGACGTGTTTCAGCATCGGCAATCACGCGAAAATTGATGTGAGCGATCTTCGGCTGGCCCTGTGGGCTGCCCTGAAAGTAATCTGGGTTCTTGTCCATCTTCACGCCTTCACCGGTAGCAATGGCCGTCACCTTGTAAGGCCCCGTGCCAATTGGTTTACGGCTGAAGCCTGCCATCCCGACCTCTTCGAAATACTTTTTCGGGAACATCGGCACAGCGTTGGAAAGGTATTCCAGCGCAGGCGGGAAAGGCTTTTTCAGGTGCAGGCGTACGCTGTAGTCACCCAGTTTTTCGGCACTCTTGATCCAGTCGACGTTTTGTACCGTGACCACCTTGGATTCGGGCGATACCACGTAATTGAGGGTGAATACCACGTCATCTGCCGTGAACGGATCGCCGTTGTGAAACTTCACGCCCTCGCGCAGCTGGAAATCGATGGTGGTGTCGTCGACCTGCTTCCAGCTGGTGGCGAGCATGGGTTGGTACTCGCCATTGTCCGGGTTGCGATAGACCAGGTTGTCCCAGATCAGGCGACCGAGAATCACGCCCTCGCGCAGGTCGTTGTGATAGGGGCTGATGTTCTCCGGTTCGCTGTCGGAGGCGTAGACCAGTGTGTCGTCGGCCTTGCCAGCCAGGGCGGAAAAACTGCTGAACAGGCTCAATAGCGCGATGCTGCGAGCGAAACCCTTGATTCCCATGCCGTCGTCTCCAAAAGGCAAAGTGGATGTATCAAAGGGCAGTGGGGTCGCAAATGCGAGAAGAGGGGAGAAACGAGGCTGCAGTGTTCTTTTGATTGGGTTGTATTGATGTTGCGCCTCGACATGACTCTAGGCAAAGCGTATCAATGCCACAAGCACAATATTTCGAACCTTTCATTGCCGAAAAGGCAACGCAGGAGCCGCGATGCAACTCTACGGCGTACAGTCCACCGCGTTGCGCTACTTCCTTGAAGTGGCGCGTTGCGGGTCGATCAGCGAGGCGTCGATACGGCTCAATGTCGCGTCCTCGGCAGTCAGTCGACAGATCAGCAAGCTGGAGCGCGAGCTGGATGCCGTGCTGTTCGAACGCCAGGCACGCGGCATGATGCTTAGCGAGGCGGGTATCCGTCTGGCAGCCTATGCGCGCAAATCACAGCTGGAAGCCGAGCAGGTCGTACTGGAAATCACCGAGCTGCAAGGCTTGCAGCGTGGTCATGTACGACTTGCCTGCTCGGAAGGCTTTGCCCTGGATTTCCTGCCACAGTGCATTGCGCGATTCCGGCGGCTGTATCAAGGCATTCATTTCTCGATGGAGGTCTGCGCGCCGGCCCAGGCCACCGAGCGGGTGCGCTCCGGGGATGCGGACCTGTGTCTGACCTTCAGCCTGACACCGCAGAACGAGATCAAGGTCGAGCACATCCACAGCGGCGCAATCTGCGCAGTGGTCAGTCATAACCATCCGCTGGCCTCACGCACCGAAGTCTCGCTGGCCGAGCTGCAACCCTATGCCATCGCCCTGACCAATCCCGACACGACCTTGCGCCAGTTGTTCGACATCTGTTGCGGGGTGCAGGGCCTGCTGTTCGATCCGGTGCTGACCAGCAATTACATTGGCGCGCTACTGCGGTTTGTGCGTGAGGAGGGCGGTATCAGCCTGTCCAGCGAGATGACGCTGGACAAGCGCGCACACGAAAAACAGCTCAAGTCGCTGCCGATCAGCGACGAAGGAATGAAGGCGCGTCGTATCGAACTGCAAAGCATGGCCGGCCGCAACCTGCCCGCAGCGGTTGCGGCCTTTCGGGATTTTCTGATCGAGGAGCTGGCTAAGACCTGACACGCAGGTGGCGTCGGTGGTGCGCTGTAACGGGCTGGTAGCGTTTGGTTGATGAAGTCCATAAGCATGATGTTATAGTGTAACGAATTTGCGACTGCACGCTGTGCGGCCGTGAACCGCCAACATCAGGCTTCGCCCCCCTCGGCGAGGTTCGCCAAAGAGACGACTGACGCACATGAACAACCCCCTCCCAGACGTTGCCCTGACGGAAGTTTCCTCGGCCCTGGTTTCACTTGACTGGGTCGGCATGCAGGGCGTCGAAGTGCCCGTCAGGCTGGCCGAAGCGGGCGTCCGGTATCCGGTCCATGCGCATGTCGATCTGCAAGTCGATCTGGCCGATCCGAGTGTCAAAGGTATCCATATGTCGCGGCTCTACCGGCTCCTCGACAGGTATGCCGAGCACCAGATACTGAGCCCCGATACGCTGGGTGCGCTGATGGAAGCCATGGTCGAAAGTCACCTGGACTGCCATTCCAGCCGCGCCCGGCTCACCCTGAGCTTCAATCTGCTGTGCCGTCGCCCGGCGTTGATTACCGAAGGGCTCAGCGGCTGGAAATCCTACCCGGTGAAGCTTGACGCCACATGGCACGCCGGTCGTTTGTGCCTCGACGTTTCAGCCGACATCACTTATTCGTCTACCTGCCCGTGCTCGGCTGCACTGTCTCGACAACTGCTGGAAGGGGCTTTTACGGCACGCTTTGGCAGGCAGTCGTTCGTCGACCCGATGCAGGTTGCGACCTGGCTGCGCGAGAACGCCTCGTTCGCCACGCCGCACAGCCAGCGCAGCGTGGCTACCGTCCAGGTGCGGGTGGCAGAGCAGGCGACCGAACTGGGCCTGATGACGCTGATCGACGCGGTCGAGCAGGCGTTGGGCACCCCGGTACAAACCGCCGTCAAGCGTGCCGATGAGCAGGCATTCGCCCGGCTCAACGGCCAGAACCTGATGTACGTCGAAGACGCCGCGCGCAAGGTCCAGCAAGCGCTGGAGGGCCGCTATGCAGCCTCCAGCGTCAGTGTGCGTCACTTCGAAAGCCTGCATCCGCACGATGCGGCCGCCCAGACCTCCAACTACCTGTCCTGAGGCTTCATACCGTGATCCGTAAAAATCCTTCCGGCCATCTGCCTGTCATCGCCGAATCCGCCTACATCGATAAGACCGCGATCATCTGCGGCAAGGTGATCATCAAGGACAACGTGTTTGTCGGTCCCTATGCCGTGATCCGCGCCGATGAAGTCGACGCTACAGGGGACATGGAGCCGATTGTCATCGGCGCCAATTCCAATATTCAGGATGGCGTGGTGATTCACTCCAAATCGGGTGCTGCGGTGACCATCGGCGAGTTCACCTCGATTGCCCACCGCTCCATCGTGCACGGACCTTGCATGGTCGGAGACCGCGTCTTCATCGGCTTCAACAGCGTGCTGTTCAACTGCCGGGTCGGCAACGGCAGTGTGGTCAGACACAACTCGGTGGTCGACGGTCGCGATTTGCCGGAGAATTTTTACGTGCCGTCCACCACCCGGATCGGGCCTAATACTGATCTTTCGCAATTCCCGCCGGTGAGCATTTCGGCCTCGGAATTTTCCGAAGACGTGGCGCACACCAACATTGACCTGGTGCGCGGCTACAAGGCACTTCAGAACGAGTTCTGACACAGAACACAATCGACTCATTGCACTTCCGGCTACGGATCTGGATTTTTCATGACAGCAGTTGTTCAACCAACCCGCGCGCCAGCATCACGGCTGCGCTCTATCGATGCTCTGCGCGGGCTGATCATTCTCTTCATGCTGCTGGACCACGTGCGGGAAACCTTCTTCCTGCACCGCCAGGTCCTCGACCCGATGGAGGTCGCGAGCACCGAGCCCGCCCTGTTTTTCAGCCGCACACTGGCGCATTTATGTGCGCCGCTGTTTGTTCTGCTGACCGGGCTTTCGGCGTATCTGTATGGCGAGAAATATCAGGGCAAGACTGACGTGTCGGCGTTTCTGCTCAAGCGCGGGCTGTTCCTCATTGCCCTGGAGTTCACCCTGGTGAGCTTCGCCTGGACCTTCCAGTTCCCGCCGACCATCATCTACCTGCAAGTGATCTGGGCCATCGGCCTGAGCATGGTTGCGCTGTCGCTGATGGTGTATCTGCCGCGCTGGGCGCTGGTGGTCATTGGCGTGGTGATCATTGCCGGGCATAACCTGCTGGACTCACTGCACTTCGGTGTCGAGTCGGCCATGCACATTCCGTGGGCGATTCTGCATGATCGGGGCTGGATCGAGGTCTCCGATAACCTGCGTTTCCGTACCTCTTACCCGTTATTGCCGTGGATTGGCATTATCGCGCTGGGCTACGCCGCAGGCCCTTGGTTTGCCGGTAGTTACGATGCTGCGAAACGACGTGCAAACCTGTGGATGTGGGGTGGGGGAGCGCTGTCGGGCTTTGTGGTCCTGCGCATGATCAACGGCTACGGTGAAAAACCGTGGAGCGTTGGCGAGACCGGTGTGCAAACGGTCATGAGCTTCTTCAACATCACCAAATACCCACCGTCGTTGCTGTTCATCAGCCTGACGCTGGGGATCGGTCTGCTGATTCTCATCGCCTTCGAACGCAGTCAGGAAAAAAGCTGGTTGCGGCCCTTGGTGGTGCTCGGCTCGGCACCGATGTTTTTCTACCTGCTGCACCTGTACGTCCTGAAGATTCTGTACCTGATTGCCGTAGCGATCTGGGGAACCAACCAGGGCAAATACTTCGGTTTCGACCACATATGGAGTGTCTGGCTGACCTCGGTGGTACTGGCGGTGCTGCTGTTTCCGGCCGTGCGCTGGTTCGCTGAGCTGAAGGCGCGTCGTCGCGATATCAGCTGGTTGAAATACCTGTAACCACCGTAGGCACGGCGCGCCGCTGCCGGTCTGACCTCAATCGCCCTGCGCACCATAGTTCATGATCGACAGCAGCTTGATCGGCACCTGCACCAGTTGCTCGGGGCCGTGGGGAATGTCGCCGTCGAAGGTCAGGCTGTCACCGGCCTGCATCGGATACAGCTGATTGCCGTGGCGGTAGATCAGCTCGCCTTCGAGCAGGTGGAGAAACTCGGTGCCGGGGTGTGAGAAGGTCGGAAACTCCTCGCTGGCATCGTCCATCGTCACCATGTACGCCTCGAAACTCTTCTTCGGCCCACGGGTATGGTTGAGCAAGTGATAGGTGTGGCCTTTCTCGGTGCCGCGCCTTACCACCTCAAGCCCTTCATCGGCTTTCACCAGCAGTGCACTGCTGCCTTGCTGATCGTACTGGCTGAACAGTTTGGACATGGGCATGCCCAGCACGTCGCAAAGACGGCTGAGGTTGTCGAGACTGGTCGACACCTGTGCATTCTCGATCTTGCTCAGCATGCCCTGGCTGATACCGGCAATGCGCGCTACGTCGGCAAGCTTCAGCTCCTGAGCCTGGCGCTGGCGTTTGATCTGAATACCCAGGTATTGCTCAAGCTTCAATTTCGGATGCGGTTCGGTCGGCATATTCATCGGCTGCGCACAGTTTCCGTTCAATAATTTTTATTTCGCACTGGGAATGTGCATTTCGCCGCTGTCATCGCGTGCCTCAGTTGCAGATTATTCCCGGAGAGAAAACGAGTTTCCCATATAAACAGCTGAATTGTCCCTTCCACGTCTCTTCGATTTGCTGGCATACCAAACTGGCAAGCGCTTTGCATTCCTAAAGGGAAAGTAACTTTCCTGATCAGAATATATTCTCGGCAGGTAGTGAAACAACGGTCCTTCCCTGAAACGTTTTGCCATGCCAGGAGACACGTCCCATGTTGCCACCCGAAACACAGCGCCTGATCGAACAGCACGGCATCAAGTACGTGCTGGCTCAGTTCGTGGATATTCATGGTTCGGCCAAGACCAAGTCGGTTCCTGTGACGGGCCTGGAAATGGTTGCAGAGGACGGTGCCGGGTTCGCCGGTTTCGCTATCTGCGGCATGGGCATGGAACCCCACGGCCCGGACTTCATGGCCAGGGGCGACCTGTCGTCGCTGACCCCCGTGCCTTGGCAGCCGGGGTATGGGCGGGTGGTGTGCATCGGTCATGTGGATGGCAAGCCGTGGCCCTATGACAGCCGTTATGTGTTGCAGCAGCAGGTCGAACGCCTCAGCCAGCGTGGCTGGACCCTCAATACCGGGCTGGAGCCCGAGTTCAGCCTGTTCAAGCGCGATGCTGCGGGTAGCCTGCAAATGGTCGATGCCAGCGATAACCTCGACAAGCCTTGCTATGACTACAAGGGGCTGTCGCGTTCACGTGAGTTTCTCGAGCGCTTGACCGAGGCGCTACAGCCGGTGGGCTTCGACATTTATCAGATCGATCACGAAGACGCCAACGGCCAGTTCGAGATCAATTACACCTACAGCGAGGCCATGGAGTCGGCGGACCGCTTCACTTTCTTCCGCATGGCGGCCGGGGAGATCGCCAACGACATGGGCATGATCTGCTCGTTCATGCCCAAACCCGATCCGAAGCGTGCGGGCAACGGCATGCACTTCCACCTGTCGATCGCCAGTGCCAGCAGCAAGAACCTGTTTCACGACGCCAGCGACCCCAGCGGCATGGGCCTGTCGAAGATGGCCTATCACTTTGCGGCTGGCCTGCTGGCTCACGGCCCCGCGCTGTGTGCCTTCGCGGCACCCACGGTCAACTCCTACAAACGCCTGGTGGTCGGCAACTCGCTGTCGGGGGCGACCTGGGCTCCAGCGTTCATTGCCTTCGGCGCCAACAACCGTTCGGCGATGGTGCGGGTGCCCTATGGCCGACTGGAGTTTCGCCTGCCGGACGCCGGTTGCAACCCGTATCTGGTCAGCGCCGCGATCATCGCCGCAGGGCTGGACGGCATCGACCGGCAACTGGAAATCGATCACGTCTGTAACGAGAACCTTTACACATTGAGCCTGGAAGAAATCGCCGCACGGGGCATCAAGACCCTGCCGCAGTCGCTCAAGGAAGCCTGCGATGCACTCGAAGCCGACCCTTTGTTCGCCGAGGTGCTGGGCAACGAGATCGTTGGTGAGTTCATCCGCCTCAAACGCATGGAATGGGTGGAGTACAGCCGCCACGTGAGTGACTGGGAAGTGAAGCGTTATATCGAGTTTTTCTAGCTGCACGTTTCAAGCTTCAGGCTGCAATAAGAAGCTGGATTGCGGCGTATTGAATTTTTCTGTCTATGCGGTTGGCTTGCAGCTTGTAGCTAAAAGCTTGCCGCTTCCGAACAAGGTGAGGCTTATGTGCGGAATCGTTGGTTTGTATCTGAAGAACCCGGCGCTGGAATCACAACTCGGCAGGTTGTTCGAACCGATGCTCGAGGCTATGACGGACCGCGGGCCGGACAGCGCCGGGTTTGCCATTTATGGCGATGAAGTGGCGCAGGGCTGGGTCAAGCTGACCTTGCAGGCCACCACCGAACAGTATGATTTCAAGGCGCTGATCGCAGCGCTGCAAAGCAGACTGGATGCACCACTGGACTGGTTTCAGAACGCCAGCGCCGTGGTATTGAAGATTCAGGCAGAAGAAGCCCCGGTGCGTGCTGCACTGGCGCAGCTGGCGCCCACCGTGCGCATCATGAGCGCCGGACAGAGTATCGAGATCCTCAAGGGCATGGGGTTGCCGAGGGAGATTTCCGAGCGCTTCGGTCTGGCGTCCATGAAGGGCAGCCACATCATCGGCCATACGCGCATGGCCACTGAAAGTGCGGTGACCATGGAAGGCAGTCATCCGTTTTCCACGGGTTCGGACCTGTGTCTGGTGCACAACGGTTCGCTGTCCAATCACTTTCGCCTGCGCCAGAACCTGCGCCGTGAAGGCATTCACTTCGAGACCGACAACGACACCGAGGTGGCCGCCGGTTATCT
Organism: Pseudomonas syringae group sp. 247E2; assembly: GCF_032587795.1. Taxonomy (NCBI): domain Bacteria; kingdom Pseudomonadati; phylum Pseudomonadota; class Gammaproteobacteria; order Pseudomonadales; family Pseudomonadaceae; genus Pseudomonas; species Pseudomonas syringae group sp. 247E2. Next base: position 79,771 of record NZ_JAWHPK010000005.1, on the reverse strand, counting down.
GGCCTGGCGCCTGCAACAGGGCGACAGCCTCAAGCAGGCGCTCGACAAATCGCTGGAGGACCTCGATGGCTTTTTTACCTTCGCCATCGGCACGCGCAATGGTTTTGCGGTGATTCGCGATCCGATTGCCTGCAAACCGGCCATTCTCGCCGAAACCGACGATTACGTCGCCATGGCCTCGGAATACCAGGCGCTGTCCAGCCTGCCGGGTATCGAAAACGCCAGGGTCTGGGAACCTGTCCCGGCCACTATGTACATCTGGGAACGCGAGCCAGCCGAGGGAGCACGCTCATGAAAACCGTCGATCTTTCCAGCGCCACCGTGCGTGATCTCAACCAGGCTCTGCACGATCAGGTCAAGGCATTGCAAGAGCGCGAATGGCTGGTCACCCACCCTGACGGCGCGCATAACCTGGCGGTCGGCGTCAACGAGGCCATCTCCATAGATATTCAGGGCCATGCCGGCTATTACTGCGCGGGTATGAACCAGAAAGCTTCGATCACCGTGCACGGCAATGTCGGTGTTGGTTGCGCCGAGAACATGATGTCCGGCGCAGTCCGGGTCAAGGGCAGCGCCTCGCAGGCGGCAGGTGCCACGGCGCACGGCGGTTTGCTGGTGATTGAAGGCGATGCCGGAGCGCGCTGTGGCATTTCCATGAAAGGCATCGACATTGTGGTCGGCGGCAGCATCGGCCACATGAGCTGCTTCATGGGCCAGGCCGGTCGGCTGGTGGTCTGCGGCGACGCGGGCGATGCGCTGGGCGACTCGTTGTACGAAACGCGGATCTACGTCAAAGGCAAGGTCGAGTCGCTGGGCTCTGACTGCATCGCCAAGGAGATGCGCGAAGAGCATCTGCAGGAGTTGCAGGAGCTGCTCAATCGCGCGGGCTTCAACGAGAAGGCCGCGGATTTCAAACGCTATGGCTCGGCCCGGCAGCTTTACAACTTCAAAGTCGATAACGCCTCCGCGTACTGATTCAGGAGCATTACCATGAGCGACCCTATCAGCAACAAACCTGCTCCAGTCCTGCGCGAGTCGGCCACCTTTGATCGCCTGACCATTCAGGAAATCCAGCGTGCTGCGGAAACCGGCATCTACGACATTCGCGGTGGCGGCACAAAACGCAAACTGCCGCACTTCGACGACCTGCTGCTGCTTGGCGCAAGCGTCTCGCGCTACCCGCTGGAAGGCTATCGCGAGAAGTGCGGCACCGACGTGGTGCTGGGTAATCGTTTCGCCAAAAAGCCGCTGTACCTGAAAATTCCGGTGACCATTGCAGGCATGAGCTTCGGCGCATTGTCGGCCAACGCCAAGGAAGCGCTGGGCCGCGGCGCAACCATTGCCGGCACCAGTACCACCACCGGTGATGGCGGCATGACCCCGGAAGAGCGCGGTCAGTCGCAGCATCTGGTCTACCAGTACCTGCCATCGCGTTACGGCATGAATCCCGACGATCTGCGCAAGGCCGATGCCATCGAAATCGTCCTGGGGCAGGGCGCCAAACCCGGTGGCGGCGGCATGTTGCTGGGCATGAAAGTGACCGAGCGCGTGGCTGGTATGCGCACCTTGCCGGTCGGCGTCGATCAGCGTTCTGCGTGCCGACACCCGGACTGGACCGGCCCCGACGATCTGGCAATCAAGATTGCCGAGATCCGCGAGATCACCGACTGGGAAAAGCCTATCTACGTGAAGATAGGTGCCAGCCGCCCGTACTACGACGTCAAGCTGGCAGTGAAGGCTGGTGCTGACGTTATTGTGCTCGACGGCATGCAGGGCGGTACTGCGGCCACTCAGGAAGTGTTCATCGAACACGTCGGCATTCCGATTCTGCCCGCCATCCCGCAAGCCGTGCAGGCGCTGCAGGAGATGGGCATGCATCGCAAGGTGCAGTTGATCGTCTCCGGCGGCATCCGCAACGGCGCCGATGTGGCCAAGGCCATGGCTCTGGGCGCTGATGCAGTGGCAATTGGTACAGCCGCTTTGATAGCCCTGGGCGACAATCATCCGCGTCTCGACGAAGAACTGAGAAAGATTGGCTCGGCAGCGGGTTACTACGACGACTGGCAGAACGGCCGCGACCCTGCGGGCATCACCACCCAGGACCCGGAACTGTCCAAACGTCTCGACCCGGTCGAAGGCGGTCGGCGTCTGGCCAACTACCTGCGCGTGCTGGTGCTGGAGGCTCAGACCATGGCCCGCGCCTGCGGCAAGTCGCACCTGCACAACCTCGACCCGGAAGACCTGGTGGCGCTGACCGTCGAGTCTGCGGCGATGGCCCGAGTGCCCCTGGCCGGGACATCTTGGATTCCTGGCTCGGGTTCTGGTTACTAGTGCCATAACGTGCTTTTCGACCGCGATGGCACCGACTGACGCCATAACGTGCTTTTCGATCACGATGGCACAGACGACGCAGAGTGCGACGTTAGTGACGGCTGAGTCCTGGCACTGATCCGGGGGTAGCCTGGCAGGACGCCAGGCTAGCCGCACCGGACCATGGATGGTCCGTTGCGGCGACCCCCGGATCAGTGACAGGGCGAAGGAACCCGACGAAGTCGGGCCGGAAACAGGAGCGAAGGGATTTGCCTACTTTGGCCCCATCAAAGTAGGTCGCCGAGGGGCGAAAAGGTGACTCAAGTCGAGCCTGAATCTCACTGAGTCGCAGAACTGTGTGACGCGGAGCGTCACGAACGGCATTACCACGCGGAGCGTGGGAACGAGAATTAGCCCCCCCCAAGAGGCCGAAGAGCCTCGCCTGTCTCGATGACCTTTCTTGCTGCCAGACACTTTCCATTCATTTGCGGGAGCTTTGAACATGGTCAATCGTCTACACGGCAAATCCCTTACAGCTTTACTCGCGCCAGGCGCCTTCGCTCCGATTGCGCAGGCAGCTGACGCCCCCGTTCTGAACACCGGCAGCACGGCGTGGATGATCACCGCAGCTGTGCTGGTGCTGTTCATGTGCCTTCCGGGGCTGGCGCTGTTTTACGGCGGGCTGGTACGGGCCAAGAACATGTTGTCGCTGTTCACTCAGTGCTTCGGCATTGCCGGAGTGGTCGGCGTGCTGTGGGTCATCTACGGGTACAGCATGGTAGTGGATACCAGCAACATGGTCGAAGGGCAGGTGAGCTTCAACAGCTTTGTCGGCGGACTGAGCCGCGCGTTTCTGGCCGGCATGACCCCCGACAGTCTGGTCGGTGACATTCCGGAAGGCGTGTTTGTGACCTTCCAGATGACCTTCGCCATTATCACGCCTGCGCTGATTGCCGGAGCCTTTGCCGAACGCATGAAATTCTCGGCCGCGCTGCTGTTCATGGCGCTCTGGTTTACGCTGGTGTATGCGCCGGTCGCGCATATGGTCTGGGGCGGGGCAGGTGCACTGATGCATAACTGGGGCGTGCTGGATTTTGCCGGTGGCACCGCTGTGCACATCAATGCCGGTGTCGCGGCACTGGCGGCGTGTCTGGTGCTTGGCAAACGCAAGGGCTATCAGAATACCCCGATGCCTGCGCACAACCTGAGCCTGACCATGGCTGGCGCGGCGATGCTCTGGGTCGGCTGGTTTGGTTTCAATATCGGCTCTGGTGGCGGCCTGAACGGCACTTCCGGCATCGTCATGCTCAACACGCAAGTGGGGTCCTGCGCCGGGATACTCGGCTGGATGTTCACCGAGTGGTTCAAGGTCGGCAAACCCAGCGCGCTGGGTCTGGCAAGCGGGGCGCTGGCGGGGCTGGTCGGCATTACGCCTGCCTGTGCCTATGTCGGCGTCGGCGGGGCACTGGCGATTGGCGTGCTGTGCGGGGTGTTCTGCTACCTGAGCGTGACCGTGCTGAAAAAACGCCTGGGTTATGACGACAGCCTCGACGTGTTCGGCCTGCACGGCATCGGCGGCATGATCGGCGCAGTGCTGACCGGCGTGTTCTGCGTGCCCTCACTGGGCGGGCTGGTGCCGGATGTCAGCATGGGAGCTCAGGTAATTGCCCAGATCAAAGGCGCGCTGTTCACCACGGTATATTGCTTCGCAGTCAGCTGGATCATCCTCAAGGCCGTGCAGGCACTGATCGGCCTGCGTGCGCATGAATCAGTGGAAGAGATGGGGCTGGATCTGGCCGAGCATAACGAGCGGGCTTATAACCATTGAAGGTTGGCCTTAACTGAGTGGAGCGAGAGTAAAGTCCAGACACCTCTCGTTCCGCACGCTCCAGCGTGGGAATGCATTTCGCGACGCTCTGCGTCGCAAGGGACGCGGAGCGTCCTGAACTGCACGCCAACCCGGAGTATTGGCAAGCGAGCTGTCGTTCTCGTTCAGCTCAACGAAACACCGGCACCACGTGCTTGATAAACAGCTCAAGTGATTTTTTCTTCTCCGCGTGCGGCAAGCTGTTGTCGCACCAGAAACTGAACTCGTCGACTCCCAGCTCCTGGTAATGGCGGATGCGCGGGATGATCTCTTCCGGCGTGCCGATCATGGTGTTCTTGCGGATATTCTCCAGCTCGAACTCCGGACGCTCCTTGAATTTCTCTTCCGGGCTGGGTGCCAGAAAACCATTCACCGGCGTCTGCTTGTTGCCGAACCAGGCGTCGAAGGTGCGGTAGAACTTCGCGATGGCGGCAGCACCGGTTTTCCAGCCCTCAGGATTGTCCGCAGCATGCACATGCGTGTGGCGCAAAACCATCAGTTGTGGACGAGGTACGTCGGGGTTATTGGCCAGCGCTGCTTCGAACTTGTTCTTCAGGTCGACGACTTCTTCGTCGCCTTTCATCAATGGCGTGACCATCACGTTGCAGCCGTTCTGCACGGCGAAGTTATGCGAATCAGGGTCGCGAGCAGCGATCCACATGGGTGGCGTGTTGATTGGCTTGGGTACGGAGGTCGAAGTCGGGAATTTCCAGATATCGCCGTCGTGGGCATAGTCACCCTGCCACAGCGCACGGACTACCGGCACCATTTCGCGCAACGCCTTGCCGCCTTCGGAGGCCGGCATGCCGCCCGCCATGCGGTCGAACTCCACTTGATAGGCACCGCGCGCCAGGCCGACTTCCATGCGCCCGTTGCTGATCACATCCAGCAGCGCGCATTCTCCTGCCACCCGCAACGGATGCCAGAACGGCGCAATGATGGTACCCGCGCCCAGATGAATGCGCGTTGTTCTGGCGGCCAGGTACGCCAGCAGCGGCATGGGGCTCGGCGATATTGTGTATTCCATCGCATGGTGTTCGCCGATCCACACGGTGCTGAAACCGCCTTGCTCGGCCATCAGCGTCAGCTCGGTCAGGTCTTCGAAAAGCTGGCGATGACTGACACTTTCATCCCAGCGTTCCATGTGCACGAACAACGAAAACTTCATGACACTTACCTCGCTTAAATCCTGCTGCCTGCACGGGCATGGTGAGTTATTTCTGTCTGATGGTATACCGTAATACTTTACGTGCAAGCGTTTTTTGCGTCCGACGTGTTGGCTGGATGGCGAGGCAGCCGAAACGAAAAAAGCGCCTCATGAGAGGCGCTTTCGGGCGTAGTGAATTCAGCCGGGGAGGTGCTTGATCAGTGCGACATCAACTGCAGGCTTCGGACTCGATGTAGTCGGCTGTGGAATCGCGTATCACCGGACCCATGCCGCTGACGGCGCGAGCCTGTTGCATGATTTCCAGAGTAGAGCCGGTGCCCACCAGGTTCACTGTGTGATTGGCGCAGTTGTAGACGCGCTTGGAGTAGATCACGCCCAGCAGACCTTCACGTCGAGTGACGACGACGCGCGCTTGGGGACTGCCGCTTTTCTCCACCAGCGCGTGCTGCCCGGTCGGGTCATGGGGGACGTTTATGGTTTTGGCTTCGGCATGCGCCGACAGTGCGGGGATCATCAAGGCCAGTAAAAAGGCATGCAGTTTCATCGGTGCTCCTGCGGATGAACACGGTTTCATTGGATCCAAAAATACCCTAGCCATTTGATTCTGGATAGCTGGGCGATCAGCCTTCCGTCGGTTTGTTTCCGCTAAATTAAACACTGCATGAATGCGCAACCCGGCCAGACACTGTTGCCCTGGCAACAGTGTTTCGACAGCTTGCCGAAGTGCAAACAGTTGACGCTGTCCTCCAGGCATTGCAACTCGTTGATCTGTATTCATTTAACTGTCTGGCACGGTTGCTGCTCTGTGGTTCTGCAAGCCCGTTCGACTAATGCGCTCGGGAAGCCTGCAGTCAGAGGAGTGCCGATATGAGCCAATCTTCCATAAAATTTGCGTACTGGGTGCCGAACGTCAGCGGTGGTCTGGTCGTCAGCAAGATCGAACAGCGTACCAGTTGGACCATCGACTACAACCGCAAGCTGGCGCAGATCGCCGAACAATCCGGTTTCGAATATGCGCTGACGCAAATTCGCTTCACTGCCGGTTACGGTGCGGAATTCCAGCATGAGTCCGTAGCGTTCAGCCATGCTCTGTTGGCGGCCACCGAAAAGCTCAAAGTCATTGCAGCAATATTGCCAGGTCCATGGACGCCCTCTGTTGCGGCCAAGCAACTGGCAACCATTGATCAGCTCACCGCCGGGCGCGTGGCGGTCAATATTGTCAGTGGCTGGTTCAAGGGCGAGTTTCAGGCCATTGGCGAACCCTGGCTGGAGCACGACGAGCGCTATCGCCGTTCCGAAGAGTTCATTCGGGCCCTCAAGGGTATCTGGACCACCGACAATTTTACCTTCAAGGGCGACTTCTATCGCTTCCACGATTACACCCTCAAACCCAAGCCGATCCAGCGTCCTCATCCCGAGATCTTTCAGGGCGGCAGCTCACGTGCTGCGCGGGATATGGCGGCCCGGGTGTCAGACTGGTATTTCACCAACGGCAATACTATCGAAGGCATCAAGGCTCAGGTTGATGACATTCGAGCCAAGGCCGCCGCGAACGGCCATTCGGTGAAGATCGGCGTCAATGCCTTCATCATTGCCCGGGACACCGAAGAAGAGGCGCGAGCGGTGCTGGCTGAAATTGTCGACAAGGCAGATCCGGAAGCCGTCAATGCGTTTGGTGATGCCGCGAAACAGGCCGGCAAGGCCAGCCCGGAAGGCGAGGGCAATTGGGCCAAATCCACCTTTCAGGATCTGGTGCAGTACAACGATGGCTTCAAGACCAATTTGATCGGCACGCCGCGTCAGATTGCCGAGCGCATCGTCGAGCTCAAGTCCGTTGGTGTCGATCTGGTACTTTCCGCATTTCTGCATTTCCAGGAAGAAGTCGCCTATTTCGGCGAGCACGTGCTGCCTTTAGTGCGCGAGCTGGAAGCTGCGGCACTGCGCAAACCTGTCGCCGAAACAGCATGAAGCCCGGCAAATACGTGCGTCCTGCCTTGCCCCTGTAAGCGAGCTTCGCTTCCAGCCCCTTCAGAAAACAGCCCTCCAGAAAATCAGGCACCACTGTGATCCAGTGCGTGCCTGCCTGCGTATGTTGAACCCCGATCAACCAATAGACCGCTGTACGTGGCATTATGATACCACTCTCTGGCATGCTTCATTAATGCCAGGCCTTCAGGTACGGCCGAACGCTTGCCGACAATGGCAGTTGATAGCGAAAGGATTGTCGATGGCCCCTGAGCAATCAGGTCCGGTTTTCAGAAAAACCAGATGCACTGGTTCTCACCTGTTGTGGAGGCAAGTTTTGAAACGCGACCTTCGGCTTGCGTCATGGCTGATCTTCGTAGTGTGCGCCTGCGTGGTGATGTTGATGGCCTGGCAAGCATGGACCGCGCGCCGCAACACGCTGGAGAACATCCAGACCAGCACGATTAATCTGGCTGGGGCGCTGAGCACTTACACCGATGGCATTTTCAAACAAAGCGAGCTGATGCTGATCGGCCTGACGGAGCGTGTCGAAAACGACGGTGCCGGGCCCGAGCAGATGGAGCGTCTCAGATGGGTCATTGCCCGTGAAATGGGCGCATTGCCGCAAATCGACACGGTTTCGCTGTACAACGCTGACGGCATTTGCACCTTTTCAACCAATCCCAAGGCCATTGGCGTCAACAGCGCCCAGCGCGAGTTCTTTCAGCACCACCTGCAGACGCCTGGCAAAGCACCTTTCATCGGCCCGACGATCCGCAGTCGTGCCTCCGGCGAATGGGTCATATCGGTCAGCAGGCGCATCAACCACCCTGACTCGAGTTTTGCCGGGCTGATGGTCGTGACCATTGGTGTCGATCATCTGTTGAAGTTCTATTCGGATATTCAGGTCGGCAAAACCGGCATCATCAGCCTCACGTCGGCGGCCGGGCAGTTGCGTGTGCGCTATCCGCACCTGGAAGCGGAAATCGGGCGTGACCTCTCATCGACGCCGATCTTTACTTCTGAGCGCAATCGACCCTCTGGCACCACTCAGTTTGTCTCCAGAATCGACGGTGTTGCGCGTTTTTATGCGTTCAAGCGCAGCGCCGTGTACCCGATTGTCACTGTGGTCGCGCTGGGCCAGAAAGAGGCCATGCTCGACTGGTTGGGCCAGACCAAGCAGTCGATTCTGGTCATGCTGGTGCTGCTCGGGCTGGTGGTCGGCCTTGGCATCCGCCTGATCGGGCACATTCACAGCCGCATCCGCGCGGAAGATCAGTTACTCGATTCTCAGGCAGCCCTCATCCAGTTGAATCAGCACCTGGAGTTCATAGCCTCGGAAGACAAGCTCACCGGGCTGGCCAATCGCAGACGGTTCGATCAGTTTCTGGAGGTTGAATTCAAGCGTGCCAGACGCGAGCGCAGCCTTCTGTCACTGATTCTGATAGATGCCGATCATTTCAAGCGCTACAACGATCACTACGGCCATCTGGCCGGTGACGAGTGCCTGGTGGCACTGGCCCGTGTGGTCGAACAATGCATCCGCCGCCCCGGTGATGTCGCTGCTCGTTATGGCGGTGAAGAGATCGCGGTGGTGCTGCCCGGCACTGACGAGTCGAGTGCTCGTCAGGTGGCCGAGAACATCCTGCAGGCTATCCGCGACGAGCAGATCGAGCATCCCGCCAGCCCGTTTGGCATCGTGACGGTCAGCCTCGGTGTTGCCACATTCGTCGGCACGGATCGACAGCTCGACCAGCGCAGCCTGATCGAACTTGCCGACCGTGCGCTGTATGCTGCCAAGTCGCAAGGTCGCAACCGTGTGAATGTGGCGTCGGAAATCGCTACCAGCACACTGCCGGCCTGGACCCGCGTCAAGGCATCGGCGGACCCGCAAACCGGCAGCAGACCAACGGCGGAGTGACGGGATTGAAGCCCGCCAGCCCGCTGGCCGCTTACTGTTTATTGTTTCTCGGGCAGGTGTTTATCGTCATTAACCTGCTGTACATGCGGCTTACGGCGCAACACTGACAGCACCCAGACAAAAAATATCGGCACCAGAATCACGCCCAGCAGTGTAGCGCTGAGCATGCCGCCTATGACGCCGGTGCCGATCGCGCGCTGGCTCGCAGCGCCTGCGCCGGTCGCCAGCGTGAGGGGCACGACGCCAAGGATGAAGGCCAGCGATGTCATGACAATCGGCCGAAAGCGCAGTCGCGCAGCCTGAAGTGCCGCGTCACGCAGCGAATGGCCTTGATCCCACAGCTCCTTGGCGAATTCGACGATGAGAATCGCGTTTTTTGCTGCCAGCCCGATGATGGTGATCAACCCGACCTTGAAATACACATCGTTAGGCATGCCGACCGCAGTCACTGCCAGCACGGAGCCCAGCGCACCGACGGGTACGATCAGCATCACCACCAGCGGAATCGCCCAGCTTTCATACAGCGCAACCAGCAGCAGGAACACCACCAGCAGCGCCAGGCCGAACAGGCCGGCTGCCTGGCCGCTGGCGACTCTTTCCTGATAGGAGAGGCCGGTCCATTCATAGCCGATGCCTTGCGGCAGCTCGGAAACGATCCGTTCGATTTCCGCCATCGCTTCACCTGTACTCACACCCGGTGCTGCATCGCCGGAAATCCTGAACGCGGGGTAGCCGTTGTAGCGGGCGATCTGCACCGGGCCTTGTTCCCATTGCGTCGAAACGAATGCGCCCAGCGGCACCAGCGTGCCGCTGCTGTTGGGCACGTAGAGCTTGAGTACGCTTTCCGGAGTCATTCGCGAACTTTGTTCTGCCTGCACGACCACACGCTGCTGACGTCCGGCATTGGCGAAATCGCTGATCACCGAGGAGCCGAAGGCGGTGGACAGCGCATTGCTGATCGATTCGAAACTCACGCCAAGCGCACGGGCTTTTTCGCGGTCGATATTCAGGCGCAATTGCGGCGCTTCGGCCAGACCTTCCATCATCGCGTAGAGAATCTTCGGGTTGCCGTTGGCCTCGCCGAGCAGCTTGTCGCGTGCCGCCAGCAGGGCTTCGCGGCCCAGGCCTGCACGGTCCTGCAGGCGCAGTGAGAAGCCGCCCGAGGTGCCCAGGCCATCAATGGGCGGAGGCGTCACCGCCATCACCGTACCGTCGGCGAGCCCGGTAAAATGCTGGTTGAACGCCGCCGCTTCTTCAGCTGCCGACTGGCCCTTGCCGCGCTCCGACCAGTCCTTCAGGGTCGGGAACGCAAGACCGGCGTTTTCACCCATGCCCGAGAAGCTGAAGCCCAGCAGCATGGTCACCGCACCTGTGGCTTCGCGGGACAACATGTAGTTCTCGAGCAATTGCGCGGTGAGGTCGGTACGCGACCGGGTCGCGCCGGGCGGCAGTTGCACGTCGATGATCAGATAGCCCTGATCTTCCACGGGCACAAAGGACTCCGGCAGACGCAGGTAGAAAAGGCCCAGCAGACCGACAATCCCGACGTACAACAGCATGTAGCGGCCAGCGCGTTTGATCATGCTGGAACTGACCCGTTCGTAACGGTCGGTGAATCTACCGAACAGCCGATTGAAGCCGCCGAAGAACCCGCGCTTCTCACTGTGCCCGGCCGGAATCGGCTTGAGCAACGTGGCACACAGTGCCGGGGTAAAGGTCAGGGCCAGGAAACCCGAGAACAGAATCGACACGGCCAGCGACAGCGAGAACTGCTGGTAGATGACCCCGACCGAACCCCCCATGAACGCCAGCGGCAGAAACACTGCGGCCAGTACCAGCGTGATACCGAAAATCGCGCCGGAGACCTGCTGCATCGCCTTGACTGTTGCGGCTGCCGGAGAAAGGCCTTCTTCGGCCATGATCCGCTCGACGTTTTCCACCACCACAATGGCGTCGTCGACCAGAATACCGATGGCCAGCACCATGCCGAACATGGTCATCATGTTCACCGAGAAGCCCATCAGGTACATGATCGCCAGGGTCCCGGCCAGACACACCGGCACCACGATGGTCGGGATAAGCGTGTAGCGAATGTTCTGCAGAAACAGGAACATCACCAGAAACACCAGCACCATGGCCTCGATCAGGGTGTAGATCACCTTGTCGATGGCCACGTCGACGAAGCGCGAGGTGTCGTACGGTATCGAAAACTCGACGCCTTCCGGGAAATTGACCGACAGCTCGGTGAGGCGCTGATTGACTGCCCGGGCAGTCTGGATCGCATTGGCACCTGGCGACAGTTGCACGGCACCGGCCACTGCACGTTGCCCGTTCAGGCGCGATTCAAAACTGTAATCCTGACTGCCGATGGCCACGCGTGCCACATCGGACAAATGCACCGTGGAGCCGTCTTCGTTGGCACGCAATACGATGCGGCCGAACTCCTCCGGGTTGTCTAGCGTGCCCTTGACCGCCAGTGTCGCGGTCAATTCCTGCAGTGATGAGCCCGGGCTGCTGCCGAAGCTGCCTGCGGGAACCTGCACATTCTGCGCACGAATGGCCGCATTCACGTCGTCGATGGACAGCCCATAGCCCACCAGCTTCTGCGGGTCGATCCAGACCCGCATTGCGGCTTCGGCGGCGAAAAACTGCAACCTGCCGACACCGTTCACCCGACTGATTTCGTTATTGACGTTGCGTGCCGCGTAGTCGGCCAGCGCGACCGTATCCTTGGTGGCCGAGCCGTCCTTGTAGTTCAGGGTAAAGATCAACAGGAAGCCGGAGCTGGCCTGTTCGACTTGCAGGCCCTGGCTGAGCACCGTCTGCGGCAGGCGCGCTTCAGCCTTCTTGATACGGTTCTGAACTTCAACCTGTGCCATGTCCGGGTTGGTGCCCGGTACGAATGTCACGTTGATTTCGGCGCTGCCGGTCGAGTTGCTGGTCGACTCGTAATACAGCATGCCCTTGGCACCGTTCAGCTCTTCCTCGATGACGCTGGTCACCGAGTCGACCAGCACTTTCGCGGATGCGCCGGGGTAAGTAGCGGTAATGGTGATCTGCGGCGGTGCCACATCAGGGTACTGCGCCACTGGCAAGGAGGGCAGGGCCATCAGGCCTGCCAGCAGAATGAACAGGGCCAGCACCCAGGCAAAGTTGGGTCGCTTGATAAAGAACAGAGACATGAACGGTGATCCTCGATCGCGCTGAAGGCGGCTTTATTGCGACTTGGATTGCGGCTGGGCGGAGGGCGATTTGGCGACGACCTTGTCACCGGAATTGAGCCCGGTCATGTTGCCGACGACAATCTGTTCACCTGCCTTCAGCCCCTCGGTGATCTGCCAGCGCGAATCCTGCATTGCGCCGGTTTTGACCGGACGCGCTTCGACCGTACCGTCCTGGGCAATCACCAGTACGCGAGCTGCGCCATCACTGGAGCGCTGAACGGCACGTTGCGGGACGAGAATGGCATTGGCATCGACCCGCTGCGGTGTGCGCACCCGCACATACATGCCCGGCAGCAACACGCCTTTGGGGTTGGCGAAGCGGGCGCGTAACGAAACCTGGCCGGTGGTCCGGTCTACTGCAACGTCGGTAAACAACAGGGTGCCAGTGCTTTGATAGTCAGTACCGTCGACGCTCAGCGACAGCGCGTCTTCGCCACCCTTGGGCAGGCGACCTTCCTGAATGGCCTCGCGCATTTGCAAGGCGTCGGCAACCGGCTGGGTGAAGTCGGCGTAGACCGGGTCGAGTTGCTGGATGGTTGCCAGCAGGGTGGTTTCGCCCTGACCGACCAGCGCGCCTTCAGTGACCATCGCGCGGCCGATGCGCCCTGAAATAGGCGCCTTGACCGTGGCATAGCCCAGGTTCAGCCTGGCGGTTTCGACATCTGCCTGAGCCGACTTTTTAGCGGCGATGGCGTTTTGCAGCGCAGAGCGGGCGGTGTCGAAGGTCTGACGGCTGACCGCTTCGATTTCGACCAGCGACTCGTAACGTTTGACCGTAGCCTGAGTTTCGAACAGTGCGGCTTCTGTGCGGGCCAGGTCGCCCTGAGCTTTGGACAGCGCGGCCTTGAACGGTGCCGGGTCGATCTGGAACAGCACCGCGCCCGCTTTCACATCGGCGCCTTCCTCGAAATTGCGCGTGAGCACGATACCGGCCACCCGGGCGCGTACCTGCGCCACACGAACCGGTTCGATACGGCCGGGCAGTTCATCAACGACCGTGAACGATTCGGCTTTGACCGCAATGGCCTCCACCTCTTTGGGCGCTGTCGATGCAGCGTGATCCTGCTGCTGTTTCTGCTCGCACCCGGCCAGACCCAACACTGCCAGCAGCGCTACCGCAGGCATGACACGCCAATCGCTCAAACCACTCATCGCTCACCCGGGCGCAGCCCATCAGACACTAAAGCCGCGAATGATCTACTGTGTAAGAGAGTGAGTCAACATTGACTCATGTGAGACTTTAGTGACTAATTGTGTATAGGCTTTGAGAACGCGGTAAGGTTTCTGCACAATGCGCCGCCTGCCACTTAACACGAATTGAAGACGTACCCGATGGAATTACCTGCCGCTGACGACAAATTTCTGAAAGCCCTGGCCGTTGCGCTGGTTGACCACTCCAACGGTACGCTCAAGGATATTGCTCAAGCGGCTGGCGTCAGCAAGGCGACGCTCAACCGTTTCTGCGGCACCCGCGCCAACCTCGTGGAACTGTTGCTCAATCACGCCTCGGACCTGATGAACCAGATGGTTGCCGACGCGGATCTGCAGCATGCTCCGCCGCTGGAAGCGCTTCAACGACTGGTCGACAATCACCTCATGCACCGCGAAATGCTGGTCTTTCTGGTGTTTCAGTGGCGCCCGGATTCGCTCGATGAAAGCAGCGGAGGACGCCGCTGGTTGCCTTACTCCGACGCCCTCGATGCGTTTTTCCTGCGTGGGCAGCATGAAGGTCTGTTCCGGATCGACGTCAGTGCGGCCGTCCTTACCGAAATGTTCGCAGCGCTGCTCTCCGGGATGGTCGACGCCGAACGCCGCGGCCGTGTGGCACGCGCCGGTATGGGCGCATTGGTGACGCAGTTTTTTCTGCATGGCGCGGCGGCACGATAAGCAAATCTGTGCGGATGTCAGAAATCATAGGCAATCTTGCTGTACCAGAACCCTCCGCCCGGATAGAACGGTGAGTTGCCGTACAGGTTGAGTCCTACGGCGGAAGGAATTGCGTGCTTGTCCGGGCGCACATCGAAGATATTGGTGCCGCCAACACTGAGGGTGATGTTGTCGTAGAGGGTGTAGGACACATCCAGGTCGGTGATCCACTTGGCCCCGAAGCTGCGATCACCGCTTTCCAGCTGCTGGAGGGTCTTGACCTTGCCGTAACGGGTGGTTTGCAGATTCACGCCCAGGTCGCCCAGCGTCCATTTGCCGCCCAGTACCCATTTGGTTTTCGGTTGAGCATCGGTCAGGTCGCCCTCGCGGGCCCGGCCGACCCAGGTCAGGCTGCCGCCAGGGTTGCTGCCCAAGCCCTGCAAGGCTGCCGGTGCGTCCTTGACGTCGGTGATAATGGTCTTGTTGTAGTTGAACCCGGCGCTCCAGCGCACGTTGCCCCATGCACCGTACTGGCTGGAATGGTCGAGGACGATGTCCAGGCCGCGGGTGCGGGTGTCAAACGCGTTGGTGTAATACGAAGTCCAGGTGCTGGTGTCCACACCTTGAGCCGCCAGGATGGGCGCCAGCGCTGGGCCGTACAGGCTTTCGGTACGGGCGATGCGGTCGTCGATCTCGATCCAGTAGGCGTCTGCGGTCAGGCTGGTGCGCGGTGCCGGTTGCCAGGTCACGCCGAACCCCAGATTGCGCGATTTTTCCGGGTCTAGGGTGGTCGCACCGAGCGCCTGGGCCAGCGCCGAGTTGACCGGCGCGATGCGCGTCACGGCGGGCACGATGGTGCCATCCGGCGCAGCACCGACCCGGTTGTCCGAGATGCTGTAGCCGACCTGGGTCAGCGAGGGCGCACGAAAGCCCGTGCCGACGGTACCGCGTACGGCGAAGGTGTCGGTAAATTCGTAACGCGAGTTGAGCTTGGCACTGACCGTGTTGCCCGAGTCATCGTCGAAATGCTCTGCACGCAGCGCCAGGTCGACAAACAACGGTTCTATCGGGGTGATACCGAAATCGACGTAAGCTGCGTAGTTGTTGCGTTGCAGGCTGGTGGCATCTTGCGGCGAGATGACCGCTGCGGCCTGGGCGGCAATCGACGCCAGCTGTCCGGCCAGCGGGTTGGCCTGACCATTGGGCAGAGTAGCCGGAAAGCGATAGCCGCCCACCTGATAGGCCTGCGCGTCGCCGGAAAACGTCCGGAACCGTTCCCAGCGATGCTCAAGCCCTGCGGACACTTGCAGCGGCACGCCAAACAGCCCGTCGAACGCACGGGTGATGTCGACGTTGTTGACCCATTGCTCGAATCGATAGGTTGCCAGGTCGTCGAACGACGTCGGCGAGGCCGGTCCCAGCGAGGGGTTGATGGTCAGATCGCTGTACTGATGGTTGTTGTTGCGCCCGTATGTAGTGCTCAGGTCCCAGTTCCAGCCCAGCGCCTCACCCTTGGCGCCAATCAGGTACTGGTAGTCGGTGTCGTCCAGATTGTTCAGCGGGTAGTAGCCGTCGGCAAACAGTTCGGGAACGTTGGCGTTGCTGTTGGGATAGCGGAAGTAGTTGTTGATGATGGCGTCGCGTTGTCCGTAAGTGCCGTAGGAATACAGTTTCGTCTGATCATTCAGCGGCAGTTCGGCGTTGTAGGCCAGGTTGAACGCTTTGATCTGCGGGTCGCCGTTCTTGACGCCGACCCGGTCCCACGTCGCCTCTCGAGGGTCGCCGGGAAAGTAGGCGTTATTGGTGGCTTTTTCGTTCCAGCTGGCATCGCCACGCTTGCGTGCGTCGGCCGAAAGATGCAGAAAGCCGCCGTCACCCAGTTCGAAGCCGGTGTCCCCTTCGAATTTGCTCACTTCGCCTTCACCGCTGTACAGCTTGCCGTACGTCACCCCCAGATGACCGCCCTCGGCGCTGGATTTGAGAATCACGTTGATCACCCCGGCAATCGCATCCGAGCCGTATTGCGCAGCGGCACTGTCCTTGAGCACCTCGATGCGCTCCACCGCGCTGATCGGGATCATGTCGATGTCCACCGAGTTCGCGCCGCTGCTGTCAGTCGAGCCATTGGCGGGCAGGGCGCTGTTATGGCGGCGTTTGCCATTGACCAGCACCAGCGTGTAGGCCGGTGCAAGGCTGCGGTTGGACAACGGGCGGATGGTCGAGTTATAGCCTGCGACGTTGGTGCCATAGTTGAACGAAGGCAGCAGTTTGGCGATGGCTTCGGTCAGGTCGGCGCGACCGGTTTTCAGTAACTGATCGCTGGTTACGATATCAATCGGGGCCGGGCTTTCAGTCACCGTGCGCTGTGTACCGCGAACCCCGGTGGAAATCACCGTGACCTTCTCCAGCCGGGCCTCACGGTCGAGGGTTTCATCGGCGGCCTGAGCGGGGTTCATCAGGCCAAGGCCGACAAGCGCTATGCTTTTGATCAGCGGGTTGCGCAGGGCGTGGCGGGGAGCGTGAGCGGGTAAGGCCATGACGGAGTAATCCTTGGGCAATGCTGAGAAAGTTCTGGGCACCTCCACAAGGCAAGAGTCGGTTTGCTGGCGAATATAGGGTTATGAAACGAGCCTGTGAAAGGCCTTTTGGTTATATGTTAATTATAAAAATATTGAATTATTTTTATTTATTATATGTTTTATATGCATTTAAAGCGTTGCGCACGGGTGTTCGGTAACAGTACTTGAGGGTGGTAAAGCTGCCTGTGCTGTTTTGTCGCACGACGTATTGCAGCCCATGAGGCCGACGTTTGCGCGCCTGCTCATGGTTTGAAACAGGATTGGCGGTATTCCCTGTTGCCTTGGGGTGGTAAATTCGCGGCCTTTGAATGTGTCAGAACCCACGCGCCTAACCCTCCAGGGGACGCAAGACATGACGTACCAACCGACCCGCCGCGAGGTGGTCACAGGCCTCTCGTTGCTGAGCCTTGGCCTGCTGACTGGCTGCGGCAATTCCAATGCCTTGCCGTTCAAGCACGGCAAAGACATGAGCAACGAGATAGTTGGCCGCAACTTCCGACTCAAGGATGCACAAGGCAACGTCAAGACCCTGTCGAGTTTTCGTGGCCTGATGCCGATGATCTTCTTCGGCTTCACCCAATGCCCGGCCATTTGCCCGACGGCACTGGCGCGAGCTGCACAGATCAGAAAGCTGATGGGCGAAGAGGGCAAGACCCTCCAGGTAGTGTTCATTACTCTCGACCCGGAGCGTGATACGCCCGAGGTGATCGACGCCTACGTGAAGGCTTTCGATCCGACCTTCGTCGCCCTGTCCGGTACGCTTGAAGAAACGGCCGCAACGGCAAAGGAGTTCGGCGTATTCTTCGAAAAGGTCCCGCTGGGCGACACCTACACGATCTCGCATACCGCCACCAGTTATGTCTACGACACCCGCGGCGTGCTGCGCCTGGGCTTGTCGCACAGGCTGTCCGCCCAACAATGCACTGAAGATCTGCTCACTTTGATGGAAGTATGCTGATGACCGTTCTGATTCGTAACGTCGCAAAGCCGCTGTTGTTGACCCTTTCGCTGCTGGGCCTGAGCGCTCAGGCGCTGGCCGAAACCAAAGTCGATGACGCCTGGGTGCGTGCCACCGTGCCGGGCCAGTCCGCCACTGGTGCGTTCATGCGCATCACTTCGGACACGGACAGCAAGCTGGTCGACGTTGCTTCACCTGTTGCGAAAACCGTGCAGATCCATGAGATGAGCATGAAAGGCGACGTGATGAGCATGCAGCGCGTCAACTCGGTTGACTTGCCAGCCGGCAAACCGGTGATGCTCGATTCCGACGGCTACCACGTGATGTTCATGGGCCTTGCAGCGCAGGTCAAAGAGGGTGATCAGGTGCCTCTGACCCTGACCGTGGAAGACGCCAAGGGCGTGAAAGAGTCGATTCAGGTCACCGCAGTCGCCAAGTCGCTGACCAGCGACGAGCACAGCGGGCATGGTGATCACAGCGGTCATTGAGCCTGATCTACCTGACGACTATCGTTCCTCACGCTCCAGCGTGGGAATGCCTCTTGTGACGCTCCGCGTCACAACTCTGCGCCGCACTGCAATTCAAGAGAGGACGCAGAGCGTCCAGAACGGCATGCGACGCGGAGCGTCGCACGATAGTTGATCTACCTGACGACTATCGTTCCTCACGCTCCAGCGTGGGAATGCCTCTCGTGACGCTCCGCGTCACAACTCTGCGCCGCACTGCAATTCAAGAGAGGACGCAGAGCGTCCAGAACGGCATGCGACGCGGAGCGTCGCACGATAGTTGATCTACCTGACGACTATCGTTCCTCACGCTCCAGCGTGGGAATGCCTCTTGTGACGCTCCGCGTCACAACTCTGCGCCGCACTGCAATTCAAGAGAGGACGCAGAGCGTCCAGAACGGCATGCGACGCGGAGCGTCGCACGATAGTTGATCTACCTGACGACTATCGTTCCTCACACTCCAGCGTGGGAATGCCTCTCGTGACGCTCCGCGTCACAACTCTGCGCCGCACTGCAATTCAAGAGAGGACGCAGAGCGTCCAGAACGGCATGCGACGCGGAGCGTCGCACGATAGTTGATCTACCTGACGACTATCGTTCCTCACGCTCCAGCGTGGGAATGCCTCTCGTGACGCTCCGCGTCACAACTCTGCGTCGCACGATAGTTGAGGTTATCGTTCCTCACGCTCTCGCATCACGGTCTGCGCTGATTCATATATTCATTTAAAGTCTAACCGGCGAACCAAATATTCTTTTCAGGAACAAGCCTCTTTCAGCGATGATTGCCTTGCCACATCAACTTTGGAAAGGTGACTGATACCAACAGAACCTGGATTTTTATCATGAAAATGCAGGAGTGTATCAATGGGCAATGTCCAGACCGCAGCCAGCGCACATGATGTGCCCTGGCGCCAGACGCCGAGTGGCGACCTGGTCGATCTGGGGCGTCCTTTCCGTGCGCCTCTGGCGTTATCGCGGTTGCAAAGCACCCCCAAACCCATACTTGGACGACGCGAAGCCATTCTGCTGGGTGCACTGGCGCTGGTATTTCATGGCGCGGTCATCTACTGGTTGAGCCAGAACCCGACACCCGCATTGCCGGTCGTGCCGCCGGAAATCCCGCCGATGACCATCGAGTTCTCTCAGCCCGCGCCGCCGGTTGTGGAGACGCCGCCGCCACCGCCCGAGCCTGTCGTGCAGCCTGTGGTCGAGCCGCCGCCCCCGGTCGAAGATGAACTGGCCGTCAAGCCGCCACCGCCCAAACCGATTCCAAAACCCAAGCCGCAGCCGCCCAAGCCGGTGGTCAAACCGGTCGTCAAGCCAGTGGCAAAACCGGTCGAGCAACCGGCCCCACCGGTGCCCGCGCCACCTGTCGCTGCACCTGCCGCTCCCGCACCGCCCGCGCCAAAACCGGTAACTCCGGCTTCTGCCAGCGCTGGCTATCTGCGCAACCCGGCACCGGAATACCCGTCGCTGGCAATGCGCCGCGGCTGGGAAGGCACCGTGCTGTTGCGCGTCCATGTATTGGCCAGCGGCAAGCCCGGCGAGATTCAGATACAGAAAAGCAGCGGCCGCGATCAATTGGATGACGCAGCGCTGGCAGCGGTGAAGCGCTGGAGTTTCGTGCCCGCCAAACAAGGCGACGTCGCCCAGGACGGCTGGGTCAGTGTGCCGATCGATTTCAAGATCAAATAACGTTTCAAGTTCCAATAAACACGATATTCGATTGACCCGGCGAGCTACCTGAACCAAAGGCGCATCGCGATACACCCCAATGCCTTGTTCAGACTTCGTTCATAAAGAGAGCTGCGCCATGAACCTACTTGCTTCGCCTTTTGAATCCATCGAACACGCGGTCATCTGGCTGCTGGTCATTTTTTCCGTCGCCACCTGGGGCCTGGCCCTGCTCAAAGGTGTGCAGTTCTCGCGCCTGAAATCCCAGGACCGCAAGTTCCACAAGCAATTCTGGGCTGCATCGAGCCTGGATTCGGCCGCGCAACTGGCCCAGGAACAGCCCGGCGCTGCTGCTCGTGTTGCGCTGGCCGGTTACGCCGCCATTCAGGTGCCGGACGGCGCGCAGGCTAACGACCTCAGTCAGTCCATCAACCATCAGGACCGCCTTGAACGTGCCCTGCGTCAGCAGATCGTTCGGGAGCGCCGCTCGCTGGAGACCGGTCTGGCGATTCTCGCCAGTATTGGCAGCACCTCGCCGTTTATCGGCCTGTTCGGTACGGTCTGGGGCATTATGTCGGCGCTCAAGGGTATCAGTGCTGCCGGTTCGGCAAGCCTGGAAACCGTTGCCGGTCCTATCGGCGCAGCGCTGGTGGCAACCGGTGTCGGCATCGCCGTCGCCGTGCCTGCGGTACTGGTTTACAACTACTTCCTGCGGCGCCTGAAACTGACCGCTGCCGACCTGGATGACTTCGCCCACGACTTCTATAGCCTGGCGCAGAAGAGTGCATTTCGCGTGCTGCTGCATCCGGTCCTGAAGTCTGGCGCTACAGGCGGGCAGGCTGGACAGAAAGTGAAGGAGGCATCCTGAGATGGCTTTCTCCACACAAGATACCGATGAAGTGCTGAGCGAGATCAACGTTACGCCGCTGGTGGACGTGATGCTGGTGCTGCTGGTGGTGTTCATCGTGACCGCGCCGCTGCTGACCAACTCGATTCCGATCAACCTGCCCAAGACCGAATCGGTTGCGCCGGTGGAACAGAAAGACCCGCTAGTGGTGAGTATCGACGGGCAGGGCAAGCTGTTCATCAACAAGGATGAAATTCAACCAGATCTGTTGGAAACCAGCCTCAAGGCGGCCAAGGACAAGGCCCCTGACGTGCGCGTGCAGTTGCAGGCGGACAATGGCGTGAATTACGGCGAAGTGGCACGAGCCATGGCTTCCATCGAACGCGCAGGCATTACCAAACTGTCGGTGATCACCGCAAAGTAAGCAATTCTTCGTCCATCAGCTTCATCAGTTTTGGGCCGCATCCTCAGGCAGGTGCGGCCTTTTTTTGTCCGCGCTTCCGGCATTTTTCAGTCTGGACACAAATGTAGATGCTTATTCTTTATTGATATTTAAATATTTAAATCAATGTCATTAAGCTATAAAGCATCGGACCTCCGGAACACCAATCAGACACTGTAATGATCGCTACCGTCCGCCGCACGGATCGCTCGTTGTAACCAGAACAGAGTTTCTGGATCAAGGATTTTCAAGGGGTAGTGGTATGGGGAGTTTCAAACGGAGTGTATTGGCAACGGCGATTTTCTCAGCCAATTTGCTGAGCGTCGCAGGCATCAGTGCAAGCGCTCATGCTGCACAGGCAACAGATGAGCAAAACAGCCAGGGCGCATCCACCCTGAGCACGGTAATCGTTACCGGCACTCGGGCGCAGGAGCGCACCGCCAGTGCTTCGCTGTCGCCCATCGATGTGATTTCCGGCGACAGCCTGCGCAGTTCCGGCTCCAGCGAATTGGGCACGGTGCTGGCGCGCTTGATCCCTTCGATCAACTTTCCGCGGCCCAGCCTGGTGGACGGTGCCGAGCTGACCCGACCGGCGCAATTGCGCGGGCTGTCGCCGGATCAGGTGCTGGTGCTGGTCAATGGCAAGCGCCGCCACACATCGGCCTTTGTCAACCTGGGTGGGGCGGTGGGACGCGGTTCGGCACCTGCCGACCTGAACGCCATTCCGCTGTCTGCCATTGACCACATCGAAGTGCTGCGCGATGGTGCTTCAGCGCGTTACGGTTCCGATGCGATTGCCGGGGTGATCAACATCATCCTCAAAAGCGCCGATCATGGCGGCTCGATTTCCAGCAAATACGGCCAATACAAGAAGGGCGACGGGATTCAGCGTCAGGTGTCCGGCAACACCGGTTTCGCGCTGGGCGACAACGGCACGTTGAACCTGTCGGGTGAAGGCTCCAACAACGACTACACCAACCGTGCCGGTGATGATTTTCGTACTTCCAGCATAGGTTCCACTACTTACGGTCAGCAGGTGTTCCGTCAGGGTGAGCCGCAAACCCACGAGGGCAAGCTGCAATACAACGCCGAGTACAGTTTCAACGATGCGGCGGAGTTCTACAGCTTCGGTGGCTACAGCAAGCGCCGTGGTGAAACGGCCGCGTTTTATCGGCCGAGCAACGCCTCCAACAACATCGCTGCGATTTACCCCAACGGTTATCTGCCACTGATTAACGGCACGCTGGAAGACACCTCGCTGGTAGCGGGATTACGCGGCGAGCTGGCGGATGACTGGCACTACGACGTGTCTGCCAACTACGGGAAAAATACCTATGAACTGCGCACCAAAACCATCAATACGTCACTTGGCCTGAACACGCCGCGCTCGTTCGATAACGGCACGCTGACCAACGATCAGAAGCAACTTGGCTTCGATCTGTCGCGGGAGTTCAGCGCGGCATGGCTGCCTTACCCGGTGTCGGTCGCGTTCGGCGCCGAATACCTGCACCAGGGTTATCAGATCGAGGCGGGGCAGGCCGAGTCGTATTTTCAGACCGGCAGTTCCGGGCTGGGCGGCTTCCGCGCCGCCGATGCAGGCAGCTACTCGCGACACAACTTCGCCCAGTATCTGGATGTGGAAACCAACCTGACCGAGAAGCTCGGTGTGTCGGCTGCCGTTCGCCACGAGGACTACAGCGATTTTGGCTCCAACGTCAGCGGCTCGCTCTCGGCGCGTTATGACTTCACCCCGCAGGTGGCTTTGCGAGGCAGCGTATCGACAGGCTTCCGCGCCCCTTCACTGGCGCAGCAGAATTTCACCTTTACCTCGTCACAACTGATTGGCAACACTATCCAGGAAGCGGGCACGTTTCCGGCCGGCAGTAACGTTGCGCAACTGTTAGGCGCCGAAGACCTCAAGCCCGAAAAGTCGCGCAACTACAGCCTGGGCCTGGTGCTCCAGCCACTGGACAGCCTGACTGTGACCGCCGACGTCTATCGCATCGATATTCAGGATCGTATCTCGCTGTCCTCTAACCTGGTGCTCAACAACACGGCCATCAACTACCTGCGCAGCAATGGCGTGGGTGATATCAACTACACCAGCGCGCGCTATTTCACCAACGCCACAGACACCAGCACCGATGGTGTCGATCTGGTCGCCAATTACCGCTACCAGTTCGATAACGGCGTCCGTTGGAACAGCACAGTGGGCTACAACTACAACCACACTAAAGTCACCGACGTGAAAGCCAACCCGGCGATTCTCGATCAGTTAGGGGTGAATCTGGTTCGGGTGGATCGCAGGGAGCGCATCGGTCTGCTGGGTGACACCACTCCGCAGCACAAACTGACGCTGGGCAATGATCTGACGTTCGGTAACTGGGCACTGCATTCCAACCTGGTTCGCTACGGCGAGTTCACCAGCTACCAGGCCGACAAGGTCAACGATCAGACCTTCAGCGCTGCGTGGCTGCTGGACCTCGCAGTAGACTACACACTCAAGAACTGGGTCTTCACCCTGGGCGGCGATAACGTCACCGACAAGTACCCCGAAAAGCTCAACGACTTCTCGTCCAGCGGCGGCAACCTGGCTTACAGCACGTTCTCGCCTTACGGGTATAGCGGGGCGTTTTACTACGGCAAGGTGACGTACAACTGGTAATTTGATTTGTCGCTGATTGTCGTCCCAATGCTTCGCGTGATACACAAGTCCGCTCTTGATTCTGGCCGAGGGCCGTGGGAGCGGACCGGGCGACGCTCCCACGCCCTCCGGGCAGAAGCCCGTCATCCGGACTTGTCTATACGCCGAGCGACTGTTGCGTATAAGGATCAGTGCGAGAACTCAACTGCCCTGCAACGGGGTGGCATCCTGAAAAAAGTAATCCTTCCACGACGCTGGCTTGTTCTTGATCGCGCCGACACGGTACAAAAACTCGGCCAGCGGGTAGGTGTTCTTCGGCGTGATGGTGAATTGAAACTCCGGCTGATGAATGATCTTCAACAGTTCGGCACGGTCGATCTTCGCCTTGGTGACGCGCAGGTAGATGTCGGCGGCAGCCCCGATGTCTTTACTGACGAAAGCTTCTGCCTCGGCCAGCGCTTCAATGAAGGCCTTGTAGGTTTTCGGGTTTTCGTTGCGAAATTTCTCGGTGGCGAACAGTACGGTGGGAGAGTTAGGCCCCAGCAGGTCATAAGTGTTGAGCACGACATGCACGTTGGGGTTTTTCAGTTCCTGATCCTGATAGGGCGGGTTGGAAAAGTGCCCGGTCAATTCGGTGCCACCCGCGATCAGGCTGGCGGCGGCGTCCGGGTGCGGCAGGCTCAAGGTGTACTTGTCCAGGCGTGCGTATTCCTTATCACCCCAAAGTTTTGCGGCGGCGAATTGCAGGTAGCGTGACTGCACTGAAACACTGACTGCCGGCACCGCGATGCGGTCCTTTTCGGTGAAGTCGGCGATGGTTTTGACGTTGGGGTTATTGCTCACCAGGTAATAGGGGAAGTTGCCCAGCGATGCGACCGCCTTGACGTTCTGCCTGTCCTTGGTGCGGTCCCAGATGGTCAGCAACGGGCCAACCCCTGCACCGGCAACATCGATGGAGCCCGACAGCAGCGCATCGTTGACCGCCGAACCTCCGGACAGTTGGGTCCAGTCCACCTTGATCTCCAGGCCGTCTTGCTTGCCGTGTTTCTCGATCAATTGTTGATCGCGCACCACGTTGAGCAGCAGGTAGACGATGCCGAACTGCTCGGCGATGCGAATTTCGCCTTCAGCCTGTGCGCTGGCGGGCGCAATCAGCGTTCCGGTCAGTAGCGCGGCACTAAGCCCGATGGCCGCTGCCAGACGGCTGAAACGAGGTAGAAAGGGGGCAGGTTTTGACATGCATGGCTCCAAAACGGAAACGAAATTTTCTGGAGCATATCGCTATATAAAAATTTATTTAAATAACCTTAACGAATATGAATAGACCGCCTGATGCGCTTGGGAAGCCTATACACCAGTCGTTCTTAATATTCTTGTTTTTTATAATTAACTTAGAAGTAAATGTGATTTTTAATTGATTTGTAATGCGCCTAGTCTGGCTGGCCAGTCAGCAGTCACCAAGGAGCAACATTATGAGCAACGTCAGCGCTTTGCCACTCCAGCCAGGTACTACGCCGTCGGGTGGCGGCAGTGTGCGTGACAGGGTTTCGCCGCAGGAATGGGAAGTCCGGGTCAAGTTGGCGGCGGCCTATCGGCTGGCCGCGCTCAAGCGCTGGACCGACCATATCTATACACACTTCTCGGCGCGGGTACCGGGGCCGGACGAGCACTTTCTGATCAACGCGTTTGGCCTGTTGTTCGATGAAATCACCGCATCCAATCTGGTCAAGGTCGACATCGACGGCACGATTGTCGATGACCCGACAGGGCTGGGTATCAACTACGCCGGTTACGTGATTCACAGTGCCATTCACGCTGCGCGCCATGACCTGCAAGCGGTGCTGCACACCCACACCCGTGACGGTATCGCAGTGTCGGCGCAAAAGGACGGATTGCTGCCGATCTCCCAGCACTCCATTGCCTTCTCCGGGCGCGTGGCCTATCACGGTTACGAAGGCATTGCGCTGGACCTGAGCGAGCGTGAACGACTGGTCGCGGACCTGGGTGACAAGAGCGTGATGATCCTGCGCAATCACGGCTTGCTCACCGGCGGGGTGAGTGTAGAGCACGCATTCCAGCAGCTGCATGCCCTCGAGTACGCCTGCAACATCCAGATTGCAGCGCAGTCTGCCGGCAACGCAGAGCTGGTGTTTCCGCCCCGGGAGGTCATCGCCAAAGTGGAAGAGCAGGCCAAGGCCATTAAGGACGGTAATGGTCCAGGTGTCGCCCGACACTGGAATGCGCTGATCCGCGAGCTGGAGCGTAGCGGCACCGATTACCGGGACTGAGCCTGCAACACAGTGATGCGAGGCGCCTGGGGTTGGTGTAGTGTGCGCAGCCAAAACAAGGGGCGCACACATGCAAGACCTGCTGAACGAAATCCTCGATGAAGTAAGACCCTTGCTTGGTCAGGGCAAGGTGGCCGATTACATTCCGGCGCTGGGCGGGGTGCGGCCTGATCAACTGGGCATTGCGGTGTACGGCAACGACGGCCAGGTGTTCAGCGCCGGTGATGCCGAAACGCAGTTTTCGATACAGAGTATTTCCAAGGTGTTCAGCCTGGTGCAGGCCATCGGGCACTCCGGTGAGGACATCTGGCAGCGCCTGGGGCACGAGCCCTCCGGCCAGCCGTTCAACTCGCTGGTGCAGCTGGAATTCGAACGGGGCAGGCCGCGCAACCCCTTCATCAACGCCGGCGCGCTGGTGATCTGCGACATCAATCAGGCACGGTTTGCGGCGCCGTCGCTGTCAATGCGTGACTTCGTTCGACGCCTGTGCGGCAACCGGGCGATCACCTCCGATTCCAAAGTTGCGGAATCCGAATACCAGCACCGTTCGCGCAACGCCGCAGCGGCCTATCTGATGAAGTCCTTCGACAATTTTCATGGCGATGTGGAAGACGTGCTACGCAGCTATTTCCACCATTGCGCGCTGAGCATGAATTGCATTGATCTGGCCAAGGCCTTCGGTTTTCTGGCCAATCAGGGCTTCTGCACTCACAGTGGCGAGCAGATACTCACCGCACGCCAGGCCACTCAGGTCAATTCGATCATGGCCACCAGCGGTCTTTACGACGAAGCCGGTAACTTTGCCTATCGCGTCGGCCTGCCAGGCAAGAGCGGAGTAGGGGGTGGTATCGTTGCGATTGTGCCGGAGCGCGCTTCGGTCTGTGTGTGGTCTCCGGAGTTGAACGCGGCGGGCAATTCCCTTGTCGGTATGGCTGCGCTGGAAAAACTCAGCGCGAGGATCGACTGGTCGGTGTTTTAAAGCCTTCTGAAGTGAACGGTGCGGTAAAGCGCGAACCTGGCAGGAGTCATGGATTGAATCGAAGGCTAAGCAAATCGCTCATGCTGAGCGTCGGGCTGCTGGTGCTGGCAGGTTGTGGCACCCAGCGTGTGCAGGAACCGGAACTGAGCCCGGAACAGGCGCGTGCGCAGATCGTGCGCCTGATGCCTGCCACTGTTACGGATCGGCAGGCGTGGGCAACGGATATCCATGCCGCATTTGCCGCGCAGAAAATTCCGATGACCACCGAAAACCTGTGCTCGGTGTTGGCTGTGACCGAACAGGAGTCAACCTTTCAGGTCGACCCTGCGGTGCCGGACATGGGCCGCATTGCCCGTGCCGAAATAAACCGCCGCGCGGCGCGCTTGCATATCCCCAATGCGTTGATAGCCACTGCATTGCGCGTACGTTCACCAGACGGCAAGACCTATGGCAAGCGCCTCGATTCAGCCCGCACAGAGAAAGACCTCAGCGCGATCTTTGATGATTTCATCGGCATGGTACCGCTGGGCCAGGCACTGTTCGGCAATTTCAACCCGGTCAAGACCGGCGGCCCGATGCAGGTCAGCATCGCCTTTGCCGAGAAGCATGCGGAAGATTATCCCTACACGGTGGATGGCTCGATCCGACGCGAAGTCTTTACTCGCCGTGGCGGCATGTATTTCGGCATCGCTCATCTACTGGGTTACCCGGTGAACTACACCCAGTCCCTGTACCGCTTTGCCGATTTCAATGCCGGTTGGTACGCCAGTCGCAATGCCGCGTTTCAGAACGCGGTGAGTCGTGCGACCGGCATCGAGCTGGCGCTTGATGGCGATCTGATTCGTTTCGACTCCACCTCGCCAGGCTCCACCGAGCTGGCAGTGCGAACCCTGGCTGACCGGCTGGGCATGAACAAGTCACAGATATGGAACCAGCTCAAGCAGGGCGATACCCTGGAGTTCGAAGAGACCGATCTGTACAGCAAGATGTTTGCACTGGCGGACAAGGCAGCAGGCAAGCCCTTGCCAAGAGCCATCCTGCCCGGCATCACCCTGAAAAGCCCGAAAATCACCCGCAACCTGACCACCGCCTGGTTCGCCGAGCGCGTCGACGACCGCCGCGAACGCTGTGTGCTGCGTGCGCCGAAGTGAGGGTGAGTCCGGAATAAGCGATCACACATCGATTATCGTTAGCACGCTCCGCGTGGTAATGCAGTTCGTGACGCTCCGCGTCACACATTAGAGCCTTGACACCTGATTCAGGCCGTACGAGATGCTGGCCTGAGCTCCGGTTACGCCTGCTGTTTCACCAGACTGAAGATGTGTGACGCAGAGCGTCACGAACTGCATGCCAACGCGGAGCATTGGCACGATAGTCATCTCAAGGCTTTGTGTATAACGATGAGCGCTCCAGTGAACTGCCCCCTATATGTAAGGCTCTTCAGGATTTTTTAACGTATGCCGGTTTTCAAACGCTTCACGTCGTTCATGCAGCAGGCCTTACGGGCCATGCATCTGGTCTGGACCACGTCCCGAGCGCTCTCCGTTGGCTTGATCGTTGCCACGCTGGTGGCAGGCTTGCTGCCCGCGCTGGCCGCCTGGCTGGGGCAGCGGATTGTCGATGCGGTGGTCAGTGCCATGCAACTGCATGCCAGCACTGGCGAGGCTCCTTTATGGCCGGTGTTGCGTTATGTGTTGCTTGAGGCCGGTGTACTGGCCCTGCTGGCCGGTGCGCAACGCGGGCTGTCGGTGCAGCAGGCGCTGTTGCGGGTGTTGCTGGGGCAGAAGGTCAATACGTTGATTCTGGAGAAGGCCCAGACCCTGTCACTGTCGCAGTTCGAAGACTCGGAGTTTTACGACAAGCTCGTGCGCGTCCGGCGTGAAGCCTCGACACGGCCGCTGGCACTGGTGACCAAATCCCTGGGATTGCTGCAAAACCTCATTTCGCTGATCAGCTTTGCCGTACTGCTGGTGCATTTCTCGCCCTGGGCGTTGCTGATTCTGGTGCTCGGCGCATTGCCGGTGTTCTTTGCCGAGGCGCATTTTTCCGGCGACGCGTTCCGCCTGTTTACCCGGCGTGCTCCGGAAACCCGTCGGCAGAACTACATCGAAACACTGCTCTCCCACGAGGGCTACATCAAAGAGGTCAAGCTGTTCGGCTTCGCGCCGCTGCTGCTCAAACGATATCGCGACACCTTTGAACGGTTGTATGCCGAAGACCGCCGCTTGACCGTGCGCCGTGATGGCTGGGGCTTTCTGCTCGGCTTGCTGGGCACTGCTTCGTTCTATCTGGCGTACGCCTGGGTGGTGGTCGATGCGGTGCATGGGCGTATTACCCTGGGGCAGATGACCATGTACCTGGTGCTGTTCAAGCAAGGGCAGGCCGCTGTGAGCAGCAGCCTGAGTGCGATCAGTGGTTTGTACGAGGACGGGCTGTACCTCGCCGACCTGTACATTTACCTCGGTCAGCCGGTCACGCCGTCTGCTGGCAGCCTGACCCAGGGTGCGCTGCCCGGCGATGGCATGCGTTTCGAGAACGTCAGCTTCACTTACCCTGGCACCAGCCGCGCAGCACTGGAAAACATCGATCTGCATCTTGCACCGGGTCGTAGCGTGGCGCTGGTGGGCGAGAACGGCTCGGGGAAGACCACCCTGATCAAGTTGCTGACGCGCCTTTATCAGCCCGACCAAGGCCGCATTCTGCTGGATGGCAGCGATCTGCAGGACTGGGACGAAGACGCCCTGCGGTCGCGCATCGGCGTGATTTTTCAGGACTTCATCCGCTATCAGTTTCTGGTCGGTGAAAACCTCGGGGTCGGCGATACCCATGCCTTTCACGACGAAACCCGCTGGCGCGAAGCCGCTGCGCAAGGCATGGCAGCGCAGTTTATCGAACAACTCGACAAGGGTTACGCCACACAATTGGGGCGTTGGTTCGCAGGCGGTCAGGAGCTGTCCGGCGGGCAGTGGCAGAAAATCGCGCTGTCACGCGCCTATATGCGCCGCGATGCCGATATTCTGATTCTCGATGAGCCCACTGCCGCGTTGGATGCCGGGGCAGAAGCTGCGGTATTCGAGCACTTTCGCGAGTACGCCAAGGGACGCATGACGCTGCTGATTTCCCACCGTTTTTCCAGTGTGCGCAACGCCGAACATATCGTGGTACTGGAGCATGGGCGGGTGCTGGAGCGCGGTGATCACGACAGCCTGATCGCCGCCGCAGGGCGCTACGCCGCGCTGTTCGATCTGCAGGCGCAAGGCTATCGTTAGATAAAAAGTGTTGCAGTGAATGACCAGTCGGCGTTTTATGGGAGCCCTGTTTCAAGCTGTATCTTTTTGAATCAAACGGAGACATCGATGCAATTTCGTAAATTGGGCAAAACCGATCTGTCGGTCAGCGCGATCTGTCTGGGCACCATGACCTGGGGCGAGCAGAACACCCAGGATGAAGCATTCGAACAGATTCGTATGGCCAAGGATGCCAAGGTCAACTTCCTAGACACGGCAGAAATGTACCCGGTGCCGCCGCGTGGCGAGACTTACACCAAGACCGAAAGCATCATCGGCGAGTACTTCAAGAAGTATGGGGACCGCAACGACTGGGTACTGGCCAGCAAGGTCGCCGGTCCAGGTCGCATGGATCATATCCGCGATGGCAATCCGCGGCTTGACCGCAAGAACATCACTGCGGCGCTGGAAGCCAGCCTCAAGCGCCTTAATACCGATTACCTGGACCTGTACCAGTTGCACTGGCCGGATCGCAAGACCAACTTCTTCGGCATGCTGGGTTACACCCACGACCCGGATGATCAGGCTGTCGAAATCGAAGAAACCCTGTCGGTTCTGGGCGATCTGGTCAAGGCGGGCAAGATTCGCCACTTCGGCCTCTCCAACGAAACGCCATGGGGCACTCAGCGTTTTCTGCACCTTGCCGAAACCCTCGATCTGCCACGTGCTGTCTCGATCCAGAACCCCTACAACCTGCTTAACCGCACCTTCGAAGTGGGTCTGGCAGAAATCGCTATTCGCGAACAGATCGGCTTGCTGGCCTATTCGCCACTGGCGTTCGGTGTGTTGGCCGGCAAGTACCTGGACGGTGCACGTCCGGCTGATGGCCGCCTGACCCTGTTCGAGCGTTTCCAGCGCTACAACAACCCGCAGGCCGTCACTGCCACAGCCAAGTATGTCGCGCTGGCTCGCGAGCATGGTCTGGATCCATCGCAGATGGCGCTGGCCTATGTCACCAGCCGTCCGTTCGTGACCAGCAACATCATTGGTGCCACGAAACTGGATCAACTGAAGATCAATCTGGAGAGCATCGACGTCACGCTGTCCGACGAGGTCATCGCCGGCATCGAAGCCATTCATACCACTCAGCCCAACCCGGCACCCTAAGCCGAACTGAACTTACTTTCAGCCTCGTCAGTCAGCACTAGTACGCTTACTCCGAGGCTGAAATTCGATGCATATCTCACTCAAGCAACAAGTCG
Organism: Pseudomonas syringae group sp. 247E2; assembly: GCF_032587795.1. Classification (NCBI taxonomy): domain Bacteria; kingdom Pseudomonadati; phylum Pseudomonadota; class Gammaproteobacteria; order Pseudomonadales; family Pseudomonadaceae; genus Pseudomonas; species Pseudomonas syringae group sp. 247E2. The sequence goes on along the minus strand of NZ_JAWHPK010000005.1, from coordinate 48,043 downwards.
CTATCGTCACCGGAGCCAGTTCCGGTCTCGGCGCGGGTGCCGCGCGAGCGCTGGCGGACGCCGGGGCGGCGGTGGTGATCAATTACAACTCCAAGGCTGAACCTGCCGAGAAGCTGGCTGAAGAGATTCGCGCAGCGGGCGGTCGCGCCCTTGCTGTCGGGGCCGACGTGTCGAAAGAAGCAGACGTCGAGCGCCTGTTTGCGCAGACCATCGAGCACTTTGGCGCATTGGACATCCTGGTCGCCAACTCGGGCCTGCAAAAAGACGCAGCCATCGTCGACATGAGCCTGGAAGACTGGAACACGGTCATCAATGTCAACCTGACCGGGCAATTTCTCTGTGCCCGCGCGGCGTTGCGCCAGTTCATCAAGCAAGGCATGCGCCCTGATGTGTCACGGGCGATGGGCAAGATCATTCACATGAGTTCGGTGCATCAGTTGATCCCATGGGCCGGGCACGTCAATTACGCTGCATCCAAAGGCGGCGTCGATCTGCTGATGCGCAGCATTGCTCAGGAGGTTGGCGAACTGAAAATTCGCGTCAACAGCGTCGCGCCGGGTGCTATTCGCACGCCGATCAATGCCGACGCGCGCAAGGGCGACGCCGAGAAGGAAATGCTCAAGCTGATCCCTTATGGCCGTATCGGTGAGCCCGAAGACGTCGCCAATGCCGTGCTCTGGCTGGCCTCCGATGCCTCGGATTATGTGCACGGCACGACCCTGTACATCGACGGCGGGATGACCCTTTATCCGGAGTTCCGTGGCAATGGCTGACTTTCCCCAAGAAGCGCAAAACCGTATCGAAGACCACGGCATCATCGGCGATATGCGCAGCGCCGCGTTGATCGCCAACACCGGCAGCATCGATTTCTGCTGCTGGCCGGATTTCGACAGCCCGTCGATTTTCACCGCGCTGCTGGATACGCCCGATGCCGGGATCTTTCAGCTGGCGCCCGATTTGCCTGGCGCCAGGCGGCTGCAGATCTACCTGCCGGACACCAATGTCCTGCAAACCCGCTGGATTTCCGAGGACGCGGTGGTGGAAGTCACCGACCTGATGCCGATCGGTGAAGATCAGGACGATCTGCCGCGCATCGTGCGCAGGGTTCAAGTGCGTTTTGGCGAGGCCACCATTCGCATGCGCTGCCGGGTACGCATGGACTACAGCCGTGCTGAAACCACCGCTCGCGTCGATGGCCAGGACATCTGTTTCGAGGCCGAAGGGCAGCCAGGCATGCGCTTGTCGGCCGCTACGCCGCTACAGCTGCAGCAGCAGGACGCTGTAGCCGAGTTTCACATGCATAAAGGCCAGACCGTCGAGTTCATTCTTGGCGGTATCGACGACCCGAACGTGGCGGCAGGCAAGTGCTCGCGCTATTTCGACGACACACTGAAATTCTGGCGGCGCTGGGCCGGGCAATCGCAATACAAGGGCCGCTGGCGTGAAATGGTCACCCGCTCGGCGCTGGCGCTCAAGCTGCTGACCTCGCGCAAGCATGGCGGCATTGTCGCAGCCGCGACGTTCGGTCTGCCGGAAACCGAGGGCGGCGAGCGCAACTGGGACTACCGTTACACGTGGATACGTGACGCATCATTCACCGTGTATGCGTTCATGCGCCTGGGGTACACCGATGAAGCCAATGCCTTCATGAGCTGGGTGCGCGGGCGACTGGATGACTGCTGTGAACAGACCGAGAAACTCGGCATTCTGTATGCCCTCGATGGCCACGCAGAATTGCCGGAAGACAATCTCGATCATTTGTCCGGCTACGGCGGTGCTCAGCCGGTACGCATCGGCAATGAGGCCTACAAGCAGGTTCAGCTGGATATCTACGGCGAACTGATGGACGCCGTCTACCTGGCCAACAAGTATGGAGACGCTATTTCCCATGATGGCTGGCAGCATGTCGTTCGCCAGGTTGACTACGTGTGCGAACACTGGAGCGACCGCGATGTGGGCATCTGGGAAATGCGCGGTGGCGATCAGCATTTTCTGCATTCGCGGCTGATGTGCTGGGTTGCACTGGACCGGGCACTGCGCCTGGCGTTCAAGCGCTCGCTGTCGGGGCCCTTTGAGCGCTGGACCAGGGTACGTGAAGAGATCCACAACGACATCTGGGAGAATTTCTGGAACGAAGACCTGGGCCACTTCGTGCAGCACAAGGGCAGCCGCAATCTGGATGCCTCAATGCTGCTGATGCCGCTGGTACGCTTTGTCGGTGCCAATGACCCGAAGTGGCTGGCGACGCTGGACGCCATCGAGGCAGCACTGGTGCGTGACGGGATGGTATTCCGCTATCGCAACGATGATGATCACGATGACGGACTGGCAGGCGAAGAGGGCGCATTCGTTGCCTGTTCGTTCTGGTACGTCGAATGTCTGGCCCGTGCCGGTCGGGTCGAGCAGGCGCATCTGGAGTTCGAACAATTGCTGCGTTACGCCAACCCGCTGGGCTTGTACGCCGAAGAATTCGACGCGCATGCTCATCATCTCGGTAATACACCGCAGGCCCTGAGCCATCTGGCGTTGATCAGCGCGGCCAGTTTTCTGGACCGCAAACTGGGCGGCGGGCAGGCGCTCTGGCAGCCTTGAGAGTATGCGCGAATGTGTCATGAATGTGAGTCAGAGGTTCATTCATGATCAGTTCGCCTGCAATGAATATCCTGCCGGCTGTTCTTCCAGCCGGTAGTTCTGTGTAAGCGTCCCGCAATAGCTCAACCGTGGCAGATAGACGCCGTTGCTGTTCAAGGCCGCTCGAATGGCAACGTTGTCGTCGCACATGGCCAGCCTGCGACCGCCAAGCAGCCCGATGGCTTGCCCGGAGCGCATGGCACCCATCGGTGTCCAGTCGGCGATGATCAACGCACCGTTGGGCACGACCTGTTCATAGGCGCGCACGAACTGCTCGGCAGAGCGGTCGCGCAGGTAAGGCACCATGAAATAACGGATATCGTCGCGATAGGGCAGCTTCTCCTTATGCTCAGGAAAATGTATGACCCCGTTTGCGTAAAGTGAATACGCCAACAGAACCACTGTCGGCGAGGACAATACCGAGAGATTGAGCAAGGTGCTGCGTGTCACATTGTGTGGCAAAACCCGCCGCAGCTGAATCATGCCGATGATGCTCAGCATCGCCACGCCGGGTAGAAAAAAGGTGAAACGGTCGGTCACGTTATAGGAAATGGCAAAAACCAGATTCAACAGCGCCGCACTCCACAACAACCGCAGCCGACTCTCCTTGGGAAACAGCAGCAGCCCCGCCAACTGCGGCCCTATCAGTGACAGCAGCACCAGTATGGCTGCGTTCCTTTCCTCCAGGAGTTCGTCGAAACGCAACAGGCTACCCTCCCACTCCGGCCCCGCAATGGTCGCGGACGCACCGGTCAGGTAACGTCGAGCAATATCCAGCAGGCCCAATCCGGTGTTCAGGTCATTGAACACCGCGACAGCCGCCGCTGCGAAGCCGAGCATGAAGCCGGGCAGGGTGATCAAAACGCGCGCTTTATACAGGTACAGCAGATGCAGGTACAGCGGCAGCAGGACCACGAAGGTCAGTTGATGAGTCGAGGCCGCCATTCCAGTCAGCACGCCAATCATGAACAGCTTTTTCAGCGGCGTCAGACGGTTACTGTCATTGAACTGCAGCGTATAAGCCAGCAGTACGAACAGCGTGTGCAGCAGGTAAACCTCGGCTTTGGTCGACACCCAGAACACTCCGTGCGCCAATACCGTCGCTGCGCCAGCGAGTACGGCCTGACGTTGCCCGGCGCCGAGGCTTTGCGCCAGTCGATAGACAATCCATGCCAACGGCACGAGGAGTAACGAATTCAGCAGGCTGAGCGCGCGTGAGCCGAACAGTGTGAAGAATACCGAGTTGAGCAGTTGATAAAGCGGATGCTCCAGCGGTCCGAGCGACTGACTGAAATAATGGCCTTCGCGGGCGTTGGCCAGAAACATGCCATTGTCCATCCATTGCACCGGCCCGCTGGAGGCCAGAAAACTTGCGGCGATGGCGGCACCCAGCAGAAACAGGGGCATGGCAATCGAAGTGCGCGAATCGGGTGGCATTGAACAGCTCCTCCGTGAGGTGAACAAAAGGTGTCGGGTGCCTGCTTTACTGCCTCAAGGCTGACGTCCCGGTGGTGCAGCGTTGAATCGGGAAAGCATCACGGCACCGATCGCCACTGCGAACCACAGGGTCGCCAGACGTATCAGCAGTGTGGCGGCAATCGCGTCGGCCCCAGGCATGCCCTTGAACATCAGCAGCCCGACCATCACTGCTTCGGCACTGCCCAGGCCACCCGGCATGAAACTCAACGCTCCGGCGAGCATTGCCAGTGCATAGGTGAACACGGCAAACGTCAGTGGGATCTGCGCGCCCATCCAGCCAAGCATCCAGTAAAACGCTAGTGCCTCGGCGCTCCAGGCAAGCAGACTGAGCAGGCTGGCGGTCAGCAACACTCTCCCGTGCAGGCATTGACGGGCGGCGAGCAGGATGTCGAACAACTGCCGCCGCAGCCTGCGCAGTCGTGTGCTCTTCTCCGTCGGCAGCGCACCTCGCATGCGCTTCAGCAAATGACCCTGAGACAGCACCAGCAGCCCCGCCAGAACCAGCGCCAGGCCGATAAAAATCATGGGTTGCGCCTGCGGGTACCACGACAGACCGAACAGCGTCAGCAGCACGATGGCCAGCAGATCGGACAGGCGTTCGCTGAAAAATGCAGCAAAACTTTGTGGGTACGGTACGCCCAGCGGCCTGAGCAATACGCCACGCAGTGCTTCGCCGGCCTTGCCGGGCGTGGTTGTCAGCGCGAAGCCGGCCAGGTAGATCCGCAGGCTTTGCCGCCAGGCAAGCGGATGCCCCAGCACCTCAAGGTAAAGCTGCCAGCGTCCGAAGCGCAGCGCGTAGTTGATTGCCGACATCAGCAAGACCAAGCCAATGCCCTGCGCCCCGACCTTGCCGGTTGCTGCGCTGACTGCCTGCCAGCCGCCCCACAGGGAAAATCCCAGATAGCCCAGTGCCGAGACGACGACCGACAGCAGCACCGCCCGATAGCGCCAGCCTGACAGCAGCGGCATGTCGCTCAAAGGTCGAGCCTTTTGAATAATGGCTGTGGAATCGCGCGAATCACCCACATGATCCATGCCCAGAAGCCCGGCGCATAAAGGCTTGTAGACCGGCGTGCGATGCCCCTGACGATGCGCTCGGCAACAGCTGCCGGTTGCGCAACCAGCAAGGCAGGCAACGGCAGGCCGTGGGTCATGGGCGTGTCGACAAAACCCGGCTTGATGGTCACTACGTGTACGCCGAGTTTGAACATCCGCGCCTGCAACCCGTCGCAGAACGTCGAGACGGCAGCCTTGGCCGAACCGTACAGGTAATTGGAAGGGCGTCCTCGATCACCAGCGACGGAGGAAAGCACTGCCAGTGTGCCGCAGCGCTGCACTTCGAAATGCCTGGCCAGCAGGGTCAGCAAGGCAATAACCGATGCACCGTTGGTGATGAATTCCTGTATGGCCAGGCCTGCGTATTGCTCGCAGGCCTTCTGGTCGGGCAGGGTGCCGTGAGCCAACAGGACGATATCGATCTGCCCCAATGCAGCCAGACAGTCGGCCAGCATCGCCGGGTGCTCTGAAAAGTGCGTAACGTCCAGTCGGTGTGTGTCGATACGCCCGGCACCGCGCGCCTTGAGATCGGCTGCATTGCTGTCGAGCTTCTCCATGTCGCGCGCCACCAGAAAAAAATCACAGCCCTGCGCGGCCCAGAGTCGGGCACAGGCGTGGGCGATGGCTGATGTCGCGCCGATGATCAGAATTTTTTTCATGGCATCACTCGTTTCCAGAAGCGGGACATCAAGGAAGGGTCACGCAGGGCTTCAAGTTGCTCCCAGGCTGGATAGGCCTGGCGGAAATCGCTCCCGGTCATGTGTGCATCTTTTGCCGGATATAGACGTCCACCCGCTTCACGGACAATGGCATCCAGGCGTGGGAACAGTGTTTCGGCCAGCTCGCGCGTCTGCGAAAAATCCAGTGCCAGCGAAGTACCCGGCATCGGGAAGGACAGCAGCCCCGGCGAAGCGATATCGCCGCAGCGCTTGAGTACCGCAAGGAATGAACCCCGGCCCGATGCAGCAATCGCATCGAGCAGCAGTTGCATGGCCTTGGGCGCGCAATGCTCGGGGATCACGCACTGGTATTGCTGAAACCCTTTGCGACCATAAAGACGATTCCAGTGCCGGATGCGATCCAGCGGGTAGAAGAACGCTTCGCACGCGCTGCGGCGGGCCTTGGCCTGTTGTGGATGGGCGTGCCAGTAGATCGAATTGAATGCACGCAAGGACAGATGGTTGACCAGTGAAAGCGGGGCAATGAACGGTATGCTCAGACGCTTGGGCGCATCGACCGTTAGCGACCCGTAACGAGCGTGGTCGCCGACGATGTACACGCCACGGCCGCTATTACTGCCTCGCGCCAGGCAATCAATCCAGGCCACGCTGTATTCGTGCTGCGCGTCCAGCTCGTGCGACAGGGTAAAAAATTCTGCCAGATTGGCGAAGCGCACCACCGTGCTGTTGATCTGACTGGTACGGATCGGCATCAATTGCAGCTCGACCCGACTGATAACGCCGGTCAAGCCCAGGCCGCCGATGCTGGCAGCGAAAAACAAAGGGTTTTCCACGGCCGAACAAACCATCGGCGGCTCGCCATGACGGATCAATTCGAAACGCATGACATGACAGCCGAAGGTGCCGCGTAGATGATGATTCTTGCCGTGCACGTCGTTGGCAAGTGCGCCGCCTATCGTCACAAACTGCGTGCCCGGTGTGACCGGTAGAAACCAGCCGCGCGGGATTGCTGCCGCCAGCAGTTGTGACAGGGTCATGCCTGCTTCCAGTTGCACCACGCCGTTCTGCCAGTCTGCGGCGATGAAGCGATCCAGCTTGCGCATGTCCAGTACGTGACCACTGCTTGCCAGACAACTGTCGCCGTAGCTACGGCCGTTGCCGAACGGCAGGCTGGTGTGATGATGCGCAAGTGTTTCCGAGATGTGCGCCGGCAAGCGATTTACCGCCTCACAGTCATGACCTTGCTGGGCAACCTGCGGGTAGCGCCCCCAGGAGTAGAGAGGCGCGCTCATGCGGCGATCCAGAACACCAGCAGGAACAGAAAACCGATCCCCTGGCTGATCCGGTCGCGGATTGCGAAAACTACCGGGTCCTCGTTCATCTGGCCGCGATGGGTGAGCATCCAGATCCGGGTGATCCAGAACAACAGCAACGGGCAGGCCAGCCAGATCACATGCGGATGCTGATACAGGGCAACCGTCGCGCCCTCATGGATGTAAAGCGCCAGGACCATTACCGCCAGATTGCCCGACGATGCACCCAGGGAGGCGATCATGTCCAGATCGCCCGGGTAGTAGCCGCGGCCGCGTGTCTTGACGGTCACATCGCACAGCCTCGCGTCGCGCAGTTCGGCATAGCGCTTGACCAGCGCGAGGCTGAGAAACAGAAACATTGAAAATGCCAGAATCCAGAACGTCAGCGGCAACTGAAACGCCGCTGCACCGGCCAGGATGCGCGTGGTGTAGAGCATCGCCAGAACAATGACGTCTACTGCCATGTGGCGCTTGAGGTAAAGCGAGTAGACCAGCGTCAGCAAGTAATAGGCAGCCAGCACCGCCGCAAATTGCCATGGCAACATGATTGCCGCGCCGGCGAAGGCTGCTGCGAGCAACAGCGGGATCACCAGTAAGCCGGATTCGATCGACAACTGACCGCTGGCGAACGGGCGCTCGCGTTTGCTTCGATGGTGGCGGTCATCTGCCAGATCAAGCAGGTCATTGAGCAGGTAAACGCTTGATGCGCAGAGCCCGAAACACAAAAACGCCAGCAATCCGTCGAGCAGCAATTGCGTGCTCTGGACTTGGTGAGCCGCGAGCAGGGGCACAAAAATCAGTGTGTTTTTCAGCCATTGGTGGAGGCGCAACGCCTTGTACCACGCACTGCGTCGGGACGATGTGGATTTGATCACCTGTTCGACGTTTCCTTGTGCCCGCGCCGCGCGCTCCACACCTGCGAGCGGGCTGGCGACGATGGCCTTGCGTGAGACTTTCCAGATGCACAGGTCGTCCCGGGAATTACCGATGTAATCAAAGCCGCCCTCACCATAATGGCTGACCAGCAAATCGCGTTTGCGATGGGCAGAAAGATTGGTTTTACCGTCCGAGGCCCAGACCTGATCAAACATTTGCAGGTGTGCTGCAATCTGGTTGGCAAGGGTTTCGTGAGAGGCCGTTGCCATAACCACCCTGCGCCCGTGCTGCCGACTGGTCTGGATATAAGCGATGACCGCAGCATCGTAGGGCAGTAACGCAACGTCGATGTCGGTGCCCAGAGCCAGCCCTTGCTTGAGGGGCGCCTTGCCTTGTAACAGCCAGGTAAAAATCCTGAATACCTGTAGTGGTCGGCCGCGGATAAAAGCTACTGCGGTTTCAAACAGCAAATCTGAACGCAGCAGCGTTCCATCGAGGTCGACAACCAGAGGTGTATCAACCTCAAGAACTCCTCCTTGAGTGCCGGGCATGAACAGTTGCTCCTGTAAAAGTGAGCGCACTATGGAACAAGACCGGACAATCGCCACATCAATAAAATTAAACGATATCCATCATTCAGCCGTGCCTGTGGCGTCAGGAAAATTAAGGATCGGGCAACTGTAATTGCATGAACGCTATTGATTCATTGATTGACCAAATAACGGAATCTGGTACGGAAACTGTAAAGTTAATGAGTCATTTCAGAGGGCTGATTAACGGCGGTAGCTCTGATTCGCGCGTTGATACAACGTGTTCGACATACGGTGCCAGAACGGGCGAGCCTGGATAAACATCGCGGTGACCACTTATTCAGCCTGGCGAGTCATAATGACGCCTTTGTTGGCCGTCTGCTGGAGTCGTAATGACCCACCCCCTGTTGCGTGAGCTGATACCGTTGGTGTCCGACCTGTCCAGAGAACTGCCGGACGAAGAGCGTTATCGGCGTCTGCTGTGCTCGCTGCGCCACTGGCTGCCTTGCGACGCTACAGCACTGCTCAGGCTTGAAGGTGATGTGTTGATTCCGCTGGCGGTCGACGGTCTCAGCCCGGACGCGCTCGGTCGTCGCTTCCGGGTCAGCGAGCATCCTCGCTTCGAGGCGTTGCTTGCGAGTGACGGGCCGCTGCGCTTTGCTGCCGATTGCGATTTACCGGACCCTTATGACGGGCTGGTCGACGGTCATGGCGCGTTGGAAGTGCATGATTGCTTGGGCTGCGTGCTGTCTGTTCAGGGGCGGCCCTGGGGGCTTATTACCCTGGATTCGCTGGACCCCTCCAGCTTTGGCAGCGTCGATCTGGATAACCTGCAGGCCTTCGCCAGTCTCGCGGCGGCAACGGTCATGGCGGGCGAGCGCATCAACCAGTTGGCGCGGGGTTTTGAAGATCAGCGCCAGTTGGCCGAGGTCTACAAGCGCGCTGCCGGAGGGCGAGCGCCTCGCGAGCTGATTGGCCAGAGTGCGGTTCACCAGCGTATGCAGCAGGAGATTGAACTGGTCGGCAACAGCCCGCTGACGGTACTGGTCATGGGTGAAACCGGTGTCGGCAAGGAGTTGGTGGCCGAGTCCATCCATCTGCACTCGCCGCGGGCACACAAGCCGCTGATCAGCCTCAACTGCGCCGCGCTGCCTGAAATGCTGGTCGAGAGCGAATTGTTCGGGCATGTCAAAGGCGCTTTTTCCGGGGCGGTCAATGGGCGTAGCGGCAGGTTCGAGCTGGCGGATGGCGGTACGTTGTTCCTTGACGAGGTGGGTGAGCTGCCATTGTCGGTGCAATCCAAGCTGTTGCGTGTGCTGCAAAGTGGTCAGTTGCAACGGGTCGGTGCTGATCAGGAACACCATGTGGATGTGCGCATCATCGCTGCCACCAATCGTGATCTGGCCGAGGAAGTGCGCTCCGGCCGGTTTCGGGCGGATCTCTATCATCGATTGAGCGTCTACCCGCTGCTCGTGCCAGCACTGCGCGAGCGCGGACGGGATGTGTTGCTGCTGGCTGGCTATTTTCTCGAGGAAAACCGTGTGCGCATGGGGCTACGTGGGCTGCGCCTGAGCGCCGAGGCGCAGCGGCTGCTGCTCGCGCACCCCTGGCCGGGTAACGTTCGTGAGCTGGAGCACCTGATCAGCCGGGCGGTGCTCAAGGCGCTGTCTGCCCATCCGCAAAAGCCGCGCATCCTGACGGTCGAAGGGCCAGCGCTGGGTCTCGACGGCTCGGCGTCTGCCACGCCACTGCCCACGGCTGAAAAAGCCCTTTCAGCGGCTGCGCAGGGGGCAGGGCTTAAGGCGTCGGTGGATGCTTTTCAGCGTTCTTTGATTGTTGATTGTCTTGAACGACATCAAGGCCGTTGGGCAGAAGTGGCGCGCGATTTAGCGGTGGACAGAGCCAATCTCAATCGACTTGCCAAGCGCCTGGGTATTCGCTGATATATCAGAATGGGGATGTTCGTTGGTCGCCGATATTGAAAAAAGAATGAATTTCTTTGCAGTGAATGCAGTCACCTATACTTCAAGCCACTGCTGAAAAAAGGATCAGGCTTTCAATGGCACTTCCAAAGCATTACCGCATTGATTATCTGCTGAACGGTTCGTTCAAGAGTTTTTATATACGCACCGAGAATATGGACAACGCTGAAGCCTGGCACTGTGCAAGTGTCGACGCGGGTCTTGCGCGCATACCGAAATACCGTTTGGAGAAAGTCGCCAAAGTGTCCAAACCTTATGCGGAACACTTTGGTGTCACCAATGTGGAGTGGGCTCAGGCCTGAACCCACTCCTCGGTCAGTTCACTCAACGGTGGGCTATCTGCTCCAGCGCCAGATGGCGTGTACGTGGTCCGAACCGGCCAATGGTAATGATCACGATCAGCATGCTGCCAACGATGAACGCCAGTACGCCCGGTGTGCCGAAGTGGTCGAGGAAAATCCCGATCAGCAGGCTGCTGAACACCGTTGACAGGCGGCTGAACGAGTAGCAAAAGCCCACGGCACGTGCGCGGATGTTGGTCGGAAACAACTCGCCCTGATACGAGTGATAACTGAAGCTCAGCCATGCGTTGCAGAATGTGATCATGATCCCGCAGAAAATAAGGCCTGCCGCGCTGGTCTGGAAGGCAAACAGGCTGCCGAAGATCATCGCTCCCAACGCTGAGCCGACGATTTGCCATTTGTTCTCGAAGCGGTTGGCAAATTTCACGAACAGCAGCGGGCCGAGCGGGTAGGCCAGCGTGATCACGAACGCATACCCCAGGCTGTGTGTGACACTCAGGCCCTGGCCAGAAAGCAGGGCGGGCAGCCAGTTACCGAAGCCGAAGAAGCCAATGGCTTGGAAGACGTGAAATACGATCAGCATCAGTGCACGACGACGGTATGGCGGTTGCCACATATCAGCGAAGCGGCCGTTGCCTGACAGCGCGACTTTCTCCGGTTCAGGTTCATCCAGCGGCTTGCCCTGGTCTTTGATACAACGTGCTTCAATTCCGTCCATGATCAGTTCGGCTTCGTCGAAACGCCCCTGCTGCGCCAGCCAGCGAGGTGATTCTGGGAGTGCTGAACGCAGCCACCAGACAAACAGCGCAAATACCGCGCTGCCAATCACCACCCAGCGCCATCCGGAAAAGCCGAAGGGTGCCTGCGGCACCAGCCACCATGACATTAGCGCCACGCTGGGGACTGACAGGAACTGGATGAAAAATGCGAAGGCGAACGCCGAACTGCGTATGCGTTTGGGTACCAGTTCCGACAGGTAAGTGTCGATGGTCACCAGCTCGACGCCCAGGCCGATACCCACTACAAAGCGCATGCCTATCACGCCCAGAGCGGAGGTCTGCAGACCCATGATCACCGTGGCAATGGTGTACCAGATCAGCGCGAAGGTAAAAATTGCGCGGCGACCGTAACGGTCGGCAATCGGGCTAACCAGACTGGCACCGAAAAACAGACCCAGAAAGGTCGCCGAGGCAAAGGCTGCCTGATCGGAAAAGCCGAACAGGCCCTGGTTTCCCGTGGCAAAGATTCCGTCGCGAATCAGGCCGGGGCTGATATAGGCCGTCTGAAAGAGGTCGTAAAGCTCGAAAAAACCGGCGATAGACAGCAGGGCGACCAGTTTCCAGATAGTGGCAACCGCAGGCAGTCGATCAATTCGCGCCGAGATATACGCTGCCCGCAGCTGTTCGCCCTTGGGTGCACCTGTGCGAGGTGATGAGTTCATCGATGGCCATCCTGAGTTCTTGTAGATGCCTGAATGGTACTCTTTACAATTTGTAATGAATGGTCTTTTAATGCGGTTAATGGCCCCTAAAAGATTAATAATTGTTTAGTTGGTGCGGTTTTTGAGTGTTTATACCGGTTAGCTCAGGCTGTACGCCGTTGAAATAGCTTGAGATTAGCAATGCAGTGCCAGCCTCAAAGACCAGCAAGCGTCAAAACAGCAGGCATGAAGCCGCCAATGATGTATCAACATGTGTCGCAAAACCTTAGGATGAGGGTCTTGATTTTCTGCCTGTCGGGTTCCCGTGACGTACAAACTGCCCACCACTGCAACAGCCCCTTTCTGCCCATCGGCGACCACCGACAGCGTGACCATCCCGCCGAACGCATCCTTGCTACGCAAGATGATGCTGTTCGTGGGGCCAGGCCTGCTGGTTTCCATCGGTTACATGGACCCCGGCAACTGGGCGACGGCTATCGAGGCCGGTTCACGCTTTGGTTATTCATTGTTGTTTGTGGTGGTGCTCGCCAGTCTGTCGGGAATGGTCTTGCAAAACCTTTGTTCCCGACTTGGCATCGCCACCGGGCGTGATCTGGCGCAGCTGTCTGCTGCCCGCTACAGCCGTAATGTCGCCAAAGGCCAGTGGCTGCTGGCAGAGCTGTCGATCATCGCCACCGATCTGGCAGAGGTGCTGGGGGCGGCGTTGGCGTTTCATCTGTTGCTGGGCGTATCGATAACCACCGGTGTAGCGCTGACCGCTTTCGATACCCTGATCGTGCTGGCCTTGCAGGGCGCCAATTTCCGGCGTCTGGAAGCTATCGTGCTGGGGTTGATTGCAACCATTGCCAGTTGTTTTGCCATCGAGCTGTTTCTGATCAAGCCATTCTGGCCGGATGTGGTGGCGGGCCTGAAACCGAGCTGGGATGTACTGAGCAGCCAGGAGCCGCTGTATATCGCCATCGGTATTCTGGGTGCCACGGTCATGCCGCATAACCTTTATCTGCATTCGTCGGTGGTGCAGACCCGGGTCAATGGTGCTGACCTGGCCAGCAAGGCCACTGCCATTCGCTACGCCCGGCTGGACACTATCGGTTCGCTGAGCCTTGCGCTGCTTATCAATGCGGCGATTCTGATCCTCGCGGCTGCGGCGTTTCACAAGACCGGGCATACCGAAGTGGTCGAGATTCAGGACGCTTATCACCTGCTTGATCCATTGGTCGGCGGTGCCATTGCCAGCGTGCTGTTCGGCGTCGCCTTGCTGGCGGCAGGGCAAAGTTCGACGTTCACGGGAACCATCGCCGGGCAGGTGGTGCTCGAAGGCTTTCTGCAGGCCAAAATTCCTTGCTGGCAGCGGCGCTTGATTACTCGCGCACTGGCACTGATTCCGGCGCTGATCGGCGTGATCTGGCTGGGTGACAGTTCGGTCGGCAAGATGCTGGTGCTCAGCCAGGTGGTGCTGAGCCTGCAACTGCCGTTTGCACTCTGGCCGCTGATTCGCTTTACCAGTGATCCGCAGTTGATGGGGCCGTTCGTCAACAGTCGGTTGGTCAAGATTGCCGCCTGGGGTCTGTTCGGTCTGATCTCGGCGGCCAATCTGACGCTGCTGTGGTTCTGGGTGAGCTGAACTTGATCGCCGTAAGTCACTCTCAAACCTGACACCAATGTTCGCTGTCAGGGAGCCGGAAATGACCACAACCGATGAAAAGGGTGCAGTGTTCGAAACCGATTTGCCGGCCCGTCTGGACCGCTTGCCCTGGGGGCGGTTTCACACCTTACTGGTTGTGGCGCTGGGTATCACCTGGTTGCTCGATGGCCTGGAAGTGACCCTTGCAGGCTCGGTGGCTGGCGCCCTGAAAGCCAGTCCGGCGCTCAACCTGACCAACAGTGACGTGGGCCTGGCGGGTGCCGCGTATATCGCCGGTGCCGTACTCGGCGCATTATTTTTTGGCTGGCTGGCGGACCGTCTCGGGCGTCGCAAACTGTTCTTCATCACCTTGCTGCTGTACGTCGGTGCCACGGCCGCCACGGCGTTTTCATTCAGTGTCTGGAGCTTTATGCTGTTCCGTTTTCTGACCGGCATGGGTATCGGTGGCGAGTACACCGCAATCAATTCGACGATCCAGGAATTTACCCCGGCGCGTTACCGGGGCTGGGTCGACCTGACCATCAATGGCACGTTCTGGCTGGGTGCTGCGCTGGGCGCGATTGGCTCGATTGTGTTGCTCGATCCGCAATGGGTAGGTGCCGAACTGGGCTGGCGCCTGTGTTTCGGGATCGGTGCGGTATTGGGCCTGCTGGTGCTGCTGATGCGTCTGTGGCTGCCGGAGAGCCCACGCTGGCTGTTGATTCACGGCCAGGCCGCGCAGGCGAAAAAGATCGTTGAACAGATAGAGGCCGATTTGCAGCGCCAGGGCCATGTGCTGCCTCCCGTGCAGGGCAAACCCTTGCGCCTGCACGTGCGCGACCACACGCCGCTGGGGGAGGTTGCCAGAACCTTGCTGGTGACGTTTCGCCAGCGATCGCTGGTTGGCCTGACGCTGCTGACGGCGCAGGCTTTTTTCTACAATGCGATTTTCTTCACTTATGCGTTGGTATTGACCGACTTCTATGGCGTGCCGTCCGAGCGCGTCGGTTGGTATGTGTTGCCGCTGGCGCTGGGTAATTTCTGCGGTCCGCTGCTGCTGGGCAGGTTGTTTGACGTGGTGGGGCGGCGTGTCATGATCAGCCTGACCTATGGTGTGTCAGGCGTGCTGTTGGCGATCAGTGGCTATATGTTCGAGCAAGGTCTGCTGGACGTAACCCAGCAGGCCATTGCCTGGATGGTGATTTTCTTCTTTGCTTCGGCAGCGGCCAGCTCGGCCTACCTGACAGTGGCCGAAACCTTTCCGCTGGAAATCCGCGCATTGGCGATTGCAGTGTTCTACGCCTTCGGTACGGGGCTGGGCGGGATGATAGGCCCTACGTTGTTTGGTGAGTTGATAGAAACCGGCGAACGCAGCAATGTGCTGATCGGCTATCTGATCGGGGCAGGGTTGATGGTGTTCGCGGCGCTGGTGCAGTCGATATGGGGCGCGGCTGCCGAGCGCAAGTCTCTGGAGGAAGTAGCGAGGCCGCTGTCGCAGGCCGGGGAAAGGTAAATGGTCAGTTACCGGAACACGCCACGAAGGCCATCGACTGACGCACGCAAGCCGACGATCCGCTCGCTGACTTCCTGCGCCTCATGCGGGCGAGAAGTACGCTCCAGGTACAAAAGATGTCCGGCAAGATTGGCCGAGACGCGTTCAAGGTCGTCGGCGGTGCGCCTGACATAGGCCTGGATGTCTTTCAGTTGTTCGACTTGCACGGATGGTTCCCCTATAGGTCGCATCCGAGCGCACTAAATGACTAAGTGAATGGGGGGCTGTGATGAACCCCCTCAATCGAATTATCGACCGCTACAGTAGCTTTCTTTAGCGTCGCAGGTAAATAAACAGGTAATAAATTTTTGCCCGCTGCCGCCCAGCCTAATCGTCTTCCTGATCGTCATGTTCCGAGTAGGAATCCAGCAACTCGGCCAATGCCAGGGTACGGTCCAGCCCGCTGCGGCTGGACATGATTTCGGCCACTGCCTGCGTGGCGGCAATTCTGGCAGCTTCGCGTTCGGCATCGGTGTTATTGGGCGTGGCGGCCTGCGCAGCCTCAATAATCGATTGCTCAAAGGTATTCATGGTGCTCGCTCGTGAAATTCAAGTGCCTGTGATACCGAGAATGACGGATTGTTTCAAGGCCGATCAATCACCTTCGTAAGGAAATTCCTCCAAGGTCTGCATCAGTGCGACACCCTGCGGCCCTTGAAGATTGTCCAGCACCCAGCAACTGCTGGCATTTTTAGTCAACAACAGACGAGTGGTCTGGCTGGTGACCGGCTGCTGCGGGGCGTCTTTGTAGCCCAGGTTGTAGGTCATCTCGACCACCGCCTGCTTGTCGGAATTGGACACCAGCTTCCAGTCGATGGGCTTCTGCACATCGCCATCCTGCGCGTCGGTCCAGGGGTTGGCGCTGACTGCGCACTGATCACCGTTCTGACAGGCCCAGTCTTTTTTCAGCAAGCCCAGCAAAGGCTTGGACAGGTAATCAGCCGAGCCTTTGCCACTGAGGTAGAAGTCCTGATGCTTTTCGTAGACCCAGCGCGCTGTATCGACCGGGGTCGCGGCGGGGCAGGCGGCCTGGGCCGTTGATGAAAGCAGGCAGGCGAAGGCAATGGCGACGGTTCTGGACATGGAGCAGGCTCGCAGAGAAGGTGGCAGTGATGTTACAGGCTGGCAACACTGCATTTGTAAGGCATGCGGACAAAAAAGCAATGGTTTTGGTTGGTGGAGGGGCTGTTTGCGACGAGCTATGCCCGCAGTGCAGCGTGCCAATGCGTGGCATTGGCACCAGGCTCAGTTGCAATGAGCCTATATATGAAACACTAGCGCCAGGCTTGTGCTCCATAGCGCTGTGCATACTTGTTGAACCTTACTTCTTCACCGGCACGATATCCATGATGTTGCCGTTGACCTTCTGAAAGCGGACGTATTTGTCATTGATCTTCACCCATTCGCTTTCCTTGGCTGGTGCTTCAAGGCCTTTGCTTTTCCAGTCTTTTACTTCCAGATCGCTGCGGCGATATTTTTCCGGCACGCGGGAACCGATTTCCAGTTCGTGCATATTGTCCTTGGATTCGGTGACTTTCGGGTCCGCCGTCTCTGCGTGAGCGGGCAGGGTGACGGCGGAGAAGCAGCCGAGCAAGGTCATGCAGGCGATCAACGATTTGCTATTCATGTAAAGACTCCCAGTCTTTGGTATCAGGCGATGGCTTAATGCCTCGTAACAACTGGGACCCTCACGTTTGCAAATCATTCGATCGGGTTTGCCGCGCTTAGCCTTGCAGGGTCTGGGCGATGGTTGCAGAGAGCCTGGTGGTCGGACGGCCGATCAGTGCGCTCAACTGGTGACTGTCATCGAACAGCGCGCCTTTGGCTGCGGCCGCGTCGGAATCAGCCAGCAACTGCGCAACGAAGTCTGGCAAGCCTGCCTGGATCAGCGCGGCTTTGAATTCGGCTTGCGGCAGGTTGACGTAAGGCAGAGTCTTGCCGGCCTGCTTTGAAAGCTCGGCAGCGAACTCAGCAAGTGTGTAGGAATCGTCACCAGCCAGCTCGTACACGCGACCGCTCTGATCCTCGCTGGAGGTCAGCAGCACCGCCGCAGCTTCAGCGTAATCGAGGCGCGACGCCGAACTGATGCGGCCCTCGTCGGCACAGCCCATGACCGCGCCATGGCCCAGCGCGCCGGGAATGCCTGCTGTGTAGTTTTCGGTGTACCAGCCATTGCGCAGCAGGACATAAGGCAGCCCGCTGGCGCGCAGGTAGTCTTCGGTTTCGCGGTGCTCTCTGGCCAGGCCCAGTGCCGAGGCGTCTGCATGCAGAACACTGGTGTAAGCCAGCAGTTTGACCCCGACGCGTTTCGCCGCATCAACCACGGCCTTGTGCTGCGGCAGGCGCTGGCCCACTTCGCTGGAAGAAATCAGCAGCACTTTGTCGGCACCGGCAAACGCGCTGTCCAGCGTCGACGGCTGCGAATAGTCGGCGTGACGAACTTGAATGCCCTTTGCCGATAGGTCATTGGCCTTTTCCGGGCTGCGGACTGCGGCAATGATCTGCCCGGCAGGTACACGAGTGAGCAGCTGTTCAATGACGATACGGCCAAGCTGGCCAGTGGCACCGGTGACAACGATCATGGAAGGATTCCTTGAATCAGGTTGAAAGGAAGCGCCAGCATAGTCATGATGCTTACCTTTCGTAAGTACGTACAAAAAGGTAAGTGCTATGAGTGAATCTGCCTCGCATCCACAGTCTGAAACGGTCGAGTCCATGCTGGCCTTCGTTCGTCAGGGGCAGGTACTGGCCACTGACTGCCCTTCACGGATTGTGCTCAACCATGTTTGCAGCCGTTGGGGCGTGCTGGTGCTGGTGGTTTTGCGCGGCGGCATGCATCGTTTCAGCGAGGTGCGGCGCAAAATTGGCGGGGTCAGCGAGAAAATGCTCGCGCAAACCCTGCAGCACCTGGAGCAGGACGGCTTCGTCAGCCGCAAGTCACTGCCGGTAGTGCCGCCGCATGTTCAATACCGGCTGACCCCGATGGGCGAAGAAGTCGCCTTGCAGGTTGAAACACTCGCCACCTGGATCGAGACCAATCTGCCGCGCATTATGCAGGCCCGTGAAGTGTCGAATACGCTGCAGATCACGCCCGAATGAGTCTTTTCTGACAGATTTTTCATCCTGCGATTGTCGGCTTGATCGCCTGCAATCAGCCGCTTCTTGGTATGGTGCGCGCCGAAATCTTTATATACACGTTTAGTTGCGCCGTTTGCCCTTCACCGAGAAGCTGTAGAAATGCCCAATCCAATTCCCCTGAAAGACCACGAAAAAGAGACGCGGCTGGTCAATCAGCGCCTGATTGCCTGCGCGGTGCTGGTCGGCCTGCTGGCTGCCTGTCTGGTCGCGCGCATGTATTTCCTGCAAGTCACCGAGTTCGACTATCACTCGACCATTTCCGAAAACAACCGTGTTCACGTGCTGCCGATCCCGCCCGAGCGCGGTTTGATCTTTGACCGCAATGGCGAAGTGCTCGCTGACAATCGCCCCAGTTTCAACCTGACCCTGACCCGTGAACGCGCCGGTGACTGGCACAAGGTGATCGATGAACTGATGACCCTGCTGGAGTTGCCCGACGAAGACCGGATTCTGTTCGACAAGGAACTGAAACAGGTTCGTCACCCGTTCGAGCCCGCAACACTGCTTTATGAGCTGACCGAGGAGCAGATCGCCATACTGGCGGTCAATCAGTACCTGCTACCGGGCGTGGATGTGGCAGCGCAGTTCGTTCGTCACTACCCGTTGGGCGCACACTTTGCTCATTCGATTGGCTATGTCGGGCGTATCAACGAAAAAGAAGCGTCGCATCTCGACAACGAATATCGCGGCACTCAATCCATCGGCAAGACCGGTATCGAGCGCTTCTACGAATCCGAGCTGCACGGCCACGTAGGCTACGAAGAGGTCGAAACCAACGCCCAGGGCCGCGTGCTGCGGGTGCTGAAACATACTGACCCGGTGCCGGGCAAGAACATCACCCTAACGCTGGACGCGCATTTGCAGGCCGCAGCGGAAAACGCTCTGGGTGATCGACGTGGTTCGGTGGTTGCGCTGGACCCGGAAACCGGCGAAGTGCTGGCGATGGTCAGCAAACCAAGCTTCGACCCCAACCTGTTCGTCACCGGCATCAGCTTCAAGCAGTACGCTGCGCTGCGCGATTCCATTGACCGGCCGCTGTTCAACCGGGTGCTGCGTGGCCTTTACGCACCGGGCTCGACGGTCAAGCCGGAGGTGGCGATTGCCGGTCTCGACAGCGGTGTGGTCACAGCCTCGACCAAGGTCTTCGACCCCGGTTATTTCCAGCTGCCGGACTTCGATCACAAATACCGCAACTGGAACCACAGCGGCGATGGATGGGTGGATATGGACACAGCGATCATGCGTTCCAATGACACCTACTTTTACACTGTCGCGCACAAGCTCGGCATCGACCGCCTGCACGACTACATGACCATGTTCGGCATCGGTCAGAAGGTCTCGCTGGACATGTTCGAGGAATCGGCCGGGCTGATGCCGTCCCGCGAATGGAAGCGCGCTACACGCCGCCAGGCGTGGTTCCCGGGCGAAACGGTGATTCTCGGTATCGGCCAGGGCTATATGCAGGTCACTCCGTTGCAACTGGCCCAGGCCACGTCACTGATTGCCAGCAAAGGCGTCTGGCATCGGCCGCACCTGGCGATGGAAGTAGGTCATGACGTGCCGCTTGATGAGCACCCGATGCCAAACATCGTGCTGCGCGATCCCAATGAATGGAATCAGGTCAACACCGGCATGCAGATGGTCATGCACGACCCACGCGGCATTGCGCGCGATGCCGCCAAGGGCGCGCAGTACCGCATCGCTGGCAAAAGCGGTACGGCGCAGGTGGTGGCGATCAAGCAGGGTGAGCGTTACAACCGCCTGAAGACGCTGGAGCGTAACCGTGACAACGCCTTGTTCGTCGGCTTCGCACCGGCCGATCATCCGAAGATCGTGGTATCTGTGACCATCGAGAACGGCGAGGCGGGTGGTCGAGTCGCGGGCCCTGTAGTCCGGGAAATTCTCGATGCCTGGCTGCTCGACAGCGAGGGCAAGCTCAAACCGCAATACGCAGTCCCTGCCAAGGCGCCGGGCAACCCGCACGCCTGAATTGTTTGCCAATGCAAACTGTCTGACCGAGCCCTGAACAGGGCTCAGGTTTTCTGAACTGTCGAGAATTCATCGGGTCGACCACAACAGGCGTAGCAGAGCGCTGCGCGCGTTTTACCGAATTCATTATTGCCTCGACAAGGAACCCCTAATGTCCAAGACCATCGCCGACCATCTTGCGCAAACCCTCGCAGCGGCAGGTGTTTCCCACATCTGGGGGGTGTCCGGTGACAGCCTCAACGGCCTGACCGACAGCCTGGAACGCACCGATTCGATTCGCTGGATGCACACCCGTCATGAAGAAGTCGCAGCCTTCGCCGCCGGTGCCCAGGCGGCATCCAGCGGCAAGCTGGCGGTCTGTGCAGGCAGCTGCGGACCGGGCAACCTGCACCTGATCAATGGCCTGTACGACTGCCATCGCAACCGCGTGCCGGTGCTGGCGATTGCTGCGCACATTCCTTCCTCGGAAATCGGCCTGGATTACTTTCAGGAAACCCACCCGCAGGAGCTGTTCAAGGAGTGCAGCCACTTCGTCGAACTGGTCAGCAACCCCGAGCAATTCCCCCGTGTGCTGGAACGTGCCATGCGCGCGGCGATCAGCCAGAAAGGTGTTGCCGTTATCGTCTTGCCCGGCGATGTAGCGCTCAGCGAATCCCCTGATGTAGCTGCGAAATGGATTGAGCCCACGCCGCCAGCTGTCGTCCCGGCAGACAACGACTTGCAGTCGATGGCCGACATGCTCAACGACTCGAAAGCCGTGACCTTGCTGTGCGGTGCAGGCTGTGCAGGTGCTCACGAGCAGATTCTTGCACTGGCCGATACGCTGGGCGCCCCCATTGTTCATGCCTTGCGTGGCAAGCAGCACGTTGAATACGACAACCCGTTCGACGTCGGCATGACCGGCCTGATCGGCTTCAGCTCCGGCTATCACGCCATGCTGTCCTGCGACACGCTGGTGATTCTCGGCAGCAGCTTCCCCTATCGGAATTTCTACCCGGAAAAAGCCAACATCATCCAGATCGACCTCGACCCTACGCAGTTGGGCCG
This sequence comes from Pseudomonas syringae group sp. 247E2, assembly GCF_032587795.1. Taxonomy (NCBI): domain Bacteria; kingdom Pseudomonadati; phylum Pseudomonadota; class Gammaproteobacteria; order Pseudomonadales; family Pseudomonadaceae; genus Pseudomonas; species Pseudomonas syringae group sp. 247E2. The sequence continues at coordinate 26,403 of NZ_JAWHPK010000005.1, read as the reverse complement.
CCGCACGCCCGTGGCGCTGGGTCTGGTTGGAGGCGTGCGGGAAACCCTTGAAGCGCTTCAGCCAAGGCTCAAGCCGCATACCGATCGCCGTTTCCTCGACAAGGCCCTGAAGCACTACGCCAAGGCCCGTGAAGAGCTGGACGAACTGGCCACGCCTACGCCAGACGGTACGCCTATTCACCCGCAATACCTCACCCGTCTGGTCGATGAACAGGCCGACGCCGATGCAATCTTTACCGTCGATGTCGGCACGCCAACGCTGTGGGCCGCACGCTACCTGCACATGAACGGCAAGCGCAGTCTGCTCGGCTCGTTCAACCACGGCTCGATGGCCAACGCTTTGCCACAAGCTCTGGGGGCCAAGGCCGAGCACCCTGAGCGTCAGGTGGTGGCGTTGTGTGGCGATGGTGGCCTGTCGATGTTGTTGGGAGATCTGCTGAGCATCCGCCAACTGAACCTGCCTATCAAGATGGTGGTGTTCAACAACAGCTCGCTGGGCTTTGTCGACATGGAAATGAAAGCCAGTGGCTACGTGCCGCACGGCACCGACCTGCATGAAACCAACTTCGCCGGCATCGCCTTGGGCGCAGGCATTCTCGGCCTGCGCGTGGAGAACGCCGAAGAGCTATCTGCAGCGTTGCGCAAGGCGTTCGATCATCCCGGTCCGGTGCTGATCGACGTGGTCACTGCCAAGCAGGAGCTGGGCATCCCGCCGAAAATCAAGCTGGCCCAGGCCAAGGGCTTCAGCCTGTACATGATGCGCGCGATCATGAGCGGGCGGGGCAGTGAGGTGCTGGAGCTGGCGAAAACCAACCTGCGTTAATCAATTATAAAAACGTATGGGTTTAATAGAAAAAAGTTGCAACTTCTCTCTATCGAGATTGTCATCGCTGTTACAGGTTACACTCTCGGTGTTTTATATTTATCTTCTCATCATGATCGCCCCAGGCGGTCATTTCTTTGCGGATCCAAACTTCTCACGCCCTCTGCTTTATCAAGTTCGCTATTTGAATTAACAAATTCAAATAGTGGGTAAAGCTTCCCGGAAGGCGGCCGAGACAGTGATACGGAAGCAAGACCGGCTACGGCAGGCTGATAAACCAATTGTCCCTGGCGACAAAAAAACGTCGACGAATACAGAACGTTACGCCCTGGATAGCCTTTATAGAAAAGTCTGCACGTCATGAGGTCTGCAATGCTTAGAAATGCTCCTTTGAGTATGAAACTGCTGCTTATTTTAATATTCCCCCTATTGGGCTTCCTGGCCTTTGCAGGTTTGTTCGTCGCTGACAAAAGCGAAAACCTCGGTGACATGAGGCGAGCAGTAACAGCCACCGCAGTTGCACAGAAACTGAGCAACGTGGTCACTACCATCCAGCGCGAGCGCGGTGCCAGCGGCGTGTTTCTGGGCAGCGGCGGCAAGTCCATGCAGGACAAATTGAAGACCTTCCGTCAGGAAACCGACAAGGCGATAAGCGAGATGCGTGCCCAGTCGACCGACGGTATTCCCGGTCCGGACAAAGTCTACCGTGCACTGGATGACCTGACTGCGTTGCGCCTCAAGATCGATACGCTGGGGATCAACAACACCGAGTCCTCTACGCGCTTCACCGACGTTATCAAAACACTTGTCGGGTTCTCCTATTCACTGGAGGCGAGTATCGAAGATCCGCAAATACTGCGTGGCCTGAGTTCGCTCAACCAGTTCATCGACATGAAGGAACGTGCCGGTCGCGAGCGCGTGCTGCTCGGCCAGGCATTCAACCAGAACCGCTTTGACGCGCCCCTGTTGTCACGCTTCAGTCGTAACCTCGGAGAGTTCTCCGGTTACCTCGAAGCGTTTCAACGCTGGTCCCCTGAAGTATTCAAGACCAAACTCAATGACGTCATGCAGCAGCCGGGCTCGCTGGAAGTGGCGCGCTTGCAACGCCTGGGTTTCGATACCCCGATGGGTGATCCGCTCAACGTCAAGCCGGAAGACTGGTTCAACCTTGCCACCGTGCGTATCGACATGATGGCTCAGGTAGAAGCAGAGCTTGGCCAGAACGTGGTCGGCCTGGCAACGGATGCGCGCAGCTCTGCTCAAAGCAGCCTGTATGTGGCGGTTGCTACTGTCGTCCTGATGCTGATCGTAGTGCTGTGGCTGGCGTCGGTCATCATCCGCAACATCAAGGTCGCAGTTGTCGATGTGAACCGCACATTGATGGCACTTTCCACCCGCGACCTGACCGCGCGGACCCGCTATATCGGCAAGGATGAGTTTGGCGAGATCTCACGCAATCTTGACAACATGGCGCATCAGATCAGTGAGGTTATCAGCGAAATCGGCAGCGCCACGGCGCAGGTTGCCACCGCTGCCGAGCAGTCCTCCGCAGTGGCGTTGCAAACCAATCAGAACGTGGCGCAACAACGCCAGGGTACCGATCAGGTCGCTACTGCCATCAGCGAGATGAGCGCCACGGTAAAGGATGTAGCGCGCAGCACCACCGACGCGGCCGAGATGTCGCAACGCGTCAACAACAGCACCGTGCAGGGCAAGACCGAAATCGACAACACCATCGGCCTGATTCAGGAACTCTCGGTGCAGGCTGAAGAGACTTCGCGGATCATCGACGAGCTCAAGGGCGAGAGCAACTCGATCTCCTCGGTGCTCGATGTCATTCGTGGCGTCGCCGACCAGACCAACCTGCTGGCGCTCAACGCAGCCATCGAGGCTGCACGTGCCGGCGAGCAGGGGCGTGGTTTTGCGGTGGTTGCCGACGAAGTACGCAATCTGGCCAAGAAGACTCAGGACTCTACCGTCAGCATCCAGAAAATGATCGCCAACCTGCAGTCCGGCTCGGAACGCGCAGCAGCGTCGATGCAGGAAACCCTGGGCAAGGCGCAGGAGGGGGCCAGCAACGTCGTACGCGCTGGCGAACTGCTGGAAGAGATCGCCGAAGGCATCGCGACCATCAGCGACCGCAACATCCAGGTCGCTTCGGCCGCTGAAGAGCAAAGCCTGGTGGCCGAAGAGATCCACCGCAACGTCGACGACATCAACTCGCTGGTCATCCAGGTGAGTGCAGGTGCCGAGCAGACAGCGGTCACGAGTCGTGAACTGGCCAGGCTTGCTGAGCAGCAGCAGGGGCTGGTGGGACGGTTTAAAGTGAGCTGACAGTAAGCTGTTTGTGTGTTTTGAAAAGGCCTGGAAGCGAACACTTTCAGGCCTTTTTGCTGGTCTTCAGATGCTGTCGTGCCGATGTCCCTGAGCCTGCCCAGCATGACCATTCAGTCACCTTTTAACGTAACCCCACGTCCCTCATATAATTATGTAGTGCTATAAAATAATCACTACATAATCGTTGACGTACCCGTTTTCCTTTTGCATTATGCAGCTGTCTCCCCGATCGGGAGCGCTGCAAAGTGTACTGAACAGGCTCGGCAAGCCGTCGAGATGTTCCCGGATGTAGGCTGCCCACAAGGCAGATTGATGGAGCTGAACTGGCATTTGTCGTCGATATGGGCGAGAAGCTGGCGAAACGTCCTCATGATGCTTGTAATGGATCGATTGCCGATCCTGGGTCAGGTCTTTGGGTTTCGTGACTTCTTCTCTCTGCGCTGATGCCGCTGTGTAGCGGCTCTTCATCAAGGCTACCTGCATGTCCTTGAGGGGCTGGAGCGACATTCGACTAACACTTACGTGTGTCGCATTGATGACGCTCTGGCGCATGAACTTGATGTATCAATTATTGAACGGTCTACGAGCGAAGGAGCATCAACATGAATATCAACAAGCAACCGACTATTGATGAACTGGCTCGTCTGTTTGCAGTATGCAAAGACACGCTGGACAACCACATCGTATGGATTGCCGATTCGGGTGAAGTCCATGTCGACGCCATGTCGCCATTCACCCAGGAAGACGAATTCCGTGACGCTCATCCACAGATGCGCACTGCGCTGAAGATGTTTCGCCGCGGTCAGGGTTATGTCGGCAAAAAAGCGGCGGCCGACCGCACGTATGTGGAAAATACGCTGCAGGCGCTGAAAGGCGAATGGCAAAAGAGCCGTCTGCAGGCACACTCTCAGGTCGCCTGAATTCAAGGTGCGATAAGTATTGAGCCCTGAAGCCTGTTCCCGAACCTGATCGGGAACAGGCTTTTTTATTTTCAGCGCCCGAAAGGGTAATTGCCTTATTGGTTGTACAAAGTGTTTTTGCTGGTATAGATTCCGGCCATGAGTCAGTTATCTGGCTTCTCTCATTCCCGGCCTGCCGATGCTTTCATGGCAGCGCCAGCACCTGACCTACACAGAGGTTGCCGATGCGTGCGCCACGATGGCTATGGTTGGTGATGTTGCTCAGCGCTGGCGCTTCGGCGGATTGGCGGGAGGCATTGCCCAATGCCCAGGTTGTCGGTGGCGGTGATCTCAGCCTGTTCGGCTTTCGTGTCTACACGGCCAGGTTGCTTAGTCCCGCCAAGCCCTTTGTAGCGAATGCGCCGCTGGCTCTCGAGCTGACTTACCATCGCGATATTGACCGCGAAGATCTGGTCGATGCCAGCATCGATGAGATCAAGCGTATTTCCGGGTCGAAGGTGAACGAACAGCAACTGGCGCAATGGCGTCAGCAAATGAACCAGTCATTTGTCGATGTTAAGCCGGGCATGAAGATTACCGGGGTTTACCTGCCCGGCCGCGAAGCGCGTTTCTATGTCGGCGACAAACTCCAGCATGTCGTGCCCGACAGTGAGTTCGCCAAGGCTTTCTTTTCCATCTGGCTTGACCCGAAAACCCGTAACCCCGAGCTGCGTGAGCAGTTGCTCGGCAGTACCGGCTCATGACCCATCAAGGAGGGCGCATGCTGAGAAAGTGGATGTTGATGTTGTTTGCGGGGCTTGTACTGAGCGGCTGCGGCGGTGTGCCGGTAACCCGTTACAGTCAGGAAGAGCCCAAGCTCGATCTGCGCCAGTACTTCACCGGGCGTGTCGAGGCCTGGGGAATGTTTCAAAAGCGCTCCGGTGAAGTCACCAAGCGCTTTACCGTGGTGATCGACGGGCACAGTGAAGGCGAAGTGCTGGTCATGCACGAGGCCTTCAGCTACAGCGATGGCACCAAGCAGGTCCGGGAGTGGCGCTTGCGTCCCGATGGTCCGGGGCGCTGGAAGGGCACGGCAGGTGACGTGGTTGGCGAGGCCTATGGCGAGGTGTCAGGCAACAGCTTCCACTGGAACTATGTGCTCAGGTTGCCGGTGGACGGCACCGAGTATGACGTCAGCCTGGATGACTGGATGTACCTGATCGACAAGCAGACCATGGCCAATCGTTCGTCGATGACCAAACTGGGCGTGGAAGTCGGGCAGATCACTTTGTTCTTTCGCAAGTCGGGCAAATAAACCGCGCCTCATGAGCTGAGGCGTTATCCACCAGTGCGGCTGTCAGCCGCCCGTCATATTCATGAAGCGCACCACCTGCACGCCATCGTCGTGGGTGAAGTTGTGGCTCCACGGCTTGATTTGCATCGCATCGATGATGGCTTTTTCGAGTTTCTCAGGCTGACCGGGATTGGCGCGCAGTACCGCTTTCAAGTCCACGGAGTGCTCGTTGCCCAGGCACAGCAGCAAGCGGCCTTCGACCGTCAGGCGCACGCGATTGCAGGTGCCGCAGAAGTTATGGCTGTGCGGTGAGATAAAGCCAATGCGAATGCCTGGTGCTTCGGCCAGACGCCAGTAGCGCGACGGCCCCTGGGTCGAGTCAGTGGAAGGCACTAGCGTGTAACGTTCGGCAATGCGCTCGCGAACCTGATCGCTGGAGTAGAAGGACTCGGCACGGCTGTGCTCGCTGATGATGCCCAGCGGCATCTCTTCGATGAACGAGACATCCAGATTGCGATCGATGGCGAACGCCAGCAGGTCGTTGATCTCGTGATCATTGCGACCATGCATTACCACGCAGTTGAGCTTGGTGTGCACAAAACCTGCGGCATTGGCGGCGTCGATACCGGCAATGACCTTGTGCAGATCACCCGTGCGGGTCAGTTCGCGAAAACGTTGCGGGTCGAGGCTGTCCAGGCTGATGTTCAAACGGGTGACGCCCGCCTTGAACAGCGGTACGGCCAGTTTGTCCAGTTGTGAACCGTTGGTGGTCATGCACAGTTCGCGCAGGCCGGGCAGGGCGGCGATCTTTTCGCACAGACCCACGACGCCCGAGCGTACCAGTGGCTCACCGCCGGTAAGACGAATTTTACGCGTACCCAGCGCCACGAAGCGCTCGGCTACCTGAAGGATTTCCTCCAGCGACAGAATCTGTTGCCGAGGCAAAAACGTCATCTCTTCGGCCATGCAGTACACGCAGCGGAAATCGCACCGGTCGGTGACCGACATGCGCAGATAATCGACTTTACGTGCAAAGCGGTCCATCAGGACGGGTTCTGACATTTCACCTTCTAAATGATCGAGAGAGCTGTATTCCAGGTTTGGAGGCCAGCGTGCTACAGGGGTTCAGCTCTTTTGCAAGGTGCAGCATTCAGGCCTTTGCGCAGGCTGGCAAAGTGCCCAAGCCTGCTCACATATTAGCTGCACGCCTCAAGCTTTGCACTGGCGACTATGCACCTGCTACATGGCCGCCACGCTACCGAGTCGAAATGCCGCAGTCCAATTGCTTCTTCCAATACCCTCATCGACCTCATCTATGGCCCTTTGCCGTAGCAGGCCTGTTAATCAGGGTTGGCGGCGGCGCTGCGCTCGTAGCGTTCCAGTAAAGGCTGGATGCTGATGCCGTGTACCAGAATGCTCAGCGCTACGACCGAAAGTGTCATGCCGATCACAACGTGGCCGACATCGTGTGCCAGACCGTGTGACAACGCAAAACACAGGTAATAAAGACTGCCGATCCCACGAATACCGAACCATCCAACCAGTGCTTTTTGTCGGACGTTGAGCAGGCGACGACTCACCAGCAACCAAACGCTGGCAGGACGAATCACGCAGAACAGCGCGATACCCAGACCAATCGCGCGCCAGTCCCAGTACATCGCCAGCGCAGCGCCCAGCAGGGTGATCAGCAACACTTCCATCGCGCGTTCCACCAGGCTGCCGAACGCGAGCATATCCCCCATCATTACCCCGGCAGCCAGTTGCGAGTCGCTCATGTCTTCGCCCTGCGCTACTGTGCCCTGTTCGAGGGACGCAGTCATATGCCCCAGGACCGGTTGCGCGACATGCTCCGATGGCAGCTCTGAGCGCGTGACACGTACTTCAGCCTGACGCAGCCCGAATCCGGCGGCAAAGACCGAAAGAAAACCGAAGGCTCCCACACCTTGCGCGACCACGTAGGCCAGGGCGATCAATGCCAGCGCCAGAAAGTCATTGGGTGATGTGGTGCTGTCGGCGTTCTTGATGCGGAGAAAGATCATCAGATGGCCAACGCCGCGGCCCATGCCGTAACCAATCAACAAACCGGCCGGAACCGCCCAGATCAGGTCCTTGATCAGCCATCCCTGGACCCAGTCGCTCATTGCGCCCCCGGAACTCAGGTACAGCAAGGCAAAGATCACGAACGGAAACGCCGTCCCGTCGTTGAGGCCCGCTTCGCCGGACAGACCAAACCGCAGGCGATCCTGGTCCTGGGCGTTGTTCACCTGGACCATCCCGGCCAGTACAGGGTCGGTCGGCGACAGCATGGCACCGAGCAACAACGACACGCCCCAGTCCAGGCCGATGATGTTGTGCCCCGCGACCGTCACGCCAGCAATGGTCGCCAGCATCACTGGCCCGGCCAGCCAGTAGGCAGAGTGCCAGGCCTTGCCGCGCAGCGGCAGGCGCAACTTGATGCCCGTACCGAACAGGGAAAACAGTACCGCCACCTCGGTCAGGCGCTCCAGCCATTCGTAGGATTTTTCGAAATCCAGATTGACGATATCCAGGCCCATCGGCCCGATGCCAAAGCCGAATCCCAGGCATACCGCTGACGTGGTCACCGGCATCCAGCGCAGGTACGAGGACGTGAGCGCCAATAGCATCAAGAGCACGCCAAGCACGCTCATGCAGACAATAAAACTCATAAAGAAAGAACCACCGTTAAATGCGCCTCAAGAAGAGGGCGTAACGGTGGGACTCTCTTGTGCGGTAATAAGTTGAAATAATTTGCCGGGCGGTGATCAGCCGGTGTTTGCCTGTAAACGGCACGGCCTTTTGACCTTGCCGCTTGCGACTAGCGCTCGATACTGCGGCTCCAGCGTGCGTTCCACTCGGGGCGGATCTGGTTGACTTGATCCCAGTCGATGGTTACCGCTGTTTCCAGGTACTTTTCCATGGCCTCGACTTGCGCGCGCGTCTTCTCGGAGGTCGGTGTTTTCGGATTTGACGGGATCTGATCGCCGAATTCCAACGCAGGTGCCTGTGCTTCCGGTGTCAGCAGGTAGGCCGCCAGCTTCTGGGCCAGCTCTGGCTGGTTGTTATTGGCGATTGCACATTCAGCCACGTTCAACACCACGCCGCCTTCCTTGGGCGAGGCGTATTCCACCGGCACGCCCTTGATCTTCAAGGCGGTCACTTGCGTCGGCGTCAGCGGGAACAGCGCGGCTTCGTCGGTCTGTACCATTTCCGAGATCTTCGCCGAACTGGCGATGTATTCCAGCACGTTCGGTCCAATGGTCTTCGGCCAGGCCTTGAAGCCTGGCTCGACGTCTTTCTCGCTGCCGCCCTGGATACGGTTGAACATCAGAAAGCCATGCAGGCCGAAGGTCGAGGAGGCCAGTGACTGGAACACCACCTTGTCCTTGAAACGTTTGTCGGCCAGGTCCATCCATGAGGTGGGCGCGCTCCAGCCCTTTTCCTTGAACATCCGCGTGTTGTAGGCCAGGCCGGTCACACCCAGGCTGACGGCCGCTGCCTGTTCCTTGATTTTTGCCTTGGCAGGCAGGTCAGCCAGGCTGGCGCTGGGCTGCAGGGTGTCGCACAGGCCCATGGAAATGGCTCGGTACATGATGCCGTCATCGAGGAAGATGACATGCATCTGCGGGTTGTCTTTACTCGCCTGCACCTTGGCGAGGATGTCGGCCGAGGTGCCGGGCACGATCACCACCTTGACGTTGTTGGCCTTCTCGAAAGCGGGCAGCACCTGATCGGCATACAGGCGCTCCATGGTTCCGCCGTTCATGCCCAGGTACAGCGTGGTTTCGGCCTGGGCAGGCAACGACACGAGTGCGGCAGCCAAGGGCAGGCATGACAGGCTGGTGAGGGCGAGACGTTTGGTGCTTTTCATAAGGACGACCTTCCTCTGTGCAATGGGATGACGTTCGTAGCGGGTTCTATCGCAGTGGGTTGGGTAGCTGCCTGGCGGAAGCGGCCGATGGAAAAAGCCTCGAGCGAGATCGTTGAGGCACCGCCGCAGACCCATTCGGCCAGCGCTTCGCCCGCGGCCGGGCCGATCTGAAAGCCTGCCCCGGCAAAGCCGAAGCCGTGCAGCAGGCCTGGTCTTGTCAGGCTCGGGCCCAACACCGGTTCGCGATCAGGCAGGTAGCCTTCAGTGCCGCTCCAGGTGCGAATGGCCTGGGCCCCGGCCAATGGCGGGTAGAGTTCGACGGCGTTGCGCAGGATGTCGAGCACTGCCGCCTGTCCTGGTCTGGCGTGTGCCGGGCCGAGGGCAAAGCCTTGTCCGCCGCCCAGCACGCAATTGCCGCGTGCCACCTGCCGGGCATAGATGCCGCCGCCTTCGACACCGGTGCTGACGTCCATGAACATTGGCAGTGGTTCTGTCACCAGCATCGCCGGATGCCCCGAATACATCGGCACCGGTTCGTTGAATTGTGCCGCCAGCGCTCCTGCCCAGGCGCCAGCGCAATTCAGTAGCCAGGGGGCTCGCAGTGTCAGGCCGCTGGCGGTCGTGACGATGAAGGCGTTGCCGTCGTGACTGACTTCGCTGACCGGCGCCTGCTCGAATACCTGAGCGCCCGCCCGGCGAGCTGCGCGGGCAAAGGCGGGCGATACCAGACGCGGATTGGCGTGCCCGTCGTCGGCGCATAGCGATGCACCGACGGCGACATCGCCCGCCCAAGGGTAACGGGCGCGCAGTTGCTCTCGATCCAGCAGTTGCAAATCCAGCCCGAACCCCTGGCTGGCTTCGGCGTAGCTGCGTAGCGCATCCATGTCCTGCTCGCTGCGCGCCAGTTTGAGGTGGCCGGAGCGCTGGTATTCGCCGTCGATACCGATCAGATCGCACAGGCCGCTCCAGATCTGATGCGCCCGTTGCGACAAGGGCAGTTGCGACAAGGGCCTGCCCTGACGGCGTACGCCGCCATAATTGACGCCGCTGGAGTGCGAGCCGCAAAAGTCGCGCTCCAGCAAGGCGACACGCTTGCCCTTCAGTGCAAGCGCCAAGGCTGCCGACGAGCCGACGATGCCGCCGCCGATAACAATCGCATCGCTTTCAATCAGCGTGCTCATGGTTGTGTCTCCGCTGATTGTTTGTCCACGGGCAGCATCTCCAGGCCGAACGGCAGTGGCTTGATCGGTGCCTGGCCGCGTAGACGGCCGACCTGCTCAACTGGCCGGCCGCTCTCGCGGGCGATGATCTCGGCGGCTGCCAGGCCGCACATCCGGCCCTGACAGCGGCCCATACCCACCCGACACATGGCCTTGACCCGGTTGATCTCCCAATGGCCGTCCTGCACGGTGGTACGAATATCGCCCGCAGAGACCTCTTCACAGCGGCACACAAGCGTGTCATCCGCTACATTGGCAGCCCAGTCTTCGGGGAACGGAAACGCGGTTTCCAGCCCGTGGCGGAAGCTTTCGATGCGTTGCAGTGCGGTTTGCAGGTCACTGATACGCACGGCGTCGACGGTGACACCGCTGTCTTGCAGCAGCCCGAGCGCGGCCAGTTCTCCGGCCATTTCCGCCGCGTCTGCGCCCATGATTCCAGCACCGTCGCCTGCCAGATACACGTCTGGCACGCTGCTGCGCCCACAGTCATCGCGAATGGGCAGCCACGCTCGGTTAAGCGGGCTCCAACCGAATTCACAGCCGAGCAGGTCGGCCAGTTGTGTCTCGCTGCGCAGCGCATGGGCAAAGGCTACTGCGTCGCAGGCCAGGTGGCCTGATTGGCCGTTGCGTTGCCAGTGAATGCCGTCTACGCGTTTGTCACCGTTGATGCGTGTGAGGTATGCGCCCTGGTGCACGGGAATGCCATGCGCACTCAGCCACGCGCGGTAATACAGGCCCTTGGCAAGGGTTGCCGGTTGGCCGAGCAGCGCAGGCAGCGCCTTGCATTGGGCTGAAAACGGCGCGCTGTCGAGCACCGCCAGCACGTTCGCGCCAGCCTTGGCATATTGATAGGCGACCAGATACAGCAAGGGGCCGCTGCCGCAAAACACCACGCGTTCGCCAATCGCACAACCCTGATATTTAAGTGCGATCTGCGCTGCACCCAGGCTATACACGCCGGGCAGTGTCCAGCCGGGCACTGGCAGAATGCGGTCGGTGGCACCTGTGGCGACAATCAGTCGGGTGAAATCCAGGGTTGCGACTGTTCCGTTGTGCAGGGTATCGAGTTGATTGCCTTCGACGTTCCACACCAGCGTCTGCGGTCGGTAGTCGATCTGTGTTGTCAGTGCATCGAGCGCCTGATGCAGCGCAACGGCCCTGCCGCTTTCAAAGCCGTAAAGCGCCTTGGCCGAACGCTGGAAATTCTCTGGCTGGCGACGATAGATCTGCCCGCCGCCGCGCAGACCTTCGTCGATCAGGCAGGCTTTGACACCGTGCTCCAGCAGCGTCTGGGCAGCGCGAATCCCGGCTGGGCCGGCGCCGATAATGGCAACGCGGTCTTTGCTCATGGCCGCCGCCCCGGTTCACGAATAATCGCCTGGCCAGCTTCCAGCAGCGTCGAACAGGCACGCACTCGCTGGCCGTTGCCGAGTCTTACCCAGCAGTCCTGGCAGGCGCCCATCATGCAGAACCCGGCGCGCGGCTCGGCACTGAAGTCACTGCCGCGCAGGTGCTCACTGGCGGTCAATACCGCAGTCAGCACGGTGTCGCCCAACAGACCATTGGCCGGTTGCCCATCGAGGGTGAAGGGCAGAACGGGGCGATCATGTTCAGCCAGTCGTTTCAGCAATGCCATAACGTGAAAGCTCCGGATCAGTGTTTGCCGACCAGCACCCGATCCAGCCCATAGACCCGGTCGAGCAGGATCATGGTGGCGGCGGTGAGGGCGATGACCAGTGCCGATACGGCAGCCATCATCGGGTCAATGGATTCGGTGGCGTAAACGTACATGCGCACCGGCAGCGTCTGGGTAGCAGGCGAGGTGACGAAGATCGACAGCGTGACTTCATCGAAACTGTTGATGAACGCCAGCAGCCAGCCGCCTGCCACGCCGGGCAGGATCATCGGCAGGGTGATCTGCCGAAACAGGGTCAAACGGTTGGCCCCCAATGACTCGGCGGCGTGTTCGGCGCTGCGGTCGATACCGATCGCCGCCGCCAGCACCAGACGCAGTACGTAAGGCGTGATGACCAGCACGTGGGCGAAGATCAGCCAGGTGAAGCTGCCGTTTACGCCCATCAGCGCAAACAGGCGCAGCATCGCCACCCCCAGCACCAGGTGCGGAATGATGATCGGCGAAAGAAACAGCGCATTGAAAAAGTTGCGGCCCGGAAATGTATGCCGGGTGATCGCCAGCGCAGCAGGCACCGCGATCAACGTCGCCAGCGTTGCGGACACAAACGCCAGAATCAGGCTGTTGTAGAACGAGTCGATAAAGTCGGCGCGTTCGAACACCGCCTTGAACCAGCGCAGCGAGAAGTCGGTAGTGGGCAGGCTAAGGGTGTTTTCCGGGGTAAACGCCACCAGGCACACCACCACCAGCGGGGCCATCATGAAGATCACTACCAGCGCATGAAACGACAGGGCCAAAGGACCGTTCTTGGACATGGATCATTCCCCCAGAGTTTTTTTGTAACGGCCTTCGATCAGGCGGTTCCAGGACAGCATGACCAGCAGGTTGACCAGCAGCAGCGCCACCGCCAGGGTCGCGCCCATCGGCCAGTTGAGCTCCGAGAGGTACTGGTCGTAGATCACCGTGGCGACCATCTTCAAACGTCGACCACCGAGCAGGCCGGGAATGGCAAACGAACTGGCGGCCAGGCCAAAGACAATCAGTGAGCCGGACAGCACGCCCGGCATGACCTGTGGCAGGACGATCAGGCGCATGACTTTCGCCTGACTGGCACCCAGCGACAGCGCGGCCTGTTCGGCGGTGGGGTCGAGCTTTTGCAACGAGGTCCAGACCGGAATGATCATGAACGGCAACATGACGTGGACCAGCGCGATGATCACGGCAAACGGGGTGTACAGCAGTTTCACCGGGCGACCGCCCATGAACTGGATAGCCTGGTTGATCAGACCGTCCGCCCCCAACAGAAGGCTCCAGCCGAAGGCCCGGACCACCACCGAGATCAGCAGCGGCGTGAGGATCAGAATCAGGAAGATAGAGCGCCACGGTGTGCCCATGCGGCTCAGAATGTAGGCCTCCGGCACACCGATCAGCACGCAGAGCAACGTCACCAGCGCGCTGATCCAGAAGGTGCGCAGGAAGATTTCATAGAAATACGAATCGGTGACCACGGCCGTGTAATTGGCCAGCGTATAGCTGTCGCTTTTCACCCCGACCTGATAGTCGAACACGTTGAATGACAGCAGCAGCGTCAGGCCCAGCGGCAGCACCAGCAAGCCGATATACAACGCCAGTGCCGGAGCTGACAGCCAATAACCGCGGCCACCCTGACGCATTTCGCTCATCAGGCTCATGCGCGCACCTCGTCGGCGTCCAGTACGCGCAGCAATTCGGCTGGCCAATCGATGCCGACCGCAGCACCTTGTTCCAGCGGTGCCTGGCCGTCGTTGCGACGCACTACGGTTATTTCGCCGATGCCGGTCTGAATGCGATACAGCCACTGGCTGCCGAGAAAGTAACGCGTGACGATACGCCCCGACAGCCGTCCGCAGCCGGGGTCCACCAGATCAATTTTCTCTGGACGCAGGCTGAGTGTCAGCGTGCCATCGCCGGGTAGCAGACGGATCTGCGGGTTGCCGCTGCTGTCCGGGTCGCCCTGCAACATATTGGCTTTGCCGACAAACCCCGAGATAAAGCGCGTGCGCGGGTGTTCGTAGAGCGTGTAGGGCTCGTCGATCTGCGTGATCCGTCCGGCCTGCATCACCACCACCCGATCACTGATCGACAGGGCTTCAGCCTGATCGTGGGTAACCATCAGTGTGGTGATGCCCACTTCATTCTGAATACGGCGAATTTCGAACTGCATCTCTTCGCGCAGGTTGGCGTCCAGGTTGGACAGCGGTTCATCCAGAAGCAGCACCGGCGGCTCGATCACCAGTGCTCTGGCCAGCGCGACCCGCTGCCGTTGCCCGCCAGACAACTCGCGCGGGTAGCGCTCGGCATGCTGGCCGAGACGAACCAGTTCCAGCACCCGTGTGACACGCTGTTGCAACTCGGCAGCAGGCACCTTGCGCATGCGCAGGCCAAACGCAACGTTGTTGGCCACGGTCATGTGCGGAAACAATGCATAGCTCTGAAATACAACGCCCAGACCCCGACTGCTGGGCTTGGCGTGGGTAATGTCGCGGCCGTCGAGCACGATGCGCCCGTCACTGACTTCAACGAAGCCGGCGATCATTTGCAGAGTGGTGGTTTTGCCGCAGCCGGAAGGGCCGAGCAGTGAAACGAATTCGCCCTTGTCGACGGCCAGGTTCGTGGCGACCACAGCGTCTATGGAACCGTAGCGTTTGGAGAGACCTTCGAGCTGCAGAAATGCCATGCCTGCTTCCACCTGTGTGCATGCGCGCCGAGGCACGCGTTTGTCATGGGCAGATGCGAAATGAAGTCATGCAGTTCTGTGGACGTTGGTGCTCGCTCTGAGTCGGCTACCGATGATTGTTCAAATCGCCCCTGTGGACTGAGAGTAGGGCGAAGGCTAGGATGGGCTCAACAAGCAATTTCACTGAATAACATCTTTCTTCGAATTAATTCTTTTAGTGGAAAAATAGCGAGCTATATTCATGAATAATTCCACTGATCGGAATACTGATTCTGCGCAAGTGGGCGTCGGCGCGGTGTCGCGTCTGTTCGCCGTATTGCGTTGCCTGGGCGATTGCGACGAGGGCGGCGAGCGGGTCACACAACTCGCCCAGCGTGTCGGGCTCTCGCAACCCACCACGCACCGCTTGCTGCGCAGTCTGATGGATGAGGGCATGGTCGAGCAGGACCTGCTCAGCAAGCGCTATCGGTTGAGCATCGAATTCTTTGCGCTGGCCGCCAAGGCGGGCAACACCGGCAATCTGCGCGACGTGGTACGCCCCAGTCTGTTACGCCTGTCTGCATCGCTGGGCGACTCGCTGTTTCTGCTGGCACGCAGTGGCTTTGACGCGATCTGTCTGGACCGCAGTGAGGGCCCGTACCCGATTCGCACGTTCACCGGCGACATTGGTGGCCGTGTTGCGTTGGGCGTGGGGCAGGGCAGCTTGGCGATTCTCGCGTTTCTCCCCGAGGACGAGCGGGAAACGGTGATTGCCTACAACCTGCCACGGCTCAAGGATTTTCACCTGTACGACGAGGTGTTTCTGCGTTCAGAGGTCGAAAACGTGCGCCGCCTCGGCTACGCCGGGCGCAACACCGGCGCGCTACCGGGCATGGCCGGGCTGGCCGTGCCGATCCTGGACCGCAGCGGCCGGGCAGTGGCAGCGCTCAGCGTGGCAACTATCTCCGACCGCTTGGGGCCTGATCGCCTGATGACCGTGGTAGAACTGCTCAAGCGTGAAGCCACGGCCATCAGTGCCAGAATCAATCCCTTCGATCCTTCGCTGCGACGGCCCAGCCAGGTATTTGGGCAGGCGGAGTAAAGGAGAGGTCCGTCTCAGATTGAAAACTTCGACACCATACGGTTGAGATCCACAGCCAGGCGAGACAGCTCCTGGCTGGCAGTGGAGGTCTGGCTGGAAGCCGAAGAGCTCTGCGCCGACAGATCGCGAATGCTCACCAGGTTCTCGTCGACCGACCGCGCAACATGCGCTTGCTGTTCAGAGGCTGTCGCAATCATCAGGTTGCGTTCATTGATATGACTGATCGACGCGGTGATGTCCTTGATCGCAATCCCGGCCTGCTGGGCGATCAGCAAGGTGGCGTCGGTTTCCGCATTGCTCTGCTTCATCGACTGGACGGCTTCATTGGAGTTCTTCTGAATACCCTGGATCATCTGTTCTATTTCCTGGGTAGACGTCTGCGTGCGATGTGCCAACGCCCTGACCTCATCGGCAACCACCGCAAACCCACGGCCCTGTTCGCCAGCCCGCGCCGCTTCGATGGCGGCGTTGAGCGCCAGCAGGTTGGTCTGTTCGGCGATGGCGCGAATCACGTCCACAACCTTGGCGATGCTTTGAGCCTGATTGGCGAGGCCTTCTACTTCTGTGCCGGTTCTGTCCACGGTGTGACTGAGCTTTTCCAGCGCAGTGATGGTCTGGCCGACGCAATCCTGGCCAGTCTGCGCGGATTTTTCACAGGCCTGGGTAGAGGAAGAGGCCGCAACAGCGTTGCGTGCGACCTCTTCGATGGCGGCTGTCATCTGGTTGACCGCCGTGGCCGCCTGCTCGGTTTCCTGGGTCTGACGCTGCATGCCCTGTGTGGAATCCTGTGTGATCGAGCTCATTTCTTCGGCGGCCGAGGCGAGCAGGCCTGAGGCATCGGAAATATGCTGAATGGTGCCCTTGAGGTTAGAGAGCATCGCTGCGCTGGCTTTTTGCAGTTCGGTCAGCTCGTCTGCCCCGTTGATTTCGACAGTCGTGCGCAGATCACCTTCGGCGATCCGTCGTGTGGAGTCGAGTAGCGCCTTGACCGGCTTTGCAATGCTGCGCGTAAATAAGGTGGCAACAATCAACGTAATGATGATGGCGAGAATAATCAGCGTCATGGTCACGGTCAGCCCGCTCTGATAATTCCTGTTAGCCACCAACCCCGATTGTTCGGCTCCTTTGATATTGACTTCGATCAGTTTTTCTATCGATGCTTGTAACGCCTTGGCTTGCGGGCTCGTCACATCGCGAATGAATGCGAATAATTCGCTATCGGACTTGTTCTTGCTAAGTTCAACCAGTTCATCGATTTTGGCGATGTAAGCCGACGCATCAGCCTTCACTTTTCGATAGGCTTCCTCTTCTTCCGGGCTTGATACCAGAGGGCCGTAAGTGTCAGCTTCTTGCAGTAACGAATTTTTCAATCCAGTCAGCTTGTTCATGGACTCGGAAGACCGTCTGTCGTCATCCATCACGAAGCGTCGAGCATCAAGGCGATACAGCAGGCCTGCGGTATTAATGCGGCCTGCCTGCCTCACGCTGGGCAGCCAGTCATTCTGTAACCGCTCGGCGGACTGGTGGAGCCCTTCCATTTTGAACAGTGCGTTGATGCCCAGGCCAGCGAGCAGCAAGCAAATAAAGCCAAAGCTGACAAACGCCCTGAGGTTCAATCCGATATTTCTTATTGGCATTATGGATCCCCTTTGTGTCACCACTTCATGGCGGGGGCCATCATTACAAATGATGGTGACTTGATATCACTCTAGTGCTGTGGCCTGGAAAAAACTACTGTCTGACACAAAAAGTTTATTGGTCATTCAGGAAGTGTTAAACAAACAAAAAGTTGGAAAATAGTCAGACTTTTAATGGCGAGGACTGTTTTTGAATGTGAAAAGTTTGTAAACGCATTTCCCGTAACGTTACTTGTTCCATTGACGGTAGCCAGCGATACTCGCGCGTCGCTGGCTAAATTCTTTAGGGTTTACGCCCACCCTGTCCGACTCAAGCCTTCAGCCTTGAACACCAAAGCCTTCAGGCCGCCATCGACCCGCGCATCCGGGAATTCCGGCGGGTTCTCCAGGCGTTGTTCGAAGCGCAGGCACGGTGCCTCGATTGCCGTGTGCTGGATCAGAAAGTCCGGCCCCAGCGCCGGATCGTTCATGCATGCCAGCACCGAACCGTCTTCATCCAGCAACTCTGGCAGACGGCGCAGGACTCGCTGGTAGTCCTTGTCGAGCATGAAGCTGCCTTTCTGGAAAGACGGCGGGTCAATGATGATCAGGTCGTAAGGGCCGGAGCGGGTGACTTTGGCCCATGACTTGAACAGGTCATGCCCGAGAAAGGTCACCCGGCCCAGGTCCTGATCATTGAGCCGGTGATTCTCACGACCGCGATTCAATGCCGCGCGGGCCATGTCCAGGTTCACTACATGGTCTGCACCACCGGCAAGGGCGGCGACCGAGAAGCCGCAGGTGTAGGCGAACAGGTTCAGGATGCGCTTGCCCTTTGCCTGGGCCTGCACCCATTCGCGGCCATAGCGCATGTCCAGAAACAGACCGCTGTTCTGCTTCTTGCCGAAATCGACTTTATAACGCAGGCCATTTTCGGTGATCACCCATTCATCGACCACCTCGCCGGTCAGCCATTGCGTAGTGCTTTGCGGCAGATAGCGGTGTTGCAACAACAGGGTATGGGCCTGACTTTGTTGCCACTGCGGCGTTTCGATCAACTCGTTCAACAGCTGCGTCAGAGCTGCCAGTTCGGGCTCAAGAGGCTCTTTGAACAGCGAGACCAGCACCACGCCCTGCATCCAGTCGACGGTAATGTGCTCCAGCCCCGGCCATACGCGACCACGGCCATGAAACAGGCGGCGGGTTTCAGTCGGAACGTTGTTCAGGGCGGCGAGTAGATGCTGTTGCAGGATGGCGAGTGCTTCAGGGGTCATGACGAAGGTCGGTTATGAAAGGCGGCGTATGGTAAACGTATTTCAGCAGATGGGAATCGCAGGGTTCAGCGAGGCATGTATTGACGTTGCCAGCGATGCGGGATTTTCAATGAAACCAGCCCCAGCAATGCCGACAGGCTGCCGCTGATCAACAGGGCATTGAGCCCCAGGCGTTGTTCAAGCAGTGCGCCGATGACCGCCCCGATGAACATGCCAACCCACGGCACCAGTTGCACGCGCCAGCCATCTCGGCGCTCGCCCAGTATCCAGCGGCCCAAGCCACGCCCGAAACGCGACAGCGCGCCGGTTACATAGGTCAGGCCGACCGGCAGCCCGTTGACCTGTTCCACGGCGGCGTTGAGCATACCCATCGCCAGAATGGCCCAGATCAGTGCGAGCATATTGCTTTCCAGCGGCCATGCGGCTGCGGCGCACAGCAGCGTGGCGATCCCCAGCAGCAGGGGCAGGGCGCGTCGGCCGCCAAGCCGTGCAACGACGACGCCCAGCGCATTGCCGGCAATAAAGGCGAAGATGGCGAGTGCCAGGCGAAGGGTCACGCTCAGGTCGCCGGCACTGATCGCGACGGCAAGCCGGGTGGTGTTGCCACTCATGAACGAAACGAAGTCGCCGGTCGCCATGAAACCGATGGCATCGGTCATGCCCGCCAGAACCGAAAGGCTCGCCACCAGGCACATGCCGACCCGGCCACGCCATTTCTGCATGTTCAGGTGCCTGGGGCTGGCGCTGATTCTGGCGGGCTGTGGCAGCATCGAAGGCCCTCTGGACCAATGGAAGCGCGTTTGATCGCTGGTTCAGCGGTTCATAGCGGCTTGGCGCGTACTATTCGCTTGGCCCTGACCTCATCGGCATAGGCCTTGAGCTGATCGGCATCGCTGTAAAGGCGGTTGACCATCTGCAGTACTGCCGTAACGTCGACATCTTTCATTTGCGAGGCGAGTTTGAGAATTTCTTCCGCCGTGTTTTCCAGATTGGTTGCTGTCCCTTTCAGGTGCCGCTTCAGCTCCTGAGTCGACTTATTGAGCGCCATACGTGTTCCTGTGCCAAGACCTTGAATTCCATACCCGGAGCATGGCTTTTTCCGCGATAACAAGCAATCAGGCTTATGCCTGTCAGCCAAGGTCATCGGCCGATTCAAGGCGATCTGCAAGGCAGCCGGCTCAATCGTCGCGGGTCAGCACTTCCAGCAGCTCTATTTCAAACGTCAGGTCGGCACCCGGTTTGATGTGCGCGCCCATCGTTCTGTCGCCATAGGCCAGGTGGGCAGGCACGAACAGTTTGCGTTTGCCGCCCACCTTCATGCCCATAAGGCCCTGATCCCAGCCCTTGATAACGCGTCCGGTGCCGATCACGCACTGAAACGGCTTGCCACGCTGGTGAGAGGAATCAAAGACAGTGCCGTCTTCGAGGGTTCCGGTGTAATGCGTGGTGATCAGCGCACCTTTGACCGCTTCCTTGCCTTCGCCGGGATGCAGGTCGGTAATCTGTAATTCTTTGCTCATTACAAGGCTTCCGTTTTTAGCGCGCTCAATGAATGCCGAGAGCGTGCATTTTCGCAGCGCTTTCTCGCAGAAAAGCATGCCTGTGACAAGCGGGCGAAACGAAAACGGGGAAGCTTTCGCTTCCCCGTCGTATTCCGATTGTGTCGTTCGTCAGAGATTCTGCGAACTGACCACCATCGCTTGGGCGATATTCTCTTTCTGCTCCTGGGTGAAACCGTCCCAGATATTGGTCTTGGCGTAGTAACCCAGGCCAGCCAGGCAGTAAAGGCTAAGGGTCAGAACGATGACGATTGAAACAAAGGTCCAGCGGCCTTCGTCATCGTTTTCCCGAGTGAAGCTACGGGAATAGTTGTCCTCGGCGCTACGGAAGAACAGCGCGGACGATAGGCGCTTGAGCCACTGGAACAAATGAACGACAACGATACGCAGCATGGGAAATCACCTCAAAGGTTAAAAGAAACGGGTCGTCCGCGATGCCGGTCACCGGCGTCGGGGTGCAAAAGCTGAAAACGAAAAAAGCCCGTCTATGACGGGCTTTCTTTTTATGATTCTGGTCAGAGGGCAGGGGATCGTGCATTCACACAAGTCGCGTTGGACACTGCGCAGGCCTGCCGTTATTGCAACATTTTAAAACAAATGATTTGTGTGATCTACCCGGACACTGCCGTTGTCAGACAACTGGTCGTACCTGGAGGTGCGGCAAAACGTCGCTCCGGGTTGAGCGAGGCTTAGGAATACGCCGTGCTTTTGGTCAAGTCTTGTAATACTTATACAAAATACGAAACAGTTGTGTGTATTGTACGATCAACGCCCGTATTGATTTTCAGGACCGTATGAATACCCTCCAGGAGCCTCCGAGTTGCCTTCCCTTCACCGCTGATGGCTGGCCAGTGATATCCCATTCACTAGGCAGGCCGTTTGATTCGAACGCCGGTTTACCCTCTCTCTCGTGTTGCAATGGCCCCGACATGCCTGTGCATGGTCGCAAGGCACCTTTGCGCATGGCAATTCATTGCAGTGCGTGGCCAGCTGTGGCCAACGATGAGTTTTCCCGCCATTTTTCTCGTGAGGCTGCATAACTACCATGGAATGGATCGCTGACCCCACGGCATGGCTTGGCCTGCTGACCCTCATCGTGCTGGAACTGGTGCTGGGTATCGATAACCTGGTGTTTATCGCCATTCTGGCGGACAAACTGCCCCCCGAACAACGCGACAAGGCGCGCGTCATCGGCCTGTCGCTGGCACTGATCATGCGCCTGGGCCTGCTGGCGAGCATCTCCTGGATGGTGACGCTGACCGAGCCGTTGTTCGAGATCTTCGACAAGACGTTCTCCGGTCGTGACCTGATCATGCTGTTTGGTGGTGTGTTCCTGTTGTTCAAGGCCACCATGGAACTGCACGAACGGCTGGAAGGCCATGTTGCTCAGCGCGCTGGTAACGCAGGTTATGCGTTGTTCTGGCCCATCGTCGCGCAGATCGTGGTACTCGACGCGGTGTTCTCGCTGGACGCCGTAATCACGGCCGTCGGCATGGTCGAACACCTGTCGGTGATGATGATCGCTGTGATCTTTTCCATCGGCCTGATGATGATTGCCAGCAAGCCGCTGACCAAATTCGTCAACAGCCGCCCGACAGTGATCATGCTGTGTCTGGGCTTCCTGATGATGATTGGTTTCAGCCTGACCGCCGAGGGCCTGGGTTTCCATATTCCCAAGGGCTATCTGTACGCGGCCATCGGTTTCTCGATCCTCATCGAGGTGTTCAACCAGATCGCTCGCAAGCGCAGCAAGAAGTCTGCTCATGGCCACCTGCCGCGTCGCGAGCGGGCTGCCCATGCGGTGATGCGTCTGCTGGGCGGTCGCAAGCTGGAGTCTGGCGATGTCGATGAGGAAATCACCGACATGCTGGAAGGCGAAAGCAGCGAGCCGGTGTTTGACCGTCGTGAGCGGGTGATGATCAGCGGTGTACTGCAACTGGCAGAGCGGCCGATTCGCACTGTGATGACGCCGAGGGCCGAAATCGACTATATCGACTTGAAAGACGATGCTGAGAAAATCCGTCTGAAACTGATGCACTCGTCCTACTCGCGTCTGCCGTTGATTGGCGAGCGAGGCATCGATGAGCCGCTGGGCTTCGTGCACAAGAAAGAGCTGTTCAAGGAATTGTTGTCCGGCAACGAGCCCGACCTGAAGCTAATGTCGCGCAAGGCAATCAACCTGCTGGAAAGCTTCACCATCCTCAATGCCCTGGAGCAGATGCGCAAGGAGTCGACGCACATCGCTTTTGTGGTCAACGAGTTCGGTGATTTCATCGGCGTGTTGAGCATGACCGATATTCTGGAGTCCATCGCCGGCCAGCTGCCGGACGCCAGCGAAGTGGAAGGCCCGGACATCGTCAAGCAAGGCGAGGACTTCGTGGTATCGGGTGCCTTGAACCTGAGTCTGATTCGCGAACGCACCGGCTTCCAGGCCAAGGCCACCGAGGATTATCAGACCCTCGCCGGGCTGGTCATGAGCCTGCTGGATCGCCTGCCTTCTACCGGCGATAGCCTGGACTGGCAGGGCTGGAAACTTCAGGTTGTCGGCGTGGAAGAGCGCCGGGTGACTCGGGTGTTGTTGCAGAAACAGCCCGATATGGGTTCTGGCAAATAAGCACGGAGCTGTAATACAAAACGGGGCCTTCTCATGTGAGCAGGCCCCGTTTTCATGTGTGCGCCGCGCTTATTTTCGACGCGGACGCGACACCACAGATTCGATATTCTTGCGGCCGATCAGCTTGGGCTGCGCAGGTTCTTTGGCCATCGGCGCATCAGCCAGCCACTTGAACATCACCAGACAATCCACCAGCCCCAATCGGGCGTGACGATAAGCCTTGGGCAAACGCCCGACTGTCTCAAAACCCAGCTTGGCCCACAGCGCGACAGCTACTTCATTGCTGGCCACCACCGAATTGAATTGCATCGCCAGGAACCCGCTGTCGCGCGCCAGTTGCTGCGAGTGCTCGCACATCAACCGCGCCACACCACGACCCCGCGCCGCATCCGTCACCATATAGCCGCAATTGCAGACATGATTCCCCGGACCTGCCGCATTGGCCTTCAAGTAATAGCTGCCCAACAGCTGGCCGTCTTCCTCGGCAATCAGCGTGTGCAGCGGCAGCTCCATCCACAGACTGCGGGCATGCTCCTGAGTGACGGCAGGGTCGTAGGCGTAGGTTTCCTGAGCGATGACGACAGCCTGAAAGGTGGGCCAGAAGCGCTCGAAGTCTTCCGTGGTCATGGGGCGGATCTGGATCATGGTGAGGCCTTGGTGGGTAGGGCTTGAATTCCGGCGTGTACGTTAGCTTGGGTGTGCTACCACTTCCAGGCTTTTTCGGTGAACTCGGCGGTGGAGGGGAGCACTGTGTGGAGAAAATTCAGGTATTTGTTGAACAGTACCTCGTGCTGGAAACGGGCCTCAAAGCCTAGCGTGACGTCAGTGCGGTGCGTGATGATCATGAGGCGTTTACGGTCGACGGTTACAAAGTTGTACTCATCCCAGGGCAGGCTTTGTTCATGGTGAATGGGGTTTTCCCAGTTTAGTAGCTTGAGGGCTGCGATACAGGCCATGGCTGCCGGGCCGATCAGGAAGAGCAGTGAGCCGGTGAGGGCGGCTATGAAGACGAATATCAGGATGACGGCTATGGCAATGCCCTTGAAGAAGGACGAGGCGAAGTCGGGGTAATGGAGGTAGTACTCCAGGTGGGCGCAGTTGGTTTTTATGGTGTAGTTGTAGATGGTTTTTTGACGGATGAGCAGGCATATGAAATACGCAAGAATTCCAGCAAGCGCGAGTATGGTGCCCGCTAATGAGTAAAGACTGTCTGAGAACATTATCCAGCCTCCCCACATGTAAAGTGTGCTTCCTATCACGTAGACGGCAATGAATATGGACTGAGTTATCATCATTTCTCTAGGCGATCTCGCAAGTGTTTTGATCTTCCAGTTCAGAACGTCTTTGTTTTTTGGCAGGTACAAGGCTTTTTCTTGCTGGTTCATACAGGTGTACCCTCTGCTACTTCTAGGGTCAGCGTGCCGACACTGCTTGATGTCTTTACTTCAAGCTCCACAGCAGCCAAACCATCGATAGCTGTATCGCCTCTTGTGCCAAGCTCCATCTGAAACAGATAGCCTTGATCTTCCTCGCCAGGATGTATCAGATTGCTGGGGTACCAGATTTGCAGCTCAAGATAGGTTGCGTCCTTGTCGAGCGGCACCCAGGTTTCCCAGATGAGGTCTTCGTTTTCGGGCGGCATCAACGGGTAGGTGAAGTCTTCACTCGCCTTGCCAGCAGGCTTGTTGGTTAGCGTTCCGAACTGTTCGGTCTTCCTGAATTGCCCGTGGGCCAGAAAAGCTTCATGCAGAGGGTCGTCTATTTTTTCTACCGGTAGCACTCCCCATGGGCGCTTGCTGCTAATGACATTGAAGTGCACGGACTGCCCGCGCACTAGGTTGGGCAAGCGCACTTGTACTCCAGCGCCATTTTGTACCGCTACGCTGTAGTGATCGCCTTTGCCAAGATAACGGCTTTCATAATGCACAGTGCTTTTTACATAAACCTGCGGAGATAATTGAATTTCCATCAATGCGCGAACCTCTTCGCTCTCACCTTTGACAGTCTCGGGGTAACGATAGTCTAGGGTTCTCGACCAACAGCACTTACGTAGCCACCAGCCGACGCTGTCTTGCTTGAAATAACTTAAAGCCATTGTAGTAAAAAGATATATAGATCCTATTACGAGCAGCGCCACGCTGAACCATGGACTCATCGCAACAATTGTGAATGTGCTTGCGGGGGACAACCCTGCTATAAATTGAAAAGTGGAGCCTACTCCCATTGCGAATATAGAAATACCTTTAACAATAATCGTGTTCTTTTCCTCAGGTGTTTTAGCTGCGTAAAAATCATCTGTGATATCAAATAGTTCAAGCGTAACTGCTGCTACTCCAAACCCACCCATCGCCACCATCGAAACCCTGAACCCACGTATTGCATCACTCCACGTCGCATTTCCCTTGGCTTTCCAATACGCACTGGACCTGTCCAGAACCCCTACATTCTTGCCATCGATCAGTACCGGCGTCGCATCCCTTATTACGCTCCACGGCGCTTCAACAAACACCACCATCAACAGATTGAAGCTGTAACCCAGTCCATACGTGACCTTGCCAATATCCTTGGCACTGAAGTCTCCATCACGAGTAACGTCCCGGTAAGTGAGCGCGGTATTGATGAAATTGAGCATGATCACACCCCAAGTGATCGAGCCCGCAGTGCCGCCGAGTCGGTTGGTCCAGCGTTTGGCTTGGGCGAGCCAGTCCTTGGCCAGGGTTTTGCCGGACTGGAAGTACTGGCGAATCTCGTCCTGCAGTAATTTGGCGTATTCGTTGTTCTGGAAGTCGAGCAGAGCGGGGATGCTCAGTTCGTGGACGCGCAGTTTCTGTTTATGGGCGTGCAGGTTGCGAGCGGTGCTTTGGCGTGTGTTGTAGGCATTCGGATATAGCCACCGGCGACGGATATCACTGATCTGCTTGTTAAGTACTTGCCACTCGCGTATCCACTGTTTGAGCTTGGTGAGTACCTGTTGATCGACTGCAATGCGCGCCTTCGAATCAAGCAACATCTGGCCGATCAACAGGGTGCGAAGCAACGCGACGATGTTCTGCTGTTTGCCAAGGGCCATGCGGCTGTCGATGGGTACCCAGGCCAGCAGGATGCTCTCAAGCGTCGTTTTACCTGCGCCGCTGGCCAGTTCGCCGAGGGCTTTGAAGGTGCCCTGAACGGGTTGCTTCAGCGCTTTCATCCACGGCTTGTCGGCAAAGCCCTGGTGATTGAGGGCACCATTGAGTTCGCCAATGCGTGTGGCCAGGTTGGTGACGTCGCCAAGGCCGTTCAATAGCGCGTCGGCCTCTTGGTGCAACGCCTGTTTGAGCGCGGGTGAGAAGCCGTAACGCAATGTGCCATACGGTGTGGTGGCGTTGGCTTCCTGCTCGGCCAGCCAGGTGATGGCTGCGCTGTCCTGGGCGTAAATGATCTGCAGGTTGAGCATGATCGTTTGCAG
>NZ_JAWHPK010000004.1:0-629 GCF_032587795.1 Pseudomonas syringae group sp. 247E2 | reverse complement strand
CTGCTCGGTTGCATCATGCGCAGCCAGCAGGAGCCCAACTCGCCATCCTGAGACAGGCGGTCCCAGTGAAAGCGTACGCAAATCCGGTTCAAGGTGTCGGTAAACACTTCATGGCCGCTGGGCGTGACGACCACTGCGGTCTGTTGGCCGAGGCTCTTGGGTTTGAAATGCTCCGACGGGCTGCGAAACGGTACGCTGTGTAACTGGCCTTCAAAGCGATTGAGGAAGAAACCGTGGCTGCCCACGCCCAAGGTGTCCGCTACCTTGTTCACAATGCCAAGCCCTGATGGCTCAGGACGAACAGATCTGAACAGCGCCGCCAGGCTCCCCGGCACTTCGCGTCTCTCCTTGGCCAGCGGCAGGTTGCTCTCGGCGAACATTTCGACTTCGATCAGCAAAAACTGGCGCTCTTCAGCCGCCTTGCGTTCGTACAGCGGATGCTGGGTCAGCTCAAACCAGCGCCCGGCTTCCATCTGCCGCACGCCGCTTTGACCTTGCACACGACGTGCCTGGGATTCACGCTGTTCGATCTGTACGCGGCTCAGCCACTCGCCCCGGTCCTGCTTCTGCCAGCCGTACTGGCCCTGATACTCGTAACGCTCCAGCGCCTGCGGGGCCGAAGCGGCCTG
>NZ_JAWHPK010000003.1:0-55271 GCF_032587795.1 Pseudomonas syringae group sp. 247E2 | reverse complement strand
TATCGTTCCTCACGCTCCAGCGTAGGAATGCCGTGGGTGACGCTCCGCGTCATAAATCTGTGCCGCGCCGCCTGTTCAAGATCGGACGCAGAGCGTCCAGAACTGCATGCGACGCAGAGCGCCGCACGATAGTCGAGATTATCGTTCCTCACGCTCCAGCGTAGGAATGCCGTGGGTGACGCTTCGCGTCATAAATCTGTGCCGCGCCGCCTTTCAAGATCGGACGCAGAGTGTCCAGAAAGGCGCTACCACGCGGAGCGTGGGAGCGATAACCCCGCTTCTTTACCGCCAGACACATCAGGTGCACCTTTTTTCACTTCGTTCAGCTGGCTTCCATCGGTAGCCGCTAGAGCATCCTGCCGGGCTCCGGTAACATGCGCGCCTGATTCAATCGCTCGCAAGGGCGTTCCAATTGAGGAGTCGCAATGCTGCCTTACCCGCAGATTGACCCGGTAGCCGTCGCTATCGGCCCGCTGCAAATTCACTGGTACGGGTTGATGTACCTGGTCGGCATCGGTGGCGCCTGGCTGCTCGCGTCGCGTCGTCTCAACAAATTCGACCCGACCTGGACCAAGGAAAAACTCTCCGACCTGATTTTCTGGCTGGCCATGGGCGTGATCGTCGGCGGGCGGCTGGGCTATGTGCTGTTCTACGACCTGTCTGCCTACATCGCCAATCCTCTACTGATATTCGAGGTCTGGAAGGGCGGCATGGCGTTCCATGGCGGCTTTGTCGGTGTGATGATCGCGGCCTGGTGGTTTGGCAAACGCAACGGCAAGAGCTTCTTCCAGTTGATGGACTTCGTCGCCCCGCTGGTGCCGATCGGCCTTGGGGCCGGGCGCATCGGCAACTTCATCAATGCCGAGCTGTGGGGCAAACCGACCGACGTGCCGTGGGCGATGGTTTTCCCGCCGTTCAGCGACCCTGCGCAACTGGCGCGTCATCCTTCGCAGCTGTATCAGTTCGCATTGGAAGGCGTTGCACTGTTCATCATCCTCAATCTGTACGCTCGCAAGCCGCGCCCGACCATGGCCGTTTCCGGCATGTTCGCGCTGTTCTACGGCATCTTCCGCTTTGTGGTCGAGTTCGTCCGCGTCCCTGACGCCCAGTTGGGCTATCTGGCGTGGGGATGGGTGACCATGGGTCAGATCCTCAGTCTGCCGATGATCATTGCCGGCCTGTTCCTGATCTGGCTGGCCTACAAGCGCGACCCGGCTGCCAGCAAGGCAGCGGCTTAATACCGAAACGCCGGGTGTCAGCACCCGGCGCGTTCAACAAGGCAGGTGATTTATGAAGCAATATCTGGAACTGGTCGCACATGTGATCAAGCACGGGACCTTGCAAGCCAACCGTACCGGCGTGAACACCATCAGCTTTCCGGGTGCGATGCTGCGTTATGACTTGCAGGAAGGCTTTCCGGCCATCACCACACGGCGCATGGCGTTCAAATCGGCCATCGGCGAAATGGTCGGCTTCCTGCGTGGCGTGAACAACGCTGCCGAATTCCGCGAGCTGGGCTGCAAGGTCTGGGACCAGAACGCCAACGAAAACGCCCAGTGGCTGAACAACCCGTTCCGCAAGGGCGAGGATGACTTGGGCGAAATCTATGGCGTGCAGTGGCGCAAGTGGCCTGCCTACAAGCGTATCGATGCCGGCAATGTCGCAGCCATCGAACTGGCGCTTGGTCAGGGTTATCGCCAGATTGCCGAATCGGAAGAGGGCGGCCAGTCGTTCGTAGTGCTGTACAAGGCCATCGACCAGATTCGCCAATGCGTCGACACCATCATCAATGACCCAGGCAGCCGCCGCATCCTGTTCCACGGCTGGAACTGCGCACAGCTCGATGAAATGGCCCTGCCGCCGTGCCACCTGCTGTACCAGCTGCACCCGAACCCGCAGACCCGCGAAATCTCGCTGACGCTGTACATCCGTTCCAACGACCTGGGCCTCGGCACGCCGTTCAACCTGACCGAAGGCGCTGCACTGCTGAGCCTGATCGGTCGCCTGACTGGCTACACCCCACGCTGGTTCACCTACTTCATCGGCGACGCCCACGTGTACGAAAACCACCTGGACATGCTCAACGAACAGATGACCCGCGAGCCGTACCCGATGCCGAAACTGGTGATCTCCGACCGCGTGCCCGAGTTTGCCAAGACCGGCGTGTATCAGCCTGAGTGGCTGGAGCTGATCGAGCCTTCCGACTTCACACTGGAAGGCTACCAGCACCATCCGGCAATGACGGCGCCGATGGCGGTTTGAGCCCGTAAGAGAACGAATCTAGCGCTGTGCTATAGTTTCAGCGCACGCCCCCCTGACCTTGTTCAATGGAATCGACTATGTTTTTCAATCGGATTGGACATCGTAGTGATACGAAGAAGGCTGAAGACGCAGCCCTCATGCAGGCAATCAAGAGCATCGACACTCTTGTGGTAAGGGGGGGGCGCATGTCCATGGACGCCAAAGAAATCGAAGGCTTGGTTCGCTCTTCACGCGATAAGGCTAAAAAACTGGTCACTCCTCAAGCCGAATCCTGATAAATGGCTTTTTTACTTCTGCTGCCACTACTTGTCAGCGGCTTTTTGGTGTGCCTGAAGGATCCCACCGTTTACTGCAGGCTGCATCGCTATGAAGGCCAGATGCTTTACTTGCAGGTGGGGCGATACGGTATTTACTGCTTTGTAGCGGCCATGTGTGTCACTGCAGTCCTTGCAGGACTGTTCTCGCATGACTGGGGTGTGCTGTGCCCCAAATGGCTGCAAGCGGCAAACGCGGCCTTGCCAGTCTGTTTTGCCGTGAACACCGACTTCATGGGTGCCTTAGGTCAATTGGGACAGGACTTCGACATCACGGGCAGGAATTTTAGCCAAGTGGGTGTGTTCCTTGCCCTCTCAGGTTTACTGACCTTGGCGATGCCAAGTCTGGGGGCCTTTATTACTGTCAGGATTCTCAAGTGGCAACTGGGTGCCAGTAAAAAAGAAGAAATTGCGGCCTATCTGCTGGGCGAGTCTGTAGATCACAGCCCTATCTGCTCGACTCTTTTCGATGCATTCGTCGAAAAGGATGAAGTGATGATCACGATGGCAGATCGAAAGGTCTACGTCGGCTACATCATGGATGTCGGGGCCCCTACCGAAGTGACGGGTGTGAATCAGGAGATTCTGCTAATACCCACCGTCAGTGGCTATCGGGATAAAGACACCCTTAAAGTGGTGTACACGACCGATTATCCAAGCGATACACCGCTCAGGCCTATTGGTTTTCGGCAGGAAAATATTGTCTCGATCAGCGTCTTCAGCGAGGAAGTACGCGAAGCTTTCAAGCGCGTTGATTCTGAGCGGGCGGGTGAAGAGGCTGCGAAAGAGAAAGCTGCCAAAGATCAGCTCGTAAAGGCGATCACTGAGCTTGTGGCGGTGGTGCAAGCTGCGCAGCGTTAAACGAGAGATGTCAAACCCAACTCAATGCCCATGACTCCTCCCCACATGTGAAGCCTCGCCCTCTGGCGCTGCCACAGCCCCGGTCACCTCCAGCCTCTCCAGTATCGCGCAGTGTTCTGCCGCGCCATCGCTGCAGCGGCGGCGCAGGTCGAGTAGTTGTTCCTGGAGCGCTTGCAGGCTCGCGACCCGGGCGTTGACGTGTTCGATGTGTTCGTCGATCAGCGCATTGACGCTTTCGCACTGGTCCTGCGGGCTGTCGCGCAGGCTGAGCAGGTTGCGGATTTCCTCCAGAGTCATGTCCAGGCTGCGGCAGTTGCGGATAAACGATAGGCGCTCCATGTGTGCTTGGGTATACAGCCGGTAGTTGCCATCGCTGCGGGCAGGTGCGGGCAGCAGGCCTTCGCGCTCGTAATAGCGGATGGTTTCGACCTGTGTGTCAGTCAGTTTTGCCAGTTCGCCGATTTTCATTTGGACTCATCTCGTTTGAGTGCTTGACCCTATAGTGGCTACAGGGTGTTCACTTGGCAACAAGCAGAATCCTGGAGCGCAAAGAATGGGTACGACGATCAAGACTTCCCCCGCACATGACCACGACCACGATCATGACCACGGCGAGCATGCGCCTGAGCAAAAGCCCGTAGAACATGCTCATGCGTGCTGCTCCAGCGATGCACAACCTGCTGTGGTGACCTTTAACGATGCGCTGGCATCAGGTAGTCGCTTGAGCAGCTTTCGTATCGAAGCCATGGATTGCCCGACTGAGCAAACCCTGATCCAGAACAAGCTGGGCAAGCTGGCCGGGGTGCAGAAGCTTGAGTTCAACCTGATCAATCGCCTGCTGGGCGTCTGGCACGATCTGCCGTCTACCGACCCGATTCGTGACGCCATCAGTTCGCTGGGCATGCAGGCCGAGCCGGTCGAGGAGGGCGCAGCGTCTGACCAGCCGGCTCCGGCGGTGAAGAAACACTGGTGGCCGCTGGCATTGTCCGGCGTTACTGCACTGGGTGCTGAAGTGGTCCATTTGGCGTCCCTCGGCCCGACCTGGGTCGTTGCTCTGCTGGCGCTGGTGTCGATCTTCAGTTGTGGGCTGACGACTTACAAGAAGGGCTGGATCGCGCTCAAGAACTTCAACCTGAATATCAATGCTCTGATGAGTATTGCGGTGACCGGTGCAATTCTGATCGGGCAGTGGCCTGAAGCGGCAATGGTGATGTTTCTGTTTACTGTGGCCGAGTTGATCGAAGCCAAGTCCCTCGACCGCGCCCGAAACGCTATCAGCGGGTTGATGCAATTGACGCCGGAACTGGCCACCGTTAAACAGGCGGACGGCAGTTGGCAGGAAATTGAAGCTAAAAACGTCGAAATTGGCGCTATTGTCCGCATCAAGCCAGGTGAGCGCGTAGGGCTCGACGGTGAGGTGGTGTCCGGTAACTCGACCATCGATCAAGCGTCGATCACAGGTGAAAGCCTGCCGGTCGAGAAGACTGTCGGCGACAAGGTCTTCGCGGGCACTATCAATCAGGCGGGCTCGCTGGAATATCGTGTGACCGCTGCGGCGAACAATTCGACGCTGGCGCGCATCATCCATGCGGTAGAAGCGGCTCAGGGTTCGCGTGCGCCGACCCAGCGCTTTGTCGACAGCTTCTCGCGCATCTATACGCCGGTGGTGTTCGTTGTCGCCTTGGGCGTGGCGCTGATTGCGCCGCTGTTTTTTGGCGGTGAGTGGTTTGACTGGGTCTACCGCGCGCTAGTGTTATTGGTAGTCGCTTGCCCCTGTGCGCTGGTGATTTCTACGCCGGTGACCATCGTCAGTGGTCTGGCGGCAGCGGCGCGCAAAGGCATCCTGATCAAGGGCGGCGTTTATCTGGAAATGGGCGAGAAGCTTGATTACCTGGCCCTCGACAAGACCGGCACCTTGACCCACGGCAAGCCCGTGCAGACCGACTACGTACCGCTGGACCCGACGGTCGCCGACACTGCGCCGGCCATTGCTGCGAGC
Organism: Pseudomonas syringae group sp. 247E2; assembly: GCF_032587795.1. Taxonomy (NCBI): domain Bacteria; kingdom Pseudomonadati; phylum Pseudomonadota; class Gammaproteobacteria; order Pseudomonadales; family Pseudomonadaceae; genus Pseudomonas; species Pseudomonas syringae group sp. 247E2. The sequence continues at coordinate 49,835 of NZ_JAWHPK010000003.1, read as the reverse complement.
CTTGCGGGTCGCTCCGATCACCCGGTTTCGCAAGCGATTGCCAAGGCGGCTGACAGCAGCCTGAAGCTGCATGAGGTCTCGGCGTTTGAAGCCTTGGGTGGACGCGGTGTGAAGGGCGCAATCAACGGCCAGATGTATCACCTGGGCAATCATCGCCTGGTTGAAGAGCTGGGTCTGTGTTCGCCAGAGCTGGAGGCGAAGCTCGATGTTCTGGAAATGCAGGGCAAGACCGTGGTGCTGTTGCTGGACACCGCCGGTCCGATCGCGCTGTTTGCGGTGGCTGACACTGTCAAGGAAACCAGCCGTGAAGCCATCGCTCAGTTGCATGAGTTGGGCATCAAAACGGTCATGCTGACTGGCGACAATCCGCACACCGCCAAGGCGATTGCCGATCAGGTCGGTATCGACGAAGCGCAAGGCAACTTGCTGCCTGCCGACAAGCTGAGTGCCATCGAGGCCCTTTATGCTCGCAACCGCCGTGTAGGCATGGTGGGTGACGGCATCAATGATGCACCGGCGCTGGCTCGGGCCGAGATTGGTTTTGCGATGGCGGCAGCGGGTACTGATACTGCTATCGATACGGCAGATGTCGCCCTGATGGACGATGATCTGCGCAAGATACCGACGTTCATTCGCTTGTCCCGTCGGACCTCGGCAGTGCTCAAGCAGAACATTGTTCTGGCAATCGTGACCAAGGTGTTGTTTATCGGCATCACGTTTGCGGGCATGGCGACCATGTGGATGGCTGTGTTTGCCGACATGGGCGTAAGTTTGCTGGTGGTGTTCAACGGCTTGCGGTTGCTCAAGAAGTGATCAGCCGTGGGCTTTGAAGGGCGGACGCGGAGCGTCCAGAACGGCATTCCCACGCAGAGCATGGGAACGATAATCGGTGTGGCTATCGGCCGTCTTCGTGAGCAAGCTCACTCCCACAGAGGTATTAGCTATCGCTCCCACGCTCTGCGTGGTAGCGCTTTTATGGGCGCTCTGTGTCCGACTTAGTCAGCCGAACCGCTCCTGTCCCCAGGCAATGAAGGTTTCCAGCAGTGGCTTGAGCACGGCGCGGGTCGGCTCTGCCAAGTCCTGGCGGTAGTGGAAGGGCACGAACTCCTCCATGTAGGTGCTTTGCGCCAGTTCCAGCTGCACCGCATGGATGTTGTTGGCCGGGTTGCCGTAGTGGCGGGTGATGTGGCCGCCCTTGAAGCGCCCGTTCAACACATGGCTGTAGTCTTTGGCCGCAGCGCAGACCTGCTCCATTCGGCTGGCCAGCTCCGGGTCGCAGCTTGCACCATTGAAGGTGCCGAGGTTGAAGTCCGGCAGGCGACCGTCGAACAAATGCGGAATGTGCCCGCGAATCGAGTGGGCGTCGAACAGCAGCGCATAGCCGAACTCATCACGCATCCGCTGCAGCTCCTGCTCCAGCGTCTGGTGATAGGGCGTCCATATCTGCTGCAGATACAGCGCCCGCTCTTCGGCACTCGGTGTCTGCCCATCTTTGAACAGCGGCACGCCATCGAACAGAATCGACGGGAACAGGCCGGTGGTCGCGCCAGCGTACATCGGTTTGTCGTCGGAGGGCCGATTAAGGTCGATGACAAAACGCGAGTATTCAGCGGCCAGGGTACTGGCACCCAATTCAGCAGCAAAGTCATACAGGCGCGGGATATGCCAGTCAGTGTCCGGCAGGCTCAGGGCTTCGTCCACCAGCGCGGCTTCGACCACCGGGGTCAGTTTCAGACCGGCATGCGGCATGCTGATCAGCAGCGGAACGCGGCCACGTTTGAATGTCAGAACGTTATCCACAGGGCTCTCCTTCAGATCGATGATTCGACGCCGTGGCGCACGATGCGTTTATCCAGATCGCCGCCCAGCCAGTAGGCCAGATCAGCCGGTCGCTCAATGTCCCAAGCGACGAAATCCGCTACCTTGCCGACCTCCAGCGAGCCGTGGGTCGCGCTCATGCCCAGTGCCTTGGCGGCATTGAATGTCACACCCGCCAGTGCCTCTTCAGGTGTCATGCGAAACAGCGTGCAGGCCATGTTGAGCATCAAACGCAACGACAGCCCTGGCGATGTGCCGGGGTTCAGGTCGGTGGAAATCGCTATCGGCACGCCGTGCTTGCGCAGCGCTTCCATCGGCGGCAGCTGTGTTTCACGGAGGAAGTAAAACGCCCCCGGCAGCAGCACTGCGACGGTCCCGGCAGCGGCCATGGCGACGGCATCGTCTTCGGTCATGAACTCCAGATGATCCGCCGACAGCGCCTTGTAACGTGCCGCGAGGCTTGACCCGCCCAGCGAAGAAAGCTGCTCGGCATGCAGTTTGACCGGCAGTGCCAGTTGCCCTGCGCTGATGAACACCTGCTCGACCTGCGCAGGCGAAAACGCCAGGTACTCGCAGAACGCGTCCACGGCATCCACCAGCCCTTCGGCAGCCAGTGCTGGCAGCATGTCGTTGCAGATGTGATTGATATAGTCGTCGGCGCGATCGGCGTATTCCGGTGGCAGGGCGTGGGCGGCCAGACAGGTGGCGCGTACGGTGACCGGTTGGGTATTGCCCAGGCGGCGGATCACCCGCAGGATCTTGCGCTCGTTTTCCAGGTCCAGCCCATAACCTGACTTCATCTCGACGGTAGTCACGCCTTCCTTGAGCAAGTGTCGCAAGCGTCGCTCGGCACTGGCGTACAGCTCATCTTCACTGGCCGCACGAGTCGCGCGCACCGTGCTGGCGATACCGCCGCCTGCTGCGGCAATCTCGGCGTAGCTCACACCCTGGAGACGCTGTTCGAACTCACCGCTGCGGTTGCCGCCAAACACTGTGTGCGTGTGGCAGTCGATCAGGCCGGGCGTCACCCATGCGCCGCCCAGATCGATGCAGTTGTCATGTTCCGGCTCGGCCAGCTCGGTTTCAGGCCCGATCCACTCGATGAGCGCTCCGGAGGTCACGATGGCGGCATTCTCGATGATCGAGTATTTACCGTGCGCCATGCTTGCGATGTGACAGTGTTTCCAGAGCGTTTTCATTTCGGGCCTCTTTGGTCAATGGGGATTGTTGAGCGCCTTTGGCTTGACCCACAAGCCGTAGGCGATGAGCAGCAGCACAATCCAGATTGCGCCGACGATCAAGGCTGCACGGTTGTCCGGGAAATAGCCCAGCACTCCGAAGATGAACAGCATGAAGACGATGGCGGCGGCCGGACCGTAAGGCCAGAACGGCACCGCGAATTTCAGTTGTGCGGCCTCGTCGCGGTTCATCGAACGGCGCATGGCAACCTGGGTGAGCAGAATCATCAGCCAGACCCAGACCGTGGCAAACGTTGCCAGCGAGGCGATCAGCAGGAACACGTCCTTGGGGATCAGGTAGTTGAGCAGCACGCCGCCCAGCAACGCGATGCCCATGACCAGCACGGTCATCCACGGCACACCATGCCGTGACAGACGCGCAAAACTGGCGGGTGCCTGACCGTCACGGGCCAATCCGTACATCATGCGCCCGGCGCCGAAGATGTCGCTGTTGATGGCCGACACCGCAGCAGAGATGACCACGATATTGAGGATAGTCGCCGCCGACGCGATGCCCAGATTGTCGAAAATCTGCACGAACGGGCTGCCTTGGGTGCCGATCTGCGGCCACGGGTAAATGCACATCAGCACAAACAGTGTCAGCACATAGAACAGCAGAATGCGCAACGGTACGGCGTTGATCGCCTGTGGCAGGCTGCGTTGCGGGTCCTTTGCCTCACCGGCCGTGATGCCGATGATTTCAATGCCGCCGAAGGCAAACATCACCACCGCGAACGAGGCGATCAGACCGGTGACGCCGTTGGGCATGAAGCCGCCATGTGCCCACAGGTTGCTGATGCCGATTTCGGTGCCGCTGGTCGAGCTGCCGATACCGAAGATCATGATGCCGAAGCCTGCGACGATCATCGCCACGATGGCGCTGACCTTGAGGATCGACAGCCAGAACTCGGTTTCACCAAAGACTTTCACGTTGCACAGGTTGAGCGCGCCGATCAGAAAGACGATGCCCAGCACCCAGATCCAGCGGGGTACTTCCGGAAACCAGAAGCCCATGTAGATGCCGAATGCGGTCACGTCGGCGAGGCAGACAATGATCATTTCGAATGCGTAGGTCCAGCCCAGTACGAAACCGGCCAGCGGGCCCATGTAGCGCGTGGCGTAATGGCTGAAGGAGCCGGAAACCGGGTCGTGAACGGCCATTTCGCCCAGTGCGCGCATCACCATGTACACCGCCGCGCCGCCGATCAGGTACGCCAGCAATACGGCCGGACCGGCCTGTTGAATCGCCGAGGCCGAGCCGTAGAACAACCCTGTGCCGATGGCAGAGCCCAGGGCCATGAAGCGGATGTGGCGGGCGGATAACCCGCGTTTCAAACCATCTTGTGACGTCATTTCAGGTCCATTTCATTACATACAGGTATGGCAAAAGCCGCGAAAACGCCTGCAACCGGCTTCCCGCAGCAATGACCAAAGCGAGCCCTGCCAGGCTCGCGGTACATCACAAACTCGGTAGCAGACGTGCAGGAACCAGCGGGTTCAGGCAAGTGGAGGACAACAGCTGACTGGCAGCTTCGATGTCCGGTGCAAAAAAACGGTCCTTTTCATAGAACGGGACCTTGCTGCGCAACAGGCTGCGGGCTTGCTCCAGTTTCGGAGAGGTTTTCAGACCCTCACGCAAGTCCAGACCCTGGCAGGCAGCCAACCATTCTACGGCAAGAATCCCGCGAACGTTTTCTGCCATTTCCCATAACCGCTTGCCAGCGGCCGGGGCCATCGACACATGGTCTTCCTGATTGGCGGATGTCGGCAGGCTGTCGACGCTGTGCGGATGAGCCAGCGCCTTGTTTTCACTGGCCAGCGCGGCGGCCGTGACCTGCGCGATCATGAAGCCGGAATTGACGCCGCCGTTGGCGACCAGGAAGGGCGGCAGTTGCGACATGTGCTTGTCCATCATCAGCGAAATACGCCGTTCGCTGAGCGAGCCGATCTCGGCAATGGCCAGTGCCAGATTGTCCGCCGCCATGGCGACCGGCTCGGCGTGAAAATTGCCACCGGATATGACGTCGTTCTCGGCGGCGAACACCAGCGGGTTGTCGGACACCGCGTTGGCTTCGATTTCCAGCACTTCGGCGGCTTGGCGCAACTGGGTCAGGCATGCGCCCATGACCTGCGGCTGGCAGCGCAGCGAGTAGGGGTCCTGAACCTTGTCGCAGTTGCGGTGCGACTCGGACACGCCACTGCTTTCGCCGAGCAAGTCGCGGTAGCAGGCAGCGGCATCGATCTGCCCGCGCTGACCGCGTGCTGCATGAATACGTGCATCGAAGGGTGAGCGCGAACCGAGCACGGCTTCGACGGTCAGCGAGCCACAGGTCAACGCCGCAGCGAACAGGTCTTCGCCCTCGAACAAGCCGCGCAGTGCATACGCGGTGGACACTTGCGTACCGTTGAGCAGCGCCAGTCCTTCCTTGGCGGCAAGGGTGAGCGGTTGTAGTCCCGCGACAGCCAATGCATCGACAGCATTCAGCCATTCGCCCTTGTAACGCGCCTTGCCTTCGCCCAACAGCACCAGCGACATGTGCGCCAGTGGAGCCAGGTCACCCGAAGCGCCGACCGAACCCTTGAGCGGAATATGCGGATAGACATCGGCATTGATCAACGCGATCAACGCATCGATCAGCACCCGACGAATACCCGAGAAGCCACGGCTCAGGCTGTTGACCTTGAGCACCATGATCAAGCGCACCAGATCATCGCTGATCGGCTGACCAACACCGGCCGCATGCGACAGCACCAGCGAACGCTGCAGATTTTCCAGGTCTTCGCTGGCAATCCGCGTCGAGGCGAGCAGGCCAAAGCCGGTGTTGATCCCGTAGGCGGTGCGGTTCTCGGCCAGAATGCGTTCGACACAGGCGACGCTGTCGTCGATCTGCTGGTCTGCGCTGCTGTCCAGCGTCAGGCTGACCGGCTGCTGATGAATGGCGCGCAATTGCGCCAGGGTCAGTTGGCCGGGGATCAGGTTCAGCGTCTTGGCAGATAAGGTGGTCACGATGCAGCTACTCCTTGATTGATGTCAGCAACGGCGTGTGGCCGTCCGCCGCTTTTTATAGGGTTGCCGCATGATCGCGGCAGTGCTGGAAAACCCTTTCCAGCGATGTTGCGTCTTTGAGCAGGGCCGCGCTGCTGGCGATATCAGGGGCCAGCCAGCGGTCTTCATCGTAGGCCGGAATCCGCTCGCGCAGCAGTCGCCACGCAGCACCTGTACCCACGCCAAACCCTTGCGCCTTGAGGAATTCGAACGCCTGGGCCGCCAGCAAATACTCGATGGCCAGAATCTGTGTGACGTTGCCTAGCACCTTGTGCAGCTTGAGCGCGGCACTGGTGCCCAGGCTCAGATGGTCTTCCTGCAGGCCGGAGGTGACGTAGTTATCGACCACCGCCGGTTGCGCCATCTGGCGGTTTTCCGCGCACAGTGAGGCGGCGACGTACTGAACGATCATCATCCCCGAATTCACCCCCGGCTGGCTGACCAGAAACGCCGGCAGGCCGCTGACCATCGGGTTGATCAGGCGGTCGAGGCGTCGCTCGGCGATGGAGCCCAGTTCTGCCAGCGCCATGCACAGCAGGTCTGCCGCCATCGCCACCGACTGGCCATGCGGGTTGGCCTGAGACACCACGCGCCAGTCATCGGGCGTGCCGAGCAGCATGGGGTTATCGGTGACCGAGTTCAGCTCGGTCTCGATCTGGCGAATGGCATGAGCCAACTGATCGCGGGTTGCGCCATGCACTTGGGGAATCGAGCGGATGCTCAGCGCGTCCTGGGTACGAATGCCCTGGCGGCTGGCAAGCACTTCGCTGCCAGCCAATACGCTGCGCAGGTTTTTGCCCACCTGCTGCATACCGGGATGCGGTTTGAGGGCAAGAATGCTCTCATCGAATGCATCCAACTGACCGCCCAGTGCTTCGAAGGTCATCGCGCCGATCACGTCGGCCCATTGGCTCAGGCGCTCGGCATCGGCGATGGCCAGGCAGCTCAGGCCGGTCATGCATGGCGTGCCATTGACCAGACACAAGCCGTCCTTGGCACCGAGAATTACCGGAGCCAGACCTTCTTCATTCAAGGCCTGCTCAGCCGGGACGATCTGCCCGCGATAACTGACCTGACCGACGCCCAGCAAGGTGATGCCGACGTGCGCCATGTGGGTCAGGTAACCCACCGAACCCTGCGATGGCACGTGTGGCGTAATGCCCCGATTGAGCAAGGCCAGCAGCGCTTCGACCACTTGCCGGTGAATGCCGGATTTACCCTGGCTGTAATTGAGGATTGCGGCGCAGATGATTGCGCGAGTCTGCTCGTCGGCCAGCGGCGCACCCACGCCGCAGGCATGGCTGAGCAGGGTATTGCGCGACAGGCGACTGAGCTGTTCGCCTTGCAGCGATACGTTGCACAGCGCGCCAAGCCCGGTGTTCACGCCATAGGCGCGTTCGCCGCTGACGACAATCTGCTGCACGATGGCCTGCGCGTTATCGATCCGCGCCCAGGCAGCATCCGACAGGACCAGTCTTGCGCCATGCCGGGCCACGGCGACCACGTCCTGCCAGCCCAGCGGGGCTTCACCGATGACGATCTGTTCTGCTCGCGACATCTGCAACGGTCCTTAAAGGGTGGCCACGCGGCGCTGAACGAAACGGTCCACGTAATCGTCGGCGGGCGAGTGAAGGATTTCTTTCGGTGTACCGACTTGAATCAAGCGCCCGTCCTTGAGGATCGCGATGCGATTGCCGATGCGTACCGCTTCGTCCAGGTCGTGGGTAATGAACACGATGGTCTTGTGCAGGCTGGCTTGCAGTTCCAGCAACTGGTCCTGCATCTCGGCGCGAATCAACGGGTCGAGGGCGCTGAACGCTTCGTCCATAAGAATGATGTCGGTGTCGGCTGCCAGTGCTCGTGCCAGACCGACGCGCTGGCGCATGCCACCGGAAAGCTGGTGCGGGTATTTGTTTTCGTAGCCCTTGAGGCCTACGGTCGTTATCCAGTGCTGCGCGCGTTCCTGGCACAGCGCCTTGCTCTCGCCGCGCACTTTCAGGCCGTACGCGACGTTGGCCAGCACGGTCTTGTGCGGCAGCAGGCCGAAGCTCTGGAACACCATGCTGATCTTGTGCCGACGGAATTGGCGCAGCGCCTCCATGTCGTAGCGCAGGATGTCTTCACCATCAACCAGAATCTCGCCGCTGGTAGGGTCGATCAGGCGGTTGAAGTGGCGTACCAGCGTCGATTTGCCGGAGCCGGACAGGCCCATGATGACGAAGATTTCGCCACTGCCGATCGACAGCGACAGGTCGTTGACCCCGACCACGCAGCCAGTTTGCGCCAGTACCTGATCCTTGCTCTGGTTCTGTTTGATCAGCGCCAGTGCTTCCTTTGAGCGATTGCCAAAAATCTTGAATACGTTTTTAACGACGATCTTGTTCGGTTCCACGCTGCTCATTTGTGCGCCTCATGCCGTGGGCGGCCATAGGCCTGCGTGATACGGTCGATGACGACCGCCAGAATGACGATGGCCAGACCCGCTTCCAGCCCGCGTCCGACGTTGAGCGTCTGAATGCCCACCAGCACGTCTTCACCCAGCCCGCGTGCGCCGATCATGGAGGCGATGACCACCATCGACAGCGCCATCATGGTGGTCTGGTTGATCCCGGCCATGATGCTCGGCATGGCCAGTGGCAGTTGCACACCAAACAGCTGCTGCCAGCGGTTGGCACCGAAGGCGTTGATGGCTTCCATCACTTCACCGTCAACCTGACGAATGCCCAGGTCGGTCAGACGAATCAATGGCGGCGCGGCATAGATCACCGTGGCGAAGATGGCCGGGACCTTGCCCAGGCCGAACAGCATCAGCACCGGAATCAGGTAAACGAAGCTGGGCATGGTCTGCATGATGTCCAGCAACGGCATCAGCACCGAGCGCAGGCGATTGCTGCGCGCGGAGAGAATGCCCAGTGGAATGCCGATCAGTACCGCAATGATCGTGGCGACCAGCATCAGCGCCAATGTCTGCATCAGCTTGTCCCACAACCCGACCGCACCGACCAGAAACAGCAGGCCGACGATGACCAGCGTCGTGACGATCTTGCGTGTCGCGTGCCAGGCAATGCCGCCAACGATTATCAGCATCAGCCACCACGGCGCCATGCGCAGCAGGCCTTCGAGGTTGACGATGGCCCATAGCAGGGTGTCGGAAATGTGCCGGAACACATCGCCATACTGAGTCACCAGCGAGTCGACCCCGTCGTTGACCCAGTTGGCGATCGAGAAAGTGAAGCTTTCAGGAAACATAAGCGGCTCTCAAATGAGGTGTGTCGGGTCAACGTCAGGGCAGTCGGATTTGTGAGTCCGACTGCCCTTTCGTTTACAGCGAAGCGTCCACCTTTTTCGCGGCGTCTTCGCTGACCCATTTGTGCCAGACTTCGGGGTGCTCTTTCAGGAAAATCTTCGCCAGCTTCGGCGATTCGATACGTTCCTTGGCCATGCGCCCCAGGTTCTGGTTGAGCAGGTCGATAGGCAGGTTGACCTTTTCCAGGATGGCGACCAGTTCAGGGGCCTCATCGTGGAACACTTTGGACACGCCGACCTTGATATCGATCGTCTTGTTGACCCCGGCTTTCTCCTCCAGATGCACCAGGTCCACCTGGCCCATGAGCGGAGTCGGCGACCAGTAGTAGGTCAGGATCGGCTCGCCACGTTTGTAGCTGGAGAGAATAGCCGCATCCAGCGCAGGGCCGGTGCCCGGGCGGAAGTTGGTGTATTTGCTTTCCAGGCCATAGCTCTTGAGCATTTCGCTGTTTTCCAGCTCGCAGGTCCAGCCAGCCGGGCAGTTGTAGAAGCGGCCTTTGCCGGGTTCTTCCTGATCCTTGAACACCGCCGAATACTGGGCCAGATCGCTGATGGATTTCAGGTTGGGTGCCTTGGCTTCAAGCTTGCGTTTGGCATCGCCTTCGATCACATAGCGGGGCACGTACCAGCCTTCCACTGCGCCAACGATAGGCGCGCCGACACCGACCACTTTCCCGGCTGCGGCGGCCTTGTTCCAGACCTCACTGCGACCGACCCATTCTTCGGCAAAGATCTGGATGTCGTTGGTGCTCAAGGCGTTTTCCATGGCGATGGAATTACCGGGCAGGGCGTCAACGGTGCAGCCGTAACCCTTGTCCAGAACGACCTGCAGAATGTCGGTCAGCAGCATCGCGCTTTCCCAGTTAAGACCGGCGAATTTCACCGGCTTGCCTGATTCGCACCAGCCGGCAGCCTGACTTGCGCCTGCGCTGGCGAGCAGGCCAGCGGATACCAGGGTGGTCAGCAGGGCCTTTTTCATATTCATTATCGATGCTCCTAAGCCTGAAATGGATGACGGCAGCTTCAAGTAGGCATCCGGCCTGTGGGCATGTTCATGCCCGTTCCCCCGAGTCTGTCGGTTTGATAACCGCAGCCCCCTTAACGTCCGATCATCGGCAGGTTCAAGCCCTGCTCTCTGGCACAGTCGATGGCAATGTCATAACCGGCATCGGCATGGCGCATCACACCGGTGGCCGGGTCGTTATGAAGGACGCGGGCGATGCGTTCGGCGGCTTCGTCCGTACCGTCACAGACGATGACCATTCCGGAGTGCTGCGAAAAGCCCATGCCCACGCCGCCGCCGTGGTGCAGCGAAACCCAGGTCGCGCCGCTGGCGGTGTTGAGCAGGGCGTTGAGCAGCGGCCAGTCGGAGACGGCATCGGAGCCATCGCGCATGGATTCGGTTTCGCGGTTGGGGCTGGCGACCGAACCGGAGTCCAGGTGGTCGCGACCGATCACCACCGGTGCCGACAGCTCGCCGCTGCGGACCATTTCATTGAACGCCAGACCCAGCTTGGCGCGCTGACCCAGGCCGACCCAGCAGATACGCGCGGGCAAGCCCTGAAAACTGATGCGCTCACGGGCCATGTCCAGCCAGTTGTGCAGGTGATCGTCGTCCGGAATCAGTTCCTTGACCTTGGCGTCGGTCTTGTAGATGTCTTCTGGGTCACCCGACAGCGCGGCCCAGCGGAACGGCCCGATGCCGCGGCAGAACAACGGACGGATGTAGGCTGGAACGAAACCGGGGAAATCGAAGGCATTGGCGACGCCGACTTCCTTGGCCATCTGGCGAATGTTGTTGCCATAGTCGAAGGTCGGAATGCCCGCTTGCTGGAACGCCAGCATGGCTTCGACGTGTTCGGCCATGGATTGCTTGGCGGCTTTTACGACATTGGCCGGTTCACTGACCGAGCGGACGCGGTACTCGTCCCAGGTCCAGCCTTTGGGCAGGTAGCCATTGAGCGGGTCGTGGGCGCTGGTCTGGTCGGTGACCATGTCCGGACGCACGCCGCGACGGACCATTTCCGGCAGAATTTCTGCTGCGTTGCCGCACAGGGCGATGGAGATGGCTTTGCCTTCGGCGGTGTATTTGGCAATGCGCGCCAGAGCGTCATCCAGATCAGCGGCCTGTTCGTCGACGTAGCGGGTCTTGATGCGGAAATCGATACGGCTCTGCTGACATTCGATGTTCAGCGAGCAGGCCCCGGCCAATGTCGCGGCCAGCGGCTGCGCGCCACCCATGCCGCCCAAACCTGCGGTCAGCACCCAGCGACCCTTGAGATTGCCGTCATAGTGCTGGCGTCCGGCTTCGACGAAGGTTTCGTAGGTGCCTTGCACGATGCCCTGGCTGCCGATGTAGATCCAGCTGCCTGCGGTCATCTGGCCATACATTGCCAGGCCCTTGGCATCCAGTTCGTTGAAGTGCTCCCAGCTGGCCCAGTGCGGCACAAGGTTAGAGTTGGCAATCAGCACGCGCGGGGCGTTGCTGTGGGTCTTGAACACGCCGACCGGCTTGCCGGACTGCACCAGCAGGGTCTCATCATCGTTGAGCTGAGTGAGGCTTTCGACGATTTTGTCGTAGCACTCCCAGTTGCGCGCAGCGCGACCGATGCCACCATAAACCACCAACTCGTTGGGGGTCTCGGCGACTTCCGGGTCGAGGTTGTTCATCAACATGCGCAGCGGCGCTTCGGTCAGCCAGCTTTTGGCTGTCAATTGAGTGCCGCGGGCAGCCCGTACGACGCCTTCGCGATGGCGGGTCCAGTCCTGCTTCAGGTCTTGATTATTCTCGGTCACAAAAAAATCCTCGGCGATCAATGCGAACCAGCCCTTTGAAGGGCGAACAGTGCCTGGCGAAGCAGGCCGATTCAGTCCAGTAGAAAGACAGAATGTCTAGCCTGTCTCTACTTGTACATACAAGCATATGCAATCAGAAGACCAACTTTGTCTGGCGGCTGTTCATTGATCGTTCGATGACCCTGCGGCTCAGTGTTTTCAGGGGGTAGCGGACTTTTCCGAGCAGGCGAACAATGTGTGAGGCGAGGTCAGGCGTGTTACCTGAAGCGTGATTTGCGCGCTTTTGGGGCGGCAGGTAACAGAATGGTGCGGTAAATGTGCGCAGGGTCGCAGGGTCAACATCGGTTATTTATAGATGCCTGAAAAATCCCCGTTGGGAGGGCCTGAATTGTGTTGCCTGAGGATGGGAACGATCCCGCTCAAGCATGCGTCATACCCAAGCCTGAGCGAGCATTCACTGGCCCCCGATTAGTCTTTACGGGCACTTTCATGTTTAAATTGAACGCTCGTTCAAGTTAAACCGGTGGTTCGCTGCCCGCTCACAACAGGAGGCTTACCCTTGCCGTATCCGCTTTTTGCAGTTGGTTTTATCAGTCCGGAGGCACGCAACCGATGAGCTCTCCGAGTACTTCTTCAAGCGGCAACGTCCGCATGAACGCTCCAGTGTTCTACTTCGCTGCGAGTTTTATTCTGATTTTCGGCATCGTCGTGATCGCGTTCCCGCAAGCCAGCGGCGAATGGCTGCTGGCGGCGCAAAACTGGGCGGCCAACACGGTCGGCTGGTACTACATGATGGTCATGACCCTGTATCTGGTCTTCGTGGTGGTCACCGCCTTGTCGGGCTTCGGCAAGATCAAGCTCGGTGCCGACCACGACGAACCCGAGTTCAGTTACCTGTCATGGGCTGGCATGCTGTTCGCCGCGGGGATCAGCATCACGCTGTTCTTCTTCTGCGTTTCAGAGCCACTGACGCACCTGCTGCAACCGCCGCAGGGCGAAGGCGGTACGGCTGAGGCCGCGCGTCAGGGCATGCAGTTGCTGTTTCTGCACTGGGGCCTGCATGGCTGGGGCGTGTTTGCCTTTGTCGGCATGGCGCTGGCCTACTTCGCTTATCGCCACAACCTGCCGCTGGCCCTGCGTTCGGCGCTGTACCCGCTGATCGGCAAGCGCATCAACGGCCCTATAGGCTATGCAGTCGACGGCTTCGGCATCATAGCGACCATTTTCGGCTTGGGCGCAGATATGGGCTTCGGGGTGCTGCACCTCAATTCCGGTCTGGATTACCTGTTCGGCGTGGCACACACCCACTGGATTCAGGTCGGTCTGATTACCCTGATGATGGGCGCGGCGATTCTGGTCGCGATAGCCGGTGTCGACAAGGGCGTGCGCGTCATGTCCGACATCAACATGCTGCTGGCCTGTGCGCTGCTGCTGTTCGTGCTGTTTGCCGGCCCGACTCAGCACTTGCTCAACACGCTGGTGCAGAACATCGGTGACTACCTGGGTGCGCTGCCGAGCAAGAGCTTCGACGTGTATGCCTACAACGAGCCGAGTGACTGGCTGGGCGGCTGGACCGTGTTCTATTGGGCCTGGTGGATTGCCTGGGCGCCATTCGTAGGCCTGTTCATTGCGCGCATCTCGCGTGGCCGGACCATCCGTGAGTTCGTCTTCGGTGTGTTGCTGATCCCGCTGGGCTTCACCCTGGCGTGGATGTCGATCTTCGGTAACAGCGCCATCGATCAAGTGCTCAACCATGGCATGACTGCGCTGGGTCAATCGGCCATCGATGATCCGTCGATGACCCTGTACCTGCTGCTGGAAACCTATCCGTGGAGCAAGACTGTCATTGCGGTCACGGTATTTATCAGCTTTGTGTTCTTTGTCACCTCTGCCGATTCGGGCACGGTGGTGCTGTCGACGCTTTCCGCCAAAGGCGGCAACCCTGACGAAGACGGTCCGAAATGGCTGCGGGTGTTCTGGGGTGTGGCGACTGCACTGATCACCAGCGGCCTGCTGTTCTCGGGCAGTATCGATGCGCTTAAATCAGCGGTGGTGCTGACGTCGTTGCCGTTCTCGCTGATCCTGCTACTGATGATGTGGGGCCTGCACAAAGCGTTCGTCATGGAATCCCAGCGCCAGATTGCGCAACTGTATTCGCTGGCACCAGTGTCCGGCTCACGACGTGGCGGCTGGCGTCAGCGTTTGAGCCAGGCCGTGCATTACCCGTCGCGAGACGAGGTGTATCGCTTCCTTGACCAGACCGTGCGTCCAGCGATTGAAGAAGTGACAGCGGTGTTTGTCGAGAAGGGCTTGAGCGTGGTCAACGTACCTGACCCTTCCAACGACTCGGTGACCCTGGAAATCGGTCACGGCGAAGAGCGTCCGTTCATCTACCAAGTGCAGATGAAAGGCTTCTTCACCCCTTCGTTCGCCCGTGGCGGCATGGGTTCCAAACAGCTGAACAACCGCCGCTACTACCGCGCCGAGGTTCACCTGAGCGAAGGCAGTCAGGACTACGACCTGGTGGGCTACACCAAGGAACAGGTCATCAACGACGTGCTCGACCAGTACGAGCGGCATATGCAATTTCTGCATCTGGTGCGGTGATAGGGGATTAAGAGCACCTGTCGTTCCTCACGCTCTGCGCCACGCCCCATGTTCAGGCGAGGACGCAGAGCGTCCAGAACGGCATGCGACGCGGAGCGTCGCACGATGGCTGAGGTCATCGTTCTACGCCCCCCAGCGTAGGCTCGAGATTGCGTCGGGCTCATGTACTCTCCCGCTCCACCAATCTGCACTCCAGCAAATTCAGCCGTTGTATGTCTCCCTCCACCGGCAACACGCCAAGGCTTTCAAGCACACGCGTTGCGGCCAGTACGCCGATCTCCAGCGCTGGCGGTTTGATGGTGGTCAGGCTAGGGAGCATCATTTCTGCGAAGGCGTAATCGCCAAAGCCCATCACGGCACAATCCTTCGGTATATGCAGGCCTGCGCGCTGGCTGGCGAGCAGGGCACCGGCTGCCAGGTTGTCGTTGGCGAAGAAGATGGCGTCGGGGCGCGGTATTTGGCTCATTAGTGTTTCCATGGCCTGTTTGCCTGCTTCGAACGGCGCCCGTCCGGCGTCCGGGACAAAGACCCACGGTTTGATGCCGAGCCCTTCAAGTGTGGCGATATAGCCGTCACGCCGCTCCAGTGCGCTGAAGTCGCCTGCAATGCTGTTCTGCACGAACGCGATGCGGCGGTAGCCCTTGTCGTACAAATAGCGGGCTGCCGTGACGCCGACGTCATAGTGAGAAAAGCCAATCTGGATCGGGCTGCGTTCGGGCTGGTGGTCCCAGGTTTCGATCACCGGGACATCGGTCTGCTCGATCATTTTCTCGGTAGCCGGGCTGTGGAAACGACTGGTCAGCACCAGTGCTGCCGGTGACCAGCCCAGAAACGCCCGCACTGCGCTTTCTTCCTGTTCGGCGGAAAAGTAGCTGGAGGCCAGCAGCAACTGGAAACCATGCTGGCTCAGCGTGTCACTGAAGCCCTGAATGGTGTTGGCGAAGATAGGCCCGGAGATATTGGGAATCACCATCGCTACCACCCGGCTGCGCGCCGACGCCAGGCCGCCTGCCACCAGATTGGGCACATAGCCCAGCGCATTGACCACGGCTGCAATTCGCTCACGCAGTTCAGGCGAGACTTGCTCCGGCTGATTGAAATAGCGCGATACGGTAATGGCCGAGACACCGGCCTCACGCGCCACTGCCGTTATCGTCACCCGGCCTGCGCCTCGGCGTTTGCGTGTCGCAGGTTTCTCGTCGGCCATGCTCGATCACTTCGTATAAAAGTAAAAAGAATATAAAACTAATTTTTCAGTATTGGACGATCTATTCGCCGTTTCCTGATACTGGCCATGTTAGCGCTAACAAAGATGGTTTGTCTGCTACTCGCCACCGCGAATGCCCGGACCCCGGTTTAGCCAGCAATCAACAGGCGCCAGTGCGTATCGCATTGTCGGATCAGGGCATATTTCAGGTAGGCACGCAGATGCACACAACACGTGGGGATGGCGTCAAATACACACTTCTGGCGCAAGCCATCGATCAGGCTCATGTGGCGCGGGGGCGCCGTTATGGCTGGCTGTTGATGGGGCTTGCGGCGTTGCCGTGGGTTCCGGCAATGGCAGATAACGCAGCAACGCAGAGCACTGAAACGGTAGCGCTGGAGTCCGTCACCGTAACGGCCACGCGCCGTGAAGAGTCGTTGCAAAAAGTACCGGTCGCAGTTTCGGTGATTCAGGGCGAGCAACTGGAGCGGGACAATCGCAACGGCGTGGCCAGCATCGTTCAGCAAGTGCCTTCGCTGAATTTCCGTACCGGTGCGTCCAACAAGGACACCTCGCTGTTCATTCGCGGTGTCGGCACCATTTCCACCTCGCCGGGTGTCGAGCCGACGGTGGCGACAGTGATCGATGGCGTGGTGTATGCACGTCCGGGCCAGGCCACGCTGGACCTGCTCGACCTTGAGCGCATCGAAGTGCTGCGCGGCCCGCAAGGTACGTTGTTCGGTAAGAACGCCTCGGCTGGCGTGCTCAACGTCACCACCAAGGCGCCGACCGAAGAGACCCACGGTTACATCGATCAGTCGTATTACAGCGGTAACGAAAGCCGCACCCGTTTCGGCATCGGCGGCAGTTTGATTCCGCAGACCCTCAAGGGCTCGATTACCACACTGTTCGGCAGCTATGACGGCAACGTCGACAACAAACTCAACGGTCAGGAAGTCAACGGTTACAACCGCAAGGGCGCGCGCGGCAAGCTGGAATTCACACCCAACGACGACATCACCTTCACCCTTGCCGCGGACTACATGCAGTCCCATGACGACGCGCCCAATGGCGTAGTGAGCAAGGCGCTGACCCCAGCGTTCGCCAGTGCGCTGTCACCGGTGCGCGCCGACAGTGACAACCGTGATGTGCTCAGTGATTACCGCAGCCATGTCGAGGACGTCAACAAGGGCCTGTCGGGCCAGCTTGACTGGCAACTGGGCGATTACACCCTGACCTCCATCACCGCCTGGCGGGGCTGGGATAACACCCAGTATCAGGATGGCGACCGTCTCGGCACCGTCACCGCTGCATTCCCCGGCACCGAAGACAAAGGCGATCTGGAGTTCAATCAGTACTCTCAGGAGCTACGTCTGGCATCGCCAAAGGGCCAGTTTGTCGAGTATGTCGGCGGTCTGTTCTATATGCATGGCAAGAGCGACGAGACCTACCAGCGCACGCTCATCACGCCAACCCGTCAGGACCGTGGTATCGCCGATTACAGCACCACCACCGACAGCTATTCGGTATTCGGCGAAACCACCTTCAACTTCACCCCGGACTTCCGTGCGATTGCCGGGGCGCGCTGGACCCACGATGATCTGGAATACGACCATCGCCGCGTTTCGACATCGGCGACCACGGTCAGCGGCATTCAGCCTGCGACCAGCAGTTCCGGTTCGGTGGACGAGGATGGCAAGTCCGGTCGGCTGGGTCTGCAGTACGACCTGAGCGACAGCGTGATGACCTACATCACCTACTCGCGCGGCTATAAAGGTCCGGCTTACAACGTGTTCTTCAACATGCAGCCGCGTGACACCGACGCTTTGAAACCGGAGACCTCGAACACCTGGGAAGTCGGGGTCAAGGCCACCACCTGGAACAATCGCCTGACCACCAACCTGGCGGTGTTCCATAGCGATTACGATAACTATCAGGCGAACTTCTTCGACAGCGTTGCCGGGCAGGTCGTTACGCGGCTGATCAACGCAGGCAGTGTCAGTACTGAAGGCGTCGAACTGGATTACGCCTTGCAGGCCACCCGTAACCTGAAATTCTCCGGCGCGCTGTCTTACACCAGGGCGCGCATCGACAGCTTTGCCTGCCCGGCCGGTGCAGCGGCGTCGTGCAACGTCGATGGCAAAACCCTGCCGTATAGCCCTGACTGGAAAAGCTACGTTCGTGCCGACTACACCATCCCGCTGGACAACGGTCTGGATATCGAGCTGGGCACCGATTACAGCTGGCAGAGCGAAGTGCAGTACGACATCAGCCAGAACCCGGACACCAAGCAGGGCGCTTACGGCATCTGGAATGCCAGCGTGGCATTGGCCGATTACAACAGTGGCTGGCGCGTGGCGCTGCTCGGCAAGAATCTGGCAGACAAGTCCTATTCGCCGATGCTGGCCACCGGTGGTAGCTATGTTTACCGGTCTGTACCGCGTGATGACGAGCGTTATTTCGGCGTACAGCTACGCAAGGATTTTTGAGTCGTGGCACGCGGTAACACAGTAAGGAGTGAAGAATGAGCACGACTGCTCGACAGATGAAACTCGGCGCTTTTCTGATGGCCACTGGGCACCACATTGCGGCTTGGCGTCACCCTGATGTGCCTGCCGATGCAGGGCTGGATTTCAAGCACTATCGGCACGTGGCCAGGGTCGCGGAAGCGGCGAAATTCGATACGTTGTTCGTGGCCGACAGCGTGGCTGCCGCCACTGGCGATATCGCCAGCCGCATGGCCCGTTCTGATCATTTCGAGCCGCTGACCCTGCTCTCGGCGTTGAGCGCGGTGACCGATCACATCGGTCTGATCGCGACGGCGACCACCACCTACAACGAGCCGTATCACGTTGCTCGCAAGTTCGCCTCGCTGGATCACTTGTCCGGGGGGCGAGCGGGCTGGAATCTGGTGACCTCCGATGCCGCCGCCGAAGCGCAGAACTTCGGTCGCGCCGAGCATGTGGGGCATGCCGAGCGTTATAGCCGCGCACGGGAGTTTCATCAGGTGGTGACCGGCCTGTGGGACAGCTGGGCAGATGACGCGTTTACCCGCGACAAGAGCAGCGGTGAATATTACGACCCGGCCAAATTACATGTGCTCAATCATCACGGTGAGCACTTCAGTGTCAAAGGCCCGCTGAACGTGGCGCGTTCGCCGCAAGGGCAGCCCGTGGTTGTGCAGGCGGGTTCCTCTGAAGTCGGCCGCGATCTGGCGGCGCAGACCGCAGAAGTGGTGTTCACCGCACAGACCTCGCTGGCCAGTGCCCAGGCGTTTTATGCGGACATCAAGGGCCGCCTTGGCGCATACGGACGTGACGCAGATTCGCTGAAAGTCATGCCCGGCGTGTTTATTGTCGTGGCCGAAACCGAGGCGTTGGCGAAAGCGAAATTCGAGTCGTTTCAGGAGCTGGTCGAGCCTCAGGTGGGTGTCGCCCTGTTAGGCCGTATGCTGGGCAATTTCGACCTGTCGGGGTACCCGCTGGACGGCCCGTTGCCAGAGCTGCCGCTGACTGATAGCGGCCAGCGTAGTCGGCAGAAGCTGCTCACCGAACTGGCCGATCAGGAAAACCTGACCCTGGCGCAACTGGGACGGCGGATTGCCGGTGGGCGAGGGCATTACAGCCTGATCGGTACGCCTGAGCAGATCGCCGATGAGCTGCAAACCTGGTTCGAACACGGCGCGGCAGACGGCTTCAACGTGCTGGTGCCGCATTTGCCGGGAGGTCTGGAAGACGTCGCGCAATTGCTGCTGCCGGAGCTACAGCGGCGCGGGCTGTTTCGTACCGAGTATGAGGGCACGACCTTGCGTGAAAACCTGGGCTTGCAACGGCCTGCTTACAAATTTTGATCGTTGCCGCATGCAAGTCCTGATGAGCGCAGAAAGCGGGCTTCTGCCCGCAGGGCGTGGGAGCGACCGGGGCGGTGGTCCGCATTGTTCGTGAAGACGGTATTTCAGACGATGAATTTTCAGTGCTTGTACCGGCCCTTTCGCGAACAAGTTCGCTCCCACGGCCTTCGGCCAGAATCAAAGGCAGATTTTTATACAGAATTAAGGGATCCCCCATGAAACCATTCACGTTTATCGCCGCCATTCTGGCTTTCAGTGGCCTGTTCGGGACAGCTGCTGCCGACGAACCTGACACGCTGCGCATTGGCTATCAGAAGGGCTCGATCACGCTGGTGCTGGCCAAGGAACATGGCCTTCTGGAGAAGCGCTTTGCTGCTACAAAAGTCAAATGGATCGAATTCCCGGCCGGGCCGCAGATGCTTGAGGCTTTGAATATTGGCAGTCTGGACATTGCGTCCACCGGTGACATCCCGCCGATCTTTGCTCAGGTCGCAGGCGCAGACCTGGTCTACATCGGCGCAGAACCGGCCAAGCCACAGGCGGAAACCATACTGGTGCGCAACGAAAGCCCGCTGCACAGCGTGGCAGAGCTGAAAGGCCGCAAGGTCGCACTTCAGAAAGGCTCCAGCTCGCATAACGTGGTGTTGCGCTTGTTGAACAAGGCAGGGTTGACGTTCAAGGATATTCAGCCGATTTACCTGACCCCCGCCGATGCCCGCGCCGCCTTTGAAAACGGCAGTGTCGATGCCTGGGCAATCTGGGACCCGTACTACTCCATCGCCCTGAACGAAGGCCATAGCCGCCTCTTGGCCAATGGAGAAGGACTTGGACTGTCCGGGCCGTTCTATACCGCACGCCGGGCTTTTGCCGAGAAAAATGCGGCGTTTGTGCAGCAGGTTCTCGACGAACTGACGGTGGCCGATGGGCTGACTCGCTCGCAACGCAACGAAAGCATTCAGATCCTGGCGCGCAGCATGGGCTTGTCCGAAGCGGTCATCACTCAGTATCTTGACCATCGGCCTGTATCACCCAGCCTGCCGATCACGCCGGAGATCGTAAGTGCGCAGCAGGCGACCGCTGATCTGTTTTACGACAACCACTTGATACCCAAGCGGGTCGACATTCAGCAGGTTGTCTGGCAAAAGCCATGATTCCGGCGTTGCGAACAGGCGTCGCCTGTTCGCAAACGCAATCAAGACGCCTCGAATATCCCCCAGACAAGAGAGGATTCAATGACCTACATCGCTGCCGAAAATCGTTACGAAGACATGCCTTATCGCCGTACCGGCCGCAGCGGGCTGGTGCTTCCGGCACTGTCTTTGGGCTTGTGGCACAACTTCGGTGACAGCACGCCGATCGACACCCAGCGTGCCATGCTGCGCACGGCGTTCGATCTGGGCATCAACCATTTCGACCTGGCCAACAACTATGGCCCGCCGTACGGCAGCGCCGAGATCAACTTCGGCCGTCTGCTGCGCGAAGACTTCAAGCACTACCGTGATGAACTGATCATCTCCAGCAAGGCTGGCTGGGACATGTGGCCGGGCCCATACGGACAGGGCGGTGGTTCACGTAAATACGTGCTCGCCAGCCTCGACCAGAGCCTGCAGCGCATGGGGCTCGATTACGTCGACATCTTCTATTCCCACCGTTTCGACCCGGACACTCCGCTGGAGGAAACCGCCAGCGCGCTGGCCACCGCGGTTCAGCAGGGCAAGGCGCTGTATATCGGCATCTCGTCGTATTCCGGGGCCAAGACCCGCGAAATAGCGGCGTTGCTCAAAGAGTGGAAAGTGCCGTTGCTGATTCACCAGCCGGCTTACAACCTGCTCAACCGCTGGGTCGAGAAAGACCTGCTCGACGCGACTGAAGAGCTGGGCGCTGGCGTGATCGCGTTTACTGCGCTGGCCCAAGGGCTGCTGTCGGACAAGTACCTGAACGGCGTGCCCAAGGATGCGCGGGTCAATCGTCCGGGCGGCGGCTCGTTACAGGCTTCGCACCTGTCCGAGCAGAACATCGCCCACGTGCGTGCGCTCAACGAAATCGCCCAGCGTCGTGGTCAGAGCCTGGCACAAATGGCCCTGGCCTGGACGCTACGTGACCCGCGCGTGACGTCAGCGCTGATCGGTGCGAGCCGTCCCGAGCAGATTGTCGAAAACGTCGGCGCGCTGAAGAACCTGGCGTTCAGCCCGGAAGAACTGGCCGAGATCGACAGCTTTGCGGTGGAAGGCGGAATCAACCTGTGGGAAAAACCATCACTGGCTGAGTGATGCGGTGCTGAGCTGCGCGTTACACGCAATTCCTGAGATGACTATCGTTCCCACGCTCCGCGTGGGAATGCAGTTCTGGACGCTCTGCGTCCTGCCTTGAATAGTAGGCGCGGCGCAGAGTGTTTCGAAATGCATGCCAATGCGGAGCATTGGCACCAATGACCATCATATAACCACTCAGCCCTCGTCAGCCTCGTCGTCATCCCCGCCGTCGACCTTCATGCCCAGTTCCTTGATCTTGCGGGTCAAGGTGTTGCGGCCCCAGCCCAGCAGCACGGCGGCGTCGCGGCGGCGGCCGGCGGTGTGCTTGAGGGCGGTTTCGATCATGATCCGCTCGAAAGTCGGTACAGCGCTGTCCAGCAGGCTGGACTGACCGCGAGACAACGCCTGGTCGGCCCACTGACGCAGCGCCTGTTCCCAGTTGGTGACCGGTGCGGCGTCCTGCGGCAGACTCAGCAGTTCTGGTGGCAGATCGCTGATGTGCACTTCACGACCCGAGGCCATGACCGTGATCCAGCGGCAAGTGTTTTCCAGCTGTCGCACGTTGCCAGGCCACGGCAGATGCTTGAGGTATTCCTCGGTCTCGGCCTTGAGCAGCTTGGGTTCGACTGCCAGTTCCTGAGCCGCGCGGCTGAGGAAGTGCTTGGCCAGGGTCGGGATGTCTTCGCGGCGGTCCGACATGCGCGGAATGTGGATACGGATCACGTTCAGGCGATGGAACAAGTCCTCACGGAACTTGCCGGCCTGTACCAGGGTTTCCAGGTTCTGGTGGGTGGCGGCAATGATGCGCACGTCGACCTTGACCGGCGTGTGCCCGCCTACCCGGTAGAACTCGCCATCGGCCAGCACGCGCAGCAGACGGGTCTGGGTGTCGGCTGGCATATCGCCGATTTCATCGAGAAACAGCGTGCCGCCGTCAGCCTGTTCAAAACGACCGCGACGCAGGTTGGCCGCGCCGGTGAATGCGCCTTTTTCGTGGCCGAACAGCTCCGATTCCATCAAGTCCTTGGGAATCGCCGCCATGTTCAGCGCAATGAACGGCGAGGCCGAACGCGGGCTGTGGCGGTGCAGTGCATGAGCGACCAACTCTTTACCGGTCCCCGATTCACCGTTAATCAGAACAGTGATGTTGGAGTGGCTCAGGCGCCCGATAGCGCGAAACACTTCCTGCATCGCGGGCGCTTCGCCAATGATTTCAGGGGTGCGGGTCAGGGTCGGTGCGACGTCCAGGCCTTGCTGTTCCTGGGCGTGCTGATTGGCGCGCTTGACCAGCGAGACGGCTTCGTCGACGTCGAACGGCTTGGGCAGGTACTCGAAAGCGCCCCCCTGATAAGACGCCACGGCGCTGTCCAGATCTGAATGGGCGGTCATGATGATCACCGGCAGACGTGGATGCTGCTCGCGAATCCGCGCCAGCAGGTCCAGACCACTGGCACCGGGCATGCGGATGTCGGAAATGATCACGTCCGGCTGCTGACGGGCCAGACGGCTCATCACCCCGTCGGCGCTGTCGAAGCTCTGCGTGGTCATGCCTTCCTGTTGCAAGGCCTTTTCCAGTACCCAGCGGATAGAACGATCGTCGTCTACGATCCAGACAGTTTCACTACGGCTCATGTCGAAGCTGCTCCTTGTTCCAGCGGCAGGAAGATCGAGAACGTGGTGTGGCCGGGATGGCTGTCACACTCGATCAGGCCCTGGTGCTGGCTGATGATGTTCTGGGTAATGGCAAGACCGAGCCCTGTGCCATCCGGGCGGCCACTGACCATCGGGTAAAAAATGGTTTCCTGAAGTTCGGCCGGAATACCGGGGCCGTTGTCGATGATTTCGATCTTGCTGACCAGCCGATGGCGAACGTGGCCGATAGTGAACTGACGCATGGCGCGGGTGCGCAGGGTGATTCGTCCCAGGCGCAATTCGTTCTGGCCACTGATGGCCTGCATGGCGTTGCGCACGATATTGAGCACGGCCTGGATCATTTGCTCGCGGTCGATCAAGACGTCGGGAATGCTTGGGTCATAGTCGCGCACCAGCGTGATGCAGCCCTGACTTTCGGCCTCGACCAGGCTGCACACTCGTTCAAGCACTTCGTGCACGTTGGTCATCGCCAGCGACGGCAGCTTGTTGGAGCCCAGCATACGGTCGACCAGATTACGCAAACGGTCGGCCTCTTCGATGATGACGTTGGTGTAATCCTTGAGGCTTTCTTCAGGCAGCTCGCGGGCCAGCAGCTGTGCGGCGCCGCGAATGCCGCCCAGCGGATTCTTTATTTCGTGAGCCAGGCCACGCACCAGCATCTTGGTGGTTTCCTGCTTGGACAACTGGGCTTCTTCCTTGGTAATGCGCAGCAACCTGTCACGTGGGTGCACTTCAAGCAGCAGCAGGGTATCGCCCTTGCTGAGAATCGGCGTCACGGCATAGTCGACAGTCAGTGTCTGACCGGTCAGTGCGGTGAGCATCGCTTCGCGCTTGGTGAAAGGATGAGCCTGTTCCACTGCCTGACGCAGCGAACTCAGTGCCTCAGCCGACTCGGTGAACAGCTCGCTGATGAATTGCCCATGGCTGCGCTGCCCGCTAATGGCGAGCAGCATTTCCGCTGCCGGGTTCATGTACTCAAGTCGCAGGTCGGCGTTGAGCAGAATGGTGGCAGTGGTCAGGTTATCCAGTAACAGTCTGTGCAGCGCGTCGCTGATAGTCATGAATCGTGTTGACCTCTTTTGGCACATTGCAGTTGCGCAATGCTGGTGCTGGTTGGTCTGCGCCAGCAGGAGCAAGGCCACCAATACGGTGCTGTCTCAGTGAAGTTGCAAAAACCAAACCAAGGCTCCGAAAAGAAGCGCCTTATCTGCAAAATCGGGCCGTTTTTCGAGCGAGTGCCCGCATACGGCGCTACTTTCAGTGCGTTCCTGAACCAAATTGGACTGTATTGTTGCGCAGGTGTGCAGGTTGCGCACCAAAAAGGTGCTTCTGCGTTGTCGAGGATCAGAAGAAAGGCAGGATGCTGCTTTTAGGCTCTGGCTTGTCCTTGAGCGGACACTCCGGGCGCACGCCGTAGTCATCATCCTTGCAGGGATGAGTCGCGCGCTTTTGCGCGAGGGAAATGCGCTGCACGTGAAACGGCTGGTTCGGCGTTTTTTCCAGGACACGGCCAAGTTCGTCGAAAATCTCTACCGATAATTGATGCGTGCCCCGATCCACATTGCTCAGCGGGAAGACAGGGCTGCGTCCGGCCTCGCCGACGGCAACGCCATCCAGCAATAGCCGGTAGCTGTGACCCGGCTGTAAAACCGGTTCGCTGGTGACGGTAACGATCAGATCGCCACTGGGATTGACCAGCGTGGCGTCCGGCTCGGGCACCAGAATTCTCAGCAGTTGATAATGAAACATCGGCTGCACTGCGGGTTTGGCGGGGTGCGCTTTCAGGGTTCGGGTTGGCGGGGTGCCGGTCATGTTGTTGCTGGGTGGAATATCAACGCGTGTGGCGTTCTTGCGCGGCTGGTCGGTAAACACCCGATTGCCTTGCGCGTCGATGTAGGTATAGACGTCGGCAGCGGCTGGCAGCGCCATTAGCAGCAGCAAGCAGATCAGCGCGCTGTGCATTCTGTGTCTGTTCATGGTTTGCCGAGGTGCACGCGTTGAATGGTCAGCGTAATGGTCTCGCTCTGCTGAATGATCCGCTCGCCGTCTTTCACCACTACCGCGAAGCTGTGCTCGCCACGATCGATGTTGACCACTTGAAAGCGCGGGAGGTTGGAGGGCTGCCCGTACAGGTTGCCGTCCAGCAGCAGTTGCAGGCTGTGAGTCGGTTGCAGACGCGGCTGGATCTTCACGCCGATGATGAACGTGCCATTGTTGGCGCGTAACGCTTCGTCGGTGGGCAGGTCAGTGAGTTCCAGTACGTCATAGGCCGTTTGCGGCTGCGAGGGTGGTGCGTAAGGGGCCGGTTGCGGCGCGCTGTTGACGACCGGCCTGGCGGGTGTCTGCTTTTCGATGCTGTTGAGCGGCGGCAGCTCGACCACTTCGGTTTTGGTACCGTTGGGTGGCTGATTGCTGAACGCAGTGTTGCCGTTCGCATCGGTGTACTTATAGATCTGCGCCAAGGCAGGCAGGCTGATCAACAGCAGCAGGCAAATCAGGCTTTGACGCATGAGACTCTCGACAGCAATGGCACAATTGGCCGTCAGCATAGAACACATCGCCCTATGCTGCGCTATCCGCCTGATGTGTCAGAGGTTTGCCGAGCAAAGATCGGCAGTGGCCAGTACCAGCGCCTGATCGTGAATCGGGTCGGTCTGATAGCGCTTGAGCGCCATATCCAGCTTTATCCTGCAGTCTTCGGTCTTGCGCAGTGGCTGGAAGTCGGCATATGCCTGCAGCAGCTGGGTTTGCAACCGGTCGAGTTTTGGGCGGATATCGTCCACCAGGCTCAGCCTGGCCGTATCAGGGGCTTTGCCTGCTGCATGCCATTGGGCAAGCAGTGCATTCTGTATTTGCTTGTTGGCTTCTATCTGCGCCTTGAACAAGCGTTGAACGTCGTCAGGGTTCAGCTTGAACTCGGCAGCGCGGGCCTGCGCTGCGCTGATGACTTGCAGCTCGCGCGGCGGGTCCTCGACCGCCTTGCCGCTGTCCCATTTGCTCAGGGCAACCTGATCGGCGATGGACAGGCGCTCGCTGATGGCTTGCAACAGCGGCTCGATAGCAGAGGGCTTCTGCTCGGCGGCGAAGGCGAAGCAGGAAGACATGCACGTCAGGGTCAGCAGGGAAGTGGCCAGAAGCAGGCGCATATTCAACTCCATATTGATCGGGGCGGGTTCAGAGTTAAGCCCGATTCTTGGGTATGCAGCCAGTGCCCGGTGGTGAAAAGAATTTCACGTTGCAAGGCTGCATTCCGCGTACGTGCTGGTGAGAGCTTATTGCGACAACGGCGTTGCTTCTGTCGCGGCGTAGAAGACGATAAGTTCGACCGGTGTGTCGCCCGTCTTGCCGCGGTGCACGATATCAACCATCTCTGCGAGTGCGTCGCCTTTTTTCAGGCGGATTTCCTTGTTGCTGTCCCGTTTTTCGACGGTGATTTCTCCTGAGGCCACGTAGGCGGCGTTGGGGATCGGATCGCTATGCCATTTCAGCGCGGTGTTTGCAGGAATGTTGATTTTCAGAACGGTCAGCTCGGGCTGGCCTTTGGGGTAGGCAATGTAAGGCGTGCCATCCCAGGAAGTTTTGCTTTTCAGCAGAACACGGGATTCGACGGTGGGGCTTGCCTGTTGGGCAACGGCGTTGCCTGTCAGTGCTATCAGGGCAGCTGTGATCAGAAGTCTGTAGGGCATGTCGGGATGGCCTTGCTGGCTGAAATTCGAGCCAGAAGTTTGCCCGGTATTTTTTTTCTGATGCGGTATCCCGTTATTGCACAAAATAAAAAATCGGTCCTCAGAAACAAAGAAACCTCCCGAAGGAGGTCTCTTGTTACGCCATCAACGCTGGCGCGGCTGGATCAGCAGCTGTAGTACAGCTCGTATTCCAGTGGGTGTACGAAGGTACGAACGCGGATTTCTTCTTCGCTTTTCAGTGCGATGTAAGCGTCGATGAAGTCGTCGCTGAACACGCCGCCTTTGGTCAGGAACGCACGGCCCTTGTCCAGTTCTTCCAGCGCTTCTTTCAGGCTGCCGCAAACTTGTGGGATCTCTTTGGCCTCTTCAGGCGGCAGGTCATACAGGTTCTTGTCAGCTGCGTCGCCAGGGTGGATCTTGTTCTGGATGCCGTCCAGGCCAGCCATCAACAGAGCCGCGAAGGCCAGGTACGGGTTGGCCGAAGGATCCGGGAAGCGTGCTTCGATACGGCGGCCGCGTGGGCTGTTGACGTAAGGAATACGGATCGAAGCGGAACGGTTACGCGCCGAGTAGGCCAGCATGACCGGTGCTTCGAAGCCTGGAACCAGACGCTTGTACGAGTTGGTGGACGGGTTGGTGAAGCCGTTCAGCGCCTTGCCGTGCTTGATGATGCCGCCGATGAAGTACAGAGCGAGGTCGGACAGACCGGCATAGCCTTCACCTGCGAAGGTGTTCTTGCCATCTTTGGCGATGGACATGTGCACGTGCATGCCTGAACCGTTATCACCGTACAGAGGCTTTGGCATGAAGGTCGCGGTGCGGCCGTAAGCGTCAGCAACGTTGTGAACAACGTATTTCAGGGTCTGAACTTCGTCAGCCTTTTTAACCAGCGTGTTGAATTTCACGCCGATTTCGTTCTGGCCAGCGGTCGCCACTTCGTGGTGGTGAACTTCAACGGTCTGGCCCATTTCTTCCAGAGCGTTGCACATGGCGGTACGGATTTCGTGGTCATGGTCAAACGGCGGAACTGGGAAGTAACCACCTTTGACGCCTGGGCGGTGGCCTTTGTTACCGCCTTCCACGTCCTGATCGGACATCCACGAACCCTGTTCAGAGAAGATCTTGAACATGGAACCCGAGATGTCGGACTTGAATTTCACTTCGTCGAAGATGAAGAATTCTGGCTCAGGGCCTGCGAATACGGTGTCACCGATACCGGTGGACTTCAGGTATTCCTCGGCGCGACGAGCGATGGCGCGTGGGTCACGATCGTAACCTTGCATGGTCGACGGTTCGATGATGTCGCACACCAGGATCAGGGTCGGTTCTTCGGTGAACGGGTCCAGAACAGCGGTTTCGTCGTCCGGCAGCAAAATCATGTCGGAAGCTTCGATGCCTTTCCAGCCAGAGATGGAGGAGCCGTCGAACATCTTGCCGACTTCGAAGAAGTCATCTTCCAGCGCATCGCGAGCTGGCATGGTCACGTGGTGCTGCGTACCTTTAGTGTCCGTGAAGCGCAGATCAATCCACTTAACGTCATGATCTTTGATGAGTTGAACCGACTTCGACATGGTGTCCTCCGGGTGGCTAAGAACCGCCTTCTATAGGCTGGGTCCCTTGAATTTGGGTGATGCCGGCGCGAATATTCTGCCAAGGCAACCTGCCTCACAAGGGAGCAATTTGCATGCCAGTGCCCCGTGTTGGGTTTTTTGCTTCAAAAGCAGGCTTTCAGGGGATTTAAACGCGTCTGCCGAGAAAAGTACGCACCGTTATGGCGCTGCAGTTTGGTGCGTCGACTCTTTTTGGTGCGCTGATGATCGGGTATACGATAACTGGTTAAACGTTGAGCAATTTCCGCTATAATCCGCGCCCCCCTTTTTCAGTCGGCACCTCACGCGCTGTTTCCATGAAACTAATCGTTAAAGTTTTTCCAGAAATCACCATTAAAAGCCCGCCGGTGCGCAAGAAATTCATCCGGCAACTGGGCAAGAACATTCGTACCGTGCTCCGTGAACTGGACGCGGACATTGTCGTGGGTGGCGTATGGGACAACCTTGAGGTGGAGACCCGCCAGACCGACCCCAAAGTGCTGCAGGGCATCAGGGACCGGCTAAGTTGCATGCCCGGCATTGCCAACTTTCTGCAGGTGGCCGAGTACCCGTTGGGCGACATGGATGACATCGTTGCCAAGTGCAAACTGCACTACGCCGACCTGCTGCCCGGCAAGATGTTTTCAGTGCGTTGCAAGCGCGCCGGTCGCCACGATTTCAGCTCGATGGATGTCGAGAAATACGTCGGTAGCAAGTTGCGCATGCAATGCGGCGCTGCCGGAATCGAGCTGAAAAAGCCCGATCTGGTCGTGCGGATGGAAATTCGCGACCAACGGTTGTTTGTCGTTCATGACCAGCATCAGGGCATGGGCGGCTACCCGCTGGGTGCGCTGGAGCAGACCCTGGTATTGATGTCCGGCGGTTTCGATTCGACCGTTGCGGCCTACCAGATCATGCGCCGCGGCCTTATGGCGCACTTCTGCTTCTTCAATCTGGGCGGAAGAGCCCATGAACTGGGCGTGATGGAAGTCGCTCACTTTATCTGGAAGAAGTACGGCAGTTCGCAGCGGGTGCTGTTTGTCAGCGTGCCATTCGAGGAAGTTCTCGGAGAAATTCTGCAGAAAGTCGATAACAGTCATATGGGTGTAGTTTTGAAGCGTATGATGTTACGCGCTGCATCCGCCGTGGCTGATCGTCTCGAAATCGACGTGCTGGTAACTGGCGAAGCGATTTCACAGGTTGCCAGCCAGACGCTGCCGAACCTGTCGCTGATCGACGCGGCGACCGACAAGCTGGTCCTGCGACCGCTGGTTGCGAGCCACAAGCAGGACATCGTGGACCTGGCGACCGAAATAGGCACTGCCGATTTTGCCCGCCACATGCCTGAGTATTGCGGGGTGATTTCGGTCAACCCGAAGACCAACGCCAAGCGAAATCGCGTTGAGTACGAAGAAAAACAGTTCGACATGGCGATTCTCGAGCAAGCGCTTGAACGCGCAAAGCTGATTTCGATCGATCGGGTCATCGACGATCTGAGCCGCAATGTCGACATAGAAGAAGTCAGCCAGGCGCTGGCCGGTCAGGTCATCATCGACATCCGTCACCCGGATGCCCAGGAGGACCAGCCGCTGCAAGTGCCTGGCGTGGAGATACAGACGTTGCCGTTCTACGCATTGAACAGCCGTTTCAAGGCACTGGATGACACGCGCCAGTACCTTTTGTATTGCGACAAAGGCGTCATGAGTCGCCTGCATGCTCACCATTTGCTCAGTGAGGGGCATGCCAATGTGCGCGTTTATCGACCGAGCTAAGTGCCCGGGGCTGTTTGCCTGTGGCTTGCGTCACCGGCCCCCCGACACCAGTCGTCATGCCGTAACGGCTTTTGCCGACTCGAAATAGTTAATCGCTGCCTTATAAACAGTCAGCAGACCGAATCCTCTGATCGAGATACACAAGTGATCGAAAATCTACGCAACATCGCCATCATTGCTCACGTTGACCATGGTAAGACCACCCTGGTAGACAAACTCCTGCGCCAGTCCGGCACCCTTGAGCGCAACGAGCTCAACGACGAGCGCGTGATGGACTCCAACGACCAGGAAAAAGAGCGCGGTATTACCATTCTCGCGAAGAACACCGCGATCAACTGGAATGGCTACCACATCAACATCGTGGACACCCCGGGCCACGCCGACTTCGGTGGTGAAGTAGAGCGCGTGATGTCGATGGTTGACTCCGTACTGCTGCTGGTTGATGCCCAGGACGGCCCTATGCCGCAAACCCGTTTTGTGACCAAGAAGGCTTTCGAAGCCGGCCTGCGTCCAATCGTGGTCATCAACAAGGTTGACCGTCCAGGCGCGCGTCCGGACTGGGTTCTGGACCAGATCTTCGACCTGTTCGACAACCTGGGTGCCACCGAAGAACAGCTGGACTTCAAAGTCGTCTACGCCTCGGCCCTGAACGGCATTGCCGGTCTGGAACACACCGACATGGCTGAAGACATGACTCCGCTGTACCAGTCGATCGTCGATCACGTTCCTGCGCCAAAAGTTGACCGTGACGGCCCGTTCCAGATGCAGATCTCGGCTCTGGACTACAACAGCTTCCTGGGCGTCATCGGTGTTGGCCGTATCGCTCGCGGTCGCGTCAAGCCAAACACCCCGGTTGTTGCTATCGATGCCGAAGGCAAGAAGCGCACCGGTCGTATCCTGAAGCTGATGGGTCACCACGGTCTGCACCGTGTGGACGTTGAAGAAGCAGCTGCCGGCGACATCGTCTGCATCAGCGGCTTCGACCAGCTGTTCATCTCCGACACCCTGTGCGATCCGCTGAATGTTGAAGCGATGAAGCCGCTGACCGTCGACGAGCCAACCGTTTCGATGACCTTCCAGGTTAACGATTCGCCGTTCTGCGGCAAGGAAGGCAAGTTCGTCACCAGCCGTAACATCAAGGAACGTCTGGACAAGGAACTGCTGTACAACGTTGCCCTGCGCGTTGAAGAAGGCGACACCGCCGACAAGTTCAAGGTCTCCGGCCGTGGTGAGCTGCACCTCTCGGTACTGATCGAAACCATGCGTCGCGAAGGCTTCGAAATGGGTGTTGGTCGTCCGGAAGTGATCATCCGTCGCGTAGGTGACGTTAAGCACGAACCGTACGAAAACGTGACCATCGACCTGCCGGAAGAATCCCAAGGCGCGATCATGGAGCAAATGGGTCTGCGTAAAGGCGACCTGACCAACATGGTTCCGGATGGCAAAGGCCGTGTTCGCCTTGAGTACAACATCCCGGCCCGTGGCCTGATCGGTTTCCGTAACGAGTTCCTGACCCTCACCTCCGGTGCTGGCATCCTGACCTCGATCTTCGACCGTTACGACGTGATGAAGTCCGGCGACATGTCCGGCCGTCAGAACGGCGTTCTGGTTTCGGTTGAAACCGGCAAGGCACTCACCTACTCCCTGGAAACCCTGCAGGCGCGCGGCAAGCTGTTCGTCGAGCACGGTCAGGAAATCTACGGTGGTCAGATCGTTGGTCTGAACAGCCGCGACAACGACCTGGGTGTGAACCCTACCAAAGGCAAGAAGCTCGACAACATGCGTGCTTCGGGCAAAGACGAAACCATCGCTCTGGTTCCACCTGTCAAGTTCACCCTTGAACAGGCTCTGGAATTCATCCAGGACGACGAGCTGTGCGAAGTAACGCCGAAGTCCATCCGTCTTCGCAAGAAGATCCTGGACGAAAGCGAGCGTACCCGCGCTGCCAAGAAAGCCAAGGCTTGATACTTAGCCCGCGCTGAATAAAAAACCCCGGTCGAGAGACCGGGGTTTTTTTATGCCTGCTATTTGCGTCTGATATCAGCCATCTTGAAGGCATTCTGCTTTGGGCAGTCATGAATAGAATTGGCTCAGTGTTTGCTTGCATGTTGCTAACTTCAAAATGGAAAAGTGACATGAGGGAGTGGATAACAGGCGTTGACTGCAACGAGGCGGATCTGAACGCTATCAGTGATTACGTCATTCGCCACGGCCGCGCGCTCCCGCAATCGCAGGGCGGAAAACCAGAATCCATTGCCTGCCTGGCTAAGGAAGAAGGCATATTAATTGGTGGAGTAACCGGCAGAACCGAGTTTCAACGCTTGTTTATAAATTACCTTTGGGTGGACGAGCAGTGGCGCAGTCGTGGGCTAGGCGCTGCGTGCCTTAACAGAGTCGAGGCATTGGCAATGGAGAGAGGCTGTGTGGATGCGCTCATAGAAACATTGAATGACGAGGTAGCTCAGTGGTACTTACGGTGCGGGTACGTATTGATTGCGCTACTCCCTCACTATTGTGGTGAATTAACCAGTCGCTATACCTTGTTAAAACAACTCAACGGGCCACTTCGCTGACAGATTGAGCGCCCGCAGGGATACGTTTGCTGGCTAAAGAGCTGCCTGCCCGGCATTGCTATTTTTATGAGGATTGAAGCGGCACCCTTAAAAAATGAATTTTTCAAGCATGCCTGGGCTCTGGTGTCTGGGCAACTTATACCAATGGCTCCCTTTGAACCTTTGACTTCCAGGCAACGTCCCTCTATAAGCGAAATGGCGCCACTGAGTTTGTGCATCTCAATAACTTCCCTCCAACCCATAAGCGCTTATTTTTTCAGAAGCGGCTGTTTTGAAGGGTGGTTTTATAATGCGCGAGGCGCGTCTGCAGCGATTAATGGTTCTTGGTCATGGCGAAAGTTCGGTATGAAAGCGCTAGTGCGGTGTTTCAAAAACACCACATTAGCGCTTGCCACCCACCGGTGCCAGCAGCAGTTCGATACGCTGCTTACGGATACCATCCGCTGCGGCTTCAGCAAGCGCGGCATCGGTGATGATGGTGTCGAACTGCTCGAGCCCGGCCACCTTGTACATGCCGAAGGTGCCGTATTTCGAGCTGGTCGCGACCAATACGGTTTGCGAGGCTGACTGCATGGCGGCCTGTTTGACCTCAACTTTCAGCGCCGACGGCGTAGTCGTGCCACGTTGCAGGTCCCACGAGCTGGTCGACATGAAGGCCACATCGGTCGCCAGTTGCCGCAACGTCGCTGCCGCCAGCCCACCGACGCTGGAGCGGTTCGGATGATCGAGCAGCCCGCCGGTGTGAATCACATCCACATGCGCAGCGTCGGCCAGCGCGTTGACTACGCCGAAATCATTGGTCACCACGGTCATGCCTGACAACGCAATGATATGCGGCACGATTTCCAGTGTGCTGGTGCCCGCGTCCAGGTAAATCGTCATGTCCGGATGCAGCAAACCCGCCGCGAGCCTCGCCATGCCCTGCTTGTGCGGCAGCTCTATAACCGCCTTGGACTGATGGCTGGGCTCGCTGTGGACCTGGCTGGCGATACGCACGCCTCCGGTGACTGAATAGGCCCGGCCTTCCTGTTCCAGCTGGGCGATATCGCGGCGGATGGTCATGTGCGAGCAGTCGAACATCTCCATCAACTGATGAACGCTGAGCACCTGATGCTTGCGCAATTGACGCAGCATCAGCTCCCGGCGCTGATCGGGGATCATAGGTGTACCGCCGGAAATGGCGAT
Source organism: Pseudomonas syringae group sp. 247E2 (assembly GCF_032587795.1). NCBI lineage: Bacteria > Pseudomonadati > Pseudomonadota > Gammaproteobacteria > Pseudomonadales > Pseudomonadaceae > Pseudomonas > Pseudomonas syringae group sp. 247E2. The sequence goes on along the minus strand of NZ_JAWHPK010000003.1, from coordinate 15,257 downwards.
CTCCTCTTCAGTGGACATTCGTGCTCCTTGATGAGCCGCCAAGACAACAGGCGGTCCGCGCATCTTAGCCAATCGCTCCGGCAATGGAAGCAGCGACGGGCCTTTTTGCACGGACTTGCTCATCTTTGCAGGCAGTCCACCTCAGTTCATCCAGTTGCCACCATCGACGTTATAGGTCTGGGCGACGACGTATTCACTGTCCGGCGACGCAAGGAAAATCGCCATGCCGGTCAGGTCATCCGCCGTGCCCATACGTCCGTATGGCACCTGCTCGCCGACCAGCTTCTTCTTCTCGCCCAGCGGGCGGTTTTCATAGCGGGCGAACATCGCATCCACGCCATCCCAGTGTTCGCCATCGACCACGCCCGGTGCGATGGCGTTGACGTTGATGCCATGCTTGATGAGGTCCAGTCCGGCCGATTGGGTCAGGCTGATCACCGCAGCCTTGGTCGCGCAGTACACCGCCACCAGCGCCTCGCCACGCCGACCAGCCTGACTGGCCATGTTGATGATCTTGCCGCCGTGCCCCTGGGCAATCATTTGCCTGGCTGCTGCCTGCAACGTGAACAGGGTGCCCGCGACGTTGATCGAAAACAGCCGCTCGTAACTGTCGCGGGTGATACCGACAATTGGTGCCAGATCAAACAGCGCGGCGTTGTTGATCAGGATATCCAGCTTGCCGGTCTGTGCGACCACAGCGGCGATGGCCTGATCGATGGACGCCTGGTCCGTCACGTCCATGCTGACCGCGTAGGCGTTCGGCCCCAGCTCGTTCGCCGTGGCTTGCGCGCGTTGCAGATTGATATCGGCAATGGCTACACGAGCACCTTCCTGGATATATGCCTGGGCAAACGCCCGCCCGATGCCTCGCGCCGATCCGGTGATCAGCGCGCTTTTACCTTCAAGTCGTTTCATGGGTTCATCATCCGTCCAATACAGTTGAGGGCCGCAGCTTTACTTCGGATAACCGGCGCGTTTCATCTCGCGTTCGGTGACGGCCTGTGCAGCGCTGAGCGCCTGTTCAGTGGTGGTCTGGCCAGTCACGGCAGCGGAGAACAACTTGCCGACCGAGGTGCCGATGGCCTGGAACTCGGGAATGGTCACGTACTGGATACCAACGTAGGGTACAGGCTTGGCCGAGGGGTGCGCCGGGTCGGCGTGTTGCATCATTTGCAGCGTGACCTTGGCGAACGGCGCAGCTTTCAGGTAAGCCTCGCTGTAGGTGGAGGCGCGTGTGCCAGGCGGCACATCACTGATGCCGTCTTTCTCGGCGACCTGCTGGATATAGGCTTTGGACGTCGCCCAGGTGATGAACGTCTTAGCCGCGTCCTTGTGCTTTGAGGTGGCCGGTATCGCCAGCGACCAGGCGTAAAGCCATGATGAGCCCTTGTCAGTCACTTCAACCGGCGCAGGTGCAAAGCCGACGCTGTCGACCACCTTGCTCTGTTCCTTGTCCGTCGTGAAAGAGCCGGCCACGCTGGCGTCGACCCACAAGGCGCATTTGCCGCTGTTGAACAGCGCGAGGGTTTCGTTGAAGCCGTTGCTAGACACGCCCGGCGGGCCATACTTTTTCAGGGTGTTGACATAGAAATTCGCAGCCTTGCTCCATTCCGGGCTGGTCAATTGCGGTTTCCATTGCTCATCGAACCAGCGCGCGCCAAACGCGTTGGCCATGGTGCTCAGCAGCGCGATGTTCTCGCCCCAACCGGCCTTGCCGCGCAGGCACATGCCGTAAATACCTTTGTCGGGCTGATGCAGCTTCGCCGCGAACTCACCCAGTTGGGTCCAGGTTGGCTGCTGCGGCATGCTCAGACCTGCCTGCTTGAACAGGTCGGTGCGGTAATAGGTGATCGTGCTTTCGCCATAAAAGGGCAGGGCATAGAGCGTGTCCTTGACCGACAAACCCTGGCGCACTGAGGGAAATATGTCTTCCAGTTCGTACTCGGGCGCAAGGCCGGTGATTGGCTCCAGCCATTGCTTGGCGCCCCACAGTGGCGTTTCGTAGGTGCCGATGGTCAGCACGTCGAACTGGCCGCCCTGCGTGGCAATGTCGGTGGTCAGGCGCTGGCGCAGGACGTTTTCTTCGAGCACTACCCAATTGAGTTTGATATCAGGATGCTGCTGTTCGAAGATTTTCGACAGGCGCTGCATGCGGATCATGTCGCCGTTGTTGACGGTAGCGATGGTAACGGTCTCGGCGGCCTGCGCGACCATGCTGCTGAGGGCGACGGACACGCCCGCTGACAGGAAAAGCGCTTTGCGGATGTTCATCTCAGGGCACTCCATCCCGCGCCTTGGCTGGCGGGAGTCATTGTTTTTGTTGTTGGCCACGGCTGAATCACCATGGTGGACGGCTCGATTACAGCAGCCTGTTGCGGCCTGAACAAACGCATGGCGAACGATCGGCTGATACTTTTTTAACCGCTTGCCACGCGGCGCTCTGAAAGCAAAAAAGTATCAGTGGCGGATTAATTGTGAGCTAGCACTGGCCGAGCGGCAGGGCGTATGTTTAGTTGTCCACAGCGCATTCATAACGATAAAAGGGGCATCCAGTGCCTGACAGCCGAGCGGCTTTGTTTGAGCAGCGTCCCGCCGAGCTTGAGGTTATTCTCCCGCAACCAGACCACTGCTTTCGCTGGTACGAGCACGACTATCCCTACTCGCTGGCCCGCTGGAACCACCATCCAGAATTTGAAATCCACCTGATCCGCCAGGGCAGTGGCAAGCTGGTGGCCGGTGATTACATCGGTGAGTTCGGTGCCGGTCATGTGGCTCTGATCGGTCCCGATTTGCCTCACGACTGGATCGGCGATCTGGCCCCCGGCGAGCACTTGGCCGGGCGTGACGTGGTGTTGCAGTTCGATGGCGCGGCGTTGCTGGCGCTACGTGGAACGCTGCCGGAACTGGGCGATTTGCGGCGTCTGTTCGAACAGGCACGTCGCGGGTTGCAGTTCACCGGCGAAACGGCCATGCAGGCTGCGCAACTGCTGGAGCAGATCGGCCCGGCACAAGGCCTGGAACGGCTGATTCTGTTTCTGCAACTGGTCAACACGCTGATGAAGGCACCTGTGCAGGAGGCTCGTCTGCTGGCCAGCGCCTGGTATGCCCCGACCCTGGATGCGCGCAGTTCCGAGCGGATCAACAAGGCGTTCGATTATCTACTGACTGAATTGACCAGCGATATTCGCCTGTCAGTCATCGCGCAACGGCTGGACATGAGTGATCCGGGCTTTTCGCGCTTCTTCAAACGCACCACCGGGCATTGTTTTATTGATCTGATGCGCAAGCTGCGGGTTCAGCGGGCTTGCCGGTTGCTGCTGCACAGCGAGATGTCGGTGTCGGACATCTGCTTTGAAGTGGGTTACGCCAACCTGTCCAACTTCAACCGGCATTTCCGCGTGGAGATGCAGCAGACGCCCAGTGAGTACCGGCGCGCCGCTGCATCCGTCTGATCAATGCTCTGCCGGCTCTTTCGCCTGAGGCGAACGGGTGACGGCATGCACCAGCTTACCGATCGTCAGGCCTTGCAAGAGGATCGACAGCAACACCACGATGTAGGTGATGCTCAGCAGCAGGTCGCGCTCCGGCCCGGTGGGCAAGGCCAGCGCCAGTGCCACCGAGACACCGCCGCGCAAGCCGCCCCAGGTCAGGATGCGGATCGTACCGTGCGGCACCTTACGCCAGCGACGCAGCAGCAGAATAGCCGGGGCCACGGTGACAAAGCGCGACAGCAGAATCGCCGCTGCCAGCAGGCTGGCCGCAATCAGGTGCTGCCACGAGAACGGCAACAGCAACAACTCCATGCCGATCAGCGCGAACAGCAGCGCGTTGAGCATGTCATCCAGCAACTCCCAGAAACCGTCCATGTAACGACGGGTCATGTCGTTCATCGCCAGATTACGTCCCAGGTTGCCGATGATCAGCCCGGCCACGACCATCGCGATAGGGCCTGACACATGCAGCTCGGAGGCCATCGCCGAGCCGCCGATCACCAGTGCGAGAGTCAGCATGACTTCGATCTGATACTGCTCGATGCTTTTGATCATCAGGTACACGGCATAGCCAATCAGGCCGCCGAACAGCACACCGCCGACCGCTTCGTGGACGAACAGCAGGGCGGTTTCGCCAACCGTCGGCGTTTCGCCCAACTGCGCGATACCCAGCAGAACGGTGAACACCACCACCGCCGTGCCATCGTTGAACAGGCTTTCACCAACGATGGTGGTTTTCAGCGGTTTGGAGGCGTTGGCGGTACGCAACACACCGAGCACGGCAATCGGGTCGGTGGGCGAGATCAGCGCACCAAACAGCAGGCAGTACAGCGGGCTGACGTGCCAGCCGAACAGGGCGAAGATCCAGTAGGCCAGCGCGCCGATCACGGTGGTGGCAATCAGCACACCGAAGGTTGCCAGCAGGCCGATGGGCCAGCGATAGCTTCTCAGGTCTGCAAGGTTGACGTGCAGCGCCCCGGCGAACAGCAGGAAGGACAGCATCCAGTTCATCAGCAGGTCGCCGAAGTCGATCTGACCGATCAACTGCTGGACGCGATCTTCCAGGCCGGGATAGCCCAGAAAACTCAGTCCTTGCAGCAGCAAAGAGAACATCAGCGCGGTGACCATCACACCGATGGTGGGCGGCAGACCGATAAAGCGATAGTTCACATAGGTCAGCAGCGCAGTGAGGCAGATAAAACCAGCAGCAAGTTCAAGCATCCGTCATTCCAGAATCCGTAAGTGCAGTGTCTCGATCACCGTAACCGAGCCTGTGTTTGATGGACCGGATCCATGTCCAGACACATCGCGACACGACACAGTGGGGTTTGCGTTGACCACGCAGATGCGGTGATGTTGCAAAAAAGGCAGGAATCAGTGAATAAGGCAGGCTTGAAAGCGCAAGAAGCGGGGCATTGCAGACACAAAAAAGTCAGCCCGGATAACGGTCCGGGCTGACGGGGGATGTAACGGTGGGTGGCCTCCCTGGCAGGTTCAGAATCATTGGCTGTTTCTGCACCCGCTCAGGACCTGGTACTGCACGGTGTTCAACTTGCCTTTGGAGTCCTCGTAGGTCATCAGTTTCGGCATCACGCTACAGGTTTGCAGGTCCGGGGATTTGCGAATGACCTTGGCAACGTCGAGCTTCATTCCGTATTTGTACTCCTTGATCTCCGGCATCGGCTTGTTATGGATAGCGGCGTATTTCTGCACGCTGGCCTGGTGTTCCTTGATCACTGTGGTGGCTTTGACTTCATCAGTGGTGTAAGCGTAAGCACTCAGTGGCGAAAGAATGACCAGAGCAAGTAACAACGATTTGGCGGTGCGCATTTTCTTTTGTCTCCGTTTGAATGTGGTTCAACCTTACCAAGTGCGCACTAACCGGAAAGTGGCTGAAACATTACAAATCGGTAATCTCGCAGATGTCAGCTTTCTAACAGTATTGTCATCCTCTGCTCACCTTCCTGTTAGCTACCCGGACGTAAGCTTGTTTCATCCCTGACGAGCACTGAGCTTTTAAGGAACTCCTTACACACCGAAAGAGGTAATGATGATGAAACTGATCAAGTCGATGGTTTTCGCCGTAGCTGCCTTGTCCGCCACTGCAGCCTTCGCCGACGACGGCAACGAGTACGCAAGCACAGCGGCTGACAAGATGCGTCTTGCACAGGAACTGCGCTTCAAGGAACAGAACAGCAGCAACAAAGCCGAGCGCTACGTCAACACAGACGACAACGCCAAGGCCGAGCGGTCGACCAAGTCCGAAGGCTGATGCCTTTGATGCCCGACCCGCTGCACCCCCATTCGCCCTTGGTAGCTCCCTGCTCCTTTGGTCGGGGCGAATCTTTAAGCGTCCTTCGGGGCGCTTTTTTTATTCCCGTATCTACACAAATCGTTATCACGCCCGTGCTCCAGCCCCCGTGGGAGCGAGCTTGCTCGCGAAAAGGCCGGTACAGCCGCCAGAAGGAGTGCACTTGAACCAGGGAATGCCGTCTTGGACGCTCTTCGTCCTATCTTGAATGTCTGATTACACCGGTCAAAGCGTATTTTATTTTATTGAGCAACGGCGTGCTGTAATGCACTTCCTTTCATATTTGTAATCTTTCCGTCACCTCGGCGTTATCTTCGCTACTTCAAGATTGTGCCCCACTGGCAGCGCTCGGGTTAATAAAAACAGCCAGATCGACATGTTTATAACAATCTGCCGATTGGACGGAGCGCACATGACTCAACTTAAAACTCTATCACTGGCCCTGTGTTCGACCCTCGCCGGTGTCGCACCGGCTGCCGTATTCGCTGAAGAGCAGAAAGAAGGCTTCATCGAAGGCAGCACGCTGACGGTGCTCAACCGCAACTTCTACATGAACCGCGACCACCGCAACGGCGAATCCAGCCCTACCGGCAATGGCTACTCCGAAGCGTGGGCGCAAGGCATCATCGGGCGATTCCAGTCAGGTTTTACTCAAGGCACCTTCGGCGTCGGGGTCGATGCATTTGCCATGATCGGCATCAAGCTCGACACCGGTGACGGCCGCAACGGCGGCCGCAGCGCATTCGACGTGCTGCCGGTCGATGGGGAAGGCCGCGCCCGTGACGAATACACCAAGGTCGGGGGCTCGCTGAAGGCCAGAGCCTTCGACACCGTCGTCAACGTGGGCGATGTGTTTCCGTCCACCCCGGTGGTTGCCTTCGGCGACTCCCGACTGCTGCCGGAAAGCTTCCGCGGCGTTACCGCCGTCAACAACAGCATCAGCGGCCTGACCCTGCAAGGCGGTCGCCTGCACTCCATGAGCCAGCCCGTTTCCAGCAACATGCGCGACGGTTTCGTCACCTTCTACGGCGGTGCCGTGGACTCTCCATGGGTTGCCTACTTCGGCGGTGACTATCAGGCCACCGACAGGTTGAGCCTTGGCCTCTACACCAGCCGACTTAAAGACGCCTGGGATCAGAAATACGCTTCAGCGTCCTACGTGCTGCCGCTCTCTGACGACCTGTCGCTGACCAGCAGCCTGAACTATTACCACGCCACCGACGAAGGCAAAAAACTGCTCGGCGAATTCGACAACGACATCTGGAGCGCAAAACTCGCCCTGCAATACGGCGCACACACCCTGTCGCTTTCGCACCAGCGCAACGAAGGTGATGACGATTTCGACTACCTCCGGCAGTCCGACTCCATCTACCTGGCCAACTCCATCCAGTACAGCGACTTCAACTCACCCAAAGAACGCTCGTGGATGGTCACCTACAACCTCGACATGTCCACCTTCGGCGTGCCCGGCCTGTCATTCATGACCCGCTACGGCAAAGGCACCGACGCCGACTACTCCAACGCCAACAGCACCTACATGCGCCGCGACGCACAAGGCAACCCGCTGACCGACCAGAAACGCTGGGAGCGCGATATCGAAGCGAAATACATCGTGCAGACCGGGCCACTGAAAGACCTGTCGCTGCGCGTGCGCCAAGCAACGACTCGTGCTACGGCGTTTGAATCGGATCTGGATGAGGTGAGGGTGATTGTGGAGTATCCGTTGAGTGTGCTTTGAGTATTTCCGAACAGGCAAGAAGCGTCCCTTGGGACGCTTCTTAGTGCTAACCACGTTGTGTGAACCATCAACACCAAAGCTCAATAGGCTGACCCATGATTTTTCCAGCGCAAAAAGCTGACTGGCCATCGCTATTTCGAAAGGAGTCTCATCAATGCAGCTAATGCAAAAGCCGATGCTGCGTAAAGGCAAAACTTACTGAGACTCCACATGGCATCCATAAGCTGTTGACCTTCGGCACTTCCTCCTGAACCGCTGATTGCGCTAGCTGTGCCGCCTATAAATACTGCGCCTGAAGCCACACACAGGACCAAAAAAGCGCACGCCATTTTAAACAACGTGGCTGGGGTAAGCACATTTGAAATCCCGCCTGTTTCATCGGTGCTGATGATCCGAAAAATGACACGACCTATATAAAAAACTGCAGACAAGACACATAGGAAAAGCACCAAAGTGATCATGGAATTTACCTTGGGCAGAAAGTGTTTGATAGTCGCTCACCCCAAGATATTCTTGATGGCTGCGACGGTTTGATATCGATTTGAACGTTATTCTTCCTTTACGATCCATGCTAAGACATAAAACGCATAGATGGCGTCCTGGACAGCTTTGGACGAGAGTACAAGTTTGCATATGCCGCCCGCTATAGGCATATGCAGAATCTCTTCCGGACCGGCGTCATCAGACTTTTGATCAGTCTCCCTTGCTGTAAGCCGGCGACTCCGGTAACGGCCTGCCTGTTTTAGGATCAAGAATCATGGCCTTGGCCAACTGCTCGATCAGCGCTTCGGAAGGCTTGGGCGGCGGGATGTTGGCTTCACGCTCTTCAACCCATTTCAGCTTGCCATCCCAGGCCGGGAGTTTGGCTGGGGGCAGGGGAACGATTTCGTTGATTTCGGGTACTTTTGGATTGGCGTAAGACCAATGCTGAAAGCATGCTCCAAATCTGTTTGTAACGTTCTGCTCGCTCTATATCTTCATGCTGGCCCAAATAATACATACGATTATTCTGCTTAGGGCCGCGAAACCCATTGTTTAGAAATGATGCTGAGCTTTCATCTCCTCCTGCTACTCCCAGTTGAAACGCTTCGAGGGCGGCTTGATACTGCTCATCCTCCGATAGATCTACGCCTAATGCTCCAGCAGCCTTTCCATTACCTTGCTCAGCCGCGCAACGTCGCATATTACGAGTAACCTCTACTGCGGCATTATCAGACTCTAGCTTTTCGGCCACATAAGCTTGTGCTTGCGCACTCCCCTTATCCGCCGCGTTGCGAAAGTAGCGCAGTGACATATTTTCGTCTTGTTGCAGCCCAGCTGCACCCTTCTCAAGGTAGACGGCGACCATGTAATAACCCGAAGCCACATGTGCATCTATCAGTTGCTGGCTAAGTCGTAATCTTTCCTCACCAGTGAGCTTGAACTGGCCACGCATAGCACCGTTCTGCAGGTTGACATTGGCCTTGTAGTGGTTGTTTTCTGCCGCGATGCGATACAGTCTGCCAATTTCGACGTCGACCGTTTCATTCTGCTGAATCTGATTGTTTTTCTGCAGCCAGCGCGCGAACTGAAACAGCACATCCGTTTCTGACGAAGGAACCGGGATTTTCTCGTGTACGCAGGTAAATGCCAGCTTGGCGTTGACTTCGCTCAACTGATTCAGCGGCGCGTCCTTCGTCCGTGAGGTAAGGGCATTGCCGGAGCTGCAGGCTGCCAACAGCAGGATCGAAAGCAACAAAGTCAGGCGCATCAGTCATGGTCCGTCGTAGTAGCGTCGTGATAATAAGGTTCAACGAGAGCGTGTCGGGTTTGAGTTCGGGTAGATATTTGCATGTGCCGATCACTGTCGACACATGTAAATCTCTGCTTGGCACATGGATCTGTGATCAATCTTCCTTACTGTAGACCGGAGAGCCTGGCAACGGCTTGCCCGTTTTAGGGTCAAGCACCATGGCCTTGGCTAGTTGCGCAATCAGTGCTTCAGAGGGCTTAGGCGGCGGGATGTTGGCTTCACGCTCTTCAACCCATTTCAGCTTGCCATCCCAAGCAGGAAGCTTGGCTGGCGGTAGTGGGACGATTTCATTTATTTCAGGGACTTTTGGGTTGGCGTAAGATAATCTACTGAGTAATTTGCTTATTTGTTTATAACGTTCCGCTCGTTCAAGATCTTCTTTCTGGCCTAAGTAGTACAAACGATCATCCGGTTTTGGGCCGCGAAACCCGCTATCCAAAAAAGATGCAGCGGTTTCATTACCTGCTGCCGCTCCAAGTTGAAAAGCTTCAAGAGCTGCTTGATACTGCTTTGCAGTTGATAGATTAACTCCTAATGCCAAAGCCGCATCACCATTGCCTTGTGACGCTGCACAACTTCGCATCTGACGTGCTACGTCCGGTGCAATATCAATGGGCGCGAGTTTTTCAGCCACGTAGGCTTGCGCTTGCGCGTTTCCTTCGTCTGCGGCCTTGCGAAAGTAACGCAGTGACATATCCTCATCTTGTTGCAGACCAGCCGCGCCCTTTTGAAGATAGATGGCGACCATATAGTAACCGGTAGCGACGTGTGCATCTATCAATTGCTGGCTAAGACGCAGGCGTTCTCCACCAGCAAGTTTAAACTGACCACGCATTGCGCCGTTTTGCAGGTTCACGTTGGCCTTGTAGTGGTTGTTTTCTGCCGCGATACGGTACAGTCTTCCGATCTCGATATCGACCGTTTCATCCTGCTGAATCTGATTGTTTTTCTGCAACCAGCGGGCGTACTGGAACAACACGTCTGTTTCTGCCGAGGGGGCCGGGATTTTCTCGTGTACGCAGGTGAAGGCCAGTTTGGCGTTGATTTCGCTCAACTGACTCAGCGGCGCGTCCTTTGTCCGTAAGGTAAGGGCATTGCCGGAGCTGCAGGCGGCCAACAGCAGGATCGAAATCAACAAAGTCAGGCGCATCAGTCATGGTCCGTCATAGTAGCGTCGTGATAATAAGGTTCAACGAGAGCGAGTTGGATTTGAGTTTGGGCAGAGATTTGCATGTGCCGATCACTGTCGACACATGTAAATCTTTGCTTGGCACATGGATCTGTGATCAATCTTCCTTACTGTAGACCGGAGAGCCTGGCAACGGCTTGCCTGTTTTAGGATCAAGCACCATGGCCTTGGCCAGTTGCTCGATCAGCGCTTCGGAAGGCTTGGGCGGAGGGACGTTGGCTTCACGCTCTTCAACCCATTTCAGCTTGCCATCCCATGCGGGGAGCTTGGCTGGGGGCAGGGGGACGATTTCGTTGATTTCGGGGACTTTTGGATTGGCGTAAGACCAATCAGCCAGAAGGCTCCAGATTTTTTTGTAACGTTCGGCTCGCTCCAAGTCCTCTTTTTGCTCTATGTAGTAAAGACGATCATCTGACTTGGGGCCACGAAAACCCTTGCTCAAAAAAGAGGCTGCAGTTTCATCGCCCGCTGCAACGCCAAGTTGATAAGCTTTAAGGGCTTTCTGATAATTTCTGTCAATTACTTGGTCGTTACCTAATGCTGTCGCGGCTCTTCCATTACCTTGTTCAGCGGCGCACCAGCGCATCTGTCTTGCAATGTCCGGGGCAATCTCGATCGGTTCTAGTTTGTCCGCCACATAAGCTTGAGCCTGGTCGCTTCCTTCATCTGCCGCCTTGCGAAAGTAACGCAAGGCCATTTCCGGATCCTTCTGCAAGCCGGCGGAGCCTCGCTCAAGAAATATGGCTATCAGGTAATAACCAGTCGCTACTCTTGCGTCAATCAACTGCTGACTCAAGCGCCGATGTTCGCCGCTGCCGAGTTTGAATTGGCCACGCATGCTACCGTTCTGCAGATTGATATTTGCTTTGTAGTGCTGATTTTCAGCTGCAACTCGGTACAATCTTTCGATTTCTAGATCAACGGTCTTGTCCTGATTTACCTGATTATTTTTTTGTAACCAGCGAGCATACTGGAATAGCACATCGGTATCGATTGAGGAAGCCGGAATTTTTTCGTGCACGCAAGTAAATGCCAGCTTGGAATTTACTTCTGTTAGTTTATTCAAGGGAGTGTCCTTTGTCCTTGGAGTGAAGGCGCTAGCGGTGCTGCAGGTAAATAGCAGCAGGCTTGAGAGCAAAAGAGGCAGGCGCATCAGTCAAGGTCCGTCATAGAAGTTTCGCTGTAATGGAATTCGATAAGGGGAGCGTACGGGGACATTTTTTTCGACTGCAGTCTTTTGTTGTTACCAATGATTTCCTGCCAGGCTGTAAAAGCTTCTTTAGGCTCATCCTGCCCCCCTAACCCCTTCGTATGCAAATCCCACAACCGCCGCCGCAACGGCTGACTAAACTCTGGATGCTCGTGGCAGATGTTCAGTTCACTATCCACCATCATGCTGCGGGTGTTGATGTTGGCCGAGCCGTGTGTGGTGTAGACGTCATCGACGATCATCAGCTTGGAGTGGATGTAAACCGGCATCCACGGCTTGCCCGCCGGCGAGTCGAATGCGACCAGCGAACAGACATGAATCTTCAAGCCTGGCACTTCCTTGGCTACCAAGTTGGAAGTTTCAATCTCCTTGGTTTTCCGGTCCATCTCCGCTTGCCATTCGTCCAGCTTTCTCTGCCCGGCCCGATCATTTGGCCCGTCCGGCCGAGGTCTGACCGGGGCTTCACTTTTCATCTCTTTGATCATTCGCAGCTTGGTGATGGCCGGAATGGTTTCTGCCCTGCCGAGGCTGGCGAGCATTTCCTGGGTCTTGGCTGTGCCCATGCCAACCCCGTCCTTGGTGTCATTGGTGACGACAAAAAGATAGAGGGGCTCCTTACGGCCTGCTTTGAAGTATTTCCCTGCCAGGGTCTTGAGGTGATCAGCCAGCGGCGGCCAGCGGAAGTACTGGTTCTCGATGTAGATGAACTGGGTGACGTTGTTGGCAGCCACCATGTAACCGCTTTGGATGTCACAGACAGGTTTTTCATGGTCGCCTACGTCATCCTTGTGCTTGCGGTTGGTTTTGGGCTGGCCCACCTGAGCCTGGGTGCGCAACACTTGCATCATCAACCGCGTGCCGTTCTGGAACTGGAGACGATTGGAGGTCGGATCGCAATCGCGGCAGGCAAGCAGGTCCTCGCCGGTTTCCTTGCGCCAGGCGATGGCGAAGTTCTGGTGTACATCGTGGAGAATCGGCCCGGACAACATGCACGAGATGTCCTGGCGTGGCGTGGAGCCGCGCGAGCCGAGATAGGGCTCAGGCTTGGTGCCTTCTTCACGGTTCAGTGCAGAGTGTTGATCGGTGTCCCAATACTCGTCCAGCGAATTGTGACCCATGACAAAGCCGACCGCGCTGGGCAGTTCATAGTCTACCAGTACACTTTTTTGGTGGTGCGAGGCGCTGGCGCTCAGGACGAGGCGCATGCCCACGCTGATATTGGGATCGAGCGCTTCATACTTCACCCAGTGCTTGATCTCTAACCGTTCATTGGCGCTGAAGCCACGACTCACGAACACTGGAGATTTGCCTTTGACTCGCTCAGCCGCCTTGCCATCGGACACCGCGCATTCGGAGAACCAGTCGCGATCGTAGTCATACTGATCAGGCGTGGAGCTTTGCATGGCCCGGGATTTTATCCGGATTACACCTTTGCCCGGCAGATTACCTTCGCCTGCTACGCCTGCGGAGTTGAAGGGCATTTCCCAGCCCAGTATGCGCACCTTCACACCGTTGGCAGCCTTGATCCTGAGCAGTTCGCCAATGCAGGGGTGGGATCCGTCGCGGATGAAATACATGGAAGGCTGGAAGCCCCAGCAGATGATTTCGACGGATTTTTCAGCCTTGGCAATGGCCTCATAGACGGCCTTGAACGCTTCCTCACCGTTGACCAGCGGACGGTAGGTGGCTGGAATCGGGCTGAATTCGCTGTCCTCGACGAACCAACGCGGAACAATCCTGGCGCTGTTGGTGTGCGAGAGTGCGATGGGCACTGTTATGTTGTTGAGGCGGGGAAGTGGCGATTCCATGAGCGTTTCGTCCTTATAGTTTTTGACACGCTGCCTGATCGGAGAGGCGAGCTGGATGGCTGACAGTTGATCGCACAGGCCATGGCCGTTCTGCAGGTTCATCAGGATGCATGCCGGTCGCAACTCTGGTCTCGAATGGGTTAGTCGTTCCCATCACGTTTCCGATTCTGATTCTGGGTTGTTCAGTGAGGTGTACAGGGCCCGGAACTTGCTCTCAGTTCCTGCCCGAGAGTTCGTTGAACCCGTTTGGTTGCTATGGCGATGAAATCCGCTGTTGGCGAATTCGGCATTGCTTTGCTCGCCTTGGTACTGACCGCCGACCGGAATGTCGTAACTCACGCCATTGGCCAGTTCTAGCGTGTAATTGCTGGTTGTGGGGTGATGATCAACGTCAATTGCCCCGGTTTTATCCATGACGCCTTTTTTGACGACTGATGCCCCGTCGCGCAACGTGTAAGGCATACCAGCCCATGCACTGGAGCTTCCGGCGTTGGTTTGCCCAGCATAAAAGGTGAGCGCTTGGGTCACCGAGGACTCGGGCCAGGCAGGGTGGTCGCGATTAAGCTGGGCTGGCCCACTAAACGTCTTCTTCGCCCCTTTGACATCAATCGTCCCCGGCGCGTGAATCTCGATGTTGCCGTCCTTGATGCGGATGTAGCCACCACCGCTGGTAAGCAATATGCCGTCCTGAGCAGCGATTTCTATTCCAGCAGCGGTCGAGGTGATCTTTACCCCTTGCTGCGCGGTCAACTCCATCGCATCACTTTGCGCCTGCAACTCGATCTTGCCTTTGGCCACAAACAGCTTGGCTCCGGCGTTCTGCGCGAACAGGCTGATGCTTTGCGCGACGCTGGCCAGCAGGGATTTGCCGCTAGCAATGCTGACGTCTTCGCCGGTGCTCAGGGTCAGGTGTTTGCCGCTGTGCAGGTGCGTGCTTTTCGGCGTGGCAGTGGCGATGTCGGCGGGGGAGGAGGCGATCAGCAATGGCTGCTGGTAACCCGGTGTCTTGCCTCGTCCGCCGCTGCGGATCGCCCAGGCGGTGTCACCGCCGTTGCGTTGTTGTTCGCCGGGGCCTTGGCTCGGGGCGCCGTCGTCGCTGCCGTAAGTCACGTCGGCATCGCTGTTGAGCTGGGTCAGGCTGTCCAGGCCTTCCTGCATGGGCAGGGCATTGTGCTGTTGCGCGGTGTCGGACAGGGTCTTGACGCGTTGCTCGCTGTTTTTCAGTTGCTGCTGCGCTTCGCTGGCATCGATCTGTGCGCCCTGGGCACCGCTGCGTTTCCAGGTGCTGAGGTAAAGACCCTGCTGGGCGCGCAGGGCACCGTAAGCATCGGTGCGCAGTTCAAACCCGGTACCGCGCAGACCGCCGCGATTGTTGCCGCGCTGGTCGATCAAATAACCGAGGTTAAGCTGGGTATGCCCGTGGCTGCTGTGGATCTGGGTGCGGACCTGGCCGGTCGAGTCGTCCATCACCCACTGGTTGAAACCACCGCCGCCGACTTCCTTGCTTTTGTAGCCTGCCATCAGACCGCTGGAGTGCCAGGCGGGTTTGTGGCCGCCGTAGACCTGGCCCATGACCAGTGGCCGATCAATGTCGTTATCCAGAAAGGTGATGACCACTTCTTCACCGGCACGCGGCACATGCACACTGCCCCAGTCCGGACCACTGCTCGGTTGCATCATGCGCAGCCAGCAGGAGCCCAACTCGCCATCCTGAGACA
>NZ_JAWHPK010000002.1:0-1147 GCF_032587795.1 Pseudomonas syringae group sp. 247E2 | reverse complement strand
GAAGGTGCGTGCCCTCGATGTGATCCCAGACCTTCAGGGTGCTGCTGAACAGCTCCCTTTCCAGCACTTCCGATTTGGGTGAATAGATACGGGTCCCATCAGAACCGAGCAGCAAAACCTGCTGCTGGTCCGAATGCTTCTTGCCCACGATCTGGACGATCAGTTTGTCCATTTCGCAGGAAGGGCCATCGCTCAGTCTGCCGCTGGTCATTGTAAGAACTCCTTGTTCTGGCGCCGCAACGCGTCTTCTTGCCACTGGTTTAAACCGAACGTCACTTGAGGTTGGGGCGGTTGCCAATCAGGTGCGTGTGGATTGCGAACGTCGAACCAGCGCTGCTTGCCTTGTGCAAGGTCCTCCCAGGTGCCGCCGTACCAGCCAAGCCTGGAAATAGGGCCGAACCACTGGGCGATGGATTGAGGCGCATCAACGGTAAAGAAGTAGCTGGCAGTGACAGGGTGTGAATAGCGCAGCACGCCTCGGCGCTGCCCCTCGAACCTGACAAACAGAATGTGCCGCAGATGGCCGAGCAACACGTCGGCGGGAGAGGGGCTTTCGATGATCAGGCCGGGCCAGGATTCTGGCTCTTCATGCATTGCCTCAACGAGGGTATTGCTGCCTGATGTGTTCAAAAAAAGCGGACTTTTCTCCCGGTAGGTGGCCAGCTCGGTCTTGTCGAATAACACGGCTGGCGCTGGATCGGGCAGCCGTTGGTAGAGTTGTTCCAGCAGCGAGTCGGTGCGCTCCAGCAGCACGTAAACGTTCATGCCCGACCTCTCGACAGCAACGCCCCGCGACAGCCGCAATCGGCAAGCGGGCAGTCCATGGGCGTTCCGTTCCTGGGTTTCTGGCACAGCTCTACTATCGGGCCTGGTTCACCCAGGCGCTGCGTCAGCAACTGCCCCGGCCCATTGTCATCTGCCTGTTTCACAAGCCCAGGCAAAGCGGGCGATGCGCCGGTGCCCAAGGTTGGCTTGCCCCCCGAGTTGAGTTTCATCTGAGGGCCGGTAATGCTTACGCCACTGGCGTCGATCTTGATAAAGGAATCACCCGCTTTGACCGTGATCTCGAGCCCCGCCTCAATTACCACGTTATTACCGGCCTTGAGATGAATTTCCTGCCCGGCGTGTGCCAGTAACCCATCAACTA